>NZ_CP042596.1:0-1200000 GCF_009914315.1 Granulicella sp. WH15
ATGTCATTTGTCCCTACAGCTCAGGCTGTGTTGAACCATTGGGTCCGCATTCTCGCTGCACTCGAGAAGAAGATCAATCGGCAGTCCTTTGAGACGTGGCTTAAGCCCACGCGCTACTCTCGCACGGTCGGCACGACGCTCTTTGTGCGTATCCCCTCGGCAGAGTTCGAGCACATCGGCGACAAGTACGGCGACCTCATCGAAGAAGCTATTGAGAACCTCGGGCTCGAGATCGAGACCGTTACCTTTGAGACGCCCCAGCAGGATCCCGCCGCGCCCCGCCTGCGCGAGGATGGCGGCTTTGCGCCGCTGCCCAGCCACAGCGCCAACGCCCCGCGCAACGGCAGCTCCGCCAGCAACACCGGCCCTCTGCGCGGCAACCAGGCCACCCCGCCGCCCGCCGTCGAGCAGGCCCGCTTCGACTGGAACAGCGCCGCCCAGCTCAACCCCCGCTACCAGTTCGACACCTTCGTCATCGGCAGCGGCAACCAGTTCGCCACCGCGGCAGCCAAGGCGGTCGCCGAGCGGCCCTCGAAGGCCTACAACCCGCTCTTCCTTTACGGCGGCGCCGGTATGGGCAAGACGCACCTGCTCAATGCCATCGGAGCCGACATCAAGCGCCGGCAGCCTCACGCGCTCGTCAGCTACGTCTCGGGCGAGAAGTTCACCAACGAAATGATCAACTCGCTGCGGTACGACAAGATGACCAGCTTCCGCGACCGCTTCCGCAACGTGGACGTGCTGCTGATCGACGACATCCAGTTCCTCTCGGGCAAGGAGCGTACCCAGGAGGAGTTCTTCTACACCTTCAACACGCTGCACGAGCAGGACAAGCAGATCGTCATCGCCTCGGACCGGCCGCCCAAGGAACTGCCCGACTTTGAAGACCGTCTGCGCTCGCGCTTCGAGTGGGGACTGATCGCCGATATCCAGCCACCGGATCTCGAGACCAAGGTCGCCATCCTGCAACGCAAGGCCGAGATCGAGCAGAGCCAGGTGCCGCTCGACGTCGCCATGTTCATTGCGTCGAATGTACGGACCAACGTCCGCGAGCTTGAGGGCGCGTTGATCCGCGTCATCGCCTGGTGCTCGCATCACGGCGTCGAGTGCTCGCTCGCCGTGGCCCAGCAGTGCCTGAAGCAGTTCATCGACAGCCAGGTCCGCAAGATCACCATTGAGGCGATTCAGCGGGCTGTGGCCGAGCAGTTTGGGATGCGCGTGCCGGAGCTGAAGCAGAAGAACAACTCGCGGCAGATCGTGGTGCCGCGGCAGATTGCGATGTATCTGGCCAAGCAGATGACCGAGGCCTCGCTGCCGGAGATCGGACGCCAGTTCGGCGGTAAGCACCACACTACGGTGATGCACTCGATCGCCAAGATCGACGAACAGAGGCGCTCGGATAAGGACTTGAACCGCACGATCAATAAGCTGATGGAGACGCTGAACTAGGTTGTTTCTGAATATGAATGACAAAGGCCGCAGCCCAAAAGGTTGCGGCCTTTGCGTTGTTTACGCGCAGCGTCGAGAACCGCACGAAGTGCCGCCCGCCCGGCGCTAGGGCGCTTTTGCTGCTGTCCTTATGGCTGAGAAAAGAAAGCATACCTTGGAGTCAACCAGCAACAACACTCTTACGCCGGATATGCTGATAAATCTTCAAATATTGGACTCTTCTTAATTTGTAACAATTAATGTTTCATATAAGAACAAAAAATGTTACAAATTCAGCCCGGCTCACTAATACAGATAAACATCCGCCGCAACCACCGCTCACTCTTTAGTTGCCCTATCAGTAACTCCGCCACATCCGCCCACGAGATTCTCGTCCCACCCCGCGGCAAAGCCTCCCTATCCACTCGGTAACGCCCCTCGCAGGCTCGCTCGTCAGCATTGGCGACATTACCACCGTCCGGTCGAGCGACGAGTCCAATGCCCCGCTGACCCCAGTGTGACGATCCGACCACCCCGAACTCACCCATCGCGTCCACAATGGACGGCACTATTCGCTCGAGAACACCCGCTCACCTCAGCGACTCGGCACCCAACGCCGAGGGCTACGCGTTCTCCCCATGGATCGTGTCGTAGACCGCTCGCAATGTGAAAATGTCGCACCCGATCACGGTCGGGTGGTCCAGGTAGGGAAACTTCACAGGCCTCCGCAGCAGCGCCGTCACCTCGTATTCGGCAGCCAGGCATCGCTCCATCAACAGCAAACCCGTAGCATCCGAAGCTCCAAAGAGGGCAACCTTCATCGCGGCCATCTCCGCGTTGCCGCCTTGCCCAAATAGAGAAACAATCCAAATATCCACAGGGAGCGGTGCAAAGAGTGGAAAAATGGACACTTATATCTGGTTAAGCATTCAATGACTTGGAACCTATTCCCACTTTTTGAACAGGGTTTTCTACCCGGTTTTTAAAACACCTTGTGGATAAATAGGACATCCTGGGACACTTCCAAAGGTTTCCACCCTGCTTTACCTTCTATTCGAATCCGGTTGTCCACATTTCTAAATCGAGACACGCCATTAAGTCCTTCATTCCAAAAGGCTCTAGCCTTATATCCACATTTCAAACGCAAACGGTTAAGGCTTCTGTTCTTTATTGCCTTTTCACTGTTATTTCTTAGAAGCGTTCGCGCCCGTCCCTTTGGCATTGGTTTTGGCCGCAAAAGTAAAGTCCCCGCGCCCCACATAACCGGTATCTTTTGCACAGGCACTTGTATTACCCCAAAAAGGTCCGTGCCCACTAGAATCAAACTCATCCGGTGAATCCGCCGTTGCAAGATCCAAGTTCCTCCTGGAGAACTCCCTTTGACGACCACGACCACGACCGAGACCCCCGAGACCTCTACCTCCGCATCTGTCCCGACCGGCAACCTCGAAATCACGGTCTCCCGCGCCGAGCTGCTGCGCGAGCTGACCGCGGCCCAGTCGGTCGTCGAGCGCAAGACCACCATCCCGATCCTGTCGAACTTCCTGTTTGAGACGACGACCGAGGGTGAGGGCGGCGGTCGCCTGACCATCTCGGCCACGGATCTGGACCAGAGCCTGCGCACGAGCTGCCCGGCCAAGGTGAAGAAGGCCGGTGCCTGCACGATCCCGGCGCGCAAGCTCTTCGACTACATCAAGCTGCTGCCAGAGGGCGAGATATCCATCAAGCTGATGGACAACCACTGGGTCCAGATCCGCGCGGGCCGCTCGAACACCAAAATGGTGGGCATGGCGCGCGCCAACTTCCCCCAGATCCCCGAGTTTCCGGTCACGGGTGCTTATAAGGTTTCGGTTGCGTCGCTTAAGAACATGATCTCGAAGACCATCTTCGCCATCTCGAACGAGGAGAGCCGCTACACACTCAACGGCGCGCTGCTGGTCCTGAAGGCGGAGTCGATGGCTATGGTGGCGACCGACGGCCATCGCCTGGCGCACGTGGAGAAGCATGGCGAGGTGCTCGAGGGCATCTCCGGCGAGAAGAAGACGCTGATCCCGCGCAAGGCGCTTGCGGAGCTGTCGTCGCTGCTGGGCTCGAGCGATGCTGAGACGCTGGACTTCGCCGATGATGAGTCCACACTCTTCTTCCGCGTGGGTGGCCGTGTTCTGACCAGCCGCAAGCTCACCGGCCAGTTCCCCAACTACGAGGCCGTGCTGCCGCGCGACAACAACAAGTTCGTCATCGTCCGCTCGGAAGACCTGATGGCCTGCATCCAGCGTGTGGCGCAGTTTGCCGACGAGCGTTCGGGCGCGATCAAGATTCGTCTGGAGCAGAACGAGTTGAAGCTCTCCAGCTCCTCCACCGACTCGGGCGAGTCCGAGGACTCTATCGAGACGCCGTACAACTACGACGCGCTGGTCGTGGGCTTCAACTCGCAGTACCTGATCGACTTCCTGAAGGCCATCGGCAACACGGGAGAGGTTCGGCTGGAGTTCAAGGACGCCCAATCGGCTGGCCAGATGCGGCCTGAAGACGGCAACGAAGACGTAAAGTACCGCTACATCCTGATGCCCATGCGCATCTGACGATCTGCCATCGAGGCACTACGCCTTCGGCGTGAAACCTTAAAAAACAGCAGCAACGGCAACGGCTCTCGTTACATGCGGGGGCCGTTTGTTATTGGAGAAACACGCGCTGCGTCCAGAACCGTATGAAGTGTTCTGGAGTGAGGGCGTTTTGCTTTTGTTGCTATGGACTACCCAAATCAGTGAACGGCCTCGCCCTTGGGCATTCCCTCGCCGGGCTTGTTCTTGCTGAGCAGGAACGCCAGCAGCACCATCAGGCACGACATCCAGGCCAGCATCCGGTAGACGTCCACGTAGCCCTGCGCGGTGGCCTGCTGGTTCAGTTGCTGATAGATCATCGCCTGCCCCGCCTGTTCGCCCGCCGCGCCGCCGCCCAGATAGCCCTTGAACATCGTCACCGCCTGTTGGAAGGGCTGGCTGCCGAACTGCATGTGGTCGGCCAGTCGGTTCTGGTGGAAGAGCGAGCGGTTGGTGACCAGCGCGCCCGTCACCGCGATAAAGATGCTGCCGCCCACGTTGCGCGCGAAGTTGATGAGACCCGAGACCTGGTTCGAGGCCTCGCGCGGCAGCCCCACGTAGGCCGCGTTCGTGATCGAGATGAAGCAGAACGGGATCGGCACCATCTGCAACACGCGCAGAAACTGCGCCTGGCCGAAGCTCATATCCAGCGTCACGTGAGTGGAGACCCAGTAGTACGCGCAGGCAAAGGCCGTAAAGCCCAACGCGGCCAGATTACGCGCGGCGAACTTACCCGTCGCTATGCCTGCCAGCGGCATCACGATCACCAGCGCCACGCCGCCTGCCGTCAGGGCCATGCCCGCGTTGGTGGCGGTGTAGCCCAGCAGTTGTTGCAGGAACTGCGGCTGCAACACGGTCGCGGCGTTCAGGACGCCGCCCACCAGCATCATCAGGAAGCAGCAGATGGCGAAGTTCTTGAACTTGAAGAGCTTCAGGTTCATTAGCGGGGCCTTATGCCGCCACTCCCACCAGATCAGTCCGATCATGCCCACGACGAACATCACTCCGAAGAACCGGATGAAGCTGGAAGCGAACCAGTCATTCTCCTCGCCCTTGTCCAGCATGATCTGGAGGCCGCCCATGGCGAGGCTCAGCAGGGTGAGGCCGATGTAGTCCAGCCGCCGCAGGTTGTCGCGGTCGGCCTTGATCCAGGGCGGGTCCTGCACCAGCCGCTGCGTCAGGATCAGCGCCAGGATGCCGACCGGGATGTTGATGTAGAAGATCCAGCGCCAGGAGTAGTTATCGGTGATCCAGCCGCCCAGCGTGGGCCCGATGGAGGGCGCGAGCACGGCGACGAGGCCATACAGCGCGAAGGCCTGGCCGCGCTTCTTCTCCTCGAAGCTGTCGGCCATGATGGCCTGCGCCATGGGTTGCAGGCCGCCGCCGCCGATGCCCTGGATGACGCGGCAGATGAGCAGGATCGGCAGCGAGGGTGCGATGCCGCAGAGGAAGCTGGCAATCGTGAAGATCACGATGCAGGTCATGAAGAAGTTGCGGCGGCCGATGACCGAGGACGCCCATCCGCCCACCGGCAGAATGATGGCATTCGAGACCAGATAGCTGGTCAGGACCCAGGTTCCCTGGTCTGTGGAGGCACCCAGGTTGCCCGCGATATGCGGTAGCGCGACGTTGGCGATCGAGGTGTCGAGCACCTCCATGAACGCGGCCAGCGCGACCGTTGCGGCGATCAGCCAGGGATTCGCCTTCGGTCGCCAGTTGCTGTCATGTTCCAGATCGGCCAAGGTCTCTCCTCGGTGTCCTACGGCATGAGCTTACCTTGAAGATAACTCAAGCCATAAGACCCCGAGGATAAAAGAAGGGATGCTTGATTCCCGGGTTAAAGTCTGTCGAATCAAGTGAGAATGGCGGTTGCGGATCGTGCTCCGCCGCTGGGCGCTCCAGCTTCGGCCCGGACCTTCAGGCCCTCCAGCCACATCTGGTGCATCCGCTGCTTGCGTGTGGGCATCAGCATCTTGCCCAGACGGACGAGCCAGCCGGTCTGAGTCTCCTCGGTCAGTACGTGCGTCGTGCCGTCTTCCTGCGGGGTCAGGACCCACGCATGATAGGCGTTCAGGCCGATGCCGTGGCAGTCCCAGCCCAGCCGTGCGGGGGCCTCAAACTCCAGCACCTTGGACGTGATGCGCACGCCGAAGGTGTTCCAGCGGATGCGGCTGCGGTTGCGCAGGTTGGGGCCGGAGGTGGAGACAAAGTGGATGTGGGCCGCATTGGAGTACCAATCCGGCCAGCTTTCGGCGCGGATCAGCCACGCCCAGATCGTCTCGGGCGACGCGGCGATGGTGATCTCGTTGTGGCAGAACACGTCGGCCTTCGCCGGAAGGTAGCGTTCGGGCCAGCGAACCTGGGTTGTCTCAGTCGTTAGCAAATCGGTCCTCTGCATATCTCTTTGTCTCCTGCTTTGGACGTTGGCTGATGTGTCTTCGCCTCAAAAATGTCGGGGCAAACTTGGAATAGGGGAATAGCGATGCAAACAACGGGTCGAAAGTCCGGTTCCGTTTGAAGGGAGCTGCAGGCTGGTTTTGGAGGCGACGTTGTCTGGCTTGGTCGGTTGAGACTGGCAGGAAGTGCCACTCTGGCTGGGTAAATCATACCCCAGATCCTGCTTCGGTCAAGGCACTTCGTGCCGTTCTCGGGGTAGGATGGGCGGGATCATCCGCATAGGGCCTCCCGTTGGTCGGCAGCGAACATTGCTCATTTCGCCCCGAGAACGGTGCGAATCGCTATTGACGTAGCTCGACTACCGTTGCTCCCTGGCCTCCCTCGTTGTGGCTTGGCTCGGCGAAGGTCGCGACGTGCGGGTGAGATTTCAGGAACTCGCGCAATGTGCGCCGCAGCACTCCCATTCCCGTCCCGTGCACGATCCGCACTCGAGGCAGACCGGCCAGAAACGCCCGGTCCAGATACCGTGATACCTCATCCTCCGCCTCAGCCGCTGTGCGCCCGATCACATTAATCTCCTGGCTCAGGTAATCCGAGTCGTCCCGCGTCTGAACCGTGACCCCACCTCTGCGCCGCGCGGCCTCGAGCGGTGTTGCCACTCTCACGGTTTCGACCTCGCCGATATCGCCTCGAGCCACCCGCATCTTCATCTGTCCCATCGAGACCTCGAAGTGCGTGGCGTCGATGATCCGGTCCACACGCGCCTGCCGCCCCAGCGACTTCAGCGTCACCAGATCGCCGGGTTTGATTGGCTTAGTCTCGTTCTTCAGCGGGTTGGGCGCGGCCTTGGGATCGTTGCGGTCGGCCCCGGTGTTGTGGGCCAGAACGGTGGAGCTGAACTGCTCGGAGAACTCCCGCCGCAGCGTGGCCATGCGCAGCGCCGATCCGCGTGCGATTTTGGCCGCGACGGTTTTGTCGTCGATGGCCTTCACCGCGTCCTTCAGTTGGGCGTCGAAGTCCTCTAGCAGCGAGTTCAGCTTGGACTCCAGCTCGCGGGTGCGCTGCTTCTGCTCGTTGCGGCCCTCGGTTTCGAGCCGCTGCCGCTCCTGGGCCAGCAGCTCCTCGCGCCTCTTCAGGCTCACGCGCTCGGCGGTGGCGGCGGAGATCTGATCGTGCAACTGGTCGAGGAAGGCCCCGATGTCGGCCTGCTGGGTCGTCATCTGGGAGCGCGCCGCGGCGATGATGCCCGCGTCCATACCGAGCCGCTCGGCGATGTTGAGTCCGGCGGAGGCTCCGGGAACGCCGAGGCGCAGCTCGTAGGTGGGCGAGAGCGTCTCCTGGTTGAAGCCGACGGCGGCGTTCAGGACGCCCGCGTGGTTGGCCGCGTAGACCTTCAGCGAGGTCAGGTGGGTGGTGATGCAGGTCCACGCGCGCAGGCCGAGGAAGTGGCTGGCCACGGCGACTGCCAGAGCCGCGCCCTCTTCGGGGTCGGTGGCCGAGCCGAGCTCATCGAGCAGGACGAGCGAGCCTTCGTCGGCGCGGCGGGCGATGGCATCCACGTTGACCACGTGCGCGGAGAAGCTGGAGAGGTTGCGCTCAATGGATTGCGCGTCGCCGATGTCGGCGAAGATGCCGGTGAAGAGCGGCAGAATGGCCTCTTCGGCGGGCACGGGCAGCCCAGCCTGAGCCATCAGGGCCAGCAACCCGGCGGTCTTGAGCGTGACGGTCTTGCCGCCGGTGTTGGGGCCGGAGATGATGAGCTGGCGCGCCGTGGGTTCGAGCGCGAGAGTGAGGGGCACGGGGCGGGAGCCTTCGCTCCTCATGCGCAGCTCCAGCAGCGGATGGCGGGCGTAGCGCAGGCTCAGCGACTCGCCGAAGATGGGCCGTGTGCACTCGAGGTCCAGCGCGAACTTGGCGCGGACGAAGTGCGACTCGACCTCGGCCAGGATCTCGGTGCCGACGCCGATGGCGGGCGAATCGGCGGCCAGGGCGCGGGTCATGGCGACCAGGATGCGGTGAATCTCGGATTGCTCTTCGTCGAGCAGGCGGACCAGCTCGTTGTTTTGCTCGATGGTCTCGAGCGGCTCCACGAAGACGGTCTGGCCGGAGGACGAAGAGCCGTGGATGACGCCGGGGACGCGGCGCTTGAACTCGGCTTTGATGGGGATGACGAAGCGTTCGCCGCGCACGGTGATGACGTCGTCCTGCGTGTTTCCCTCCTCGCGCAGGGTGCGGACGGCGCGGCGCAGGCTGGCCTCGATGGCGCGGTGCTGCATCTCCATGGCGCGGCGGATACGGCGCAGCTCGGGGCTGGCGTCGTCGGAGAGCGAGCCGTCTGGCTCGATCTTGCCGCGCAGCAGCCGTAGCAGCCCGGCGAGGTCGTGGTGCAGCAGCGGAGTGGAGAGGCCGGTGATGCCGGAGCCCATCTGGCGCTGGGCGGCCTCCTGTTGCTGAGCGGTGCCGGGCATCAGGACGTTGCGCCAGGCGGCCACGCGCTCCACCACTTCGAGCAGGTCGCGGATCTCCAGCGCCTCGAGCGCGCTGCCGTCGATGCGGGCCTTGTCGAGCAGGGTCGCGGGGTCGAAGAGGCCGTGGAAGTCGAAGCTGCCGCCGCGGGCCAGGAAGCCGCGTATCTCGGCCGTGCGGGTCTGCTGGGCGTCGATCCAGCCGAGGTCGGTGGAGGGCTCGAGGGCGAGCGTCCACTCGCGGCCGAGCGGGCTGACGGCTTTACCGGCGATCTGCCGGCGCAGGCGCGGCCACTCGAGCGCGATGCTGCTGGAGTCGGCCAGTGGTGCGGGAATGTTGGGGATGAGATTCATGGTGGCGCCAAGCTCTATCGTACGTGGCGAGAGTGATGTAGGGAACAATTCCTCGGTACGCTGCGTAACGGAACTCAGCGCGCAGGCACGTCGACGCGCGTGGAGGCTTGGGATGGTCTGTTCGGGTTGCGGTACGCCTGCTGAGGCGGGCGTCAGGTTTTGTCCTCGTTGCGGGGTTTCGATCTATCGGGAGGCGACACAGCCGCCCGCCTGGATGCCGCTCACCGGGCCTTCGCCCGCTCCGCTGCCCGCGGCGCGTGGCCGGGTCGCGTGCCATCTGCAGACGCTGGGGATTCTGTGGTGCGTCTATGCGGGTTATCGCATCATGCATGGAATCTTTGGCATGTTGATGCTGCACTCGGTGCTGCTGCATGGCGATCAGTGGGGCGACGGCTGGCCGGGGAGCGGAGGGTTTCATCTGAGCTGGCTGGCTCCGCTGGTGCCGGTGTTGGGAATTCTTACGATCTTGTGGGCAGCTCTGGCGGCAGTTGCGGGCTACTCGCTGCTGGCGCGGAAGCCGTGGGGACGGACCCTGGCGCTGGTGGTGGCGGTGCTGACGCTGATTAAGATCCCTGTGGGCACGGCGCTGGGGATTTATACGCTTTGGGTGCTCGCGCCGGAGCGTTCGGAGAGGGAGTATCAGGCGCTGGTGGATTAGGGCAGGAGATTCGTTCGGCCGGACAGATTTTGTTGTTGGGGTAGGTCCGGGCTAAGGCCCGGACCTACCCCGGAAGCAACGGCAAATGCTTTTTTGCCCCGCACAGGAGAGGGCATGGCTGATGCCGTGCCCTTAGACTCGGTGGACTTTATAAGACTGGAGTGCGACTTCTGGCGATACAGCCTTGGCGCTTGTCTCGCCGTAAACTGTTTACATGGAATTTCCGACAACCCGTCTGCGGCGTCTGCGTGGCTCCGAGGCGATGCGTTCGCTGGTCCGCGAGACGCATCTTCGCCCCGACTCCCTGATATACCCCCTCTTCCTCTGCCCCGGCGAGGGCATCCGCAAGCCCATCAGCTCCATGCCCGGCTGCTTCAACCTGTCGATTGACGAGGCCCTGAAGGAGGCGCGCGAGTGCGCGGCCCTGGGGATCGGCGGGCTGCTGCTCTTCGGGATTCCGTCGGAAAAAGACGAGCAGGCCACCGGCGCGTGGAGCGATGACGGCATCGTCCAGACCGGGCTGCGGGCCTTCAAGCAGGACCGCGCGCTCGACCGCCTGCTCATCATTGCCGACGTCTGCGTCTGCGAGTACACCTCGCACGGCCACTGCGGCGTGGTGGTGCGGGACGGCGAACATTACATCGTCGACAACGACGCCAGCGTCGCGCTGCTGACCAGGTCGGCGGTCTCGCTGGCACGCGCTGGGGCCGATATCAT
Source organism: Granulicella sp. WH15 (assembly GCF_009914315.1). Taxonomy (NCBI): domain Bacteria; kingdom Pseudomonadati; phylum Acidobacteriota; class Terriglobia; order Terriglobales; family Acidobacteriaceae; genus Granulicella; species Granulicella sp. WH15. The sequence goes on from NZ_CP042596.1 coordinate 10,620, forward strand.
CGCGCCCAGCGACATGATGGACGGCCGTGTCGCGGGCATCCGTGCGGCGCTCGATGCCGTCGGACGCGACCGCACGCCGATCATGAGCTACTCCGCCAAATTCGCCTCGGCGTTCTACGGCCCGTTTCGCGAGGCGGCTGGCTCGGCCCCGCAGTTCGGCGACCGGCGCAGCTACCAGATGGACGGAGCCAACCTGCGCGAGGCGATGCGCGACGTCGAGCAGGACGTGATGGAGGGTGCGGACATGATCCTGATGAAGCCCGCGATGGCGTACCTCGACGTGATCCGCGCGGCCCGCGAGCGCTGCGATCTGCCGATGGGCGCTTACCAGGTCTCGGGCGAGTACTCCATGCTGCACGCGGCGTTTCAGCGCGGCTGGCTGGAGCCGGAGCGTACCATGATGGAGTCGTTGCTCTCGATCCGGCGTGCCGGGGCGGACTTTATCGTCACCTACTTCGCCAAGGCTGCGGCGCGCGTGCTTGCGTAGTACTTCGTACCGTTCTCGGGGCGGTATGGGTAGATCAATACCCGAGGGCCTTCCGCTGGTCGGCAGCGAGCATTTCAATTTTGAACGGCGGCGATGGAGTACATTGCAGGAGATACGCTGAACTGCTGAACTGAGGTCTGGAAATGGCGCCAGGTGTGGCAAAGAGCTATGTGTTGCAATGGCGGTCGTACCGGTTGCGGCGCTCTCTGGCGCTGTTCTTTCTGTACGGACTGTTGCCGTTCTGCGTGGCCGCGGCCCTGCTGCTGAGTCCCGTGCTGGTGGCCGGGCTTGTGATGCTGCTGTGGCTGGGGGCGGCCGGGGCGGCGATCTGGTGGTCCGGGGAGTTTCGATGTCCTCGCTGCTGGCGACGGTTCGGGGCGTTGGGATCGAAGAAGAAGCTGGAGATGTGGTCGGGCGGGCTCTTCGATGAGATCTGCCACAACTGCAAGTTGAGGAAGTTTACGGACGAGGTTTAGCGGCTTGAAGGTAGCCCGCGCCTATGCTCGATCCGGCTGACTCCCCATGAACGGGGAGCCAGAGGGGGCACAACTGAGGTCGGGACCGTTTCTGACCGAGATTTTTCACATTCCGTACAGGTCCTCCTGTGCTCGATCCAGGTGGCTCTGGCTTCGGTACGACGTTCATAGAACCATGCAACCGCTTCCGGCCGACTATCTGAAAAAGGTGCTTCCGATAGTTGCCACTCTTCCTCTAATGCCCTTCCGTTCTGGCACACAGGCTCTCCATATTTGTGTCGTATAAAACGTATCGGCATGCTGATCGAACTGTTTTGAGAGAGTGCAAATTAGGACACTGCCGCATACTTGTTCTACTTCATTGTTGTTGTGGAGATGAGGGTAGCTCGCCCCGCGTGGCGGCCTGTCCGGGACCGGGTTGCGCCGACGGGCGTAAAATAAAGCGTTGGCACTTTAAAAATGCGTAGCAGATTGGAGTATTCCTTGGCAGAGAAGACGGCGGCAGAGACGATTTTCGACGTGGTCATCATCGGCGGCGGACCCGCCGGTTACACCTGCGGCATCCGCGCCGCGCAGTTCGGCCTGAAGGTCGCGTTGATCGAAAAGACCGACAAACTTGGCGGCACCTGTCTCCACTGGGGCTGCATCCCCACCAAGGCGATGCTCTTCTCGGCCGAGATCTGGGATCACCTGAAGCACGCGGGCAAGTACGGCATCGACGGCGTGGACGCGCCGCAGCTCAACTGGACGAACGTGCTGGCGCGCAAGAACGAGATCATCACCAAGCACACCAAGGGTCTCGAGTTCCTGATGAAGAAGAACAAGATCACCGTCTTCTCCGGGCACGGACGGCTCACCGGGTCGGCTCAAGGCGGCGTCCACACCATTACGGTGACCGACGAGGATAAGAGCAAGCCCAAGGACTTGCAGGGCGAGGGCTTCACCAAGCAGACCGTCACCGAGGTGAAGGCCAAGAACGTAGTGCTGGCCACCGGCTCCGATGCGCGGATGCTGCCCGGCTACACCGCCGATGAGACCATCATGACCAACCGCGAGATTCTGGCGATCGACAAGATGCCGAAGTCGCTGGTGGTGATCGGCTCGGGTGCGGTGGGCGTGGAGTTCGCCTCGGTCTTCAACAGCTTCGGCGCGGAGGTCTCGATCATCGAGGCGCTGCCCCGCATCGTGAACGCCGAGGACGAGGACATCTCCAAGGAGCTGCTGCGCTTGTACAAGAAGCGCAACATCGACGTGACCGTCGGCGCGAAGGTGGAGAAGATCGAGAAGAACGCCGAGGGCGCGCTGATTACGTACGCGGACTCGACCGGCAAGACCAAGACCAAGCAGGCCGAGAAGGTTCTGGTAGCCGTGGGACGCGCTCCGCGGACCTACGACTGCGGGCTGGACAAGGTAAAAGTCACGCCGGATCGCGGCTTCATTATGACGAACGAGTGGATGGAGACGACCGAGCCGGGCGTTTATGCCATCGGCGATATCGTCGGCGGGCTGCCGCAACTGGCGCACGTGGGAGCGATGTGCGGGCTGGTGGTGGCGTCGAAGCTGGCCGGTAAGTATGCGCGGCCGGTCAATCGCCAGCGCATTCCGGGCTGCACGTACTGCGATCCGCAGATCGGGTCGGTCGGCCTCACCGAGGCGCAGGCCAAGGAGAAGGGTTACCAGGTCAAGGTGGGCAAGTTCCCGTTCGTCGGCAACTCGAAGGCGACGATTGTGGACTCGCACGACGGCTTTGTGAAGGTGGTCTCGGATGCGAAGTACGGCGAGGTGCTGGGCGTGCACATCATCGGGCCTCAGGCGACGGAGCTGATCGCCGAGTGCGTCACGGCGATTGAGCTGGAGGCGACGGTGGAGGAGATGATGTTTACGATCCACGCGCACCCGACCCTGTCGGAGAGCCTGCTGGATGGTTTCTCGAGCGTCGAGGGCCTGGCGGTCAACGTCTAGTCGTTGTTTATTTGAGAGAGAAGAGCCGGGCCATCGCGCCCGGCTTTTTTTCTTTTCACGCGAAGATTGGTTTTTCACGCGAAGCGTCGAGCACCGCACGAAGTGCCGCCCGCCCGGCGTGAGGGTGTTGTTGCCGTTGCCTGTTTTTTTGTCATTCAGGAGCGAAGCGGAGGAATCTGCTTTTGCTGTTGTTCTTGCCTCTGGGGTAGGTCCGGGCTTTAGCCCGGACATTAAAAACCACCACCAATGCGGGCTTTAGCCCCCGAGGTATGCTTTCCTCCCTCGTGGCACTTATGCTCCGGATGTGATCCCCGTCAGTGACACCCGAAATTATCTCTGGCATCATAGGCATCCATGAAAACCGCCGACACCGCCGCCCGCCCGATCCTGACGCTGCGGCGGTACGTCGAAGAGCTTGAGTCCTCCATCACCCTTTGCCTGGCGGACCCGCAGCCCCGGGCGGCGCACCATCTGCGCACCAGCACCCGGCGGATCGAAGCCCAACTCACGCTTCTGAGCCTGCTTCCCAACCTCACCCTCCCCGAAAAAGTTGTAAACCGAGTCCGCAAGCACCTGCGCGAACTGCGTCGAGCGGCAGGTCGAGTCCGCGATCTCGACGTCCAGCTTGGCCTGCTCGACGATCCGGCATCGCTCATTGGCGGAACAGCCTCCACGCAGCTTCAGCGGCACAGCCACAAGCTGCGCAGCTTCTTCGCAGAGGAGCGCCAGCAAGAGGCCTCCGAGCTACAGTCGCTCCTCCAGCAGCTCCAGCGCAAGCTCACCCGCTCGCTCGAGCGCCTGTTCGAAGTACTGAAACCATTTGAACCCCTCACCATCCTCGCCTCGGACCTGATCGCCGCCGTCCAGTCCTGGTTCGAGCACGAGTCTTTGGCTGTGTTGCAGGGGAAGGAGTCCAACGCAGAGCGCCTGCACGACATCCGCAAATCGGCAAAGCTGGCCCGCTACATGCTGGAGTCGGCCCCCGCCTCGGCCCGCAAGGCCAGAAAGCTGGCCAGAGCCTTCGAAGAGGTGCAACAGTCCGGCGGCCGCTGGCACGACTGGCTGACGCTCTTCGCCCAGGCCGGTCAGCGCCTCGGCAAAAAATCGCCCCTGACCGGAGCTCTGATGCGGCACCGCGACACGTCGCTGGCGGGCTACCGAGCGCACCTGAAGACGATCCGGCAACTGCACCCCCGCCGCCGCACTCGCGCACGCGGGCCAAACTCCCGTAAGCTTGTATCGGTATGTTTGTTCACCTGCTCTCGCTCGGCCGCGTTCCCTACCTCGAGGCCCTCGCCATCCAGCAGCGGGTCGTCGCCGCGCGCAAGCAGAACCTGATCGCGGATACGCTGCTCCTGCTCGAGCACCCGCCCGTGCTCACCCTGGGCCGTAACTCCCGACGCGAGAACATCTTAGCCTCCGACGAGCTGCTTCAGCACAAGGGCGTCGAGTTGCACGAGATCAACCGCGGCGGCGACGTCACCTACCACGGCCCCGGCCAACTGGTCGGCTACCCCGTCATCGACCTGCGCGGCGACCTGCCCGGCAAAAAAGGCCCGCACCTCGGTCCGGTGGACTACATCCGTATGCTCGAAGAGGTGCTCATCCGCACCTGCGGCGACTTCCGCGTCCCCACGCAGCGCATCCCCGGCCGCACCGGCGTCTGGACGATAGCAGGCGGCTCCATCCAGGAAAAAAAGGTGGCGGCCCTCGGCGTCCACGTCTCCCAGGGGGTCACCTCACACGGCTTCGCCCTCAACGTCACGACCGACCTCCGCGACTTCGACTGGATCATTCCCTGCGGCATCACCGACCGCACCGTGACGTCGCTCGAGCTGGAGTCGCCGCTGGAACCCCTGCCCACTCTTGAAGATGCGCTAAACGCAACCGCACGCAACTTCGGCCGCGTCTTCGAGCGCCAGATGCTCTGGTGCGAGTCCCTCGAAGAGCTTCTAACACCGTCTATCGCCCAAGAGGTCTGATAATCGCACAACTCACGCCAATTCCAACCCCGCAGTCTTATAATCCAGTGGCGTAACTGCGTCACGCAGACAGCCTACTTGCGAGAAGGATCTTCATGCCAACTGATGTCATCATGCCCCAGATGGGCGAATCCATTACCGAAGGCACTATCACCAAGTGGCTCAAGAAGCCCGGCGACGTCGTCGAGCGCGACGAGCCTCTCTTCGAGATTTCGACCGATAAGGTCGATGCCGAGATCCCTTCGCCCGTAGCCGGTACGTTGGGTGAGATCAAGATCGCCGAAGGCACCACTGTCCAGGTCAACACAGTCGTCTGCACCATCAATGAGGCAGGTTCCGCCGCTGCCGCGCCCGCCGACCTGAAGATCGACTCCGTAACCCCGGCCGCCGAAGCCGTCGCTGCCGTTGAAGCCGCAATTCCGGCCCCCGAGGCCGCTGGAGCCGAGGTCCTGATGCCCCAGATGGGCGAGTCTATCACCGAGGGCACCATCACCAAGTGGCTCAAGAAGGTCGGCGACACCGTTCAGCGCGACGAGCCCATCTTCGAGATCTCGACCGACAAGGTCGACGCCGAGATCCCCTCGCCCATCGCGGGCACGCTCACTGAGATTAAGGTCCCCGAAGGCTCGACCGTGACCATCAACACAGTGGTCGCGATCATCGGCGGCGGCAAGTCGGCCCCCAAGGCCGCTGCTCCCGTTGCCGCACCTGCTGCGCCCGCAGCAGCCCCGGCTGCCAGCGCCTCGGCTGGCGAGCGTGGCCGCACCTCGCCTCTGGTCCGCAAGATCGCCGGTGAGAACAACGTCGACCTGAGCCAGGTTCCGGGTACCGGCGCCTCCGGCCGCATCACCAAGCAGGACATTCTCGGCCACCTCGAAGGCGGCGCAAAGCCCGCCGCCGCTGCTGCTCCGGCAGCCCCTGTCGCCGTTGCTCCGGCCCCGGCTAAGCCCGCCGCACCCGTCTCCGCCCCGGCTCCGGGCGAACTGGTCCCCATGACCAAGATGCGCTCCATCATCGCGCAGCGCATGGTCGAGTCCAAGCGGACCAGCCCGCACGTCCACACGGTCTTCAAGGTCGACATGACCCGGATCGTCCGGCTGCGCGAGAAGGAAAAGAACAAGTACGAGCAGCGCAACGGCGTCAAGCTGACCTACATGCCGTTCATCACGCGCGCTGCCGTTGCTGCCCTGCGCAAGCACCCCATCGTCAACGCCGCAGTCCAGGGCGATGCCACCCTCTACAACAAGAACATCAACATCGGCATCGCGGTCGCGCTCGACTGGGGCCTGATCGTCCCGGTCATCAAGCAGTGCGAGGAGAAGTCCTTCCTCGGCGTCGCCCGCTCCATCGTCGACCTGGCCGACCGCGCCCGCAACAAGAAGCTCGCTCCGGACGAGGTCTCGGGCGGCACCTTCACGCTCACCAATTCGGGCATCTTTGGTGAGCAGTTCGGTACCCCGATCATCAACCAGCCCCAGGCGGCGATCCTCGGGATCGGCGGCCTGAACAAGGAAGCCGAGGTCATCACCGACAAGGACGGCCAGGAGAGCATCGCGATCCGCTCGATCCAGCGCTTCACGCTGGGCTTCGACCACCGCATCGTCGACGGCGCGGACGCGGGCAAGTTCATGTCGGACTTCAAGGCCTACCTCGAGAACTGGTCCGAAGACATCGGCTAACTCTCTCCAAACCACAAAAAACGGCGGCGGACCTCACAAGGTCCGCCGCCAGTTTTTTGCACCTTCGAACACCACACCCGAGCAAACTCAAAGCCCCAGCCCTCACCGTTGCCTGTTCTTTTGTTTGTCATTCAGGAGCGAAGCGGAGGAATCTGCTTCTGCTTTTGCCCTTGTTCCTGCTTTTGTTGTTGTCGTTGCTGTTGCTGTTGTTGTTGTTGTTGCTTTTGCTTTCGTCGTTGCTTCTGAGGTAGGTCCGGGCTTTAGCCCGGACATCAAACCCACCCCAGAAGCGGGCTTTAGCCCCCGAGGTATGCTTTCCTCTCCCAGCCCCAACTCCGGGGCCCCATGTCTCGATTCTTCTGAGACATGGGTTCCAACCAAGCCACAACCACCCTGTCGAACCCGAGAAAAGCGCTGAAGGCGCGCTCCATACCAGCCTAGGGCGAAGCCCTAGGTAACCGACCGCACAGGCAAATAAGGGCTGAAGGCCCGATCTATCCCCGCCACAAATCTGTCCTGCCGACGCACCCGTTACGCGGAGGGCGGGCGTTCCCACGCCTTTTTCAAGCTTCGCACGGCTGGTCGGAAACAAAATCCTCATCACCGACCAACGGCCCCCCTTTACAAAGCCGCTTTAGCCTTCAAAACCAACGCCACAGCCTCATCCGCCGTCTTCCCCACCGCGCTCAGGTGCCCCATCTTGCGCCCCTTACGCGGCTTCAGCTTCTCATACAGATGCAGCCTCACTCCCGGCACCGCCAGCGCCGCATCAAACGCGGGCTCCCGAGGAGACCCATCCGCGGCAATCCAGTGATCCCCCAGCAGATTCGCAATCGCCGCAGGCTGCACCACATCCACATCCCCCAGCGGAAGATCGCACGCCGCCCTCACCGCCTGTTCAAACTGGCTGGTCACACAAGCCCGCTCGCTCTGGTGATAGCTGTTATGCGGCCTCGGAGCCAGCTCATTCACCAGCAGCCTGCCCCCGTCGGTAACAAACATCTCCACTGCCAGCAGCCCCTCGAGTTGAAAGGTGTCAGCGATCTCACTAGCAATCCTCCGCGCCTCCCGCTCCATCTCCGAAGAAATCGGAGCCGGAATCACGCTCCAGTCCAGAATCTGATTCTCATGGTGGTTCCAGGCCGCCGGATAAACCTTCACCTCGCCGCTCGGCGACCGCGCCACCATCACGCTGATCTCGCGCTCCAGCTCCACGGCCTGCTCAACTACCCCCGGCCCTTCGCCCAGCGCCTCCCAGGCCCCGCGAACGTCGTTCTCGGTCACCTCTCCAGCGAACCCGACCTTACCCTGTCCACGCCCGTCATACCCACCCGTGGCGCTCTTGCAGAAGCACCGCCCACCCAGCGCGGCGATCGCCTCCCGCACCTGGTCCAGCGACCTTGCCGCCCGATACTCGCCGACGGGAAAGCCATGCTTCCGCAGCCAGTCCTTCTGCTCAATCCGGTCCTGAATCACCGCCAGCATCGCCCCACCCGGCCTTACCGGACAGAAGCTGGCCGCGGCCTCCATGCTGCGCGGGCTGATCTGCTCAATCTCCAGCGTCACCACGTCGCACCCACGCGCCAGGTTCGCCGCGCCTCTGCTGTCATCCCACCCCGCCTCAATGCAGCCGTCGACGACAAACCGCGCCGGACAGCCCGGATCAGGATCAAGCACCAGAATCCGATACCCCATCCCACGCGCCGCCATGGCGATCATCCGCCCGAGCTGCCCACCACCAAAAATCCCAATCGTTGCCCCAGGAAGAATCGCGCTCACGCCTGTGCCTCATCTTCCAGGCTATCGGCCAGCACGCGGTCGCGCGTAGCCTCCCGCCGAGCCACCAACTTCGCCCGCAACCCTTCATCGGTCGTTGCCAGAATCGCCACCGCCAGCAGCGCCGCATTCCCCGCGCCCGCCGCGCCGATCGCCAGCGTCCCCACGGGCACGCCCTTGGGCATCTGCACAATGCTCAGCAGCGAATCCATCCCCTGCAACGCGGTCATGGCCACCGGCACACCCAGTACCGGAACCACAGTCAGCGCCGCCAGCATCCCCGGCAGATGCGCCGCCCCACCCGCACCCGCGATGATGACCCTGAGCCCCCGCGCCGAGGCGCTCTGCGCATACTCATACATCAGTTCCGGCGTGCGATGCGCACTGACGATCCGTGCCTCAAACGGTACCTCAAACTCGCGCAGAACCTCGACTGCGGCCTTCATCACCGCATAATCGCTGCGGCTTCCCATCACTACTCCGACCAGCGGCATAGCATCCATCGTTCGATTATATGGTCGGCAGCAATCAAAAATGATTACTGCCGACCAACGGGAGGCCCTCAGAAGATTACTTACCCACACCGCCCCGAGAACCGCACGAAGTGCCGCCCGCCCGGCGCGAGGGCGCTTTTAAGCATTTAGCTTCTTAGCCCAGACACTGGCATTCAAACAAGCAACCACCCCATCGACAATGACCCCCAGCGCAGCCATAAACTGGTCAGCATCCACAATCTGCTTCCCCTCCACGGCATCGCCAATCTTGATCGCCGAGCCCACCAGCTCAATCGCCGCTGCCCGTTTCTTCGCCCCGGTCCCGGCCCCGTACATGGCCTCAACGTCCTGCACCACCCCCGGCAGCAGCGTCACGCTCCGCAAAAACATCCTCAAAAACTCCATCTCTCTCCCCCGTCTCAGTGATGCCTTCCACCCAAGTACGTCACCGCCAGATGCAGCAACGTCAACACCATCCCAAAGACCCCAACGCCGCCCTTCACGCGCTGCACTCCCTGCTCCGTCGCCGCCACCCTGGCCTCGATATGGTGCAGCCGCCCCGGCTGCCCCACGCCCATCAACTGGTCCATCTGGTTCTTCAACACGTGCAGGTCCGCCAGCACCTGCCCCTCAAAATCCGTCATCCCCACTCCTCCCTACACCGGCAGATGCGTCACCACCTCACTCGAGCACCTCGAGTAAAGCGGCGGCGAGCCACCGTCATACATCCGCACAAAAAACCGTTCTTCCTCACTCACCCGAGGAATCGAGAAGCTCCTCACCGGACTCCGCAGCACCAGGTCCTGATCCACCCCCGGTCCAAAGTCGTCATCCCGCCGCCGCACCTCAAAGCCCCCGCCGCTCGGCGGAGCCACCCCAGCATCCACCTGCAACGCAGTAGTCGTAGCCGACACCACGGCCAAACTCTGAAGATTCGCCAACACCTGCGCCGGAGCACTCAGCGCAGTAGTCGGAGGCACAGCATCGGCCGCCAGCGTCTCCGACAGAGCAATCCCCAACCCTTCGGCCCAGTCATTGGCAAAGTCCATCGAATAGCTCAGGCTCTCGGGCACCACACCGCCATCCTCGACGGTCACCTTCCTCACGATCACGCTTAAGCTGTCCCCATTGGTCGTCAGCGCCAGCACATCCCCCGGCCACACATCCGCCGCCCGCGCCACCGCATAACTCCCCGAGACCGCCGCCGCCCGCGCCGTCGCAAAGCTCAGCACGCACATCGCCGCGCTCTCGCAGTCAGCCGAGCTTCGAGCCTCAGGCCGCACCACATGCCCCAGCCACCGCGCGCTCCCCTGCGCACCGCCCGCAGCTTCCGCGGCAACACTAGCCGCATTAGCGATCCGAGCCAGCGCACGGTTCCGACCGCGATACGTCACCGCAATCGTCTCTCCGGCCACCGGAACGCGCCCCGCAAAGAATGTAACCTTTCCTGATACAGAACCATCCTGCGCGACCTTGCAGTCCACACCCTCGCCCGTAGTCCCCATCAGCCGCGTAGCTGTCGCTCCTCCCGGCGGCGTGCTCGTCACCCAGGTCGACCCCACCTGCGTCAACCGAACAAAGCCAACGCTCCCGATCAACTGCACGCTGTTCACCGGCACAAAGCTACAAGTAGCCGGAGCATTCGCCACAGCTCCAGCCGTGGTGCCGTCATACAACACCGTAGCCGGAGTATTCGAAGCAGCCCCTAAATCAATGAGGTCCATCACCACCGTCACCGGCGCGGCACGCAGTCCACCACCAAACTGCGTGACCACCCCATCGACCGTCGCATAGTAGCTCTGGGCCACCCGCTGCATCTCGACAGAATGTAACCGAATCCGTAGCGTATAGCTGTGCCCGCCCAGCACCGCAAAGCTGGTCCCGACCTCGACTCCACCGACCATCGGCACCACCAGCGTCTGCCCGCCGCTTTGCCGCACATTGAACCCGGCAAAGCAGTTCGTCCGCGAGGTCACGCCCGCATAGAATCCCCCCAGCACGCCATCGCTAGCGGCCGATAGCTGCACATTCCCCAGCTCCAGCAGCAACGCCCCGCCCAACTCCACCGCATCAATCGCGGTCAGCGTAGTCTGCCCATCCAGCCCATTGCCGCCGCTCATCTGCAACCCTGCAGAGCTAAATCCAAGATGCGACCCCGGATCCGTCACGGCCCAGATATCGGTATTGAACACGCCCGTGTTGAAGCTATCGTCGATCGGCTTCCGCTGATTCGCCTTGGCTACAAACGGCGGCTGGTCCAACGTGAAGGCAGTCGTAGTGCCATCGCCCTGAAATAGCTCCGTCACATACGCCCAAGGCTCGATATCGCCCGAGAGCATCACATCATTGGCCAACTCCCGCACAGCCGCAGTCCTCAACGCGGCAACAGTGAGTGTGCCATCTCCATCCGAGAAGCTATGCGTCGTCGTCCCAATTTTTTCCAGGCTCACGACGCCGTTCAGCGCCCGATAGCTGCTATAAGCCGCCGCCGCCATCTCCCCAGTGTTGACGGACCACGCCGCTGCGACCTTCGGCTGAAAGACCCCGACCGCCTGCGTCGTCGCAACGCTGATCGTCACCCCGCCGCCCGCGCGCTGGACCAGCGTCTGCAACAGCGTGCCACCCTCCACGCTAAGCCCAGCCCCCGCAAACGGCACCGCCGGCTGCTTATCCAGCAGCCACTCATCGCTCACAGCCGAAAACGCCAGCCGATACACCGGCCCCGCGCCACCCACCCCGGCATACACGGACTCCGGCTCCGTAGCCAGATACCCAGTAAAGAGCACCGTCCCATTCTGAGCCGCAACCACCACCCTCCCGCGCCGCACCGGCCCCGGCAGTGCGGTCCCCTCCAGGCACAGCATCCCGCTCAAAATCGAAGGCTCATTCAATACCCGCTGAATCTTCAGCGGACTAGAACGAACGTTCGACCTGTCGACAGCCCCACTGTAGTCCACTGCCCCCTTCCCATCCAGGTTATCGATCGTCAGCTTCACTACCCACCTCCTCAACCGGAGGCAACCCACGCATCGCCCTCACCTCGGCCACACTCAGCACCCCAGCCTGCAATAGCTGTATCTGCATCGCGACCTCCTTGCTCTCATCCCTCTCATCCAGGTCGTTGAAGCTGAACTCAAACTCCCGCCACCCCAGCTTCTTCGCAAAGAGGTCCCGCGTAATATGCTCAGCCAGCAGCTTCGCCACCGGCACCACCGCGCTCTGGAACGCCTCATCCGCCAGCTCGCCCGCGGTCGAGCGATTGACCTCACTGGTCAACCCCAGCATCATCGGCGGCAGCTCAAACGCATTGGCGATCATCGTGACCAGAAACTCCTGCCACTGAATCCGCAGGTCCGCATCGGTGCCGCCCGCAAACTTCAGCACCTCCGGCTTCTTCTCGCAACTCAACACCGGCACCCGCCCTGTGCCTTCAATCTCGTCCTGCCACCACCGAATCAGCCGATCATGCTGCTCCGGCGTCGCCTCATCCAGCCACAGCGCATACTGCACCACGCTGTTCGAAGCCAGCCTTCCCGCATACCGGTTCGCACTCAAAAACTGGTTCACCGTATCGAACGCCACCTCCAGCCGCCCCAGGCCAAACGGCGTATGCGTCCGCGGATTCAGCCGTATATACATCAACTCATCGTCACGCAGCGGCGTCACAGCCTCCGCGCCCGGCATCCCCGTATAGAACCCATACCGAGGCGTATCCACCCCGGCCTGCCACCGCGCGTCCACATGGATCGCAGCGCCATCGACGGCATACAGCTCAAATGGCCTGTTCTCATCCCCCGTGGCCTTCATCTCCACCGAGCCGAACCCGCCCACCAGCACATCCTCGATCACCTGCTCCCAAAGCGTACGAAACGAGTCCGAATCATTCGGCTCCTCAAGCGCCGCCCGCAGCGCATTCATCCTCGCCTGCGCATCCGGCACATCGGCCTCACGATACCCACGCCGCACCCGTATCTGCCAGTCCATGCTGGCGATCTTGTCCTTCACCACATTGATCGCCCGTCGCGCCACCGGCGTCTCGGCAAACCGGCGCAGATTCGCCGCCGTAGGCTTCGGCGACACCGCCAGCCCCGGCCGCCCACTCACGTTGTAGGGCGTCAGAATCGAAGGCAACGGCACCGTCTTCCTCGGCCCTTCAACCTTCGCCTCACTGCCCCCAGCCATCTGCCGCAACACACTCCGAACCTTCTCACCAATTCCCAAGTCGCACCCCCATGTAATTTTTGCGCAAAATAAAACGGGCGCAGCCCTAACGGCCACGCCCGACACCCACTAAACTCTCGCCTTACCTACACCCGCAGCTCCCGCCTCGCCGTCTCCGCCGCCCTGGCCAGATCGCTCAACGTCACCACCCGAATCTGCTGCCGCTCCATCGTCTCCACCCCAAACCGATACCGTTCCCAGGCCTCGCCCTCATCCTCCGCGACCATCTTGATCGGCTCCACCACCGCCGTCAGGAGCAGCTCCGCCGCCTCCACCCTCCCCACGCCATCCCGCAACTGCGGAGCCGAGTAAGCCAGCACCTTAGCCGCCTCGACATCCCCGTCCAGCGACACCGCATGAAACATCCTGACCACCCCACGCGCCTCATCGGAGACCACCCGATACCCGCAGTCGATCTTCATCGGATCACCCGCCTGCGTATAAGGCGCCGCAGCAATCCTCTTCCGCATCATCCGCCAAACCCCGGCCCGCTCGAACTCCCCCCGCACCGCCGCAGAGATCGCGGCCCGCCCAGTCTGCTGCGCCCTCACCTTGGCAACCTTCAGCGGCTCCACATACATCCGCATCAGCTGCTCCATCTCCGTCGGCAGGTTCTCCGCCAAACAAGCCCGCGCCTCGGTGATCTGCACCGAGTTCGAGAGCGAGTCCTCCAGCACATCCATCACGCGCTTCGGGTCCTGCGCCGTCACAGCTCTTTGCAGTCGAGCCCCAATCTCCTGCTCTAGCCCTTCCAGCAACGCCACATCGGCGTCCGAGTCCATGCACCGCACCCGCGCCCAGTCGCGCGTAAACCGCACGTCCGCCCTGGCGGCTCCACCGGCCTCCCGCAGCACCACGCCGATATTCACGAACTCGCCCTTCACCACATCCGGCACATACCGGATCAGGAAGAACTCGCACGGCATCCTCTCGTTCAAAGCGCCTCTCCCGCAACCGTTACATCACAAATCTTCCCAGCACTTTACTCCCCGCAAACTGCTGCGGCACCACAATACTCACACCACGCGCCCACATCGGGAACGGCTCCCGGTTCGAGTCCCGAAATGCCTCAATCAATCCTCGCACCCGCCTCTGCCTCGCCAGCAACTGCTCCATCAGCACCTCGATCGCCGCCGGATCGCCGCCATACCACTCCGGCGGCGCGGCCTCTGCGATCCCCCACAGCACCCCCGCGTCCATCTCCTCCACCCGCGTCAGCCACGGCTCAAAGCTCTCCCATCCCGTCACCTTCCGGTAGACATTGTTCTGCGCATACACTCCCCGCAGCGGCGAGTCGGGAAAACTCCACTCGCCTGCATTGAAGCAAAACCCCTGGTCAATAAACGTAGCCCGATACCTTTTCCCTCGCGGCTTCCGTTCAAACACCGCCTGCCGCCCATTGCAGTTCCCGGTCCACTTATCGACGCACAGCATCCCGGCAAACTCCGCCAGGTTGGTCACCTCTTCGAGCTGCTGCTCCGGCAGATAATCGACTACCTGCCCCGGCATCAGCCCACCCACAAACATGCTGCCGAACTGCAACCCCGACGCGCACCGAACCCGCATCCCCTTGCCCAGCTCAATGCTCATCCCATCGGTATGCTCCACCAGCCACGGCGTCACCTCCACCACATCGCACAACGGCACGGTCAATCCCGTCGCCGCCGCCAGCCTGGTCGCGATCAGTTCATTGGCCAGCACCCGCACATGCTGCGGATTATTGGTAAACTTCACCACCCACAGGTTCCCATCAGCCCCCAGCATGAGCTGACTCTGCGCTCCACCCCTCATCCGGCGAATCGCCTGCACCGCCAGTATCGCCAAACCGTCCCCCGTGCCAGCAGAATACTGCACCAACCCCAAGATCCCGAAAACCCACAAAATCCAGCCACTTCCAGACACTCTATTCTCCTGAGCGAGGCCGAAGAATCTGCGGTTGCCCTTGTTGTTGCCTGTTCTCACCTTTGCTGTTGCCAGTTCTTTTGGTTGTCATTTAGGAGCGAAGCGGAGGAATCTGCTTTTTCTTTTGCCGTTGCTGTTGTTCTTGCCATTTTGGTCGGAATAAAAAATCTCGCTGCCGACCAACAGGAGGCCCCATGCGAATGACTCACCCATGCCGCCCCGAGAGCGGCACGAAGTGCCCCAACAACTCCGCCCTGACCCCCTGCGCCACCGCCATAGCCATCAGACAATCATCATGCGCCCCCTGCGCAGCCCCCGTCCGACCACCACCCCAGGTCACAAACGTCCGACACTCCCCCAGCAATCTCCCACTCATAAAGAGTCCCGGCGACTCCATCAGCAAAGCCCCCATCCGGCTAACCATCCCCGGCTTATTCCCTGCGGTAGTCAACCACCCAGCCACTCCATCCTGCGCATACACCCGGCTCCAGCGTTCGGAGGCATCCAGATAAGCCAGCACCCCGGCCCCATGATTATTCCTCTCCACGGCGACTATCGCCCCGCCATACTCCCGCGCCAGCGCCGCACACACCCGCGCCAACTCCGCGACAGTCATCCGTTCCTGTAACTCCGCACACTGCAACCCGGTAGCCACCTCCACCACCTGCACGGCAGCAAAGTCACCATCCACGCCACCGCCCGCCGTATCGGCAGCGACGATGTACTCCCGCCCCGCCACCGGCGGCAGCCACACCAACAACGCCCCGCCTCTTCTACGCTCCGCCGGAGCAGGCACCTCAGCCATCCGAGCCTCCACCGCCTCCACCTCGAAGCAGCAGTCACCAGTAGCTTTAAAACAACTCACAGCATCCTCAGCAAACTCCTGCGACCGCAGCCCCCGATAGCTCCGCTCCAGCTCCCTCCGGAACCCGATCTGCTCCGCCGTCAGCCCCTCAGCCTTCATCAACGCCAGCTCATCCTCCCGCAGCTCCATAGCAGCCTCCGAGCGATAAGCCTCCTCCATCCACCAGGGAAAGAAATGCCTTACAGCCCCAGTCTCCCGAGCCCCCATCCACTCCTCATAAAAGCACCCATAAGCCCCCCGAGGAGTACTCTCCAGACAAACCTCACCCCCCGGAGCCAGCGCCGCTCGCAACCCCGCCAGCGTAGCCGCCGCATCCCCCGGCCATCTCGCCACCTCGCTGCAATGCAGGTTCTGAATCGTCAACCCCCGGCCGGCATTTTCATCCGCCGCACTGGCCACGCGAAACTCGCTATCCAGCTCCGGAAATACCATCTGCCTTGCATTGGCCCGCGAGAGCGCCAGCTCCCCCTCGCGCAGCGATGCGGGCAGGTTCTCCCACATCCTCTGCACCATCGCAAAGATCCTCTCCGCGGCCTCCTGCGTATGCGCCACCTGCACGGTCAACACGCCCGGCTGCGTAATCGTCTTCAGAAAGAACTGCCCCGCCACCCAGGTCGTCACGCCCATCTGCCGAGCCTTCAGCACAATGTTCGCCTTCCCCCGCTGCTGCTCATAGCGCCTCTGCACCGCATTCGCCCGCAGCGGAGCCAGACTTCCATCCCGCCCTCGCACCCGCAGCAGCTTCTCCGCCAGGTACATCCCGCACGTCATCCCTTCGCTATTGGCCAGCCTGCTCTCCAGCCCATCCTTCAGAGCCAGCATCTCCCTGCTCCCACGCATCTCTTTCCCTCAAGAACTGAAAAAGGGCCGGTCCCGTTGAAGGACCGGCCCCATTCTTCTTACTGCGCTACTGAGTCCGCTCCCAGTTGCATCCAGCCGCAGCCAGAGTTCCCGGAATCGGAACAAACATCGCCTTCGCCCCCACAGCAATCGAGGTAGCCCCCACCAGCGTATCCCCGCTCGCCGGAGCCACCGTCGCCGCCACCGAGCCGATGTTCACAATCTGCCGCGGCAGAGAGTACCCCATGCAGCCCGGCAGCGTCACCGCCTGCGCCGCCGTACCCGTCAGATCCAGGAACCGATCCCCCGCCACTTCGGCATAGGTAGCCGCCGCCGTCGTATGCCGGTTCGATGTCTCGTTCGATCCAATCAGCTCATTGATCGCATTGCTGAACACCGTATCCAGAAAAAGCTCGCCCGTATTATTCGGGTGCAGCCCATCGGCAAAGTAGGTTGTGTTCGCATACGCGCCATCGGCTCCCAGGTGCGGAATCGTCGCCAGGTCTGCGATATTATCCGCACCCCAGCTAAACGCCTCCGCCCGGATAATCGGGTCCAGGCCATCCTTGTAGGTATCGCCATTGTTGTTCGAGCTGATCTCCGTAGCCACAATCACCTTCGACCCCAGCGCCTTCGCCTTCTGCGCCATGGTCTTCAGGTAGTTGGCTATCTGCCGCGCGCTCTGGTTATGCGGAAAGTCGTTCACCCCGCCCCACAGCACCGTGATCGTGGGTCCGGAGTTCGTTCCAATCAACGGCGCATACAGCATGTCGAACATCGCCGCATCGTCATAGGCCATCGAGCCCGGCATCCCCAGGTTCACCGTCGTATACGTCGAATCGGTCAGCGTCAGGTTCGCCAGCCACACATTGGCTGAGCTGCTCACTCCATTGCTGCCCGCCGTGCGCGAGTCGATGCCTCCGATAATCAATCCCCCATCATGCTGCGCCGGCCGATAGTTTACGAAGCCACCCTTCCCCTTCACATAAGCGGTTGCCGCCGTCGCCGCCGCCTGCACATCGGTCGAAGAGAGCGACGTACTCCACGCCCAGGCCGCCGCCACCTTCCCCAGCCACCACGACCCGGTGTAAGCCGTCGAGCCGCCGATCTGGTAGTTCCCCGTCGCCGGGTGCAGCAGCATGTTGGAGCCCTGCGTGATATAGCCATTCACCTCCGCGCCATCGTAGTAAAGGTGGTCCAGCTTCCCAGATCCGCCATTCACGATCGTGACGATATGCCACCCCGCGCTCAGCGGCTCCTTCGACTCCGTGTGGTCCGAGTTGAAGGCCTCGAACCGCTGTGATTTACCCGACGAGATATTCGACATCGCAATCAGGCAGGTGTGCGCCGTGTCCGTGCCGCAGAGCAGCGAAGCATTGACTCCAAAGGCCGCAGGCTCTCCATACCCTGGCGGCATTGCGCCCGATCCCGAGCCGAATGTCGGCTCATACACCGCAAACTGAAACGTATTCGCCTGGTTCACCGCCGTAGGCATCTGGATGTACTCCCCCAGCACCGTAAAGTTCAGGTCCGTCGTCCCCTCCCAAGTAGCGCCCGAGATCGTCCCATCGTTCCCCTGGCCGCTGGTATCGTGAGCCACCGTGCCCGTGCCCTCGTTCAACAGATACTCCGCCAGCAGACTCGCCCGCTGCGGCACTCCGCCGATGCCCGACACATCCTTCGCATTGCCCGACGTAGCCACTGGAGCCAGCGCCGCCAGAGCCGCAGTATTAGCGGTCACCGTCACATTGGTCGCATTCAGATTCGTCTGCACCGCCGCCGCCGCGCCCGCCGCATCCACAACCACCGTGCCGGTCTGGCCATTCACCGAAGCCACTCCGCCTACGACCGCATTCCACGTCCCATCCTCACGCAGATAGCGGCTAGTTCCCGCCGTAGCTCCCGGGTCCGGCACCGCACCGGCCGCGTGCAAGCTGCCCGAAGCCTTGAAGACCGGCAGGCTCGAAGCCGCAATCGCCCCCTGAATGCTCGAGGCATTTACCGACGTAGCGTTCAACGTCCCCACGTTGATCGTTCCCGCCGTCAGCGCCTGTGGCGTAAACCCATAATGTGTCCCGTTCAGCCTGAAGTCCAGAGTGCTGGTCGCCGGAGCGTACGTCACCACATCCTGCCCCCCCACGCTGTCCAGCGCAAACAGGTTGTACACCGAGTCCCAGCGCCCGCACCCATGCAGGTTGCAATGCACCGCAAACGTGGACGAGACGCCCGCCGTCACCGACATCGCGTTGTTCCACACGCCCGTAGCTGCATACGCCGCATCCGGAGCCGTGCGCGTTCCGCCATCTCCCAGGTACTGCGTCGGATCCGAAGCATTACTGACCGCAAAGCCCGTCAGGCCGGGTCCGTTATTGCCCTCATAGACAAGGCTCGAAGCCACCGTCCTCCCCGGTCTCGCCGTAAACTGCTGGAAATAGTGACCATCCGGAGCCACCTTCTCCTGGAAGTAGTGCGGGTGCTCCACCGGGTCGTTCTGCGCCCACTGCACCGTGTTCGGAGCCAGCGTCATCAGCCCATCCACGGCCTTCGTCGCCGTGTTGTATACGCCGATCACCTCGGCCATTGGGTACAGCGCAAACGAGCCATTCACATAGCCGATCGTTCCGCCACTGCTCGTGCTGTTCGCTCCCGTCTGCGCATAGGTCAGCGAGTTGGCTCCAGTCGTGGTCACAGCAAAGCTGCCGTTGAAGCTCGAATCCGCCACCCCTGCCACCGCCACCGTCAGCCCATTCACATCCGCTGGCAAATTGCTCGAGGTCGTAACGGTCACCACATTGCCATTCCGCGAGATCGAGCCGATCGTCCCATTCACGTTCAGGTAAGCGCCCGTCGTACCGCTTCTTCCCAGCACCCGCGTAATGCCGCCCGCATACATCAGGCTCGTCGCCGAAGTCGAAGCCGCCACCGGAAACACCTGCCGAATCCCGGCCGTAGTATCGGCGGTCTCCTCAATGCCATAGCCGCACAACCCACCCACAGCAATCGTGGCCCCGGCACCATGCGCGCGGTTCAGCGTCATCGTCAGGTGGCTCGCATCCATCACGCTGTAGCTGGCCATCTCGTAGTTCAACGAGCGGTCGTCCTGCTCCATAAAGTCGGTCACGCAGGCCACGCCGCTATTGCCCGGCAACGAAGCGGTGCTCGTCGCATAGCCCGCGGGCACGCCCGAAGTCACAATCGGAACCGTCACCGTTCCCGGCAGTATCGAATTGGTCTGCGTCGTAATGGTCTGCGCCGTCTCCAGCATCACGCTCACCGGAAAGGCCGTGCCGCTGAACGTAACCACGGGCAGGCTACCCACCACACCATCCGTTCCCCCCGTAATGGTGCCGGTCGTCAGCACATGCGCCGGGTTCAGGTCGATCAGGTAGCGCCCCTCGCCCTCTGTTCCCGGATTCGCCGTCACCGTAAGCTGCACCTGCGTCGAGCCCGGCGTACAGCCGCTCTGGCATGTTCCTTCCAGTACCCGCGTATCCTCCAGTATCTGGAAGTCGGAGGGATGCGCTCCCTCGTCGGTATCGTCCCTGAACCCGCCCGACGAGTACATAAACTGCGACCCCAGCAGGCAGTCGCCGACTCCGAAGCAGTTCTGCTGTTGCCCCAGTTGAATATGCTGGCCCGGCGTGTTGTACGTCCCCTGCAGAATCTCTCCGGCATAGTTCGACTTGAAGTACGGCACCGTCCCCTGTACATGCTCGGGATAGGCATTATTGCCGCCCGTAAGCCCCGTCGTATTGATGAGCAGGCCGGTCGAATAGGAATTCCCGCGCGTAAGCGCAAACTGATCTAACGAGCTTCGCGTCGCCACCAGGTTGATCTCCTGCGCCGCATTCACCGAGTTGCCTTGAAAGTTCAGCGGATCGCGAAAGCTGTCGTCGCGAACCCCATTCCGCATATCCTCCACATGCGTCTCGGGAGCCCAGTTCGCGGGCACTGCCTTCTCGCTCGAAGCATAGGTAGGCTCCACCGCCACCGTGCATCCACTCGCGCAGTCAGCCGTCGCGGTCGCATTGGCGATGCCGTTGTTCCCCGCCCCGCTCACAAACTGGCTCGCGCTCTCCACACCATTCAGATTGCTCACTCCCAGCGTCGTCCCCACCGGCTGAATCACCGTCTGCGTCGCCACCGGAATCGTGTTCACCTTCTGGTTGCTGCCCGCGATCACGCCCGCAATCTGGGTATCGACATAGTGCTTATCCGCTGCCTGCGTCGGCGTCGTCGGGTCCGTCGGCAACACCAGCGCGCCCGTCATCGTATCTCCGGTCTTCAACACATACGGCGTCGAAGCATCCAGCGGATGCCCCAACTGCGCGGCTGTAATGGCCGTATCGACATAAGCCTTGCTCACCGTCTGCATCGCCACGCTGGCGGGCAGCACGGTGCTCTTAATCGACCCCACAGTCACCGGAGCCGCACTCACCGGCACTACCCAGTACTCCCGCGTGGTGCTGCCGTCGTCCAGGTGATACACCACCGTGTAGTAGCTCCCCATCGGCGTCGAACCCGCATTAGGCACCAGCGACACCTCAAACGCACCGCCCGCCCCAATCGTCACCGACGTACTTCCCGCCGGAACTGAAGCCCCATTGGCCGTCGAAAACGAAGGCCAGCTAATCAACACCGTCCCACCCGCGGCCGTACCATCCGCCCGATACACGGTATCGGTCACCTCGGTCGTAGCGGACCCGGATTGGCCCATAGCCGCCCCAGCGCGCATCGCACCAAATCCACCCAGCACGCCCAGCAGCAGCGACCAGGCCAGCAGGTACTCACCCACCCGCCCCCAACTTCTACTCTTAGCACCCATCCCACTCTCCTCTAAAATCTCACCCACACCCACACCCACAACCCCATTGCTCTTGCCGTTGCCGTTGTTCTTGTCGTTGCCGTTGTTCTTGTCGTTGCCTGTTTTCTTGGTTGTCATTCAGGAGCGAAGCGGAGGAATCTGCTTCTGTCTTTGTTCCTGCTGTTGCCGTTGCATTTGTCGTCGCCGTTGCTTCTGGGGTAGGTCCGGGCTTTAGCCCGGACATTAAAACCCTTCCCAGAAGCGGGCTTTAGCCCCCGAGGTATGCCTTCTTTTCCCAGTCTCCAATCCCTGTGTCCCTGTCTCGCGTCTGAGGCACTGGTTCACTCGAGGCATGACCGATTTAGGGGCTCAGAAAGCGCTGAAGGCGCACTCTATACCAGCCTGGGGCGAAGCCCTAGGTCACCGAACCCACAGACAGAAACGGGCTGAAGGCCCGACCTATCGCCGCCACAAATTCTTCGTGACGCCCATCACTTGTATCGACGACTCAAACAGCCCGCCCACTCCCCGGCAGATAACTCCGAAAACAAACCACCATCTCCCCATCATTCGCATCGACAACAGGCAGCGCCCTCCAAGCCCCGGCCAGCCTTACCTTCTCCAGCCCAGCCCCCACAGCCACCATCTCCTCAGCCGCGCCCTGCATCGCCTGCAGCCTCGGATAGTGAAAGATCACCCGATCCCCCTGCTCCCCTTCGACCACAAACAAAGCCGACCACTCCTGAAAGAAGCTACCGCCTTCGCGATCGCAGAACCCCACCACCGGACTCACCTGCATCCCAACCGCAGGCACGCCCGCAATCAACGCACTCCCCAGCCCCAGTACGCCATTCGCAATCGAGGTAATCCGTGCCACATTCAGCGTCACCCGCCGCACATAGTTCGCATTGCTGCCAACAGAGACCGCGCTCTTCACATACCCGCCACTCACGCCGCTGCCGACAAACCCAACCTGCCCCGCATAGTCGACATCCACGGCCACCAGCTCGCCAACACCGAACCCCGCCGCAGCCGTAGCCCCCACATTCAACTGCGTAGCCGTAGACCCGGACAGCAAAGGCACAGCCGCCCCCGCCAACCCGCCGCTTCCATTAGCCGCAGCACCAGCAGCCAAGCCCAGCACATTCATCTGTTGCGACCCCGCGGCCAGCGCCATCTGCAGCTTGCCCCAGCTCTCAAACTCGAGTCTCACCTCGGCCTCAACCTCAGTCCTTACCTGTCCCACCACCTGCCCCGGAACCCCAGCAACGAGAGCCTCAATCTTCGAGCCACTCTTCCGCGCAAATCCCGTACCCCAACCCAGATCGACCCACGGAGCCGCCGGAGCATCGAGCACAAACGTCGCCATCCCCGCAGCATCGAACACCGTCGGCGTACCTGCCACACGATCCACCGGCGCAAAGTAAGCCCTCACCCGCCGCATCACGGGAGCCGTCCCCGCTATCAACTCGCTCACGCCTCACCCGCTTCCTGGCTACTTTCCTGGTAGCTGTAAACCTTCACCACCGCGGTCCGCTCCAGCCGTTCGCCATTAGCCGTCACCGCCCCAAACACCGGATCGCCCCAGAAGACCATCGTCCCCATCGCCACCGCCGCAGCGCCGCTCGCGTACTTCGTCTTCACCACGCTTCGCGGAGCCTCCATCAGCGCAGCCACAAGCTCACCATCCATAGCAGCCAAAGCCCTGCCGCGATCCATAGCCCCAGCCGCAGCGGTCCCCGCCGTCCCATACCGAATCTCGCAAGTAGCCGTCACCAGCGGCAGCGGCCCATTGCCATCCACGGCCACCTCGGTCCAGCGCAGACAAAACGCATTCAGCACCGACAGCCCATCCACCGCCGCGCCTACCAGCTCGTTCTCTACCACCAACACCGCAGGCCGCGTCGTACCTCGCACCACCATCGTTCGGCCCGGATTCCCCGCCGCCACCCGGTCACGCAGCATGACATAAAACGTATCCCATGCACTCTGCACACATCCTCCTCTTCGCGCCGAACGCGACCCTTACGTCAGCAGGCTCAAATCTCCACGTAACCCAAGTTGATACAAATACGTCACGCCGAACACCTCCGAGCTTCGTACCCACTCCACCTCGAACAGGTCGTCGCCCACCACGATCCCCAGCGCTTCTCGAAATAGCGTCTTCGCCGAGTCATACCCCAGCGACCCAACGACTCTCTTCACCGCCTTCGCCGAGACCAGCATCTCCGTATCCAGCAGCGCGGCAGAGCTTTTGCGAAACACTACCGGCTCCAGCTCGAAGTCCTGAAACTGCGGCGCCTCCAGCCCCAACTGCTCGCCGTCATCGCCCGCAATCGCCGGAGCAGGCATCCTCACGAGCACCTTGCGCCCGCCGGTCCCACGCAACAAAGCCTCCGCAGCCCTTACCCCCGCGGCCCCGGTCACCCGAGCTTCTCCGCGCGATACGGCTTCAGCAGCATCTCCACCTGCGGATCAATCAAACTTCCGCTGAAGTACTGCATCTGCATCGTGTCCATCCGGCTCGACTTCACGTTCAGCGCCGGAGTAGCCTGGGCATTCTTCACAATCTGCGCACAGGCAATCTTGATTGCAACCGGAACAGTTACAAATCCAGCCGTATAAGTAATCTCGGCCTCGTTGTAAGCAATCCCCAGAAAGTTAGTCGGAAACGTAAGCTCCCGCGCGCCACAATCGACGTCAATCGTAGCCACATCCAACGTAGTCCACGCTCCCGGCAGACCAAACGCAGTAGCGATCTGCGCCTGAAACCCAATCCCCTCCAGCTCGCCCCGCCGCGGCCGCGCATAGCGCACATTCGCGCTGATTAAAGCCCCCGGCGCGAGCGGCCCATAGCTCAACCGCGCCGTCTGCGCCCCCGCCGTAATTCGCAGACGTTCCGTGTACTGCTGCGCCATCAGGCTGGGCCGCCTGCACTGCGCCTCTACCAGCGCCGAGGCCATCGTCACCCAGTCATCCGATGTCTCCGCCGCCAGCCCATACCCCACATACTCCGTCGGCAACAAATATCCCATTCTCGAGCGCCTCTCCCCAACGCATCAAAAGGTAACTAAAAATGTCACATATGAAAAAGTAACGGGGACCGGCACATATAGCGCCAGTCCCCATTCCTTTCTGGTTCAGCCCGCTCTAGCGGTCGACCAGAACCTGCGCATGAGCGTAGTTCGCGCCCTTCACCACCACGCCGCCAAACTTCACGACGACGTACTGCGAAGCCAGCGAACCCGGCATACCCAGTTGGAAGATGCGCGGATTGGGGTCGCTCAGCCAGTGGTACTCGATCATGTCCTCGGTCACGATATACGCGGGCAGCACAGCCGAACCCGAGCCAGGAGTACCGGTGTAGGGCAGCGTCCAATCCGGAATCAGCGGCAGATCGCCCGCCTGCGTCGAGAGCATCTTTACGGTGAAGCCACTGGTGATCTCCTTCGAGCCCAGCACCACGTTGAACTCGCTCTTCATCTCGCGGTCGATCAGGTCGAGCAGCACAGGGTTGGCATAGATCGCCGTCGGGCGCACTCCATAGCCCGAGTTAGCAATCATATTCGCGACCGAAGACTTCAGCCCATCGACGATGCTCTGCGTCGTGCCGATCGTCACCGAGTTGCCACCAGCGGCAATCTGCCCAATCGCGCCAAAGTACTGCGCAGTTGTAGGAGTGCTGAGGCTGGTGTCAGTGCCATTCCAAAGCGCGACATCATGCGTGCGCAGCACGCCTTCAACGGTATCGGTCAGGTCCTTCGCCTGCAGATAAGCGAACTGGCTCTGCTGCTGGCCCAGCTCGATATCGAACAGGTTGTAGTTGATCTGCGCCACCAGAGCCTTCAGCGGAACGCTGCGCTCCACACGCGTCGGGCTCACCAGCGGAGCGACGATATTGCGCGGATCGACAAAGCCGCCGGTAGCCGAAGGAGCCGGAATCGCAGTCTCCTCAAAGTAGCGCGACGGATGACCAGTAGCCGGAACCTGCTTAATACGCTGCCCAAACAGGCCACGCCGACGCACCAGGTCGGTGATCTCGGTCTGGTACATCGGCACTTCAATCGCACCGGGTCCAATGTAATCCGCAGCGCCATGAATTTCAGTAAACTTCGCGTTCATCTCTTCTCCCTTTCAAAACAAAAGCCACCATCGCCTCAAGCGTTGGTGGCCCTTTCCGTTATGGTTGCCCTTACGAACACGGCCTCAGCCGCGCCACAAAGTCTCTTCCCGCCTCACAACCTCAGCCACAGAGGCCGTTGCAGTTGTTCTTGCTGTTGCCAGTTCCTTTGGTTGTCATTCAGGAGTGAAGCGGAGGAATCTGCTTCTGTTTTTGCTGTTGCTTTGGCCTTTGCTCTTGCTGTTGTTCCTGGGATAGGTCTGGGCTTTAGCCCGGACATTAAACCCCACCACCGACGCGGGCTTTAGCCCCTGAGATATGCTTTCTCCCTAAGGCAGCTCTGCCAAAAGCAACCCCCAAACAACTAGCCGATCAACCCAGCCCGCATCAACTGCGCCTTCACTGCAATCCGCTGTTCCATCGAGAGCCCAACCAGCGCCGCATCCACGCCCGAGCCATCAACGTTCTTCCCCTCACCCTGCTTCGCCAGCAGCGCGCTCACACCCGCAGGCAGAGTCTTCCGGCCACCCTCAGCCCGCAGCGCGGAGATCGTAGCCTCTGCCACCCGCAGCTTCTCCTCAAGCTCCAACTCGCGCGAGCCAACCGCAGCAATCTCCAGGCCAGCCAGCTTCTCAGCAGCCACTTCGAGCACGCCCGCCGCAGCCATCAGCCGTTCCATCGCCACGCTCAACTCGTCCTTCACTTCCATCTCCATCTCCATGTTCCTCTCCTATGCCGTTACCGGCGCAACCACCTGGACATTCAAAATCGCCACCACAGCCGACACCAGGCTCTCGAGATAGTTCGAGTCCACGGTCACCCCGGCCTGCTTCAAAAGACCCGTCACCACCGGCTCAGTCAGCAACACCACCTCCGCCAGCTTCTGCGCGCCCGTGCCGCTCTGCACACCCGCGGCGGCATACTTCTGCTCCACCAGCAGCACCGCATTTTGGATCAGCGACGTAGCATCCGCCAGCCCATCCACCGCCGGAGCAGCCGCAGGAAACAGCAGCGCCACCAGCTTCTCCACGGGAATCGCATAGGTCACCGCCCACGCGAGCCCCTTGGCAAACCCCTTACCAATCGTCTCCAGTACACCCAGAAAACTCACTCATCCTCCTTGGTTTTCGTTACCGTCCAACACTCGCCGCCCGCGCGTGCCCTGCGCTTTCACGCCGAACTCGAAAGCTAGTCCCCCGATAAGCGGCCTTCTCCCGCAGCAGAATTGCCGCTCCGGTAAAGGTCGCCCGAGTCAGCGTCCACACCTGCGCCCTCATATCGGCCACATGCGCATCGGCCAGCTCGTAGCTCATGCCCATCGACTGGCTGGCCGCCGCATCCATCGCGGGCTCCATCTCCGGAAAGTCCCGCGCAAACAGAAACCCGCTCACCATCAGCCTGCTGCCCACCAACTCAGCCGACGTAATGATCCCGCACTTCTGCCTAGCGTCATGCCCATCCCACCCGGCCTTGTAGTCGACAGCCATGCCCAGCAGACTAGGCAGAGCCGCCTCCGCCGCCGCCCTGGTCAGCACGACCCGATGCCCCCGCGCCCCACTCGGAGCCTTATCACTGGCCACATCCACCAGCGTCAGGCACCCTTCAAACGGCAGCCGGTTCGGATGCCCCTGCACCTCGGGAAACTCCACCGCCATCGCCCGCAGCTCCATCGTCCGGCTCCGAGAGCCAATCGCCCTCGGCCTGCAAACCTCATGCGCCATCCTGCCTCCCTCTTCGTTGCTGCGCTTCACTTCGACTTCTCCCGCTCCCAGCCATCCAGCAGGATCGCGGCCAGGCTCTTCTCCGGCTTCTTCAGCGGAGGCGGAACCAGCTCATCCCTGTTGTCCATTCCGGCGGTCTTCAGCAGCAGCGCCATATGCGGCACGCTCCCGCCCTTCGCCTTCTTGATCAGGCTGTCCACGATCCCCGGCAGCTCCTTCGCCAGCCGTGTCCTCACATACAAGCGGCAGTACCGAGGCCGCGGAGCCTTTGTACTTTCAATCTGGGATTCCTTAGCCTCCTCTGTCTCCCGCTCCTTCACCACCCGTGCGAAGCGTCCAGTACTGTCTCTCTTTCTTCCCTCCATGCCGCAGCCCCCAAAAGCAAGAAACAAATCCAAAAACAAAACGGGAGCAGTGCCTCTTCGGCTCTGCTCCCGCTTCTTTGCTACCTTTCTAGAATAGCAGTCGGCGCCGATCAACTACGCCATTCCCGTCTGTCCGAAACCCATTTCAAATCAGTAAGTTAGAAATTATCTTTCTCCTTACCCCCTTGACACGGGTTTTACTTATGCGGCTCCAGCATCTTCTTCTCCAGGAACATGGCCGTCAGCTCGTCGATCGCCTCCGAGTACTGCCGCACCACGGTCCTCAGGCTCAGCCCCAACATCGCAGCCGTCTCTCCCTGCGTGTACTCCTGCAGCGCAATCCGCCGGATCAGGTGTTGCTTCCCCATCCCCAGCCTCTCCAGGCAGTTGTTCACGTCATGGACAAAGATCACCACGTCATCGAAGCTCCTCATCTTGTAGCTCGTCACCTTCCCGCGGAACAGCTCGCGGCCCAGCAGCGACGGCGTCCTTCCCCCCTGCATCGAGAGCCGCATATACCGCCTCAGCATCCCCTCGGTGTACTTGCGGTAGAACGCCAGCTCCGCTGCCACGACCCGCGCAGCAGGTTCAGCCTTAGCCTGCACCAGCTCCAGCCGAGTGGGTGTTTTTGCAGAAGGCAGCGGCCGAACCAGCGCCAGCCCTACGGCGCCCACAACAGAACCTGGCCCGAACTTCCTCCCTGCCATAGCCCCCTGCCGTGCAGCAGTAGCCCATATCCGCGGGAGAATCACCACAGCCGCGCTCATCGTGCACCTCCCACGCAGCCGATCGCCTGCATCCGTACTGTAGTTCTTACTGTGCTCGTCACCGACGTCTTCCGGTGGGGCGCTGTCGCGTTCGTCCGTCTCCGCCCCGCTCTTCGGCCCCGCGGCGGTGGAAAGTTCGAAAACATCTCCGTGCATCCCCGGCAGTAGACGCCAGTTGTCGAACCCGAGCGCAGCCACAACGCTCCGCATCCCTCACACACCTTCAGATCCATGCACAAGTAGTTCATTTCGTTCTCCAATGCTCTCTTCTCCCCCGGCGAGCCTCAAGAAAGTTACGCGGTCGGATAGGGCTCGCTCGGGCTGCTTGGAGCTACCTTCGGTCACATCGCCAGACCTCTTCCCGGATCTGGTCGACACCCCCAAAGGCACCTCAGTTTCTCCTTCTGCACAACGGATGCAGCATCCCGGGAGCGGATCTGTCACCCCTGCGTCCATCTCGTTCAAGCCGAAGGGGGTCCATACAGGCCCCTCGGACCTGTCTCCTTCAAGCCATCTCGAAGATGGAAAGTTTCAAGGTTATAGCTGGCCTAAAAACCCGTGTCAACGCTCGTTTTTTCCAGAGAGTTGGCAAAACCACTAACAATATTCACTTCAATAGTTAGGGGGCTTTTCCGGCGATTTTCCACAAGGTTTCGCCGGTAAGCTGATGCACGCCTAGTAGTTTCGCTTTTTATTCGCCATCGGCGCCCGCAAAATTCCCAAATTGACATCCCCTTCTCACGCCTCTTGGTAAACTCAATCCATGCTCTCCAGGCAATACGCAAAGTGGATGTTCGCCTGGGAGACGGCGCTCACCACCCGCGATACCAACCGCATCGTCCGTCCCCTCGAGTGGGGTTTCGACTGGCTCCCGCCTCTCTCCGGCGCAGTTCCTTCTTCCGATCTCGATCACATGATCGCCCTCAACCGGCAGATCGCCGAGCGTTCCGATGAGTTCTTCGGCTACGCCACCCCGACTGACTTCCGGCTCGAGCGTCGCCACCCCCAGCTCTTCCCCACTAACGTCCGGCCCGAAACCCTGGCCCAGGACGCCGACTTCAAGCGCCGCGCCGCCTCGGGCGAACTGGACCAGGCCGAGTTCCTTCGCTTCACCTCTCCGGTCACCACTCCCCACCCGGAGAACGATCAGGTCAACGCCCGCTGGTATCCCATCAGCGAGGGCCAGAAGGCCGAGCTACTCCGTGCGGGCAAGCCTCTCCAGGCCATGATCGTCCTGCCCCAGTGGAACGCCGACGCCTTCTCGCACAACGCCCTCTGCGAGATCTTCAACCGCTTCGGCATCTCCTGCCTGCGTCTCTCGAAGCCCTACCACGACATCCGCCGCCCCGCCGAGTTGGAGCGCTCAGACTACGCCGTCAGCGCCAACATAGGCCGCACGCTCTCAGCCTGCCGCCAGGCGGTCGTCGACATCCGCAGCTCCATCGACTGGCTCGAATCGCAGGGCTACGAGCAGTTCGGCGTCCTCGGCACCTCCCTCGGCTCCTGCTACGCCTTCATCGCCGCAGCCCACGACCCGCGCATTCAGGTCTGCGCCTTCAACCACGCCTCCACGTGGTTCGGCGACGTCATCTGGACGGGCCAGAGCACCCGCCACATCCGCGCCGCCTTCGAGCAGGCCGACCTCACCCAACCCCTGGTCCGCGACATCTTCGTAGCCCTCAGCCCGATGGCCTACATGGAGCGCTTCGCCTCCGCCCCCCGGCAAGTCCTGGTAGTCCATGCCACCTACGACCTGACCTTCCTCGCGGAGTTCTCCCTCGATGTCCTGAAAAACTTCGACAAACACAAGGTCGATTACGTCTCCCGCGTCCTGCCCTGCGGCCACTACACCACGGGCGAGACGCCCTACAAGTACATCGACGGCTGGTACCTGGGCTCCTTTGTCTACAAGGCCTTCAAGCGCCTGCACCAAACATCCACCCAACCCCAACCCGCCCTGGCCTAACCCTACCCCAACATTCCGGGCGCCCCATCCTCACGACGGCATCATCATCGTGAGGATGGGGAAGCGCACAATTGCCCAGCCACGACAAGCCGTTGTCTGTCCTGCCCTTGCTTGTTCTTGCTTTTGCTGTTGTCTGTTTTCTTGGTTGTCATTCAGGAGCGAAGCGGAGGAATCTGCTTCTGTCTTTGCTCTTGCCGTTGCTCTTAGCGCTGAAGGCGCGCTTTATACCAGCCTAGGGCGAAGCCCTAGGTCATCGTATGGGGCGGCAGACAAGGGCTGAAGGCCCGATCTATCCCCGCCACAACCCTGTTCTGCCGGACGGGCCTCCTACGCGGAGGGCGGTCACTTCGTGACTTTCACACTTGTCTTGCCAACTCAAACGCCATCGGTCCTCCCGTTGGTCGGGAACGAACTACGCGCCTTTTCGCCCAAGCCACCCCACACCTAAGCGGTAAGATGAACTCATGTCGATTGACCTGAACGCCCCTCTTCTCAGCGCCGACCCTGAGATCGCCGCCCAGATCCGCAATGAAATCTCCCGCCAGCACGAGGGCCTGGAGATGATCGCATCGGAGAACTTCGTCAGCCGCGCCGTCCTCGAGGCCGTCGGCACCGTCTTCACCAATAAGTACGCCGAAGGCTACCCCGGCAAGCGTTACTACGGCGGCTGCGAGTTCGCCGACATCGTCGAGAACCTCGCCCGCGACCGCGCCAAGCGCCTCTTCGGAGCCGATCACGTCAACGTCCAGCCCCACTCCGGCTCCCAGGCCAACGCCGCCGCCTACATGACCTTGATTAACCCCGGCGACACCATCCTCGGCCTCGACCTCGCCCACGGTGGCCACCTTACCCACGGCCACAAGCTCAACTTCTCCGGCAAGCTCTACAAGGTCGTCGGCTACCAGGTCCGCCAGGACACCGAGACCATCGACTACGATGCCCTCGAGCAGCAGGCCGAGCGCGAGAAGCCCAAGGTCATCGTGGCCGGTGGCAGCGCCTACCCTCGCCAGTTCGACTTCGCCCGTATGCGCCAGATTGCCGACAAGGTCGGAGCCTACCTCTTCGTCGATATGGCCCACTTCGCCGGTCTGGTCGCCGGAGGAGCGCACCCCTCGCCCGTGCCCCACGCCCACATCGTCACCACCACCACGCACAAGACACTCCGCGGCCCCCGCGCCGGCATGATCCTCTGCCAGGCCGAGTTCGCCGCCGGTGTCGACCGCAGCGTCTTCCCCGGCCAGCAGGGCGGGCCGCTCATGCACGTCATCGCGGGCAAGGCCGTAGCCTTCCGCGAGGCACTCGAGCCTGACTTCGCCACATACGCAACCCAAATTGTTACAAATGCCAAGGTCCTCGCCGAAGCCATCGCGGAGAAGGGCTTCCGCATCGTCTCCGGCGGCACCGACACCCACCTCCTGCTGATCGACGTCTTCGCCAAAGGCATGTTCGGCTCCGAAGCCGAGCACGCTCTGGGCGAAGCGGGCATCACGGTCAACAAGAACGCGATTCCCTACGACACCAACCCGCCCATGAAGCCCAGCGGCATCCGCATCGGCACGCCCGCTCTCACCACGCGCGGCATGAAGGAGCCGGAGATGCGCCTGATCGCCGCCTGGATCGTCCGCGCTCTCGAGCACCGCACCGACGCCGCCGAGCTGGCCAAGGTCCGCGCCGAGGTCCTCGAGCTGGCCGAGCGCTTCCCCCTCTACGGCTGGCTGCGGCAGTCTTAAGACAACCACTTCCGGCAAGCGAGAGTCGATCTTGTAGGATCATCCTGCAGGATCGACTTTTTTTCAGCAACTGTGAGGCTCCACACCATGGCAATGGCGGTGTTGTCCTGGATTCTCGCGATTCCCCTACTCGGCGGCATGACCGGCCTGCGCACTATGACGCCGATGGCGGTGCTGTGCTGGTTCGCCTGGCTCGGCAACTTGCCTGTCAGCGGCACCTGGGCCTTCTGGGTCGCGAACCCGGTCACAACCCTCATCTTCACCGCGTTAGCCCTCTGCGAGCTTCTAGGCGACAAGCACCCTAAGATGGTGGACCGTATCTCCCTCGGCCCGCTGCTGGCGCGAATCACCTTTGGCGGTCTGGTCGGCGCACTTGCGGCGACAGGCCTGTCGGGCTCGGCAGTAGAGGGCACGATCCTGGGCGCGATCAGCGCCATCGCAGGAGCCTTTCTGGGCTTCCACCTCCGCCACTGGATGGTCCACACCCAAGGATTCCGCGACTTCGCCGTAGCCCTGGTCGAAGACGCCATCGCCATAGGCTTCGCCATCCTGGCGCTGGGCATAGTAACCGGCTAACCCACCCAAACCCACGCTATTTCCGCAGCCACGATCAGCACTGGCTTTTGTTGTTGCCTGTTTTCTTGGTTGTCATTCAGGAGCGAAGCGGAGGAATCTGCTTCTGCCTTTGCTGTTGCCGTTGTTCTTGTCCCTGGGGTAGGTCCTGGCTTTAGCCCCGAGGTATGCTTTCTTTCCCCAATCCATACCTTCGTCTGTTCCAAAAAGCGCTGAAGGCGCACCCTATAACCAGTAAACGTATGGGGCGACAAATGAGGGCTGAAGGCCCGGCCCATCCCTGCCACAGACCTGTCCTGCCGGACGGCCCGCTACGCGCTGGTCGGGTGTTCACACGCACTTCGCGCGGAATCAAAATCCCTCTATCGGCCTGAGAACCGCACGTGGTACACAATTCACCATAAAATCTTCACTTTATCTCGAACCGTTTGCACAAAAAACGGGCACAAGGTTTGCAATCTGACTCAGAGGTGACTTCCATGCGAGAGTGGCGTGTATTTCCGTTAGTGATGTGCCTCACGATGGCGGTAGCCGTGCCCGTACGCTCCCAGGGCACCACGACCGCAAGCCCCGCCCCGAAGGCCGACGAGATCGTCGGCAGGATGCTCGAACACAACCGAGAGCGCCTTGCCGCGCTCGAGAGCTACACCACCGAGCGGACCTATCGCGTCGAGTACCACGGCACCGGCGGCGAGCATCGAGCCGAGATCGCCGTCCACGCCGAGTACACCCGCCCCGACCAGAAGCACCTGACCATCGTCTCCGAGTCCGGAGCTAAATTCCTCTGCGAGAAGGTTCTGCGCAAGCTGGTGCAGAGCGAAGAAGAGGCGGTCCAGAACTCCAATCGGCAGACTACGATCAGCCCCGAAAACTACAAGGCCGAGTTGATCGGCGAAGAGACCGTAGCCTTTCCCGATTCTCCTAACGGTCTCAAAACATGGGTTTTGCGCGTCACCCCGCGCGTCGATAATAAGTTCACCTACCACGGCCGGGTCTGGATCAGTCAGGATGACTACGCCATTGTGCGGATCCAGGGTGAGCCTGCCAAGGCTCCCTCCTGGTGGACCAACCGCGCCCACTTCGACTCGCGCTACCTCCGTCGCTCCGGCGTCTGGCTCCCCGCGCAGAACGTCTCCACCACCCACGTCCGCATCGGCGGCGAGGCCATCCTCACGATCGACTACGGCACCTACCCGGTCGTAACGGCCCACCCCGTAGTCCAGAGCGCCGAGCGCCACAACCCGGCAGCACTCGAAGCCAGCCTGAATAGGTAGCTCCGGTCTGGATGCCAAGGATTTGTCCTTGGCATCCAACCGCAAAAACTCCCTAATACCGGGCGAGCAGCACTTTGTGAGGTACCGGACGCCTCGCGAGAAAAACCAAAAGGCGTTATAATGGATGACGGTTGTTGGGCCGGGAAAGAATGGCCGAGGACCTGTGTCGTACCTGCTGATCAAGTCGTTGTCTTCTCTGCTGGTGCTCCTGCTGATGTTCGAAGGCATGGTGACCGCATTCCACCTCCTCAATCTTCCAAGTGATCGAGCCGTCCTGGAGGGCGTGTGCCTGCTGCTGCTCACTGCGGCGGGTGGCTTTGCCGCGTTTCGTCTTGTCTGGTGGAAGCGACCGCAACGAACGGGCTGAAGCAGCGGTTCCCCACCACCATCGACTGACCTCCATCTCACCAACTTTGCTGCCGCGGAGACATCTCTCCGCGGCGTGGACCCGTCGCGTCCGCAAGCAGTCCAGACGCGCCGGAGTGAATCTCTAACCCGGGCTTTTATCCAGCCCGAAAGGGGCATGTATGTCGCTGTTCGATCAGTTCAATACGCCGTCGTCGAATCAAAAGGATCTGGATGCGCAGAGCAGAACGGTGCGTCGCGCCATCGGCTTCGGAACCGCCGGACTCGCGGTATTGATCGCAGTCATCCTGTTCTTCAACTACGTGGCGGCGCTCACCCGCATCGGCGCGGGCTACGAGGGCGTGGAGGTAGTGCTCAGCGGCTCCCAGCGCGGCGCCAGCGAGATCCCGATCCGCACCGGCTGGGTCTTCTACAGCCCGTTGCGCTCGCAGATCATCGAGTTCCCCACCTTCGTCCAGACGGTCAAGTGGACGCGCGACGTCAGCGAGGGCCGCGCCGCCAACGAGGAGATGAGCTTCAACTCCAAGGAGGGTATGGAGATCTACTCGGACGTCAGCCTCAGCTACGCCATCGAGCCGAAGCGCGTGCCCGACTTCTACGTCAAGTACCGGGTCAGCGACCTGGACGTCTTCACGCACGGCATCCTGCGCGACGTGGTCCGCAACTCGCTCAACGAGGTCGCCTCGACCTACTCGGTCGAGCAGATCTACGGCGAGCAGAAGGCCGAGTTCCTGGGTAAGGTACAGGCGCTCATCCAGACCAAGATGGACCCTGTCGGCGTCGTCGTGCAGCAGTTCGGGTTCATTGGCGCGCCTCGCGTGCCGGAGGTCATCGCCGCGGCCATCACCGGCAAGGCGCAGGCCGTGCAGGACGCCGAACGCGCCCGCAACGAGCTGCAGAAGACCCAGGCCGAGGCAGCCAAGACCGTAGCCGAGGCTGAAGGCGAAGCCAAAGCAGCCGTAACCCGCGCCCAGGGCGAGGCGGAGGCCAACCGCATCCGCCAGACGAGCCTGACCCCTCAGCTTCTGGAGCTTCGCAAGATCGAGAACCAAAAGGCCCTGATCGACCGCTGGAACGGAGCCCTGCCCAGCGTCGAGACCGGCAACGGTCAGATGCTGATGCAGCTCCCGCAGATGAAAGAGTAAGAGAGTTGGTGGTCCCGAAGTCGCATCAGCGACCTCGGGACCATTACTTCTGCAGACGGCCCGTAAGCCGAATTTTGTTCTAGACGATCATTCCTCTACGCGACGCATTACTGCGGCGCTTTAGCAACCTACCCGCAGGTTCCGGCACAACACTCTTCACCTGGGCGCACCGGGCCGATGCGCGCCGGCTGCTCTGAAGAGGGCAACCGGACTCCCTGCCTATTTGGTCTTGCTCCGTGTGGGGTTTACCAAGCGTTTTTGCTTACGCAAAAACCGGTGCGCTCTTACCGCACCTTTTCACCCTTACCCTGTCTTTCTTGCGAAAGACGAGGCGGTATATTCTCTGTTGCACTGGCCGTCCAGATGCCTTGAAGCATCCGTCCCGGACGTTATCCGGCACACTGCCCTGCGGAGTTCGGACTTTCCTCCCCCCTCCGACACCCAAGATAGACACTTGCGTGCGGAGGGCAGCGATCGTCCGGCCGCCTGCTCTTCAAGTGTACCGCGAGTGGCTGCCCCTCATGCGCTCAGGACAACGATTCCGTACTGGACTCGATATACGCCCCCCTGGTATTGGCAGGCAGCGTAAGCCGCGCACAGTCTCTCCCATCGTTCTTGGCTACATAGAGCGCCGAGTCGGCCCGCGCCAGAATATCGATGGCGTCCTCCTCATAGGCGCAGTGCGTGATGCCGATGCTGAGGGTCAGGTAAGGCGGCATGGCGTTTGCAGCTCCGGGCGCATGGCTGGGATACCGTCTCTCCTGCGTGCCCATGCTCCGGGTCCGCAGTGCCTGGCGTATGCGCTCGGACACCTGCATCGCTGTTGCGCCCGTGGTCTCCGGCAGCAGCACCAGGAACTCGTCTCCTCCGAACCGCCCCAGCTTGTCGTAGAGGCGCAGCACCGAGCCGATGGCCTGGGCAGCGGTGCGCAGCGCCTCATCTCCCGCCGCGTGGCCGTACAGGTCGTTGATCGGCTTAAAGTGATCGAGGTCGATCATCAGCAGCGAGAACGGCCTGCGGCTGCGGCGGGTCCGGGCAATCTCCATGGCCAGGGCCTTCTCGATGCCGCCCCGGTTCAGCGTCTCGGTCAGGAAGTCGAGCTGCGCCCGCTGCTCGATGGTGCGGGCTATCGCGCTGCCGATCATGGTGACGTAGAAGATGCCGTCGATGCAGATGAAGACGAAGCCCGCCAGCAGGACGAAGCTCTGGGTGCTGTCGCTCAGGATAAAGTCGCGGGGCGAGCCCTTGAGGATGATGGTGGCGGCGAACGAGCTGCTGAGCATCGCAAAGCCCAGCAGCGAGCTGCCGAAGAAGATCATGTGCAGGCGTCCGTGGGCATAGCGGAAGAGCGTTACCGCCATCAGCACGCGCGCCAGCGTTACCGTCATCGAGACGGCCACGATGCGGGGAACGACTAGGGGGTGGACCTGGCTGAAGTAAAAGATAGCGGCGGTGGAGAGGAGGCTGGATAGCCAGAGCACGGGCACGAAGCCGTTGCGTCCCCAGAACCTTCCCACCACGGAGCGTTCCTCCCGCGGCGCGGGAAACTGCGACTGACAGAAGTGCAGAATACCCCGGTAGAAGAAGATGTAGCAGAGAAAGGCGAAGGTGTTGGTGGCCACCAGGCTGAACGTCGAGTAGACCACGCCGCGCACCGAGAGCAGCGCCGTGGCGGGGATGGCGAAGGAGAAGCCGAGGGCCATCGAACCGATGCCGCGCAGCTCAGGATGGGAGCGTCGCAGGATCAGCAGCACCACCATAAAGACGGCGGCGAGGAGGCAGTGACAAGCGATCAAGGTACGGTGGTCGGCCCA
This sequence comes from Granulicella sp. WH15, assembly GCF_009914315.1. Classification (NCBI taxonomy): domain Bacteria; kingdom Pseudomonadati; phylum Acidobacteriota; class Terriglobia; order Terriglobales; family Acidobacteriaceae; genus Granulicella; species Granulicella sp. WH15. The sequence continues at coordinate 47,949 of NZ_CP042596.1, forward strand.
GGAGAGAATCTGCATCGAATAAATTTTTCCTGTTGGCCGAGTTTATCGCGAATCGAAGTTGTAACTGGAACTTTCCTTGCGCGCTCTGTCGCCTCCCATACGGAACAGGCCCAACCTGGGCCAGTTCGGTTCAATAATGGGCATCACACGTAGGGGGGAACGGATCGCCGGGTGGCAACGTACCTGTGGCTATCTTCGATACTTCGAAGGAGGCAGGCGTGCGGCTTTTTGGGTTTGGTCTGGCAATTGGTATGGCGCTTGGCGTTCTAGCGCTGCAAGCAAGGGCGCAGAGCATCCCGGTCCTGAAGGTGGAGACCCACCTGATCGACACCACCGTCAGCGTCCACACGCCGGACGGCGGCCTGGTGCAGGATCTCACCCGAGACGAACTCTCCATCGTGGAGGATGGCGTGCCCCAGACGATCCGGTTCTTCTCCCGAGCCGAGCAGCTTCCGTTGAGCATCGGTCTGGTCATCGACGCAAGCGGCAGCCAGGAGAAGTTCGTCAAGGAGCACGAGCGCGACATCGCCGAATTTCTACGGCAGGTCCTCGCTCCCGGCGACCAGGCCTTCGCGGTCTGCTTCGGCAATCACCTGCGTCTGGTGAGCGACTGGACCGGCTCCGGCGCTGCCATCATGGACGGGCTGCGCAGCTTCGATAAGGACGTAGGCCATTTTCCCGAGCTTGGCCCCATAGAGGAGCGCGAGCTTGGCACCGCCCTCGATGACGCCGTGTACTACTCGGTCACCGAGCGCATGGCGAACGTGCATCAGCGCCGCCGCGTCCTGCTGGTCTTCAGCGACGGCGAGGAGAACTCCAGCGAGCATGATCTGCTCGACGCCATCGAAGCCGCCCAGAATGCCGACGTGCTGGTCTACGCCATCCGCTATACGGATCTCGAGCACGGCAAGATGAACGCCCGCGACCGCTACGGGGTCCGGGCTCTGGAGCACCTGACCGGCCAGACCGGGGGCAAGCAGTACGACGCCCACCAGATGAAGGTGAGCCAGGCCTTCACGGAGATTGCAGGCGAGCTGCGGTCGTTGTACGGGGTCGCCTACCAGTCCACCAACCGGGTGCGCGACGGATCATACCGCAAGGTGGTCATCCAATCGACCCGGCCCGGCCTGATAGTGCGCGCCCGCGCTGGCTACTACGCCCGCTGAGTCCTGCCGGACAGGCCCGCTACGCGCGAGGAGAGCGGCACTTCGTGCTGTACCCGGCTTCGCATGGCCCTCCTGTTGGTCGGGAATAAAGATTCTCGCTGCCGGCCAACGGGAGGCCCAGGAAGACGATCCTGCCCATGTCGCCCCGAGAACTGTACGAAGTACTGTGAATAAAGGAGCCTCTTTGGTTCCTCTCGGGTGTTCCTGCGCGAGGCGGTTGGTTAGACTATCAGGATGGCGAGCGCAATCGAGCTGATCACGACTCTGCTGGCACTCGCGGGTCTGGCATACATGCTGCTGGCGCTGTGGGGTGCACGGGACTACACCCGCACAGTACGCCGCCGCGCCTCCGAGCGGGAGTACACTCCCGACGTCACCCTGCTGAAGCCGCTCAAGGGCGTCGACGCCCGCATGTACGAGGGGTTAGCCAGCCACTGCCGCCAGCAGTACGCGGGCCGGTTCGAGATCGTCTTCGGCGTCCACAGCCTGGACGACCCCGCCGTCGCCGAGGTCGAGCGCCTGCGCGCCGAGTTCCCAGACGTCCCCATCAAACTGGTCGAGTGCAGCGATCGTCTCGGCACCAGCGGCAAGGTCAGCAACCTGGTCCAGATGCTGGCCGCGGCCGAGTACGAGCACCTGGTCATCAACGACAGCGACATCTACGTCACCCCGCACTACCTCACCGGCGTCATGCGCTACTTCGGGTCTACGCCCGATGAGGTCCCCGTCGGCATGGTGACCGCGCCTTACCTGGGCCGTACCGGTCTGGGCGGCCGCGAGGTCACCATCTGGGCCAAGCTCGAGGCGCTGGGCATCTCCACCGACTTCATGCCCGGCGTGCTGACGGCCCGCAAGCTCGAACAGGGCATCCGCTTCGGCCTGGGCTCGACCCTGGCAGTCACGCACACGGCGATGGTGGCTGCCGGAGGCCTGGGTCCACTGGTCGAGTTTCTCGCCGACGACTACGAGCTGGGCAAGCGCATCGCCGCCGCGGGCTACCGCGTGGAGCTGTGCGGCGAGATCGTCGAGACGACAGTGCCTGCCTACGACCTGATTGGTTTCTGGGACCACCAGATGCGCTGGGCGCGCTCCACACGCGACTCGCGCCGCATGGGCTACGTGGGTCTTGGGGTCACCTACTGCGTCCCCTGGGCGCTGATGACGGTGCTGGCCAGCGGAGCTGCTCTGTGGAGCTTCACGCTGCTGGCTGTGGTGGTGCTGGTCCGTATGACGGTGGCGCTGGTGGTGGGGGTTGGCGTGCTGCGCGACGATCAGGTGCTGCGCGATCTCTGGCTGCTGCCGGTGCGCGACCTGTTCGGCCTGCTGTTCTGGATCTGGAGCTTTGCCGGGGACACGGTGGTCTGGCGTGGCGACCGGTTCCGGTTACATGAGGGCCGCATCGCCCTGGTGAACAAGGGCATAGCCAAAGCCAGCTAAAAAAGAAAAACACGCGTAGCGTCGAGCACCGCACGAAGTGCCGCCCGCCCGGCGCAAGGGCGCTGTTGCCGTTGCTTGTTCTTTATCGGTTGCCGTTGCCTGTTTTCTTGGTTGTCATTCAGGAGCGAAGCGGAGGAATCTGCTTCTGTCTTTGCTGTTGCTCCTGGGGTAGGTTCGGGCTTTAGCCCCGAGGTATGCTTTCTTCAAAAGCCGCAAAGACAGCCCTGCCGGGCGGGCCCGCTGCGCTCGGGGCGGGCGTTCGCACACCTTTTTACTGCTTCGCGTGGTCCTCCCGTTGGTCGGAGATAGAAGTGCTACGAAGGATTGATCGCTTCTCCATCCTCAGTCGTGGGCTTGCCGCTGGAGAGATGCCCTCTCAACAGATCATCATGGTCATCGAGCTTATCCTCAATCAAATTGAGCTTCCTTGAAAGCTCCTTGATCTCACTCTCGGCCCGTACATTCACCTCAAAGTCCAGCTCACTGCGCACCCGATCCTTCTGATCCTGCCGGTTCTGGCTCATCATAATCACCGGAGCCTGAATCGAAGCCAGCATCGACAGGAAGAGGTTCAGTAGGATAAACGGATACGGGTCCCATGCCTTGCCGCGCAGCGCGACGTTGAGGGCGGTATAGACCGCAAGCACGACGCCGAAGGTGATGATGAAGGTCCACGATCCTCCAAACCGGGCGACCGAATCGGCAATCCGCTCGCCGAATGTGGACTCCTCCTCGATCAACTCGTTCGGGTTGCGGCTGGCGCGGTCGCGGATCAGTTGCTGCGAGGCGTGAAACTGCCGCGCCAGCACGGTCAGCATGTCCATCCCGGCCATGGGTTTCTTCTCAATGAGCACGGCGATGTCGCTGCGGTCCAGCTCCAGGCAGCTGGACTCCTCCTGGGCCGTGGCGCTGGTCTGGTGCGGCGTCTGCTCCAGCATGGAGGCCAGCCCGAAGAAGTCGCCGTGCAGCGGCTCATCGACGACGACTTCCTGATGGTCTTCATCGACCGTGCTCACAGTCACGGTGCCGGAGATCAGGACGTAGGCGGCGCGTCCGGGGTCGCCCATCTTGTAGATCCGCTGGCGTGGCGCAAAGGTGCGAAGCTCCACCTGCGCGGCGAGCACGGCAAGCTCATCGTCGTCGAGCAGGGCAAAGAGCGGGATGTGGCGGAGTTCATGGGATTGACATGCCATCGGTCAGGGCCTCGGGTATGGGGTCTCGTTCGGACGATAGCAAAGATAGCCAAACAAAGAAATTAGAAACACTTAGCAGCTCAAGGTCGGTCAGGTTGGTTACTCAGGATAGTCTTGCCCCCCGACGTTGCGATTGTGTAAACAGGCCCCGGTAGCGCGGGTAGCGGACGGTCATGGTCGCCGGGGTCCTGCCACAGAAAGATGCGCTGCGGCCCGGTCCAACGCTGGGCGATGGATGCGTTGGTCTCGAAGATCCTCGGCGCATCGGGAAAGAAGCTGCCGTACCAGAGGTTCGAGGAGCGTCCATCCCAGATGTGCAGGTCGTTGCGCCGCAGGTAGAAGCCCAGCGTCGATCCGGCCTCGTACTCGCCATGCAGGACGATGAGGTCGTCCGAGCGCAGCCTCGGCGCGATGGCCTGCGCCAGTTGATATGAGGTGAGTGTAGGCGAGAAGATGACCAGCCCACGATGAGCAGCCAACAGGAAGCCAAAAGCCCCAGCAGCCAAGGCCAGCATAGCCGCATGGGGTCTGCCACTGCGACGCAGCAGCAGATGGGCCAGCGTGCCGCCGAAGAGGCTGATCGCGGTCACGATCAGCGGCACGCGGAACATCCCCATGGCCTGCGCGTTCAGGTCGAGGAAGTGCCCGAAGGAGAGCGCATAGTCGCCGGGGTTCTGCTGCAACAGGCTGGCAAGGTCGGTGTCAGGGCTGGGCGCTTTGGAGTGGAAGACAAAGAAGAGCGCCGCCGCTGCGGCCACTGTGCCGACGCCAAAGAGCGCAACAGCCACACGCATACCGGAGCGAGCTTCTGCGGGCTGGGCCAGATGAATCGCGATGAGCAGGATCAACGCGGGCAGCGCGGGCAGCACGTAGTACTCCTGCCGCGTCGAGAGCGAGAAGAAGAGCAGTGGAATTGCAGCCCACAGGAGCAGCAGCAGATTGCCCTTGCTCTCGGGCGCGAGAACCCTGCGCAGGGCGCGGCCAATCGCCGAGGGCAGAAAGATCGACCACGGCATCAGCCAGATGAAGATCAGCCCGTAGAAGAGCACCAGCGGAACCGTGTCATAGTCCCTCGGCACGCGCAGGTTCAGGTAGCGCAGCACCTGCTCGTTGACGAAGTAGAACCAGAACCAGCCGTGGACGTTGCCGTCGGTAGGCAGCGGCACGGACCAGTGCCCGTTGCCGTACGAGAGATTCCCGGGATGCCCCTGAGTGGGATTAGCAAGCCCCGCCAGAATGTGCCACGGCGTCGCCAGCACGAAGAAGACCACAAGGCTCGAGAGCGGATGAAGCTGGCGAATCCGTCGCCATGCGCCTCTGAACCCGCGCGTCAGCAGCAGATAAACCGCCACAATCGCGATGGGGAAGACGATGCCGATCAATCCCTTGGTCAGCACATTCAGCGCGCAGGCAGCGGCGAAGAGCCAGCAAAGCAGCAGCGGAGCCTCTTCGTACTCCTCCGACAGCCAGAAGAAAAAGAGCGCCAGCGTCAGCCACAGGCAGACGACGACGTCAGGGATAGTGATCCGCGAAAAGATAAAGATGCCGAAGCTCGAGAGAGTAATCAGCCCGGCATAGAGCCCCGCCTTTGCGCTGCGTGAGGCCCGCCGCGCAAAACTCTCCAGCGTCAGTGCCAGAGCCAGCACTGCCAGCGCCAGTGGTAGCCTCGCCGCCGCTGCCGAGACCCCGAAGACCCTAAAGCTGGCGGCCATCGACCAATACAGGATCGGTGCCTTCTCCAGGTAGCGGATACCGTTGGCGTAGAGAGTCGTCCAGTCGTGCCGCAGCAGAATCTCTCTCGCCACCTCGGAGTGGACCGAGTCCGCGTCGTCCAGCAGCGGCGGTGCGTACAGCGTAAAGCTGGCATAGAAGGCGAACCAGAGCACCAGCAGGATCAGGCGGTTGCCACGGGCGGGGCGCGGCTCGGGGAGGAGTGGAGTCACGGGTTTAGGGTACACGTCACAGCTCTCGAATAGGTTAGCCAGCTATGATGATCGAGTGGATGGCACGAACAACCCGACCCCGCTGGATTCTCGTATGGGGCAGGCTCCCCCGGCGGAGCTGATCTTCGGAGACTGGTATCCGGCCCTGCGGTCGGATCGGCTGGTCAAGGGCAAGACCGTCACCACGCTGCTGCTGGGCATCCCGCTGCTGGTGGGCCGCAAGAACGACGGCAGCGTCTTCGCCATGAAGGACCTCTGCCCGCACCGCGGCATCCCGCTCTCCGCGGGCTGGTTCGACGGCGAGAACGTCCAGTGCAAGTACCACGGGTGGAAGTTCGAGCCGTGCTCGGGCCAGTGTACGGAGATCCCTTCGCTGACCAGCTTCGACACCCTGGAGCCCACAAAGATCTTCACCACCAGCTACCCCTGCGTCGAACGCGACGGCTACGCCTGGGTCTACGTCCCCCCGCCCGGCGTGGGCCGCGTCACGGGCACGCTACCGCCGGTGCCGGAGGTCCCCAAGTTCTCCGGCCGCTACCGCACCGCGCACCTGACCGCCGACCTGCCCTGCAACGTGGACCACGGCATCATCGGCCTGATGGACCCGGCGCACGGGCCGTTCGTCCATCAGGCCTGGTGGTGGCGCAGCCGCGCGTCCATCCACGAGAAGACCAAGCACTTCGAGCCGATTCCCGAGGGCTTCCGCATGTCGGCGCACGCCCCCAGCGGCAACAGCGCGCCGTACAAGCTGCTGGGCGTCTACGGCGAGCCGATCACGACCCAGATCGACTTCGTGCTGCCCAACCGCCGCTACGAGACGATCCGCTGCGGCCCCAAGTGGTTCGCCAGCCTGACCACCGTAACCCCGGTGACGCCATCAACGTGCCGAATCGACGTGGCCGCGGCATGGGACATCTTCTACCATGTGCCGCTGGTGACGACCATCGCCAAGTTCTTCGGCGCGCGTTTCGTCCGTCAGGATCAGGAGACGATGATCGAGCAGGCCCAAGGGCTGCGCTTCCACCCCGGCCTCATGCTGATCGACGACGCCGACAAGCCCGCCAAGTGGTACTTCGCCCTGAAGCAGGCCCGCCTGAGCGGCAGCGGAGCCCATCCGCTGACCGGCCCGGTAACGCTGCACTGGCGCAGCTAGAAGTATCGTCTTGAGCTGCTGAGAATTTTTCTTACAAACCAACCCTGCCCGCCGCGTCCACAACCTCCCGCAGCACCGTCGTCCCACCCTCCTGCACCCGCCCATGCCCACAGGCAAAACGCTCGATGGGAAGCCCAAGCAGCTTGCGGGCACTGGCCCGCGCCATCTCCCGGTTCCACGTCCCGCCATTCGGCAGCGGAAAGTACCAATGGCAGAACCCCGGAATCGCCAGCCGACGCACCCCAACCAACGCGTCTCCGGCGTAGAGGGTGCCGTCCCGCTCATCGAGAAACGAAAAGTGTCCCGGAATATGCCCCGGTGTTTCGATGCACCGGAGCGAGCCGAACAGCTCCCCTTCGGCGATGAGATGGGTAGGCTGGGAGACGATACCGGGCAGCCCGCCCTTGATCTCGCCAACAGGCTCGCCGGGGTCGAGCGTCTTGTTAGGAGGCTGCTGCAACAGTGGCAGCGAGCGGGTGCTGATGGCCAGCACGGTGCCCGCCGGAAGCTTCGCCATCAGCTCATCGACGGAGCCGACGTGGTCCACATGCGCGTGCGTCAGCAGGACACGCCGTATGGGCGCACCGGCAGCCTTCGCGGCGGCCAGGATAGCGTCCCCAGCACCCGAGACGCCGGTGTCGATGAGGGTGAAGGAGTCGCCCTGCTCCCCGTTGCCGCCGGGCTCACGGACGAGGTAGCAGTTGACCAGGCCGAAGCGGGTGAGCTGTATGGCGTACGCGGAGAAGGGCGTGGCTTTCATAGGGTTTGGATGCTCGCGGGAACAGGGTGGGTGTGAAAAGACTATATGGGATACGGAGCTGGAAGCTCGTTGGTTCCCTAAGTCTTTGGATCCGGGGATAGGCCCGATCTATGCCTTTATCCTGCCGGGCAGGCGTTCGCACGCCTTTTACAGCTTCGCGTGGTTCTCCCATACTGCCCCGAGAACAGCACGAAGTGCCGAAGTACTCAAAACGAGGTGACGCCCTCTTCGATCACCAACTGGTCCACGCAGATATTCATCGCCTTGCCCAGCCGCTTGAACCCCTCCTTCCACTCATCCGACCAGTAAGTCGCATCCACCCGCCGCAGCAGATCGTTCCAGATATTCTGCGCCTGCCAGATGTTCACCTCGAAGGGCATGTCTCGGATCGTATTGGCGACATTGAGCGACTCATGCAGCGCCGCCGCCGCCGGATACTCTTCTGCCGCAGCAGCCTCCAGCCGGATCATCGCCTGCTTCATCCGCAGCCCGGCGGTAAAACCGAGCAGATGCGTGTCCAGCGTGACGTGATCGTTATTGGCGCTGGCCAGCAGGTCGTAGATCAGGATCGGATCGAACTCGTCCTCCTGGATGGCGCGGCGCAGGCTCGCGTTGATGGCGAAGCTGGAGGCCAGCGCCAGCGCGGGCGGCGGCGTCATCCCTGCCTCGGTCAGAAAGTGCAGCAGCGAGGCATGGTCCTCGTAGATCTTGCGTAGCGAGTGCTCCATCTCGCCGATGGTCTGGTTCAGGATGGTCTCGAGGATGCGATGCTGCTCGTCGGCGAAGAGCGAGGTGAGCGAGTAGGCGATGGGGATGCGCTGGCTAGGCGGCGGCGCAGGCGGCATGAAGAGGGTATGGGCGACGCCCGGCTGCACGGCTCCGGGAGCCGATTCAGGTTGTCCGGGCTGCGGGTCGACAGGGTCGAGGACGATGTGGTCGGGCGCGGTCGGCAGATTGGCAGGAGTGCCGCCCGCACGGCGGTCGTACGGCGGGGCGAAGAAGCGGTCGATGAGCCGGATAATCTCGGGCAGGTTGGCCTTGCGGATGGCGTTGCGGACATCGGTGGAGAAGTTGTCGAAGCCGGTAGCATCGGCGGCCGTATAGCTCTTGACCGCGGCCGAGAGGTTCTGGTCGCCCAGATGCAGCACGGCGAAGCAGATATCCTCGGTCTCCTCGGTGATGTGCGAGCGGATCTGCGCCCGCCCCAGCGCCACCTTGCCCCGGCCCGAGGCGAAGACCTCGTGCGACTCGCGATGCACGTCGAAGCAGAACAGCTCGCCGTCCTCGGGGTAGGAGCGGAAGATAGAGCTGATCGCGTAGTGCGCTCCCACCTGCTCCAGGCCGATGCGCATCCCGCTCACATAGAGGTTGTAGATATCCGCGCCGGTGCCCAGCTCTGGCACGTTGGAGATAGCCTTGCCGAGGATAGCCAGAAAAGCAGGCTCGAGCGCCGCACCCGGAGTGCCGAATAGCTCCGAGGCCAACTGCAGAACCCGCCCGGCGTAGGCGATGATCTGCACCGTCTCGATGCCCGAGATCTCGTCGAAGAACCAGCCGCAGCTTGTGTACATCAACTGGGTGTGCCGCTCCAGCTCCATCAGCTCGAGCACCGTGGTGCGTTCTTCGGGCGAGAGCTGGCGCGTGGCGTGCAGGCTGAAGAAGCTGTTGACGGACTCGGGCGTGCGGTTCAGCACGACGTGGATGTAGGCGTCGCGCGCGGCCCACAGGTCTTTCAGCAGACCGGTGGCCAGCTTTTCGGCCAGGGGCGCGGTGGCGTCGCGCAGGAAGTCCAGCGACTCGCGCAGAGGGCCGCGCCACTCCTGGTTCCATCCCGGTTTGCCGCCGTTGCAGCCGCAGTTGGAGCGCCATCTCTCCACCCCGTGGGCGCAGGACCAACTGGTGTCCTCGGCCACCTCGGCCTCCCACGTGGGCGGAAACAGCTCCAGAAACTCGCCGTAGTTGGTCAACCGGGCCAGCCCCTGCTCCTCCATCCAGTGCATGGCAAAGGAGAGGGCCATCTCGCCGTGCTTGTGGTGGTGCCCATAGGACTCGCCATCGGTGGCGACGTGGGCGAGCTGGGCGCGGTCGATCTCACCCGAGGGGACGGGGTGAAAGGTTCCGACAAGGCGCTGGCCGAACTTCTCGCCGGAGTCGAGCAGGCCCTCGAAGGCGATGGCGCGCGAGGCCGGACCGTCGTAGAAGAAGACTGCGATGGAGCGGCCCTCGTCGAGCTGAACCTGGTAGGGCTGGGTGGGGTCGACCGAGGCGTTGGGGGTCGGCTTCCAGGGAATCTCGGCGGGAGCCTTCGCGCCGTTTCCGTTTTCGGAGGCTACTACCGGAGTCGCCTCCGCCGCTTCCAGCGGCCGTACCCGCGCGCACTGGTTGGGGGCCAGGATCGTGAAGAGAATCCCCTCCTGTGCCAGCAGGTCGAGGACATGGCGGTTCACGGCGGCCTCGGCCAGCCACATGCCCTCGGGCCGTCGGCCAAAGCGGGAAACGAAGTCGGCGATGCCCCAGCGGATCTGGGTGCGGGCGTCGCGCGTGCTCGCCAGCGGCATGATGATGTGGTTGTAGACCTGCGCCAGCGCCGAGCCGTGGCCGCTGTAGCGCGCCGCGCTGGTCTTATCCGCGTCCAGAATCATGTGGTAGGTGCGCGGGGCCTTCTCGTTAAGCCAGCTCAGCAGCGTTGGCCCGAAGTTGAAGCTCATCCGCGAGTAGTTATTGATGATGCGGACGATCTCGTTCTTCCGGTTCTGGATGCGCGAGGCGCCATTGGGCGCGTAGCACTCGGCCGTGATGCGGTCGTTCCAGTCGTGGTAGGGCGCGGCGGAGTCCTGCACCTCGACGGTCTCGAGCCAGGGGTTCTCGCGCGGCGGCTGGTAGAAGTGTCCGTGGATACAGACGAAGCGGGTCACCGGTGGAGGCTGTGGGGTGGAGAGTGCGGCTTTACTGGTGTTTTTACGCATTCGTATGGATTCGATGCTAAACGGAGTGGGGTTTGCACGCGGTGGCGTGAGAAATTCAAGCATGAAAATCTGAGAAGCGGAGAATATCCGAGTTATAACTGAAGTTATAATTCTTAACATGCAGCTGAAGATTCGCAAAATCGGCAATGGTTACGGCGTTCTCTTTCCCAAGCAACTCCTCGACGAGATGGTCTTACAGGAGGGGTCTCTGCTTGAGGTGGAGACGGTCAAGGGAACGATCCAAATGACGCCGTCGGATGAGCAGTTTACGCGGCAGGTGGAGGCGTTTCTTAAGACGGAGGCGCGTCACCGCGACACCTACCGCGAGCTGGCCAAGTGAGCTTTGAATTCGTCCGCGCGGACGTGCTCAAAAACGTGCAAAGCCGCCTGATTCAACGCTACGGAGGTTTGGCCGGGGTTCGGGACGAGAATGCTTTGCAATCGGCGATTGCCCGCCCGGAGCACTTGGAGGCCTACGGCGAACTGACTTCCCCGGCTGAGCTGGGGGCGGCGCTGGCGTGGGCAATTCTCCGCAACCATCCATTTGCGGACGGCAACAAGCGGGCCGCATTCGCCGGGTTGACAATGTTCCTTGAACTGAACGGGTATGACCTGAACTGCTCTCAGGTGGAGGAGACGGCGATGGTGCTGCAGGCGGCCTCGGGCGAGATCAGCGAGCAGGAGTGGGCGGTCTGGGTCGTGCGGAGCGTGGTCCCGATTGGCTGATTGCCCCTAATCCTGCTTGATCTCCGGATCATCCGGTATCCCGGAGCTATTGCGCGGGGCCATCCCCGGAAGCGCCCCCAGCAGCATCGGAAACCCAATCGCCACAATAAAATACGCAATCGTCACCCCCAGGGCCAGCCACGGCAACCCGGCCCCGCAGGCCATCCCCACCGCCGTCACCAGCCAGACCGTAGCGGCGGTCGTCAGCCCGGTCACCCGGTCGCTGCGCACGAAGATAAGCCCCGCGCCGATAAATCCAATGCCGGTCACAATCTGCGCCGCCACCCGCGACGGGTCCAGAACGACGTGCCCCGGCACCAGCACATCGGTAAAGCCGTACTTCGAGACCAGCAGAAAGAGCGCCGCCGTCGTCCCGACGATCGTATAGGTGCGCAACCCCGCGCTCTTGCGGCGAACCTCCCGCTCCAGCCCAATAGAGGCCGAGAGCAGAAAGGCCCACCCCAGCTCCAGGAACTGCTTCAGGCCCTGGCCGTCAATCTCCGAGACGTGCACGAGCGGAATCAGCATGGCTGGTATGTTAGACCGGCTTCGTCGTCTTTTTCGTGACTTTACCCTTATTCTCTTTATCGTTGTTGGCCAGGTCACAGGCCCGCCACAGATACCAACTGGCCACCGAGCACCAGGGCCGCCACTTCTTCGCCCGCTTCTCCATCACATCGGGCTTGGGCAGCAGGTCGGGCGTCACCTTGGTATCGGGCTTCAGCCCCTGAAACGTCAGCGCAAACCCCTTGCGAACCCCATAGTCCGAGACCGGCAGCACGTCGGCTCGTCCCAGCCGGAAGATGAGGAACATCTCCACCGTCCACTTGCCGATGCCCCGCACCTGCGTCAGGTGCTCGATGATCGCCTCATCGGACATGCGCCGGATGCGTGCGAGCGTGGGCACCGTGCCGTCGAGCGTCTTGGCGGCGAGATCGCGTACGGCCAGAGCCTTATTGTGCGAGAGGCCCGCCTGCCGTAGCTGCTCGTTGGGGCAGTCGAGCAGGTGCTGTGCTGTGGGGTGCGTGCCTAGAGGCAAGCCCGAGTCGGCGATGGCCGGGGCGAATCCCGCGAGCAGCTTGGCGTGAATAGCGGCGGCGGCCTTGCCGTGGATCTGCTGGTAGACGATGCTCTCGAGCAGCGCCTCAAACGGCGACAACGTACTGGCGAGCTTCATCGTAAAGGGACCGGCGCGCTCGATGAGGCGGCCGAGCTTCGGGTCGGCCACGGCCAGGTCGCGGAGGGCCGCCTCGGTATCGTAGCCGGGGGCGCGGGGTGTTTTGCTGGGTCGAGGCATGGCTACGACGGTACAACGGAAGCCCAACCAACGGAAAGCCTCTCGCTGCCGACCAACGGGAGGCCCTCAGAAGATTACTCACCCATACCGCCCCGAGGACCGCACGAAGTGCCGCCCGCCCGGCGCGAGGGCGCTTTCAATTCAGTACGCCTTCAGGCAGATGCCCCCGGATCTCGGCCAAAAAACCATCCCGATCGGCGGCATCGACAATAATGCGCTGACCCGCAGCATTACGCACCTCAATCCAGTTACTGAGGTGCTGTTTCGTCCCCAGCGATCCAGTCAGCGGCCCGACGCGAACGATCTCGCTGAAGGGCATCTCGACGCGCCGCCAGTAACGCTGCTGTGTCAGGCGGTCGGGCAGCACCTGCCAGTACCAGAAGAAATATCCGGGCAGCGCAAACAGGAAAAGAACGACGCCCGCCACGACTGCCTGCCAGAGCGGATGTCCACGGCGCAGCAGACCGGCGGAGACGATGGCGGGCCAGACAAACCAATAAAGCACTCGGCCCAGATTGAGCGGACGGCGATAACGCATGGGTCCACGTTAGGGGAAAGCCGTTCCGAGTTCAAACGGCGCGGCCAACAGGATATTCTTACCCGGACATGGCTACCGATCCCCTCCGCAATCCGGTCTGGAGCGCACTGTCCTCCGAGCAGGCGCGCTTCCGGCAACAATCCGGCGCAGTGCTTCGGTATCCAGTGGAGATCGCGCCCTTCTGCGCGGTGGAGACGGCCTCCGCGGCCTGTTCGGCGGGGGATATCCCCGCAGGCAGAACGCACTACTTTGTTGGCGTGATCCCGCAGCTCCCCCCGGAGTGCCAACTGGTGCATCGCTCCTCCGTCGTGCAGATGATCCTGCGCGGCCAGCCCGTCTCCACCGAGCCTCTGCCGATGGAGGTGGAGCTGACGGCCACCGACGTGGACGACATGCTGAAGCTCACCGGCCTGGTCTATCCGGCATTCTTCCGCACGGAGACCCACCGGCTAGGCCGCTACATCGGCCTGCGCGCAGGGGGCGAGCTGATTGCAATGGCCGGAGAACGGATGCGCCTGAGCGGACCATCGGGAAGCCTGTGCGAGATCAGCGGGGTCTGCACGCATCCGGCGCACACCGGCAAAGGCTATGCCAGCCACCTGATCCTGCGGCTCTCCGAGGCAATCCTGGCAAGCGGCTCCACCCCTTTTTTGCATACGTCGTCATCGAATCGACGAGCCATCTCGGTCTATGAGAAGTTGGGCTTCAAGACGCTCCGCGAGCTGGATATGGTCGAGGTGCAGTGCGAATAACGGATATGCGAGTGCGTTTATCGAGCACTCAAATTCGGACCAAAATGGTGGTATTTACAGGGGATGTACTTAAATGTGAATTGCGAAACACCAGTATCCATGCGGGTTTTAGCAGCACATTTCAAGAGGGACCACCCGCCGTGCCGAAGTGGGATTCGATAATCGAATCATCAAGATAAAAAAATGCAGACGGCCGGTTGCGAAGGCTTTGGAAACGAAAATCCACTGCTATAGTTGGAGTTCAAAGGTCTCGTTTTCCACGGGCAGCATTATTTTGCTGTCTGTCTATGTCCCAGTTTGTTATCTGGACCCCTTAGGTCCATGCGGTATATTTTCAATCTCTCGGTAGACGCAGAGGAAGCAGGAACGCACTCATGGCGCAAGTTTTTGACCGCAGTTCGAACGCACTGGCCCGGGCAAGCCTCGTAATCGCTGGCTTGATCGTCATTGCGCTCGGCGTAGGCCTGGATCAGCTGCAGCGTTCGCCCTGGGTGACGCGGCAGGGTCAGCGGCCGGATCAGCCGGTACCGTTCAGCCACAAACACCACGTGGAAGGCCTCGGCCTGCAGTGCCAGTACTGCCACACGTCGGTGGAGAAGTCGAGCTACGCGGGCATCCCGCCGACCAAGACCTGTATTAACTGTCACGCGCAGATCTGGACCAACGCGGCCCTGCTCGAGCCGGTGCGGCACAGCTGGGCGACGGGTGAGTCGATCCACTGGATTCGCGTCCACGACTTGCCGGATTACGTGTACTTCAACCACGAGATCCACGTGAACAAGGGCATCGGCTGCGCGAGCTGTCACGGCCGCGTCGACCAGATGCCGCTGATGTACCAGCAGAACACGCTGCAGATGGAGTGGTGCTTGAACTGCCACCGCAACCCTGCTGTGAACCTGCGGCCGACCAGCGAGATCTACAACATGGCGTGGTCTGGTCCCAGCACGGATAAGCCCGTGTGGTGCGCCGAGACGGGCAAGGGCGGCTACGGCGCCTCGACCCCGACCGCGCAGGGCCTCTCCTGCACGACCAAGGACCCCAGTGGCGAGAATCCCAAGGTGGCGATGCTGCAGCAGTTGAGCGCGACGCCACGGGGGATGAGCCAGCCGCAGAGTGGGACCGAGCTGCAGCCGCACCCGGTAACAGCGGATGGTCAGACGGCGAGCGATCTGCCGCCGGCTAACGCGATCCTGGTTCCTGCCAGCTATCAGAAGTTCACCAGCCAGGAAGATCTGGGCAAGTATCTGACGCAGAAGTACCACATCCGCACCCCCAACGAGCTTTCGAGCTGCGAGGTGTGCCACCGATGAACTCGAACACGGACAACGCGATGACGGAAGAGAAGAACAGCCCGGTAGTGGTGACCTCGATCGCTCCGGCCAAGATGACGCTGGCCCAGGTGCGGGCGAAGCTCGACGGCAAGACCGGGCGCAAGTACTGGAAGAGCCTGGACGAGCTGGCCGAGACGCCGGAGTTTCAGGAGCTGGTGAACGAGGAGTTTCCGCGGCAGGCTGGTGCGGGCGAGTGGGTCGATGCGGTAAGCCGTCGCGGCTTCCTGAAGGTGATGGGCGCGTCGTTTGCGCTCGCGGGCCTGGCCGGATGCACCAAGCAGCCGGATGAGCCGATCTTCCCCTACGTGAAGCAGCCGGAGGACCTGGTCCTCGGCAAGTCGATGTTCTTCGCGACCGCGCACCCCTTCCCGACTGGAGCGATTCCGGTTCTGGTCAAGTCCGACGCGTTCCGTCCGATCAAGATCGAGGGCAATCCCGACCACCCGATGTCGAAGGGCAAGTCGGATGCGTTCTCGCAGGCCACCCTGCTCGATCTGTACGATCCCGACCGCTCGCAGCACCCGCTCTATCGCGGCGAGACCAGTGACTTCGGCTCGTTCCAGAAGGCGTTTACGACCGCCGCCAAGAAGTCTCAGGGCGGACAGGGTATCTACTTCCTGAGCGAGACCATCACCTCGCCGACGCTGGCGGCCCAGTGGAAGACGGTTCAGTCCGCCTATCCGCAGGCCAAGCTGATCCAGTGGGAGCCGGTAAACCAGGATTCATCGCGTGCCGCATCGAAGGCTGCCTTCGGTAGCTACGCGGATGCGCAGTACAAGCTCGAAGAGGCGGACGTCATCGTCTCGCTCGACGCCGACTTCCTCGGCGGTATCGCGCACCCCGGCTTCCTGCCGCTGGCTGCCGCGTATGCCGAGCGCCATCGCTACGAAGAGAACAAGCCGATGAACCGGCTGTACGTCGTCGAGACCATGCCGACGGTCACCGGTTTCAAGGCCGAGCACAGGCTGGCGCTGAAGCCCAGCGAGCTGGCCGGATTCGCGGCCTCTCTCGCGGGCGGCATGGGGGCGAGCACGTTCTCGAACCCCGAGGCGCAGAAGTTCATGGCCGCGCTGCTCAAGGACCTGAAGTCCACGGGCGGCAAGTGCGTGGTGATCCCGGGCGAGCAGGCTCCCCCGGTGGTTCACGCCGCGGCCTACATGCTCAACAAGAGCCTGGGCGCAGTCGGCAAGACGGTGGTCTACACCGAGACGGTGAACCCGCTTCCGACCGAGCAGCTCAAGGATCTCAAGGCGCTCGTAGCCGACATGAACGCGGGCAAGGTGGAGTGGCTGGTAGTGATGGGTGTGAACCCGATCTACTCGGCTCCTGCTGACCTCGAGTTCGCGGCGGCGTTTGCCAAGGTTCCGAACACGGTTCACCTCGGCAGCCACGTCGACGAGACCGGATTTACCTCGCTCTGGCACCTGAACAAGGCCCACTACCTCGAGAGCTGGTCCGACGCCCGCGCATACGACGGCACCATCTCGATCATCCAGCCGATGATCGATCCTCTCTACTCCGGCGTCTCGGCACACAACGTGCTCCAGGCCCTGACGGATAACATTCAGCTTTCGGCCTACGATGTGGTTCAGGCCAACGCCCGCAACTATATCAAGGGTGACTTCGCAGCCGGTTGGCGCAAGGCGCTGCACGATGGCTGGGTCGAGGGCACTGCCTTCACGGCCAAGTCCGAAGGCCCGAGCGACGTTCACGTCATGTCCGAGCCGTCCACCGGCACGGGCCTCGAGATCTCCTTCCGCCCCGATCCTTCGATCTACGACGGCCGCTTCGCGAACGTCGGCTGGTTGCAGGAGCTGCCCAAGCAGGTGACCAGCCTGAGCTGGGACAACGCGGCCCTGATGAGCATGGACACCATGTCCTCGCTCAACATCGAAGAGAACGAGACGCTCGAGCTGACGCTCAATGGCCGCAAGGTCATTACGCCGGTCCTGATGGTTCCCGGTCATCCCGATGGCGCGATCACGGTTCACCTCGGCTTCGGCCGCACGGACCGCGCGGGCCGCGTCGGTGCGGGAGTTGGCTTCAACGCCTACACGCTGCGCGCCACCACGGGTGTGCTCTCGCAGGGCGGCCTGACGGCGAAGAAGGGTGAGGGCACGTACGACATCTGCGTGACCAAGGTTCACTCGATCGACCACCGCGGCAGCTTCGCGCAGTCGGACCTGGTGACCAAGCACCTCGAAGGCGTCACCTCCCTGCCCGGCAACGAGGCCATGGAGCGCGGCGTCATCCGTTCGGCCACGCTTGAGGAGTTCAAGAAGACTCCGGGCTTCGCGCACGAAGGCTCTCCGCTGAAGGAGACACCAGAGCACGAGACCAGCTTCTTCCCCGATGCCTGGAACTACAAGCGCACCGACCCCTCCTCGGGCAAGATCCAGAACGCCTGGGGCATGGCGATCGACCTGAATAGCTGCGTGGGCTGCAACGCCTGTATCGTCAGCTGCTACGCCGAGAACAACATTCCGGTGGTTGGACGCGAGCAGGTGAAGGTCGGCCGCAACATGCAGTGGCTGCGCATCGACACCTACTTCGAGGGCGATCTGCATGCTCCCAAGGCGCACTTCCAGCCGATGGCCTGCCAGCACTGCGAGAACGCGGGCTGCGAGCAGGTCTGCCCGGTCGGCGCGACAGTGCATACGCCTGAAGGCTTGAACACGATGGTGTACAACCGTTGCGTGGGCACGCGCTACTGCTCGAACAACTGCCCATACAAGGTGCGCCGGTTCAACTTCCTGCTGTACTCGGACTACGACACGGAGAGCCTGAAGTTCATGCGCAATCCGGACGTCTCGGTTCGCTCGCGCGGTGTCATGGAGAAGTGCTCCTACTGCATCCAGCGTATCGAGGCCGCCAAGATCGAGGCCGACAAGGAGAACCGCGAGGTTCGCGACGGAGATATCGTTACGGCCTGCCAGCAGGCTTGCCCGACGAGCGCGATCGCCTTCGGCAACATCAACGACCCTGCCAGCAAGGTGGCGAAGCTCAAGGCTGAAGAGCGCAACTACCAGGTGCTCGCCGACTTGAACTTCCGCCCGCGCACAAGCTACACGGCTGGCGTCACGAACCCGAATCCGGAGCTGGCATAAATGGCTACCAAAGGACCTATCCCCGATAACGTTGTGGATCCGATGATCGACCCGCGCACCGGTGAGTACGCGGTCATCGCGCCCGGCCACAACTTCAAGTCCGTGACCCGGATGATCGCCGACATCGTGCTGACGGAGAACACCCCTCTCGGCTGGTTCTTCGGCCTGCTCGTCGGCGCCGGCGTGGCCTCGGGCGTCGTGATCGGCATCACCTGGCTCTTCCTCAAGGGCGTTGGCATCTGGGGTGTTACGATCCCGGGCGCCTGGGGCTTCGCCATCATCAACTTCGTCTGGTGGATCGGTATCGGCCACGCCGGTACTCTGATCTCGGCGATTCTGCTGCTCTTCAAGCAGACCTGGCGTAACTCGATCAACCGTTTTGCCGAGGCGATGACGATCTTCGCCGTGGTCTGCGCGGGAACCTTCCCACTGATCCACGTCGGCCGTCCGTGGCTCGCGTACTGGCTCTTCCCGTACCCGAACACGATGAACGTCTGGCCGCAGTTCCGTTCGCCGCTGGCCTGGGACGTCTTCGCGGTATCCACCTACGCGACCATATCGATCGTCTTCTGGTACGTGGGTATGATCCCCGACTTCGGCACCATGCGCGATCGCGCGGTGCTGCCGCTGGCCAAGAGCTTCTACGGCATCCTGTCGCTGGGCTGGCGCGGTTCGACCCGCCACTGGATCCGCTACGAGACTGCTTCGCTGCTCCTGGCCGGACTCTCGACTCCGCTGGTGCTCTCGGTGCACACGGTCATCAGCTTCGACTTCGCGGTGGCCTCGCTGCCGGGCTGGCACACGACGATCTTCCCCCCGTACTTCGTCGCCGGTGCTATCTACTCGGGATTCGCCATGGTTATCACGCTGGCGATTCCGATCCGCAAGTTCTATCACCTTGAGGATCTGGTCACGCTGCGCCACCTGGACAACATGGCCAAGGTCATGCTGGGAACGGGGCTGATCGTAGCCTACGGGTACGGCATGGAAGTCTTCATGGCGTGGTACTCGGCCAGCCACTGGGAGTTCTTCATGATGTGGAACCGCATGTTCGGACCCATCTGGTGGGGCTACTGGATGCTGATCCTGACCAACATCGCGATTCCGCTCACGACTCTCTGGTCGCGCAAGCTGCGGGTCAACGTGACGTATCTCTTCCTGCTCTCGTTCGTGATCAACACGGGTATGTGGTTCGAGCGCTTCGTCATCGTCGTCACCTCGCTCTACCGTGACTTCCTGCCGTCGAGCTGGGGAACCTACCGCGCGACCAAGTGGGACTACATGATCTACGTCGGAACGATGGGTCTGTTCACGTTCCTGTTCTTCCTGTTCGTCCGCTTCCTGCCGATGATCCCGATGTCCGAGATCCGGATGATGCTGCCGCAGACCAAGGTTCACCGCGGCGGCGCGGACAGCGAAACCGTGATTGAGGAGACTGTCTAATGCCACCACGGGAAGGTATCTACGGATTGATCGCCGAGTTCAATACTCCGAGCGAGCTGGTACACGCCACGGAGATGGCGCGCAGCGCGGGTTATCGCCGGATGGAGTGCTATACGCCGTACCCGGTCGAAGAGGCTGCCGAGGCGCTGCACTTCCACAAGACGCGCGTGCCGTTGGTCACGCTGCTGGGCGGCATCATGGGTCTGACCACGGCGTGGTTGATGGAGACCTGGATCAACGTCTGGTCGTATCCGCTCAACATCGCGGGGCGTCCGCTGTTCTCGTGGCCCGCATTCATTATTCCGGCGTACGAGTGGACGATTCTGTTTGCCGGTCTCTCGGCTGCGTTCGGTATGATCGCGCTGAACGGCCTGCCCCAGCTCTATCACCCGCTCTTCAACGCGCCCAACTTCCGTAACGGCGCGACGACCGATAAGTTCTTTCTCTGCCTCGAGGCCACCGATCCGAAGTTCTCGCTGACCGAGACGCGGAGCTTCCTCGAGCAGTTCCCCGCGGTCTCCGTGGTGGAGGTGGACCATTAATACCCTGGTATCAGCAACTAAGACGCAAGGCACGGCCCGCATCGCCACAATGGCGCTGCTAGGTGGCGTATCGCTGCTGGCCGGCTGCCGTCAGGACATGCACGACCAGCCGAAGTTCTTCCCGCAGCGCGGGACGAGCTTCTACGCTGATGGCCGCTCGGTGCGCCCGCAGGTAGAGAACACGGTTGCCCGCGGACAGTTACACGAAGACGGATACTTCTACACCGGTCTGGTCAGTGGTCAGGAGGGCAATGCAATGCCCTTCCCAGTGACGCATGATGTTCTGGCCCGTGGCCAGGAGCGTTACAACGTCTATTGCACGCCCTGCCACTCGCGCGTGGGCAACGGTGCCGGTATGATCGTGCAGCGCGGCTACGCGCAGGCAGGCAACTTCCATACCCCCCGACTGGAGTCGGCTCCGCTCGGACACTTCTTCAACGTAATGACCAACGGCTACGGTGCGATGCCGGACTATGCGGCACAGCTCACACCGGCTGATCGCTGGGCTGTCGTGGCTTACATCAAGGCATTGCAATTGAGCCAGCATGCCACCGAGGCCGATGTTGCCTCCGGCCAGCAGGTCGCCCCTCTTTCGAGCATCGCCGAAAAGGAAGGTCTACCCGCGAACTTCGTGGCCGACTGGACTCTCCCGCCGACCTCGGTCACGGGCACTCCGGATGGCCAGCCGTATGTTCTGCCGGTGAGCCTGGTAGGCAATGGATCACAGTCTTCTTCGAAGCCCGCGGCCTCTGTAAGCGGGGCCACGGAAGCTTCACCGTCGCCGGCGACACCGGCTGGCGTCAAGTAGCACGGAATCTAACTCGAGTCTGACGAAGGCCTGAAACGCATGTCATCTGAACACCTACATCACGAGCAAGCGGGCGATCACCACCACGACGCCCACCATGGGCCCCGCACCCTGCCGGCGACGCTCGTCGCTCCTCCGGAGGTGCTGGTCTGGCGGACCCGCGCGCTGATCGTCGCGGTTGTCTTCGCGGTGATCTCCCTGGCGTTTGCGTTCTCGCCGGACGGACGCAGCCACATGCTGCGCGCCTACCTGCTGGGCGTCATTCTTTCCTTCAGCTTCGCTGGCGGCGGACTCGTCCTGTTGATGATGCAGTACGTCTCGGGCGGTAAGTGGGGCCTGCTTCTGCGCCGTCCTCTCGAGGCCATGTCGCGCACCCTCTGGCTGGTCCTGGCGATGTTCCTGCCCCTCATCTTCTTCATGAAGAAGCTCTACCTCTGGGCTGCTTACCCGACGGTTGAGGCGACGGAAAACGGTGTACTGCACCACCTCATCACCGAGGGACAGGCCCACGCGCTCAACTTCAAGCGGCCAATGTTGAGCCCCACCTCCGTCGTGGTTCAGACGCTGATCGTCTTCGCTATCCTCGGAACCTTCATGACGCTGCTGAATAAGTGGTCCTTGCAGCGCGACGCCGATCCAGAAGCGGGCACCGAGAGCAGCTTCAACCGCTGGCGCATCAAGTTCGAGAACCTGAGCGGTATCGGCGTGCTGATCTATGTGATCGTGATGACCGTCCTAATCATCGACTGGGTGATGGCGCTTAATATCACCTGGTACTCCTCGGTCTGGGGACTCAAGTTCCTCGTCGGACAAGGCTACGCGGTTCTCGCACTGGGCGTGCTAACCGTCATCCTGCTCTCGAAGTTCGAGCCGATGAAGACGATCTTGCGCACGACCGAGCAGCACGACCTGGGCAAGTTCCTCTTCGCCTTCGTCATGTTGAATATCTACCTGACCTTCGGCGAGTTCCTCATCATGTGGTCGGGCAACGTACCGGATGAGATTCCCTGGTATCTCGACCGCATCCGTGGCGGCTGGTGGTACATCTGCACGCTCGACTTCCTCTGCCACTGGTTGATTCCCTTCTGCATCCTGCTCTCGCGCAGCACCAAGCGCAATAAGAAGCGGATGATCTGGGTTACCTGCTTCATGCTCTTCGCGCGCTGCGTCGACCTGTTCTGGATCATCGAGCCGAACTTCAAGGACTCTGCGGCGAACTTCCATCTTGGCGGCGGCACGCTGGCCTACCTGACGGTCCCGGTTGCGGTCGTCGGTCTTTGGGCCGCCTATTATCTGACGCAGTTGGCCGCGCGGCCTCTGGTCAACGTCAACGATCCTCACACCGAGGAGATTCTGGAGCCGGAACATGCCCACTAATCACAGCTCAGGCGAACACTCGGGAAATCCTATCCAGCCGGACACAGAGAGCCTCAAGGCCGGCTATGAGATGTCCGACGTCAACGTCGTCAACGTCATCGTCTTCCTCGGTGGTCTCTTCGGATTCGTGCTGATCTTCTATCTCTTCTGCTTCGGCATGGGTAAGGTCATCAACACTGCACTTGAGAAGCAGGACGGTCCCGTCGACAAGTGGCATCAGCCGGGTATCTTTGCCGGTGCGTTAAACGACGGCGGCAAGCGCGAGAATCTAGCCAGCACGACGGAGATGCAGCAGAAAGAACTACAGGCTGTGACGCAGCAGTTCCCGAACCCGCGGCTCGATACCGACGACGGTAACCAGGCGACGGCCGATCTGCACGCGAAGGAGGATCTGCTGCTCGAGCACTACAGCACGGCTCCCGGCGAAGCGGGCATCCGTATCCCGATCGAGCGTGCGATGGAGCTGATCGTCGCCAAGGGGCTTCCGGTTGCGGCAGCAGTTCCCTCTGAGCATCTGGCCGGTGATGTTACGCCTAAGGTACAGGCTCCTCTGACCAGCGGCTTCGCCCGGACCGGTTATGAGCTCGAGACGATTGAAGCGCGCGAGCAGAAGATGAACTACGGTAAGGCTGAGGCTGCGGCTCACCCGGAAAAGTAAGCCGGAGGAGTAGATCAGAGCAGTAGATTCGACCGTACTAAACTTGTAGTAACGAGGAATGACCGATGGTGGCAGCACAGACAAAACGGAAGACGGGATGGAGGGCGGCAGTCGGCTGCGTCCTTCTGCTCGTGGGCCTGTCTGTGCCGTCCATGGCCCAGGTGTCCTCGTACGGCGATAAGGCTTCCGGTGAGAATACCGGCGACCAGCTCCCCCAGGTACTGCAAAAGGTGGGAGTCTCGCAGCATCTCAACCGTCAGCTGCCTCTGGACGCGGTGTTCGTCGACGAGACGGGTGCCAAGGTCAAGCTGGGTGACTACTTCGGCAAGCATCCGGCGATCCTGACGATGGTCTACTACCAGTGCCCGATGCTGTGCTCGGAAGAGCTTGACGGCCTGACCGGCGCGCTGGAGATGGTACGCATGACCCCGGGTAAGGACTTCGATGTCATCATCATCAGCATCGATCCGTCTGAGACGCCCGCGATGGCGGCCAAGAAAAAGGCGTTTTATCTGAAGCGGTACGGACGGCCCGAGACGGCAGCGGGTTGGCACTTCCTTACCGGCCAGAAACCGGCGATCGACGCGACGACGGATGCGGTTGGATTCGGCTACGTCCGCGTACCGGGACCGGATGGGACGCTCAGCCAGTTTGCTCATGCCAGCTCCATCGAGCTGGTGACGACCGATGGCAAGCTGGCCCAGTACTACCTTGGCGTGGAGTACTCGCCGAAGGATATTTTGCTCGGGTTGATCGACGCTTCGGGCAACAAGATCGGATCGCCGGTCGCAAACATTCTGACGTACTGCTATCACTACGATCCCTCGACCAACAAGCATTCGCTGGTTGTGGCCCGGGTGGTTCAGTTCGGCGGAATGATGACGATGGCCGGCCTTGGCGGTTTCATGTTTCTGATGTTCCGGCGTGACCTGAAGCTCGGGCGTGAGCACGACTTGACCAAGAGAACGGATAAAGGGTAACGATGCATATCAGTCCAGTCCTGTGGCAGTTTTTGACCAAATGGCTCGCGGCCTCCGCCCTGTTTCCGGCGGAAGCGTCGACGATCGCTCCGTATACGGATGCGCTGTACTTCTTTCTGATTGGGATGACCATCGTCGGTCTCATCCTGGTGGGTGTGCTGCTGTTTGGTTTTTCGATCCGCTACAGCCGCAAGAATAATCCTGTGGCGACGCAGGTCGAAGGCTCGACACTGCTCGAAGCGACGTGGACGATCATTCCGCTGGCGATCTTCCTGGTGACCTTCGTCTGGGGCGCGTTGCTCTACTTCCGGATCTTCAATCCGCCGACCAACGCGATGAATATCTACGTCGTGGGTAAGCAGTGGATGTGGAAGGCCGAGCATCCGGGCGGCCAGCACGAGATCAACGCGCTGCACGTCCCCATCGGGCGCCCCGTGCAGCTGACCATGATCTCGCAGGACGTCTTCCACAGCTTCTCGGTGCCGGACTTCCGCGTCAAGCGTGAGGTCATCCCGGGCCGCTACACGACCGTCTGGTTCAACGCAACGACGCCTGGCACCTACCACATCTTCTGCACGCAGTACTGCGGCACCAAGCACTCGGAGATGATCGGCGAGGTCACCGCACTGAGCCCCGAGGACTATGAGAAGTGGACGAAGGATTCGACCAGCGGCATGTCGCTGGCGCAGAACGGCGAGCGCCTGTTTGCGAGCATGGGCTGCAACCAGTGCCACTCGGGCAATGCGGCCTCGCGCGGACCGAATCTCGCCGGAGTCTACGGCTCCAAGCTGCAGTTGACCAATGGATCGCAGGTACTGGTGAACGATGCCTATCTTCGCGATGCCATTCTGAATCCGTCGCAGCATGTGACGGCCGGATACCAGCCGATCATGCCGACGTACCAGGGGCAGATCAGCGAAGACGGCCTGATTGACCTGGTCGAGTACATCAAGAACCTGAACAGCAACTACCGTGTCCAGCAAACACTGGGCACCTCACAGTCAGACCTTGCGGCGCCCACAACGCCGGGGATGGTGAAGCCATGAGCGCATCCACGTATACGATCGTCAATCTTCCGGACCAGGCTACGGCCACAATGCCCAAGCGGCACTACATCAACAACGAGCATGGGTTATTGAGCTGGCTGTTCACCGCCGACCACAAGCGGATCGCCATGCTGTACCTGATGTCGATTACGTTCTTCTTCTTTATCGGCGGAGCTTTTGCGGGTCTGATCCGTCTGGAGCTGCTGACGCCGCAGCCGGACTTGGTCGCGTCCGACACCTACAATAAGTTCTTCACGATGCACGGCATCGTCATGATCTTCCTGTTTCTGGTGCCTTCGGTTCCGGCGACCCTGGGTAACTTCCTGATCCCGATCATGCTGGGCGCGAAAGATCTTGCATTCCCCAAGATCAACCTGCTGAGCTGGTACCTCTACATGGCGGGTGGCATGTTCACCCTGGCTGCCTTGGTGCTGGGTGGAGTCGATACGGGCTGGACCTTTACCACGCCGCTCTCGACGCACTACCTGAATACGCACGTCGTCACGGCTGCGACCGCCATCTTCATCGCGGGTTTCAGCTCCATCTTCACTGGCTTGAACTTCATCGTCACGATTCACCGGATGCGCGCGCCGGGCATGACCTGGTTCCGTATGCCGCTGTTCGTCTGGGCAAACTATGCAGCTTCAGTCCTGATGGTGCTCGGGACTCCGGTACTTGCCATCGCGATCGTCCTGGTTGCGCTTGAGCGGCTGATCGGCATCGGCGTCTTCGACCCGACTAAGGGCGGCGACCCGCTGCTCTTCCAGCACCTCTTCTGGTTCTACTCGCATCCGGCCGTGTACATCATGATTCTGCCGGGTATGGGCGTGATCTCGGAGGTCATCAGCACCTTCAGCCGCAAGCGGGTCTTCGGCTATACAGCCGTGGCGTTCTCCTCGGTAGCCATCGCGGTCTTCGGCTTCTTTGTATGGGCGCACCACATGTTCATCATGGGCGTCTCAAACTACTCGGCCCTGGTCTTCTCGCTGCTGACCATGCTGGTTGCGGTGCCGTCGGCGATCAAGATCTTCAACTGGGCCTTCACCCTGCAGAAGGGATCGATCACCTTCGAGACGCCGATGCTCTATGCCTTCGGCTTCATGGGGCTGTTCACCATCGGAGGTCTGACGGGCGTCTTTCTGGGCTCGCTGGGTATGGACATCCATCTGACCGAGACCTACTTCATCGTGGCTCACTTCCACTTCGTCATGGTCGGCGGAATGCTGATGGCCTTCCTGGCCGGTATCCACTTCTGGTGGCCGAAGATGACGGGCCGCATGTATCCGGAGAGCATGTCGAAGCTGGCTGCGGTCGTTACCTTCATCGGGTTCAACCTGACCTTCCTCCCGCAGTTTATCCTGGGCTATCTGGGTATGCCGCGGCGGTATCATGCGTATCCGCAGGAGTATCAGGTGCTGAACGTGCTCTCGACGGCTGGCGCCACGGTGCTTGGTGTGGGCTACCTGCTGCCGATGCTGTACCTGGCGTGGTCTCTGAAGTATGGTGAGATTGCTGGTGATAATCCGTGGCAGGCCACGGGACTTGAGTGGCAGATCCAGTCGCCACCGTTGACCGAGAACTTTACCGAGATACCGGTTGTGGACTACGAGGCCTACGACTACGAGTGGCTCGCGAATAAGACAGAACACGAGGTAACGACCGTTGGCTAACACGATCGCAGCCCATCACGACGCGGAACTGCACGAGGAACACGAGCACGTCGTGCTCCCGCAGCATCGCCATCACTTCGAGACGGAAGAACAGCAGCGCGAGGCTGGCAGCTTTGGCATGTGGCTCTTCCTGCTGACCGAGATCATGTTCTTCGGGGGCATGTTCTTCGCCTACCTGCTGTACCGCAACTGGTACTATCCGGCCTTTGTGGCGGCGTCCAACCAGTTGAATGTGCCGGAGGGGACAGCGAATACCGTCATCCTCATCACATCGGGCTTCTTTATGGCGCTCGGCGTGTGGGCGGCGGAGGTCCGGAAGAAGGGTCTTCTGGTCGTCTTCCTGATCCTGACGACGATCTTTGGATTTGCCTTCCTTGGCGTCAAGGCGGACGAGTATCACGAGAAGTGGGAGAAGCACCATATCCCGGGTGCGAGCTTCGACGTGAAGGAGTTCATCAATCCGGCAGCCTATGGCCTGCATGAGGAGCCGCTGGCTCCGGATATGGCGCAGAAGACACAGGTCTTCTTCTTCCTGTATTTTGCGATGACCGGAATGCACGCGCTACACATGATTATCGGTCTGGCGTTGTTGTTCTGGCTGACATGGCGGGCGCATAAGGGCGACTTTTCGTCGGGGTACGTCGCTCCGATTGAGAACTTCGGGCTTTACTGGCACTTCGTCGATATCGTATGGCTGTTCCTGTTCCCGCTGCTGTACCTCATCAATCGCCATCCACTCTAGCAAGAGCCTGATCTGAAGGAGCTTAACGTGTCCGAATACCATGACGCGATGAATGTAACAAACCCGGAGCACGCCGAACACCATATCGTTTCGCCGCGCGAGTACTGTTTTGTCTACGGCGCCCTGCTGATCGGGACGATCGTCACGGTTCTGGCTGCGTATAAAGATATGGGCGTCCTGAACCCGATTGTGGCGCTTGGGATTGCCTGCACCAAAGCCGTAATCGTCATCCTGTTCTTCATGCATGTGAAGTATCAGTCGCGGCTGATCAAGATGACAGTTGGGGCGGGTTTTTTCACGTTTATCGTCCTGGTGATGATGTCGCTGTGCGATTACATGAGCCGCGCCTGGGGTCTCTGGTAAGAGCATTCCTTTATAAAAGTAAAAATGCGGCCTGCAGGCCGCATTTTTGTTTGTAGTGGTGCGATGGGCGTGGGCGAGCGGCAAGTGTATGCTTCCTTTGAAGTGGGAGGAATGGGTATGAAAATGCGCTTAGCTGTGCTGGTGGGGATGGTTGGGTTCATGGCGCCGATGCTGGCTGGGCAGACGGTTCAGCAGACCCTGCAGGTGAGCAGGGACAACAAGACAATCTCGGTTACGGCGACGGATACGGCAGAGGCGCTGGCGGATACGGCCGAGGTGTCGGTGGGGTTTGTTGTCTATGGGGCATCTGAAGACCAGACCTATGCGGACGCCAGCCGGATCTCGAACCGGGTGATGAAGGCGCTCGAGGATTCGGGGGTGAAGTCGGACCAGATCCAGAGTGGATCGCAGAACCTGAGTCCGGTCGACCCGAACGACAAGCAGCGGTATGGCGCGGGGATCCGGTTCGTCTTTCGGCAGAGTTGGCAGGTAAAGGTGCAGGCGTCGTCGGCGGCCGAGGTGCTGCATCTGGCGGTGACGAACGGGGCCAACGAGAGCGGCGGGATTGCGTGGAGTCTGGCGGCTGAGGGCTCGCTGGAGGCGCAGGCGGCGGAGAAGGCGCTGGCCCATGCGAAACAGATTGCGGAGCGCATGGCTGCGGGGCTGCATGTGACGTTGGGGCCGTTGGTATACGCGAGCAATCAGGCTGGTATGCGGCCAGGGCCGGTGATGATGGCGATGGCTAATGCGCCGAGGATGCTGAAGGAGGCGAAGCCGGAAGTGAAGCCGCTGGCCATCTCGCCGGGTAAGGTGAGTCGGTCAGCCACGGTCTACGCAGTATTTGCCCTGGAATAGCACTTCGTGCCGTTCTCGGGGCGGCATGGGTGAATTATCTGCATGGAGCCTCCCGCTGGTTGGCAGCGAACATCTTTGTTTCCGACCAACGGGAGGACCAAGCGAAGCAGTAAAAAGGCGTGCAAACGCCCGCCCTCTGCGGAGGAGGCCCATCCGGCAGGACAGGCCCTTGAACTTAGTTAGCAGGCTTGGCGGCGGCGTGCTTGGAGGTCCACACGACTGCCTTGTCGACGACCACATACAGCAACTGGTCGGTATCGGCCTTGGCAGTGCGCTTGATGTACTCGCCCATGCGTTTGCCTGCGGCTGCGTCGTCGGGCAGGGTGATGCCGCGATTCTTGGCCGAAAGCTCGGCGAGGGTCTCGATCATGCCGAAGAAGACGGTCTCGTCCTTGCCACTGGCGATCCAGGCGTCATGCACGGTGGAGGTAACGAGCTGCTCGGTGCTAAGCGTGGTGGCGGCCGGGGTCTGAGCCCGGAGGGCGACCGGCGTCAGGGCGAGAGTACCGGCGAAGACGGCGCAGGTGGTGAGCTTGCGGAGGCGGAGCATCGGGGACGACGGGATCATGGCAGTAGCCTTTCTCGTTTTCGTATAGAGCTGATAGGAAGCAGATTCGCGCCGGTTGCAGAGCTGTTTAGCGCCGATAGTAGTTGTCACGGCGGTTATTCTGAGCGGCCTGGCCGACGACAGCTCCGATACCGGCTCCGGCTGCACCGCCGATGATCGTTCCCTTGAGGCCGCCGCCGAGCAGCGCCCCCAGAACCGCGCCGCCGCCTGCACCAATCAGCGCACCCTTGCCAGGCCCGATGCCATTGTCGCGGCGGTGATAGCGGTCTCCGTTGCCATAGTAGCCGCCGCGCCCGCCATTACGGACGCCGCCGTAAAAGTTGTTGCGCTGGGCGGAGGCTGCAACAGTACTGAGCAATAGGACGAGCACTGCGAAAAAGGATAATTTTCTGTGAAACATAGAACCTCCGCGTGCGAGCTTCGTGAAGCCATAAAAGAACTTCTGCCCGGTTAGATGCGGACTGAAGCCGGATTGTTGAAGCTCTTTGCAGATAAATCGCGTCCAATCAACTCTGGCAGGAATTCTGCCCCAACCGATCTCCGACGAGTCCTGACGGATCATTTCGTCCAACCAACCCAATGGAGGGGAAGCAATGGAGTACGTAAATCTTGGAGCGACCGGGACGAAGGTATCCCGTCTGTGCCTGGGCATGATGACCTACGGCACCAAGCAGTGGCGGCAGTGGGTGCTCACCGAGGAGGAGTCGAAGCCGCTGATCCGCAGCGCGGTGGAGGCGGGCATCAACTTCTACGACACGGCCGACATCTACTCGCTGGGCGTGAGCGAGGAGATCACGGGCCGGGCGCTCCGCGAGTTCGGTGGTCCGCGCGAGGAACTGGTGATCGCCACCAAGGTCTTCAGCCCCATGAGCGAGGGCAAGAATAATCGCGGGCTCTCGCGCAAGCACATCATGGACGGGATCGATAAGAGCCTGAAACGGCTGGGAGTCGATTACGTTGACCTCTACCAGATCCACCGCTTCGACTACGAGACGCCGATCGAGGAGACGCTGGAGGCGCTGAACGATGTGGTTCGCGCGGGCAAGGCGCTCTACCTCGGAGCCTCGTCGATGTACGCGTGGCAGTTCATGAAGATGCTGGAGTTCCAGAAGCAGAACGGCCTGGCGCAGTTTATGACGATGCAGAACCACTACAACCTGGTCTATCGCGAAGAGGAGCGGGAGATGATTCCGCTGTGCCTGTCGGAGAAGATCGGGCTGATTCCGTGGAGCCCTCTGGCGCGCGGCTTCCTGGCGGGCAACCGCAAGGCCAACGAGGACAAGGCCGCGAGCGAGACGACGCGGGCGCAGACGGACGACTTCGCGCACAAGCTCTACTACCGGGACTCGGACTTCACAGTGGTGGATCGGTTGACGGAGATTGCGTCGGCGCGCGGAGTGAAGAATGCTCAGGTGGCGTTGGCATGGATGCTGACAAAGCCGGGAATCTCGGCTCCGATCATTGGTGCGAGCAAGCCGTATCAGTTGGACGATGCGTTGTCGGCGCTGTCGATCAAGCTGACGGAAGATGAGATCAAGCGTCTGGAAGAGCCTTACGAGCCGCACCCAATCCTGGGCCACAGCTAAGCACTTCGGCACTTCGTGCGGTTCTCGGGGCCGCATGGGAAAGTAATCCGCATGGGGCCTCCCATTGGTCGGCAGCAAGAATCTTTGTTTCCGACCAACGGGAGGACCACTCGAAGCAGTAAAAAGGCGTGTAAACGCCCGCCTGCCCGGCGCAAGGGCGCTATTGCAGTTGCTGTTGCCTGTTTTCTTGGTTGTCATTCAGGAGCGAAGCGGAGGAATCTGCTTCTGTCTTTGCCGTTGCCGTTGCTTCTGGGGTAGGTCCGGGCTTTAGCCCCCGAGGTATGCTTTCTTTTCTCAACTTCAAAAGCAAAGGCAAAAGCGCCCTCACGCCGGGCGGGCGGCACTTCGTGCGGTCTTGGACGCTTCGCGTGAGAGGCCAAGATCTCCAGGCTCCGCTCTTATCCTTTTTTCCTTTTTATCCCCGTTTCGCCTTGCTTTTCGTTCTAAAGATGAACGCCGCCGCGTCCTTGTAAGCTGGATGTGGAGCACTGATACCACTTTGGCGAAGTATCTTATTACCGGAGTAGCCGGATTCATCGGATCGCACCTGGCCCACGCACTGGTGGCGCACGGGCACGAGGTGCGCGGGCTGGACAACTTCTCCACCGGCCTTCTGCGCAATCTTAACGGGCTGAGCGGCCGCCTGGAGCTTTACGAGACCGACCTGCGCGATGCCGACGGCGTCTGCCGCGCCTGCGAGGGCGTCGATTTCATCCTGCACCAGGGCGCTCTGCCCAGCGTGCCGCGCTCGGTCAAAGACCCGCGCACGAGCCACGAGTCGAACATCAACGGCACCTTCAACCTGCTCGAGGGCGCGCGGGCGGCGGGGGTAAAGCGCGTGGTCTATGCGGCTTCGTCCTCGGCCTACGGCAACCAGCCCGGCTTTCCGCGGCGCGAGACGATGGCCCCGCAGCCCATCGCGCCCTACCCGGTACAGAAGCTCACCGGCGAGCTGTACATGCAGTCCTACTGGCGTGTCTACGGGCTGGAGACGGTGTGCCTGCGCTACTTCAACATCTTCGGCCCGCGCCAGGTACCGGATTCTCCCTACTCCGGCGTCATGGCGAAGTTCATCCTGCAAATGATGCGCGGCGAGCGGCCGGTAATCTTCGGCGACGGCGAGCAGGGGCGCGACTTCACCTACGTCGAGAACGCCGTGCAGGCGAACCTGCTGGCGATGTCGGCTCCGGCAGACAAGGTCGCGGGCCGTGTCTTCAACGTAGCCTGTGGCGAGCGCCATACGCTGAACGAAACCTATTCCGTCATCGCGGGTTTACTCGGTTACACGGAGCCGCCGCAGTACGGTCCGGAGCGCACCGGCGACGTACGCGACTCGCTGGCGGACGTGAGTGCGGCATGTGAAGCGTTCGGTTACCGTCCGGTCGTCGGCTTTGAAGAAGGCCTGCGGAGGACGGTGGAGTGGTATCGCGAAGAGCATGGCGGAGAGTTGGATTTGAATGAGGATGTGGCGAAGTGACTCCTGATACGGCTGCGGCGACGCTCGACGAGTGGCTAGGGCGGGTCAGCGGGCGTACGGCGCGAATCGGGATTGTAGGCCTGGGATACGTCGGTCTGCCCCTGGCGCTGCTCTTCAGCGAGGACGGCTTCCGCATCACCGGGCTGGACATCGACCCGGAGAAGGTAGCCAAGCTGAACCGCAGCGAGAGCTACATCCACCGGATCGAGCCGGAGCACCTCGACGCCGCTCGCAGCGCGGGTTTTGTGGCTACCACGGACTTCGCCAGCGTGCGCGAACTGGACGCCATACTCATCTGCGTGCCCACACCGCTCTACCGCGACCACACCCCGGACATGCGTGCCGTGACCGCCACGATAGAGGCTCTGGGGCCACACCTGCGCACCGGGCAGCTCGTCGTGCTCGAGAGCACCACCTACCCCGGCACCACCGACGAGATCATAGTGGCGACGATCGAGCGCCACGGCCAGCGAGTACAGCGCGTGGTGCCGGGAGCAGAATCAACCCCCCTGGACGGGGTCATGGTGGCCTTCTCGCCCGAGCGCGAAGACCCCGGCAACGTGACCACGCCGCGCCGCGATATCCCCAAGGTCGTCGGCGGAGTGGACACCTCGGCCAGCGCGGCGGCCTGCGCCCTGTACGGCTCGGTCTTCCACCGCACGGTGCCGGTCTCCTCCACGGCGGCGGCGGAGATGACCAAGTTGCTCGAGAACATCTACCGCTGCGTCAACATCGCGCTGGTCAACGAGCTGAAGCAGCTCTGCCTGCACATGGGCATCGACATCTGGGAGGTGATCGACGCGGCGGCGACCAAGCCCTTCGGCTTCCAGCCCTTCTACCCCGGCCCCGGCGTGGGCGGCCACTGCATCCCGGTCGACCCCTTCTACCTGAGCTGGAAGGCGAAGCAGTTCGGCTTCTCTACGCGGTTCATCGAGCTGGCCGGAGAGACCAACGAGGCGATGCCTGCCTACGTGGTCAAGACGCTGGAGCGGGCCCTCAAGCGGGCCGGAACAGCCCTCGCCGGGGCGAAGGTGCTGGTGCTGGGCGTAGCCTATAAGCGCGATGTGGACGACCTGCGCGAGTCGCCGTCGCTGACCATGATCGGGCTGCTGCGCGAGGCGGGCGCGGAGGTTCGGTACAACGACCCCTTCTTCCCGCGCGTGGGCACGGGGCGCAAGTACGACCTCCAGATGGAGTCCACGCCGCTCGACGGGCTGGCCGAGTACGACTGCGTGCTGATCGCCACCGACCATAGCGAATATGATTACGAAAAAATCGTGCAAGAGGCTCGCTTGGTGATAGATTCTAGGAACGCGACACAATCCCTGACATCAGAGAAGATTGTGCGTTGTTAAGTGCAAGCCAATCGCGAGCGCCGAAGAGTTGCCGCGAAACACTCTCCTCCCCAATCATTTATTCCCGTTCTGGGACTCTTCCGTCTGTATTCTGCAAATTCCCCTCCGTTCTACCCTCTGACACCTCTGGCTCCGTTGTAAGTTGATCTCAGCCGAAAGCGGCTTTGAGACCTTCTGGACTTTTCCAGACGTTTGCCCGGCTCGCGCGGACCTGCGTCCGTTCGGGCCGCCTGAATGGACCAGTGGAGCCCTGTGCTTTTTGACTGCACCACCTTGCTGTCGTCTGCCTGGTATCGCCGCAAACAGCGCCTTGCCGCGTTTATCGTTGGCTGCGTGCTGGCGTTGGCGGCAGGCTCAGCGTGGGGCCAGCAGCTCGTCCCCTTGCAGGCCGCAAGCAGCAGAAGGCTGACGGCAAACACCCTGCGGACGCAGAGATTTCTGCGCGGCCGTTCAGTTGCGGACGGTCACATCTCGGCCCAGGCGCTGGCTACGGCCCGGCAGCAGCATCTGGAGTTGGCCGCGCTGCCCCGCGCGTCGAGCCTGAGCGCGGCGTGGACGCCGGTAGGCCCGGTACAGGTAGCCACAGCGGCCTACGGCAACGTCACCGGACGGGTGACAGCCATCGCCATCGACCCGGCAGATGCCACGGGTAACACGGTCTACGTGGGCACGACCGGAGGTGGCGTGTGGAAGTCCACCAATGCGGCTGGCCCGGTGGCGGATGTCCACTTCACACCGCTCACCGACACTCTTCCGGTCTTCGACGCCGGAGCGGGAGCCTCCGTGCTGCCCTCGCTGAGCATCGGCGCGCTGTCCCTCGCGAACGGCGTACTGCTCGCGGGCACGGGCGACCCGAACGACGCCTCGGACTCCTACTACGGCGGCGGCGTGCTGCGCTCGACCGACGGCGGAGTCACCTGGACGCTGATCCAGCAGACCCCCATCGGGCTGGCGGGCAGCTTCAGCTTCCTCGGGCTCAGCTTCGCGGGCTTCGCCTCCTCCAGCACCACGGTCGTAGCGGCGGTCACGCAGGCTGGCGACGCGGCCACGGTGAACGCGGTGCCGCTCTCGAACAGCCGTATGGGCCTCTTCTACTCGCAGGATGCGGGCGCGACGTGGCAGATGGCCACCATCATGGACGGCAGCCAGACGGTGCAGTCGCCTACCTCGTCGAGCGGCGGCGGCAACGCGGCCACGTCGGTGGTATGGAACCCGGTGCGCAAACGTTTCTACGCGGCGCTGCGCTACCACGGCTACTACGAGTCGCTCGACGGCATCACCTGGATGCGGCTGGCGGCGCAGCCCGGCGCAGGATTGGCCCAACCGGCTTGCACGGCCAACACCGGCCCACCGGGCGAGTATGCCTGCCCCCTCTTTCGCGGCGCGCTGGCGGTGCAGCCTGCGACGGGCGACATGTTCGCCCTGACGACGGACGGCAACAACCTCGACCAGGGACTGTGGCAGGACGTCTGCGCCCCCACGGGCAGCGGCTGCGGCAACGCGACGGTTGCGTGGGGCAAGCAGATCGGGACGAGCCAGCTCGAGGTCGCCAACGGCAGCACCGAGATCGTGCAGGCCGGGTACAACCTGGAGCTGGCAGCCGCGCCAGCAGGTGCGGACACGGTGCTCTACGCCGGAACGGTGGACCTCTTCCGCTGCTCGCTGACGGCGGGGTGCGTGTGGCGCGACACGACCAACGCGCTGAACGGCTGCGCGGCCCCGGCCAGGGTTGCGCCCTCGCAGCACGCGCTGGCGCTTCTGGGTGGCAGCAGCTTGCTCTACCTGGGCAACGACGGCGGCCTCTGGCGCTCAACCGACGGAGCGAACGAGTCCGGCAGCCCCTGTTCGTCCACTGACGCGAGCCACTTCGACAACCTGAACGGCGGGCTAGGCTCGCTGGCCGAGGTGGTGAGCTTCGCCCAGCACCCCACCGACCCGGCGACGCTGCTGGTGGGCCTGGGCGCGAACGGCACCGCAGGAACTGGTTCAGCGGGAACGAATCCGTGGACACAACTGGCGACAGGCGAGGGTGGGACGGTCGCGATCGACCCTGCGGACCCGAGCCTCTGGTATCTCTCGACCGCCGCCGGGGTGAACATTGGTCGTTGCGCGAACGGCGCAGCCTGCACTGCTGGTGATTTCGCCGGGCTGGCCACCATCGGGCAGGCCCAGGTGGACAACGACACCTCCGAGACCGACGCGCCCTGGCTGCTCGACCCGGCTCTGACCTCGAACCTCATCGTAGGAACCTGCCGTGAGTGGCGCGGACCCGCCGCAAACGGTTCGCAGTGGTCGAGCAGCGATGCGATCAGCAGCCCCTTTGGCGATTCGACGGCGAGCAGTTGCAGCTCCACTCTGCCGCTGGTGCGGTCTCTGGCGGCGGGCGGCGTAACGAGCGACGCGACGGCAAACATGGGTTCGCCCGTACTGTACGCGGGGCTGGCCGGAACCTCCGATGGCGGCGGCGGCCTGCCCGGCCACCTCTTTATGACCAAGGCGGCGGCCACCGCGAGCAGCACGACAGCATGGACCGACGCCGCGCTCTCCAGCGTGAGCAACGATCCTGCGTCGGCAGGCGTCTTCAACCCCGGCGGCTTCGATCTCTCCTCCGTCACGGCGGACCCGCACGACACAACCGGCGCGACGGTCTACGCGACGGTGATGGGCTTCGCGGGCAACGGCGTCAACGCGCCGCACGTCTACCGGTCGGTCGACTTCGGCGCGGACTGGACAAACATCTCCGGCAACCTGCCCAACGCGCCCGCCAACAGCCTGGTCGTCGACCCGAACGACGCCAACACGGTCTACGTCGCGATGGACACGGGCATATATGTAACAACAAATGTATCAAGTTGCGCCAGCACCAACTGCTGGACGATCTACGGTTCTGCCCTGCCCGATTCGCCGGTGGTCGGACTCGCAGCGGCGGCGGGAATGGCCGCCGGCGACGGTCGCACGGGCGAACTGCGGGCGGCGACCTACGGCCGTGGCATCTGGCAGATCCCGCTGCTGACGGCGCTAGGCCCATCTGCTCCCGCGATCTCGCTCACCCCGTCGTCCCTGACCTTCGCCAGCCAACAGCAGAGCACGGCGAGCGCCCCCCAGAGCGTCACCGTAACCAACACCGGCAGCACGGCGATGACGGTCAGCAGCATCACGACCTCGGCGGGCTATGCGCAGACCAGCGACTGCATCGCCACACCAATCCAGCCCGGAGCGACGTGCACCGTGCAGGTGACCTTCTCGCCCGTGGCGACAGGCGCGAGCAGCGGCCTGTTGACGGTCTACGCCAATGTCCCCGGCGGCCAGGGCACGGTCGCGCTCAACGGCACAGGCACAGCCCCGGCGGCAATTGTGCTGACGCCACTGGCGCTCACCTTCCCCAGCACGCTGATTGGGTCCACCAGCGCGGTGCAGAACGTCACCGTCTCGAACACGGGCGGCGCGCCGGTCGCGCTCGAGACGCCGAGCATCTCCGGCCCCTTCAAGATCGCGGCCAACACCTGCGGCACGAGCCTGCCGTCCCAGACCGGGTGCACGGTCTCGATCGCCTTCGCCCCCAACGCATCGGGCGCGGCCACCGGCACCTTCACCATCGCGGACGACGTGGGCATCCAGACGGCGAGCCTTTCGGGTACCGGCACCTCTCCCGCCACCGACACCCTCGCGCCGCTGAGCCTGACCTTCGCGGCGCAGCAGCAGGGCACGGCCAGCGCGACCCAGCAGGTGACCCTGACCAACTCCGGCGACGTGGCCCTGACCCTGATCGCGGCCACGATCACCGGCGGAGACTATGCGGTGGTGAACGGTTGCGGCAACTCGCTGAACGCGCACTCCAGTTGCGCGTTTTCGGTCTCGTATACGCCGCGCAGCATCGGCGCAAACACGGGCACGCTCACGGTCTCGGACGAGTTCCGCAGCCAGCAGGTGGCGCTCAGCGGCTTCGGCCTGGCCCCGCCGGGAGTCTCGCTCTCACCGTCGCTGCCGCTGGTCTTCGCGGCGGCTCCGCTGGGCGTGGCCTCGGCGGCCCAGATCGTTACCCTGACCAACAACGGCGGGGTTCCGCTGTCGGTCGGGAACGTGACGGTAAGCGGCGACTTTGCGGTTGCGGCGGGGTCGAACACCTGCGGCAGCACGCTGGCGGCGGGGGCGGCCTGCACACTCGGGATCGTGTTTACGCCCACGGGGGCGGGTCTGCGCGGCGGGGTACTTACGATTGCGGATAGCGCGGCCAACTCGCCGCAGACGCTGGCCCTGACGGGGGCCGGGGTGGACTTTACTCTGGCGGCCAACGGGCCGACCAGCATGACGCTGACGGGCGGCGGAGCCGGGACATTTGCGCTGCTGCTCAGCTCTCCGGCGGGGGTACCGGGGTCGGCGACGTTTACCTGCTCGGGGCTGCCAGCATACGCGAAGTGCATGGTGACGCCGTCCACCGTGGCCTTGGGGACGACCACGACGGTCTCAGTGGCTGTGGCTACCGATGTGGTGAGCGCGTCGGTAGTGAACCGTAAAGTGGTATGGCTTGCCGGGTTGCTGCCTTTGGGGCTGCTGGCTCTGCGACGGAGGCGGTTTGCCGGGGTGGTTTTGTTGGTTTTGATTGGGGTGACGGGGTGCGGGTGGGGGCGGCTGGTGCCGGGCGACGGGACGCCAACGGGGCCTTCGACGACGCCGGGTGGGAGTTCTACGATTGTGGTTTCGGCGAGTAGCGCGGGGCTGGTGCGGAGCGTGAACCTGACACTGGCGGTGCAGTAAACGCGCAGCGTCGAGTACCGCACGAAGTGCCGCCTGCCCGGCGTTAGGGCGCTTTTGCTGTTGTTTGTCCTGCCGGACGGGCCCGCTGCGCGCGGGGCGGGCGTTTGCACGCCTTTTTACTGCTTCGCGTGGTGGAACTAAGCGACCTGCCCGGCAGCGAAGCCAGAGGCCCAGGCCCACTGGAAGTTGTATCCGCCCAGCCAGCCCGTCACATCGACGACCTCGCCGATGAAGAACAGCCCCGGAACCGCGCGGGATTGCAGGGTCCGGGCGTCGAGGTCGGCGGTATCGACGCCGCCGCAGGTGACCTCAGCTTTGGCGTAGCCCTCGGTGCCCGCAGGGGTGAGGGTCCAGTCGTGCAGTTGACGCTCGGCGGCGGCGAGTGAGGGGTTAGTCCAGTCGGACGGAGGATGCAGAGCCAGCCAGCGCTCGGCCAGTCGTGTGGGGAAGATGGATCGAAGAGCCTGGGCAAAGGCGGGGGGATCGCGGCGGGCGTTGGGAGCCAGCAGAGGAGCCAGCACATCGGCACCGGGGGCCAGGTCGAAGCTGAGGGGTTGGCCCGCCTGCCAGTAGGAGGAGATCTGGAGGATCGCCGGACCGCTGAGGCCGCGATGGGTGATGAGCGCCTTCTCCCGAAACGCAGGGGTGCGCGGCTGCGCGGTGGCGGCGACGACCTCGGCGGAGAGGCCCGCAAGGTCGCACCATTGGTCGCGGTCGTCGGGGTGCAGCACCAGCGGGACGAGGCCGGGGCGCGGCTCCACGATACGCAGGCCGAAGTGGCGGGCGATCTCGTAGCCAAGGCCGGTGGCTCCCATCTTCGGAATGGAGAGACCGCCGGTAGCGACAACGACGGAGTCCGCCCGGAGGATGCCGGAGGAGGTCTCGATGCGGAAAGCCTCCCCGTCGCGGGTCGCTTTGGCTATGCGGGTCTCGAGTGCGAGCCGGACCCCAGCCTCGGCGCACTCGCGCTCGAGCATCTGGACGATCTCCTTCGCGGAGCGGTCGCAGAAGAGCTGGCCGAGGGTCTTCTCGTGGTACGGAATACCGTGCTTTTCGACCAGCGCGATGATATCCGCCGGGGTGAACCGTGCCAGGGCGGACTTGGCGAAGTGGGGGTTTTGCGAGAGGAAGTTCGCGGCAGTGGCGTGGAGGTTGGTGAAGTTGCAGCGGCCTCCGCCGGAGATGAGGATCTTCTTGCCGGGCTTGTCGGCGTGGTCGAGGACGAGCACGCGGCGTCCGCGCCGACCGGCTTCGAGGGCGCACATGAGACCGGCGGCACCGGCTCCGAGGATGGCTACATCTACTTCCTGCACGTCTTGTAGCCCCTCTCCCGCCCGGCTCAATTGCCGCTC
Source organism: Granulicella sp. WH15 (assembly GCF_009914315.1). Taxonomy (NCBI): domain Bacteria; kingdom Pseudomonadati; phylum Acidobacteriota; class Terriglobia; order Terriglobales; family Acidobacteriaceae; genus Granulicella; species Granulicella sp. WH15. The sequence continues at coordinate 87,895 of NZ_CP042596.1, forward strand.
ATTCATTTTAACTGGGGATGAAATCTTCATCCTCCCTTGAACGAAGGTTTGTCTGCCGTGGTGCATCTAATCTATGCTTGGCGTTCCAATCCTTGGGTAGGTGTGGAGGTTTCTTGTGAGCAATAGTGGAGTTCTTTCCGCGGCGGCGGCCGGTACGTTTACGGTGGGCGGCGATCTGACGGTCAACCGGATGGGCTATGGGGCCATGCGGATCACCGGGCCGGGTATCTGGGGCCCTCCGGCCGATAAGGAGTCGGCGCTGGCGACGCTGCGGCGGGCGGTCGAGCTGGGTGTCAACCTGATCGATACGGCGGACTCGTACGGCCCGGGGGTCTCCGAGGAATTGATCGCCGAGGCGCTGTACCCCTATCCGGCGGACCTGGTGATCGCGACCAAGGGCGGGTGGCAGCGGCCGGGGCCGAACCAGTGGACGCACAACGCCGGTCCCAAGCATCTGGCGGAGGCGCTCGAAGGCAGCCTGAAGCGGCTGCGGCTGGAGCGGATCGACATCTACCAGCTTCACGCGCCGGATAACGCGGTCTCGTTCGAGGCGTCGGTGGGGGCGCTGGCCAAGTTGCGCGAGCAGGGCAAGATCCGCCACGTGGCGCTCTCGAACGTGACCCGTGAGCATGTGGAGCGGGCGTCCGCGATTGTGCCGATTGTGTCGGTGCAGAACCGCTATAGCTTTGCCGACCGGGAGTCGGACTTCATCGTCGACCACTGTGAGAAGCACGGGATTGGGTTTATGCCGTGGGCTCCGCTGGGGCAGGCGAAGGAGGCGCACGAGGCCGTGAAGAAGGAGGCGGAGGTGCTGGGGGCGACGCCATTGCAGGTGGCGCTGGCGTGGCTGCTCAAGCGGTCGAAGGTGATTCTGCCGATTCCGGGCACGTCGTCGATTGCGCATCTTGAGGAGAACATTGCAGCGGCAAGTTTAGAGCTGCCGCAGGCGGCTTACGATGCGTTGTCGGCGGTAAGCCACCCTCCCGCGAGCTTGCGCCCCTAAGCAAAAACGGCCCTCCCGACCGACGGGAGGGCCACGCGAAGCCGAGAACCGCACGAAGTGCCCCGTCCGGTAGGACATGTCTTTGCTTCTAAGGAAGGGACGAAGGGATGCCCGAAGCCGGAGTAGACGAGCGCGCGACCTATGCCCGGGTCACCTGGCGTCTGCTGCCGATCCTCTTCCTCTGCTACGTCATCGCCTACCTCGACCGGGTAAACGTCGGCTTCGCCAAGCTTCAGATGCTGCACGACCTGCGCTTCAGCGAGGCGACCTACGGGCTGGGCGCGGGCATCTTCTTCATCGGCTATTGTTGCTTCGAGCTGCCCAGCAATCTGCTGCTCAGCCGCTTCGGCGCTCGGCGCTGGATGGCGCGGATCATGGTCACCTGGGGCATCATCTCAGCCTGCATGTTGTTCGTGCGAACGCCCGCGAGCTTCTACACGATGCGCTGCCTGCTGGGTGTGGCCGAGGCGGGGATGTTCCCCGGCGTCATCTTCTACCTGACGTTCTGGTATCCGGCGTGGCGGCGCGGGCGGATGGTGGCGCTGTTCATGACGGCGCAGCCGGTCTCCGGCGTCATCGGCGGGCCGCTCTCGGGCTGGATATTGCAACAGTTCAACGGGGTGCGGCACCTGGCGGGATGGCAGTGGCTCTTCCTGCTGGAGGCGCTGCCCGCCATCGCGATGGGCGTGGTGCTGTTCTTCTGGCTGGACGACGGCATCCACGACGCGCGCTGGCTGAGCGAGGCCGAGAAGAGCCTGCTGCTGGGCCACCTCGAAGCAGAGGCACAGCATAAGGAGTCGTACCACTCCATTCTGGGCGTGCTGCGCAACCGCTGGGTGTGGCTGCTGAGCCTGATTACCTTCAGCTCGGTGATGGGGCTGTACGGCATCAGCTTCTGGCTGCCGACGATTATCAAGGCGACCGGGATCACAAAGCCTCTCTCCATCGGCCTGCTGACGATGATCCCCTACGGCGCGGCGGCGGTGGCGATGATCCTGGTAAGCCGCAGCGCAGACCGCAGCGGCGAGCGGCGCTGGCATCTGGCGCTCTCGACTACGGCGGGCGGGCTGGGGCTGATCTTTGCCACGATCTTCGCGGGGGATACGGCGCTCTCGCTCGCCGGACTGACGCTGGCGACGGCGGGTATCATCACCAGCCAGCCACTCTTCTGGAGCCTGCCGACGGCGTTCCTGGGCGGCACGGCCGCGGCGGCGGGAATAGCGCTCATCAACACGGCGGGCAACTCAGCCGGGTTTGTCAGCCCATACGTGATCGGGTGGATCAGCAGCGCGACCCAGAGCACGCGGGCGGGGATGTACGTGCTGGCGGGATCGCTGTTTCTTGGATCGGCACTGACGCTGCTGGTGCCGAAGAAGCTGGTCGAGCGCGGACGGGCAATAGAAACAACAACAAAAGCGTCCTAACGCCGGACGGGCGGCACTTCGTGTGGTTCTCGACGCTTCGCGTATTTCTCCGTCATAACTCCGTGCGACCATGGAACTATGGCAAAGACGAACGAACTTCGGCCGCTCCGGGTTGGAACGGCACACACGCAAGGCCCGGCGGCGGTCATTACCAGACGCGCGGCAGACAGGCTCCGCGCAGGGCATCTCTGGGTCTACCGGACCGACGTGGAGCAGCTCCTCCCCGCGCTCGGCGCGACGGCAATCGAGCCGGGAGCCGTCGTCACGGTTCTGGACGGACGCGGCATCCCGCTAGGCTCGGCGCTCTTCAGCGCGGCCTCGCAGATCACGCTGCGGATGGTCTCAAACACACCGGCACTGGACCGCGAGGGCTATCTCGCCGACGTAGCCGAGCGCGTAAAAGCCGCACTGGCACTGCGCGCAGAGCTATCGCCCGAGACCGCCGAGGACAACGCCTGCCGCCTGATCTTCTCCGAGGCCGACGGCCTGCCGGGGATCGTGGCCGACCGCTACAACGACCTTGTCGTTCTCCAGTTGCTCACACAGGGAACGGCGCAGACAGACGTTCGCAGCATACTGGCGCGGGAGCTTGCCCTGCCCGGCGTGGCGACCGTAGTCGAGCGCCCCGACCCACGCGTGCGAGAGCTGGAAGAGCTGGGACCAGCGCCTGCGGAGGCCATGTTCGCGGAGAATCCCGAAGCCCCCAAGCTGGCGACGGAGTTTACGATCAACGGGTTGCGGTTCCACTACGACGCCTCCGCAGGCCAGAAGACCGGGGCCTTTCTGGACCAGCGTCTGAACTACGCGGCGGCGGCCCGGCACGGACGCGGACGGGCGCTGGACGTCTGCACCTATCAAGGCGGATTCGCTCTGCACCTGGCCCAGACCTGCGAGCAGGTGACGGGCGTGGACGCGAGCCGGTCGGCGCTTGAAGTCGCGGATCGGAACCTCGAACTGAACCCGACCCTGAAGGCCAAGGTGGACTGGATTGAGGCCGACGCCTTCGACTTGCTGCGAGCGTATGAGGATGGCGGCGAGCGCTATGACACGATCGTGCTGGACCCGCCCGCGTTTGCGAAGAGCAAGCGGGCGATGGAGGGCGCGCTGCGCGGTTACAAGGAGCTGAACCTGCGGGCGATGAAGATGCTGCGTCCGGGCGGCACGCTGGTGACGTGCTCGTGCTCGCAGCACGTGTCGCTGGCGGAGTTTACCGAAGTGGTGGCGAGCGCGGCAGCCGATGCCCGCGTGCGAGTGCAGGTGCTGGAGACACGCGGCGCAGCCCCGGATCATCCGTCGGTGGTGACCCTGCCCGAGACGGCGTACCTGAAGTGCCTCATCTGCCGCGTGGGATAAATCTGCGGCTCGCTACAAAGAAACGCCCCTGTCTCAACTCTGAGACAGGGGTGTTTTATTTGTAACTAAAAATGATCCTTATAAATATTCGAGCGGTTAGGGAGCTGGCGCGTCTGTCCTTGTAGAAGGGGCCTATGACGTTGACTGAGGAGTCCAGCTTGGCCGTACCGGCAACTGCGAAAGATGAGGTTGACCTGGCTGGGCTGGTCGAGACGTACTCGGGATTGCTGTTTCGCGTGGCGCACGCAGTGCTGCGGAACCCGAGCGAGGCCGAGGACGTGGTGCAGGACACGTTCGTGCGAGTGTTGCAGCACCGCAGCAAGCTGGCGAAGGTGCTGGATGTGCGGGTGTGGTTGGTCCGAATCGCGTGGAACCTGGCGCTCGACCGCAGGCGGCGCGTGAGGCCGGACCAGATGGACGAGGCATTTGCCGCGGCCCTGGTGGCGCAGAGCCTGTTGCAGGACGAGGTCTTTGCCGAGGCGACGCAGTTGAAGCGAGTGCTGGCCGTGATCGAGGGGCTTCCGGGCAAAGAGCGCAAGGCCCTGCTGCTCGCGGCGATAGAGGAGCTGGGCACGGCGGAGCTGGCGGCGGTGTTGGGCAAGAGCGAGTCGGCGGTGCGGTCGCTGCTGTTTCGAGCGAGGGCGCGGCTGAAGGAGCGATTGGCGAAGGGAGGTTTCGCATGAACGATCAAAATGAGGAGCAAGTAGAGAGGGTGTTGGCGGCCCTGGGAGCGGTCGAGCCGCCGCCCGGAATGCAGCGGCGCATCCTCGAGCTTCTGGAAGAAGAGGCGGCGGAGGATGCCACGGAGTGGTGGCGGCTGCGGCCAAGCGGCGTGCTGGGCGGCATGGCCTTCGCGGCGATGCTTGCCTTCGCGGTGATGGTTCCGACGAGCCATCGGCATCGGAGCAGCCCCGTCGTTATCGAGCCACCGCAGCCCATTGTGATGGCCGTGCCCGAAGCCTCTGCGAGGCGCGTGCAGATGCCTCCCCTGCGCAGAATCTCGGCGCGGAGAGCCATCGCTGCGCGTAAGAGCGATGACGATTCCATCGCGATGCAGGAGATGCGCGCGAAGAGCTTTCCCGCGCCGCCGCTGCCTCTGACCAAGGAAGAGCGCCTTCTGCGAAGCATCGCGCATAAGGGCGATCCGGCGGAGATGGCGATGCTGGAACCCGAGACTCGCGCAGCGGAGGCAGCCGCGGAGACGGCGGCGTTTCAGCAGTTTTTTGAACCACCCAAAACGGAAGAACAGCAACCGGAAAAGCTAGAGAAAGAAGAGGGAGAGGGAAGATGAAAGTAGTTCGCGGAGTGTTTGTAGCGGCGTTGTTTCTGGGGCTGATGGCAATGGGCGCACGGGCGCAGGCTCCTGCTTCGGTGCAGACGTTTTACCTGAGCGGCCAGCCTGCCGATCTGGGCGAGGTGCTTGCTGTATTGCGTAACTCGCTCGATGCGGATGCCAAGGTGAATGCGGTGGGATCGCAGAACGCGATTGTGGTGCGCGGGAGCGCGGAGCAGCTGGCGGCCGCGCAGAAGCTCATCACCGAGCTGAATCGGCCCAGGAAGAACTTTCGGTTGACCTACACGATTACGGAGGTAGAGGACGGCAAGCGAATCGGCGTGCAGCACTCGAGCATCATCCTGGTCTCGGGCCAGAAGACCACGTTGAAGAACGGCAGCAAGGTTCCGGTGGAGACGGGGAGCTACAACATGGCGTCCGCGTCGCAGACCCAGATGACATACCTGGATGTGGGGTTGAATATCGACGCTACGGTGGAGGAGTCACCGGAGGGGGTGCGGCTGCAGACGAAGGTGGAGCGGTCGGGCGTCGCGGAGGAGAAGTCGATGGTGGGACCGAGGGACCCGGTGATCCGGCAGGCTGTGGTGTGGGGCGCGTCGATGCTGACGCCGGGCAAGCCGCTGATGCTGGGATCGTTCGACTTTCCCGGGACGACGCGGCACATGGATGTCGAGGTGATGGCGGAGGCTGTGAAGTAGGTACTTCGTACGGTTCTCGGGGCAATGTGGAGAGAAAATTATCGCTGCCGACCAGTGGGAGGCCCTCAGACGCTAATTTCCCATGCCGCCCCGAGAACCGCACGAAGTGCCGCCCGCCCGGCGTGAGGGCGTTTTTTGATCTTTTGAGAGCGAAACTTAGGCGAATATAATTGTGTTGTGAGCGATGCCGCCCAGCCCGATTTCTTCGGCTTCCTGCACGTCGACCTGAACAGCTTCTTCGCGTCGGTCGAGCAGCAGCTGCACCCCGAGTACCGGGGCAAGCCGCTGGGCGTCGTCGGCACCATGGCCGACACCGGCGCGCTCATCGCCGCCAGCTACGAGGCCAAGGCCCTCGGCATCCATACCCTCACCAAGGTCGGCGAGGCGAAGAAGATCTGTCCCGAGATCATCCTGGTGGACGGCTCGCACTCCGTCTACTCGGAGTACTCGCACAAGATTGCGGTGGCGGTGGAGCGTTGCTGTCCCGTCGCGCACACGCCCTCCATCGACGAGATGGCGTGCCAGCTAATAGGCCGCGAGCGTGTGCCTGCGACGGCGCGAAAGATCGCGCTCGCGATCAAGCAGGCCATCAGAGACGACGTGGGCTCGACGCTACGCTGCTCCATCGGCATGGCTCCCAACCGCTACCTGGCCAAGATCGCCAGCGATATGCAGAAGCCGGATGGGTTGATCGGCCTGCTGCCCTCGCAGTTGCCGCGGGCGATAGCCCATCTGGATCTGCGCGACCTGCCCGGCGTGGGCGCGAAGACCGAGGCCCGGCTGAACGCGAAGGGCATCACCACCATGGAGCAGCTTCTGGCGCTCGACCGCAACGGGATGCACCGGGTCTGGGACTCGGTGTGGGGCGACCGGCTGTACCACTGGCTGCGCGGCTCGGATACGGGCGACGATGGCGCGCCGGTGCCGAGCGAGGTGCAGAAGTCGCTGGGCCACAGTCACGTGCTGGGGCCGGAGTTCCGCACCGACGAGGGCGCATGGGCCATCGCGCACAAGCTGCTGCACAAGGCCGCCATGCGGCTGCGGATGGAGAAGTTCTACTGCGGCACGCTGGCCGTGACGATCAAGTACGCGCTGACGCGGGAGCAGGCAGCTCGGGCCGAGAAGAGCAAGAAACATTCGAGCGGAATCGTGCACCAGGGCTGGGGGATGGAGGCACGGTTTCGCGACTGTCAGGACACGTTGAGCCTGCTCGATGTGCTGCGGAACGTGTGGAAGCAGAGGCCGCGCGGCGCGGAGTACGAGCGGCCGTTCTTCGTCGGAGTCACGCTGCGCGAGCTGATCCCGGAGTCGGAGCATCAGGCCACGCTCTTCGGCGATCCCGACAATCGGGCCGAGCTTTCGCGCACCATGGACCGGCTGAACCTGAAGTTCGGCCATACGACGCTGCACTTCGCGGGGATGCTGCCCGCACGGGAGTCCGCGCCGACGCGGATCGCGTTCACGCAGATTCCCGTGCTGTACGGGGCGGAGTATATGTAACTATTTTTGTATCTTAATGGCTTAAATGTAACTTATTGTGTTTCTTATTCTTTTGCAGGCATGTTGGTGGACTGCCAGAGCGCGAAGGCGGCTCCGGCGGGGTCGCCGAGAATGCTGAACCAGCCCATGTCGGGAACTTCCTGGGGGCCGATGTGCAGGGTTGCGCCGAGCGAGACGGCTTTTTCGGTGGATTGCTTGATATCTTCCACGCCCACGTAGGCGAGCCAGCGAGTCGGCATGTCGGGTATGGAGAAGATGCCGCCGCCGGGGCCTTCGGCGGGCTTGAATACGGAGTAGACGATGCCGTTACCCATGTCATTGTCGGTGAAGGTCCAGCCGAAGAGGCCGGAGTAGAACTCCTTGGCTGCGGCGGTGTCGGTGGTGTTGAGCTCGAGGTGAACGAAGGGGTTGCCCATGGTGTGTCCTTTCGGAGCGATTTTAGGGGCCGGTGGAAGGCTCGGAGGCCGGGTGCTGATGATCCTACGCGGGCAGTGGGGCTGGTGGGTGTGAATTTCTCTTTTAGAAGAGAGGCAGGGACGGATACCTCTTTTGAGATGGGCTGCATCTGAACGTCTCGGGATCAGGAGGGACGTATGAACTCGATACAACGGATTGTGGGAGCGGTTGGGCTTGTGGGTTTGCTGGCCGGTGCGGGCTGTAAGAAGACGAGCGATAACACGCTGAACTACCGTAGCGCGATCGACACGTACTACTCGTCGCGGCCCTCGTGTCTGTGGAGCGATGAGGTGAAGTTCCCGGTACAGGCGGATACGTCGGATGTATCGAAGACGACGGGCTACGACGCGCTGGTGGACCAGGGGCTGCTGCAGCGGACGACGGCGGAGAAGAAACGGTTCATCCTCGGGTCCAAGCAGGTGACGAACTACGACCTGACCGACAAGGGGCGGAGCGCGTGGACGGCGGATCAGTCGCAGCCGGGGTTTGGGAACTTCTGCTATGGGACGCGGAAGGTGTCGAGCATCGACAGCGCCACGCCGTCGAACTCGCAGCCGGGCGCGACGACGACGGTGAACTATCACTACACGCTGAGCGGGACGCCGGGATGGGCAACTGCGGCCGAGACGCAGACGGCGTTTCCGCAGGTCAAGAACGATGTGACCGGGCCGCTAACGGCGGTGGCTTCGCTGACCAATACGACGAACGGATGGGCGGTATCGGGCGCTCCGAAGCCAGCGAGCGGAGCAGACGGAACCATCGTCCAGTAGGGGCACTTCGTGCGGTTCTTGGGGAGGTATGGGGAAGTGATCTTCTGAGGGCCTCCCGTTGGTCGGCAGCGAGCATTTTTCTTTCCGACCAACGGAAGGGCCACACGAAGCCGGGAATGGCACGAAGTGCTACGGCAGCTTGAAGCCGGGAGCGACGTACTCGTGGCCCATGCCCATGACGAAGGACGGCTTGGTGGTCAAGGTGATGTCGTCGATGGGGCTGCCGTTGAAGGCGACGATATCGGCTGATTTACCGGGCTCGAGCGTGCCCACCTTGTCGGAGATGCTGAGCAGGTCGGCGTTGCCGAGCGTGTCGGCCTTCAGCACGTCGAGCGCAGGGACGCCGCACTTCTGCACCAGTATGACCATCTCGCCGCCCAGCGTGCCGCCGAAGTCGGTGCCGACGGCCATCTTGACGCCGTACTTCTGCGCCAGCCGCACCTGTCGTCCGAGGACGCCGGGCTTCTCGTCGGGCATCCGCAGGATCTTGTTCTTGGTGTTCTGGCTCAGCGCGGGCGAGCCTTCGTGCAGCAGGTTGACGACGTCGTCGAGCGCGGTCAGGGTCGCGTCGAGATAGACGCCCTTCTCCTTCATCATCTTCGCGCCCTCATCGTCGAGGTAGATGCCGTGCTCGATCGAATCCACACCCGCGCGGACCGCGGCCTTGATACCCTCCTGGCCGATGGCGTGGGCCATCACCTTGCGCTTCATCAGGTGCGCGGTCTCGATGATGACCTTGAGTTCGGCGTCGGAGAACTGCTGCTCGAGCCCGGTATCGGAGTCATCGGCGACGCCGGCGGTGGCCATGATCTTGATCTGGTCGGCTCCGAGCTGGATCTGCTCGCGGACCTTCATGCGGCAGTTGTCTTCGCCGTCGCAGATGCCGGTGGAGAAGGCGGGCGGCGCGAGCGAGGCGAGGAAGTTGCCGTTGCGGAAGTCGCCGTGCCCGCCGGTGGTGCTGATGGGTGCGCCCGAGGCCAGGATGCGCGGGCCGTACGCGAGGCTCTGGGCGATGGCGTCGCGTAGCGGGAAGATAAGCTCGGGCGTCGAGCCTGCGTCCCGCGCGGTAGTGACGCCGGAGAGGATCTTCTCGCGCGAGATGCGCAGGGCGCTGACGAGGTTTCCGTTGGCGATGTGGGTGTGGGCGTCGATCAGGCCCGCCATGACGAACTTGTCTTTGAGGTCGATGACCTGAACGATGGCGGGTGGCGCGACTCCGAGCGATGCGGCGTCGACGTAGCCGGGCTTGATGGAGTCGATCTTGTCGTTCTTGACGATGACCGAGACCTGCTTGGCGACGGGTTTCGAGGCGTCTGCCATCAGGGTGCCCGCGTGCAGGATGTACCAGCTATCGGGCAGCTTGGCGGCCTTGACGTCGAGGACGGAGGGGGCCGATTGAGCATGGAGCGCAATGGCAGTGAAAGCGAGGAGGAGAGCAGCGAACAACCGGCTGGAGAGAGTCTTCATGATGGAGCCTCGTGCGGTTCTCGGGATATGGAGCAGTGATTGTGAAAGGCCCTCCCGTTGAAGAATTTTCATTCCGACCAACGGGAGGACCGAGATTGTTGATTCACCAAGACAAGTATGAAAGTCACGAAGTGACCGCCCTCCGCGTAGGAGGGCCGTCCGGCAGGACAAAAGCAACTACGCCCTCACGCCAGGCGGGCGGCACTTCGTGCGGTTCTCGTTACGGCAGCTCGAAGCCGGGTCCCTTGTACTCATGGCCCTGGCTCATCACGAAGGTGACCTTGGTGGCGTTCTCGATATCGTCGATGGGGCTGCCCGTGAAGGCGACGATATCGGCGGACTTGCCCGGCTCCAGCGTGCCCACCTTGTCCGAGATGCCGAGCAGATCGGCGTTCGAGATCGTCGCGGCCTTCAGGGCTTCGAGCGGCTTGATGCCGCCGTCGTGAACCAATAGCACCATCTCGCCCGAGGGCGTGCCGCCGAAGTCGGTGGCCACAGCCAGCTTGACGCCATACTTGGTTGCCAGCCGCACCTGCCGTCCGATGCCGTTGGGCTGCGCCTCGGGCATCCGCATGATCTTGTTGTAGGTGTTCTTGCTCAGCGGCCGCGCGCCGGGCTCGGGGTGCAGGGCGCGCTTCAGCACGTCGGCTGGAGCGGTCAGCGTGGCGGAGAGATAAACGCCCTTGGCCGCCATCATCTTCGCACCCTCGTCGTCCAGGTAGTTGCCGTGCTCGATGGAGTCGACGCCCGCGATGACGGCGGCCTTGATGCCCTCCTGGCCGATGGCGTGGGCCATTACCTTGCGCTTCATCAGGTGGGCGGACTCCACGATGACCTTCATCTCGGGCAGCGAGAACTGCTGTTCGAGGCCCGTGTCGGAGTCGTCGAGCACGCCCGCGGTGGCGATGAGTTTGATCTGGTCGGCTCCAAGCTGGATCTGGCGGCGGGTGACCTTGCGGCACTCGTCCTCTCCGTCGCAGATGCCGGAGTCGAAGGCGGGCGGTTCCAGCGACTCGAGGAAGTTGCCGTTGCGGTGGTCGCCATGTCCGCCGGTGGTGCTGATCGGAGAACCGGAAGCCAGGATGCGCGGACCGTACGCGAGTCCCTGATTGATGGAGTCGCGCAGCGGGAAGATCAGCTCGGGGTTCGATCCGGCGTCGCGAGCGGTGGTGACGCCGCTGATGACCTTCTCGCGTGCGGTGCGCAGGGCCGCGACCCAGTTTTGCCCGGCGATGTGGACGTGGGCGTCGATCAGCCCGGCCATGACGAACTTGTCTTTCAAGTCCACTACGTGGACAGTCGTGGAATCCACTCCGGGGATCGAATCCACGAAGCCGGGCTTGATGGAGTCGATCTTATCGTTCTTGACGATGACCGAGACCTTGGTGGCGATGGGCTTGGTGGCGTCGGCCATCAGGGTGCCGGACTGGATGATGAACCAGCGGTCGGCGGTCTTAGCTGGGGTCTGCGCGTAGGCAAGGGGGCTGGCGAGGGTGAAGGCGACGGCTGCGGTGGCGAGTAGCCGTTGGGCGAGAGGCTTCATGGGTTGCTCCTGAATAGCGTGGATGGACGACGCACGGGGCGGCGTCGAGACAGGGATGCCTGGGCGACGGGGAATCCAGTTTTAGTGATGGATACCAATATAATCCCGACCAGCGGGAGGACCACGCGAAGCAGAAAAAAGGCGTGCAAACGCCCGCCCCGCGCGCAGCGGGTCCGTCCGGCAGGACATAGAAGCAAAAGCGCCCTAACGCCGGGCGGGCGGCACTTCGTGCGGTTCTCGACGCTTCGCGTGCTACGGCGCGAGCAACTTCTGAATTTCCGCGTAGGGCTTCATCTCGTACTCATGTGGAGGCGTGCCGCCCCCGAGGTAGCGGACAAAGTAATCCCAACGCCGCCGCATGGCATACTGCGCCGCCGCCGCATAGCCGTGCTGGGCATTGGGGATCATCACCAGATCGAAGTCCTTGTTGGCCTTGATGAGCGCATCGACTACCAGCAGAGTATTGACCGGCGGAACATTGTCGTCGGCGGTCCCGTGCATCAACAGCAGGTGGCCCTTGAGGTCCTTGGCATAGGTCTGGTTGGCCTGAGCGGTGTAGTTGTCGGTGCCGTCGGCGTTGGAGACCAGTAGCCCTTGATACTTCTCGCCCCAGTCGTCCTCGTAGACGCGGTTGTCGTGGTTGCCCGACTCCGAGATGCCGACCTTGAAGAAGTCGGGAAAGCGGAACATGGCCGCGGCGGTCGCGGCTCCACCGCCCGAGTGCCCCCAGATGCCGACGCGGTCGAGGTCGATCCAGGGGTAGCGCGCGCCGAGATCGCGGATTCCGGCCACTTGGTCGGGAATGGTGTAGTCGGCCATGTTGCCGTAGGCGGCCGTGTGGAAGGCCTTGCTGCGCCCCGGCGTACCCATGCCGTCGATGCACACGACGATGAAGCCCAGCTCGGCGAGCGCCTGCATATCGCGGTGCGAGGCCGTGAAGGAGCGCGACCCATTGGGCGCGCCGCACGAGCCCTGCTGCGGGCCGGGATAGACCAGATCGACGACGGGGTATTTGGCATCAGTCGAAAAGTTAGTGGGCCGGAAGAGCAGGCCATAGAGGTCGGTCTGGCGGTCGCGCGCCTTCACCATGATGGGCACGGGCGGCTGCCAGCCGGTAGCGACGAGGCGGGAGATGTCCTGATGAGCGATCGCCTGCACGATGTTGCCGCCGGAGTCGCGCAGCACGGTCATCTGCGGCTTGGTGGGCGTCGAGTAGGTGTCCACGAAGAACTTGCGGTCGGGCGAGAGCGTGATGGTGTGGTCGGCTGGCTCAGGCGTCAGCAGCTTCAGGTTATTGCCGTCGAAGTTGACGCTGTAGAAGAGCTGGTAGTACGGGTCGAGGCTGGGCTCCTTGCCCACGGCGAGGAAGTAAAGCGTGCGCTGATCTTCATCGACGCCGAGCACCTGGGTCACGTTGCCGTCGCCGCGCGTGATGGGGTGCTTGAGCTTACCGGAGGCGATGTCATAGAGATAGAGCTGGCCCCAGTTGTCGCGCTCGGAGAACCAGAGCAGCTCGTTGGATTTGGAGAGGTAGCGCCAGTTCACCCGGCCGTTGCCCGACTCGAAGAAGGTGGGGACAGTCTCGCCCATCACCTCGCGGACGTCGCCGGTCTCGGGGTTGGCGAGCCGCATCCACTCCTGCTTATGGTCGCGGCTGGTGCTCACGAAGGCTAGGCTCTTCGAGTCGGCGGACCACTGCACGTCGTCCCAGCCGCTGCTTCCCTGGCACGAGATGTCGTCGCACAAGGAAGACCGATGCTGGTCGGGAGCCATCTTCAGGCGGACGATGCGCGGCTTGGGCTCGGCCTTTGCGCCAAGGTCGATGACGACGCGCTCGATCATGGTGACGTCCTTATCGCCGGGCAGCGGGTTCTTCAGCGTGGCCAGTTCGGGGTGGCCTGCGACGACGTTGGTCAGGTAGACCTCGCCGGTCTTGCGCTGGTCCTGCTGGAAGGTGGCGATGCGCTGCGAATCGGGGCTCCAGACCAGGATGGCGTGGTCGGAGTGGGTCCAGCCCGCGTTGTCGGTGGCGTAGCCGTAGTTGGGCACGCCGTCGCGGGTCAACGGGGTCTCTTTGCCGGTGTTGAGGTCGCGGAGCCACAGGTTCCAGTCGCGAATGAAGGCGGCGCGGCGGCCATCGGGCGAGGTCTCGGGGGGACCGCCGGAGGGCTTGGCGTTGGGGGCCGCAGCAGGCTCGGGCGACTTGCAGACGCCTGAGCCGGAGAGGTCGCAGTCGAAGCGTTTGCCATGCAGCACCACGGCGACGGTCTGGTCCTTATCCGCCAGGTTGAAGGCCTGTATGGGCAGGTGCTGCGGGTCGAGCGCGGGCTCGGCGTGCATGGCGGCGGTCAGGGCCGTGGCCAGCTTGGCCTGATCGAAGGCCGGAGCCTTGCTGGCATGGGCCGGGTCTACAAGGATGTAGCTGGTGCCATTGGCCCCGCGGTCGCGATACCAGACGCGCCCGTCGGGCAGCCACGCAGGCTCGGTGACGGTATGGAGCACGAGCGGGTTCACGTTGTAGTTCATAAATCGCTCGGCGCGGGCGTAGTCGTCGGCGGTGTAGACGCGGCCTTGCGGCTGGATCTGCGTTTGGGCCAGTGCAGCGGAGGCGAGGAGCAGCGTGGCGGCAAAGGTTTTGGCAAGGTGCATGGGGCCTCCGGTGACTCTGGTCAGTGTACTTGTAACGCTTTTAGGGACTATTTACGAACAGCGTGCAGCAGTTGGCGCAGGATGCCGGACCAGACAGTTGCATCGGACGACGTGAGGGCCATGCGCAGGACGAGGCGGCGGGTGGCGGCTTCACGGGAGTTGGCGGGGTGGCGGCGGCTGTAGCCGGAGTCGTCGAGCACCTCGCGGAAGAGGCCGTGGATGCGGTCCACCTCGGCGGCGCTGGCGGGCGGGTCGGGGTCGGGAGCGGCTGCGGGGGCAGGCTCCAGCGCCAGTTGATAGAGGCAGACGGCGGCGGCCTGACCAAGGTTCATGGAGAGGTGCCGGTCGCCCGAGCGGTCGTTCATAGGGATGGTGACGAGCGCGTGGCAGTGGCTCAGTTCGTCGTTCGAGAGGCCGGTCTTCTCCGACCCGAAGAGCAGGGCGACCCTGGCCTCGGGCGTAGCCAGAGCCTCGGCAACGACGGGCGCGGCCTGGGGGAGCAGGTAGAGCGGGTGCTCGAGGACACGCTCCCCGACGGCAGTGGTGCCGAGCACAAGGGTGCAGTCCGCAAGCGCATCGGCGAGCGAGGTGTGCTCGGTGGCGGCGTCCAGCACAGAGCTGGCGTCCACGGCGGACTTGGCCGCGGCAAAGGGAACGGGGTACTCGTTGACGATGCGGAGATGGGTGTAGCCGAGGTCGTGCATGGCGCGGGCGACGGCCCCGATGTTGGAGGGGTTACGGGCACGAACCAGGACGACGACGACACGGGACTGAAGCTCAGGCTGCATAAAGAAATTGTATGGAGTTCGTGCTTTTCGTGCGCTCGGCGCAGCTCTGTCCTGCCGGACGGGCCGCCTGCGCGGCGGGCGGGCGTTTGCACGCCTTTTTACTGCTTCGCGTGGTCCTCCCGCTGGTCGATCAAAGGGTCTTGCCCTTTCTGGCCCGCCACAACGCCCCGGCCACCGGATCAACCACTCCATCCAGCACCCCGACCCCGGGAAACTCCCGCCGCACCGCCTCCACCATCGCATCCCGCACCGGCATCACCTTCTCCAGCACACTGCCCGCACAGGCCATCGTCGAAACCCCATCCAGTCGCCGCATTACCAGACGCACCAGGTACCCCAGCTCCTCCCCCTGACGTTGCAGGACCTCTCCGGCCACCACATCGCCCTGCTCCGCCAGCCGCACCACCGGCTCCGTCAGCCGCGAAAAATCGGGCGGCGGCACGCTGTTCGCATACTCCATCAGCTCCTCCACCGACCCCAGCCCCCAGAACTCCAT
The DNA here is from genome assembly GCF_009914315.1 of Granulicella sp. WH15. NCBI lineage: Bacteria > Pseudomonadati > Acidobacteriota > Terriglobia > Terriglobales > Acidobacteriaceae > Granulicella > Granulicella sp. WH15. Next base: position 103,336 of record NZ_CP042596.1, read on the forward strand.
CACGGCCCCGAGCAGCCCGGTCTCCCGCCGCTCATCCCGGGATAAAAACCCAGCCCGCAGCCCCTCGTACCCGATCCTGTACCCCGAGCCCTGATCCGACAGCACCGGCCCCGTGCCGCCCGCCGTCTCGATCACCCCGGCCAGCCCCCGGCCCGCGACATTCGAGCCCGTCCCCGCCATCACCAGCACCCCCGGCCCACCGGGAAACGCCGCGTCCAGTGCGATCTCCACGTCGCCCACCAGCACCAGCTCCCCGCCCACCCGAGCCGCGAACGCCTCGCGCAGCCACGCGGCCACCAGCGGCACGCTCTCGCCCGCTGTGCCCACGCACGTCCGCGTCACGTCGCGCAAGGAGACCCCGCCCTTAGCCACAATCTCTGCCAACCCCGCGTCGAGGTTCGCCGCAGCCGTTGCCGCATCCACCCGCATCCGCTTGATCGTGCCCGTCCGCACCCGCGCCAGCTCGCGCGCCTCATCGGCCAGCACCAGGTCGGCCTTAGTCCCGCCCGCATCCACCGCCAGAAAAAAACTCATCGTATCCCTAGAAAAACACACTTAAACAGAAAAAGGAGCAGACCGAAGTCCGCTCCTCCTTTTTGCCTTGCCGATCCTTACTTGTCCAGCTCGCTCAGCCGCTTCGACAGCAGCTTTTCGAGGTCCACGAGTGCCTTCGAGAAGCCGTCGATTCCCTCCTGCAGCTTGTCCTTGGCCATGCGGTCCTCGGCGTGCATCGCGTCGAAGGTCGCCTTATCCATCGGAATCTTCTGGATATCGAGCGTCTTGGCGTGAGCCGCGTCCAGCTTCTTGGGTAGCTCGCCCTCGGTCGCGTCCAGCTCGGCCAGCAGCTTCGGAGCGATCGTCAGCAGATCGCAACCGGCCAGCTCCTCGATCTCGCCGATATTACGGAAGCTCGCGCCCATGACGACCGTCTTGTAGTCGAATTTCTTGTAGTAGTTGAAGATCGTCGTGACCGACTTGACGCCGGGGTCCTCAGCGCCGGTGTACTCCTTGCCGGTGTCCTTCTTGTACCAGTCGAGGATACGGCCGACGAACGGCGAGATCAGGGTCACCTTGGCCTCGGCGCAGGCAATCGCCTGGTGCAGGCCGAAGAGCAGCGTCAGGTTGCAGTGGATGCCCTCAAGCTCGAGCTTCTCCGCAGCCTTGATGCCCTCCCAGGTGGACGCCAGCTTGATGAGCACGCGGTCGCGCGAGATTCCCGCCTTGTCGTACTGCGCGATGATGTCCTTTGCAGCAGCGATGGAGCCCTCTTCGTCGAACGAGAGGCGTGCATCGACCTCGGTCGAGACGCGGCCGGGAACGATCTCGAGAATCTTCTTGCCGAAGGCCACGGCCAGCGACTTGAACGCCAGCTTGGCCACTTCGTCATCGGTCGCGCCGGTACCGGCGTCGATGCGGGCCTGCCGCAGCACGCCGTCCACGATGTCCGCGTACTCGGGCTGTGCCGCGGCGGCGGCGATCAGCGAAGGATTGGTCGTCGAATCCTGCGGCTTGAACTTTTCAATCGAGTTAATGTCGCCCGTATCGGCAACCACCGTCGTCATCGAGCGAAGCTGTTCCAGCAACGTAGCCATTTTTTTATCCTCAATCTTCTGGAGCGATTCTACCAAGACTCCCGCACAACCATGTTACGGGCCACCCGCCCTTTGGGAGAATCCTCCACCAATTTAGATGATCTTCCCGTAAAAAAGATGGTCTGTTCGAATCGAGTACGCTTGAGTCGAGACCATGAGCACCCTCGCACTTGTCAGCCTCGTCATCACCGCGGCAGCTTTCTTCGGCTGGCTGAGCGTCCGCGCATCCGGTTCGAGGAGCTGATCCTGCACAGGATGCTGGGCCTGCTCTTCGCTATCTGACCGAAGAGAAACTATAGGGCGGCACGCCGGATCTTTTTCTAGAGAAAGCTGGCAGGTACGAGAATCCTCCGCCAATCTTAGCGGCCCGTCTCCTTCACCGCTCCGCTGCGCGCACTCTCGTTGCCGTTGGCGTCGAGCGCCGTCACCCGGTACTCGTACTCGGTGCCCGCGGCTGCCGTGGTGTCGCGAAACGCAGGACCGGCCACTGGTTCCGTGGTCAGCTTCGTCTGCGCGCCGTCCGGGCCGGTCCGATAGACGTTGTACCCCGCCAGATCCGGTTGGTCCCCTGCATCCCACGAGAGGTCGATCGAGCCCTCCGACGGCACCGCCACCAACCCCTGCGGCACTCGCGGGGCCGACATCTCCCGCAGCGAAAAGCTCACCTCCGGCGACTCCGGCCCGCGAATCTCTACCGCCCGCCCGCCCACGGTCACCAGCCTCACCCGCTGCGCCGTGTACCGGTAGTGCGCCTCGCGCTCCGCCCCGGTGTCGACGAGGCCACCCTGATCGGGCACCTTGCCGTCACCCTCGCCGCCGCGCAGCACAATCGCCGCCGCGCTCTTCCCCGCCGGAAGATCCAGCCGCAACCGGCTGACCTCCACCCAGCTCTCATCGTCCTTCTGGGCCTGCCACGTCACCAGAGCACCCGCCCGCCGACTGGCCACCGCCAGCCGTGACACCACTCCCGGGGTATTGCCCGAGGCCGTCCACGCCGGTTCCGACAGCCCCGCCGACCGGCCATTCTCGTTCTTCAGCTCCACCCGGTAGGCCAGCGAGCGCGGATTGCCGCTCGTCAGCTCCGGCGGCAGCGTCTCCAGCGCCTCCACCGCCGCGCCCGGCAATACGACCTTCCGGTCCACCGGCGCGCACGTCCCCGGTCCGCGCCGACGGCTGGGCTGCTCCCGGCAGATTACGGCCGTCATGGTTCCCTTCAGCTTCAGGTGGTCGGTGGTCTCGGTGGGGGTGGTCCAGCGCAGCGTCACCTGGTCGACGACGCGGTTGGCGCTCAGGTTCTTCACCGTCTCCGGCAGCTTGAGCGACGGGGGCTTGGGCACGCTCGGGCTGGCGCAGCCCACGGCGCCGGCGGCCACGAGCAGCGCGCCCCACCCCAAAGCTCGCCGTCTCTCGCGTGCCTCACACATCCTTGTGCCAGCCTAGCACCTTCACGCGCAGTGTCCAAAACCGCACGAAGTGCCGCCCGTCCGGCGTGAGGACGTTGTTGTTGTTGCCTGTTCTTTTGGTTGTCATTCAGGAGCGAAGCGGAGGAATCTGCCGTTGTCTTTGCTTCTCAGCCGCAAAAGCAAAGGCAAAAGCACCCTCACGCCGGGCACTTCGTGCGGTTCTCGACGCTTCGCGTGTTTAGAAGAGGCTCAATCGACCCGGCATCTCAATGCCCAGGTGCTCATACGCCAGCCGCGTCGCCACCCGGCCACGTGGCGTCCGGTCGAGGAAGCCGATCTGGATCAAAAACGGCTCGTAGACCTCCTCGAGCGCGTCCTGCTCCTCAGCCAACGCAGCGGCCAGCGTGTTCAGCCCCACCGGCCCGCCATCGTACTTCTCGATAATCGTCCGCAGCAGCCGCCGGTCCAGCTCATCGAAGCCGTGTGCATCGACCTCCAGCATCTCCAGAGCGGCCATCGCCGTGGGCCGGTCGATATGGCCATTGGCCCGCACCTGCGCATAGTCGCGCACCCGACGCAGCAGCCGGTTGGCGATCCTCGGCGTCCCCCGCGAGCGCATGGCGATCTCCGCCGCCCCATCGCGGTCGATGGGCACACCCAGCACCTCGGCCGAACGCTCGACGACAAAACGCAGCTCGTCGTCGGTATAAAACTCCAGCCGCAGCAGGATGCCGAAGCGCGCCCGCATGGGCGAGGAGAGCAGCCCCGGCCGGGTCGTCGCTGCGACAAAGGTAAAGGGCTTGATATCAAGGATGAACGTCCGCGCGGCAGGCCCGGAGCCGATCATGATATCCAGCGAGTAATCCTCAAGCGCGGTGTAGAGCTTCTCCTGCAAGACAGGTTGCAGGCGGTGCATCTCGTCCAGAAACAGCACCTGCTTATCCTTGATATTCGAGAGGATAGCGGTCAGGTCGCCCTGAATCTGCAACGCCGGTCCACTGGTCTGCTGGAAGCCGACGCCCATCTCATTGGCGATGATGGTCGCGAGCGTGGTCTTGCCCAGACCCGGAGGCCCGAAGAGCAGCACGTGGTCCAGCGCCTCGCCGCGGCTCTTGGCGGCCTCGAGCGCGATGGCGAGCTGCTCCTTGGCCTTGGTCTGGCCAATGAACTCGGAGAGCCGCGTAGGCCGCAGCTTCAGCTCGAAAGCGTCGTCGTCTTCGACGCGTCCAGCGGAGACGATGCGGTCAGGATCGTTCGGATTGGTGGGGTCGCTCAACAGAAAGTTCTCAGGCCGATAGTAGATGTTTCGGCTGTGGGGAGCAAAGTGAGGTTGCTCCGAGGCCGAATGGAGTTATGATTACCGCTTATACAGGCTTTTGATGCGAATCCCACTCCCCGGCATGGCTCTCCCTGCTTTTTTCACATCCCCCATGGACTACCGGACCCTCTTCATCTCGGACCTTACCTCTCATGTCATCTACATGATCGCGCTGTGCGCGCTGGCGGTAGGCAATCGCCGGGTGCGTGGGTTGCGCTGGTTCGCGGCCTGCCTGCTGGTGGACGTCCTCAAGGTCGTCATGCAGTCGCTGCGCGGGTTCCATCCGCTGCCGCTTACGACCTTCCTGGCCGTCTTCGTCGGCAATGAGCTTAACGACTTCAGCTTCATCGCCATGTACCTCGGCTATCGCTGGTTCCTGTTACGGCAACCCCTGGGACATCAGCCTTTGGGGCAACCGGCTTTGCCGCGCCAGCCCCAGCGCAGCCGGCTCGGGCTGGGCCTGCTCCTGGGCAGTATGGCGCTCTACGGGGTCGTTCTCCTGCTGCACACCCCCTGGATCTTCTTCTTCGCCATCCTGCCCGTCTTCGTCGCCTGTGTCCTCTCCGTCGTGCTGCTGTTGCGCACGCCCCGGGGGCCGTTCTTCGTCGTCTCGAGGGTGACGGCAGCTATCTTCGGGCTACAGATTCTCGTCATGGCCTACCGTACCGTGCTGATTACGCTGGACTTCAGCGGCCCCAACATCCACGCGCCGATGACCGACCCGCGCTGGCTCGTCTCCATGATGCTGCTGACGATGCTCGACTCCTGCTTCGTCGCCACGTTCCTCTGGTTCTACGTCGTGGAGCTGCAAGCCACGCTGCGCCACCAGGCCCGCACTGACAACCTGACCGGAGCGCTCAACCGCCGGGCGCTGGACGAGGAGGCCGAGCGCGAGATCAGCCGATGTCGCCGTCAGGGCCTGCCCCTCTCGCTGATCGTGCTCGACATCGACCACTTCAAGATCCTGAACGACGCGCGCGGCCACGACGCCGGAGATATCGCCCTGCGCTCCTTCGTCTCGCTGCTCTCCACCAAGCTGCGCTCGCAGGACTGGATCGGCAGGTCGGGCGGGGAGGAGTTCATGGTGCTGCTGCCCGAGACGCCGATGTCCGAGGCTCTCGAAGTAGCCGAGCGCATGAGGGCCGCCACCGCGTCCCATGCGGTCCTGTACGAGGGCCAGCCGATCTGCATCACGGCCAGCCTGGGCGTGGCCGTACTCAAGGCCTCGCAGGATTCCAGCGATTCGTGGGAGTCCCTGCGGCGGCGCGGAGACCTCGCGATGTATACGGCCAAGCGTCACGGCCGCAACTGCGTCGTCGAGCAGATTGAGGAGGCTCCCGTCCTGCTGCGGGAACCGGCCAGCGTGATTACCTTTTTCCAGCCGGAAGGATTGTCCTCAGCCGCCCACTGCTGGTCCGCAGGCGCTGCTCTGCAGCCGCACGGTCTACCCCCAGCATCTGCATCGCAATCGCGATCTTGACGCTTCCGCCCTCGGCCAGCAGCCGGGCCGCGCGCGGCATATCGCAGCCCGTGGCCGCGACGATGATACGCTCGGCGCGATCGACCAGCTTCTCGTTGGTGGGCTGCACGTTGACCATCAGGTTGCCGAAGACCGCTCCCTGACGCACCATCACGCCGGTCGAGATCATGTTCAGCACCATCTTGGTCGCGGTTCCGGCCTTCATGCGGGTGGAGCCGGTGAGCACCTCCGGCCCGGTGACGACTTCGATGGAGTGGTCGGCGACGCGGCCCATCTCCGAACCCGCGACGCAGGTCAGGGCGACGGTAAGACCTCCGAGCTGGCGGGCATACTCCAGCGCGCCGATGACGTAGGGCGTGCGGCCGCTGGCGGCGATCCCTACCAGCGAGTCGCCCGCGCCGAACCCAGCGGCGGCAAGGTCGCGTGCTCCCTCCTCCTTTGAGTCCTCGCTCTTTTCCGACGAGCGGCGCAGGGCGGAGTCGCCTCCCGCGATGAGGCCGACGAACAGCTCCGGCGAGACCGAGAAGGTCGGCGGGCACTCGCTGGCGTCGAGCACGCCCAGCCGCCCGCTGGTTCCGGCTCCGATGTAGAAGAGGCGTCCGCCTGTGGTGAAGCGTGCGGAGATGGCGTCGACGACCTGCGCGACGGTGGGCAGCGCGGCCCGGACGGTGGCGGCGACGGTGGCGTCCTCGTCGTTGACGACGGTGAGCAGATCGAGCGTGGATAGCTCGTCGAGCTGCTCGGAGCGCGGGTTGCGGGCTTCGGTGGAGAGGGCTGCGAGATCAGTACTGGCCATGATTTCCTTTGACGACCGAGGTGCTCGGAAGATGGCTCATCATAACGCGGCAGCAAAGAAACACGCGCAGCGTCCAAAACCGCACGAAGTGCCGCCCGCCTGGCGTAAGGGCGCTTTTGCTGTTGTCCTGCCGGATGGGCCCGCTACGCGCGGAGCGGGCGTTCACACGCCTTTTTAAAGCTTCGCGTGGACCTCCCGTTGGCCGGAAGAAAGAGCTCTACTTCCGGCCAACGAGAAGTGCTCAATGGTGCGGATTCTGGGTGATGATGTCGTTGAACTGGTTGACGAACGCAGCCTCATTCGGACCGGCGTTATTCCGCAGCGGCAGCACTCTCTGGACCAGAATCTCCTCCGCATCGGTCCCCAGCAACTGGATCGTCTCGGCGATGTAATCCGCCAGCGGCATAGCCCGAGGATCGCTGGCCTGGTGCGTCCCCATCAGCTCCGTCTGGACGTACGGCGGGACGATCTCGATCACCTTTACCGACGTGCCCTTCAGCTTGTACCGCTCGGAGAGCGTGTAGGAGTGCAGCGCCGCCTTGGTGGCCGAGTAGATCGCTGTCGGGGCCATCGGCGTGTAAGCTAGTCCCGAGGTCACGTTCATCACCGCCGCCGCGGGCTGTGCCTTCAGATGCTCGATGAGCGCGGAGGTCATCCGCACGGGGCCGAGCAGGTTCGTCGTCACGGTCGAGACCAGCACCTCATCGCTGACAGGAGCCGAGGCGTCGTCGATCTGCATGATGCCCGCGTTGTTGATGAGCACGTTCAGCGCGGGGAAGTCGGCGATCAGCTTGGCCGCGACCGCCGCGATGCTCGCCGGGTCTTCAATGTTCAGCTCCACGGACTGCATCCCCGGATTGGCCTCGGTCGTGGCGTCCAGGTGGGTCTTGCGGCGTCCCGAGATGATGACCTGGTTGCCCAGCTTGTGCAGCGCCTCGGCCAGAGCCCGGCCGATGCCGGAGCCGCCGCCCGTGATAAAGATCGTATTTCCTGTCAGATTCATGGAATAGCCTCGCAGGGGGCAGTGTACCCCCGAATAACACTATTTATAAGCAGCCCGATTAGAATAGAAACAACAAGAAGAGATGAGCTTCAACCAAGGAAGATTCGCAAAGAGATGACCGCAACCATGTCCACGATCAACGCCGCACTGCCCACCCAGGTCGCCGCCGCCGCTGCCTCCGCCGGTCTCACCGTCCTCTCGTCCGCGCCCGCGGTGGACTTCAACGGCAACCCGACGACGCGCTTCACGCTCGCCCTCGCGGCTTCTCCGGAAAAAACCCAGCAGCTTGAGCTCTCGCAGGGCTTCGACCTGAACGCGCAGCCCGGCAACCCCGACTTCGCCTCCTCCATCAAGCTCTTCTTCACCGAGGCCACCACCCGCCTGCGCAATCCGCGCCCGGACACTTACCTGACCCTGCACGGCATTCCGCTCAGCTTCTCGCAGTTCTCCTGGCCCTTCCACGAGTCCAGCGCCGGTGCGGACACCTCGGTCGTCCACGGCCAGATCAACCTCGAAGACGGCGAGCCCAGCGTGCTGCACGCCAAGATCGCCGCAGCCATGACCCTGACCTTCCGCGAGATCGTCCCGGCGCCCGAGCAGCCATTTGCCGAGGCGTTCCTCTTCAACGCCGTGCGCAAGACGCTCGACCAGGGCCAGCTCGAGCTGGTGAAGTCGGGCAACCGCCAGCCGGTGCCGATCACGACGCGCTATTACTCGACCAAGCAGAAGAAGTATACCTTCAACGACACGACGGCGGCTGACCGCGAGACCTTCCTGATGGGCAAGACGTTCTGGCTCTCGGGTGTCCTCGGCAACGGCGAGCCGGTGTGGCTGCTGGACCCGCGCGACGCGCAGTACCTGAACACCACGCTGGCGGAGCTGAAGGCGTCGATCGAGGCGCTCATCAAAAAGGGCCTGATTCAACTGGCGCATGACCCGGCCTTCGCCACGCCCACGGCGGCTCTGATGGAGAAGAAGGCGGAGTATCAGGCTCATCTGGTCGAAGCGCTGGCCTTCATCAAGCCCAGCTTCAACGAAGACATGCGCGGCGGCCACACCAATATGTAAACGCCAGAGGTGCCCTAACGCCGGGCGGCACCTCGTGCGGTTCTCGGGGTTGCACGGGTGAGTTGTCAGCAAAGGGCCTTCCGCTGGTCGGCAGCGAGCATTTTGTCTTTGCCGTTGCCTGTTTTCTTGGTTGTCATTCAGGAGCGAAGCGGAGGAATCTGCTTCTGCTTTTGTCCTTGTTGTTGCTCTTGCCGTTGCTTCGGGGGTAGGTCGGGGCTTTAGCCCCTGAGGTATGCTTTTTTCAAACCAGCAAAGACGCCCTGCCGGGACAGGTCTTACCAATTCCTTATAGAGTAAAGGGGCTCCCACAAGAGCCCCTTTACTCTATAAGGACGGCACATGCACCCCTTCTCTTCGAAGCTGCTTCTGACCCTTGCCCTGCCCCTCGCGAGCCTGACCGCAACGGCCCAAACGAACGTCGCCGCCTCCCCGACTGCTCCGCGCCTCGAACCGACTGTCCCCGGCTTCGTGCGCGTGAACGCCGACTCCCTGGCCCTGACCGTGCCGGGCATGAAGACGCCGCCCAAGTTCGAGGCCGGACCGCTGTTGCTGCACGACTTCGACTTTAACGGCGAGCCGGTCGCTACCTCGAAGCTACACCTGCGCCAGCTCTCCCCCGGCGTCGTCGAGATCACCTCCGTCGCTCCCACCATCGGCTACTGGCGCTTCCGCATCCATGACGGCGGCAATTACTACGGCCTGGGCGAGCGCTTCGACACCCTGAACCACGCCCACACTGTCGTCCGCAACGCGGGGCTGGACCAGGCCGGGCCGAAGGGCGCAACCACCTACAAGCCGATCCCGTTCTTCATGTCCACCACCGGCTATGGGCTCTGGCTCGACACCACCGCCGAGGCCACCTTCGACATGAACGTCGCCCAGCAGGAGGAGATCACCATCGACGCCACCGCCGGACGGCTGCGCGTCGTGCTCTTCACCGGGCCGCGCTTTCCCGAGATCCTCGAGCACTTCACCGCGCTCGAAGGCCGCGCCGTGCTGCCGCCCTACTGGGCCTTCGCGCCGTGGAAGGCCCGCGACGTTCATCAGAACGACGCCGATGTGCTGGAGGATATCGACAAGACCCGCGCGCTGGGGCTGCCCGCCTCGGTCATCCTGATCGACTCGCCGTGGGCCTCGGGTTACAACAGCTACAAGTTCAACCCCAAGCAGTTCCACGACGTTCCGGGGATGATCCAGCACCTGCACTCCGAGGGCTTCAAGCTGGTTCTCTGGCACACGGGCTGGATCAACAATAAGTCCGATGTGCCCAAGGAGGCGGGCTTCGCCGATAAGGTGGATCTGCTCTCGTCGAACTACGCCGAAGCCGCCAGCCAGGGCTTCTTCGTCAAGAACCCCGACGGCACACCGTGGGTAGGGCGCTGGTGGAAGGGCCAGGGGTCGCTGATCGACTTCACCAACCCTCGCGCGAAGCAGTGGTGGCAGGACCAGTTGCGGCAGGTCATCAAGCAGGGAGCAGACGGCTTCAAGGACGACGACGCCGAGGGCAGCTTCGTCGGCGGGGCCGACCAGGTGAGGTTTGCCGACGGCACCGACCAGCGGTTGATGCGCAACAAGTATGCCGTACTCTACAACAACGCGGTCGAGGAGCTGGTCCAGAAGGACCTGAAGGGCAACGGCGTCCTCTTCGCCCGCTCGGCGACGGTGGGGGCCAACGGCATCGGCTTCCTGTGGGGCGGCGATAACGAGGCCAGCTTCAGCCCGGAGAACGGCCTGCCGACCGCGGTTACGGCTGGTCTGGGCGCGGGCCTCTCGGGGATGCCGCTGTGGTCGGCCGACCTGGGCGGCTACCTCGGCATCGCCGACACCCCCAACCAACAGCTACTGATGCGCTGGACCGAGTACGCCGCCTTCTCGCCCGTCATGGAGGTGATGAGCACGAAGAACATCTCGCCGTGGAACTTCGACGCCAACGCTGGAGGCACCAAGGCGCTCGATGCCTATAAACGCTACTCCATCCTGCACATGTCGATGTTCCCCTACCGCTACGCCGCCGCGCAGGTCTCGGCCAAGACCGGAATCCCGATCCTGCGGGCTCTGGTGCTCGACTACCAGGACGACCAGCACGCCCGCGAGGCCAAGGACGAGTACCTCTTCGGGCCGGACCTGCTGGTCGCACCGGTGATCGACGAGAACGTCAGCCGCGTGGTCTACCTGCCGGAGGGCGAGTGGATCGACTTCTTCACCGGGGCAGCGGTCAAGGGCGGACAGAGCATCGTGGCCAACGCGCCGCTCGATGCGATCCCCGTCTACGCCCGCGCCGGAACCATCCTGCCCAAGATTCCCGAGGACGTGATGACGCTGGTGCCGCAGTCCGAGTCCGGCAACAGCAGCGTCAAGACGCTCGACAACCGCCGCGTCTACGAGCTGCTGGGACCGGCGGCGTCGAAGCCCACCAGCATCACGGACTTCGAGGGCCGGACACTGGTGCGGACGGGCGATACGCTCGACATCGTGGGAAGCGCGGCGGCGCGCATGATCGTGCGCTTCCGCTTCCAGCACCCGCGCAGCGTCACCTGTAACGGAGCACCTGTCTCGATCAAAAACGACGCCAACGGCCCCTACATCGAGTTTGACCACGCGGGGAGCAGCAAGATCACCTGGCAGTAGGGGTACTTCGTACCGTTCTCGGGGCGGCGTGGGTGAGTCATCGGCAAGGGGGGTCGGCAGCGAAGATTTTAAAACCGGCCCGGGGAGGCCCTTGCACGACCTGCATCACCCCGGTCGGGATGGTAGTCTTTTGCTCAGATACATCCACCCCGCACGAGCAAGCACTGGATGAAAGGAAACGCTTTAGCGATGGAGACCTCCCCCACCAAGCAGAAGCCGTTCGTGGTCGCCTTCAACCGGGACCGCGACTTCTACCAGGTTCCCCTGGCCCTCGAAGAGGGAGGCATGCTCGAGACGTTCATCACCGACCTCTACTCCAGCCCACAGAACGAGCGCATCTTTCCCAGCCTCAAACATCGCAAGATCGAAGGCCTTCCCCCCAGCCGGACGCGCAACAGCCTGAAGGCGCTGCTGTTGCAGGTCTTCGGCCCGCGCCTGGGGATGAAGCCGCTCGACCTCTGGTGGAAGGTGGACTCGGAGCTGGGCCGCCGCGCCGCCAACGAGGCCATCCGCACCGGCGCCGACCTCTTCCTCTACAGCCAGTACGCCTACGAGGCCTTCACCCACCCCAAACTCGCGGATCGTCGCCGCGTACTCTTCTGGGTCCACCCCCATCGCACCCTCATCGTCAACACGCTGGCCGAGGATCAGGAGCGCTTCCCCGAGTTCGCCTGGGCCGTCAAGGAGAACGTTCAGGAGGAGCGCAAGCAGGTACGCGAGGACGTCGAGCTGGAGCGGGCCGACCTGATCTTCTGCGCCAGCTCGTTCACCAAGCGCTCGCTGCTCTGCGCGGGCAAGGCCGCCGAGACCATCCACGTGGCTCCCTACGGCGCGACGCCCCAGAAGTCCTTCTCGGTGCCGCGCACCGGGCCTGAGTGCCGCTTCCTCTTCGTCGGGCAGGGCAGGCAGCGCAAGGGATTGCATCATCTGCTGATGGCGTGGAAGCGGCTCGCGCTGCCCAACGCCACCCTCACCCTCATCTGCTCGCACCTGGACGCGGCCCTGCAGCCCCACGTGACCCCCGACATCCGGGTCCGGTCGAATATCCCCAAGAACGAGCTGAACGCCGAGTTCGCCAACGCCCACGTCTTCATCATGCCGTCGCTGGTCGAGGGCTTCGGCCTCGTCTACCTCGAGGCGCTGGCGGCCGGCTGCTACGTGATCGGCACGGAGAACACGGGGCTGCCCGATCTCGGGGTTCCGCCCGATCTCGCCAGCGTCGTCGATGCCGGGGGCATGGAGCAGATGATGCAGGCGCTCGAGGGAGCCTACCAGCGGCACTTCCGCGAGGGGCTGCCCCATGCGGAGATCGAGAAGTTCTCCGACGAGCTGCGCTGGAGCGGCTTCCGCGAGCGCATCCGCGAAGGGCTGGCCGCCTCCCTGGTGAGCGCCGGTTCTTAGCCGCCGGACCTGTTTTCCTTGTTTTCCACAAACTTAATCCTCAACTGTGGATCGCTTTTTAGAAGCAAAAGCTTCCTCACATCGGGCAGTCAGCACTTGCGGTTGCCTGTTTTCTTGGTTGTCATTCAGGAGCGAAGCGGAGGAATCTGCTTCTGTCCTTGCTGTTGCTTCTGGGGCAGGTTCGGACTTTACTCCCGAGGCTTGCTTTCTTCAGAAACAACAGCAAAAGCGTCCTCACGCCGGACGGGCGGCACTTCGTGCAGTCTTGGACGCTTCGCGTGTTTCCACTCCCAATAGGAATCTTTTTCCAATCTGGAGCGTCTAAGAATATGGTATTCTGTGATTCGCTGGGGACGTGTGCCTCTGAATGCTCTGACTTTCGCCAACGTGCACATAAAGTCACTGAGCTTGCCACCGCGGTCTAAACCGCACCTTATCTCCCGCGCCTTACGACACAACCAAGGGATAACTCCGCCTGCAAGTGACCTGGGACGACTAGAAGTGACCAGGTTTCGACTCCGGCAGAGCCTTCCCAAACAAAATTTTCTCCCGCAGGAGCGCGTTTAGCCGTGGCCGAAGACATTGACAAGTACGAAGACGATATAGACAAGCTGATCGACACCGGTAAAGAGAAGGGTTACCTGACGTACGGTGAGGTCAACGACCTTCTCCCCGGCGACATCACCACCCCCGACGACCTCGATGATCTGCTGACGACCATCAACACCCAGGGCATCGAACTGGGCAGCGAGTCGCGCATGGACCGCGACAAGTACGAGCCGGAGGCTGGCGAAGAGTCGGACGACGTCGAGCTGGACCTCTCTCCCGGCACGCTCGAAAAGACCAACGACCCTGTGCGCATGTACCTGCGCGAGATGGGTACGGTCCCCCTGCTCACCCGCGAGGGCGAGGTCGAGATCGCCAAGCGCATCGAGCGCGGACAGATCCGCGTCATGAAGGCCATCTCCCGCTCGCCCATCGTCATCCGCGAGATCGTGGGCCTGGGCGAAGACCTGCGCCGCGGCGTCCGCAATATCAAAGAGGTCGTCACCTTCGATGAGGAGGAGTTGACCGAGGACATCCTCCAGTCGCGCGTCCGCCAGACGGTCGCCCGCATCGACGTGATCGTCAAGCACCAGAAGAAGGTGACGGCGCTCGAAGAGAAGCACGAGGCCCCGGCGGGCAAGGACGCCAAGGCCAAGGCCCGCGATCAGCGCAAGACCCGCTGGCTCATCGGCCGCGAGCATGTGTACATCAACCGCGTCGTGCGCGAGTTCAAGTACACCAACGCCGAGAAGAAGCGCCTGCTCGACAAGGTGAACAAGACCGTCGACGCCATGCGGACGCTGGAGCGGCAGATCAAGTCGCTGGACGCCAAGTTCGAGGCATCGAAGTCCGAGGAGTTGAAGAAGGAGTACCGCCGCCAGCAGAAGAACTGCAAGCTCGACCTCGAGCGCGTGGAGCAGGACGCGGGCATCAGCATCGCCGACCTGAAGCGCACGCAGCGCGAGATGATTCAGGGCGACATGGACGCGGAGAAGGCCAAGCGCGAGCTGATCGAGGCTAACCTTCGCCTCGTCGTCTCGATCGCGAAGAAGTACACCAACCGCGGACTCCAGTTCCTCGACCTGATTCAGGAGGGCAACATCGGCCTGATGAAGGCGGTCGATAAGTTCGAGTACCGCCGTGGTTACAAGTTCTCGACCTACGCGACGTGGTGGATTCGTCAGGCCATCACCCGCGCCATCGCGGACCAGGCCCGCACCATCCGCATCCCGGTCCATATGATCGAGACGATCAACAAGCTGATCCGCACCAGCCGCCAGCTTGTGCAGGAGCTGGGCCGTGAGGCTTCGTCCGAAGAGATCGCCCGGCGCATGGATATCCCGGTCGCGAAGGTCCGCAAGGTCCTCAAGATCGCGCAGGAGCCCATCTCGCTCGAGACGCCGATTGGAGAAGAGGAAGACTCGCACCTTGGCGACTTCATCGAGGATCGTATGGCGGTTTCGCCCGCCGATGCGGTTATCTCGGTGAACCTGAAGGAGTACACCTCGCAGGTGCTGCGCACGCTCACTCCTCGCGAGGAGCGCGTCATCAAGATGCGCTTCGGGCTTGAAGATGGTTCCGAGCACACGCTGGAAGAGGTGGGGCAGAGCTTCCAGGTGACGCGTGAGCGCATCCGGCAGATAGAGGCTAAGGCGTTGCGCAAGCTGCGTCATCCTAGCCGCAGCCGCAAGCTGAAGGCGTTCGTCGACGGCGTGAAAGAGGCTTAAAAAGCGCCCTAATGCCGGGCGGGCGGCACTTCGTGCGGTTCTCGGGGCGGTATGAGTGAGTAATCTTCAAGGGTCCTCCCGCTGGTCGGAAGCGAAATTCTCGTTTCCGACCAGCGGGAGGACCCTTGCTTTTTAAATCACCAAGACAAGGTATACGCGTCACGAAGTGACCGCCCCGCGCGTAGCGGGCCTGTCCGGCAGGACAAGGTTTTTTCGGCTAATCTTTCTCTGACAGGGGGCGACAATGCCGTTGGCGGGCAATTTACATACAGCAGAGACGGTCTTCCTCTTCCTGCTCGTGCTGGTTGCTCTCTTTGCCGCGCTGGCGCAGCGGCTTAAGATTCCCTATCCTATCGTGCTGGTGCTGGCGGGGCTGGGAATCAGCTTCGTCCCCAGCGTGCCGCGAATCCCCCTCGATCCGAACCTCATCTTCCTGGTTTTTCTGCCGCCGCTGCTCTACGCCTCGGCATGGAATACCAACCTCCGCGAGTTCCGCAAGAACCTCGTCACCATCGCGATGCTGGCGCTGGGGCTGGTGGCCTTCACGGTCTGGGGCGTCGCCGAGGTGGCCGACCGCTTCATCACCGCGCTGGACTGGAAGAGCGGCTTCCTGCTGGGCGCGGTCGTGGCCACGACGGACGCCATCGCCGCCGCCTCCATCGCCAAGTCCATCGGACTGCCGCAGGGCATCGTCGATATCCTCGAGGGCGAGAGCCTGGTCAACGACGCCACCGGCCTGCTGGCGCTGGAGTTCGGCCTGGGCCTGCTGCTGCGCAACGAGACCCCGACGGTTGCGGGCGGAGCCATCCGGCTCCTCTGGCTGCTGGGCGGCGGCGTGCTCGTGGGGCTGCTGCTGGGCGTGGTCATCGCCTGGCTGGAGCGCTGGGTGGACGACGGCCCGGTGGAGATGGTCGTCAGCGTCATCGCCCCCTACGCCGCCTACCTGGCGGGCGAGGGCATCCGCTCCTCCGGCGTCATCGCCGTGGTGACCTGCGGGCTCTACCTGAGCCGCCGCAGCGCGCAGTTCTTCTCCCCGACGACACGTATCCAGATCCTCGGCGCATGGGACGCGCTGAACTTCATGCTGAACGGCCTGGTCTTCGTCCTGATCGGCCTGCAACTGCCCTATGTGATGACGGGCATCCGCAACGAGAGTTGGCCGACCCTGCTACAGTACGGCTCCGTCTTCAGCCTGGTGCTCATCGTGCTGCGCCTCATCTGGATGTACCCGGCGTCGATCTTCGCCAGCTTCGTGCGCCGCAAGCTGCTGAAGCAGCCGGTCGAGCGTCCGCAGGGCCGGGAGATCTTCGTGCTCGGCTGGACGGGGATGCGCGGCGTGGTGGCGCTGGCCGCGGCCATCAGCCTGCCGGAGACGCTGGGGGACGGCCGCGTCTTCGCGCAGCGCAACCTGATCGTCTTCCTCACTTTTTCGGTCATCCTGGTGACGCTGGTGGTGCAGGGGCTGAGCCTTCCGGCGCTGATCCGTCGGCTGGGGCTGGCCAAAACCCCGGGCGAGGGGCCGGACGGGGAGAAGGAGGAGCGGTACGCTCGGCGCGTCATGCTGCGGGCGGCCATCGAGCATCTGGAGGCGGGCGCTCGCGGCGGAACGAGCGGCGCAGCGGCCAGCGAGGCCGAGACACACGCCTATCGCGAGCTGCTGAACCGTTATCGCTACCGGCTGGAGGCGGTCCAGGGTGTTGGCCAGAACCTGCAAGGCGCGGGAGCCGCCCTGCAGCGGGGCAAGGAGCTTCAGTTGGACGCGTTGCGCATTGAACGGAGCACGCTGATCGAGCTGCGCGACAACGAGACCATCGGCGACGACGTACTGCGCCATCTGGAGACCGAATTGGACCTCTCCGAAGCCCGCCTGACCACTCGCTAGGCACTTCACCACCAGAAAAACACGCGAAGCGTCCAAGACCGCACGAAGTGCCGCCCGCCCGGCGCAAGGGCGCATTTGCCGTTGTTTGTTTTTTGTCTGTTGCCGTTGCTTGTTTTCTTGGTTGTCATTCAGGAGCGAAGCGGAGGAATCTGCTTCTGCCTTTGCAGTTACCGTTGTTCTTGCTTCTGAGGTGGGTCAGGGCTTTAGCCCCCGAGGTATGCTTTCTTCTCCCGGCCCAGAAGAACAATCCACAGCCAATGGATAATATTGTGGAAAACGAGGAAAAATGGATTCCCACGAACGGCAATTCCTTCTGAATCAACTGGCTGCGAGCGAGGCCCAGCTACTGAAGCTCACCAACGGCCTGACCCCGGAACAATGGAGCTTCCGCGAGTCCCCGGAGCGCTGGTCCATCGCCGAAAACATCGAGCACTGCATCGCCTTCGAGCACTTCATCACCGACGTGATCGAAAGATCACTGGCCACCCCAGCCGATCCCGGCAAAAAGGAGCTGTCCGCCACCAAAGAACCCCTCGTACTCGGACTGGCAACCTCCCGCGCCAACCGGCTCAACGCCCGCGAGACCGTCCGCCCCACCGGCCGCTGGCCCGATCCCGCCGAGAAGATCGCGGAGCTGCGCAAAGCCCGCGCCCGCACCATCGCCTTCGCCACCGAGATCCAGGCCGACCTGCGCGACCACTTCTTTCCCCACATCGCCTTTGGCGATCTTGATTGCTACCAGTGGCTGCTGGTGATCGCCCAGCACGCCTCGCGGCACGCCCTCCAGATCGAGCAGATTCAGGCCGATCCGGCGTATCCCGCTTAAGAACAACGGCAAAAGCGCCCTCGCGCCGGGCGGGCGGTACTTCGTACCGTTCTCGACGCTGCGCGTGTTTTACCGCAGCCGCAACTCCCGATCAACCGCCATTTTTTCGACCATCAACTTCTCCACCATCGCCTGATCCCCCCGCCGCTCAGCCTCCGCGATGCTCGCCCGCAGCTCCCGCTGTCGCCGCTGCATCCGCCGCACCTCCAGCGTCTGCAACGCACCATCGACCTCCTCGGCCGTCAACAACCCATCATGCGCCGTGTGCAGCACCTCCGCCAGCAGCGCCCGCGAATCGTTATCGGCCGCCGCATCCAGGGGATTCTCCGGCACCGGCCCCTGCGCCAGCACATCGAAGAGCGGCCCCGCCGCCAGTCCGTCGTACCAGTCCGTATTAGCCGCCAGCCGCTCCGCCGCCAGCGTACGAGCGCCATCCCCCTCCGGCTGCACCAGCGCCCGCAGCAGCACACGCTCCACCTCGCTCGCCGGGTCCGCCCGGTGCGAGCGCACGCTCCCCAGCTTCTGCGCCGCCGCCTCCCTCAGCTCCTGCCGCAGCAGCGCCGAGTCGATCCCCAGCTTCTGCGCCGCGTCCGCCGCGAACTCATCCCGCTGAATCCGGTTCGGCATCCGCCGGATGTACGGCAGCAGAAAGTTCATCGCCTTCACCTTGGCCTCGGAGGTCCGGCCCGGAAACTCCGTCCGCGCCCGCTCGATCAGGTAATCCGAGTACCGCTGCGCCCCCTGGATCGCCGCCACGTAAGCCTGCACCCCGTGCTGCCGCACATACTGGTCGGGGTCCAGCCCGTCCTCCAGCGCAATGACCTTGACCTCAAAGTCCTCCTCGGTCAGCAGCGCAATCGACTTCTCCATCGCCTCCCGGCCCGCAGTGTCGGGGTCAAAGTTGAGGTAAACCCGCTGCGTAAACCGCCGCAGCAGCCGCACCTGCGCATCGGTAAACGCCGTGCCGCTGGTGGCCACCACGCTCTTCACCCCGGCCATGTACACCGAGATGCAGTCCATCTGTCCCTCGACCAGCAGCGCGCCGTTGTTGGCCCGGATCGCGGCCTTGGCCTTGTCGAGATTGAAGAGGATATTCCCCTTCGTATACAGCGGCGTTTCGGGCGAGTTCATGTACTTGGCGATGGGCCGCCCCTTGTCGTCGGTCGCCTCGAGCGCCCGCGCCGTGAAGGCAATCGTCTTACCCTGCTCATTCGCAATCGGGAAGGTAATCCGCTTGCGAAACCGCGCATACATCTGTCCCTGGCCGCCGTCGGCCTGCTCCTTGCTCGAGAAGAGACCGGAGGCGCGCATCACCTCTTCGTTGAAGTGCCCCTTCAGCCGGTCGCGCATATCGTTGAAGTCGTCGGGCGCGTAGCCGATGCGGAACTGCGCGATGGTATCGGGGCCGACGCCCCGACCGGTCAGGTACTCGCGCGCGCGGGCCGCGCCGGGGCTCTTAAGGTGCGCCTCGAAGTATTGCGTCGCGGCCTCGTGGATGTCGATGAGGTGCCGCCGTATCCCGGCCTCGCGGGCCTCTTCGGGCGAGCTGAACTCGCGCTTGGGCAGCGGGATTCCGGCCTTCTGGGCGACCGCCCGCACGGCCTCGGGGAAGCTCAGCGACTCCATCTTCATCACGAAGGTGAAGACGTCGCCCTTCTCGTGGCAGCCGAAGCAGTAGAAGTACTGGTGGGTCGCGTTGACCGAGAAGGAGCCGGTCTTTTCCTTGTGGAAGGGGCACAGCCCGGTGTAGTTCTGGGCACCGCTTTTGCGCAGCTTCAGGTAGCCTTCGACGATCTTGACGATGTCTACCTGCTGCTTTACGGTCTGTGCAAAGTTATCGGCCATCGGCTTAACTATTGAGTGTAGAAGAAAAGAACGCCTTTCACGTGAAGCGTCCAATACCCCACGAAGTGGCGCCCGCCCGGCGTGAGGGCGCTTTTGCCGTTGCTTCTCAACGACAAAAGACGTCCTGCCGGACTGGCCTCCTGCGCGGAGGGCGGGCGTTCGCACGCCTTTTTAAAGCTTCGCGTGGCTACTTCAGTTCTGCTGATGAAAGAGCGAGTGGTTGATGTCCGGCCAGAACTCCTTGAACAGGAAGGTAGCCGCATCAATCCCGATATTCGTGCCCCACATCTGCGCCGTATTGCTGAACGTGCGCTCCGGCGACGGATAGTACAGGTTCGAGATTCCCGCACCCATCCCGGCACCTACAATCTCGCTGATGTTGACCGTATCGGCCCCCTTATCCGAGCGCGTCACCACCACCCGGCTCAGCGAGTAGCCCGCCCGCTTCAGAAAACCGCCCTTGCCCAGCGTGTAGTAGCGCGTGTCCTCATGGGTTATCACCGGCACAATGAACTCCACGGAGTAGTTCTCTACTGCCTGGTCCACATACGAGTGCCAGAAGTACCGCCCGTAGGCCGGCGCTCCCTGGTGAAACTCCGGCGTATTGTTCCGCGCCTGGTTGATGCCCGCTACCACCACCGGCAGCAGGAGCGAGGAGTAGTCGAACGAATCCTGACTCGCAGTGATGAACTTGTCCTTTACCGACTGCGCCGGAGGATGCTGGTCGGCGGTAACCGCACGAAAGTTCGGAATGACACCCAGGATGCGCTTCGTCTGGACGTCTTGATGCGGAGCCTGCGCGTGCGCCTCCTGCGCCGGATCATCCGGCAGGCTCGACGACGAAGAGGAGGCATCATCAGAGGCCGAGAGGCTCGGCGGCGTCAACGCGGCCTGCTCCTGCGCATGGCTAAAACGGCTCGAGGATATCGTGAAAAACGCGACAAAGGCGCATAGCAGGGGAGTACATGGGGTCTTTGGCATAGTTTTGATTGGTACTTACACTCCTTTGACTGGTTTAGGCTGGATTTAGATTCAGAAACGAATCCACAGGGCATTAAAGGGCACGCCTTCAGCCGCTTTCTTATGCAGAGAACGGCACTTCTTGCAGTACTTCGCGTGCTCCTCCCGTTGGTCGAAGACAAAAATCTTCGCTGCCGACCAGCGGAGGCTTTTAAAAACCAATTCCCCATGCAGCCCGAGAACGGTTCGAAGTACCCAACCAAGGGCTGGGAACAGGCATCTATGTGGGGAGCAGGACGAAGTGAGAGAGCAGGATCAAGAGAAAAACGGGAATCATCCTTCACCGCCGATGGGTGGCTTTAGGCACAGCATGACCCCTTCTCTAGCCTTTTATGCAGCTCTATCCTGGCCCTCGTACAATCGGGCTTGAAGACCTTCCCTGTCTGTTGACATTTTCCTTGTCGGTTCAGTGCTGCCTATTCCATAGACCGTCCAAGAGACGGCCCGATCGCTGAACCGGACAACAGAACAGCGCCCCTCCCCTGGGCGTTCGACCCAACATGTTTCATGAACCGACTCCATTTTTGAACGGCAGGAGCCTGCTTGATGACAATGTTTACTTCTCTTTCGGCGCGCCCGATTACGCGTGCGTGCGCACTTCTATTCCTTCTCACCGGCGGCGCGGGCTATGTATCCGCGCAGAGCGCGGCACCGCTGCTTCCCCGATGGACGGCGGAGTCTACCGGAACTTTAGTGGCATCGGCCGAGCCGCTGTCTTCCTCGTCCGTACCGGCGGTGGAGACGCCGGAGGCCCCGGCCCCCGCTGCCGCCGCCGCGGCTGGCGGGCAGGCGATCCCCGCCTCGTCGCAGGGACGCTGGGCCTTCTCCTCGTTCGCGGTAGCGGCCAAGGCCAGCTCCAACGGCTTCGGCGTCGATATCGCTACTCCTCTGGCGAGACAGGTCAACCTGCGTGTGGGCGGCTCGTTCACCTCGTTCACCACTAACCTGAACGATGACGGATTGCACATCAACGGCACCCTGACGCTCCAGGGCGTCATCGCCGCAGTGGACTACTATCCGTTCCGGCACTCATCGTTCCATATCAGCCCTGGGGCAAACTTTTACAACGACACCCATATTGGCGCGCTGTTGAGCGTGCCCGCGGGCGGACACTTCTCGCTGGGCGACGGGGATTACACCAGCTCCGCGTCCGACCCGATCCACGGTACCACGCACTTTGTCTTCGGCAACCACGTGGTGCCTCGGCTGACGGTCGGCTTCGGCAATATGATTCCGCGCGGCAGCGGGCACTGGAGCGTGCCGTTCGAGATCGGGTTCCAGTACATCTCGGCCCCGACGGTGCAGTTGGACCTGGCTGGCTCAGCCTGCTCGTCCGATGGTTGCGGAACAATCGTGGGTGACCCGAATATCGCGATCGAGCGGAAGGATCTGGAGAACGACCTGAGCGCGCTGCGGGTCTTTCCCGTGGTGAGCATTGGAGTCAGTTACAGATTCGGCAACGGCAACAGAAATCGTTAGTACTTCGCACCGTTCTCGGGGCGGTATGGGGGAATTGGCTTCTGAGGGCCTCCCGCTGGTCGGCAGCGAAGATTTTTGTCTTCGACCAACGGGAGGACCGCGCGAAGATGGGTACTGCACGAAGTGCCGCGCATAGCGGGCTCGTCCGGCAGGACAGTCCCTTTACGCATCTATCGGAACCTGCCGATAGATGCGTAAAGGGACACAAGCGTAGAATCAGTCCACCTCAACCTGCTTATGCCGAGCCTTCTTCGCACCCTCATGCGCACGTCCCTGCTGCTGACTCTGCCGTTCGCCCTGTTGGCGACGCCGGACGCGACGGCCAAGTCGAAGTCGGACCCGACGCCCGAGGTGGTGCATATGCCCTCCGGCACCGTGGAGGTGGGCACTCTCTCCTCGACCCCCTACCGGATCGACATCCCGACCGTGTGGAACCACGCGCTGATCGTCTACTACCACGGCTACGCGGAGCGGCCCTGGGGCTACCGGGCGACCAGCGCCCTGAACGAGCAGACGCAACCCATGTTCGACCGGGGCTACGCTATCGTGCAGTCCGGCTACTCGGCCACGGGCTGGGCGCTGGAGCAGGCGTACCCGGAGACCGAGCAGTTGCGGCAGTACTTCCTCAAAAAGTACGGCCAGCCCGCGGCGGGCAAGGCTGCGGCCAAGAATATGCGAACGTTCGTGGTCGGCGGCTCCATGGGCGGGGCGCTGGTGGTGGCGACGCTGGAGCTGAACCCCAAGCCGTATCTCGCGGGGCTGGACCTGTGCGGGGCCGTGGGGGCGACCGACATCGCCTTTCAGCGGCGATTCGCCCAGCGGGCGGCATTCGACTACTACTTTCCCGGCGTGATGCCGCCGCTGGTGCCGGGTCCGGCGGAGTTCGAAGAGACCCAGGCGCTGCGCCAGAGGGCTGAGGCCGCGATGAAGGCGAACCCCACGGCGGCGGCGATGATGCGCTCGCTGACCGGGCTGCACGTGGACCGCGAGGTAGCCCACAACATGGTCTACTACACCTTCATTATCACGGACATGCAGCACCGAGCGGGGGGCAATCCGTTCGACAACCGGAACTACCTGTACACCGGCACGACGCCGGGCAGCTCGGCCTCGGACAACACGCTGAACGACGGGGTGCGCCGCTACGCCGCCGACCCCAAGGCGCGCACCTACCTGCTGCGCCACTACACTCCCAGCGGACGGCTGAACCACCCGATGCTGGCCCTGCACACGACCTACGATCCGCTGATTCCGGGCTGGAGCCTGGCCAACTACGCCCACGATGTGGCGTCGGCGGGGTTCGAGCAGAATTTAGTCCAGCAGTATGTGAAACGCGACGGCCACTGCACTTTTTCTGCTGATGAGGTTGGGCGGACCTTCGACGAGCTGGTGCGCTGGGTCGATACCGGCCAGCGGCCAACGCCGGGGATGCTGCCTCCTCCCCCGCAGCCGCGCCATGTGGAGACGATGTCCGCCGCCAACCACACCGCCAGCCACTGAGAGCAACAGCAAAGACTCTGCTAGGGTGCAAAATACCGAGCGACATCCTGATCTGAAATCTGATTGTTGCCACAGACGATCGAACCTTTTGCGATTATGGCTTCGAATTCAGAACTTAAACTGATTTCCCATCGTTTGGACAGTTGTTCGGCTAGGCATTCCATCGAATTTGCCCTGAAGTTCCTGCGGAAATTCCGCTGTTCAGGCGACGTACTCGAAGGAGCATGAATGGCTACGGTGGCTTCAAATCGCGAGTCATTGAGGACTTCTTTTGGACACGGGCCAATTTTGAGGTTAAAAAACTCTTCATGGACGGGATAGTAACGACGAATAAAGAACGTTGCCACTGCTAAATGGAAACGTACAATCTGGGCCGAACAGACCACTGCATGAACCCGGCCTATAATAAAGTATGGCAAGCTCCACGCCGGTCACGCCGGCCGCTACCAATCCGAGCAATCCCGACACGCTGGGCGTACTTGCGCCAGTCGCTGGGATCGCTCTGGATCCGGAGAGCGACGGCGGAATGGAGCTTGAGGCCGCCCGTCCCGATCCCGGAGCCGCCATCCTCAGCCGTCAGGAGCAGCCGGACGATTCCTCCGACGCCCCAACTGCTTCCACCCAGCCCGAGTCGGAAAAACCGGCGGTCGATGCCCTCCTCGAAGCTAAATTCGAGCACCTGCTCGACACCGTTCGGGCCAACCGCCCGCACGACGATCTCGCCATCATCCGCCATGCCTGGGCCTTCTGCGTCCAGCAGCACGCGGGCCAGAAGCGCGCCTCGGGCGAGCCGTATATCATCCACCCGCTGGAGGTCTGCCAGATCCTCGCGGACCTGAAGATGGACTCGACCGCCATCGCCGCGGGCCTGCTCCACGACGCCGTCGAAGACACCGACGTCACCAGCCCCGAGATTGCCCGCCGCTTCAACGAGCAGGTCGCGCACATCGTCGAAGGCGTCACCAAGCTCGACAAGATCAAGTTCGCCAACCGCGAGGACCACCAGGCCGAGAACATCCGCAAGATGCTGCTGGCCATGGTGACCGACGTGCGCGTGGTCATCATCAAGCTGGCCGACCGTCTGCATAACATGCGCACGCTCGAGCACCTGAAGCCCGAGAAGCAGCAGAAGATCGCCCGCGAGACGCTGGACATCTACGCTCCGCTGGCGCACCGGTTGGGTATGGGCAAGCTGCGCGGCGAGCTGGAAGACCTCGCCTTCCGCTACACCGACCCCTACACCTACCTGCAAGTCGCGCAGGAGGTCGAGTCGCTCAAGGGCGCGAACGAGGAGTTCCTCGCCACCGCCGTCGCCGCCATCGAGGCCAAGCTGGCCGAGTTCAAGATTCAGGGTCGCGTCGAGTCGCGCATCAAGCGCCTCTACTCGATCCACCAGAAGCTGGTAGCGCAAAAAATCCCGGTCGAGCAGGTCTTCGATCTGCTGGCGATTCGCGTCATCTGCAACAACGTGCCCGACTGCTACGCCATGCTGGGCCTGCTCCACAGCATCTGGCAGCCCGTGCCGGGGCGCATCAAGGACTTCATCGCCACCCCCCGCCCCAACCTCTACCAGTCGCTGCACACCACGCTCATCGCGCCCGGCGGCCACCAGTTCGAGGTGCAGATCCGCACCGAGGAGATGCACCGCATCGCCGAGGAGGGCATCGCCGCGCACTGGAAGTACAAGGCGTCGGACTCGGTCTCGGCCAAGGACGAGAAGCGTCTGGCCTGGGTGCGGCAGCTCATGGAGTGGCAGCGCGAGATGACCGATCCCAACGAGTTCATGTCGACGCTGAAGATCGACCTGTACCCGGAGGAGGTCTACACCTTCACCCCCAAGGGTAAGGTGGTGGTGCTGCCCAAGGACGCCAGCCCCATCGACTTCGCCTACGCGATCCACACCGAGGTCGGCACGACGACCATCGGGGCCAAGGTCAACGGGCGCATCGTGCCGCTGAGGGCCAAGCTGCGCAACGGCGATATCGTCGAGGTGCTGACGCAGGCGGGCCACTCGCCCAGCCGCGACTGGCTGACCTTCGCCAAAAGCTCCCGCGCCCGCAACAAGATCAAGCACTGGCTGAACGAGCACGAGCGCCAGCGCGCCATCGAGATCGGGCAGAAGCTGCTGGACCGTGAGGCCCGCAAGTACAAGCTGTCGCTGCACAAGTTCAAGGAAGAAGATTACATCCGGGTCGCCAACGAGTACGGCCTCGGCTCCCAGCCGGAGCTGCTGGCGGGCGTGGGCTTCGGCAAGTACTCGGCCCGCGTCGTGCTCAACAAGCTGGAGCCGGGCAGCACCATGGCCGCCGAGCCTGCGGCGACGGAGGGAACAGCCGCTCCCAAGCCCGGTGAGATGTCCGAGGCCGTCAAGCGCGTCTTCTTCGGCAAGGGTTCGGATTCGCTCCAGGTGGAAGGGCAGGACGACCTGCTGGTCTACCGCGCGCGATGTTGCAATCCGATTCGCGGCGAGGCGATTATCGGCTACGTGACCCGGGGCAAGGGCGTGGCGGTGCATCAGCGCAACTGTCCGAACGTGCAGAACCTGCTCTACGAGTCCGACCGGCGCATCCAGGTCGAGTGGGGACAGGAGCCGACGGCGAACAAGCCGACGACCTACCCGGTCAAGCTGACCGTGCTCTGCGAGGACCGCACCGGCCTACTGAAGGAGTTCACGGCGATCATCTCGGACGACGGGACCAATATCCGGTCGGTCGATTCGCGGCCCACGCCCGACGGCGGCGCGATCGTGGACTTCGTGGTCGAGACGGTGGACGTGCGCCACCTGACCAAGCTGACTCAGAATCTGCGCAAGGTGCCCGGTGTTCGCGACGTACAGCGCGTGCAGAAGATCTAATTCGAGTCCCGAACGTGAGAGGATTTGTTTATGAGTGATTTCATTCCCAAACTTGGTGCAATTAAGATCGGCGGACTGAGCCGCAAGGCGCAGAAGCTACAGGCGGCCCGCGAGAAGGCTGCCAACGCCACTGCAAAGAGCAGCGGCAAACCGCTCCCCAACGCGTCTGCGGCGAGCTTCAAGGCGAAGGACTCCTTCGGCGCGACGAAGAAGACGACCTTCCAACGCAAAGCTGTTTAATCTTTTCACGCGAAGCGTCAAGTACTGCACGAAGTGCCGCCCGCCCGGCGTAAGGGCGCTTTTGCCTTTGCTTCTAAACAACAAAGACGTCCTGCCGGACGGGCCCGCTACGCGCGGGGCGGGCGTTTACACGCCTTTTTAAAGCTTCGCGTGCCTTACTTAGGCGTGGTTGCAGGCTTGCCTTCCTGCACGTAATTCCGGTTCCAAGCCGGAATATCGACCACATAAGCTCCCGGCTTCTCAATCACCGCCTGGCACCCCAGCCGCGAGTTCAACTGAATCCCCGGAGCCGTCTCCATGCGGTCCAGCTCCAGATCCTCAGCCTCGCTGATGCCGCCGGCACCTTCAATCACATGCAGATGGCACGTCGTACAGGCGCAGACGCCGCCGCACGCATGGTCGAGGAAGACCCCGAAGTTCTCGGCTACATCCAGAAACGACATCGGCAGGCCGTGCCCGTCGTAGGGCAACGCATCGAAGGGGAACTCGACTGTCTTGCTCTCAGGCTGGCCCTCGGTCTGGAAGGTGACGCGAACCATGTTCTCGGCGGGCGGCTTGCTGGTATCAATAATCTGGTCTTGCTGAATCTCTGACATAAATGTTCTCTGAAACTGCTCTCTCACGCGTTTGATTCCATTCTACCGGTTGGGGATTCCGGAAGCATGAATGTAAGGAACGAAACCGCCCAATCCCGCGTATCTTGATTGCACGCTGAGCAGCGGCGCGTGCGGAGGCAAAAAGATGCGGACGAACCAGGCAGTAGCGGCCTTGGCGATGCTGACAGCGGCAGGATTAGCCGTCGGGTGCCGGGTCGACGAGCACAAAAGCGCGGGTGGCGGAGAGAACGTGAAGATCGCCACGCCCTTCGGCGGCATGACCATCAAGACCGCTGACAACGTAGTCGCGGGCGTGACCGGCCTCGACGTCTACCCCGGCGCGCAGCCGGTGAAGAAGGCCCACGACGAGGAGGGCGCGGCCGACGTGAACATGAGCTTCGGCCGATTCAGCCTGCGGGTCAAGGCTGCCACCTACCGGACCACCGATTCGCCCGAGAAGGTCCAGACCTTCTACCGGACCAGCCTGGCGAAGTTCGGCTCTATCCTCACCTGCTCGGGCGACAAGCCCGTGGGCACGCCGACGCGGACGCCCGAGGGCCTGACCTGCGACCACGACAGCGGAAACCACGTCGTGGTCAACGCCAACGAGGGCAAGCCGGAGACCGGAAAGATCAATCTGAAGGTCGGTTCCAGGCAGCACCAGCACATCGTCTCCATCCGCCCTGAGAACGGTGGAACCCGGTTCGAACTGGTGGCGTTGGATCTGCCGGGGCAGCTCTCGTTCTCGGACGACGACGCGGACAAGGACTCCGACAAGGACAAGGCTGAGCGGAAGCAATAGCCCCCTCACGGGAAACAAATGGGATCCCCGCTACAATAAGCGGGTATGTATGAACTCTGTCATCGCTGCGGGGAGGAGCTTTCGGGGCTGCCGAACTCGTCCTACTGCCCGCACTGCGGAGCCCCCCAGCTCTACCTGCGCGACTACATGCCCAGCGACCCCGGCCCCGACTCCACCGGCGCGGCCGCACCGCCTCCCCCGCCCGATCCCCGCCAGATCGAGTGGCAGATGGCGCTGCGCTGCGCTGCCGTGGTGGCGGGCGGCGGAGCGGTCCTCTCCCTCCTCAGCGGCCCGTTCCCCTTGCTCGGCCTGCTCTGCTGGGGCTGGATCGTCAGCGGCTCGGTCATCGCGCTGGGGCTCTACCAGAAGCAGCGCCCGCTGGCCTGGATAGACGCTGGAGTAGGCGCGCGCATCGGCCTGGTGGTGGGGCTGGCGATGACGGCCGCCCTGGCCCTGGCGACCTCGATCATGGGGCTGGTGGCGCGCTTCGGCCTGAAGAACATGGGCGATCTCGACCACGAGATGTCGATTCGGATACATGCCTCCATCACCCAGATGGCCGCGACCAACCCGGTGCCGACGGAGTGGCTGGGCATCTTCTACTCGCAGGAGTTCATCGCCGGAATGATGCTGACGGTCTTCGCTTCAATGGCCATCGTGCTCATCGCGGTCTCGACGGCGGGCGGCGCGTTTGCGGGCATGATGCGGACCCGCGCCAGACTGACCCCCGGCAACTAAACCACTACCCCGAAAAGCGCTGAAGGCTCGACCTATCCCTGCCACAACGTTGTCCTGCCGGACGGGCCGCCTGCGCGGCGGGCAGGCGTTCACACGCCTTTTTAAAGCTTCGCGTGCTTCTCCCGTTGGTCGAAAAAAATATGCTCGCTGCCATCCAACGGGTGGCCCTCAGAGGCTAATTTCCCCATACCGACCCGAGAACGGCATGAAGTGCACTAGAATCTGAGGAGCGGAAAGCACAACATATGAGCGATAAAACCAGAAGTCAGAAACTGCGGATCAAGGGCCGACTCATGTCGGCGTCGGAGATTGAGCGCACGCTGGTACGGCTTGCGCACGAGATCGTCGAAAAGAACGACGGCAGCGCCAACGTGGGCCTGGTCGGCATCAAGAGGCGCGGCGTCCCCCTGGCAAACCGGCTCGGAGCCCTGATCGCCAAGATCGAAAAGCAGCCCGTCGATACGGGCGTGCTCGACATCAGCTTCTACCGCGACGACCTCACCACGCAGGGCCCGCGCCCCGTAGTGACGCCCGGCGCTATCGGCTTCGACATCACCGGCCGCGACATCATCCTGATGGACGACGTGCTCTACACCGGCCGCACCATCCGCGCGGCGCTCGACGCCCTCTTCGACCACGGCCGCCCCAAGAGCGTACAGCTTCTGGTCCTCATCGACCGCGGCCACCGCGAATTGCCCATCGAAGCCACCTTCGTCGGCCGCAACGTCCCCACCTCCAGCCGCGAGATCATCGAGGTCAAGCTGCGCGAGGTCGACGAAGACGAGCAGGTGCTGCTGGTCGAGTTGGTGGACTGATCGGAATGACGGATTCGCTCTCGCCCTACGCCCCCGGTTCTTTGATAACAGTCGCTGGTCTCCCCATCGCCGAGGTCGCCTCGATCCTGGCTCTGACGACCCGCCTCGAAAAGATGGCCGCCGCCGAGCGCCGCCAACTGCTGGCCGGACGCACCCTGGCGCTGCTCTTCTACGAGTCCAGCACCCGCACCCGCACCTCGTTTGAGCTGGCGGCAAAGTCGCTTGGCGCGACCACCACGCTGGTCAGCGACAAATCCTCCTCCATCGAAAAGGGCGAGAGCCTGAAGGACACGGGACTGACCCTGCGCGCGCTTGGAGCCGAGTGCATCGTGCTGCGTCACTCGGCGGGCGGAGCGCCCTTTCTGCTGGCCCGCACCACCGGCCTGCCGGTTCTGAACGCGGGCGACGGAATGCACCAGCATCCCTCACAGGCCCTGCTCGACCTGCGCACGATCCTCTCGCGGCTTGGCCTCGCCGACCGCCCCGTGGACGACAAGGTACTCGCAGGCGTCACCATCACCATCACCGGCGACATCCGCCACAGCCGCGTGGCCCGCTCGAACGCGATGCTGTTGCCGCGCCTTGGCGCGAAAGTCCTGCTCTGCGGACCAGTAGAACTCCTCCCCGAAGAGGCCGCAACGCTGGGCGAGGGCGTAGAAATCGTGCGCGACTTCGACACCGCGCTGCGCCGCTCGCAGGTCGCGATGATGCTGCGCATCCAGAGCGAGCGCCTCGCCGGATTGAAGCTCGATCTGAACGAGTACATCGCCGGATATCAGCTAACGGCGGCGCGTCTCGAACGCTGCTCTCCCAACGCCTTGGTGATGCACCCCGGCCCGATGATTCGCGGCCTCGAGATTCAGGGCGAGGTAGCCGATAGCCCCAACTCGGCCATCGAGCAGCAGGTCAGCAACGGTCTGGCAGTCCGTACCGCCCTGCTGGTACGAGCGCTAGGCGTTAGTTTGTAACTGTTTGAGTGGCATAAATATCAGAAGCCGCGAGTGTGTAACAAAATGAGTAGCATGTTGATCAAAAACGGCCGTGTGATCGACCCGGCAAGCGGTTTGGACGCGCAGCGTGACATTCTGGTTCGCGACGGCGTCATTGCCGCCGTAGAAGCCCCCGGCGTCCTCGCCGGAGTAGAAGTCGCCGAGACCCTCGACGCCACCGGCTGCGTAGTCGCGCCGGGCTTCGTAGATGTACACGTCCACCTGCGCGAGCCCGGCCAGACTTACAAGGAGACCATCGCCACCGGCACCAGCGCGGGCGCGGCGGGCGGCTTCACCTCCGTCGTCGCTATGCCCAACACCGTGCCGGTCAACGACACGGTCGCCTCCCTTGAATGGATGCTCGAACCCGCCCGCAACTCGGCGGTCCGGCTCTTCGCCATGCCCGCCGCCACGATGGGCAGCATGGGCGCGGAGCTGAGCGACTACCCCGCACTTGCCCGCGCGGGCGCAGTCGGCTTCACTGACGACGGCAAGCCCGTGCTCGAAGACGCGATGATGCGCGCCGCCCTGCTCTCCGCCGGACGCCTGGGCTTGGTCGTCTCGCAGCACGCCGAGGACACGCGCCTGACCGGCGGATGCAGCATGAACGCCGGTCCGGTGGCCTTCCGGCTCGGCCTGCGCGGCATGACGATCGAGGCCGAGTCCCGCATCGTCGAGCGCGACATTGCCCTGCTCCGCGACATTGAAGCCAAGGACGGCGTGCGCCCGCACCTGCACGTCCAGCACGTCTCCACGGCCCGCGCGATGCAGGCGATTCAGCGCGCCAAATCCGACGGCCTGCACGTGACCTGCGAGGTCGCGCCGCACCACTTCACCCTCACCGACGAGGCCATCGGCGACTTCAATACCAATGCCAAGATGAACCCGCCGCTGCGTGTCGAATCCGACCGGCTGGCCATGATCGCCGCGCTACTCGACGGCACGGTGGACTGCATCGCCACCGACCACGCGCCGCACGCCCGCCACGAAAAAGAGCAGGAGTTCGAGCGCGCCCCGAACGGCATCACCGGCCTCGAGACCGCGCTGGGCCTGGCCCTGCGCGTCCTGCATCGTGAGCATGGGATGCCCCTCGCACGCGTCATCAGCCTGATGAGCGCGAACCCCGCAAGCATCGTGAAGCTCAATGACGCAGGTTCGCTCAAGCCCGGAGCATGGGGCGATCTGGTCGTCTTCGACGCAGGTGCGGAGTGGCAGTTCACCGCTTCGGCCTCACGCTCCATGTCGAAGAACACGCCCTTCGACGGGGCCGCAATGCTGGGCCGGATCAAGGCCACTGTAGTCGGTGGCCGAGTAGTCTTCAAAAGCTAAAAGATGCCCTAACGCCGGGCGGGCTGCACTTCGTGCGGTTCTCGGGGCGGTATGGGGAGGATGATCTTCTGAGGGCCTCCCGCTGGTCGGAAGCTAGGATTGTTCTCCGACCAGCCGCTGCAACTGCGGCAGGTGATTCAGATCATGTCCCGCAATGGTCTCGACAATCGTCTGAAACGTAATCGTCCCGCGCTCCGGGTGCGTCACCTCACGAGCAAAGTCCGCCGTGCTCAACCCACCGATGAGCTTCAGGTTCCAACCCCGTGTCATCCGAAAAAGCTCCAGCGCCGAAGCCATATCGTAGACCCCATAGTGCACCGCCCACTGCGTCTGGTCGAACGGCTGCACCACCGGCGGAGGGTCCGTCAGTGCCTGCCGCATCCTGAAGCTGAAGGCCAGCTCACAGTCCGCCAGATGCGCGACGATCTGGCGCGGGCTCCACTTGCCCGGCGCAATCGGCGCTTCTATCTGTTCAGGCGTCAGTGCGGAGACAGCGGTGTGCAGCAGCCCGGGCGTCGCCGCCAGCACAGCGCGCGCGTCCTGATCGCCCAGGCACGAGGCGTAAGGATTCGTTTCCATCCCAAGAACTTACCACGCCGCACGCCGCGTCGGCTAAGCCTGCGCCCACGGGTCATACTCCCCAATCGACCACAGGTGGCCTTCAAGGTCGCGGCACCCGAAGGCCAACCCGCCGTAGGGCATCTCGGCCAGCTCCTGCACAATCTCCGCTCCGGCGGCCTTGGCGGTCTCGTAGATAGCCCTGGCATCGCTCACTATGAGGCACGCCGACTGAGTCTCACGCCCGCCGATCTCATCCGGCTGCACCATCCGTTTGCTCCACTCGCCATCCTTCTGGACCGAGCCCAGCATCACCATGCCATTGCCGAAGGTAAGCTGAGCGTGGGCCACGGTGCCGTTGGGACCGTCGTAGACGGCCTGCGGATGAAACCCGAACGCCTTGCCCAGCCAGGCGATAGCGGCGCGGGCATCACGATAGCGCATCGCCGGAATGACGGTGGAGACGCAGGATTTAGCAACATTTTTGGTTGTATCTTCAGCCATGGCAACCTCCTACAGATGAATCTGTTGAGAGTAATGCTGCTTCTAGGGTAGGTCGGGGCTTTAGCTCCGGGAGATGCTTTCTTCCAGATAAGCAACGGCAAATGCCCTGCCGAACAGGCCCGCTACGCGCGGTGTGGGCATTTATACGCCTTTTTACTGCTTCGCATGGTCCTCCGCTGGAGGAACAAATTATGCTCGCTGCCGACCAGCGGACGCTCTCAGAAGATCATTTCCCGTCCGCCCCGAGACGGCACGAAGTACCAGGAATACACTAAATACATGCACATGGTCGCGAGCAATAACCGGGCGATGCAGCGAGTGCTCCAGGTCTCGCTGGTGGCGACGTTCTGTTACGTCGTGGCGACACTCTACTTCGGCGTGCGCGCGCACTCGCTGGCGCTCATCTCCGAGGCCGGTCATAACGTCTCCGACATGCTGGCCATCGTGCTCTCGTTTGTGGCCGTGTACTTTCAGGCCCGCCCGGCCACCGAGGAGAAGACCTTCGGCTACCAGCGCGCGG
Source organism: Granulicella sp. WH15 (assembly GCF_009914315.1). Taxonomy (NCBI): domain Bacteria; kingdom Pseudomonadati; phylum Acidobacteriota; class Terriglobia; order Terriglobales; family Acidobacteriaceae; genus Granulicella; species Granulicella sp. WH15. The sequence continues at coordinate 136,795 of NZ_CP042596.1, forward strand.
GCGTACTTGCGGCGTTCGTCAATGCGCTGACGCTCATCGTGCTCTCGGGCTGGATCGCGATCTCGGCCATTCACCGGCTGGCGGCTCCGGTCAGCGTTGAGCCGCGGCTGATGATGGAGGTCGCCGTGGCAGGCGTCCTGATGAACGGCTTCATCGCGGCCCTGCTGTGGAAGTTCTCGGGCGACGTCAACATCCGCAGCGTCTTTCTGCACATGCTGGGCGATACGCTTTCGACTGCGGCGGTCATTGCGGGTGGCGCGGGCATTCTGTTTACACACCTCTACTGGATCGACCCGGTGCTCTCGATCGTCATCGCGGGCATGATACTCTACAGCTCCTACGGCATCGTCCGCGAGACGCTGCACATTCTGCTGGAGGGCACGCCCAAAGACCTGCAGCTCAGGGAGATTCGCACGGCGATGGAGACAGTTGACGGCGTGCAGGGCGTGCATGATCTGCACGTCTGGAGCCTCGGCTCTTCGAGCTACATCCTGGCCTGCCATGTGCTCATCTGCGAGATGGAGGTCTCGGCTAGCGCTGCGTTGCTCGAGAATCTCAATGCGACACTGTGGAACCGGTTCCACATTCAGCACACGACGATCCAGTTCGAAACTCAGGGATGCGAGACCACGCATGGGTGTTCGGCTCCGCCGGAATTGGAGACGGTGGGGGCGCATGGGCATCATCATCATGGGCACGACCATAGCCACGGCCACGCACATACGCATTAGGGTGAAACCCATGTCTCAGAATCGAGACATGGGCACCCGGGTTCGTGGTTGAGGCAGGAAATACGCGCAGCGTCCAAAACCGTACGAAGTACTGCCCGCCCGGCGTAAGGGCGCTTTTGTTTTTAAAGGAGTGTCGCGTCGAGCGAGATCTCGGCGGCCTTCAGCAGGCGCGAGATGGGGCAGTTCTCCTTGGCCGTCTTGGCCACCTCGTCGAACTTCTCCTTCTCGATGCCCGAAACCGACGCCTTGCAGACCAGGTGAATCTTTGTCACCGTCGGGGCTCCGCCGGGGAACTCCAGCGTGACGACCGCCGTGGTCTCCACCGACTCCGGAACGTGGCCGGCGGTGCTCAGCTCGTTCGAGAACGCCATGGTGAAGCATCCGGCGTGCGCCGCCGCGATCAACTCCTCGGGGTTGGTGCCGACGCCGTTCTCGAACCGGGTCTTGAAGCTGTACTGGGCTTCCTTCAGGGTGCCGCTCTGGGTGGAGATGCTGCCGTTGCCCTCTTTCAGGTTGCCGTGCCAGACTGCGCTTGCGCTGCGATCCATGTGTGTCTCCTTTGAACCTAATGCTACCGGTCATAGGATGCTCGTGGAGGTACTTGGTATTTGAATTTTCCGCTACGGCAGAGATAAGCTGGGCGTATGGACAGCCCCGTGCAGGATGAAGACGCACAGCCGGTCGAGAGAGTCTGCGCGATTCCCGACGAGCATCTGTGTGTTTATTGCCCCACCTGCGGATCGCGGCTCCAGGACTCGCGGTGCAAGCTCGTCTGCCGGTTTTGCGGGTATTTTCTTAGCTGTGCGGATTTTTACTAGAAGCAAAAGCAACAGCGCCCTGACGCCGGGCGGGCGGCACTTCGTGCGGTCTTGGACGCTTCGCGTGTTGCTTGCTTCCGCTACGCACGTCTCTGCTCCGGTGTCTCCGGCCCAATCACGGAGTCCAGCCGCAGCCGCGCCAGCACCTTCCGCGTCAACCCCGTCACCGGCAGCTCCTGAATCCGAGTGATCGGGTGCCAGACGAGGTCCGCCTTCGCCGCCGGAACCGCCCGCCGCAGCGCCCCGCTCGTACTACCCGTCTGCGCATAAATACCCACGTAGTAGTTCGTGTTGGTGATGGAGTGGCGCAGCCGCAAGATCGGCTCCCGGCCCTCCACCGCGTCCAGCGGCAGCGGCGGCAGCTCCAACATCCCCGGCATCAGCGACGCGTCATCGGCGCGACGTTCCAGCAGCACCTCCGTTACCACCCGGCGCTTGCGCGTGGCCAGCAGGTAGGCAGCGGGACGGCTCCGTTGGCGCGGTCGCGGCGGCGTCAGGTGCTCGCCGCGGGTGCGGCATAGCCCATACACCGGGCAGTGCAGGCAGAGCGGTCCGCGCGGCAGGCAGATGGTCGCGCCCAGCTCCATCATGGCCTGGTTGTGGTCGCCTGCGGCGTTACCCTTCTCGTTCAGCCGCTTGGCCGGGACCAGATCCGAGGCCAGATGGTGGATAAAGTTTTTCGCCGCAGCCGAGGCGACCTCCGGCCTTCCCGTAATGCGCAGCAGTACCCGCTCGACGTTGCCGTCTACCACGGCGATGCGCTCGCCGAAGCAGATGCTGGCCACCGCGGCGGAGGTGTACACGCCGATGCCCGGCAGCGTTCGCAGCCCCACCGAGTCGGTGGGCAGCTTGGCGCTAAGCTCCTGGGTGACGAACTGGGCTGCCTTGTGCAGCATACGGGCGCGCCGGTAGTAGCCCAGGCCGGACCAGGCCGCCAGCACGTCGGCCTCGGGCGCGAGGGCCAGCGAGACCAGCGTGGGAAAGAGGCGCATGAAGCGCTCATAGTGGTCGATGACAGCGGCGACCCGGGTCTGTTGCAGCATGATCTCGGAGACCCAGACGCGGTAGGGATCGTGGGCTCCGCGCCAGGGCAGGATGCGGGCGTGCAGGCGATACCAGTCGGCAAGATGTTTGCGGAAGTTTCTTATCTGGGACGGACTAAGTCCTTCCCGATCTGCGGCTTTCATAGAGACTGATTCTAGTACGTCGTCCCGTTCCCAGGGCGACGTGGGTGGATCAACAGCATGGGGTCTTCTGTTAGTCGGCAGCGAACATATTTTCTTCCGACCAACGGGAGGACCAAGCGAAGCAGTAAAAAGGCGTGTGAACGCCCGCATCGCGCGTAGCGGGCCTGTCCGGCAGGACAAGATCTGTCCTCTCTTATAAAAAGAGTTTCTTAGCGGCTAAAGCCGTGCTCTTACCGGCCACCGCTACAGCGGCGGTAGCGGTGGCTTCTTCGGAGCGTCTACTGCGACGCCGAACGTGCGCAGATGACGTCGGTACAGCTTGCCCTTGTGGATCGCGTACAGCCAATCGTAGTGCGGCCCCGCGAATCGCAGCGAGCCCACGGCTCCATACTCCGGGCCATTCAGAATCATGGCGACGCGCCCGCTGGCCTCGGTGACCTGGACGCCCAGCGGCGTGCCGAAGTAGACCTGCCCGATCGAGTCCTCCACGACCCCGCGCACCTCGCTGGTAGTGCTGTCGTCCTTCACCTCGAGCCGGTAGAAGGGCTCGCCGTTCCTCGGCCTGCCGTCCGGGCCTAGCTGAAACGACCAGCTATAGCGCCCCTTGGCGTCGGTGACCACAAGCATCGCCTGGTCGGGCGAGAGGGTGACTCCGGCGGGGTCATCCATCGCCAGCGGCGTATAGGACGCGGCTGAAGGATGGGCCGTGTCCACATATCCGAGCCGATGCTGGGCGGGGTCGCTGAAGTAAAGGCGTCCCTTCTGCGTGATCGTCATCTCGGCCACGTCGACACCTGTGGCCACATCCTCAGCCACTGTGCTGCGATAGGCGACGATCTTCCTGCGCGCCCGCTGGTAGACGAAGATTCGGCCGTCGGCCCCTACCGTCAGCGCCGTGGGATTACCGTTGTCGTGGGCTATCTCGTGCGTAGTGCCCGTGGAGTCCAGCCGCTGGATGCTGCCGCTCTGCGCGTCGGCGACGATCACATCGCCGCTGGGATGCACGCCGATGGAGCTGACCGACGAGGTGCCTACGGGCTGCCACGGTTCATCGGGAAGAATCGTGGAGAAGATGCTGCCGCGCGAGTCCCAGCCCGGCTGGTTCAGGGCCTTGGGCGCGTGGGGCACGATGGGTTGAGGGTAGTCGCGCCACATCCAGCGCAGCGCATCGGTCAGGATCGCCGCTCCGCCCTTCATCTCATGGCCACCCTGGCCGAGCGTCAGCTTCACATCGTAGCCGCCGAACTCAAGGTCTTCGAGCATCACCTGGTTGTTGATGGGCCAACTGCCCGCGTAGAAGGTGCCGTAGGGCTCACCCGCGACGATGTGGTCGTTGGAACCGTCTTCAAGATAGACGCGTAGCGGACGCGGCTCAGTCTTGCGCACCAGCGCGGGAAGCGAGTCGGCTCCGCGCATCGCGACATAGGTTCCGATGAAGCTGATTACACGATGAAACTGGTCGGGACGGTTCCACGCGGCGATAAAGGCCGCAGCCGCGCCGGTGCTGATGCCCGCCAGAGCCCGGTCGTCGGGGGATGTCGAGAGGCGATAGTGCGTGGCTACGGCGGGGATCAGCTCCTCCAGCAAAAAGCGCGAGTAGCGGTCGCTCAGCGCGTCGTACTCGAAGGAGCGCTCGTAGCGGTTTTGCGCGGACGGCGAGATGGCGGGCAGGACGCCGGGGTCCACGAAGATGCCGATCATGGCCGGAATCGCGTGTTCGGCGATGAGCTGGTCGAGGACCTGCGCGGTGCGGATCGGCTCGCGGAGGAAGCTGGCTCCGTCCATGAATACGGTGAACGGGATGGGGTGATTCGCGTTGTACTGGGCCGGGATGTAGATCGAGTAGGCGTGGGGCGTGCCGGGGTAGAACTGGCCGGGGGGAAGGGTAGCGGCGATGACTTGCCCGTGGGGTGGGTCTTGCGCCAAAGCGGTGCGGCTAAGGAGCAGAAGCAGAAAAAAACAATGGCAAAAACGTCCTAACGCCGGACGGGCGGCACTTCGTGCGGTACTCGACGCTTCGCGTGTTTTTTTGTTTAGCACAATTGATTCTCCGGCTTGCCTCCAGCCTCCAGCGTGGCCAGGCCGTCTAATAACAGAAAGCCCATCGCGTTGCGGGCATCCGTGGTCGCGCTGCCGATGTGCGGCATCAGAATGGCGTTCGGCAGCGGGTAGTAACGCGGATCAATGTGCGGCTCGTTGGGGTAGACGTCCAATCCCGCCGCGAAGAGGTGGCCCGACTGGAGCGCCTCGATCAGTGCGTCGTCGCTCACCAGATCGCCGCGCCCGACGTTGACCACGATAGCTCCCTTGGGCAGCAGGGCGATCCGCTCGCGGTTGAGGAAGCCACCCAGCCCGGTCGTGGCCGGGGCGCAGATGAGGAAGAAGTCGCTCGCCGCCAGCAGGCTCTCGGCGGTCTCGTGGTAGGTGGCGTCCAGCTCCTGCTCTGCCGGGAGACGACGGCGGTTGTGGTAGTGGACCGCTACTCCGAAGGCCCGCAGGCGGTGGGCCACGGCCTGTCCGATTCCGCCCATGCCCAAGATGCCTGCGCGGCGGCCAGCAAGGCCGATCCCCATGAGCTGCGTGGGCGCGAAGCCCGGCCAGTTGCCCGAGCGGGCCACCATGTCGGCCTCGTGGGCGCGGCGGGCGGCGCTCAGCAGGAGCATCAGGGCGAGGTCGGCGCAGGCGTCCGAGAGCACGCCCGGAGTGTAGAGGACCGGGATGCCGAAGGCTTTAGCCGCTTCGATGTCGATGTGGTTGAAGCCGACCGAGAGAGTGAGCACCACTTTGAGGGTTCCGGCGAGGGCCTCGAAGACGCGGCGTGAGACCTGGTCGGAGCCGGAGACGAGGAGGTAGTCGAAGCCCGTGGCCATGCTGGCCAGATCGGTGTCGGAGAGCGAGGTGTAGCTTGGGTTGTGGACGACGTCGTAGTGCTCAGCCATGCGGCTCTCGACGTCGGGCGGCAGTAGCCGGGTGACAAAGATCTTCTTGCGGGCGGTTGCTGCGGTCACTTTTGGGTCACCATTTTGCGCGGGATTGAACTTGGTAAACATTGTCGCTGAGTTGGGATGAATGTGGCAGCGAGAATATTTATTTCCGACCAACGGGAGGACCAAGCGAAGCAGTAAAAAGGCGTGCAAACGCCCGCCCCGCACGTAGCGGGCCCGTCCGGCAGGACAGTCTTTGCGGATTTGGAAGAAAGCATACCTCGGGCCTAAAGCCCGGACCTGCCTCAGAAGCAACAGCAAAGACAGAAGCAGATTCCTCCGCTTCGCTCCTGAATGACAACCAAGAAAACAGCCAATGGCAACGGCAAAAACGTCCTAACGCCGGCCAGGAGACACTTCGTGCGCTCTTGGACGCTTCGCGTAAAGGCAAAGATTTCAAGGCTCCGCTTTTATCCTTTTTTCCCTTTTTATCCCCGTTTCGCCTTGCTCTTTTTCTAGCGTGACAGATGACCTAACCGGATACGCAGCCCGGCCTGCGCGTAGAAGGGCGTTCCTAGCGTCAGCGTGGGCGTGCGGCCTACCTGCGCGCGGCGGTCGGTCAGGTTCTGGGCCATCAGCTCGAGGTCCAGCCGGTGCGTCAACGTGTGGTGGGCCGAGGCGTCCAGTTGGAACGAGCTTTTGAGCGAGTAGAAGTTGCTGGAGTCGTCATAGGCTGTGCCGCTGAAGTGTGCCGCCACGGTCAGCTCGCCGAGGCGAGGGCGCGAGGCGTGCATGGCCGCGCTGGCGCTGTGGCGCGGCACCTGCGGAATCCAGTTGCCCACCAGCGAGGGCTGCGCGGAGAATTTGGTCACCGTCGCGTCTGCATACTGGTAGCCGATGGTGAACGAGACAGGGCGCGCCGGCAGCAGGTCCAGCGCCGCCTCCACGCCACGGCTGCGGATCTGGCCCAGGTTCTCGCGCTCGCTGATGGAGGACGTGGCCGTCTGCGAGAGCAGCACCGCGGAGACAGGGTGGTTGATGATCGTCCAGAAGTAGGTGAGCTGGAGCCGGGCGAGGCCGGAGGGACGGGCCAGCTTGGTGCCAATCTCCCAGCCCGTGCCCCGCTCGGAGCTGAGGGCGGCGTTGGCGAGGGTGGTGGCCTGTCCCACCTGGCCGGTGCGGTACAGCTCGTTCATCGACGGGGTGCGGAAGGCGCGAAAGCCGCTGGCGTGGATCGAGACCAGTTGGCCGAAGTTGCGGACGAGGCCAGCGCGGGGGCTGAGGACGATCTCGGTGCGGTTGGGCTGGCCGCCGATGGTGGCCGAAGCGGGTGCGTAGGTGTAGGTGCTCTGGACGATATCGAGGTTCGTGGCGCGGTCAGCGCGGAGCGAGATGGCTCCCGACCAGGGGCCTCGCTCGCCCAGCAGCTCGCCGAAGCCGCCGAAGAAACGCTGGCGGGCCGTGGTGTCCTGCAGGCCCGTGGCGACGTTCTTTGAGACGGGGTTCTCGGCGTCGTCGGCGCGGATGTCGCGCAGGTCGGCCCCGAAGACAGCGGCGACGTGGCGGAGACGCACGGTGGTGTCGGTGGTGAAGCCGATCTCCTGCGTGTGGACGCGTTGCAGGCGGGTGAGGGCCTCGGAGTTGCGGTTGGCGGCGGTGGAGGTGAAGCTCTGGCGGTAGCCCTCCTGGCTGCCGAAGACGCGGACGCGGCCCGTGGCTACGCCGTTGTCGGGCGCGTCGTACCCGCCCAGGTAACGCCAGAGGCGGGTGGCGTTGGTCTGGAGCGGGGTGCCGTTGTTGCGGGACTCGTTCAGCAGGTTTCCGGTGAGGAAGAGGCGCTTGGTGGGCAGGTCGCGGCGGCCGATCTCAGACCGGAAGGACTGGCTGAGGACGGTGGAGTTGATGTCGATGAGCCCGGCTTGCTCGGGCGCGACGCTGCGGTATCCACCGGTGCGGAGGGACTCGCCCGCGAGCAGACCGCCGATGTGGCTGCCCGCGTGGGAGCCGGTGGCCTGGAGGTTCGAGGTGTACTGCGAGCCGCCCGCGCCCATGGCCTCAAAAGAGTTGCCCGCCGAGTTGCTGGAGGGCGACTCGGGCACCACGTCGATGACGCCGCCGAGGGCGCTTGAGCCGTAGAGGTCGGAGCCGCCGCCGGTGACGATGGTGGCCGAGCGGATGGTCTGCTGCGGGTTCTCGTTCCAGTGAACCCAGCCGCCGAAGGGGTCGAGGAGGGGTGCTCCGTCTTCGAGCACCAGGGTGCGGCTGACGGCGGTGGAGCCGAGGCCGCGCAGGGAGACGCCGTCGCTGGTGGGGTTGGCCGCGCGCGAGGAGGAGCGGCGGAAGAGCTGGAATCCGGCGTGCTGCCGGAGTCCCTCGTCCAGCGTGAGCGAAGGATAGTCGCGGAGCTGCTCGGAGGTGAGGGTGTAGACGGTCTTCGCCGTGTCGCCGGGGACGTCGGAGGCGCGGTCGCTGGTGACCGTGATCTGCTCGGAGGCTCCGGCGGGGTGGAGGACGATGCGGGTGGTGGCGGTGTCGAGCGTGACGGGGAGGAAGCCGGGGGCGGAGACCTTGAGCTGGCGCACGTCGGCGCAGGGCAGGGTGAACGCGCCCTCGGGGGTTGCGGTAACGGCTACGGGGCCGCTCGGGCAGAGCGCGGTGAGGGTGGCTCCGGCGATGGCGCGGCCGGTCTCATCGGCGATCCGGCCGGAGATGGTGGTTTGGGCGAAGGCCTTCCCTGTGTGGACCAGCAGCGCGCTCAGCAGGGTGATGCAGACGACCTTCGCGCCTCGATCCATCCGTGAGCTGCCTCCGCTTAGTTGGTGTCTCCAAAGTGCTGGCTGGGGTTGATCTTGCCCTGCTGCGCGGGGTAAGGCATCCCTTTGGCCAGAACTGCTTCGAGATCCCTATCGTAACCGTAAATATCGTCGAAGAACTGGGTCTGGCCGTTCTCATCGACGTTGGCCGTGACATAGAAGATGACGATGGGCAGGGGCTTCTTCAGGTTGACCTGGTGGTTGTCCGGCCCGGTGTTCATGGCGTTCTGCACGCGCTCGAGGTCCCAGGGACCGTCCTTGTCGGACTGGCCGTCGAGCACCCAGGCACCCAGCTCATCGGGCCGCTGGACACGGACGCAGCCGTGCGAGAAGTCGCGGCGGGAGCGGGCGAAGAGCTGCGGTGCCGGGGTGGAGTGGAGGTAGACGTCGTACTCGTTAGGGAACATGAACTTGACCAGACCGAGCGAGTTGCGGGGGCCGGGCTTTTCGCGAACCATCACGCTGCCCTGCTCCACCTGGTGCGGTGTGTAGCTGGTGAGCACCTTGCCCTTGGTGTCGGTGACCTCGAAGTTCTTCGAGGCCAGGTAGCCGAGGCCGCTCTTGGCGATGTGCCCCATCAGCTCCTTGCGCACGATGGAGTTGGGCACGTTCCAGTAGGGGCGGAAGATGAGGTACTTCATCATGTGGGCGAAGACGGGCGTCTGGTGCGCGCCCATCACCTGGCCGACGACGACGTTCATCTTGAAGTCCTGCTTGTGATCGGGCGTGTAGCCGCGCAGGACAAACTCGGGCAGGTTCACCATGAGGCGCGGATTCAGGTACTCGTTGGGCAGCCAGCGCCAGCGCTCGAGCGAATCGGCGAGCTGCCGGGAGCGGGCGCGCAGGGGGACGTTGAGCGAGGCGATGGTGGCGGGGGTGAGCTTTCCGTCGGGGGAGATACCGTGGCGGCTCTGGTAGGTCTTGAGAGCCCCGGAGACGGCGTGGTCGAGCACGGTGGAGGTGTGGGGGGTGTCCTTTGCGTCTTCTGTATCGAAGGGGCCGTAGTCTTCGAGAGTGAGGCGGCTCTTGAGGGCGTCCAGCGCGGGGTAGCTCTGGCCGGGGGCGAGAGCCTTGGGGACGGTCGGCAGCGGCGGGGCCTGAGCCTCGTCCTGCTGCTTGGCCAGATCGAGGTAGTGGACGAGCGAGGTTTCGGTCTCGCGGTAGAGGTCGGAGTCGGGCTCGACCGAGGCGATCAGCTTGGGGATGTCCGTCGCATCGACGGCCTGGTCGGAGACGAACTCGGGCAGATTGTACTTCTTCTGCTGGGCATTGATGTCGAAGTTGAAGTGCGTCGGGTTGACGCGGCCGATGTGCAGGTCGGAGATGTAGCGCATCACGCTGACGGTCATGGCGGCGTCGTAGGAGACGATGTCGTCGTCATTTTTGGCGGCGAGCTTCTGGACGCGTTCGGCCCAGCGGGAGGCGTCGTAGTCTTCGGGGAAGAGGCCCTTGGTGTCGGCGGATTGGAAGGCCTGGATGAAGCCCTCGGCGGCCGGGGTGGGCTTGCCGTCGCGGCTCCAGGCGATCTCGTAGTTGCGGTCGTCGTAGAAGGTCTGGACGAGGGGCTGGTAGTCGGCGTAGTCGGGCCAGTGGAGCACCTGCATCTTCTTGGCGGCGACGAGGGGCTTCAGGTTGTCGGCGTAGGCGTCGGAGTTGGGCTGCGAGGTGGTCTTGCGGTGGCGCTTGCAGCCGATGGGCGCGAGGACCAGGGCCGTGGAGAGGAGAAGCAGCAGGGCGGAACGGGTTTTCATCTGCGGGGAGACCCTTCGTAAGGTATTGCAGCTCTTCCTGATAGGCGCTTCGTTCCGATAGGATGCAGGATTCGGGGCGGCGAGTGAGGTGGTGACCAGTTTAGCTTGTCTTTTGGGATGTATCGACGGATTTGGGGCGGAGGTGAGGGGTACGCGCAGCGTCGAGAACCGCACGAAGTGCCGCCCGCCCGGCGTTAGGGCGGTTTTGCCTTTGCCTTTGTGGCTTCGAAGCAACGGCAAAACGGCAAAAACAGAAGCAGATTCCTCCGCTTCGCTCCTGAATGACAACCAAGAAAACAGGCAACGGCAACTGCGCCCTAACGCCGGGCGGGCGGTACTTCGTACGGTTCTCGACGCTGCGCGTGTGCTAACGGGCCAGCGCGGGCAGGCTTACCAGGCAGAGGGATGCTTGCGTGATGAGCAATAGTCCTGTGACTGCGAGGAAGAGGCGGCGGTGTTTGGTCTCGAGCGCATCCGCGAAGACTCCGCCGATGAAGGTGAAGAGGAAGGGCAGCGCCCAGAGCCAGGGACGGCTGATCGTCTGGGTGGTGATGAGCGGGCTGAGGACGAGGATCATCAGCAGCGGCGCGGTGTTGCCGAAGTAGCGGCTGCGGCGGACCATGATCCAGAGGAAGAGCGCAACGGCGGCTCCGGCGGAGAGAGGCAGGTTCTCCGGGCTGGTGAGGAAGTGGCGCGCCCCCTCGAGCGAGAACCAGAACCGCGCGCCGCCGCCGGTGAAGACGTAGCTGAACGGCGCGGGACGGAAGCTGTACGAGGCAAAGACGATGGCCAGCGCGCCCAGAGCCGCGTAGACCAGGATCTGCATGACGTAGCTGCGGCGGCGCTCGGCCAGGTAGAACATGAAGAAGAAGGCGGCGCAGAAGCCGATGCCCGCGGCCAGAAGATGGGCTGCGGCGGTGAGTCCCAGCGCCACCGTCAGCAGCACAATGCGCGGCCGCCACTTGTGGCGCGGCCCCTGCATGGCGTGGGCGACGCCCATCGCCGCGTAGACCAGCCCGTACAGCCCCCACATGGCGAGGACTTCGTTGTTGGGCGTGACGGCGTTGCGCACGATGGCCGGGCAGAAGACGTAGAGGCCCAGCGCCAAGAAGCCGCCCTCGTTGCCGAAGAGGCGGCGCGAGACCCACCAGACGCCGCCGCCCAGCCAGAGCGCGAAGAAGAGGAAGGGCAGGTGCAGCAGGTACTTGACGTCGACCAGCTCGTGCCGTGCCTCCCACGTAGAGCCGTTGAGCGTGCCCGAGGTGTAGAGGCGGTTCTCCGGCTTGCGCAGCAGGTCGGTGCCGAGCAGGAAGAGGCGCTGCGTGGTGAGCGGCAGGCCCGCGACCCGGTAGGCGAAGGTGCCGTCGCCGTTCAGGTTGCCGCAGGTGGTGAAGTAACCGGCCAGCGGCGAGGGCCGCTCCCACATCTCGCGGCCGCAGCGGGCGTAGCGGTAGTCGTCGGCCGAGAGGCTCTGGCGGCTGACGACGAAGAGGCACTCGCAGAGGAATACGAGCAGGAGCAGCGCGGCAAGCTGCTGAGGACGGCCGATATGGATGCTGGGGAGCTTTCGCGACATGCGCTGAGTTCGGGTTCCGGTGAAGCGGGATCAGGATGCGGCAGCGGAGACAGCCGCCCCTCCGAGTGTATCGTGAGGGATATGGAGTCGATCTCTTTCCGCCCCGGCCGCGCCTTTCTTTCGTCCAACTCGCCCGTCGTTCCGTGGACCGTTGTCTTCGAAGATGAGGGGATTGCGGGCTACTTTTACGCCTGCGACCGCTCGCAGGAGACCCAGGAGCACGCGATTATGGACGCGATGCTGATCTACAACGTGGGCACCATGCAGAACCCCGAGAACGAGCGGCTGGCCGCGGTAGAGTGGTCCCGCAACGGGCTTGAGGCCGTGCTGTACCTGGACGGAACCGCGCAGGGCATGTTCGACTTCGCGCAGCGGCGAGGGTACTGCCGGTTGGATTTTCCGAACTTTATGCAGGAGAACGGCGATACGTGGCAGAAGGCCAGCCACGCCTGGAACGACGCGGCCTTTGCGCGGTTCGAGGCGGAGCTGTATCGGTAAAGTTGTGTGAATTTAAAGCTCGGCACCCGAGCCGAGGAAGAGCGCTTCGACCTCGAGCCAGTTCTTGACGCGGCGGAAATCCGTCACGTCGATGTTGTGGTGCGAGTGGTAGAGGATGCCCTCGCCCGTGAAACGCCGCAACTGGCGCGGGTTATCGTCGATCAGGTAGTCGGCCTTGAGGATGCTCTTGTCGCCGCAGAAGACGATGTGCGAGGCTGGGATGAAGGGGAAGTGACGGCCCAGCCACTGGTACTTGGCTGCGAACGAGGTGGGGACCTCCATGGCCGCGGTGGCGATGAAGACCTCGTACTTCTTCTGTAGCTCGCGGAGGACGCGCGGTGCGTCAGGCATGACGTCGAGGACGGCGAAGAAGTCCTCCGAGCGCAGGTAGGCCTCGAGCGCGGGGTGGTGCTCGACCTCGACCACGTCCCAGAGCCACTTGCCGCTCAGGTCGGCGACCGTGAGGTTGGCGGAGAAATCGCGGTTGTAGCGGAGGAGATGCTCGGCCACCGCGTCCGCCATCACCTCATCCATGTCGACACAGATACGTTTCACAAGCCCCTCACGATCGAGGCCGCAATGCTCTCGACCGCGACGACCTTGCGCTGCGGGGAGTCGCGCGCGGGGTCGTAGAAGAGCAGGCGGCCGCAGCTCTCGCAGGTCATCATCTCGGTGGTGTTGTCGCGGTCGCGCAGATCGTTCCAGCGCTGGGGCCGAACCATCATCCGGCAGGCGGAACACTGTTGGTTCACGGCCTCGGCGATGCCGGTTCCCTTGGCCTTGGCGATGCGGTCGTAGAGCGAGAGCGCCTCTTCGCCGATCTCGGCCCGCTGTGCGGTGCGCTTCTCTTCGACGGCGGCCAGCGCGATTTTGTCGGCGGCGATGGTCTCTGTGGCGCGCTGCTTTTCCGTGGCCAGCTTGGCCTCGGCGTCCGCAACGGCCTTGTCGGCCACGAGCTTCTGGGCGTCAAGCTCTTCGCTGCGCTCCATCGACTCCAGCTCCGCGTCTTCGAGCTTCGAGATGGCCTGCTCGGCGAAGGTGATCTCGTGCTCGAGCGCGGTGACCTGCACGGTGGTGGTGGCGTTTTCGACCTTCTGGCGGGCGCGTGCGATCTTCTGCTGCAGGTCCTTGACGTCCGACTCCTGGCGGCGGCGCAGCGCCTCTTCCTTCGCGATCAGGTCGAGCACGACGGCCCGTTGTCCCGCCGTATTTTTGGCCTGCGTCTCGAGCGTGGCCACCAGCCGGGGGAGCGCGGTCATCTCATCGCGCAGACGCTTGGCCTCGAGGTCGTAGCCCTGTAGCACCATCAGCTTCTCTAGATCAGGATGCATCTACACTCCACAACACCATCTCAGGCGAAAAAGACCGCCGGATGAGCGAGTCTAGCACCGTCAGGCCCGCTCGGCCAGTCCTGCCCCGGCGACTCCGCAGCCGGAACGCTACAATGATAAGAGAATGCTCTCCGCCCTGACTATGAACTGGCACTATCTCTGGTTGGTGGCGGCCTCCTTTATCGCCGGCGTCATGAACGCGATGGCCGGCGGCGGTTCCTTCGTCGCATTTCCGGCGATGCTCGGCGTGGGAGTGCCGCCCATACAGGCCAACGCTACCAACACGGTCGCGCTGTGGCCGGGGCAGTTGACCTCGCTGGCGGCGCTGCGCGGGGATGTGCGGCGAGACCTGATGCCGGTGGTGGCGCTGGCCTCGATTACCGGCGGCATCGCGGGGGCGATGGTGCTGCTGCATACGAAGCAGGTCACCTTCATGCACCTGATCCCGTGGCTGCTGCTGACCGGCGCGGTGCTCTTCGGCATCAGCGGGCCGGTCTCGAAGTGGCTGCGCAACCGCTCGAAGAAGAGCGAGTTGGAGCATCATCACGATGCGCGGATCTCTCCCATTCCGCTCTTCCTGGGGCTGCTGCCTATCTGCTTCTATGTCGGGTACTTCGGCGCGGGCGGCGGGTTTCTCATCATGACGGTTCTCGCGCTCTTCGGCATCGAGGAGATGCACACGCTGAACGCGATGAAGGTCGTGGCAGCTTGCCTGTCGAACCTCTGCGCCATCTTCACCTTTATTGCGAAGGGCGCTATTTTGTGGCACTACTGCCTGGTCGCGATGGTCTTTGCCGCGGCGGGCGGGTACATCGGCGCGCGCTACACGCGGCGCATGAATCCTGCCGTGCTGCGCGCGGTAGTGGTCGTCATCGGCGTAGCCATGGCGGTGTATTTTTTCTGGAAAGAAGCATGAGAGAGCTTGAGCTATGAGTCACGAAGGCATCCGCATCGTCAGTGAAGAACAGGCCCGGCGCGAGAGCGCGGACGAGGTCCGGCTGCCCGCCGAGGCAGTGACTCCGGCCAAGGTCCGGGTGAAGAAGTCAGAGGGCACGGGCGTCGAGATCGACTGGAAGGACGGGCACCAGAGCGCGTGGAACTTTGCGTGGCTGCGCAATGCCTGTCCCTGTGCGACGTGTAATGAAGAGCGGCAGCACACGGGCCGCAAGCCGGGCGAGCCGAAGCCCAAACCGCAGGCTCTGCTGATGATGTACGAGGCTCCGGCGCGGCCAATTGAGGTGACGCCCGTGGGCCGCTACGCGCTGCGCTTCAAGTGGAACGACGGGCACGAGAGCGGCATTTATAGCTGGGAGTATCTGCGACGCGTATGCCTGTGCACTCTCTGCAAAGGAACCAGGGCAGAATGAGCGAGACCGCATATGTAACAAGTGGAGTTACATTGCTGGAAGAGCGTCTGGCCCCGCTGTATGCGCGGCTGGCCGAGCACAGGCTCTATCGCAGCTTCCGCACCGTGGAAGACCTGCGTCTCTTCATGCAGTCGCACGTCTTCGCGGTGTGGGATTTTATGAGCCTGCTGAAGACGCTGCAGCGCGGGCTTACCTCGGTGGATGTGCCGTGGCTGCCGAGCGAGTTTCCGCGCAGCCGTCGGCTGGTGAACGAGATTGTGCTGGGCGAAGAGAGCGATGTGTACGAGGGCCGCGCGGCCAGCCACTTTGAGATTTATCTGGAGGCGATGCGGCTGGCTGGGGCTTCGACCACTGCTATCGACGCGATGCTGATGGGTGTGCGGGCGGGTAAGGGTTGGCAGGATGCGTTGGCACAGAGTGGTGCATCGGCTGGCGCGCAGAAGTTTGTTGCGGGTACCTTTCGGAGGATCGAGCGTGGGCAGCTTCATGCGACTGCCGCAGCATTTACCTTTGGCCGTGAGGACCTGATTCCCGATATGTTTCGCGGGTTCATCCGCGATCAGGACCAGCGGTTGCAGGGGCGACTGGCGCTCTTTCGCTGGTATCTGGATCGGCATATCGAGGTGGATGGCGATGAGCATGGGCCGATGGCGCTGGAGATGATCGCCGAGTTGTGTGGGGAGGATGGGGCTCGCTGGCGCGAGGCGACGGAAGCGGCGGTTGAGGCTGTTGAGGCGCGGATTGCGCTGTGGGATGCGATTGCGGATGAGATTGGAAGCAAAACCTAGCAGAGAAATACGCGCAGCGTCGAGAACCGCACGAAGTGCCGCCCGCCCGGCGTCAGGGCGCTTTTGCTGTTGCTTCTAAGCCAATCAAAAAACGCCCTAGACTGTATGGAATGAAATGGGGACGGATGCGTGGAGAGATAGCCGAGAGCGGAGCACCCGATACACCGCGCTGGCGCTGGCTGGATCGGTCTCTGCTCGCGCTGCTGGCGCTTTACGGGGTGTTTGTGCTCGTCATGCTGCTGGCGGTGCCGCATCTCTTTCTGCCCGCTGAAGACGCGGTCATTCTCTACCAGTACAGCCAGAACCTCGCGCATCACGGCGCAATCACGTACTACGCGGGAGGGCCGCACGCCGAGGGCGCGACCGACTTCGCCTGGATGGTGTTGATCGCCGGGGCCGTCAGGCTCGGGGCTGATCCCTTTGTCTTTGTCGCGATAGTGAACTTCCTCTCGCTGCCGCTGTTGGCGCTGGCTCTGCTGCGGTTGGGACGCGTTCGTATCACTCCGCTACGAGTTCTTGCCGTCGCCGGAGCAGCGGGGCTGCTGCCGCAGATCCTCGCGGCTGGCGCGGGTTTTTCGGTGTTGCCCAATGCCCTGCTGCTGGTTCTGCTGGTGCTTGCGGTGGAGAGGCAATGGGTTGTCGCAGCTTCTTTGCTAGGGCTTGTCCTCTGTCTCTTCCGGCCCGATGGGGTTGTGTTTGCGGTGCCGCTGCTGGGGTCTTTGTTGCCTGGACGGTGGAAGCGGGCCGGCGTGATTGCGGGCCTGTTCGTGCTGCCGGGGCTGATGTACTTTGCGTGGCGCGCACACTACTTCGGCGAGCTGTTTCCGCTGCCGTTTCTGGTGAAGTCCGATACGCACCGCGCGTTGGGGCTGGTGGTGGCGCGTTCGTTTTTGCAGAGCACGAAGTATCTGCTCTTCGATGCTGTGCTGCTGTTGCCGGTGCTCTTGCGTCGGCCGTTTACGCCGCGGCTGCGTCGTCTGCTCGTGGCAGTGGTTCTGTTGCCGACGCTCTTCTTCTGGGCCATGCGACTCGATCAGAATGTGGGCGACCGCTTCTTCTTCTATCTGCCGCTGGCCTCGGCGCTGGTGATTGCGTTGTGCTGGACTGAGTTGGATACAGCGCGCCGCCGCATGGTTTTATACGCGGGCGTTGTGGCATGGCTTCTGTTTCTGCGTCTTCCCTTTTCGCGCGAAATACGTACCTTCCGCGATTATCAGTTTCAAGATGTGCAAGGGATCGCGCAGGATTTGAAGCAGCTTCCTGCGCGTGGCTCGCTGCTGACGACCGAGGCTGGGCTGCTGACTTACGGCTCGGGCTGGGTAGCCTACGATGCGTGGGGGTTGAACACGGCGAAGTTCGCCAAGCACCCCATTCAGGCGGAAGATATAGCCGCGCTCGGCCCCGACCTGATCGCCTTTCACCCCGACCCAGATGATAGCTGCGTGCTCAAACCTAGTTGGCCTGCGTCGTCTTCGACGCGCTCGTGGAAGCAGATGACGCACAACATGGTGCGCGGTGCGGAGGGATACGAGCTGTGGCTGCTCTCGTATGGGTCGCCCTTCTATCGCCAGCGCCAGCACTGGGGTTACGGCGAAGGTGATCGTGAGTGCTTCCTGGTGCGGAGTGGTTCGCCGCTAAGGGGCGGCATCGTAGCGTCACTCGACAAGCATCATGCTGTTGGGCCACCGCGATCAATCATGATTGAAAACAACCGCTAAAAGCGCCCTCACGCCGGGGCACTTCGTGCTGTACTCGAAAGACCGGCACTTCGTGCGGTGCTCGGGGCGGTGTGGGTGAATGATCTGCAAGGGGCCTCCCGCTGGTCGGCAGCGAGCAGCGGGAGGCCATGCTTCACTTGCCGGTGACTGTGGCCGTGGGCGCTACGTGCGTTCCGAGTTTGATCGAGACGCCTTCTAGCTTCACCTTGGCGTAGGCAATTTCCATCGCTTTGGTGGCCTCAATCGAAACATTGCGCAGCGTGAGGCCAATGACTGGCGACTCCGGCAGGCCGATGACCACTCCCGCCCAGTCGCTGTTGATCGACTTCACGTTCTCGATGAGGATGTCGTGGAAGTGCGGCGTCAGGCGGCCGATGGAAGCCGCCGCGACCTCGCCCTCGGGCATCACCTTGGGGTAGTACTCGCTGATGAGGATCGAGGTTCGCACGCCGTCCATGGTGATGTTCTTGAAGCTGAGGTCGCTGATATCCGCGCCGCGGTCGCGGTTCGCCTTCACGCGGATGCCCTGGTCGGTCCCCTTGAAGCTGATGCGCTCGGCGTGGACGTGCTGCACACCGCCCGCGACCTCGCTGCCGATGGAGAGGCCGTGGCCGGACTCGAAGGCGCAGTCGGTGATGGTGATATCGGTCGAGGGAGCGTCGGGGCCGGGCGAGTTGATGGCGCCGCTCTTGATGGCGATATCGTCGTCGCCGACCGAGGCGAAGTAGTGGTCGATGACGATGTGGCTGGAGCTGAAGGGGTCGATGCCGTCGGTGTTGGGAGCTCCGCGCTGCGGGGCCAGGATGCGCAGGTTGCGGAAGACGAGGTACTCCGAATAGTAGGGGACGACCTGCCAGAAGCCCGCGTTCTGGAAGGTGACGTTCTCCATAGTGAAGTGCTTGGAGTGGTCGATGAGCAGGCCCATGGGGCGGGGGTGGTCGTTGCCGAGGATGCCCGCGTCCTTGACACCCTTGACGTAGTCCCACCAGACCTGGCCGCGGCCGTCGATGAGGCCGCCGCCGGAGATGGTGACCTCGTCGGCGTTGAGGACGTGGAGGAAGGGCTCGATGGTGGGCTGGCGCATTAGCGTGGCGGCTTTGTAGTCGCTGCGGTCGACCGAGGCCAGCAGAGCAGCGTCCTTTTCAATGTCGAGCGTGACGTGGCTCTTGAGGGTGAGCGGGCCGCTGACGAATTGGCCTCCGGCTAGCTTCACGACTCCGTGCTTGGCCGAGCAGGTGTCGATGGCCCGCTGGATCGCTGCTGTGTCCTTGGTGACGCCGTCGCCCTTGGCGCCGTAGGTGTGCGCGTCGCAGATGACCTGGCCTCTGGCTGCTATCGATAGGGCTCCCAATGCGACTGCCAGCGCTGCGCTCTTCCGCTTCATTCCAGCTTCTCTTTTCCTGTGAAGTTGCTTCGGGAGAATCTTACCCTACTGGTAGGACCACTGACGTGGAGATAGTTTTTACGCGCAGCGTCGAGAACCGCACGAAGTGCCGCCCGCCCGGCGTCAGGGCGCTTTTGTTGTTGATTCACCTCACCAGCGCAATACCTTCAACAGGCTGGAGTAGTCGTCCGTCCAGGCGCGCACCCCGGCGCGTGGCTCGATGGGAGTGATCCGGTCGGCCACTTCGGGACGTGTGAAGAAGGCCGCGTCATCAGAGACCAGCACCCACGTCGCCGAGAACTCTCCTTTCGCATCGTTGCCCGCGCTGGCGACCTCGCGGGCCTGCATCCCCGCAGCCGTGGCCAATTCGCCGATCTCCGGCGGCAGGTCCAGGTACTGGTTGGAGACGTGGAAGGCCAGCACGCCGCCTGGGGCCAGGTGCCGACGATAGACGCGCATCGCCTCGACCGTGAGCAGGTGCAGCGGGATCGCGTCGCCCGAGAAGGCGTCCACGACCAGAACGTCGAAGCCCTGCGGCTGCTCCCCGGCCAGCGACGTGCGTGCGTCTCCCTCGGCGAAGGTGAGCTGCGCGCCGGATTCGCGCAGGTAGGTGAACAGGTTGTGCGCGATGGGCAGGACCGACGGGTTGATCTCGTAGAAGCGCATACGGTCGCCGGGGCGGCCGTACGCGGCTAGTGTACCCGCGCCCAGGCCCACTACGCCGATGTTTCTCGCTCGCGTGGAGCAACAGGCTGCCAGCGCCGTGCCGATGCCCGAGTCCTCGGCGTAGTAGGTCGTCGGCGTGCGGCGCAGCGCGGGCGAGAAGATCTGCATCCCGTGGCGGATGCTGCCGTTCAGCAGGGTGCGGGTGGGGTCGCCGTGCTGCGAGATCTCGCCCTTCACGCGCAGGCTGCCGTAGAAGTTCCGGGTCGCCAGTAGCGTGCCGCGGTCGTAGGCGGCGCGCAGGGCGAAGACCAGCACCAGCATCAGGATGCTGACGGTTCCCCAGAGCAGGCGGGGCATCCGGCCGTCCTGCCATACAACTGCCAGAGCGAGTATTGCTGTTATCAGGAAGGAGATGGAGACGTCGTAGTTGGAGGAGAAGACCAGTGGGGCCGCGATGCCGATGAGGAACGATCCGGCCGCGCCACCGGCCGCGATCATCAGGTAGAAGAGGGTGGACTCGGCCGTTCCCTGCGGGCGCAGATGGTAGGCCTCCGCGTGGCAGAAGAGGCAGGCGAAGAACAGCTCCGCGAGGAAGAACAGGATGGCGATGCCGATGGGGAACGAGACGTCCGCGTGCGAGAGGACGTAGCCCAGCGCCGCCAGCATCACTACCAGCAGACGCACCATGATAGGGCGCTGGTAGAACCACGGCGTCTCGAAGGCGAGGATGAAGGTGATGAGGTAGACGCCGAGCGGGGCGATCCAGAGCAGCGGGATGGCCGCGATGTTGGTCGTCAGGTGGCCGGTGACGGCGCTGAGCTGCATGGACGCGGCGAGCGGCAGCAGGAACCAGAGCAGGCGGCGCGGCCAGGGGGTTCGGGTGGTTGTCTCTTGTTGTGGGATGGGTTCAGCTAGAGGCGTGCGCAGGGCCAGCAGTGCCGACATGGCCGCGTAGACGACCACTCCGATGGCCCAGGCCCAACGCTGAAATCGCAGCGTCATGTGCGGCTCGATGAGGCTGGGGTACAGCAGCAGAGCCAGTAGTGACGCCAGATTCGAGAGCGCGAAGAGGCGGTAAGGGATGGGGCTGCGCTCGACCTGTGTCCACCAGACCTGTAGCAGCGGCGAGGTCGCGCCGAGCATCAGGAAGGGCAGGCCGATGCGCAGGCTCAGTGCGGCGAAGATCCTCAGGACCGGGTGGGTCACTGCCGGGTTGAGCGGGGCGAGGCCCATCGCCCAACCCAGCGCCGATGCCACGGCGAGTGCCAGTAGCGCGAGGTGCAAGGCCCGCTGCCAGTGCCGGGTCCAGCCGCGGGTGACGAGGTGGGCGTAGAGGTATCCGCCGAGCAGGACGAGCTGGAAGAAGACCAGGCAGGTCATCCAGACCGCGGCCGAGCCGCCAAAGACCGGGAGCAGTTGCCGGGCGGCCATCGGCTCACCCAGGAAGAGCAGGAACGACGCCACAAAGACCGCGCCGCCAAACAGGAGCCGCGAAACCGACATGAACAGACCTCGCACAGATTGTACGAGGTGCTCAGGGAGGAGAACGCGAAGCAGTAGAAAGGCGTGTGAACGCCCGCCCTCCGCGCAGGAGGCCCGTCCGGCAGGACACGTCTTTGCCGGTTAGAAGCAACAACAACAACGCCCTTGCGCCGGGCGGGCGGCACTTCGTGCGGTTCTCGACGCTTCGCGTAATTGGATAATCTCCCGATACGCCCTAGACTTCTCTTAGCCCTATGAATCCGCTCGTCGTCCTCCTCGGCGCAACCGCCTCCGGCAAAACCGCGCTCTCGCTCGCACTGGCCCAGCACTTCGCGGGCGAGATCATCTCCTGCGACTCCGTCGCGGTCTATCGCGGCATGGAGCTGGGCACCGCCAAGCCCACGCCCGCCGAGCGCGCCCTGGTGCCGCATCACGGGCTCGACCTCTACGACCTCGAACACGCCTGCACCGCCGGAGACTACTCCCGCAGCGCCCGCGAGTCGCTTGCGGGCATTACCGAGCGGGGCCACCTGCCCATCGTCGCCGGAGGAACCGGCCTCTACCTGCGCGCGCTCATCGACGGGCTCTTCCCCTCCCCGCCTGCCGATCCCGGCCTGCGCGAACGGCTGCGCAGGCGCACGCCTGAGAGGCTGCACACGATTCTCGAACGGCTCGACCCGAAGGCCGCCGCGCTTATCCACCGCAACGACGTGCCCAAGGTAATCCGCGCTATCGAGGTCTCGCTGGCGGCGCGGCGACCCATCACAGAGCAGTGGGAGGCGGGCCGCGATGCGCTTACCGGCTATCGTATTCTGCGGATCGGCCTGAACCCGCCGCGTGCGGAGCTGTATCACCGCATCAACCAGCGGGCGGCGGCGATGTTTCATCTGGGCTTGGTGGCCGAGACGGAGGCGCTCATCGCGCGGCATGGGGCCGATAGCCGTCCGTTGACTTCGCTGGGCTATGCCGAGGCTTCGGCTGTGCTGCGGGGGGAGCTGACGCTCGATCAGGCGATTGCGCAGGCGCAGCAGGGGCATCGCAACTATGCCAAGCGGCAGATGACGTGGTTTCGGCGGGAGCCGGGAGTGCATTGGCTGGAGGGGACGGGAGATGATCCGGAGGTGTTGAGGCAGGCGGTTGAGTTGGTGGAGCAGCATGCGAAGCAGTAAAAAGGCGTGTGAACGCCCGCCCTCCGCGCAGGAGGCCCGTCCGGCAGGACAGCCTTTGCTGATTCGAAAGAAAGCATACCTCGGGGGCTAAAGCCCTATGTCGTCCGGATTAAACCCGGACCTACCCCAGAAGCAAAGGCAACAGCAAGAACAGAAGCAGATTCCCCGCTTCGCTCCTGAATGACAACCAAGAAGACAGGCAATAACAACGTCCTCACGCCGGACGGGCGGCACTTCGTGCGGTCTTGGACGCTACGCGTAAAAGCAAAGACCTCAAGGCTCCGCTCTTATCCCCTTTTATCCCCGTTGCGCCTTGCTCTTGCCTTTTAAAGACGCCCCTTACGAAGGCTGAATCACCAGATCATCCGCCAGCCGGAAGTTCATCACTGACTCGGCCGGGATGACGATGTCACGGTTGCCCGTCAGTCCGCCCAGCGCCGTGCCTGTGCCCGCACCAACCGCGCCGCCGACCAGCAACCCAACCCCGCCCGTGGCCACGCCGCCAATCAGCATCCCCAGCCCCGTGCCGCCGCCGATGAAGGCCGCCGAGCGCTTACCCTTGCCCTTTTTGGTCTGGGTCAGATCGTGCGTGTTGAGGGCGTAACGCTGGCCGTTCAGCGTCATCGAAATCAGCCGCAGCTCCAGGATGGAGCGGCCCTTGAAGTGCCCGCGACGATGCGCCTCGACGATCGCTCCATCGACGTGCGTGCCGCGCGGAATGACGATGCTGTCGCTGCCCGCCACTGTGACCGGGGCTTCGACCTCACCGGTAAAACGCTCGCCCGCGCGGCTCGTCTTGACGCTGATGCGCTGGTTGATCCGGATCGCCAGGCTGGTTCCGGCGGGAACGTGGATGTTGACGGGAGAGACCACTGGGCTGTTCGGCGCTGGAGCAGGGGCTGGAGGAGCGCTCGAGCCGTCGCTCATCATCGGCGGCGCGGGGCTGGCGGCCGGGGCTGCGTTATAGGCCGAGACTACCGGAGCGGCTCCGGGCGCGGGTGCGGGCGGTGCCGACGCGCTCGCCGGGACGGACTTCGAGCTGGATGTGGTCGTGGTGACCTGCTGCGTCGTCTGGCCCGGCGCGGGCGGCTGCACCACGGTCGTGGTGGTGGTACCGCTGTCGTCGGTGGAGATGACCTGCTGGGCCTGTCCGGTGGCCGCGGCCTGCTGCTTCGCCTGCTCGATCGCTTTGTCCATCTTCGACTTGCAGCCCGTAAACAGGCACGCGCCGAACAGTATCGCGCTCAGGGCCGCGCCGTGAAACGTTCCTAAAGAGAGCTTGTGTACAGAGATCATGGTCGTCCTCGTTCTTTTGCTGCGTTCGCCTTGCTTCTGCTATCGGACCCGCGGCGGAGATAAGCACACGCCTGTCCACATGGTGTGATGCTCCATGTGCGGTATTCGGAGACCCCGGCAAAGAAAAGGTTTACGATTTATCCATGTCCGCCCAAACCTCTGCACGCCCCCAGCTCGCCCACCTGACGGCCCAGCTCGATGAGCTTCGCCGTCTCGGCACCTTCTTCAAGCTCCGTCAGCTCGACGATATACAGGGCCCCGTCTGCACCTACGATGGCCGCAAGGTCATCAACCTGGCCAGCAATAACTACCTGGGACTGTGCAACCACCCCAAGCTCGAAGAGGCCGCGCACCGCGCCATCACCGAGCACGGCGTCGGCTCGGGAGCGGTGCGGACCATCGCGGGCACCATGAAGATCCACATGGAGCTGGAGGAGAAGATCGCCGCCTTCAAGAACGTCGAAGCCTGCGTCGTCTTCCAGTCGGGCTTTACCGCCAACGCGGGCACGGTGTCGAGCATTCTGGGCAAGGAAGACTTCATCCTCTCGGACGAGCTGAACCACGCCAGCATCATCGACGGCGCACGGCTCTCGCGGGCCAAGATCAAGGTCTTCCGGCACAAGGACGTGGCCCACTGCGAGGAGCTGCTCAAGGAGATCGAGAACGAGCCGGGCAAGAAGCTCATCATCACTGACGGCGTCTTCTCGATGGACGGCGATATCGGGCCGGTCGATCAGCTCGCGAAGCTGGCCGAGAAGTATGGGGCCATCATGATGGTCGATGATGCTCACGCCTCGGGCGTGCTGGGTCGCAACGGACGCGGCAGCGTGGACCACTTCAACATGCACGGCATGGTGGATGTGCAGGTGGGCACTCTCTCGAAGGCCATCGGCGCGCTGGGCGGGTATGTGTGTGGCTCGCGCGACCTCATCGACTTCCTCTATCACCGGGCGCGGCCGTTCCTCTTCAGCACCTCGCATCCGCCATCGGTTGCGGCCACTTGTATCGCTGCCTTCGACATTCTGGAGAACGAGCCGGAACGTATCGAGCGGCTGTGGGACAACACGCGCTACTTCAAGCAGCAGCTCGCCGACGCGGGCTTCGATATCGGTGGGCGCAGCACGCCCGCGTCCGAGACGCCGATCATTCCGATCATCCTCGGCGAGGGCCGCAAGACGATGGACTTCAGCCGCGAGCTGTTTGCGCAGGGCGTGATGGCCACGGGGATTGCGTTCCCCACGGTGCCGGAGGGTAAGGCGCGCATCCGCATCATCATGACCAGCGAGCACACGCGTGCGGAGCTGGATCAGGCGCTTGAGGTGTTGACGAGCACTGCTAAGAGGATGGCAATACTTTAGTCCTGCCGGACGGGCCCGCTGCGCGCGGGGCGGTCACTTCGTGACTTTCACACTTGTCTCGATGACTCAAAGAGTAAAGATCCTCCCGCTGGTCGGAAGCAGAAAATGTCTGCTTCCGACCAACGGGAGGACCTCAGAAGATTATTCACCCATACCGCCCCGAGAACGGTACGAAGTACTAGTGAGCGCCGTTCTTGAAGATTTGTTCGGCGAAGAAGTTCTCTACTTTGGACTGATCGCGCAGCATCTCGAAGTACGCACCCTTCAGGAGCTGCGACCGCGCATCGCGCAATCCCTGCCGAATCCGCTGCTGAATCTGCGGCTCGCTTACGCTGTGTTGCCCCGCAGGCTCGCGCCCGATGAGCTGGAAGATCGCATATCCACCCGGTTTCTTCGGATCGCTTGGATCGGGGAACGGCATGATATCCGTCACCTGGCCCACCTTCAGCTTGCTCACCGCGTTGAAGACCTCCGGGTTCGAGCGTAGCTGCGACTCCGAGATGGAACCCATGTCACCGCCGCTCGAAGAGGTCTGCGGATTCTCCGAGAAGTTCATCGCCAGCGAACCGAAGTCCTCGCCGCTATCCACACGATTACGCAGCGCCTGGATCTTCTTCTTGGCCTCCGCGTCGTTGGTGGCCTTGTTGCCCTGCAGGTTGCCGGGGTTGGCTGCGGGCGAGCTGGTCACCAGGATCTGCGCCAGGTGGTACTGCGTCTCGATGTTGTTGAACTCGCTCTTGTGCGCGTTGTAGTAGCCGGTGATGTCCGCGTCCGAGACCGTGATCTTGGAGTTGATCTCCTTGTTCAGCAGCTTGTTGATCGTGAGGGTGCGGCGAAGGTCGCGCTTCACCTCGTCCAGCGTGTGGTTGCTGGCCTGCAGCCGCTGCTGGAACTGCTCTTCGCTGTACGGAGCCTTCATCTCGGCGAGCTTCGCGTCCACCTCTTCGGGAGTCGCGGTCAGGTTCATCTTGGCCGCGCGCTGCTGCACGATCTCCTCGTCGACCAGATCCTTGAGCACGCCAAGCCGCAGAGAATCGGCCTGCTCGGGCGTAGGCTCCTGCTGGTGCTGCGCGTCGCCGAGCTGCTCCTTGTACATCTTGTCCATCTCGGCGCGCATGATGGCGTGGCCGTTGACGGTCGCGACAACATCGGCGTTGTGGCTCTGCTTGCAGCCCGTCATGCCGGCTGCGAGTACCAGTAACAGGCTGCCCGCTACACTATGAGCCATGCGCCGCGAGGGGGAGGTTGTAACAGAAGAAGTCACAATATTATTCATGTTGCCGTTCGTCGTCATCGAACTCCAGATCCTGCTGTTGATTCGATCCATCTTAATTTCCACCATTAGCCTTCGGAGTGGGAGTAGGAGCCGGGCCACCGGGGCCGGTGGAGGCGTCAGCCCCTGAGCCGTCAGCGCGCCGTCGATCATCCGGTAGAGATACTCCATCGGCACCGCGCCCTCCAGCTTTTCGCCGTTGATGAACAGGGCCGGGGTGGAGTCCACTCCAAGCCCTTCGGCGACCTGCATGGAGTCCTTGATCGGGGCGTCATCCTGTTTCTGCACGCACGCCGCCAGCTTGGCGCTGTCGATCTTCTGCCGCTTGCCCTCTTCGAGCGTCAGTGTGTCCAGTGTCTCGTTGGCCTTGACCAGGCTCTTCTGCTCGCCGCCCATCTCTCCTGCGTGCGCGTGCACGTAGTCGACCAGGTTCCAGTAGCCGGTCGGGCTCTGGGCCGCCAGGCAGTAGCTGTCCACCGCCGCGTGCATCGCCCAGGGGTGCTGGCTCAGGGGGAAGTCGCGGTAGACGATGTGGACCTGATCCTTGTAACGCTCGAGCAGCGCCGGGAAGAGCTGCGCGTGCATCTTGGCGCAGTACGGGCACTCCAGGTCGTCAAACTCGACGATGGTGACCGGGGCGTTGATCGGGCCGCCGCGCGCGGGGCGACCGGCCTCGGAGACCAGCGTCTTGGGGTCGCGGCTAATGTCGAAGGTGTTGAACTGCGCCAGGGTCTTGCCGTCGTTCGAGATGAGGAACGGGATCGGCTTGCTGGAGTTCTGGCCGTCGCTGAAGGTCACAGCAATCTGGTCGTAGCCGGGGACCGGGCTCTTGGACTTCGCGCCGATGGTCATGACGTACTCGGGCGGCACGTTGGTCTTCTGCCGCACCAGAACCTCGACGCGGCGGGCCAGTTCGGGGGAGAGGCCGTTGGCGGGGGGCTGCGCGTGGCAGCCGATGCCGGTCAACGTTAAGGCGAAGAGACAGATCCCGAGGGATTTGAGGAGGATCGGGCGCGGCTGAAAGAGAACGGACACAGCCTCGATTATCTCATGCAGGCGTT
The DNA here is from genome assembly GCF_009914315.1 of Granulicella sp. WH15. NCBI lineage: Bacteria > Pseudomonadati > Acidobacteriota > Terriglobia > Terriglobales > Acidobacteriaceae > Granulicella > Granulicella sp. WH15. Next base: position 163,986 of record NZ_CP042596.1, read on the forward strand.
GCAGGATAGAGACAATAGGCCTATTTCCGAGACCTCCGGCCCCCAAAAGAAAACACGCGAAGCGTCCAAAACGGCACGAAACGCCTAGAACAGCCGTTCCGCCCGCCGCAGGTTTCCTGCCGCGCCGATATTCACCAGCGTGAAGCTGAACCGGTAGGTGTTCTCGTTGCGGTCCGCGCCGAGCTCGTACTTGCGGTACTCGATGCTCAACCCGCAGCAGTTCCAGTTGTACGAGGTCTGCAGGGCCGCGTACTGGATCAGAGGCGAGGTGGTGGTCGTCGTGATCGCCGGGCTGGTCGCCGTCGCCGGGGTCGTCGAGGTGTTCGTGCCCGAGTTCAGGTCGATCCCCGCGTTCGCCGCCACGCTCAGCCCCGGCTTGGTCGGCATCCCGTAGCCCAGTAGCAGGCGCATCTGGCTGAAGTTTGAGACCGATGAGCTGACGCCCTCGGTATAGAACCGCCCCGGCGCGTCCAGACGAGCGTAGCTCAGCGCCCCGAAGGTCTTGCCCTGGTGCAGGTCCATGTAGAAGTTGTTCGACGTGAACTTCTTCGCGCCGGTATCGTAGTCGAAGTCCCACTCGATGTCCGTCTTGGCCGAGGTGCGCACCCGCAGCCGCGAAATCAGCGGCGAGATCTGGCGCGGCTCCGTCAGGAAGGCCACGCCCGAGAGGCCCAGCGTCGTGTCGAAGAGGTTCCTGCGTCCCACCAGAATCGCGCCGCCGAAGTCCTGGTTGAAGAAGCTCTTCTGGGTCAGCCGCCAGCTAATCAGCTCTTCGTTGCCGCAGCCCTTGTGCGGCACCTCCGGCCCGGCCTCGCTGCTGATGGCGTCCGAGGTCTCCTCGCTGTCGAGACCCGGCCCCTGGGCCAGTTCGTCGGTGCTGCACTGCTTGCCCGCGCGCGGCTTGACGAAGAGCCGCTGCGTTACCCCATACTCCAGCTCGTTGGTGTCGCTGACCACGTCGGTCGCGTCGAAGCGCAGCAGGCTCATAAAGTTATCGACGCCGCTGACGTACCGGTAGGTCAGCTCCGGCTCGATGGTGTGGCGTACCTCGTGCTTGAGCAGATTCGGCAGCCAACCCGTTTCGAAGGTCCGCTCGACGACCGGCGGCCGCAGCTCGAACTGTCCTTCGAAATCAGCCCGGTTGACCGCGCTCATGCTCTGCACAGGGATCGACGCCGTGGCGCTCGAGGCCTCGCGGCCACGGCTGTAGACCGTCTCCCGCACGCCCGCCGAGGCGCGCATGTTCCAGCCCGCGAAGTGCAGCGGATAGATCAGCTCCGGGTGCAGGTCAAACCGCTCCACGATGCCGCCGGTGGCGAAGTTGGGTTGGCTGCGCTTCAGGCCCGCCAGTGAGCTTTCCATGGTGAAGTACAGGCCCGTCGCGCCCAGGCGGTGTTCGGTGGTGTCGAGATCGACCGACGGCGCATGGAAGATGCGCACCTGCTCGCCGGGGTTCGAGCCGAGCTGTACCAGCTTGATGCCCTGGTAACGGTCCACCACGCCCGCCGCCTCGATGCCGTTCCACTGATGCACCGCGTAGGCGGTCGAAACCACGTCGCTGGTGACGGCCTGGTTGAAGGTGGGCGCGAAGACCTGGCGGTAGACGTAGCTGCTCAGGTACTCGACGTTGGCGGCAAAGCGCGTCGGCGCGTCTACCGGCTGGTTGCCGAGGTCGTGGCGGGCGGAGACGAGCGCGTCCTCGCCGCCCTCGTTGGTCGGCCCCGGCGGCCTGCGGTCGAGCAAGCCGTTGTAGTGCGCTGTCACGAAGTCCAGGTTGCGGCCGCGATAGCGGAAGGTGACGTTCTGCGCAAAGCCGCGCTGCGAGTAGTACTCCGCGCCCACCAGCAGGTCGGCGCTGCGGTTCAGCACCAGATAGATGCTCTCGCCGATCACCAGCCCCTTGATGCTGGACTGCTCGATGATCGGGATCATGAAGCCGCTCTGCGGCTCCGCGTTGGTGGGGTGTGTGACATAGGGCAGGTAGATCAGCGGAAAGTTGAGCAGGTGGAAGATGCTGCCCTTGGCCCGCGCCTTCTCCGAGTCCACCGAGAAGTGCGCCGCCGAGAGGAGCCAGTCGGGGTTTGGCAGCAGGCAGGAGGTGACCGTGCCGTCGTAGACCTCATACTCCTGCGGGCCTGTGCGCACGACGAGGTGGCCGGTAAACAACAGCGGGTTGCTGTTGGTATAGACCGTCTTGACGGTGATGCCGGTACGAAGTTTTTTGACCCCGACCGAACCGTTGACGTCGTAGAAGCGGCCGGTCTGAGCCTTCAGGTTCACGGTGCCGTGGCTGGCCTCGATGTGCTCCTGGTTGGGGCCGCCGTTGGCCACTAGGTGCCCGGTGGCGGTCAGCAGGTCGGTGTTGCGGTCGTAGACCATGTGGTCGGCTTCGATGACGCGGTCGCGGTAGGTGACGACGACGTGGCCGTCCAGCGTGTAGACGCCGCCCTGCTCGGATTGCGTCGCCGACTCGAAGCGGACGCGGTTGGAGTCGTCCGCCGGGGGCACCACGTGGGCGACCGGGTAGCGGATCTGGTCGGGGCCTTCGGGCAGGTCGTCGGTCGCCGAAGCGGAGGTAAAGGTAAGCACCTGATACCCGCCTGAACCGGTTGTCTCCGAACTATTTCCAGCCTGGCTGGAGGATGTTTCCGCGCCAATCGGGGGGGGTGCCTGAGTCGTTATCTCCTGCGCCTGAAGAAGCAGATGATTCGCCGCGAGCAGCATGATAGTTATAAAGAGGTAACTAGTCCGGAACGCCGACGGCGCAGGGCAACGCCGCGAACGATAGAACAAACAACGCCCCAGGCCCGGCCATTGCTTACGGCTTCGATCGTCTCTCAAACTTTTGTCGGTCATCTTCCAGACTGGTTCCAAGCCGCTCACAAGCACCACAGTCACAGGCTAAACGATTTCACGGAAGCGAGTCCTCTCTTGAACAGCATGAGCGCAGCGCAGCGCGATATTCCTTCTCCCGAAGAAGCCGGCCCAGACCGGCGACCAGACCGGCAGGCAGAGCTGAAACAGCAGGTTGCCGCCCGCCTCGCGGCCCACCGCGAGCGCCGCGCCCGCCTGACGCCGCTCGCACCCGAGCTGGTCACGCCGTCTTCGTCCACGCGACGGCCCAACGCCATCGCCGCAGCAGTCGCCGAGCGTTATGCGCACTCGCCCAGCTACCGCACGTTTCTCGCGGAAGAGGCCAGCCGGCCGCCAGCAGGCCGCCGCCGCCGCCGAGGTCGCCCAGCGCAACGCAGACGCCATTGCCCACGCGCAGCAGCAGCTTCTCGAGGAGCTGGACCTCTGGGAGGCCAAGTCGCCATCTCCCGGTCCAATAGCCGCGCCGCCGGTTGCCAGCAAGCCGGAGGCTCCCCGCGTCGCCGCGCCGAAGAAGCAGCCGAAGGCTCCGGCTCCAGCTCCAACCCAGCTCGAGATTCAAGCCGAGACCACCAGCCCCACCACCGTCACCTCCGCTGGGCTGACCGTGCGGCTCTACGAGGATCTCGGCCCCACCGGACCGGCTCCGGTGCAGACCAACCGCAGCTCCGCCGCACTGGCGGACCCGGACGAGCACCTGACCCTGGACGAAGAGATTGCCTTCCGCCAGGCCCCGGTCTTCGAGGAGCCAGCCACGCCGACGGTACCTATTCCGGCGAACCTGCTCGAGTTCCCCCGGCAACTGGTGGCCACGCGCAAGGCACGTCCGATGCTCGCACTGGGGCCGCTGCTCGATACGGCTGCGCCACCCTCAGGTCAGTTGCGCATCTTCGAGGTCGAACCGGAGCAGATCTCGACCGAACCGACGCCACCCTCGGCGGAGCCCGAGTGGACTTCGATCTGGCTGGACACGCCTTCGCCCGCAACGGCGGACGCGGCCTATACGGACGCCTCCTACACGATGGCGGAGCCGGAGCTGCACCCAAACCTCGTCCCCGGCCCGCTGCCGCCGCAGACCGCCGCATTCGGCCGCCGCACTATGGCTGCCGCGGTCGATGCAGTGCTGGTCCTTACCGGCTTCGTGGTCTTTGCGACGGTCTTCATCACGCTGGCGGGCACGCTGCCCATGGGGCTTCCCTTGGCTCTCGCCGCCGTGGCTGCGGCGGTGGTGCTGGCGGTTCTCTATCACGTGCTCTTCTTCACCTTCTCCGACCACACGCCGGGGATGAGCTATGCGCGCATCGCACTCTGCACCTTCGACGACGAAAACCCCACCCGCAAGGAGCGGCAACGGCGGCTCTGGGCGACGCTGCTGGCGATCTGCCCGCTAGGGCTTGGGTTCGCCTGGGCGGTGCTGGATGAGGATAACCTCGGCTGGCACGACCGGCTCTCGCGGACCTATCAGCGCGAGTATTAATCCTGATCGACAGATGGGAATGATGATGGCCCGATGTCTCGGATGAGAGACATCGGGCCATCTGGCGTTGGGGTGTGTTTTTGTTCTAGTCGTTGAAGAAAGATGTCCTGCCGGACGGGCCGCTACGCGCGGGGCGGTCACTTTGTGACGCGTCTATCCTGTCTCGGCGAGATCAACGACAAAGGTCCTCCCGCTGGTTGGAAGCAAAATATCAGCTTCCGACCAGCGGGAGGACCTCAGAAGATTACTTTCCCATACCGCCCCGAGAACGGCACGAAGTGCTTAGAACGTGGTGCTCACCGTCAGGCGGAACGTCTTACGCGGCTCGCGGAGCAGGTAATCCGCACCGTAGAGCTGCACAGCTTCCTGATAGGTGAACTGACCAGCACCCGTGTTCGGGAACAGGTCGCGGAAGACCGGCTGCCCGGCCGGAGCCGTCAGAGGCAGCGCAAGCTGCTGCGGCAGGCTCTTGTACAGGCGCAGCGGGTTGTACGCGTAGTACAGGCGGAACGGCGCGTTGACCACCGGCAGAATCACCTGCAACTCGGCTCCGTTCGACATGCGCGGCACATAGTTCGAGCCCGGCGCGGTGCTCAACTGCCGCGCGAACGTAACCTTCTGTCCGCCGAAGCAGGCTCCGTTGACGAAGACCGGGCAACCGTAAGACGGCCCGTTCTCCACCGAGTTTCCAGCCACGCTCTGCAGCAACTGGCCCGGCTGCAGGTTGAAGGTCATGCCGAAGTCCGTGAAGAAGGCGAAGGTCACCTGGCTCACGATCGGGATGCGGTACTCGACGTTCGAGGTGAACTGCGTGTCGCCACCCACCGAGACCAGCCGGTACAGCGGCAGCGGAATCTGCACCGCGCCCAGCGCCGGGTTCGTCGGATCGCGTGGAACCAGCGAGCCGTCGGGGTTGGTCAGGTTGAACAACACCTTGTTCGGGATGAAGACGTACGGAGACGCCGCGCGGATATCGAATCCACGCACGTCGGATTCGCCACCGCCGTAGATACGGCTGGTCGGCGGGGCCACCTCGCCCCCGAAGCCGGAGACGTGGACGAACTGTATACGGTAGCCCAGCACGTTGTGGCCTTCGCGGTTGCGCCGCAGGCCCTTCATCGGGAAGAACTGGCGGAAGCTCACCGCAGGCTGGACGTACTTCACGTTTCCGCCCGCGCCCGCGATCTGCACCGAGAGGTTGAAGTCCTTACCCGAGTGCGGTCCAACGGCGCGGTCGAGGCTCGAGAACGTGAAGCTCGGCGAGATCACCGAGGTAACGATGCCGCTCAACTGGTTCTGGCCTTCGACGCCCGACCGGAAAGCCAGCGACTGGAAGACGTTGCGGGTGTTGTCGTTGAACGTCGTGACCGATGACCGCGACAGCGAGTATGAGACGCCGATACGGGTGACGCCGGTACGTGCGAACAGGTGCTTCAGCGGCTCGCTGACCGAGATTGTCGCGCCGCGCGTGGAGGTGTTGTAGTTTGTCAACTGCGAGTTGGTCGCGTTGGTCTGGTTCGCGCTCGCCCCGTTGGCGATGGAGTACGCCTTGGCCGGGTTGTAGTCGAACTTGCTGTCGAAGACCTGCGCGCCCAGCGAGATCGGCTTGTTGCGCAGGTACGGCTCGGTGAATCCGAGGCTGAGGTTCCGCGACAGGTCGCCGATGTGCGCCTGCGCCGAGAGCGTCTCGCCCAGACCGAGGAAGTTGTTGGTCTCGTAGTTCAGACCGATGAACGTTCCCGAAAGTCCGCTGATACCGCCGTTCAGGCCGATGGAGTTCTTACCCTTCTCCTTCAGCTTCAGCAGCAGGTCAACCGTTCCGTCGTCCGCGTTCTGGCGGCTCTCGGAGTCCTGCTCGGCCTTTAGCGTCTCGAAGTAATTGAGCTGGTTCAGCCGCATGATCGACAGATCCCACAGGCGGCTGTTGTAGACTTGGCCCTCTTCGAGCAGCAGCTCGCGCCGGATGACCTTGTCGCGGGTGATGGTGTTGCCGGTGAACTCGATGCGCGAGACGTAGAAGGGCTTGCCCTCTTCCACGTTAATATCGAGGTAAACCAGCTTCTTGGCCTCGTCGATGCGCGGTTCAGGCAACGGAACGAAGTTGATGTAGCCCAGCTCGCCGTAAGCCTTGCGCAGTTGCTCGAGGCCCTTGCCGAAGAGCGTGGCGTTGAAGTACTCGCCATCCTTCTGGGCAAACTGCGCCCGCAACACCTTGGTGTTGGTGACGGCCTTATTGCCCTTGAAGGTGATACCGCCCAGGCGGTAGCGCGCGCCCTCCTCCACCGGCATCAGGATGTCGATGCGCTTGCCGGTCGAAGGCCGCAGCGTCAGGATGTTGATGCCGCCCGCGTCGCGAACCTTGGTCTGCGGCTCGGAGGTCAGGGCCTTGAAGTAGCCGCGGTCGCGATACGCCTGGCGCACGCGCTCGGAGTCTTCGTCCAGCTTGCTGGCGTCGAAGGTGCGGGCAAACAGGTTCTCGAGGATGATCGAGTGCGGAATCCCGACCGGCTTCAGGTTCTTCATCGAGGCGCGCAGCGTGCGGTCGGGCACGCTATTGTTGCCGTCGAAGACGATCTTGCCGACCTTGACCGTTGGGCCTTCCTTGACACTGAAGGTCACGGCGACAGCCGCCGGCGGAATGGTCTTGACCTCGGTCTTGATGGTGGCGAACTGGTGGCCGTGCTCAGAGAGCAAAGCGGCCAGCACCACCTCGGCCCGCTTGATGCGGGTCGGGTCATACTGGCTCTCGACCGTCAGGCCGACCTTGTCCTTCTTGAAGCGCTCGAGGATATCCGACTGCGAGACGGCGTTGACGCCCTTGTAGTTGATCTCGCGGATGGTGGGCTTCTCGCGCACGTAGATGACAAGCTGCACGCAGGCCGGGGTATCGGTCCGCTCGATGCGGACGTCTTCGAAGTAGCCCGTGTTCCACAGCGAGTTGAAGTCGCGCTCGACGATCAGCGGATCGTACAGGTTGCCCTGGCGGCTGAACAGGCGAGCCAGCACGGACTCCTTCGGGATGCGGCGGTTGCCGATCACCTGCGGAGTGCAAAGTGCCTGCGCGTTGCCGTTCTGCACTGCGGCTTCGGGAGATATTGGTGCGGGAGAGGCCTGTCCCCATGCAGCCGGGGCTGACAATGCCATCGCAAGCATAGTCGCCAGGGAGCTAACCCCGATCCCTGCCCGTAAGGTCTTGCCCGCCAGGACGGAGACGTCCGGGACCTGCTTGCCCCTGGTAGGGAGGCTCTCTCGATCGATCTGCTTCAGGGAGCTTCCGCTCGTTCCGTCTACGGTAAAGATAACCACACCCTCGCTTGAAAATCGCAACCCGGACAAACACCTTGGGTAAGCCTCGATTATAAGGGAGCAACTCTCCCCATGCGAGTGGCTCCCTCGTTTCCACTACGGCACCTGCCCTAAAAGAAGGGCAGGTGCGCATTTAAAAACGCCCTGACAACCGGGCGGGCGGTACTTCGTACCGTTCTCGGGGCGATATGGGTAAGTTATCTTTTGCGTGCCTCCCGTTGGTCGGCGGCGAGAATTTTTCTTCTCGACCAACGGAAGAGCCACGCGAAGCTTTAAAAAGGCGTGTAAACGCCTGAACGCCCCCGGTGTATTCTTTTCCCAATTCACCCGCCTATGCCCAGAGAACATCCATCCCCCGCCCGGCTCGAAGCCTTCTCCGACGGAGTCATCGCCGTCATCATCACCATCATGGTGCTGGAGCTGAAAGTCCCCGTGCAGAACGGCCTCGGTGGCCTCTACGCCATCGTCCCCACCCTGCTCATCTACCTGCTGTCGTTCGCTTTCACAGGCATTTATTGGATCAATCACCACGATCTGCTGCACCGCATCAAGCACGTGGACTCGTTCATCCTGTACGCCAACCTGCTCTTCCTCTTTTCGCTCTCGCTGCTTCCCTTCTTTACCAGCTACGTCGTAGAAAAAGAGATCGACTCCTTCTCGGTGGCGCTCTACGCGGGGGCCATGATCCTGAACGGCGTCGCCTTCGGCGGCCTGCGCATCGCGGTCAACCGCCTGCTCTGCCTGGACGGAACGCTGGGCGAAGACGACCGCGCCGTCCAGCGCAAGCACCTGCTTAGCGCCTTCATCTACCTGGTCTCGCTGCCGCTGGCCTACTGGCAGCCGCGCGTCGCCCTGGCCGTCATCGCCATCGTTACCCTGCTCTGGATTGTTCCCAGTTTCGGCACTCAAGCCCGCACCCGCCAACCCGAACACCCGGTGAACCGACCATGAAGACTCTGCTGACACTCGCCCTGCTGCTTGGCCTGATGCCGTCTGGTTATGCCCAGAATCCCACCCAACTCACCACGCTCTCGCGCCAGCAGCTCGACGTCATCAAGGTTCTGGTGGCGCAGGAGAAGGCGTGGAACGCCGGGGATCTGGATGGGTATGCTTCCGGCTATAAGGACTCGCCCGAGACGCTCTTCGTCGGGCCTCATATTGGGCGAGGGTTTGAGCAGATGCTCTCCGACTATAAGCACACCTATGCCACTCGGGAGGCGATGGGGCAGCTAACCTTCTCCGAGCTGGAGGCGCATCCGCTCGATGCGAACTTTACAGTTGTTCTGGGAAAGTACCATCTGGAGCGGACGAAGAAGGTCGGGGGTAATGCCGATGGGGTCTTTTCACTGGTCTTCGAGAAGACCAAGGATGGCTGGAAGATCATCATCGACCATACGACTTGATGCGCTTTGCTGCTGGATAACAACAGAAAGCAAGCAAAAGCGCCCCCGCCGGGCAGGCGGCACTTCGTTCGGTCTTGGACGCTACGCGTCTAGGCGACCTGGACTACCGTCTGGGTAACCCGTTCGACGCTCCGGACCGGCATTGGACGCAGCGAACCGCTGAGATTCAAGGCCAATAGGCGGCGCGTCAATGAGCGGGTCACCCCGGTGATGCGGGCGTCCTCCGGCTCATGCGGCATCCGCGCAAAGCGGCTCGACTGCATCTCTCGAACTTCTTCCATCTCGCGGAACGAGCGGCTTACCTGGACCGAATGGACCAGATGAGCCCGCGCCTCGGCGCTGGCCGCAGTTTTCGCTCCAAGACCTTTGGGATCACGGAGCCCCGCGGGCATCATCCGGACAGAGGCTGGTGCTGTTTCGATCAGGATCGGCATAAGACACCCCATCTTCTCGAACAATTTTTTGGTGCCGTCGAAGAAGTAGATGCAGTCTAGTTACTTTTTAGTTGCTCGATTATTAAAATATGCAAAGATTTGTATTGCGCCCGAGCCCGATTCATGCGAAGACTTCTTCAACTCCGGGCCAGCTCTTCGCGCAGCCGGTTCCAGGTAGCCTCCAGCAGCTCCGGCAATACCCGGGTCTCGGCCGTCACGGTCATAAAGTTGGTGTCGCCAAACCAGCGCGGCAGCACGTGCATGTGGACGTGCCCAGCCACGCCCGCGCCCGCCGCCTGTCCCAGGTTCAGCCCCATGTTAATTCCGTCCGGCCGATAAACGCCCCTCAGGGCCGTCTCCAGGCGCTGCGCCGTCAGGATTATCTCTCCCGCTGTGGCCTCGTCCAGCTCGGCCAGCGAGGCCACATGCCGGTACGGCACGATCAGTACGTGCCCGGAGGAGTATGGAAAGGCGTTGAGGCAGGTAAAGGTGTGGGGCCCGCGCAGGATGACGTTACCCGCTCGCTCGGCCTCTTCCGCGCTCATTCCGGAGGAGATGGCCCACTCTACCGCCCCGATCAGGTTGCAAAAGACGCAGTGGTGGTCGTTCTCCTCTGGCCAGCCCGCGAGCGCTCGTGGAACCCCGGGCCGCGACGGCTTATCTGAATCCACATTCGAAGCGGAGTCCGCACCTGTAATGTAGCTGTAACGCCAAGGGGTCCAAAGCCTGTCCATGCGGCCAGTATAAGGGCTTTGCGCGCTACCAATGGTTGACTGCGTCCACAGCGGTTGGTATGCTTTTTAGTGAGCCCCTGCGTGTGGGATCCAAGTGCAGCCGCTCTGATTTACTCTGCACGACGTACTCTACTTTCCTGTCAGCGAAGCCAACTCGAAGGATTATGGGACCCAAGCCAGACCAGCGTCGCCCCCAGGCACGCGAGAGTCAAACTCGCCGTCCCTCCAAAGAGAAACGACGCGTCCAGAAGAGTAGGCCGAGCAGGTTCTTGGAACCCGGAGCCGCATCAATCATGGTAGACGACCATAATCCTGTGTATATCGAGAGCAAACCCCTGAACACCGAATTGGAAACCTTGGCGCCCGAAGCGACAGCCGACCTGTCATCCGAATCCACCCCAACCCTCACCGAGACCCAGACCGAGACTGCAACCGTAGAGACAGCCGCCACACCCGCGCCCGTCGCTATCGCAGCCTCCGTCGAGACCGCAGAAGAGCCGGACTATGAAGACGCCGACTTTGCTGCTGCCCTCGCGAACTTCGACCGTGAGCAGGCTGTCGAGTCCGCCGCGGCTCAGAGCCTGACCGCCGACGAGATCGTCGTGCCCGGAACCGTCATTAAGGTTACCGATAAGCACGTCGTCGTCGATATCGGTCTCAAGTCCGAGGGTCTCATTCCGCTCGAGCAGGTGCTCGATATCAACGGCGTTTCAAAGTTCCAGGCCGGCGATGTGGTTGAGGTTGTGGTGGAGCGCGAAGAGACTCATGGCGGCGGATACATCGTCAGCTACGAGAAGGCGATGCGCCACAAGGTCTGGGACAAGCTCGAGCAGGCTGCGAACGACAAGGTGCCCGTCAAGGGTATGGTCGTCAGCCGCGTCAAGGGCGGACTCACCGTCGACATCGGCATCAAGGCGTTCCTGCCCGGCTCGCAGATCGAGGTCCGGCCCGTCCGCAATCTGGACGGCTACGTCGGCACCGAGATCGAAGTCCGCGTCATCAAGCTGAACAAGAAGCGCGGCAACGTCGTCATCTCCCGCAAGGAGATTCTCGAAGAGGAGCAGAACGCCAAGAAGTCGGTGACGCTCGCTACCCTCGAAGAGGGCAGCGTCCTGACCGGAACGGTCAAGAACCTGACCGATTACGGCGCGTTCGTCGACCTCGGCGGCCTCGACGGCCTGCTGCACATCACCGATATGAGCTGGGGCCGCCTGACGCATCCGCGCGACCTGGTCAACGTCGGCGATGAGATCCAGGTGAAGGTTCTCAAGTTCGACAAGGATAAGCAGCGCGTCTCGCTCGGCTTCAAGCAGTTGACGCCTGACCCGTGGCTCGATGCGACCGAGCGCTATCCCATCGGCGCACAGGTTCGCGGCCGCGTTCTGTCGGTCACCGACTACGGCGCGTTCGTCGAGCTGGAGCAGGGCATCGAGGGTCTGGTTCACGTCTCCGAGATGACCTGGTCGAAGCGGATGAAGCACCCCTCCAAGCTGGTCAAGCCCGGCGACGAGGTCGACACCATCATCCTCTCGGTCAACCCGAACGATCGCCGCATCTCGCTGGGCATGAAGCAGCTCCAGGAGAATCCGTGGGAGCAGCTCGAGGACAAGTACCCCACCGGCGCCATCATCGAGGGCCGCGTGCGCAACCTGACCGACTTCGGTGCGTTCATCGAGATCGAGGACGGCATCGACGGCCTGGTACACGTCTCGAACCTGAGCTGGACCAAGCGCATCAAGCACCCGTCGGAGGTTCTGAAGAAGGGCGAGAAGGTCCGGGCCATCGTGCTCGGCGTCGAGCCGGAAAACCGCCGCCTGTCGCTGGGTGTCAAGCAGCTCCAGCCGGATGTGTGGGATACGTTCTTCGCCCAGCACCGTATCGGCGACGTCATCAAGGGCAAGGTTCTGCGCACGGCGCAGTTCGGAGCCTTCGTTGAGATCGCTGAGGGCGTCGAGGGTCTGTGCCACGTCTCCGAGGCGGTCGATGACACCGGCAAGCCGGTCGATCTACAGGTCGATCAGGAGCATGAGTTCAAGATCGTCAAGATGAACCAGGACGAGAAGAAGGTCGGTCTGTCGATTCGCGCTGTCGGCGAAGAGGCCAGCCGGGCCGAGGTCGAGTCCTACAAGGAGCGCGAGTACTCGGGCGGCAAGAAGGGCCAGAGCGGACAGTCCAGCTCTTCTTCTTCGAGCTCCAGCTCCACCACGCTGGGCGACCTGCTGAACTGGAAGCGCGCTGAGCGGGAAGACGCAGGAGAGTAAATCTACTCTTTGCAATACACAAAGGCCGTCCTTCGGGGCGGCCTTTGTGGCATTTTGCGCGCCTCTCGGGGTACTTCGTACCGTTCTCGGGGCGGTATGGGCAAGATCATCTTCCGAGGGCCTCCCGCTGGTCGGCGGTGGGCATCTTTCTTCCCGCCAAGGGGGAAGGGCCACGCGAAGCTCTAAAAAGGCGTGCTACGCCCGCTTCGCGCGTAGCGGGCTCGTCCGGCAGGACAGAGTCTTTCCTCTTTACAAAGAAAGAGTTAAGCCGATCTACCAGCGTGTGGAGACGGCACGGTCGAAGCCGTGCCCATAAGGTGTGGGGTGGTTCAGGGAAGCTACTTCCTTACCGCTGCGCGTGGCCCGCGACCATCTTCAACGAGGCGCGGCGCATGATCTCAAGCTCCGACGGCGCGAAGACCTCGGGCGGCACGCCGCCCACCGCGACGAATCCGGGATTATCCCCCAGCGCCACCGATATCTGGTTCCAGCGCAGGAACGGCGAGGTCGTCGGCAGCACGATGATCCGGCGCTTAGGCTCCGGCAACGCAAAGTAGACGATCCAGGTCGAGACGGCTACGAGAATTGAGATGCCGTTCAGAAGATTTACCGACGAGTTCATCTTCGAGAAGTGGATAAACCATCCGGAGCTGACGAGGCCCATCGCAGCATAGATGCCGAGGCCCAGGCTAACACCGAAGATCTTGCTCTGGTACGAGAGTCCCATCGGGCGAATCGCAAAGGTGACGAACAGGAGCATGCAGAGCGTGAGGATGCTCTGAGTCTGCTGCAACTGTGACGCGGCGGCTACCAGGAACTGCAGGGTAGTCATCCGCGGTCCGAGCGCCATTCCCAGCGCGACCGCTACCGAGATAGCGGCAGCCCAGCGGAACATAAGCATTCCAAGGGTCTGGAGACCTTTGAGGGGCGCCATCGCCAGCCGATAGATGCTGTAGATGATTCCAAGGCCGAGAAACGCCTCGATCGTATAGCTGATCCAGTAGAGGTAGAAGTACAGCCCATATACCAGATGAGCATGTTCGTGATGCCTGAATCCAAACCGGAGCAGGGTGATCTCAGCGGCAGTACTGAACATGCGGATAAATAGAAAGCCCGACAAGAACCGATATATCCCGAGCTGTCTCCGTGTGCGCATGACGATAAGCGCGATGAGGCAAGCTACGGGCTCGGCGTATGTCAAGAAGTCTATAAATCCCGCTGCCTTCATAACCGTCCCCTCCAACATAAAGGATATCCCAAGAGAGGACGGGGCAGAGTTTTTTTTTAGTGGCCGAGTTCGGTGATGCCGCAGGCGTGAGGGTCGTTGGGCGGGCACATCGGGATGGGACCGGCGCTGAGCTTCGGCATAATGGTCGTCGCGGTGGAAGCGTTGGCACGGTGGGCGGAGGAGACGGCTCCGGTGAGGGCGAGGGAAAAGACGAATGTGCGGACAATGATGTTTTCATGGCAAAACTCCTGAAGGAATTAAATTGTTGATTCTGAAATAGTTAGTGGCTCAGTACTCGAGGGAGCAACCGCTCTTTAGTGGCCGAGTTCGGTGATGCCGCAGGCGTGTGGGTCGTTCGGGGGGCACATCGGGATGGGACCGGCGCTGAGCTTCGGCATGATGGTCGCCGCGGTGGAGGCATTGGCACGGTGGGCGGAGGAGACGGCTCCGGTGAGGGCGAGGGAGAAGACGAATGTGCGGACAATGATGTTTTTCATGGAAAAACTCCTGAAGGAATTAAATTATTGATTCTGAAGTGGTTAGTGGCTCAAGACTCGAGGGAGCAACCGCTCTTTAGTGGCCGAGTTCGGTGATGCCGCAGGCGTGGGGGTCGTTGGGCGGGCACATCGGGATGGGGCCGGCGCTGAGCTTTGGCATGATGGTCGCCGCGGTGGAGGCGTTGGCGCGGTGGGCGGAGGAGACGGCTCCGGTGAGGGCGAGGGAGAGGACGAATGTGCGGACAATGATGTTTTTCATGATGGTGTGGCTCCTATTTTTTTCTGGTGCAACTCAAAATTTCTCTGGACAGGCCCGATGAAGTAAAACTAAGATATGAGAATGGGTAAGTCCAACAAAATGAACAATATAGCAGGATAATATCGTCATGAAATTACTAAGGTAATAAAGTTGTCTGATGTCCTTTTACCCGCCATTTCTGATGCTTTCCCATGTGGTGGAGGCAAAGTTCTCCCATCTTTTCGGGTGATAAAACTCGATTTCAGAGAGTTCTGCGAAGGTTGAGGCTCTATTTGCGCTCTCCGGGAAGCCTATTGGCTGGGGATAGGGGCTGATAACGGCAATGGCTTCCAGGTAGTCCTATGGAGACGGACGGCCCTAAAAGACCGGGTACTGGAGGCAATATGAGCTGGAAGATTGCAGAGATACCCTCGCAGGCGGGCAAGAGAGTCCTGATTACCGGTGCAAACAGCGGAGTTGGGTACTCCGCTGCGGTCGAGCTGGCGCGGAAGGGTGCGGAGGTGGTTCTGGCGTGCCGGGATCGTGCTCGGGGCGAGGCTGCGCTGGTGCGGCTACGGCAAGACGCCGATGGGCCGGACTCGGCGGCGTCACGGGCCGAGCTGGCGATGCTGGATCTGTCGTCGCTGGCTTCGGTGCGGGCGCTGGCTGAGGCTCAGATCGCCCAGGATAGGCCGCTGGACTGCCTGGTGAACAACGCCGGTGTGATGGCCCCGCCGGAACGCAGGGAGACGGTTGAGGGGATGGAGTTGCAGTTCGGTACCAATGTGGTGGGGCACTTTTACCTGACGGCGCTGCTGCTGCCGTTGCTTGAGCAAGCGGCGGCGGCACGAGTGGTGACGGTGGCGTCGATCGCACACAAGCGGGGAAAGATCGACTTCGAGGATCTGCAATCGGTGCGGCGGTACTCTCCCATGGGGGCTTACCAGCAGTCGAAGCTGGGGGATCTGATGTTTGCGTTTGAGCTGGAGCGGCGGCTGCGGGCGGCGGGATCGCGGGTGACGAGCGTGGCGGTGCATCCGGGCGTGGCCAGGACGGAGCTGTTCAAGATCGGCTCCAGCACGGGCCTGTCGCGGCTGGCCGAGCGGGTGCTGGCGGGGGCCATTGGCGCGTTGCTGAACTCGCAGGAGGGTGGGGCGGTACCCACATTATTTGCGGCAACGTCACCGGACGCGGTGGGTGGTGGGTACTACGGGTCGCAGGGGTTTCAGGAGATGCGGGGTGGGGATGTGGGACCGGCCAAGGTAGCTCCGCAGGCGAGGGATGAGGCGGCGCAACGGCGGTTGTGGACGGTTTGTGAGCAGTTGAGCGGCGTAAATTTTCTTCCCGACCAGCGAGAGGACCACGCGAAGCAGTAAAAGGCGTGCAAACGCCCGCTCGCCGCGCAGGCGGCCTGTCCGGCAGGACGTCTTTGCGGATTTTGAAGAAAGCATACTTCGGGCTAAGCCTCGACCCACCCCAGAAACAACGGCAACAACAGACTCCTCCGCTTCGCTCCTGAATGACAGTCAAGAAAACAAGCAACGGCAAGTGCGCCCTTGCGCCGGGCGGGCGGCACTTCGTGCGGTGCTCGACGCTTCGCGTGAAAAGCACTATTCGCGGGAAAGAAAATTGCTCGACGACTTGGCAGAGCATCTCGGACTAAGTTAGTCTTAGTTTATTCGAGCTGCTGGTCGGTGGTCTTTGGCGAGGCACCGGCTGGCTGGCTGAGATCGACACCGTGCTGCTGCGCGTCCCGGACTGGGTCGCTGCGGCGGCGCGCCGAGGTTACAGGATGAGTCAGAGAACGAAGTTCAAGATGCAGCGTGCGCTCGGGCTGGAGCTGCCCGGGCTGGGTAAGCCGGGTGCTCTCGAGAAGCGCAACTACCCGCCGGGACAGCATGGACAGGCCCGCAAGAAGAAGCCGACTGAGTACGGATTGCAGTTGAAAGAGAAGCAGAAGCTGCTCTTTCACTACGGGCTGCGCGAGGAACAGTTACAGCGGTTTGTGCGCACGGCGCGGTCGCTGCCGGGGTCGAACTGGGTGGAGAACCTGGTTGGACTGCTGGAGAAGCGGGTGGATAACGTGGTCTTCCGGCTGGGTTTTGCGCGGAGCATGGCGGCGGCCCGGCAGTTGGTGAGCCACGGGCATGTTCTGGTGAATGGGAAGATGCTGACGATCGGCTCGGCGCTGGTGGGGGTGGGCGATGTTGTGGCGCTGACCGAGTATGCGGCCGGGGAGATGACCTTGCCGAGCCGTCGCTCGCCGCGTCTGCCGCTGCCGGGGTATCTGAACTTTGCCGTCGAGGGTGTGGATACCCAGGGAGTGGTGCGGATGGAGCCGGGGCTGGACCATGTGCCGTTTGAGTTCCAGGCCAGCCGCGTGGCCGAGTACTACTCGCAACGAGGCGTATAAAAAACTGTCTTGCCGGACGGGGTACTTCGTACCGTTCTCGGGGCTCTATGGGCAGGATCAACAGCAAAGGTCCTCCCGCTGGTCGGAAGCAAAATGTCTGCTTCCGACCAGCGGGAGGACCCCAGAGGATCACTCACCCATACCGCCCCGGGAACCGCACGAAGTGCCGCCCGCCCGGCGTTAGGGCGCTTTTTAGGCTTTACCGGCCAGTTGACGCAGAACGTACTGGAGGATGCCGCCGTGCTGGTAGTAGAGGATCTCCTGCGGAGTGTCGATTCGTACCGTCACCGGGAACTCTACGGTGGTGCCGGTCATGTTTTCCGCCTGTACCATCAGGGTCTTGCCGTCGGCGAACTTCGCGTCGAGCATCGCGCGCAGGCCCTCGATGTGGAAGATCTCCTCACCCGTCAGGTTGAGCGATTCCGCGCTCGAGCCCGGCTCGAACTGGAGCGGAAGAATCCCCATGCCGACGAGGTTGGAGCGGTGGATGCGCTCGTACGACTCCGCGATGACGAAGCGGATGCCGAGCAGGCGCGGCCCCTTGGCGGCCCAGTCGCGCGAGCTGCCCGAGCCGTACTCCTTACCGGCCAGGATGGCCAGCGGCGTGCCGCGCTCGGCGTAGATGACCGAGGCGTCGTAGATGGACATTTCGGTGGTCTCGGGGAGCAGGCGGGTGACGCCGCCCTCGGTGCCCGGAGCCATCTTGTTGCGCAGGCGGACGTTGGCGAAGGTGCCGCGCACCATGACCTCATGGTTGCCGCGACGCGAGCCGTAGCTGTTGAAGTCAGCCGGGGAGACGCCGTGCTCGGTGAGGTACTTGCCAGCGGGGCCGTTCTTCTTGATGGAGCCAGCGGGGGAGATGTGGTCCGTCGTCACCGAGTCGCCGAGGACGGCGAGACAGCGGGCGGCGCGGATGTCCTCCACCGGAGCCGGGGTGGCGGCCATGCCATCGAAGTACGGGGCCTTGCGGATGTAGGTGGAGTCCGGCTCCCAGCCGTAGGTGTCGCCGGAGGGGAAGCTGAGGTGCTGCCAGTTCTGGTCGCCGTCGGCCACGGTGGCGTACTGCTTGCGGAACATCGTCGAGTCGATGGAGCTGGCGACGGTGTCGATGACCTCCTGCTGGGTCGGCCAGATGTCCTTGAGGAAGACGGGCTGCTTGGCCTGGTCGTAGCCAATCGGCTCGTTGGCGAAGTCGTGGTGAATGCTGCCCGCGAGGGCGTAGGCGACGACGAGCGGCGGGCTCATCAGGTAGTTGGCGCGGACCTCGGGCGAGATGCGGCCCTCGAAGTTGCGGTTGCCGGAGAGCACCGAGACGGCCACCAGTCCGTGGTCCTCGATGGCCTTCGAGACGTCGGTGGGCAGCGGTCCCGAGTTGCCGATGCAGGTGGTGCAGCCATAGCCGACGACCTGGAAGCGAAGCTGGTCGAGGTAGGGCATCAGGCCGGACTTGACGTAGTAGTCGGTGACGACGCGCGAGCCGGGGGCCAGCGAGGTCTTGACCCAGGGGGGCGTGCGCAGGCCCTTCTCCACGGCCTTCTTGGCCAGCAGACCGGCGGCGAGCATCACGTAGGGGTTCGAGGTATTGGTGCAGCTCGTAATGGCGGCGATCACGATGGAGCCGTGGTCGAGGTACGGCTCGGGGTCGATGCCGTAGCGCCCCTTGACGCTGGTGACCGGAGCCTCGACGTGCGTGAGGGCGGAGACTGGAACCACGTTATCGGCAACGAGCGCAGGCGCGCCGACGCTGCTGGTGAGATCCCCGGCGGCGCTGGCGTGGCCGCCCTCACCCTCCCAGCGCAGCATCTGGCGGGCTACAGACTTGTTGCCCGCCGGGCCGAGCAGGTTGGGGAGCTGCTGCTTGAAGGACGCAGCCGCGCCAGAGAGCAGGACGCGGTCCTGCGGGCGCTTGGGTCCGGCGACCGAGGGCTCGACCGTGCTGAGGTCCAGCGAGAGCGTCGCGGAGTACTCGGCCTCGGGGGCGTCGGCGGTGTGGAAGAGGCCCTGGACCCTCATGTACTGCTCGACCAGGGCGATGTGCTCCTCCGAACGGCCCGTGAGGCGCAGGTAGGAGAGCGTCTCCTTATCGACGGGGAAGATGCCGCAGGTGGCTCCGTACTCGGGGGCCATGTTGGCGATGGTGGCGCGATCGGCCAGCGGCAGCTCCGCGATTCCAGGCCCGTAGAACTCCACGAACTTGCCCACGACGCCGAGCTTGCGCAGCGCCTCGGTGACGGTCAGGACGAGGTCGGTGGCAGTGGTGCCCTCGCGCAGCTTGCCGGTCAGGCGGAAGCCGACGACCTGCGGGATGAGCATGGAGACCGGCTGGCCCAGCATGGCGGCCTCGGCCTCGATGCCGCCGACGCCCCAGCCCAGGACGCCCAGGCCGTTGACCATGGTGGTGTGGGAGTCGGTGCCGACCAGCGTGTCGGGATAGGCGGTGAGGGAACCGTCGGCGTCGGGCTGCGTGGTGAAGACAACGCGGGCCAGGTACTCGAGATTCACCTGATGGCAGATGCCCATGCCCGGCGGCACGGCGGAGAAGTTGTTGAAGGCCGTCTGGCCCCACTTGAGGAAGGCGTAGCGCTCGCGGTTGCGCTGGAACTCGAGCGCGGCGTTCATGTCGTAGGCCCCGGCGGTTCCGAACTCATCGACCTGCACGGAGTGGTCGATGACCAGCTCGGCGGGCTGCAGCGGGTTGATCTTCTCGGGGTCGCCGCCGAGGGCGCGCATGGCGTCACGCATGGCTGCCAGGTCCACGATGGCGGGGACGCCGGTGAAGTCCTGCATGAGCACGCGGGCGGGCATGTAGGCGATCTCGCGGGCAGGCTCGGCCTTGGGGTCCCATGCGGCCAGGAACTTGATGTCGTCAGCGGTTACGGTGCGTCCGTCCTCGTGGCGCAGCAGGTTCTCGAGCAGGATGCGGAGCGAGAAGGGCAGGCGGGCGAGGTTCGGCAGCGCGGCGAGGCTGAAGTAGTTGACCGTGGTGGAGCCGGAGGTGAGGGTGGCTTTGGCTTTGAAGGAGTCGGGGTGCGATGCGGGATTCATGGTCGGTTTTCCTCGGTGGTGGAACGGCGCTCGGGGCGCGGTTGTGCGGACGTCTGGATAAGGATACAGAGGGAGAAGGGACGCTAAGGCGCGTCAGGGGAAGAACTTAGCGGCCACGATCGCGGCGGCCATGGCGGAAGCGCTTCAACTGCACGCAGCCGGGGACGACCTGCAGGGAACCGGAGACGAGAGGAGACACTCGGCGAGCCATACGCCGATTCTATGCCCTTTGTTTTCCGCTTGAAAAGAGACTTATCTCGCGAACAAGGGTTTTGTTGTTACGTGGAGCGTCGATAATGCGAGCCACAAGTCTTTTTTGGCTGTGCCGCGAACGGCAATCCAGGCGGCAACCTGCATCTCAGTCAAAGTGAGGATGTTATCAATGCGAACGAAGAGCATGAACACGAAGGTTCTGAGCCGTACCGGCACGACGGTAGCACTTGCCCTGTTTCTGGGCGTAGCAGGCTGCAAGAGCAGCTCCCCGGCCCAGGCCCCCAACGTCATCAACACGGCGGCTGCGACGGCGAGCACCGGCACAGGCGTGGACCCTGCCGCCGTGAATATGGCTCCGGTCAATGGCGCTGCGCCGGCTCCCGCGCAAGGGCAGGTGATGGGCGCGCGCTCGGTCTACAGCGGCACCCAGTCCGGCGAAGAGTATCCGCCGCAGCAGGCCGCCCCGCAGCAGCCGCCTCCGGGCGAGACGGCTCCGGCGAACCCCGACGACTACGGCCCGAACCAGCAGTATGCGGCTGGGGATCAGGGTTCGTACGACAGCCAGGCCGATGCCGGTGAGGACGCGCTCTACGCCGACCAGCCGCCGCCGCCGCTGCCCGTCTACGAGCAGCCTGTGGTCGACGACCCTAACTACATCTGGACGCCCGGCTACTGGAGCTTCGGCCCCGGCGGCTACTTCTGGGTGCCCGGCGCATGGGTGGCTCCGCCCTTCATGGGTGCTCTGTGGACGCCCGGATATTGGGGATACGGCGGCAGCCGCTACCTCTTCCACCGGGGCTACTGGGGGCCGTACGTGGGCTTCTATGGCGGCATCAACTACGGCTTCGGGTACACGGGCTACGGCTACAGCGGCGGCTACTGGAACGGCAACAACTTCTACTACAACCGCTCGGTCAACCGGATCAATCCGGGTATCCGCAACTTCTACGAGCATCCTGTAGAGAGCCGTGGCGGCTACAGCCGCGTCAGCTATAACGGCGGGCGTGGAGGTCTTACCGTGCGGCCGCGGCCGGCGGAGATGGCGGCCATGAGGCAGCAGCGGGTTCCGGCGATGCGGACCCAGATCGACGCCGTGCGCTCGGCCGGGCAGAACCGCCAGCAGTTCTTCAACCAGAACAAGGGACGCCCTGCGGTAGCAGCCGCGGCCCGGCCCTATCAGGCGAACCGCGTCGCCGCTCCGGCTGCCATGCAGCATGTGCAGCAGCAGAACCAGCAGCGGCTGCAACAGATGAACGGGCAGCATCCGCAGCAGATGAATGGGCGTCCGCAGCCGGGGAACCAGCCACAGGGCAACCAGCAGCGCGAGCAGCAGCAGAGGCCGCAGCAGCCGACGGGAGCTGAACGCGGCGGACCGCAGAACCGGATGCAGCAGCCGAATCAGGTGCAGCAGAACCGGGGCGCTCAGAATGAGCAGATGCAGCGTCAGCAGCCACAGGTGAACCAGCAGCGGAACGAACAGAATACGCAGCGTCCGCAGCAGCAGCAGCGCCCGCAGGAGATGGAGAGGCAGCAGCAGGTGCAGCAGCAACAGCGTCAGCAGCAGATGCAGGTTCAGCAACGTCAGCAGCAACAGGTGAACCAGCAGCGCGAACAGCAGCAGCAACAACAGCAACGGCAGATGCAGCAGAGGCCACAGGTGCAGGCTCGCCCGCAGATGCAGCAGCAGCGTCCCCAGCAGCAACAGCAGCCGAGGCCGCAGATGCAGCAGGCGCACCCGCAGCCCCAGCCTCAGCGGGCGGCTCCGCCACGGGGTGGCGGGGAAGAGCATCATCGCTAAGGCAGGCATAGCCGCCTATTCTGGCTGAAGGCCTCCGGGAGTTTCCCGGGGGCTGGCTAGAGCCTTGGTCGACAGCAGCAGATGCCTCCGCGTCGCTCCTGAAGGCAAACAAAAAACAAGCGACAGCAAGATCTCGATGGCCTATTCATACGCGGTTTTATCGCTCATGGGTGGGCCATCCGTTTTTGCACGGCCTCAGGGGAAAGTGTCCTGCCGGACGGGCCTCCTGCGCGGAGGGCGGGCGTTTGCACGCCTTTTTACGGCTTCGCGTGGTCCTCCCGCTGGTCGGAAGAAAGATTCTCGCTGTCGACCAGCGGGAGGCTTCATGCCGCCCCGAGAACCGCACGAAGTGCCGACGTGCGGGGGTTACTCCCTGGCTCACCGCTGGCATGTGGCCCGCGTCTTCCCGGCAAAGCCCTGTAGCATCTCAGATGAGGCTTTCCCCGTGCCGTATATCTATATCGACAAGGTCCTGAATGAGCTGCGCGACGAGCTGCTCTCCGCCATGCACGCGGCGGTGCAGCGCGAGCTGCGCCAGGGCCGGATCGACGTCGGAGCCCTCTACCGCTCGTTCACGCGGGCTGCGGCCAAGCAGTGCTCGAACCCGGCGCTAGTCTCCGACAAGTGCATCGAGGCCAATACCGTACGGCCCAAGAAGGGCCGCAGCGTGCGGGCCGAGGAGTGATGATCCGTGTTTCAACGTCTGATAACTGTTGATCTTGCACAAGTAGCCTGTAAGGGCGGGCTGTTTACGCCGTACACACGGGAAATCTTTGAATCCATGCAACCTTTCGGGAGTCCTATGGATGTATGCGGAAGGAGGAGTCGATGACGAATCGCAGCTTGAAAACATTGTCGGTTCTTGCTCTTGTGCTGAGCCCCGCGCTCGCCTTCGCAAGGCCCATCCAATCCAGCGGCGTTCACCAGCGCCCGGTACTGTTCCACGATCGCAGCGCGCGTATGCACGTTGATCGCGGCTCTGTTGCCCACCACTAAACTGCTGTAAAGCACCTGATCTCCAGAGTTAGAGTTTCGGACGGCCGCGAAGCTAGCGCGCGGTAGCCCGGGCTCTCTGGATAAAGGCTTCAACCTTGGCCCGGTCCTTTACCCCGGCCGATTGCTCCACACCACTGGCAACGTCCACGCCCCACGGTTCAAGCGCCGCAATCGCTTCCCCCACATTCTCAGGAGTCAGGCCACCGGCTACGATCAGCCGCAAGGCATTGTGCTGCTTCAAAACGCCGCGGGCGCGGCCCCAGTCGAAGTGGACCCCGGTTCCGCCGGTCGCGGAGCCAATCTTGGAATCGACCAGCACGCGGTAGCCCTCTGGTGCGCTGGCCACCTCGGCCAGTTGGCGGGTGGCTTCGTTTTCTTGCTCTGGGCCTCCATCGACGACCCAGGAGAGGGTGGGGATGATCTGGACGCCGGGCAGTTTGGCGGCCACGGCCCGCGCCAGGGCCAGATTGACGCCGCCGTGGAGCTGCACCGTATCGAGACCGGCCTCGGTGGCGGCGCGGGCGATCTCCTCCGCGTCCGGCGTGGCGAAGACTCCGACCTTCTCGACGTGGCTGGGCAGATGTGGCGTAATAGCCGCTACCTGTGCGGCGACCACGCGGCGCTTGCTGGGCGCGAAGACGAAGCCCACTGCGTCTGCACCGGCTTCGGCGGCCATCAGGGCGTCATCGAGAGTGGTGTTGGCACAGATCTTGATCCACATGGCTTAAACCGCGCAGGGGGCAGCTTTGCCGATGAGCTGGGCCAGCGCCACCGCCGGGTCCGGCTCCCGCATCAGCGTTTCGCCGACGAGAAAGGCGTTGTAGCCCGCTCCGAGCAGACGCTCGATGTCTGCGGAGTCGCGGATGCCGCTCTCGGCCACGCGCAGGACGCCCGAGGGCATGGCCGCGGCCAGCTCGGTGTGGGTCTCGGGCTTTACCTCGAGGGTCTTGAGGTCGCGGCTGTTGACGCCGATGACCTCGAACCCGAGGGCGACCGCACGCTCCAGCTCGGACAGGTTGTGGACCTCGCAGAGGACGTCGAGACCCCGGCGTGCGGCCTCAGAGGCCAGTTCGGCCAGCACTGCATCGGGGTGCGCCGCGACGATCAGCAGGATGGCGTCGGCTCCGGCGGCACGGGCTTCGAGGATCTGGAAGGGATCGAGGATGAAGTCCTTGCGCAGCACGGGGATGGAGACGACGCGGGAGACCGCCTGCAAGTCGGCGAGCGAGCCCTGGAAGTAGTCCTCGTCGGTGAGCACGGAGATGGCCGCCGCACCTGCCGACTGGTAGCGCTGGGCGATCCACGCGGGCTGGAAGTCGGCCCGGATGACGCCGCGCGAGGGCGATGCCTTCTTGACCTCGGAGATGATGGCTGGGCCGGTGGAGGCGACGCTGCGCAGCCCGGCGGCAAAGCCACGCGGCTGGTGGGCCTTGGCGAGCGCCTCCAGATGGCCGAGGTCGGCTGCCTGCTTGCGCTCCATCACCCGCAGCAGCGTGGTGGCCATGATCTTTTCGAGGTGCGTGGACATGCGATCTCCTGGAGAAAGTGTTACGAGCAACAAAACACCCCTCACGCTGGAGGGGTGTTTTTAGAACTTTGGTGCCGAAGAAGGGACTCGAACCCCCACACCCTTGCGAGTACGTGGACCTGAACCACGCGCGTCTGCCAATTCCGCCACTACGGCACTACCTTCAAGCCATCCGGGGAGGCACTCCCGAACTCCTTGCCTGAATCCTGAGTATGCCAAATTTGGCCCCTGGTGTCAATTCCGGCTGCCTTCGGTACACTGGGTTCAGGTTGACGTCCCGAGTTCGGTTAGCATAACTCCCTCCCTGGCGAGCGCCAACGCAAGAGGTCCTAATTTCTATGACGCCAGTGCCGCCCAAACCGGCTCCAGCCGGGGCCACGGATGCCAATTCGGAGCTGATTCCCGACGAGCTTGCACTCGACATACGCCGCTACGCGCACGACCTGTCGAACGCGCTCGAGATCATCGTGCAGACCAGCTACCTGCTCTCGACCGCCGAGCTGAAGGAACCGGCTGCGGCGTGGCTGGGGATGCTCGACGGCGGCGTGGAGAAGGCGCTCGAGATCAACCTGGCGCTACGCAACTACATCAAGGCGCACACGGCCAAGTAGCTACTTGGCCGCTTTCTTCGCGGCCTTCTTGACGACTTTCTTAGCCGTCCGCTTGGCCACACGCGGGGCCGCTGCCTTTTTCGCGACCGTGGCGCGCCGCGCTCCCACAGCCTTCACCGGCTTGCCGACGCTCGCCGAGGCCAGCCCCGCCGCGAATCCCGCGGCCAGAGCTGCCTTGGTCCCATCCGTCGCGGACTCCAACTGCTTCAGCTTGTCGGCGTGGCTTTCGAGCAGCTTTTCGAGCGACTGGATCAGCGTGCGGGTCTGCATGGGCTTGACCAGCATCTTGTCCGCGCCCATGTTCTGCCAGTCTTCGTCGGCGACGGGGAAGGCGGTGAGCAGCGCCACGGCCGGATGGTAGGCCGCGGTGCGAGCCGCCACGATCACCTCGCGGCCAGCCTCGTCGGACTCCATCCGCATGTCGGTGATGACCATGTGGTACTCGCGGGCCTTCAGCCGGGCCCTGGCCTCGCGCGCGCTGGCCGCGGTGTCCACGTCGAAACCGCTGATCTCCAGCACGGCTTTCAGGGTAAGAAGCACAGCCACTTCATCGTCCACCAGCAGGATTCGACGCTTGCTCACAGTTCAGCTCTCCTCAATTACCAGAGTCGTTCGATCCGGACTCATGTCATGCAGCATCTTTCTGCGCTCCTATCATCATCGCAGACCGCAGTCTCCGCAACCACGGAGGCCGAACGGTCATCTAATCGACTGTAAGCCCAGAAGCTATCCCGTTCCGGCACAACTTCTGGTGCAACGTGGGCCAGATACGCCGATATCACAGAAAAGACGTGGATTAGTGCTATACTCCACGTTGCAGCGGCTTTTGCCGAACTGGGGCAAACCCGCGTCTAAACTCCTAACCACAGACATGGCCGGCCGGTGTGCCGTCCGTGGAGGCCACCTATTCCACCGATTGATAAGCGTTCCGCAAAATCCTTTATCCGCACCAACGAGCGCATTCGCGCCCGCGAAGTCCGCGTCATCGACGAGAACGGCGAGCAGTTGGGCGTCATGGTCCCCTTCGAGGCCCTGAAGCTGGCCCGCGAGCGCTCGCTCGACCTGGTCGAGATTTCGCCCAATGCCGTTCCCCCTGTGTGCAAGATCCAGGACTACGGCAAGTTCCTTTATGAGAAGGACAAGTCCGACCGCGCCGCGCGCAAGAAGCAGAAAGTTATTGTTATCAAAGAGGTTAAGTTCTCCGTCACGGTAGACGAGCACGACTACCAGACCAAGAAGAACATGGCCGTGCGCTTCCTCGGTGAAGGCGACAAGGTAAAGGCTTCGCTGCGCTTCAAGGGCCGCCAGATGGCCCACCGCGATCTGGGCTACAAGATCATCAACCGCCTGATCGTCGATATCGGCGACGCCGGACTGGTCGAGTTTATGCCGCGCATGGAAGGCACCACCCTGCACGCGATCCTGGCACCTTCGAAGAAGGCCGAGCAGCAGCAGCAGGCTCCGCCGCCGAAGAAGCCGGCTCCTGCGGCCTCCACTCCCGCGGCACAGGCTCCGGCCGCGAAGGCCGAGCCCGTTGCGACGACTGCCGAGTAACGCGATTCTCCCAGTATCTTGAACTTTAGGTCCTGAAGAAGATCGACAAAGTCGGCGCGTCGGACATATAAAAACAGCAAAGTCGAGATCGCCCCCATCGGCACGATGAGGGGCGATTATTTTCGCCTCAAAAACGAGACGGATGTTACCTTTGTTGTCATAAATCAGATCGCCCCGGTTCATATCTACATCGAACAGATGGAGATGATATTTAGCCGAAGCCTCATCTGCTGCAGAGTGAAGAGACGTACAGAGTTTGCCTCCGTCTCGGTCCAGTACTTCCGGCTGGTTCTGGATCGTCCAATTCATGTAAAGCTTCGACGATAAGATCTCGAGTACACGTCTCACAATGACTGACTCCCCGATCTCCGACAACCCGATCTTTCCTCTGCCACGCTGGCTGAAGCTCGGCAGCATCTCCTCTCTGCTGTTTTCGGCAGTGCTGGCAGCGGCGTTCATCATCGCCGGCGGCTTCACGGTCTACTCCAATATGCGAAACACCGAGGAAGTCAGGGCCTGGGTGAGCCACTCGCAGGGCATCGTCACGAATCTGCAGGTGCAGGAGCAGCGGCTCGATCGAGTGGATTATGGCCTGCAACTGTACAGCCTGACCGGAGTGCGAGCCCATCTGAAGATGGCCTCGTCCAACCTGTCGACCCTCAGCATCAGCCTGGTGCAGCTACGCGATCAGATGAAGGATAACGACTCGCAGGAACGCCACGTGCAGGAGCTGGATCGGGCGGTGGCGGACCTGGTGAACGCGCTCAACCAACCCGATGTGGGCTCCGATAGCCGGACCGACCCCCAGAACCGGCCGGTACCTGAGCGACAGATCTCCGTCTGTCGCGACAAGCTCAGCATCCTGTTGCAGGAGGAGCGCGCTCTGCTGCGACAGCGGAGCGACGGCTCACGCAATAGCTTCTACCGCAGCTTTCTGCTGACAATCGGCTACCTGGGCGTCTCGACTGTGATCGTGGCGCTGCTCTTCGGCTTTCTCTTTCGCGATAGCTGGCGGCGGCGGCACGATGAGCGGAGGCTCTTCGCGGCCAACAACGAGCTGGAGGCGACGGTTCTCAAGCTGACGGAGCGGGTACACGAGTCGGCGCTGCTGACCTCGGCCCGCGACGAGCTGCAGCTCTGCACCTCGGCCCAGCAGGCGTATGATTGCGCGGCGCACCATATGCAGCGGCTGCTGCCGGATACGAATGGCGCGATCCTGATGATCAGCAACTCGCGGCGCATGGTGGAGATCGTCTCCGAGTGGGGGCACCCCACCGCGCTGCTGGACGGCGTCGATCTGAACGCGTGCTGCGGCCTGCGCGCAGGCAAGCTGCGCTGGCGCAAGCCGGGACTCTCGGAGCTGGACTGTGCGCACTTTCTCGGAGCGCCGCCCGATACTTACCTATGCGTGCCGCTGGCCGCCTACGGCGAGACGATGGGGTTCGCGTTCATCAGCTTCGAGAAGCCCGAGGCCGTGCCGCTGGCTGAGGCGCGTAGTCCGCTGGTGATGGAGCTGGCCGAGCTGGGGTCGCTGTCGATCGCGGGCCTCAACCTGCGCGCGAGGCTGGAGCGGCAGTCGATCCGTGACGGGCTGACCGGGCTCTTCAACCGGCACTTCATGGAGATTGCACTGGAGCGCGAGATCCGCCGGGTGAAGCGGCAGAAGACCACGCTGGCCGTGCTGATGCTGGATGTGGATCACTACAAGCAGTTCAACGACACCTTCGGGCACGAGGCCGGGGATATCGTGCTGCGGCAGGTGGCGGAGTGCTTCCGCAGGGCGGTGCGGGAGGAGGACGTGATCTGCCGGTATGGCGGCGAGGAGTTCATCATCATCATGCCGGATGTGACGGAGCAGATCGCGAGGCTGCGCGCGGAGTCGATTCTTACGAGTGTTGCCGAGACACAGATGCAGTTTCGCGGCGAGGTGCTGCGGTCGGTGACGGTGTCGGCGGGCATTGCGATGTATCCGGTGGCGGGCAAGCGGGGCGAGGAGCTGATCCGGATGGCGGATGCCGCGTTGTACCGCGCGAAACACAATGGCCGGAACCAGGTCCAGTCGGCCTCCACGAAGCTGGAGCCGGAGACCGCGACCACCCCGCAACCAGCCTGACGGTACTTCGTGCGATTCTGAGCCAGCGGAACAACCATGCGAGCGGCCTTGGACGCTTCGCATGGGCTCAAGTTGCAGATATCTCCGCCGCGGTGTAAGGTAAAGGGCAAGATGATCCAGAGCTTTAGCCCGTCGTTTACCATCCGCTTCTGGCGCGCCTATTGGCGTGTGGGGGCGGACTCGGCGGTGTAGATATAGGACTCATCTGACAGATTGCTTCACGCTTCAGACGATTCCATACGACCCACGAGCCGCTGCCCACATCCGGGTAGCGGTTTTTTAGTGTCAGCAGAGAGATTTTTGGAGAACAGGCAATGGCAACGATGACAATCCCGGCCCACGACCTCAAAGGACGCTTCGGCGCCTATGGCGGACGCTACGTGCCCGAGACCCTGATGGCCGCGCTCGAAGAGCTGGAGGCCGCCTATGCCGCAGCCGACGCCGACCCCGGCTTCCATGCCGAGCTGGACGGGCTGCTGCGCAACTACTGCGGACGGCCTACGCCGATCTACTTCGCCAAGCGGCTGAGCGAGCACCTGGGCGGCGCGAAGATCTACCTGAAGCGCGAAGACCTGCTCCACACCGGCGCGCACAAGATCAACAACGCGCTGGGACAGGGCTTGCTGGCGAAGCGCATGGGCAAGCAGCGCATCATCGCGGAGACGGGCGCAGGCCAGCACGGAGTGGCCACCGCGACCGTGTGCGCGCTGCTGGGGCTGGAGTGCGTGATCTACATGGGCGAGGAGGACATGCGGCGGCAGGAGCTGAACGTCTACCGGATGCGCCTGCTGGGTGCGGAGGTGCGCGGTGTGGCCTCCGGCTCGGCGACCCTGAAGGACGCTATCAACGACGCCATGCGCGACTGGGTGACGAACGTCCGCACGACCTATTACATTCTCGGCTCGGCGCTTGGCGCGCACCCCTACCCGACGATGGTGCGCAACTTCCACCGCGTCATCTCGATCGAGGCGCGCAGGCAGTTTCTGGAGGAAGTGGGTCGGCTGCCGGATGCAGTCGTCGCCTGTGTCGGCGGCGGCTCGAACGCCATTGGGGCCTTCTATGAGTTCATTCCCGATGCAAACGTGCGGCTGATCGGCGTCGAGGCCGGTGGCCGCGGCACGGCGCTGGGCGAGCACGCGGCGCGGTTCCAGAGGGTCGGCGGCGGCGTTCCGGGAGTGTTGCAGGGGACGTACTCGTATGTGCTCCAGAACGATGCCGGACAGGTCAGCTCGACCCACTCGGTGAGCGCGGGGCTGGACTACGCCAGCGTCGGCCCGGAGCACGCGATGCTGCATGACTCGGGCCGCGCCTCGTACGTCTCGGCCACCGATGCCGCCGCGCTCGCAGCTACCGTTACGCTCTCGCGCACCGAGGGGATTCTTCCGGCGCTCGAATCCGCACACGCGGTTGCCGAGGCTATCCGCCTCGCGCCGACCATGGGGACTGACCAGATCCTGATGGTCAACCTCTCCGGCCGTGGCGACAAGGATATGGGGATTCTCTCGCGGGAACTGGATCTTCAAGGCGCAACCGCAAAAATTTAGAACGTAGCTCTTAGAACGTAGTTCGAGGAACGCATGGCAATCGAATTTCGCACCAAACCCGGCATCGTAGCCTACCTGACGGCGGGCGACCCGGACCTGAACACCACCCGCGATATCGCGCTCGCCGCCATCGACAACGGCGCGGACGTCATCGAGCTGGGCGTGCCCTTCTCGGACCCGCTGGCCGATGGCCCCGTCATCCAGCGGGCCAGCGAACGGGCCGTCGCGCGAGGCGTCCGCCTGACCGACGTGCTCGCCCTGGCGAAGGAGCTGCGCACGGCGCGCCCCAACTGCGGACTGGTGCTCTTCAGCTACCTGAACCCCGTCGTCCGCATGGGCATGAAGGCGTTCTGCGCGGCGGCGGCTGAGGCCGGGGCCGACGGCGTCCTGCTGACCGACATGATCGTCGAAGAGGCCGACGAGTATCGGGCCGAGATGGCCGCAAACAACCTGGCCCCCATCTTTCTGGCCGCGCCCACCAGCCCCGATGCCCGCCTGAAAGCCATCGGCGAGGCCTCACGCGGCTTCGTCTACGCCATCTCGCGAGTGGGCATCACGGGCGCGCAGCAGACCATCGCCGCGGACGCCGCGGAGCTGGTCGGGCGGCTGCGCCGGTTCACCCAGTTGCCTATCGCTGTAGGCTTTGGCATCTCGACGCCCGAGCATGTGCAGGCGGTCGGCCAGTTTGCCGACGCGGCGATTATCGGCTCGGCGCTGGTCGCGCTCATCGAGCGGTCGGCACCCGAAGAAGCAGCCACCGCAGTCGGAAGATTTATCGGCAGCTTGCGCGCCAACCCAGCCAGTCCAGCGGCGGGGACTCTATGATGGAGGTTCAAGGTCTCGGAGGACGTTCTATGGAAATTGTGGAATTGCGGCAAAGAATCGACGAGCTGGATGAACAGATCGTCAAGCTCATCAGCACGCGGGCCGAGGCGGCTCAGGCCATCGGCCAGTTGAAAAAGGTGACGGACATCCCCGTCTATGAACCGAAGCGCGAGAAGGAAGTGTTGGAGCACGTGCAGGCCGTGAACCCGGGGCCACTGGCCAATGCGGAGATCGTCCACGTTTACGAGCGCATTATGGATGTGATGCGGACCTTGCAGCGGCGGTAAAGCAAAGCTTCACCGCAAAGTTTTAGCAATTAGCACCAAACAAGTTACATATTTACCGCAGCAAAAATTCTGCTCAATTCTGGTTACAGATAAGAGCTTCTGGAAACGAAGAAGGAAGACACGCAATGATCGTAGCGATGCAGGATGAGGCTAAAGAAGAGCTAATACAACAGGTCATCGAAAAGATGGTGGAGATCGGCTTCGACGTCCACCGCACCACCGGAGCCACCTCGACGATTCTCGCCGGAGTCGGCAAGCCCGGACACTTCGATGTCGCCGAGTTCCAGGTGCTTGAGGGCGTTCACCAGGCCTACCGGATCAGCTCGCCGTACAAGCTGGCCGGACGCGGCTTCCGCCCCGAAGGCACCACCATCACGTTCCCCAACGGCGTCGTGGTCGGCGGCGAGAACGTAACCATCATGGCCGGGCCGTGCTCGGTCGAGTCGCCCGAGCAGATCCTGCTCAGCGCCCAGCAGGTGAAGGCTGCAGGCGGCCAGTTCCTGCGCGGCGGAGCCTTCAAGCCACGCAGCTCGCCGTACAGCTTCCAGGGCATGGGGCTCGAGGGCCTGAAGCTGCTGCGCGAGGTCGCCGACGAGACCGGCCTGCTCGTTATCACCGAGGTCATGGAGATCTCGCAGATCGAGCTCATGCTGCCTTACATCGACTGCTTCCAGGTGGGCGCGCGCAACATGCAGAACTTTAACCTGCTGCGCGAGCTGGGCTATGTGCGCAAGCCGGTGCTGCTGAAGCGCGGCATCGCCGCCACCATTGAAGAGGTGCTGCTCTCGGCCGAGTACATCCTCTCCGGCGGCAACTACGACCTGATGCTCTGCGAGCGCGGAATCCGCACCTTCGAGACCTACACACGCAACACGATGGATATCTCGGCCATCCCGGTGCTCAAGAAGCTGACGCACCTGCCTGTGCTGGGCGACCCCTCGCACGGCGTCGGCAAGCGGGAGTTCGTTGCGCCGATGGCCCTGGCCTCTGTAGCTGCGGGCGCGGACGGGCTGCTGATGGAGATGCACCCGAATCCCGACAAGGCCCTCTCGGACGGTGCCCAGAGCCTCTTCCCGGAGCAGCTTGAGAAGCTGGTCGCGCAGTTGCGGCAGATTGCCCCCATCGTCGGCCGCAGCGTGGCGTAGTAGCATCGCGGAATGGAACGAGTTGCAATCGTCGGAACGGGGCTGATCGGAACATCGATCGGCCTCGCTTTGCGTGAGGCGGGTTTTGCGGGCGAGATCGTCGGCGTAGACAACAACGCCGCGGAGCTGGAAACAGCCGTGGCGATGGGCGCGATCTCACGCGCGGGCGTTTTCGATGATGTGACGCAGGCCGACGTCGCCGTGCTGGCCGTGCCCGTGCTCGCCATCATGGATTGGATGGAGCGGCTCGCGCCACGGATGGGCGCGCATCAGCTCATCACCGATGTGGGCAGCACCAAGCTGGCCATCGTGGAGCACTCCCGCAAGCTGAAGCTCAATGGCGATGCGGCCCGCTTTCTGCCGGGGCATCCGATGGCGGGTAAGGAGTCGGGCGGAGCGGCTCTGGGTGAGGCGAAGTTGCTCGATAATGCGATGTGGCTCTTTACGCCGGTTGATGAAGAGACCTCCATCGAGGCCGCGTGGCGCGACTGGGTGGCGAAGTTCGGCTGCCGCAGCATGAACCTCGATCCGGCCCGCCACGACACGCTCTGCGCCTGGGTCAGCCACATGCCCCAGATGGTCGCGACCGCGATGGCTGCGCTGCTCGAAGATGAGCTGGCCGGAGCCGATGAGATTGCCGCCATCGGCGGACGTGCGCTGCGCGAGATGACTCGGCTAGGGGCCAGCCCCTACAGCATGTGGCGCGACGTCGCCATGACCAACACCGCGCCTGTCGCCGCAACGCTCTTCGCACTGGAGCAGCGGCTTGCCCACATCCGCGAGAACCTGAAGACGCCGGAGCTGCGCGAAGAGTTCGGCAAGGCGAATCGCTTCCGCGCCCCGCGCAAGTAAAGGCATGTCCTGCCGGACGGGCCTCCTGCGCGGAGGGCGGTCACTTCGTGACGCGTATACCTTGTCTTGATGACTCAAAAGACATCGGTCCTCCCGCTGGTCGGAGACAAGCGGAAGGACCTCAGAGAATCAATTCCCCATACCACCCCGAGAATGGCACGAAGTGCTAATGGGCTACAGCGTCTTCGGGTAGAGGCTTCTCAGCTTTGCTCGGCAGCCTCATCAGGAACGGCAGCGGGCACAGGCAAAGAATCATCATCGACAACACTGCGAAGGCGTTCTTGTAACTCAACATCGAAGCCTGCCGAAGCATCTGCTGATAGGCGTATCCGGTAGCAGTCTGTGCGGCCTGGGCCGCAGTCATACCGCCCGAACGCAGCATCGAGACGATAGCGTCCATGTAGCCGCGATAGCCGGGGCTGCCGGGAATCACGTTACTCACAAGCACCTGCTGGTGCGTCTGCGCCGTGCGCGCCAGGAACGTCGTCAACAGCGCCGTGCCCGCCGAGCCGCCGAGATTGCGAGCAAAGTTCGAGAGGCTAGAGATCTGGTTCGACTTCGAGCGCGGCACGCCCACGTAGTTCAACGTCGAGATGGGGATGAAGATGAACGGCAGTCCGATCACCTGCAACATACGCCAGATCGTCACCGTGCCGAAGCTGCTGTCGAGCGAGAGCCGTGTCAGGTTGTAGATGCCGATGGACGTGGCCAGATACCCGAGGCAGACCGTCAGGCGCGGGTCGATCTTCCACCCTAGCGAGCGGCCCGCGATGATCATGCCGAACATCATCACAAAGCCCGCCGGCGACAGCACCATACCGGCGCGTTCGGCGGTGTAGCCGAGCAGAGATTGGAGATACTGCGGGATGAGGACCGTGGAGCCGAACAGCACCATGCCGAGGATGAGTTGCAAGAAGACAGCCGTGCCGAAGTTCCGATTTTGTAACAGTTTCAGGTCCACAATCGGATCGGGGTGCCGCCACTCCCAGAAGACGAAGGTGATGAGCAGGCAGGCCGCGAGGATGGCGACGGTCGTAATCATCGGATCGCCGAACCAGTCCTTCTCCTGTCCCTTGTCGAGGAAGAACTCGAGGCAGCCGACACCCGACGCTACCAGCGCCAGTCCCATGAAATCGACGGGAGCTTTGATCTTGGTGCGCGCCTTCAACTGCGGTGGGTCTTCCACCATACGGTTCGAGAGCCAGAGCGACAGCAGGCCGATGGGCAGGTTGATGAAGAAGATCCAATGCCAGTTGTAGTTGTCGGTGATGTAGCCGCCCAGCGTCGGCCCGATCGCCGGGGCGATGACGACGGCGGTGCCGTAGACCGCGAAGGCTTGCCCACGCTTGGCTACCGAGAAGGTATCGGCCAGGATGGCCTGCTCCGATGGTGCAAGACCGCCGCCGCCTGCACCTTGCAGGATGCGGGCCAGGATCAGGATTGGCAGCGACGGCGCGAGTCCGCATAGCAGCGAGCAGACGGTAAAGACCGCGACGCACGTCATGTAAAAACGCTTGCGGCCGATGCGGTTCGAGAGCCAGCCGGAGATGGGCAGCACCACGGCCGAGCTGACCAGGTAGCTGGTCAGCACCCATGTCGCCTCCTCCTGCGATGCGCCGAGCGAACCGGCGATGTGCGGCAGAGCCACGTTGGCAATGGAGGTATCGAGCACTTCCATGAACGTGGCCAGCGTGACCGTGAGCGCGATCGCCCAGGGATTGTAACGCGGCTTCCACTCGTCTTCGTGATGCGCAGTATCAGGCATATCAGTGTACTGATATAGTATCAGCTAGCTGATATGAAAACGCCTCAGGAGAAGATTAAGAAATCAACACGCGAGACGGAGATGCGCCGGGCCGGTGTCAACATTAAGCATCTGCTAATTGCGCTGCGCGGCCGTATGGATGAACGTCTCCGCGAGCGCAAGATCACCTCGGCGCAACTGCGGTTGCTGCGTGAGTTGCAGGTGACTCCCGGCATCTCCGGGGCGAAGCTTGCGCGGGCGTGCTCGATTACGCCGCAGACTGCGCAGGCGATGCTGGTGCGCTCGGTGAAGGCGGGATGGATTGTTCGCGGGGCGGACAAAGAGAATGGACGGCTGGTGACGGCGCGCCTGACTCCGGCGGGGGAGAAGCTGCTTGCCTACGCCGAGCAGATCGTCCGCGAGGTGGAGGCGGATGCCTGGGCGGGCCTCTCGGTCGGGGAGCTTCGCAGCCTTAGCGTTGTTCTCGAGCGTGTCCTCGCCAACCTTGACACCGAGTGCGGTTCTCGGGGCTGCATGGGGAAGTAACCTCAGCGAGAATCTTTTATCCCGACCAAGGGTAGGACCACGCGAAGCCGTAAAAAGGCGTGTAAACGCCCGCCCTCCGCGCAGGAGGCCCGTCCGGCAGGACAAGCAACAACAAAAGCGCCCTAACGCCGGGCGGGCGGCACTTCGTGCTGTTCTCGATGCTTCGCGTGAACGATGTCTTCAGGAGATGAGGAACTTCTCCACCGAGCGCAGCGCCAGAGCCATGATCGTCAGGGCCGGGTTCGCCGCTAATGCGCTGGGGAAGATGGAGTTGTCGCAGATCCAGAGGTTCGGAATCTCATGACTGCGCCCCCACGGATCGACCACGCTGGTATCCGGGTCGTTACCCATGCGGGCGGTGCCGATGACGTGGGCCGAGCGCTCGAAGGTCCAGATGTCGCTGGCCCCGGCGGCCTCCCACGCCGCCGTCATCAGGTGGGCGCTGTGGCGCGAGAGAGCCCACTCGTTCTCGCCGTAGCTGAAGTGGATGCGGGCGCGGGGGACGCCGAACTCGTCGGTTTCCTCGGCCAGCTCGAGGAAGTTGTGGTCGTAGGGCAGGCAGTCGCCGCTGATGCCGAGGCCCGCAACGTAGTTGTAGCGAGTCAGGTAGTCGACCAGCGGCTGGCCCCACAGGCCGCGGCCTCGGGCAACCTGCTGGGCGAAGGTGACAGGCACGACGCCGAGGCTCTGGACCAGATAGCCTCCGGCGAAGTCGGCGTTCTCGGGGCGCATTGTGGCGTCGGACTCGGAGATGAGCGAGGCGGGGAAGCCTCGGTGGCCGCGCATCAGCTCGTCAAAGGTGCCCCAGACCTGCGTGGAGACGTGCGCCATGAAGTTGCGGCCAAGCTGCCCGGAGCCGTTGGCGAGGCTGTTGTGCAGCAGCAGGCGCGGGGTCTCGACGGCTCCGCCGCAGAGGTAGAGGGCGCGGCAGGGTTGGCGGACATTTTCGCCGCCCGAGCTGTAGACGACGGCGGTGATGAGGCCGGACGCATCGCGCTCGAGGGTGTGAACGAAACAGCCGGGACGAATCTCGGCTCCGGCGGCGACGGCCGAGGGGATGAAGGTGACGTCCATGCTGGACTTCGCGCCGAAGACGCAGCCCTGGTGGCAGTAGCCGCAGCCCACGCAGGCGCGGCGCTCGGGGTAGCCGGGCTGCTGGTAGGGCCGCGAGGCCGTGGCCACGGGGGCCTCGGCGGTTGTGAGTCCCAGGGCCTCGAAGCCGCGCTGCATGGCCTGCGCGGGGGCGTTCAGGGGCACGGGGCCGAGGGGATAGCGGCGGGTCGGGTCCCAGGGGTAGTGGGCCGGGCCGGAGACGCCGATGAAGCGCTCGGTCTCCTCGTAGTAAGGGAGGAGGTCGGCGTAGGTGAGGGGCCAGTCGATCTCCGGGGCCAGGCCGGATTCGGTGGCGAGGCGCAGGTCGCGTGGGTAGGCGCGGGGGACGAAGGCTCCCCAGTGCAGGGTCGAGCCGCCGACGCCGGTGCCGCTATTGTTGCCCCCGAAGGCCGTTGGGGTCTCGCCCGCGCTCAGGCGGTCGCCGAGCCAGTAGAGGTCGGCTGCGGCGACCTCATCGGCGGCGAACTCGTGCGCGGGATCACGCCACTTACCGGCTTCGAGAGCCACGACCGAAAGCCCGGCTCGGGCCAGGCGCTCGGTTACGGGCGCGCCTCCGGCTCCGGTGCCGATGACGACTACATCTACTGTCTCTGAGGTGCTGTATTGCTTCATGAGGCTGGTTCCCAGGGTTCGGTGGTGCCGGGGTCGAGGGTGACGAATCCCGCGTGAGGGGTATGCGCGCCGCCGATGCCGATGCCGCTGTAGCCGATGCGGGCGAGGGTCTGGGGGTGCGCCATCCAGAACTTGACGGCGTCGGCGCGGAGGTCCTCGAACCAGCGGGCTTGCGCGGATGGCGTGGCGGCGATCTGGTGGAGGATGGCGTCCTGATCGGCTGCGGGGAGGATGCTGAAAGACTGGGCAGCCAGCGCGTCGAGGGAGGCAGCGTAAGCCTCGCGGTCGGGCGGCAGGACGTCGTAGCGCCAGCCGTCGGTGTGGCCTGCGGCTAGTCGCTCGTCGATGAATCCGGCGAGGTCGATGGGGTTCTGCTGCTGGGGGATGACGCGGGCGACGACGGCTCGTAGCGTCGTCATCTGGGCTTCGGTGAGGGCGCGGGGTGTGGCGCTACGGGGTTTCGTGCGTTCTAAAAGAAGCTCGCGGGTGCGCGGGGAGACGCGGTCGGAGTGGATGAAGTTCAGGTAGGGCTGCGGAATACTGAGGGTTGCGAGGAACTCGGCGATAAGGGTGGCCAGCTCGTGGGGTTTTTCCATGGGAACCAGGTGCCCGCACTCGGCAACGACTTTGGTGATGGCGTTGGGGAAGTGGGACAGGGTGGTCTGCTGCTGGATTGCGAGGCCGAGGGAGGTGTCACGGTCGCCGGTGACCAGCAGCGTGGGCAGCGTGAGGGTGCCGACGCGGGCGGACCAGTCCTCGAGGCTGCCGCGCTCGATCCAGGCCGTCCACGCGGCGCGGTTCATGCGCAGCACGTCCTCGGTGGCGCGGGCCAGCACGTCTTCGGCGAGGATGCGCTCCTCGTACTTGGTGACGTAGGCGCGGGCGCGGAGGTGGTCGTCGGGCTGGAGTGCGCCGAAGGCCGCCAGCATCTTCTCGCGCTTGCCGGGGGCCATGGGCTCGGGGCCAGGGGGGGATGGGGCGATCAGGATGATGCCCTCGAGGCCGGTGGGGCGGCGGGCGGCCAGCACGGCGGCAACCTTGCCGGACAGGCTGTGGCCGACGAGGAGGTAACGCTCGAGGTGGAGGGAGTCGATCAGCTCGGCGACGGCGTCGGCCATCTCGGTGACGGTGTAGCCGGGGAGGTGGGCCGAGTCGCCGAAGCCGGGGAGATCGACCGCGACGGTGTGGACCTGGGGGCCGAGCGCGGCGACGACTTCTTGCCACTCCCGCGCGGAGCCGCCGAGGAAGTGCATCAGGATGAGTGTGGGTGATCCGGTGCCGGTCGAGTTGGCTGCGAGCATCGTGATGCGTGTCTCCACTTCTCGTTATACGTGGGTCGGGTAGAAGGAGTGTCAGGGGGCCACGCGAAGCAGTAAAAAGGCGTGCAAACGCCCGCCCTTCGCGTAGGAGGCCCGTCCGGCAGGACGTTTTTCTTCTTTAGAAGCAAAAGCAAAAACGCCCTTGCGCCGGGCGGGCGGCACTTCGTGCGGTTTTGGACGCTTCGCGTAACAGACAGGAACTCAAGGCTCCTTTGCCATTAAGATTGAAGATATGCCTACGATTAAGGTTCTCTGTCTCAACCCCAATGCGCAGTTGCCGCGCTACTCCCACACCGGCCCCTGGGGGGATCTGGCCGCCGATCTCTACGCGCTCGAAGCTACGACCCTGCCGCCGGGGAAGAGTGCGTTGGTTTCGACCGGCATCGCGCTTGAGTTCCCTTCCGACTACGGTGCGCTGGTCGAAGACCGCTCCGGGCTGGCCGTCAAAGGGGTTACGACTCTGGCGGGCGTCATCGACCCCGGCTATCGCGGGGAGATCAAAGTCGTCGTCCTGAACCTGAACGAGACCCCCTACGAGGTCGCCGCCGGGGACCGGATCGCGCAGTTGCGGATCGTGCAGAGGATTACGGCGGAGTTCGTTGAAGCGGATGCGATCGCCGAGGCGGCCCGGGGAGAGCGCGGTTTTGGGTCTACGGGGGCCTGACCGGGGTCTACCGGTACTTAAACAAGCCTACGGACGCATTTACCACAGGTTCATCTCACGCGCAGCCATGCGACAATCGTTACCAGCGAGCCATGCCAAATCAGCACGTTCAGCCCAGCCGCACCCTTCCTAGCCCGGCTACCATTACTCCCGCCCTGCTCAAGACCCACAGCATCACGGCGGAGGAGTACACCCGCATCGAAGCCGCCCTCGGGCGCACGCCCTCGCTCACCGAGCTGGGGATCTTTTCGGTGATGTGGTCCGAGCACTGCTCTTACAAGTCTTCGCGCGTCCACCTGAAGCGGCTTCCGACTAAGTCGGAGCTGGTCGTGCAGGGTCCGGGCGAGAACGCCGGTATCATCGAGGTGGGTGATGGCTGGGCGTGCGCGTTCAAGATCGAAAGCCACAACCACCCCAGCTACATCGAGCCCTACCAGGGCGCGGCGACGGGCGTCGGCGGCATTCTGCGCGACATCTTCACCATGGGCGCAAGGCCGCTGGCGGTGATGGACTCGCTGCGCTTTGGCCCTCTGATGGGCGAGGAGCAGGGTGTCGATTACCATCGCAACCGGACGACCATGAAGGGCGTCGTGCATGGCGTGGGCGGGTATGGGAACTGCTTCGGCGTGCCCAACCTGGGCGGCGAGACGCGGTTCGAGGAGTGCTACTCGGGCAATCCCCTGCTGAACGCCTTTGCGTTGGGCATGGTGCGGATGGATGAGATCTTCTACGCCAAGGCGACCGGCGTGGGTAACCCGGTGCTGTACGTCGGGGCCAAGACGGGCCGCGACGGCATCCACGGGGCCACGATGGCGTCCGAGGAGTTCACCGAAGGTTCGGAGCAGAAGCGTCCCAACGTCCAGATGGGTGACCCGTTCCTTGAGAAGCTGTTGCTTGAGGCTTGCCTTGAGGCCATGAAGACCGGCGCTGTGCTGGGGATTCAGGATATGGGTGCGGCCGGGCTTACCTGCTCGACCTGCGAGATGGGCGCGCGCGGAGAACTGGGCCTGACGATTGAGCTGGACCTGGTGCCGCAGCGTGAGACCGGCATGAACTCGT
Organism: Granulicella sp. WH15; assembly: GCF_009914315.1. Taxonomy (NCBI): domain Bacteria; kingdom Pseudomonadati; phylum Acidobacteriota; class Terriglobia; order Terriglobales; family Acidobacteriaceae; genus Granulicella; species Granulicella sp. WH15. The sequence continues at coordinate 204,416 of NZ_CP042596.1, forward strand.
ACGAGATCATGCTCTCGGAGTCGCAGGAGCGGATGCTGTTGGTGGCCGAGAAGGGCCGCGAGGACGAGGTCAAGGCGGTCTTCACCAAGTGGGGGCTGGACTGCTCGGAGATTGGGATTGTGACCGCCGACGATGTGATGCGGGTGACGCATCATGGCGAGCTGGTGGCGGAGATTCCGAACAAGTCCCTAACCGACGATGCGCCGCTCTACCACCGGCCTGTGGGCGTGTGGAATCCGCCGGTTCCTAAAGACCCGACGGCTGCGGTGCTCGCTGAGCTGAACAAGCCGCGGGACTATAAGGCTGATCTGAAGAAGCTGCTGGCCAGCGCGAATATCTGCGATAAGAAGTACATCTTTGAGCAGTACGACTCGATGGTTCAGACCAACACCGTGCAGGGTCCGGGCGGCGAAGCCGGCGTGATGCGGATCAAGGGCACCGGGCATCCGGCGATGCACACGTCGCCCTCGCTCGACACGATGATGCCGGGCGTGATTGGATTTGCGCCGTTGGGCGGGGATGAATCGACCGTGATCGAGGCCGCCAAGGGCGAGCGCGGGCTGGCGATGGCGCTGGCGGGCAATGGCCGCTGGACGTATCTCGACCCGAAGCTGGGCGCGATGCACGCAGTGGCTGAAGCCGCTCGGAAGGTCGCCTGTACCGGGGCCAAGCCGGTGGCGGCGACCAACTGCCTGAACTTCGGCAACCCCGAGAAGCCGGAGATTATGGCGCAGCTTTCGAACGCCATCGACGGCATCGCGGAGGCTTGCACTGCGCTGGGCACGCCGATTACAGGTGGCAATGTTTCTCTCTATAACGAGACCAAAGGTGAAGGAATCTATCCGACTCCGGTGCTTGGGATCGTGGGTATCCACGAGGATACGACCAAGGCTGTGCCGTCGAGCTTCCAGTGGGCTGGCGATGCGCTGCTGCTACTCTCGACCTTTACCGGTAAGGGACGCGATGCGAAGCAGGAGTTCGGCTCGACCGAGTACGCCCGAACTGTGCTGGGCGAGCTATGGGGTACTCCTCCGGTGCTGGATGTGACGGCAGAGGCTGTGCTGCATCGCTGCCTGATCGAGCTGGGAGCCACAGGATTGGTGCACTCGGCCTGCGATATCTCCGATGGCGGCGCGTTTGCTGCAATGATCGAGGCTGGTTTCTCGCGCGGTCTGGGTGTCGAGGTAAAGCAGACGCTGCGGAGCGAGGCCGCCGAGGCAGAGTGGACCTTGAAGGAGCGGATCTTCAGCGAGATTCCCTCTTCGGTGCTGCTCTCGGCCGATCCGGCTTCTGTCGAAGAGATCCAGAAGATTGTGGCCCGGCACACGGGTGCGTGGCTGGCTCCGCTGGGGACGATTACGGCGGGAGAGGTCAATATCAGCTTTGTGGACGAGGCTTCGACGGCGCAACTGGCCGTCATCTCCGGGCCGGTCGCGGAGTTCAAAACTGCGTGGTCGGATGCTCTCGAAGCGCAGCTTGCTGAAGAGGTTCTGGCGTGAACGAAGAGTTGCTGAAGGATGGTTTGCTGCTGGCTGAAAGCTCCTGTCGCCAAGGGGATGCTGACCTTGAGGAGGATGAGACGCCCTTCGACAAGCTGCGCGAAGAGTGCGGCGTGATGGCGATCTATAACCATCCCGATGCAGCCCGGATGACGTATTGGGGCTTGTACTCGTTGCAGCATCGCGGGCAGGAGTCGGGCGGAATCGCCTCGGCCGATGGCGAGATTGTCCACGATATCAAGGGCATGGGGCTGGTGTCGGAGATCTTTACCGACGATGTGCTGGCCAAGCTGCCGGGGCACATCGCAATCGGGCATACGCGCTATTCGACCACAGGAGACTCGGCGCTGCTGAACGCGCAGCCGATCTCGGTCGAGTCGACCAAGGGGCTGATTGCGATTGCGCATAACGGCAACCTCATCAACCTGGGCACGGCCAAAGAGCGGCTGGAACGCGACGGCGCGATCTTCCAGACGACCTCGGACTCCGAGATCATCATCCAACTGATCGCGCACTGCACCAAGAACACCCTGATCGACTGCATGGCCGACGCTCTGAGCCAGGTGGAGGGCGCGTTCTCCATCGTGATGATGACGCGCAACCGCATCTTCGCCGCGCGCGACCCCCACGGCTTCCGCCCGCTGTGCATGGGGCGGATCGACGGCAAGGACGGCGAGCCGGATACCTTCGTCTTCGCCAGCGAGACCTGTGCGCTGGACCTGCTGCACGCCCGCTATGAGCGGGACGTGGAGCCGGGCGAGCTGGTGATGGTGTCCGAGGACGGAGTGACCAGCCGGAGATTCTCGCCGCAGAGCACGCCCACGGCCTCGTGCATCTTCGAGCATGTTTACTTTGCCCGGCCGGATTCCAGAATCTATGGCCGCTGGGTCCAGACCAGCCGCGAGGAGATGGGGCGGCAGTTGGCGCGGGAGTCGGGCGTTCCGGCGGACCTGGTGGTGCCGGTGCCGGATTCGGGCGTAACGGCGGCGCTGGGGTATGCGGCAGAGTCGGGGATTCCGTTCAATTTTGGGCTGATCCGCAATCATTATGTAGGGCGTACGTTTATCGAGCCGACCCAGCGGGTGCGGGACTTCGGCGTGCGGATGAAGCTGAATCCGAGCCGGGCGCTGCTTGAGGGCAAGCGCGTGATCCTGATCGACGACTCGATTATTCGCGGGACGACCTCGCGCAAGATCGTCCGGATGGTTCGGGCGGCGGGAGCGATCGAGGTTCATATGCGGATCTCGTGTCCGCCGACGATCTCGCCCTGTTTTTACGGGGTGGATACTCCGTCGAAGAAGGACCTGATCGCGGCGAACAAGTCTTTGCAGGAGATCTGCGAGTTTATCGAGGCGGATTCGCTGGCGTATCTCTCGCTGGTGGGGCTGACGCACTCGTGTACGACGGGGGAGCCGCCGACGGGGCTTTCTCCGGCTTCGTTTTGCTCGGCTTGCTATACGGGGCATTATCCGACGCAATGGGTGGATGTGGCGGAGATTCTTCCGGCCAAGTAAAAGAAGAAAAGACACGGAGAAAAAGAGCGGCGATCATCTCGCCGCTCTTTTTTGTTTTCACGCGAAGCGTCGAGAACCGCACGAAGTGCCTCCCGCCCGGCGTCAGGGCGCTTTTGCTGCTGTTTTGAAAAGTACGAATCACTGCAAATATATGAGTGGGTTATTGTCATATTATTTGCAACCTTTTTATCCGCCATGCGTCTTATTGAGTGCGTGGGCTTGGCCCCGCACCCATAGATTTCAGGTAACGAAAAGGAGAAAGTGCCATGACCATGACCCGATTTGTACCGTTCCGCACCCCGTTGCGCGATGTTGCCGTACTGCAGAACCGTTTGAACTCGATCTTCAGTGACTTCACCACGCCCGAGAGCCTCGGTGCCGGCAGCTTTGTGCCCGCTGTGGACGTGTATGAGGACGCCCAGAAGGTCGTTCTGAAGCTGGAGGTCCCGGGCATCCGCCAGGAGGATCTGGATATCCGCGTTGAGAATCAGACACTTACCGTGAAGGGTGAGCGCAAGTTCGAGGCCGAGGAGAAGGAAGAGAACTTCCATCGCATTGAGCGGCGCTTCGGCAGCTTCGTCCGCAGCTTTACCCTGCCCCAGACGGTCGATACCGCCGAGGTGCAGGCGAAGTACGATAACGGCGTGCTCGCGGTGACGTTGCCCAAGAAGGAGGCAGCCAGGCCGAAGCAGGTCAAGATCGAGATCGGCTCCGCTACCCCGAAGCAGGTGGAGGCTCCGCAGGCAGCGTAAGGCTGGAGTAGTGTGATCTTTGGATGTGAGGGAGATCATAGCCGGTCTCCCTCTTTTTGTTTATAAGGTTTAGGAGCAATGGCAAGTGCGTCCTCACGCCGGACAGGCGGCACTTCGTGCAGTGCTCGACGTTTCGCGTGGGAGGAGAGAACGTATGGCAATTCGTTGGGATAGATTGACGGTCAAATCGCAGGAAGCTGTGCAGGCGGCGGGTGGACACGCAGCCGAAAACGGCAATCCGGAGGTGCTGCCGCTGCACCTGATGGCGGCGTTGCTGGAGGATCGCGAGGGTGTCGTGATCCCGGTGCTGGAGAAGGTGGGTGTGCCGGTGGAGCAGTTGCTCTCGGGCGTGAACTCGGCCATTGCCAAGCTGCCGAAGGTACAGGGCGGCGCACAGCCGGGGATGTCGAACGCGTTGCAGAAGGTGCTGGAGCGCGGCTTCAAGGAGGCGGAGAACTTCAAAGATGAGTACGTCTCGACCGAGCACCTTCTGCTGGCGCTCGCGGAGGGCAAGGGCGACGCTGTGCAGGCGGCGCTGGCGACCTTTGGGGCGACCCATGAGGCGATTCTCAAGGCCCTGAGCGCCGTTCGCGGCAGCTCGCGTGTGACCGACCAGACTCCGGAGGGCAAGTTCCAGGCGCTCGAAAAGTACGCCAAGGACCTGACCGAGCTGGCGCGGCGCGGCAAGCTGGACCCGGTGATCGGGCGCGATGAGGAGATTCGGCGGGTGGTGCAGGTGCTCTCGCGGCGAACCAAGAATAACCCGGTGCTGATCGGCGAGCCGGGTGTGGGTAAGACGGCGATTGTGGAAGGGTTGGCACGGCGTGTCATCTCAGGCGACGTTCCCGAGAGCCTGAAGGACAAGCGCGTAGTGGCGCTCGACCTGGCCAGCATGATCGCCGGGGCCAAGTTCCGCGGCGAGTTCGAGGAGCGGCTGAAGGCCGTGCTGAAGGAGATCGAGGAGTCGAACGGGGAGATCATTCTCTTCATCGACGAGCTGCATACGCTGGTGGGCGCGGGTGCGTCCGAGGGCGCGATGGACGCCAGCAACATGCTGAAGCCTGCGCTGGCGCGGGGCGGGCTGCGGGCCATCGGCGCTACGACGCTCAACGAGTATCGCAAGTACATCGAGAAGGACGCGGCGCTGGAGAGGCGGTTCCAGATCGTCTTCGTCGGCGAGCCGAACGTGGAGGATACGGTCGCGATCCTGCGCGGGCTGAAGGAGCGGTACGAGTCGCACCACAAGATCCGGATCAAGGACTCGGCGATTGTGGCGGCGGCGACGCTGTCGCACCGTTATATCTCGGACAGGTTCCTGCCCGACAAGGCGATTGACCTGGTGGACGAGGCGGCTGCTGCGCTGGCGATCCAGATCGGCTCGGTGCCGGTGGAGATCGACGACCTGGAGCGGCGGGCGACCTCGCTCGAGATCGAGAAGCAGGCACTGAAGCGGGAGAGCGATGCTGCTTCGAAGGAGCGGCTGGAAGAGGTGGAGCGCGAGCTGGCCGAGGTGCAGGAGACGGCGAGCGGGCTGCGGGCGAGATGGCAGACCGAGCGCGGTGCTATCGGCAAGATCGCTGAGCTGAAGCAGAAGTTGGAGCAGCTTCGGTTTCAGGCCGGGGAGGAGACTCGTAAGGGGAATCTACAGCGTGCTGCCGAGTTGCAGTACGGGGAGATTCCTCGGCTCGAGAGCGAACTGGCGACTCTGACGGCGGCGGCGGACGCGAGCACGAACTCGGGCCGGATGCTGAAGGAGGAGGTCGACGAGGAGGATATCGCGAAGATCGTCTCGCGGTGGACGGGGATTCCCGTGGCCAAGATGCTCGAAGGCGAGATGCAGAAGCTGGTGCAGATGGAGGATCGTCTGCGCGAGCGCGTGATCGGGCAGGACGAGGCGCTGGCCGCGGTGGCGAATGCGATTCGCCGGTCGCGGGCCGGACTCAGCGATCCGAAGCGGCCGATTGGGAGCTTCATCTTCCTGGGGCCGACGGGAGTGGGCAAGACCGAGACCGCGCGGGCGCTGGCCGAGTTTCTCTTCGATGACGAGGCCGCGATGGTGCGGATCGACATGAGCGAGTACATGGAGAAGCACGCGGTGGCGCGGCTGATCGGCGCGCCTCCGGGGTACGTCGGGTATGACGAGGGCGGCCAGTTGACCGAGGCCGTGCGGCGTCGGCCTTACTCGGTGGTTCTTTTCGATGAGATCGAGAAGGCGCACCCGGATGTGTTCAATGTACTGTTGCAGGTGCTCGACGACGGGCGGCTGACGGACTCGAAGGGCAGGACCGTGGACTTCAAGAACACGGTACTGATTATGACCTCGAACGTGGGCGCGTCGGCGTTGACGACGGCGTGGGCCGCGGGGCCGGAGGGCTTTGAGGACGCGAAGACGCGGGTGATGGAGTCGCTCAGGCAGCAGTTCCGGCCGGAGTTCCTGAATCGCGTGGACGATATCGTGGTCTTCCATCCGCTGGGTGAGTCGCAGTTGACGCACATCATCGACCTGAGGCTGAACGACCTGAAGCAGATGCTGGCGGATCGGAAGATTACGCTGGAGCTGACGGAGGCGGCGCGGGCGGCGCTCTTCAAGGCCGGGTACGACCGGGCTTATGGAGCGAGGCCGTTGAAGCGGGCGATTCAGCGCATGGTGCAGGACAAGCTGGCGGTGAAGATTCTGGCCGGCGAGGTGCTGCATGGGGATAAGGTGCTGGTGGATGCGGCTGCGGATGGGCTGACGTTCACAGTGGCTGGCCGATAAGTGAGTGCTTCCGTTGGTCGGAGATGAGAATTTCAACTCCGACCAACGGGAGGACCGCGCGAAGCAGTAAAAAGGCGTGTAAACGCCCGCCCTCCGCGCAGGAGGCCCGTCCGGCAGGACAGTTTTTGCTGATTCGAAAGAAAGCATACCTCGGGGCTAAAACCCTATGCGCGTCCGGGTTAAAACCCGGACCTACCAGCCCGGACCTACCCCAGAAGCAACAGCAAACGCGACTATACTTAGAAGTTGCGTGAGTAAACGAGCCATTATCATCGGAGCCGGGCCAGCGGGGCTTACAGCCGGGCTGGAGCTTCTGCGTCGGACGGACATTCAGCCAATAATCCTCGAGGCGAGCGGCGAGATCGGCGGCATCTCGCGGACGATCCGGTACAAGGGCAACCGCATGGATATCGGCGGGCACCGCTTCTTCTCGAAGTCCGATAGGGTGATGCAGTGGTGGATGGAGCTGATGCCACCGGCGGAGGCGGCGGAGGCGATCTCGTACCAGGGCAAGACGCGTGCGGTGCCCGAGCAGCCTGCTGAGACGCAGCCGGTTGATCCTGATCTGGTAATGCTGATTCGTCCGCGCAAGAGCCGTATTTATTATCTGCGCAAGTTCTTCGATTACCCGATTCGGTTGACGGCCAGCACGCTGACCAACCTCGGCATCACGCGGACTTGGCGAGTCGGCACCAGCTATCTGGCGTCGCGGATGCACCAGATTACGCCCGAGAAGAGCCTTGAGGATTTTCTGATTAATCGCTTCGGGCGCGAGCTGTACCTCACTTTCTTCAAGAGCTACACCGAGAAGGTCTGGGGAACGCCGTGCGACCGCATCTCCGCCGAGTGGGGCGCGCAGCGGATCAAGGGCCTGTCGCTGACGACGGCGGTGAAGCACTTTGTCAGCCGTGCGTTTGCCCGCAAGAGTGAGGGCGACGTCTCGCAGAAGGACACGGACACCAGCCTGATCGAGCGGTTCATGTACCCGAAGTTCGGTCCCGGACAACTGTGGGAGCATGTGGCCGATCTTATTTATAACGGTATCGGTGGCAAATCCGGCGAGATCCACATGGGCTGGAAGGTAGAAGGCATTCACTGCGACGGCAAGCGCGTCACCGCCGTTACGGCGATCAATGAACAGGGCGAGCGGCAGCGGTTCGAGGGAGATTACTTCTTCTCCACGATGCCGATGAAGGAGTTGACGCGGGCGCTCGATTGCCCCATTCCAGCCAATGTTCAAGAGGTCTCCGACGGGTTGGAGTATCGCGACTTCATTACGGTGGGGTTGCTGGCCGATAAGTTGAAGGTGACTGAACCGGACGGCGGGCTGCTGCAGGATACGTGGATCTACGTACAGGAGCCGGATGTGTTACTGGGACGGTTACAAATCTTCAACAACTGGAGCCCGTACCTCGTGGCCGATCCGAGCAAGGTGTGGATTGGTCTGGAGTACTTCTGCTACGACACGGACCCGCTGTGGAAGATGCCCGACGAAGAGATGAAGGCGTTCGCGATCGCCGAGGTGGAGAAGATCGGGATTCTGGCTCCGGGCGCGGTGAGCGATGGTCATGTGGTGCGGGTGCCTAAGACCTATCCGGCTTACTTTGGCACTTACGACCGCTTTGACGAGCTACGGAGCTTTACGGACTCGTTCGAGAACCTGTTTCTGGTTGGGCGGAATGGGATGCACAAGTACAACAACCAGGATCACTCCATGCTGACGGCGATGACGGTGGTGGATGGGCTGGTGGCCGGGCGAGTGGATAAGGCTGGCATCTGGAGCATCAACACCGAGCAGGAGTACCACGAAGAAAAGAAATAAACGCTTCTCACGCGAAGCGTTCAAGACCGCACGAAGTGCCGCCCGCCCGGCGTTAGGGCGTCTTTGCTTTTGTTTCTAAAACAAGCAACAACAACTGCGCCCTAACGCCGGGCGGGCGGCACTTCGTGCGGTGCTCGACGCTGCGCGTGGGAAAGTTTATTTCCTCTCATTCGTCGTTTGCCCGGAAATTGAATACACTTGTCTGCACAAGTCCTTAATCTTTTTGCTTCATCCAAAGCTCCTCTCCCAGGGGAGGGCTTCGGGATCCATCTGCGGTGGCTTAAGGCTTATTTTCTTTATCTGTTTTCCGGAGCGAATCATGCGTAGCCAATACATTGCAGCTTGTCTTGTACTCGGTCTCGGCTTGACCGGATGCACGAAACAGAAGTCCAGCGCACCGCCTCCTCCTACCGCAGCCAAGACGCTCGGTATCCGCCCCTACGGCGATGAGACGGTCAAGATAGACACCAGCTCGATGCCGGACGCGGAGAAGAAGGTGTTCTCGTTCATCGACGAGCATATCGACGAGCACGTCGAGAACCTGCAGAAGTGGATTCAACAGCCCAGCATCTCGAACAGCGGCGAGGGCATTCCCGAGTCGGCCGAGATGGTGAAGGGCTTCTTCGACAAGCTGGGCTGCCAGACCACCCGCGTCTTCGACGTGGGCGTGACCAAGTGGGGCCAGCCCGGTAACCCCGTCGTCTACGCTAAGTGCGACGAGGGTGCGCCCAAGACGCTGCTGGTGTACTGGATGTACGACACCATGCCGATCACGCAGCCGGATGTGTGGATCGCGCCGCCGTTCGAGGCACGCCTGGTGGACGGAGCGACGGCGGGTATCGACCCGTCCTTCAAGAAGGTGTTGATTGGGCGCGGCGCGGTGAACTCGAAGGGGCCTGAGATGACTGAGCTGAACGCGCTCATGTCGATCAAGGCCGTCAACGGCAAGCTGCCGGTGAACCTGATCTTTGTGGCAGAGGGCGACGAAGAGCGCATGTCGATGGGCCTGAACAAGTTTGTGACCACGCATCCCGAGCTGTTGAAGCCCGCCGATGCGATGCTGATGTTCGGCGGCCAGAACGGCGCGCGCGCCGCCTCGGTGATGGGCGCGTCCGAGGGCCTGATGTACATCGAGCTTTCGACCAGCGGCAAGGACTGGGGCCGCGGACCGACGGTATCGGATATCCACGGCATCTTCAAGCGCTCGGTGGATAGCCCGGCCTGGCGGCACATCAAGATGCTCTCGAGCCTGATGGGCAGCGATGGAAACACGCCTGCGATTGCCGGCTTTAGCGACAACATCGTCCCGATCTCGCCCGAGGCCGACAAGCGGATGCACGACGCCGCGGCCAAGATGGACCTGAAGAAGATGGCGGCGGGTGTGGGCGTGGCGCGGTTCATCTCGGACGATCCGTACACGGTGCTCAAGATGTCGAGCTTCGGCACGGCGTTCAACCTGGACGGCATCTGGGGCGGCAATATGTATCCGGGCGGCTCGGGCGCGATCCTGCCGAACAAGATCACGTCCAAGCACAGCATCCGCTATGTGCCGAACATGACCAGCGCGGACCTGCTGAAGAAGATTCGGGCGCAGCTCGACAAGAACGGCTACCAGGACGTGAAGCTGACGCTGATCGGCGACCAGCCCTGGTCGACGATGGACTTCGATACCGACGTGGCACACGCGGTCGAGAAGATGTTCGATCACTTCGGGATTCCGTGGACGCCGCCGATGAGCAAGACCAACACCATGAACGCGACCGATGCGGCAGATACGAATATGTCCGGCGCCTGGCCGGGCTACCTGTTCACCAACGGCAAGCAGGGCGATCCGGGCACGACGCCGATCAGCCTGCCGATCGCTGGCGGCAGCGCCGGGTACGGTGGCGGAGCGCACGCGGCGAACGAGTTCTGGGTGATCGAGGGCGCGGGCAAGGTGTACGGTATGGCCGGTGCGGAGAAGTCGATCGTCGATGAGCTTTACAACTACGCCGCTACGACGACTGTTCCTCCCAAGGGACAGACGAAGTAAGGTAGATGCAGCAACCGGGGATGGCCTGAGAGGGCTGTCCCCGGTTTTCTTTTTAACAAGCAACAGCAAGTGCGCCCTCACGCCGGGCGGGCGGCACTTCGTGCGGTTCTCGATGCTTCGCGTGGGCGTTGCGGTGCTAACATCCGGAGATGCCGCCGCTTGCGCCGACAGAACCCGACGTGCTCGTCTCCGCTACGGGGCTGGTGAAGTCCTATGGCTCGGCACGTGTGGTCGATGGCGTCTCGCTCTCGATCCGGCGTGGGCAGACCCTTGGCTTGGTGGGCGAATCCGGCTCGGGTAAGAGCACCGTGGCGCGGATGATTCTGCGGCTGATCGAGCCGACGGCCGGTGAGGTGCGGTTCGAGGGAGAAGATGTTCTGGCGGCTTCATCCTCTCGGCTGCGTGCGCTGCGGCAGAGGATGCAGATCGTCTTTCAAGACCCGTATGCCGCGCTCAACCCACGCATGAGCGTTCGCCAGATCGTCGCCGAGCCGTTTGCCATTCACGGCGGCTACACGCGCAGCGACGTGCGGGAGCGCGTGTTCGGGCTGATGGCCAGCGTGGGGCTGGAGGCGGACGTGCTCGACCGCTACCCGCACGAGTTCAGCGGAGGCCAGCGACAGCGCATCAACATCGCTCGGGCGCTCGCGCTCAAGCCCGAGTTTCTGGTGCTCGACGAGCCGGTCAGCGCGCTCGACGTCTCGGTGGGGGCGCAGGTCATCAACCTGTTGCGCGATCTGCAACGCGCCCACGGGCTTACCTGCCTGTTCATCTCGCACTCCATGCCGCTGGTGCGCTACCTCTGCGACCAGGTGGCGGTGATGCAGCGCGGCCGTCTGGTCGAGGTGGGCGACGTGCTCAGCGTCTGCGAGCACCCGAGCGAGCCCTACACGCAGCAGCTCATCGCCGCCACGCCCGAGCTGCCCGCCTGAAGCGAAGCGGGCCGGTGTGCAATCATGTTCCTATCCCTTTTGTTGGAGACGATCCATGAAGCATCGCGCCCTCGCGCTTGTGGCAACATCCCTTTGCCTTATTGCTCTCGCCTCAACCTCCGTACTGGCTCAGTCGAAGAAGACCGCCGAGCAGTTTCTCGCCGACCCTGCCGTCAAGGCCGTCATGCAGTCGATCCAGACCAACGAGCCGCACTTCATCGACGAAGAGGCGCGCATCACCGAGATTGCCGCGCCGCCCTTCCACGAGCAGACGCGCGCTGCCGAACTGAAGAAGCTCTTCCTCGCTGCCGGGCTCCAGAACGTACGCATCGACGCCACCGGCAACGTGCTGGGCGACCGTCCCGGCGTCTCAGCGCACCCGCGCCTCGTTATTGCCGCGCACCTCGACACTGTCTTCCCCGAGGGTACGGACGTGCATGTGAAGCGTAACGGCAATATGCTTGCGGCTCCTGGCATCAGCGACGACGGCCGCGGCCTGGCCTCGATGCTGGCGCTCATATCGGCGCTGCAAGGCTCGAAGATCAGCACTCCCGGCACGGTCACTTTCGTGGCCAACGTGGGCGAAGAGGGCCTGGGCGACTCGCGCGGCGTGAAGGCGCTCTTCAACGACACGCTCAAGGGCCAGATCGATGCGTTCATCTCGATCGACGGCACCGACCCCTCGCGCATCGTCAACGTGGGTGTGGGCAGCTACCGCTACAAGGTCACTTTTACCGGACCTGGCGGGCATAGCTACGGAGCATTCGGGCTGGTGAACCCGGCCAACGCGCAGGGCCTCGCCATCGCGAAGATCGCTCATATTCAGGTGCCGACCAAGATCAAGACCACCTTCAACGTCGGCCGCATCGGCGGCGGTACGTCAGTCAACTCGATTCCGTTTGAGACGTGGTTCGAGTTCGACGAGCGCTCGTCGGACCAGGCCTCGCTCGATGAGGTGGATGCGAAGTTCAAGAAGGCCGTTGCGGACGGTGTGGCCGAGGAGAACGCGCTGCATCCGGGCAAGGGCACCATTACGGTGAAGCTCGAGACGGTGGGCAATCGTCCCTGTGGCAACACGCCTGCGGATGCGGCAATCGTGAAGGCGGTGGGGGCGTCGATTACGGCGATGCACCTGGGCAAGCCGGAGCTGGAGGCCAGCTCGACCGACTCGAATGTGCCGATGCACCTCGGCATCCCTGCGGTGACGATGGGGGGCGGTGGTGTTGGGTTGAATGCTCATGCTCTGAGCGAGAGTTTTGATGCGACGGATTCGTATAAGGGTGTGCAGAATCTGCTGCTGACGACGTTGTTGCTGACGCAGTAGGGGTTTTTGCTTTTGGAAAAGCCCCGTCTCGACGGGGCTTTTCTGCGTGAAGAGGTTTTTACGCGCAGCGTCGAGCACCGCACGAAGTGCCGCCCGCCCGGCGCGAGGGCGTTTTTGCTGTTGCTTCTATGGCCGAGAGAAGAAAGCATACCTCGGGGCTAAAGCCCGGACCTACCCCAGAAGCAACCGCAACGGCAGAAGCAAAGACAACAGCAAAAGCAGATTCCTCCGCTTCGCTCCTGAATGACAACCAAGAAAACAAGCAACGGCAAGTGCGTCCTCACGCCGGACGGGCGGCACTTCGTGCGGTTTTGGACGTTGCGCGTGTTAAGACTGAAGGAAGGCTGACAGATCAGTTCGGGCTACCTTGGTTTGATCGCCGGTGGCGAAGGTCTTCACCGTCAGGATGCCGCTGGTCAGCTCGTCCTCGCCCAGAATCACTACGCGGCGAGCGGCCTTGTCGGCTGCCTCGAAGCTCTTCTTCAGGCGGAAGCTGCCGTCTCCCAGCTCCACCGACAACCCGGCCCGGCGCAGCTCCCGAGCCAGTGCCAGCGCAGCCGCGTTCTGAGCGGTGCCCATGGGGGCGATGTACGCGTCCAGCTTCTTCGTCTCCGCCGTCTTGGCCTGCGCTTCCAGCGTCAGGATCAGGCGATCTTCACCAATGGCGAAGCCGATCCCCGGAGCCTTGGGGCCGCCGAGCATCTCGCTCAGCCCGTCGTAGCGGCCGCCGCCCAGCAGCGCGTTCTGCGTGCCCAGGCCGCTGCCGTCCGGCACCGTGAACTCGAAGGTGGTGCGGGTGTAGTAGTCCAGCCCTCGCACCAGCCGCGGGTTTACGTGGTAGGGCACGCCTGCCGCGTCGAGCGCCGCCAGCACCTGTCGGAAGTGGTCGGTCGAGGCCTCGTCCAGATAGTCGGCGATCTTCGGCAGGCCGTTAATCAGCTCCTGATCGTTGGGGTCCTTCGAGTCCAGCACGCGCAGCGGATTGGTCTCGGCGCGGCGCTGGTTGTCCTCGCACATCTGATGCTTGATGGGGGCCAGCGCCTCACGCAGCGCGGCCACGTAGCGGGGGCGGTCGGTGGCCGAGCCGACCGAGTTGACCTCCAGCCGCCAGCCGGTGACGCCCAGCTCATCGAGCAGCGTGGCCAGCATCTCCAGCACCTCGGCATCGCGGATGGCGGACTCCGCGCCGGAGCTGACCGGGCCGAGGACCTCCGCGCCGATCTGCCAGAACTGGCGGTAGCGGCCCCGCTGCGGGCGCTCGCGGCGGAACTGCGGGCCGATGTAAAAGAGCTTCTGGAGCTGGCCGGTGTCGCCGAGCTTGTGCTCGATGTAGGCGCGGACGACCCCGGCGGTGTTCTCGGGGCGCAGGGTCAGGAGCTGGGTACTAGTTTCGAATGTACCTGCCATCGGCTCGAGAAGAATGCTCGATGCCTCGTAACTTGATTGAGCCAAAGCATCGATTTTGCTTCTAGGTACAACTACTATGTGATTCAGCCCCAATAGCACAAGACATTCATGACGAGCGCGCAAGTCTACATCGATTGTAGTTGGAGGTTTGACGCGAAACTCAATGAAGATACGCTGATCAAAGTTTCGGGCAATGACAAATTCATCTGGGAGTGGCTTGATTGCGCCTATTCCAATTGGCGGATCTTCGATCTCATATTGAGGGTTTGCTTGGAGCCATGTGCGTTTAAGAAGTTTGATTTCGGGACGGCCACCATCTTCCCAGGTGTACATCTCCTTGGAGACAATATCGGTTTCTTCGCCCACGCCGCGGGCGAAGAGTTCGGTGGCTTCGATGATGGGGGTGCGGATCTCGCCGAAGCCGTAGCGGCTGAAGACGGAGCGGGCGGTGGCTTCTACGCGGTTCCAGAGATCGGTGTCGGGCGGCAGTAAGTCCCGGGTGCCGCGAACGGCCTTGAGAGTCGACATAAGAGTTTCATTTTATAGAAACAACGGCAAAAGCGCCCTCGCGCCGGGCGGGCGGCACTTCGTGCGGTTCTCGACGCTTCGCGTGAAAGGCTTTTAAGTCTCTTTCAGGTACATCTCCACGTAATCCAGATAGTTGTGCGCGTACTTCAGGATCGACTCCATATCCGCGTCGGTGATGGAACGGCGGATCTTGCCCGGAACCCCGGCCACCAGCGAGCGCGGCGGAATCACCGTCTGCTCCGGAATCACCGAACCGGCGGCGATGATCGACCCCTCGCCAATGCGGGCATTGTTCAGGATCGTCGCGCCGATGCCGACCAGCACCTTATCCTCCAGCACGCAGCCGTGAACGGTGGCGTTGTGGCCGATCGTCACCAGCTCACCGACGATGACCGGGTAGAGGTAGCGCATCCCGTGCAGCACGGCGCAGTCCTGCACATTAGACCGCGCGCCGATCCGGATGGCGTTCACATCGCCGCGCAGGACGGCGTTCATCCAGACGCTGGCGTGCTCGCCGAGCTGGACGTCGCCGATAACCTGCGCGCTGATATCGACATAACAGGTGGCCGGAACGGTGGGGCGGATTCCCTGATAGCTACGGATCATGGTTTGGATTCCTCGGCGTTGATTCTAGCCGGTTGCGACATATCGTAAAAAAAGTACGAGTTTTCTGATACATCCGGCCCACATAGGGGGTAATCTAGAAGATAGCCTGATTAAGGCCCGATTGTGAGGTGTATTTCCCTTGGCAGAGATTCGCGTTCAGGAAGGCGAACCCCTCGAAAATGCCCTGCGCCGCTTCAAGCGCAAAGTCCAGACCGAAGACATTATCAAAGAGGTCAAGCGTCACTCCTTTTATCTGAAGCCAGGCGAGAAGAAGCGTGTTAAAGAGGCGCTCGCCCGGAAACGTAATCGCAAGAAGGTCCGTAAGGAACAGGACTAGCTTGTAAGCAACACGGTTGGGCCGCCTTCAGCGATGAAGGCGGCTCTTCTTCCCAACACAAGTACCCCGACAACTACTCCCCAGACAGATCGTACCCGGGCCCGTTCCTCTGCTGTATCAGCAGACACGCTTGTTTCAAGTGGATGGCCCATACGGGAGAAGTGAGATGGAGTACAGATTCGTTGACCGATTGCTGACGTGCTCAGACTGCGGTGGAGAGTTCATCTTCACGGCAGGGGAGCAGCTTTTTTTCGCGGATAAACAGTTTAAAAACGATCCCAAACGTTGTAAGCCGTGCAAGTCGCGGCGCGCCGGACTGGCCGGAAAGCCCGCCTCCGGGCCGGTTGCCGCGGGTATCTCCCGCACCGAAACACGCACCGAGTGCTCGGAGTGCGGGGTCGAGACTACCGTTCCCTTCAAGCCGACCCAGGGCCGCCCCGTGCTGTGCCGCCAGTGCTTCCAGGTCAAGCTCAAGGCTGCTCCCCCCGCCGCACCCCCGCCTGCCGTTCTCACCGGCGATGCGACCGCGACCGCGCTGACCGACCTCTCGACGAACACCTATGGCGCGATCCTGGCACCTGAAGCCGCTGTGCTGGCTTCCACTTCTATCGCCAACGCCTCGGCGAACTCGTCGGTCGCTACCGCTGCCGATCTCGCCTCCATCACGGCGGATATCGCCGCGCCTGTCCCCGTCAACCTGGCGAATGTCCTCTCGCAGTCGGATACCGAGGTCTCGGCGGGAATGATCGCTGCTGCGGCTGAGGCGCCAAAAGCTTAACAACAAAAGCATCCTCACTCCGGACGGGCGGCACTTCGTGCGGTTCTGGACGTTTCGTGTAAAAGCTCTTTTGTTTCTCCTTTCCTGGCTACGGGCAACGCAGATTCCCCTGCACCACTCCGACAGACTATGCACCCAGCAGCTCTCCCGACCGACGACAATCTTGTCCGTGCCCGTTTCGCCCTCGGCGACTTTGAGACCATCATCTGCTCCGACGGCACCTACCTGCTCGACGGCGGAGCCATGTTCGGCGTGGTGCCCAAGACCATGTGGCAGCGCCGCATGAAGCCCGACGACGACAACCGCATCCTGCTTGGGCTGAACACAACCGTCATTCGGACCGGGCGGCACACCGTTTTGATCGAGACCGGCATCGGCAACAAGCAGAGCGCCAAGATGCAGGAGATCCACCAGAACCAGGCGCGACTGCCTGCGTCGCTGGCCGCCGCAGGCATCAGGCCGGAGGAGGTGGACGTGGTCATCAACACGCACCTGCACTTCGACCACTGCGGCTGGAATACGACGCTGTATCCGGATGGCTCCGTGACTCCGACCTTTCCCAATGCGCGGTACTTCGCGCATCGCGGCGAGATGGAGCACGGGCACCTGCAACTGGATCGTGACCGTGTGAGCTACCTGTCGCCGAACTACGATCCGCTGATCGAGAGCGGGCAGATGATTCTGGTCGATGACGACGCGATTGAGGCCGACCCGGAGATTGTGCCGGGGATCTCGCTGGAGGTCTTTCCGGGGCACACGGCGCAGATGATGGGGGTGCATATCGAATCGGGAGGTGAGCACGCGTGCTACATCGGCGATCTGCATCCGACGTCGAACCATCTCGATCCGACGTGGGTGATGGGGTACGACCTGGACCCGGTGCGGTGTATTGCGGAGAGGAAACGGTTTCTGGCGCGGGCGATTCCGGAGCGGTGGCTGGTACTGTTTACGCACGACCATCATGTTCCGGCGGCGTATGTCGAGCTGAACGACAAGGGTAAGCCGGTGGCCATCCCGAAGATTTGAAAGGTCTTTCACGCGAAGCGTCGAGCACCGCACGAAGTGCCGCCCGCCCGGCGTCAGGGTGCTCTTGCTGTTGCATTTGCGGCTGAGAAGCAAGAACAAAGACAGAAGCAGATTCCTCCGCTTCGCTCCTGAATGACAACCAAGAACAGGCAACGGCAAGGGCGGGCAAACGCAGAAAAGCCCTGCCGGAGCAGGGCTCTTTCAGATTTTTTGCAGCAAAGACTACGCGTGGACCGCGACGACTTCAGCCGGATCGATGGAGACGAAACGGCCCTTCTGGCCACGATCCTGGAAGCGGACTACGCCGGAGATCTTGGCGAAGAGGGTATCGTCCTTGCCGCGGCCGACGTTGGCGCCGGGCTTGAGCGGTGTGCCGCGCTGACGGACCAGAATGGAGCCGCCAAGGACTGCTTCGCCGCCAAACCGCTTGACGCCGAGCCGTTGTGCATTCGAGTCGCGGCCGTTTTTGGAGGAGCCTAGACCTTTTTTATGTGCCATCTCTGTACCTCTTCCGCGCCGTCGCTAAAGGACTGGCGCTCTCAAAATAAATTTACGCGGTGAAGCTTTTGCCGTTGACCAGAACCTCGTTGATCTTCACTTCCGTGAAGGCCTGACGGTGGCCCTGCATCCGCTTGTACTGCTTCTTGCGCTTGAACTTGAAGACCAGGATCTTCTCGCCGCGGCCCTGGCCGAGGACGGTGCCGGTGACCTTGGCGCCGGTCAGCTCCTGCTCGAAGTTGCCCTCGGAGCCGGAGACGGCGAGCACGTCGGCGAACTCGATCGCGCCGTTCTCGTGTGCGGCGGTCTCGATCTTGAGGACATCACCCGGAGCGACCCGGTACTGCTTGCCACCTGTGCGAATTACTGCGTACATAGCCAAACCCTCTTCAGCGCTGGTGCGCTTGCATTCCCTTAGAAATATGTAGTTCAAGGGGCGTATACAGGATGATCTGCATCAAGTCCGCCTGCCGGTGAGGCTTTATGATACCAAGCTCTCAGGCTGGCCGACCCTGCAGCCTGTATTTTCCCAACCTTCTTCGCGGGAGAACAAGCTGCATCGCCAAACTTAACGAGTGTACCGTGGTTTGGGGGTCGGGTCAATGGAGATTGCGAAAAGCAGCGGCAAAAGCGTCCTCACGCCGGGCGGGCGGCACTTCATGCTGTCTTGGACGCTTCGCGCAAATTTTTTTTGAGGCTTTCTTACTCCGGCACAGCGACGAGGAGCGACTCCTCATCGAGCTGCGTCGCGAAGCGGGGCGAAGAGGCCTCCACGGTCGTCAGTAGGTCGAGTACGGTCTCGATCTGCGCCGGGTCGGACTGCGTGCGGTTGGTGCGGGAGAGGAGCTTGCGGTAGAGAGCCAGGTGTTCGGTGGGCGTTAGCTGCAGGTCTTTGCTGAGGCTGTCGGTGAGACGGGTGCGCAGGTGCTTCAGATAGTGCGGCAGCAGGAGCTTGTACGCCTCCTCGGCCACAGTGGCGCTGATGTGGTGCTGCGCCGCAAAGCCGATGAACTCCTCCATGGTGATGGGCTTGCGCGCGGCGCGGCTGCGAGCCCTCTGGCGGAACTTCAGCTCATCGACGACAAGGAAGAGGCCGAGCAGGGCGGAGAAGACCAGGAGCGTCATCCAGGTATGCGGGATGGCGGCTGCAAGGGCTTTATTTTCGAACTGAACGGAGAGAATCAGCTTGCTGAAGAAACCGTCCAGAAAATCCTGGAATCCGCCAACGTTGAAGGCGTAGAGGATAAAGGCCACGCCGGTGGCAACGAAGAGGCTGTTGGAGGGGGCGAAGAAGCTTTTACGGTTGGGATCGGGTGAACTCTGGTTGTGGGCTTCGATATTGGCCTTGGCGCGAGCTACGGCTTCGCGTCTTTCGGCCTCTGTCCAGACTGCTCGAGTAGATGGATTAGGGACACTCATTTGTCACCGCCGTGTGGAAAGTGATAGAGAATGGCCGATTGCCATGATTCAGGGGAAGATAACCAAACTTTAGTGCAGGGAAAATGCCGTGTCAATGAGAAATACGCCTATTTATGTGATATTGAAATTAGGTTTTTAGCGGGATTTTGTTGAGAAGCGACAGCAAAAAATACCACCGGCGGTACTTCATACTGCTGTCGACACTTCAAGTATAGGGTTCCAAATTGGGCCTTGTCGGGAGGGCTCGGTCCCGGTAGGCTTGGGGTGCAAAAAGAAGCGAGGGAACGGAATGAAGCGGATCGTAAGTGCGTGTACGGCGGTAGCGAGTGTGGTGTTCACCGGTGTGATGCTGGCGCAGGCTCCGGCTGCGATGACGGCCACGGGGCCTGGTGTCGAGGCGCAGGGCAGCTACTCCAGGCTGAAGCCTAACGTTATCAAGGCTGCCGAGAAGATGCCCGCGGCAGACTACCAGTACAAGCCGACGCCGGATATCCGGACGTTTGCGCGGGTGGTCAACCATATCACCGAGGCGCAGTTCCATAGCTGCGGCGCGATCAACCATACGCCGTGGGATGCGTCGAAGATGCCCTCGGATACGGCCTCGAAGGAGGAGATCGTGGCGGCGCTGAAGGCGTCGTTCGATGAGTGCGACAAGGCTTACGCGTCGGTGCTGGATGGCGAGCTGTTGCAGGTGGGGCAGGCGAAGCGGTCGAAGCTGGGGATTGCGTGGGGCAATGTGTCGCACGACAACGAGCAGTATGCAACGCTGTCGCTCTACCTGCGGTTGAAGGGGCTTGTGCCGCCTACCAGCGAGAAGTAGTACTTCGAACTGTTCTCGGGGAGTCATGGGGCCTCCTCGCTGCCGACCAGCGGGAGGCCCTCAGAAGATGATCCCGCCCATGCAGCCCCGAGAACGGTACGAAGTACTGCCCGCCCGGCGTGAGGGCGCTTTTAATATTCCAAGATATGCGGCGCGGGCCAGGTCAGGCTGCCGTCGCTACGCTGATACCACATGAAGACCTTGTGGTCGCCGTTGACGCGTACCGCGACGATGACGCCTGAGCCGAAGGTGCCGGAGCCATCGGTCTTCGAGATGTCGATGTGGTGGTTGACGATGGCGGTCTTGACCGGGCTCTCGGTGGTCCAGTCCTCGGTGAAGCGGCGCAGGGGGTAGTCCTTGTGCTGGTCGGGGTGCTGCTGCCACTGGGGGTCGTTGGTGTAGATGGCGTAGGCTCCGCCGAAGTCTTTGGCCTCGAGCGCGGTAAAGAAGCGGTCGACCTTGTGCTCGATGGGCAGGTTCGAGAAGAACCAGCCGTGGCCCAGCAGGAAGCCCGCCAGGCAGACCACGACAGCGACGGCGAAGATAACGCCGGAGCCTATGATCAGCGAGCGTTTGCGCTTCTCTGCCTTGGAGTCGAACTGCGGTGCGTTGAGTAAGGTCATCGGGCTTCCTTGGGGTGGTCTCTACAACACGATATACGCCTGAATGATATAGAAACAAAAGCAAGTGCGTCCTTACGCCGGACGGGCGGTGCTTCGCACGGTTCTCGACGCTTCGCGTGAAAGGCGCGGCCAGCGGCTAGAATCAGGCTTACGATGCGAGCGCGCCTGAAGGCCTTCTTTCAACCCCATACCATCGGTGTCACCGCTCCCTGGCGGGTCTTCTGGGTGGCTCTGGGCGTGCGCCTGGCGTTCATAACCCTGGCCCACACCTTTCGCTTTCACGGCTGGGGCGAGCGCTTTGACTTCGGCTACGAGGCCGGGCGGATTGCGGCTGCGTTGGTCTCGGGTCACGGCTACGCGGACCCGTTCTCCAACATCGTCGTCCGCCACACAGGGCCAACGGCGTGGCTGCCGCCGGTCTATCCCCTGTTGCTGGCCGGGGTGTTTCGGCTCTTCGGAATCTATACGCACCTATCGGGATGGGTCATCCTGGCGATCAACAGCATCTTCAGCGCGTTTACCGCGATGTCGGTATGGGAGATAGGCTTCCGCTTCGCGGGTCGGCGCTGCGGAGTGTGGGCGGGGTGGCTGTGGGCGCTGCATCCGTCGGCCATGCAGTACGCGGTGAAGTGGGTATGGGAGATGAGCATCACCACCGCGCTGTTCCTGTGGGTCATCGTGCTGGCACTGCGTATGCGGGAGTCCGGTTCTTCCGATACCAGGCAGACGCGGCGGTGGTTGTTGTTCGGGCTGCTCTGGGGTTTGATCGCGCTTTCGAACTCGACGCTGCTGCTCTTTCTGCCGGTGTGCGGCCTTTGGGTGTTGGCGGGGACGCGTTGGCGCGTAAGCGGCGCGGTGCTGGCCGGAGTGGTGTTTCTAGCCTGTGTAACGCCGTGGACGGTGCGGAACTATACGGTGTTTCACAAGTTCATTCCGCTGCGAGGGAACTTCGGCGCGGAGCTTTACCTGGGCAATGGGCCGGGGGCCACAGGCTTCTTGATGGAGTACGACCATCCTTTTCTGGCGCAGGATCAGCTTCGGCTGTACGCCAGAATGGGCGAGGTAAAGTACGTGGCCATGCGCGGCGAGGCGGCCAAGGCGGTCATCAAGGCCGACCCGAAGCACTTCGTCGCGGATACCCTGCTGCGGGTTTACTTCTTCTGGGCAGGGGTGCCTCATGCTGCGGACGAGAGCGCGGCCTCCGAGGTGGGGCGGCTGTTGAACCACGGGTTCATCAGCCTGTGCGGGTTCTTCGGGTTGGCGTTGGCGATTGCTCGGGGGAAGGACGGGGCGTGGGTGTTTGCGTGGGCGTTTTTGTTGCTGCCGCTGCCGTATTACCTGGTGACGGCTCATGCACGGTTTCGTCATCCGTTGGAACCGATCATCTGCGTGTTGGCGGTCTATCTTTTTCAGAGCGCAGAGCCAAAGAAAGCATAGTTATTTGCCTTTCACGCGAAGCGTCGAGAACGGTACGAAGTACCGCCCGCCCGGCGTGAGGGCGTTTTTGCTGTTGTCTTAGTTCGCTGTGACTAAAGCATCGGCCAGGGACAGGTGGCGGTCGAGGGTGTCGATGCCGTGGTCCAGCTCCTCCTTCGTGACGATGAGGGGCGGCGCGATGATGAAGTGCGAGACCCAGGCTTGCAGGATGACGCCGTCGGCCATGCACTTGGCGGCGATCTGATCGACCACGAGCGGTGCGCCGGAGATCTTCTCGGTGTAGTTGTTGAAGGGTTCTTTGGTGGTTTGATTCTTGACCAACTCGACCGCCCAGAAGAGGCCCTTGCCGCGGACGTTGCCGACGCTGGGGTGTTTGGCTTTGAGGGCTTCGAGCTTGCTCTGAACGTAAGGCGCTAACTCAGCGGCGCGCTCGACCAAGCCAAGCCGCTGCATCTCCTTGATGGTAGCGACAGCGGGGGCGAGCGTGATGGGGTGGGCCTCGTAGGTGTGGCCGTGGGCGAAGAGGTGGTCGTGAAAGTATGCTCCAATCGCTTCGCTCGTTACGCATAGTCCCAAAGGCGAGTAGGCGCTGGTGATGCCCTTGGCCGTGGTCATGATGTCGGGCACGACGCCCCAGTGCTCCATGCAGAACCACTTGCCGGTGCGGCCCCAGCCGGTCATCACCTCGTCGGCGATAAGGAGCGTTCCGGTCTCGTCGCAGATGCGGCGGAGCTTCGGCATGTACTCGTCGGGCGGTACGATGACGCCGTTGGTGCCGACGATCGGCTCGACTAAAACTGCGGCCACGTCGGACTCGTTGCGGATCATGTGCTCGAGGTAGTCGGCGCAGGCGATGCCGCACTGCGGGTAGGTGTGCTTGATGGGGCAGCGGTAGCAGTTGGCCTCGGGCGCGAAGATGACGCCGGGAGTCTTCGCGCGCGGCTCGGCGGCCCAGCGGCGCGGGTCGCCCGTGGCGGCGATGCTGCCGGAGGTGCTGCCGTGGTAGCTGCGGTAGCGCGCGATGATCTTAGTCTTACCGGTGTACATGCGGGCGATCTTGAAGGCGGCCTCGTTGGCGTCGGTGCCGCTGGTGGTGAAGAAGAACTTGTTGAGGCTGGGCGGCAGCAGGGGCAGCAGCAGCTCGGATAGCTCGGCGCGGCAGGTGGTGGCGTAGCTCGGCATGACGTAGGCGAGCTGCTCGGCCTGAAGGGCGATGGAGGCGATGACGGCCGGGTTCTTGTGGCCGAGGTTTGAGCACATGAGCTGGGCGGAGAGGTCGAGGTAACGCTTGCCCGCCGCGTCGATGATGGTGGAGTCGATGGCGTCGACGATGTGAAGAGGGTTCCAGGTTTTCTGGAAGCGCCAGGTGCCGTAGTTAGTGGTGCGGATAGTGTCGACTACCTGCTGAGTGGTGAGTTCGGACATGGATTCGCCCCTTTCAAGTGCCGAGCTTTTTGCCTGTGTGAATCGTAATCAGCCAAGCGGTAACTGCCCAAGCGCCTGGCAGTGCAGTCAGAATAAGAGAAAAGACGAAGCCAGTTTTGAAGAGAGTGACACGTCTTTGACCTATCCGAAAGAGCACATCCGAAAGAGGGCCAAGAAAGTAACAAAGGTTGGCTAGTACTGCATAAACCGGAGGCCCAAGAATCATCATGAATGGTTCTTCGAAATCTTCTCCGGGTTTTACGGCATTTGAACCAGCAATAAGAACGAGAAGCCAGGTAATGATTCCTACAACAAAGAGCGAAAGGTTGAATAGGGGAAGGCGAGCAATCCACCAGCGAATGGTTTCCCGAGGGGAGAGATCATGCGAACCTTCGAATATCTGCTTGCCTTCTAACATGAGACCCCCATCTTCTGAGCACGCATGAGTATGACGTAGATCGCGGCGGATAGAAAGAAGCCAACGAACCACGCATAGTCATAGAGAAATCGCAGAGACGGGACGAAGAGACCGATGAGAGCGGCGATGACTCCGGTGGCGAGTGCAATGAGCGCACGCGGGTTGATGCCTGCGCTGTACTCGTAGATGCCGTTGCGGCGGTAGAGGTCGGAGACCGAGAGCTGCGTGCGGCGGATGAGGAAGTAGTCCGCGACCATGATGCCCGCGACCGGGCCGAGCAGGCCGGAGTAGCCGACCAGCCAGCCGAAGATGTAGTTGCCGAAGCTGGCCATCAGCTTCCACGGCATCATGGCCAGTCCAAGGAAGCCCGTGATGAGGCCGCCGGTGCGGAAGCTGATGTAGCGCGGAGCGAGGTTTGAGAAGTCGTTCGAGGGGCTGACGACATTGGCCCCGATGTTGACGTTGAGCGTGGCGATGAGGATGGAGATGAGCGCGAGGAACGCCACGAAGGGCTGGTGGAAGCGGCCGAGCAGAGTGATGGGGCTCCAGATCGGCTCGCCGAAGACTACCGTGGAGGCCGACGTACAGGCGATGCCGATGAAGCTGTAGAGCGTCATCGCCACCGGCAGCCCGAAGGCCTGGCCGACGATCTGGGACTCCTGCGACTTGGCGTAGCGGGTGAAGTCGGGGATGTTGAGCGAGAGCGTGGCCCAGTACCCGACCATCGCGGTGAGCATGGGGAAGAAGAAGTGCAGGAACGCGCCGGTGCTGGTGAAGCGGCTGGGCGCGGAGAGCATGGGGCCGAAGCCGCCGGCCTTCACTGTCATGTAGGCGAGCAGGACCAGCGACATGACCAGCAGGAAGGGCGCGGAGAACGATTGCAGGAAGCGGATGGACTCGACGCCGCGCCAGACGACGTACATGTTCAGGAGCCAGAAGCCGAGGAAGCAGACCCACAGGACGGCGGGCTGCGCGGCGGTCGCGGGCCAGAGCACGTTGACCATCGCGGCGATGGACTGGCCGCCGATCCAGGACTGGATGCCGAACCAGCCGCAGGCCACGATGGCCCGCAGCAGCGCGGGGATGTTGGCTCCGCGCGTGCCGAAGCTGGCGCGGACGAAGACCGGGAACGGGATGCCGTACTTGGCCCCGGCGTGCGCGTTGAGGATCATGGGGATGAGGACGATGAGGTTGCCGAGCAGGATGGTGCCGACGGCTTGGACCCAGTTCATACCGCCCGCGATGAGCGAGCTGGCGAGCATGTAGGTGGTCACCTCCATCGACATGGAGAACCAGAGCGCGATGTAGTTGTAGGTGGTCCAGGTGCGGTGGGCGGGCGTGGTGGGGGCGAGGTCTGCGTTGTAGAGGCGCGGGTCGTGCTCTATGGAGACGGGCGCTTCGATCATGCGAGTCCTCCGGCGTTGGCGGCGCGATGGAGGAAGCGGCCTCGGCCGGGTATGCCGATGAACTTGCCTTGATCGACGACCAGTTCGCCGCGAGAGAAGACCTTGGCTACGTTGCCCTGTACCTGCCAGCCCTCGAACATGGAGTAGTCGGTGTTCATGGCCTGGGTGGCGGCGGAGATGGTGTACTGCGCGGCGGGGTCCCAGAGGAGGATGTCGGCGTCCTTGCCGGGGGCGATGACGCCCTTGGTGGGTATCCCGAAGATGCGGGCGGGGGCTGCGGCGGTCAGCTCGACGAACTGCTGTGGCGTGATGCGACCCGCGTTGACGCCGTGGTGCCAGAGGAGCTGGAGGCGGTTCTCGATGCCGGGGCCGCCGTTGGGGATCTTGGTGAAGTCGTCCTTGCCCAGTGCCTTCTGGTCGAGCCGGAAGGGGCAGTGGTCGGTGGAGACAACTGTGAGCGAGCCGTCCTGAAGTGCAGCCCATAACGGTGCGTGGTTTTCTTTTCTGCGCAGCGGCGGGGTGAAGACGTACTTCGCTTCATCGAAGCTGAGGCCGGGCATCTGCTCTTCGAGCGAGAGCACGAGATACTGGGTGCAGGTCTCGGCCAGGGCCTTCAGACCACGGGCCTGCGCTGCGCGTAGCTCGCGGAGGGAGTCGGAGTTAGACAGGTGAACGATGTAGACCGTGGCTCCTGCCATCTCGGCCAGGGCGATGGCGCGGTGAGTGGCCTCGGCCTCGGCCAGCGTGCTGCGGCTAAGCGCGTGGAAGTGCGGCGCGGTGTGTCCGGCAGCGAGCGTCTGGGCCACGACGACGTCGATGGCAGCGCCGTTCTCGGCGTGGATGCAAACGAGCGCGTTGAGCGCGGCGGCGCGCTGCATGACGCGGAACATCAGGCCGTCGTCGATCATCAGCGAGTCGGGGTAGGCCATGAAGAGCTTGAAGGAAGTGATGCCCTCGGCGACCATCTGGTCCATCTCGGCGAGGTTCTCGAAGCGTGGGCCGAGGTCGGTAACGGCCATGTGGAGGGCATAGTCGATGCAGGCTTTGCCCGCAGCCTTCTTGCGCCAGATGTCGAGCGCCTCGCGCATAGTGTGGCCGCGAGATTGCAGGGCGAAGTCGATCACCGTTGTCGTCCCGCCGATAGCGGCGGCGCGGGTGCCGGTCAGGTAGTCGTCAGCCGAGGTGGTGCCGCCGAAGGGCATGTCGAGATGGGTGTGAACGTCGATGCCGCCGGGCATTACGAGCAAGCCGGTGGCGTCGATGAGCTGGTGGTTCTCCGTGGGGAGGCTTGGGCCAACGGCGTCGACGCGCTTACCTTCGATGAGGACGTCGGCCTTGGTGGTGGAGTCGGCATTGATGACAGTGCCGTGTTGAATCAAAATGCCCATGATGCCCTCGCCAGAAACTAGTGCCTCATCTTTTCCATAAGTGTCTCCGGCCTCACTGCGATAACAAGGCGGCCTGGAGTCGTTTGAAAAGTACGGATGGTGCAGTGATTGACTGAAACTCCTTGATTTACGATGCTCTCAAGTTCAATAGTTCTACTGGCAAAGTCAGTTCCACATAATTGGTGCCAATCCACTGATACCTGCAAGAGCGTTGAGGTCTTCGCGGTTTCAGGAAGAGGAGCGAGACCGTCTTTATTCGTAGTCAATTCTGCATGTTGTCCTAAGGATCGTAAGTCATCGGTTGTGGTGCCGAAGAAGAGTAGGACATGATTGTTGGCTATGGGTTTGCCAGTTTTTGCATCGAGAATTTGTATGCTGAGATTTTTTGATTGCGCAGGAAGCTTTGAGGCAATGCAAAGATAAAAAGACAATAGAAAAGCCTTGAACGCCAACTTCTTTGTCATAGGTTCTCCCATACCAACAAGAGCAAATAGGCAGAGGCATTCTTAAAGTCTTGTTTGCTTGTCGATATTGCTTTCCTCTTAGTCATATAGGTGCATTTAGTCTCTTTATAAAGAGAGGCAACGGCAACTGTAAAAGCGAACTCTGGAGCGACTGCGGCAATTTGGGCATAGGTAAGACTAATGCGTTGCTGTAGGAGAGGCCGTGCGTTCTTCCCATGTTTGTGGTGGCATGTTGTCGATGCGTTCCATCGTAATGCACTCTTCTACCGGGCAGACCAGCGAGCAGAGGTTGCAGCCTACGCACTCGTGTTCATCGACGCGGGGGATGCGGTCGAGCGGCGTGCCTGCGGTTTGCGGGCCGGCGTCGTCCAGCTTGGGGATAGGCGTCGTGGTGATGCGCGTAGAGGATACGGCCTGTATCTGCGCGGGTGTGCGAGTAGTATCCGGCGTGGGCAGGGTGCGGTCGAGGTGGATGCATTGGTGCGCGCCGTCCCAGCAGGCGGTGTAGCAGAGCTGGCAGCCGATACACTTCGCCGCGTCGATGCGGGCGACAATCTTGTAGTTCAGGTTCAGGTGCTTCCACTCGCGGACGTTGGGCAGCGAGAGGCCGCGGAAGTCTTCGATGGTCTCGAAGCCCTTCTGGCGCATCCACTCGAGCAGGCCGTCGGCCATGTCTTCGACGATGCGGTAGCCGTAGTGCATAGCCGCAGTGCAGACCTGCACGTTGCCGCAGCCGAGCAGGATGAACTCAGCCGCGTCGCGCCAACTGCCGATGCCGCCGATGCCCGAGAGCGGCAGCACTGAGGCGGGGTCGGCGTTGATCTGCTGGACCATGTTGAGAGCGATGGGCTTGACCGCCGGACCGCAGTAACCACCGTGTGAAGAGAGGCCATCGACGTTGGGGTTGGGGACCAGCGTGTCGAGGTCGATGCCCGTGATGGAGTTGATCGTGTTGATGGCCGAGAGCGCGTCGGCCCCACCGCGTTTAGCGGCGCGTGCGGCCATGCGGATGTCGGTGATGTTGGGCGTCAGCTTGACGATGACGGGCGTGCGCGCGCGCTCCTTCACCCAGTAGGTGATCTGCTCGGCGTACTCGGGCACCTGGCCCACGGCCGAGCCCATGCCGCGCTCGCTCATGCCGTGCGGGCAGCCGAAGTTCAGTTCGAGGCCGTCGGCCCCGGCGTCTTCGGCGCGGGCGACGATCTCGTGCCACGCCTCGCGCTTGCTCTCGACCATCAGCGACGCGATGACGACGTGCTTCGGATAGCGGCGCTTGACCTCGGCGATCTCACGCAGGTTGGTGGCTATCGGTCGGTCGCTGATGAGCTCGATATTGTTGAGCCCCATCATGCGCTGCCCGGCCCAGTCGATGGAACTGTAGCGGGAGCTGACGTTGGTAATGGGCTCGCCGATGGTCTTCCAGACGGCTCCGCCCCAGCCTGCATCGAAAGCGCGCATCACCTGCTCGCCGCAGTTAGTGGGCGGCGCGCTGGCCAGCCAGAAGGGGTTCAGGCATTTGATACCGGAAAAGTTACATTCTAATGTCGGCATGGTTTGCCTCCCTCCGCGTGCCTGTGAGTAAGGCGGCGATGCCGAGCGCGGCGCGCTTGCCGTCGGCTACGGCGTCGACGACCTCGCGGCCTCCGTTGGTGCAGTCGCCGCCGGAGAAGTATCTGGGGTTGGAGGTTTGGCCGGTGGCGCGGTCGATGAGGATGCGGCCGCGTTCGGTGGATACCTTGTCGGCGAAGACGTGGCTGTGGGTGGACTGGCCGATGGCGAGAATGATGGTGTCCACGGGTAGGTGGAAGCTGCTGTCATCTGTAGTGCGGATGAGAGCAAGGGCTTCGACCCGCTCTGTGCCCAAGATGGCGGCGGGCTGCGTGTGCCAGAGGAAGCGGATGCCCTCTCGTTTGGCGTGCTCGTATTCGAAGGCGAAGGCCGAGATCTGGCCGGGGCCGCGGCGGTAGATCATCGTGACCTCTTCCGCGCCCAGACGGATGGAGGCGATGGCTGCGTCGATGGCCGTGTTGCCCGCGCCGATGACGGCTACGCGCGGCGGTGATGTAAGGACCGCGCCGGACTTGTACCCTGCGATGAGGTCGAGTGCGTTGGTGACGCCGGGGAGCTGCTCGCCCGCGATGCCGAGGGCGTGGATAGCTCCGAGGCCGATGCCGAGGAAGATGGCGTCGTGGGTGCGCTCCAGCTCTTCCAGTTGGGCCGCGTCGATGGTGGTGTTGAAGCGGAACTCGACGCCGAGGCGGGGGATGAGGTCGATCTCGCGGAGGCTCTCGGCGAGGGGCAGCTTGTACTCGGCGATGCCGTAGGTGTTGAGACCGCCGGGCCGCGGGCGGGCATCGTAGATCGTTGCGGCGATGCCGTGTCGGCGCAACTCAGCCGCGCAGGCGAGTGAGGCGGGACCGGCTCCGATAAGGGCTACCTTATGGCCAGAGGCGGGTGCGGGCGTGAAGGGCAGCGGTGCTCCGGCGGACTGGTGTGCGTCCATGGCGAAGCGTTGCAGGCGGGCGATCTCGATGGGCTGCTGGCCGGAGTGGTGGAGGACGCAGGCTCCCTCGCAGAGGACCTCGACCGGGCAGGCACGGCTGCAGGAGCCGCCGAGGATATTGGCTTCGAGGATGGTGCGGGCCGAGCCTGCGACGTTGCCGGAGGCGATCTTGTGGATGAAGCGCGGAACGTCGATGTGGGTGGGACAGGCGGTAGTGCAGGGCGCGTCGAAGCAGAAGAGGCAGCGGTTAGCCTCGGGGATGGCGGCCTGCGGGGTGAGTGCGGGGTGGAGATCGGGGAAGCGAGCGCGGGTCTCTGCGGGCGTTGGCGGATGGTCGGAGAAGAGGAGAGGCTTGCTCACGCGGCGGCGCTCCTTGGGAGGTTTGATTATCGCATTGGAGCACGCGAAGCGTTAAAAAGGCGTGTGAACGCCCGCACTGCGCGCAGCGGGCCCGTCCGGCAGGACATGCCTTTAAAAACAACAGCAAGTGCGTCCTCACGCCGGACGGGCGGCACTTCGTGCGGTTCTCGACGCTTCGCGTGAAAGGCTACTCTGCGATGATCCAGTCGATGGTCCTTTCGGCGAGTTGAGCGAAGGCTTCTACCGCCTGTTCGATGTGCTCGCGTCGTGTGTCTTCAGCGGCGTTGTGGCTCAGGCCGCGCAGCGACTGCACAAACATCATCACCGTGGGGATGCCGCAGTGCGCGACCTCGGCCGCGTCGTGGAGCGGGCCGGAGGGAAGCTGTGTGACCTCCGTCTGGCCGGTAACGTCGGCGATGGCGGCGGTGCATAGCTCGATGAGCTTGGGGTGAAAGGGGACCGGCTCGATGGACCAGATGCGGGCCCACTCGACCGTGCAACCCTCCTGTTCGGCGAAGCGTCGGCTTGCGCTCTGCGCGTCGGCGTACATGCCCGCCAGGACGGCGGCGTCGAGATCGCGCATGTCCAGCGTCATCTCCGCGCGGCCGACGACGGCGGTGACGATGCCGGGGAAGGTCTTGAGCAAGCCGACCGTGGCGACGGCGTCGGGGTGGCGGCGGGCGATGGGGCGGATCTCGAGCGCGAGCTGCGCGGCGGCGGCGAGAGCGTCGCGCCGCACCGACATGGGCGTGGAGCCGGAGTGCGCCTCCTGGCCGTGGAAGGTGATTGCGTGGCGCTCGACGCCCTTGGTGCCGAGGACGACGGCCAGCGGCTCGTTGCGGGCTTCGAGCACGGGGCCTTGCTCGATGTGCAGCTCGAGGTAGGCGGCGGCATTCTGGCGCTCGATGGCGGCGTCACCGATGCGCTCGATGGCCACGCCGTAGGGGGCGACAGCGTCCTCCATGGTGATGCCGTTGCGGTCGGTACGAGCGCGGTCGGCGTCGATGGAGTGCGTGCCCGCGAAGGCCGAGGAGCCGAAGAGGCTGCGGCCGAAGCGCGCGCCCTCCTCGTCGGCCCAGTCGACGAGGCGAATGGTACAAGGGGGATGACCACTATGCGCCTCGCCCAGCGCACGCAGGACCTCAAGCGCGGTGACCACGCCGATGGCTCCGTCGAGCCAGCCGCCATTGGGGACCGAGTCTAGGTGGCTGCCGAGGATGAGGGCGCGCGGCGAAGTGCCGGGCAGCGTGATCCAGCGGTTGCCCGCGGCGTCCTGGTGGCGTTCGAGCAGAGCGGCGAAGGGCAGTTCGTCGAGCTTGCGGTCGAACCAGGCGCGGGCCGCGGCCCAGGTGGGTGTCCAGGCTATGCGCTGGGCTCCGTACACGTCGGAGGTGAGGGCGCGCAGCTCGTCGAGATGGGTAAGAACGGTCTTGGGCGACAGGTTCATCTGGGTCTCCGTCCGAGCCCCGAAGAGGGGTTGGATCGAGTGTAACTTGCGTTGCAAAACAATGAATCCAGTGCGAGTGGAAGGCCATAAACCACAGATTTCTTAAGGTTTTCTTAAGGTCTGTTTACTGTACGTTCTCGAAACATTCACATTCCGCTCACGCCTCCAGAGCGACCGGCTGACAAACTCAAATCCGTCAACTATTTCAACCGTAGTCAACGGAGAAGCCTTGAGAGTACGACCACAAGGGGCCGGGCAGCGCTTTGGGCGAAGCCTCGTTTCGCACGGCCAGACGGTCCCGTCATCCATGCACCGTAACACCTGTCTGCTGGCTGCATGGGCTGTGCTCTGCTGCTCCGCTGGAGCGTGGGCGCAGGAGGCGAAGCCCGCCAAGGAAGCGAAGGAGCATAGCGCCTACTACATCGACGCCTCTGTTGTTCGACTGGCGGCCCTGCTGCCCGCGCCGCCCGCTGCGGGTTCGGCCACGGTGCAGGAGGAGCTGGCGACGCTGCATCGCATCGAGGCGGCGCGCACTCCGGCGCAGGTAGCGGCCGCGAAGGCCGACGATGAAGAGGAAGATATCTTCAGCTTCCGCACCGTGCTGGGAGATAGCTTCCGCGCCGACCTGCTGCCGTTGACAGCGGCGCTCTCGGCTCATGTGCATAACGAAGAGGGTGTGGCCAGTGGCGAGGCGAAGAAGATGTTTGCGCGTCCGCGTCCCTACCAGGCGGATAAGACGCTGCACCCGGTCTGCGCCGTGACCGAGGCTCGGAACTCCTATCCCAGCGGCCACACACTCTCCGGCTATCTGCTGGCGTTCACGCTGGCCGAGCTGCTGCCGGAGCGGAAGCAGCAGATCCTCGACCGCGCCGACGACTACGCGCACAACCGGCTGGTCTGCGGGGTCCACTACCCCAGCGACCTCGACGCCAGCCGTCGTGCAGCCTACCTCGTCTTCGGCTACATGCTGGCTACACCGCGCTTCGCCCACGACCTCGATGCAGCACGCATCGAGCTGCGCGCGCACCCCGAGTTTACTTCGGCCTCGAAGTGAAGCAACGCTGGCGGCCGGGGCCAATGGCGCGCAGGCATCCACACCACGCAACATCACGACCCACACCCAGAAGCTATGGGGAATTGACTGACTAGAACGCAACTAAAGGAAGCCACAGTGAAGACGCTACGAAACTCAATTCGACTTATCGCAGGAGTGTTCCTGTTCGCCCTCTCGGCGGTGCTGATGCACGCGCAGGGAACGGGCGCACCGCTACAGGGCTCGGTCAGCGATGCCAAGGGCGGCATGATCGCCGGGGCAAAGGTGAACGTGCTCAACGAGAGCACAGGCCGCACTGCCACTACCTCAACCGACGCCCAGGGACACTTCTCCGTGTCGGGTCTGCCGGTCGGGAGCTACACCGTCGAGGCGACCGCTCCGGGCTTTGGCCTGGTCTCGCGCAAGACGCTGCACGTCGCCGCAGACCACTCCGATAGCGCAGAGCTGACATTGCAGATTGGCGGCACCAGCGCCGATGTTACCGTCGAGGCCGCGGCCACCGGCTCAATCGCCGCGGCGCTGGCTCCGATGGACGCGCTGCTCGAGGCGCGCTCGGCCCGCACCGTGATCACCTCGGCGTTCATCAACAACTTCACCTCGCCGGTATCGGACTTCGGCGAAGCAGTCGAGATGGCCCCCGGAACCTTTACCACCAACGGCAACGGCGTCGGACTGGGACAGAGCGCGACCTACTTCCGTGGCTTTCCCGACGGCAACTACGACATAGACTTTGACGGCATCCCGTTCTACGACACCAACACGCCGACGCACCACTCGTGGGCCTTCTTCCCCGCGCAGTTCCTGGGCGGAATCGACTTCGACCGCAGCCCCGGTACAGCCTCTACCATTGGGCCTACCCCGTTCGGCGGCTCCATTCACCTGCTCTCGAAGGATATGTCGCCCATCCAGAACACGCGGGTGCAGTTCTCGGGCGGCTCGTATCACACCTATCTCTACGACCTGGAGTATGACTCGGGAAATCTCCTTCCCAGCCACAAACTGAACTTCCAGATCGACGTGCATCACCTGCAATCGGATGGCTACCAGACTAACAACGACCAGACCCGCAACGCGGGCGCGATCAAGCTGGTGTACAAGCTCGGCGAGCGCACCACGCTGACAGGCTTCTCGGGCGTCATCTGGCTGGATGCGAATACGCCGAACTTCAACGCCACGCGCTGCCAGATGTACGGTGCCTCAAACGCCAACTCGACCACGACGTGTATCGCGACGGGCAAGGTCCTGCTGCCGTATACGGGCGCGGGCATCAACTTCCTGAACGCGGATAACTCGGACCCGATCAACTACCTGGACAAGCAGTACAACTACTACCATGTGCCCACGGACTTCGAGTACGTCGGCGTGCACTCGGAGCTGGGCCGTGGCGTGACTCTGGACATCAAGCCCTACACCTACAACTACGACAACTCGGAGAAGTACTCGAACGCCGCGCCGATCACCGAGTCGAAGACGGTGAACTTCAACGGCAACCCCAACTCGACCACATGGTTCGGCATCGCGGTTCAGCCGTGTAATGTGCAGGTCAAGGGCAAGCTGCCCTGCGGCGTGGACAAGTACAACAGCTATCGCAAGTACGGTGAGACCGGAGCCCTGAGCCAGGTATCGCGGTTCGGTATCCTGCGCGCGGGCCTCTGGTACGAGTGGGCCGCGACGAACCGTCACCAGTTCCCCTCTGACCCCTTGAACAACTGGGCCGACCAGCCGCTCTCGAACTTCAACGAGCAGTTCTGGACGAACTCCTACCAGCCCTATGGCGAGTACGAGTTCCACGTGCTGAAGAAGCTGAGCATCACGGCGGGAACGAAGTTCTCTTACTACACCATCCATACCAAGCAGTTCGCCGACAACGGCAAGACCATCGGCGGCCTGGGCACGAACGACCCGAACACCTTCATCACCAACAGCGGCAGCTATTCGGCGTGGCTGCCCTCGATCGACGCCAACTACCGGATCAAGAACATCTGGTCGGTGTACGGGCAGCTTTCGACCGGCAGCGTGGTGCCGCCGAGCAAGGTCTTCGACTACACGCAGAGCGCGGCCGGTATTCCGGTCAAGACACTGCCTAAGCAGCAGCGCTCTACCACCTATCAGGGCGGAACGGTGCTGAAGCTGAAGCACGTGACCTTCGATGCGGATGCGTATCATATCCGTTTCCAGAACAGCTACTCGTCCACGCCGGATTCCAGCGGCGAGCCGCAGTACTTCCTGCAGCCCAGCTCGATCACCAAGGGCTTTGAAGCGGAGAGCAACGTTTACATCGCACACGGCCTGAGCGTGTACCTGAACGCGAGCGTCGGACGGGCCACGTACGTGGGCGTGCTGCCGGTGGCCTGTGCGCCGAGCAAATGCACGGCCGCGCCGATCACGGTACAGGCTCCGAGCGGGCTCTGGGTGCAGAATACTCCATCGGATGTGGAGACCATAGGCGTGACCTATCAGCACAAGAGCTGGGACATGGGCCTGTTCAACAAGCGGGTCGGCACGTTCTATTACGATAACGGGGCCTACCATAACCAGGCCACCATCGACCCGTTCACGCTGACGAACCTGTTCTTCAACTACACCATCCGCAACAACTCGCGCTTCGATCAGACCAAGATCAGGCTGAGCTTCAACAATATCTTCGACCAGCACAACATCACCAGCGACAACATTGTGGGCTCGGCGTTGACGCAGACGATCGCGGCCAACGGCACCACCTATACCGATCCCTTCAACACCAAGGGGCAGACCCCGATCAACGGAGGCGATAACCTTGGCGTGCTTCCGGGCCGCAGCGTGATGGTCTCGGTAATCTTCGGCTTTTCCATAAAACACTAACCCGTTGCAGCAGCCTCGCATCCGTGCAGGGGGAACTTTCCTCCCTGCACGGATTTTTTTTGCTTCGGGAATTGGAACTCATTGTGGCGAAGTGGTGGGCCCAGAGGGATT
This sequence comes from Granulicella sp. WH15, assembly GCF_009914315.1. Classification (NCBI taxonomy): domain Bacteria; kingdom Pseudomonadati; phylum Acidobacteriota; class Terriglobia; order Terriglobales; family Acidobacteriaceae; genus Granulicella; species Granulicella sp. WH15. The sequence continues at coordinate 239,945 of NZ_CP042596.1, forward strand.
TGAACCCCCAACCAAGGGATTATGAGTCCCCTGCTCTAACCGTTGAGCTATAGGCCCTGCCCGGCACACGTCTCAACACCCGGCCGAGAGGACAGGGGAACGCGCCCCATTGATTGTACTGTGCGGAGCGCCGTGCGCAGGACGGTTACTTTTCGCCGACTGTGCCGGGCGTCGCATTGGCGTCTTCGGGCGAAGGATTCAGGTGGCCGGTGCGGTTCTCGGGCGTGGAGGACTGGACCTCGGTCTTGCCGGGGCCTGCGGTCGCGGGGTTGTCGCCGCGGTAGCCGGAGGGCTCGACCGCTGGGTTGCGTGTTGTGCCACTGCGGGGATTGACTGACATCGGGGCCTCTTTCTCTGGCAGCTTCGGGAGCTGAATCGGGAATCCGGCAGCCCGGAGCGCGCCTGTCTCTCTGATGGGGCACACCGGGTCTCGAAGTTGCCCGCACCTCGCAGAAGATTAGACGGAAGGCTCCTGCGAATACCCGTGCCTGATTGCATACGTCCGGCGAGACCCCCGTTATTTCTCTGCTGCCGACCGTGGCCGAGGGGTATCATCCTTAGATGATTTGCTGCATTGAGCCATGTGCGAAGATGCAATGGAACTTATCGGGAGATGGTATTTTATTAGCTTGTTTGAAAGATTTTTTCCTCGAGGACTGATCGTACTAGGCCACGGGATAAAGTCTCTGTGAGCGATGAATTGCGTGGTCGGCAGGGCGAATCCTGGTGTGTTTGGGTAGACAAGATCCACCTGTGTGGGGTCATTCAGAGTATCTAGATCCCCCATGAAAGCAAGGCATGGGACGGGTGTTGCGGTTGAAAGGGAATTGCGGTTGAAAACTATTTTAGTTACCGGCGGCGCGGGCTTTATCGGGTCGAACTTCGTGCTTCACATGCTCGAGCAGGGAGACTGCTCGATCGTGAACCTCGACAAGCTGACCTATGCGGGGAACCCGGCCAATCTGGCCTCGCTTGAAGGCCGCCCGGAGTACACACTGGTGCGGGGAGATATATGCGATGCGGCCCTGGTCGCCTCGCTGCTCGAGCAGTACCGGCCCGAGGCAATCGTACACTTCGCCGCCGAAAGCCACGTCGACCGCTCCATCGCCGGGCCGGAGGCCTTCCTCAAGACCAATATCGACGGTACATTTACCCTCTTGCAGGCCGCGCGGATTTACTTCGGCAAGCTCACCGGGGCCGAGCGCGATGCCTTCCGTTTTCTGCATGTTTCGACCGACGAGGTCTACGGCACGCTGACCCCTGAAGACCCCGCCTTTCACGAAGAGACGCCCTACGCGCCCAACAGCCCGTACGCCGCCTCGAAGGCCGCGTCCGATCACCTGGTGCGTGCCTGGGTCCATACCTACGGGTTGCCCGCCATCGTCACCAACTGCTCCAACAACTACGGTCGTTTCCAGTTTCCGGAGAAGCTGATTCCGCTGATGATCCTGCACGCGCTCGCGGGCAAGCCGCTGCCGATCTACGGCGATGGCCTGCAGGTCCGCGACTGGCTCTACGTGGAAGACCACTGCAGCGCGCTGCGCACAGTGCTGGCCACAGGCCGCGTGGGCGAGACGTACAACGTCGGAGGCGGCAATCAGCGCAGCAATCTCGAGGTCGTCAAGACGCTCTGTGCGCTGCTCGATGAGCTGGTGCCCGATTCCAAGTTCGTGCCCCACGTGCGACTGATCACCTACGTGCAGGATCGCCCCGGCCACGACCGGCGCTACGCCATCGACGCGCGCAAGTTAGAGACGGAACTAGGCTGGACAGCAAAGGAGAGCTTCGAGACAGGGTTGCGGCGCACCGTGGAGTGGTATCTGGCTAATCGCGATTGGGTCGAGGGCGTGACCAGCGGGGCCTACCAGCAATGGATCGGCCAGAACTACGGCAGTCGCGCCGTGGTGGAAGCAGGCGAGGCCGCCCGATGAAGGGAATCATTCTGGCCGGAGGCTCCGGCACGCGGCTGCATCCGGTCACCCAGTCCATCTCCAAGCAACTGCTGCCCGTCTACGACAAGCCGATGATCTACTACCCGCTCTCGGTGCTGATGCTGGCGGGGATTCGCGAGATCCTCATCATCTCGACGCCCGACGACACGCCGCGTTTTGAGCAGCTTCTCGGCGACGGTTCTCAATGGGGCTTATCGCTTCAGTACAAGGTCCAGCCTTCGCCCGATGGGCTGGCGCAGGCCTTCCTCATCGGTCGTGAGTTTCTCGCCGGAGAGGGCTGTTGCCTGGTGTTGGGCGACAACATCTTCTACGGTCACGACTTCGCCCGGACGCTGCGCGCAGCCGGTGCGCACCAGAGTGGCGCGACCGTCTTCGCGTACCCGGTGCTGGACCCTGAGCGTTACGGCGTGGTGGAGTTCGACTCGCAACGGCGCGCCATCTCGCTCGAAGAGAAGCCGCGCAAGCCCAAGTCGCGCTACGCGGTGACGGGCATCTACTTCTACGACGCGCAGGTGGTCTCTGTGGCTGAGGGGCTGAAGCCCTCGCCGCGCGGCGAGCTGGAGATCACGGACGTCAACCGCTGGTACCTGGAGCGCGGCCAGCTGCGCACAGAGCTGCTGGGGCGAGGCATGGCGTGGCTCGACACCGGCACGCACGACTCGCTGCTTGAGGCCTCGAACTTCATCCAGACGATCGAGCGGCGGCAGGGCCTGAAGGTTGCCTGCCCCGAGGAGATCGCCTACCGGCTCGGATACATCGACGCCGATACGCTGCGGCAGCTCGCGTCCAAGATCGCCAAGAGCAGCTATGGACAGTACCTGCTGCGCCTGCTGGAAGACGTGGTCTATTGATTTGGGCATGAGGATTTTACTGACGGGTTCGACGGGGCAGGTGGGGAGCGAGCTTCTGCCGGTGCTGGAGCGGCTGGGAGAGGTCATCGCGCCGAGCCGGGGCGAGTTGGATCTGGCAGACCCAACCGCCGTAGGCAGCCTGATTCGAGAGCTGCGGCCACGCTGGATCGTCAACCCCGCGGCCTATACGGCGGTGGACAAGGCGGAATCGGAGCCGGAGCTGGCCGATGCGATCAATCACCGAAGCGTCGGAGCGATGGGCCTCGCGGCCAAAGCGGTTGGGGCGACAATCCTGCATTTTTCTACCGATTACGTCTTCGACGGCGAGGGCGCGCAGCCCTATCGCGAGATCGACCCGACCCACCCGGCAGGCGTCTACGGGGCCAGCAAACTGGCCGGAGAGCAGGCCCTTGCTGCAAGCGGCGCGGCGTATCTGATCTTTCGCACCAGCTGGGTCTACGGAGCCACGGGCAAGAACTTTCTGCGGACGATCCTCGGCCTCGCCCGCCAGCGCGAGCAGATGAAGATCGTCGCCGACCAGCACGGTGCGCCGACGTGGAGCCGCGATCTGGCCAACATGGCGGCGCACGTCATTCAGTTCTGTGAGCAGCGGGAGGCTGTGGCCCCGCTGAGCGGCATCTACCACGCCGCCGGTGAGGGCGAGACGAGCTGGTTCGGCTTCGCCCGGCGCGGCATCGAGCTGCGGCAGCCATTCGAGCCTGAAACCCGGTTCGCCGAGCTGCTGCCCATTCCGACCAGCGAGTATCCCACCCCCGCGCGCCGCCCGCTGAACAGCCGTCTCGACTGCCGCAAGCTCCAGCAGACCTTCGGCTGGCGGATGATGGACTGGCAGGAGTCGTTGGCGCAGGTAGTGTCTGATCTGTAAGAAGATCGGGGCTGTAAGCGCCGTCGGGTAAAGTGCATAGAGGGGAGACTGAAATGGCCGGACGGGCGTTGTTTCTCGATCGCGACGGTGTCATCAACCACGAGGTCGGCTATCTGCACCGGGCCGAGGACGTGCGCTTCGTCGACGGCATCTTCCCGCTCTGCCGCACGGCGCAGAGCCTGGGGTACCGGCTGATCGTGGTTACGAACCAGTCCGGCATCGCACGCGGCTACTACACGACCGGCCAGTTCGACGAGCTGATGGCGTGGATGCGGCTGGAGTTCGAGCGGGAGGGGATCGCGCTGGACGCGGTGTACCACTGCCCATACCACCCCGAGCACGGCGTCGGTGAGTTCCGGCGCGAGCACGAGGACCGCAAGCCCGGCGCGGGGATGCTGCGGCGCGGCGCGGCGGCGTTCGGGTTGGAGCTGGAGGAGTCGGTGATGGTGGGGGATCGCTGCTCGGATATCGCCGCAGCCAACACGGCGGGGCTGCGGCAGGCGTTCCTGATCGCCGGGACCGAAGAGCACGGCTGCTCCGGCGAGTATCTGGCCGTGGAGACGCTGGCCGAGGTCAGAAGCTGGCTGATCGAGAACCCAGATTAAAGCCGCTGGTCAGAGAGAAAGATCCCGCTGCCGACCAACGGGAGGCCCTCAGAAGACAATCTTGCCCATACCGCCCCGAGAACCGCACGAAGTGCCGCCCGCCCGGCGTGAGGGCGCTTTTAGGCTTCCGGCAGTTCAGCCTCTAAGAAGTTCGCGCCCTTGGCGTCCTTGTCGCTGACGACCGGCGTAATTCCCGCAAGCGGCCAAGGTATGGCGAGCGTCGGATCGTCCCAGCGAACGCACCGCTCCCCCTCCGGGTAGTAGCCGTCGGTGGTCTTGTAGAGGACCTCCGCCGTCTCCGAGAGGACGACGAATCCGTGGGCGAAACCCTCTGGAATCCACAACATCTGCAGCTCGCCCGCGTCCGAGACCGGCTTCAGCGAGACGCCGACATACTTGCCGAAATCCGGCGAGCCGCGCCGGAGATCCACCGCCACATCCCAGATATGGCCGGAGACGCAACGCACCAGCTTGCCCTGGGGCTTTCCCAGTTGGTAGTGCAGCCCGCGCAGAACGCCACGGGTAGAGAAGGACTGGTTGTCCTGAACGAAACTGGTGGGAAGCCCGGCTGACTGAAACTTGGTCTGGCTGTAGAACTCTGCGAACCATCCCCGATCGTCGCCAAAGCGCCTGGGTTGAAGTAATTTGACGTCCTGTAAAGCCGTGTTCAAAACCTGCATCTGTGCATAATACCGGGAAAGTTCGGTAGTGAAGGGGGGCGAACCGCCTAGAAGAGGGGGGCAACGTTCAAAATCAGGAATCTTGTTCCCGCTATGGACCTCGACAGCGCATACTAGTCGGGTGCGGGTAGCCATCGTTCATCACTGGTTTGTAACGCGGGGCGGCGGTGAGCGCGTCGCCGAGTGCATCGCCTCGCTCTTTCCCGAGGCGGAGATCTTTACGCTGGTCTCGGGCGAAGAGGGGCTGCCCGAGTCTCTGGCCAGCCGCAAGCTGCACACCTCTTTTTTGCAAAAACTGCCCTTCGGCAAGAGCCACCACCGCCACATGATGCCGCTGTACCCCGCGGCAACCGAGGGGCTGGACCTGCGCGGCTTCGGCCTGGTTATCTCGTCCGACTCCGGCCCTATGAAGGGGGTGCGGCTCGATCCGGGCGCGGTCCACTTCTGCTACTGTCACTCACCCATGCGCTACCTGTACGACAGCTACGACGCCTACCGGAGCCAGATGAGGGGGCTGACGCGAGCGCTGTTCACCGCCACTGCCGGACGGCTGCGCCGCTGGGACACGCAGGCCGCCCAGCGGGTCGATTACTTCATCGCCAACTCGAACTACGTCGCCAAGCGCATCCAGCGTTTTTATAACCGCGAGAGCACGGTCATCCACCCGCCCATCGACCTGCACCGTGCCCAGCTTGCTGCGGCGCCGGGAGACCATTACCTCTGCGCCGGGCGGCTGGTCGGCTACAAGCAGACCGAACTGCTGATGGAGGCCTGCCGCCGTCTGGGGCGGAAGCTGCGCATCGTGGGCACCGGCCCCGAGGAGGCAAAGCTACGCCGTCTGGCGGCTGCGGACGCGGGATCTCAAGTTGAATTTTTAGGCGCACTGCCGAGCAAAGAACTCTGGCGCGAGTACTCCGAGTGCCGCGCGCTGCTCTTCGCCGCCGACGAGGACTTCGGCATGGTGCCGCTGGAGGCACAGGCCTGCGGGCGTCCAGTCATCTGCTACGGCTCGGGCGGCTCGCTGGAGACGGTGCGGGGCACGGGCGACCACCCCACCGGCGTCTACTTCGAGCACCAGACGGTCGAGTCGGCGATGGAGGGCATCCAGCGCTTCGAGGCGCAGGAGTCGCGCTTCACCCCCGAGACCGCGCAGGCGTGGGCCGCCGAGTTCGCCACGCCCGTCTTTCTGGAGCGGATGCGCGCGCTGATCCTCGAAAAAGTCCCCGCCGCAGCAGCCGAGATGGAGCCTGCTCCTACGATAGCTTCTGCGGAAAAGAGAGCCTGATGGAAGGGATGCGGGATATGTTGCGCCGGAGCCTGGGCCGGAGCCTCGCGCCCCTGCCCGCGCTCGACCGGCTGGCCGCCGCCTGGCCCGTGGCCTGCGGCAAGACGATGGCCGACCGGGGCGAGATCGCGAGCTTCGAGGAGGGCGTCGTGCACGTCGAGGTGCAGGACTCCACCTGGCTGGCGCAGATGCTCTCCATGCGCTCGATCCTGCAGCACGATCTGGCCCGGATCGCGGCAGTGAAGGTCACCGGGATACACTTTGAATTGAAGAAGTAATCGGCCCGGCCTGTCGTCCACAAACAACAGGCGCGGGAGCTACCTGGAGGACGTGTGCATGAGTGATGCAGGAACCGTCACGCTCGAAGATGTTCGGCGTGTCGCGGAGCTGGCCAACCTGGAACTGACGCCGGAGGAGGAGCCGCGGATGCAGCGCGACCTGAACGCCATCCTCGGGCACATCGCGCAGCTCAACCAGCTCGCGACCGACGACGTCCCGGCGATGGCGCAGGTGGGTGACGTACTCGCAACCGGCCACGCGGAGGAGACCGGCGAGGATCTCCGCGTCGATGCGGTGCGGCCCTCGGTCGACCGCCGCGCCGTCATGTCCAGCGCCCCCGAGACGGATGGGCGATTCTTCAAGGTTCCCAAGGTGATCGAGCGATAGATGAACTCTACTGAAACCCAAATCGAGAACAAGCTACTTACGATTGACGAGGCGCGCGCCGCCGTTCAGGCGACCTCCGCCACCGCCGTGGCCGAGCGCCAGTACACCCTCATCGCGCAGGACGACGTGGCCACAGGCAAGGGCATCAACAGCTTCCTCGCGCTGAGCCGCGAGCGTGCCCTGGCCCAGGCGGCCCGCATCGACGAGCTGACCGCACAGGGCAAGCCTCTGCCGCCGCTGGCCGGAGTGCCCATCGGCATCAAGGACGTGCTGGCCATGACCGGCTCGCCCGCCACCGCCGGATCGCTGATTCTAAAGGGCTACATGCCCCCCTACGACGCTACTGCGGTGGCCAAGCTAGAGGCGGCGGGAGCCGTTCTGCTGGGCAAGCTCAACTGCGATGAGTTCGCCATGGGCTCCTCGAACGAGAACTCGGCCTATGGCCCCGTCCGCAACCCGCGTGCGCTCGACCGCGTTCCCGGCGGCTCCAGCGGCGGCTCGGCGGCGGCGGTGGCGGCTGGGTTTGCCGCGGCCACACTCGGCACCGATACCGGCGGCTCCATCCGCCAACCCGCGGCCTTCTGCGGCGTGGTCGGCGTGCTGCCCACCTATGGGCGCGTCAGCCGCTACGGCCTCATCGCCTTCGCTTCGTCGCTCGACCGCGTCGGCCCCTTTACGGCCAACGTGAAGGACGCGGCCACGCTGCTCGGCGTGCTTGCGGGCAAGGACCCGCTGGACGCCACCAGCTCCGACCGGCCCGTGGACGACTATGTGGGCGCTCTGGCCAAGCCTGTCGAGGGCCTCCGCATCGGCGTGCCCGAGGAGTACTTCGGCGAGGGCCTCGACCCCGAGATCCGCGCCGCCGTTGAGCGCGTCATCGCGGGCCTTAAGGACGCGGGCTGCACCATCGTCCCTGTGCGCCTGCCCCACACCGCCTACGCGATCCCGACCTACTACGTCATCGCCACGGCGGAGGCCAGCTCGAACCTCTCGCGCTTCGACGGCGTGCGCTTCGGTCTGCGCGCCCCCGAGGGTAAAACCCTCTCCGGCATGTACCGCAAGACCCGCGACGAGGGCTTCGGGGCCGAGGTCAAGAGGCGCATTCTGCTGGGCACCTACGCGCTCAGCGCAGGCTACTACGACGCGTACTACCGCAAGGCCCAGCAGGTCCGGACGCTGCTGACCCGCGACTTCCTGACGGCCTTCGAGAGCTGCGACGCCATCGTCGGCCCCATGACGCCGACGCCGCCGTTCAAGATCGGCGAGAAGACCGACGACCCGGTCTCGATGTACCTGGCCGACATCTACTCGGTGGCCGCGTCGCTGGCGGGCATCTGCGGCATGAGCGTGCCCTGCGGAGAGACTGCGGGCAAGCTGCCCATCGGCGTCCAGATCATGGCGCGTCACTTCGACGAAGCCACCATGCTGCGCGTCGGCCTCGCCGTCGAAAAGATGCAGGCGAACTCCTAACAAAAGATGCAGGCGAATTTTTAACTAATCAGTAGCCAATGAATTTGAGGTCGGAATGGGTTTTGTAGATCGTATGAACAAGAAGGAAGACGAGAAGACCGAGCAGGAGAACGCCCTGCCGATCGGCGAGCACGAGGCGGGCGAGTCCTTCGAGTCGATGATTCCGCCGGTCATGGTCGGCCAAAGCGCCGAGCCGGCCCCCGAGCACGAGGCTCAGGCCCCGGCCCAGCCGGACGTCGTCCGCGCCTTCGACCAAGATGGCCGTGAGGTGCTGGTTCCCCGCGCCGAGTGGCGGGAGCAGGTCCTGCCGAACCTAGTCCAGTCCGCGTGGGAGAACCCCGAGCAGCTCTACCTGCTCATCGTCAACTCGCTCAACGAGGGCTTCACCAGCGAGATGGCCGCAGCAGCCCAGCAGCTCTACGCCATCGACACCATCCCCGCGCGCGGAGCCTGCATGTGGGCCGTTATCCTCATCCAGGAGGGGCGTCTGGACGAGGCGGAGGAGATTCTGAACGGCTACCTCGCCAAGCACGGCGACGAAGGTTCGGTCCTGACCAACCTCGCCCAGATCGCCGCCATGCGCGGCAACCAGGAGCAGGCCGAGACGACGCTCTGGAGAGCCATCCAGGCGGAGCCGAACATCGATAACGCGCTGGGCTGGTACGTCTCGCTGCAACAGCAGAAGGGCGGCGAGGCCGCTGCCAACGCCGCTTTGCAGACCATCGCGACGCTGCCCGGAAGCTGGCGCGCGCAGCTCTGGCAGGCTCGAGCGGCGATGCTGGCGCAGGATATGCCCACGGCTGTCTCGCTCTACCAGGAGTCGCTCGAGCGCGCTCCCCGGCCGGTTCCGGGCGACCTGCTGATGCAGATGAGCGGCGACCTCGGCGGCAACGGACGCCTGATCGAGCTGATCGGGCTCACCAGCCCGCACTTCGACCCGGAGGTCCACGGCCTGCCGGTGGGCAACAACCTCATCAAGGCCAATCTCGACCAGGGCAACGCCGACGCAGCCGAGCAGCTTGTCAAGACGCTGGCGCAGTTCGGACGCCCGGATTGGAAGTCGGGCCTCGAGTTCTGGGAACAGGAGATCGCGAAACTCCGTGGGGCGCAGGGTACGGCGGCGGCACCCGATCAGATTCAGGTTGGCATGTTGCGGATGGAAGGGCCGGTCTGGCTGCCTGCCGGGTCGCCGGGGCGCGGTCTCTTCGGGCCGAAGGCTGCGGGCGGGCCGACGGTCACCTTTATCGGCGGAACCGCCGAGACCAGCAGCCAGGAGGCCCAGGTACTCGACGGCCCGGGTCGCATGAGCCGGGCGCTGCCGCTGTTTCTGGCCGAGCAGGTGGAGATGCGTACCGCCGCCAACGGCCGGTCGATGCTGCCGTGGGCGATGGGCCAGCAGAGCGGCTTCGTCGTCGGCGCGGCGGCGTGGACGCCGGAGATGGCCGTGCAGGGCGTCGCGGCGGACGGCAGCGGAAGCCAGTACGTCGTCACCGTGCATATCGACGCGGCGGTGGAGCCGTGGACGGCGGAGCTGGTCTTCATCCGCACCAGCGACGGCGTGACCATCGGTGAGCTGGACGCGGAGTTCCCCTCGGCCAGCCCGGAGGACGGGCTGCTGGGGTTGGCGAACGAGGTGGTCGAGCTGCTGGGCGGCGATGAGCCCGCTCGGGGGTATAGCGTTCCGCACTCGTTCAGCGGCTACCTGTCGCGGCTGGAGCAGTTGCTGGCGGCGCGTTGCACGGCGATGGAGGGTGTGCCGCCGAGCTTCCTGCAAGGCGAGCGGGAGATTCTCGAGGGGAATCTGTACCAGTACATCGAGGAGCCGGAGAATCTGGCTTCGCGGCTGTTGCTGGTGGAGACCTTTGGGGCGATTGAGCGGGTGCGTCCGGCAGTGGCGGCGGAGTATCGTGAACGGCTCGAAAAGCTGCTGACCGAGCGGCCTTTAGCGACCTCGTAGTTATTCCCCGTTGGTCGGCAGCGAACATCTTTTTGCTTCCGGCCAACGGGAGGACCAAGCGAAGCAGTAAAAAGGCGTGTGAACGCCCGCCCCGCGCGCAGCGGACCCGTCCGGCAGGACGAACAACAGCAAAAGCGCCCTAGCGACGGGCAGGCGGCACTTCGTGCGGTCCTGGACGCTGCGCGTATGTGGAATCCTTTCAGGGGCTCGTGGCGTCCTATAGATGTTGAAACATGCATGAGGCGAGCACGATGAGTTCAAAGGCAATCTTCGACGCGGGAATCCACCCGCCGCAGTACCGGCTCCCGGCAGCTACCAGGGTCGGCCGGGTGCGTCTGGCCGTCTCGAATCTGGCCCGGTCGGTCGCGTTCTACCGCGACGTCGTCGGGCTGGCCGTGCGGACGCCGGAGCCGGATGGGATCGCCCGGTTGGGAGCGCACGGGGAGGAGACGGTTCTGCTCGAACTAAAGGCCGTTCCGGGCGTGAAGCCCATCGGCCCGCGGACCCGCCTTGGCCTCTACCACACGGCTTTTCTGCTGCCCAGCCGCGCGGCGCTGGCCAGCTTCGTGGATCACCTGCGCGAGTCGGTCGTGTCCTTCGGCTCGGCCGATCACCTGGTCAGCGAGGCCATCTACCTGACCGATCCCGATGGCTTGCAGGTGGAGGTCTACGCCGACCGACCCCGCTCCGAGTGGCGCTACGACGGCCATCAGCTACAGATGGCTACCGATCCTCTGCGTTCCAGCGAACTGGCGGCGCTGGAGCACGGGCGCTGGCAGGGTGCTCCGGTGGGAACCACAATGGGGCACCTGCACCTCTACGTCGGCGACCTGAAGATGGCAGCGGAGTTCTACCACGGCGGGTTGGGGCTGGACGTGATGGTCTGGCGCTATCCCGGTGCGCTGTTTACCTCGGCTGGCGGCTATCACCACCACGTTGGGTTGAACGTCTGGGCGGCGGGCTCGCCGGTGGCGTCGCCGGAGGACGCCCGCATGCTGTGGTGGCAGCTCGTGGTGCCCGAGGCCGAGGGGGCCATTGCAAGCATGAGGGCCGCAGGCTTCGGCGATGGGCCGAGCTTCCGCGATCCGTGGGGGACCGAAGTGGCCGTAGTGGAAGAGATAAAGTAGGCCCACGCGGAGGAATCTTTCGTGCGCGCGCGGCGGCTTGTGTAAAGTAGACGAAACAGCATAGAAAACTTCGGTCGCGGTCCTGCGGCAGAGCTGGCAGCACTAGGCAAGATCGGTTTTTTCCGGGCAAGCGTGAGACAGGGTAAATCTCTCGATCTGCCTGCCGGGGCTGGGTGAATCTCGACACAGGTGAACGGTACATGCGCAACAGGTTGGTGAAGGTTTTGCTGATGTTGTTGGTTGGGGTGGTGGCGGGCGGCCCGCTGGTGATGGCGCAGGAGGCTGCTCCGGTGGTATCTGCTCCGGCAATGGTTTCGGCGACAGCGGCGGGCGGAACGCAGACGGACCGGATCGCGGTGCTCGAAAAGCAGGTGACGGACCAGGCGACGGCGATTGCGGCCGCGCAGACGGCGGGCGATAACGCCTGGATGCTGGTCTCGGCGGCGCTGGTGCTGATGATGAGCGGACCTGGACTGGCGCTCTTCTACGGCGGCCTGGTGCGCAAGAAAAATATTCTGGGTACGATGATGCAGACCTTCGCCATGATGGCCGTCATCACGGTGCTGTGGGCGATCGTGACCTACTCGCTGGCCTTCGGCGACGGCAACGCATTTATCGGCGGCTTGGGCAACATGTTCCTGCACGGCGTGGGCCTTGCGCCGGACGTGAAGTACGCGGCTACGATTCCGTTGCAGACGTTCATGGTGTATCAGCTCATGTTCGCGATCATCACCCCCGCGCTGATTACGGGCGCGTTCGCCGAGCGGATGAAGTTCTCGGCGATGCTGGTCTTCATGGTGCTGTGGGCGTTGATCGTGTATAGCCCGATGGCGCACATGGTCTGGGGCAAGGGCGGTCTGCTGAACGCCGCTCTGGGCGGCATGTTCCCCTGTCTGGACTTCGCGGGCGGAACGGTGGTCCACGTCACCTCGGGCGTCTCGGCGCTGGTGACGGCGATCTACCTGGGCAAGCGCCTCGGCTACCCCAAGGTTCCGATGCCGCCGCACTCGGTGGTGCTGAGCTTCATCGGTGCGTGCCTGCTGTGGGTGGGCTGGTTCGGCTTCAACGCGGGCTCGGCGCTGGGCGCGGGCACGCTGGCCACCTCGGCCTTTGTGGCGACGCACTTCGGCGCGGCGGCTGCGGCCCTGAGCTGGAGCGCGGTGGAGTGGATCCGCAACGGCAAGCCCTCGGCCCTGGGAGCGATCTCGGGCGCGGTGGCCGGGCTGGTGGCAATTACGCCGGGAGCCGGTTTCGTGACCCCCATGAGCGCGATCTGGATCGGGCTCATCGTCGGCGTGTTCTGCTTCTTCATGGTGGTCAAGGTCAAGGCGATCTTCGGCTATGACGACTCGCTGGATGCCTTCGGCGTCCACGGCGCGGGCGGCACGCTGGGCGCGCTGCTGACGGGCGTCTTCGCCTCCAGCACCATCAACCCGATCTTCGGCGCGGGCAAGCCGACGGGCCTGCTCGAAGGCAACGCGCACCAGATGCTGAACCAGGTGACGGGCGTCGCGATTGCGTGGGGCCTGTCCATCGTGGGGACTCTGGTGATCCTGTTCGTAGTCGATAAGACCATTGGGCTGCGTGTGAGCGCGGCGGACGAAGAGATGGGTCTCGATCTCTCGCAGCATGGCGAAGAGGGATACGACTGGGCTCACTAACGAGCCCAGTTACATCTCATCAGGGTAAGATGCAGTAGCTCATTCGGAGATTTTGGGCGAGAGGATGGATTGGCAATGCAGAAGATCGAAGCAGTGATACAGCCGTCGAAGCTGGACGCGGTGAAGGATGCCCTGGTGGAGATCGGCGTCGAGGGAATCACGATTACCGAGGCGCGTGGCCACGGGCGGCAGAAGGGCCACACGGAGTTCTACCGCGGGCGCGAGTACGCGGTGGACCTGCTGCCGAAGGTGAAGCTGGAGACCGTGGTAACCGACGAGATGGCCGAGAAGGTAATCGACGCGATCATGGGCGCGGCGCGCACGGGCACCATCGGAGATGGCAAGATCTTCGTGACGAAGGTCGACGAAGCCATCCGGATAAGGAACGACGAACGCGGGGACGTGGCGCTGTAGCAACCAGCTCGCTCCCAATCACAAAACCGGGTGCTCCCGTCTCGTATCTGAGACAAGGGGCACCCGGTTTTTGCGCAGCTACTCCTTCGTCTCCGAGAGCATGTGGCGGATGCCCCGCAGCCCCTGCCGCGTACGCTCCTCGTTCTCGATCAGCGAGAACCGCACATACTCATCGCCCTGCTCGCCGAACCCGATCCCCGGACTCACCGCCACCTTGGCCTCGGCCAGCAGCTTCTTCGAGAACTCCAGCGACTTCATCGCCCGGTACTGCTCCGGAATCTTCGCCCATGCAAACATCGTGGCCTTCGGCATCGGCGTCTCCCAGCCCATACGGTTCAGCCCCTGCACCAGCACATCGCGGCGGCTCCGATAGGTCTCGACGATATCCGCCACGCACTCCTGCGGGCCTTCGAGCGCGGCGATGGAGGCCACCTGGATCGGTGTGAACGTGCCGTAGTCGAAGTAGCTCTTGATGCGCCCCAACGCACCCACCAGACGCTCGTTTCCGACCATGAACCCGACGCGCCAGCCCGGCATGTTGTAGCTCTTCGAGAGCGTGAAGAACTCGACCGCGATATCCTTCGCGCCCGGAACTTGTAACACCGAAGGTGGCTTATAGCCGTCGAAGACCAGGTCGGCGTACGCGAAGTCGTGCACCAGGATGACGTTGAACTCCTTGCAGATCGCCACCAGCCGCTCGAAGAACGGAAGGTCCACGCACTGCGCAGTGGGGTTCGACGGAAAGTTGACGATCAGCACTTTGGGCCGCGGGGTCATGCGCGGAATCGTCTCTTCGACCTGCGCCAGAAAGTCCTCGGTCGAGTGAACCGGAATCGAAAGAATGTCCGCGCCCGCGATCACAGGCCCGTAGATGTGGATCGGATAGCTGGGGTTCGGCACCAGCACGGTGTCGCCGCGGTCCAGCACCGCCAGGCAGAAGTGCGCGATGCCTTCCTTCGAGCCGATGGTCACGATGGCCTCGGTGTTCGGGTCGAGGTCGACGCCGTAGCGCGTACCATACCAGTTACAAATTGCCTTGCGCAGCCGGGGAATGCCCTTCGAGAGAGAGTAGCGGTGCGTCTGCTGCTTGCGCGCCGCCTCGATCATCTTCTCGACGATGTGCGCAGGCGTCGCGCCGTCGGGATTACCCATGCCGAAGTCGATGATGTCTTCGCCGCGCTTGCGTGCAGCGGCCTTCAGCTCGCCGGTGATGTTAAAAACATACGGCGGCAGACGCGAGATCCGTGAAAACTCTTTCATGTCCTTATCCTAAGCAAAGCGGTTCGAGCCTAAGGCTATTCGAGCCATGGAGCGGAAGCGCGGCCTTCGCCGAAGAATTGCCAGGGAGGTGCCTGCGCCGTTACGTGGCTACCGGATCTGTACCAGATCAGACGTCCCAGGAGGTGCAATATGGGACGTCTGCGGCGCTCGCCAATGGTCGATATAGCTCACCTGGTGGACACAGGAGATGGTGCAGTTGGGCGCGCACGACTTCTCAGTCAGGAACTCGCGCTTCACGTCGGCGCGCTTGTACTCGGCCAGCGGCACGCCCGGATAGCCGCGCTGCTGCGAGCAATAATGCACCAGCCCGAACTCGCAGATGTACAGGTAGCGCGCACCCGCGCGGCAACGCCAGTCGTTCGGCTTGCCGTTGGCGATGGCCTCTTGAAAGTGATTGAAGCGGGAGTAGCTGCGCCGCGTCAGGCTGCGGACCTTCTCCCACACGCCGCGCTCGGCGTCGCCCAGCGGCTTCAACTGCCCGCTGCCGTCGTGGATGATGCCGATGGTAGACGAGAAGCCCAGCCCCAGCGCACGCTCACTCACGGTCAACGCGTCATTCGGGTTGGCGATGCCGCCGCCCACGACTGAGTTGATGTTCACATGAAAGTCGGCGTGCTCGGCCAGCATCCTCAGCTTGGCGTCCAGCACCTTCAGGCTCTTCTTCGACACGGCATCCGGCATCACGTTGTCGATGGAGATCTGCATGTGATCCAGCCCGGCCTTGTTTAGCCGCTCGATCCGGTCCGGCATCAGCAGATAGCCGTTAGTAATCATGCCCGCAATCGCGCCGGTCTTGCGGATACGCGCAATCACGCGGTCGAGATCGGGGTGCAGCAGCGGCTCTCCGCCCGAGATCGTAATGACCGACGTTCCCAGCCGTCCCAGCTCGTCGATGCGGCGCTCCATCTCCGCGATCGGCACCGGGTCCGAGTGGTCGTCGAACTCATTGCAATAGGTACAGGCCAGGTTGCACCGGCGCATCGGCACAATGTGCGCCATGTAGGGGTGCCCGGTCCCGGCCAGCGCCGAGCCGATGGACCCCAGCTCGCGCAGCTTTCGTGTTACCGCTCGCCAACGCCGCCTTGCCGTACTCTTGCGGCGAACTGGCGCCGTTACCTTCACCTCGGACATGATGTTTCCAGTATAAATCCCCGGACTCGCCCAAGCCTAACCGGGCAGTGTTAGCCTGTTCGGATGATTCTCCCCACGCTCGCTCTGGCACTCGCACTCCAGACCCCCAACCAGCTTCCTGCCCAGGCCTCTCCCAAAGCCGCGCCCCAGGTTCCGGCTAAGGCTCCAGCTCAGGCGGCTCCAGCCCATCCCCCCGCTCAGACTTCGGCATCCGACTCTGAGGACACAATCCCCTCCTCCGCTCACCCCATCCAGACCGTCTCCGGCCGGGGTGTTCAGATCTACGCCTGCACGAAAGGCTCCTGGGTGTTTCAAGCGCCGGAGGCCACGCTCGTCGATACCCAGACCGGCAGCCCGGTAGGGACGCACGGAGCCGGACCCACGTGGACGTGGAAGGACGGCAGCTCGGTCAAGGGTGAGGTCGCGCAGAAGGTTCCCTCGCCCGATGCCGACAGCATCCCGTGGCTGCTGTTGCGAGCGAAGCCCGCTTCCCAGCCCGGAGCGTTAGCCTCGGTCGTCTGGGTGCGCCGCTCCGACACTCGCGGCGGCACTGCCCCCACCAGCGGCTGCGACGCCGGCCACGAGGGCACCACCACACGCGTCCGTTACACCGCGACTTACACCTTCTATACGGAGCCGTAACAGACCGTCTAGCTTTGGAGCCAACAATGACGCTCAGGGGGAAGGAGAGGCTCGCTCCGCTAACCCCTCATAGCCTGTTTCTTCCTCAAGCCGTGGTCTTCACCGCCCCGCGCAACAACTCGCACTCCACTCCGCTGGCCGGCAGATAGACCGAAACCACGTCAATCCGCGTTAAGACGCTCTCCCGCTCCTCCCGGCTCATCCGCCGCAGATAAGCCCGCCCCATCGCCCGCAGCATCCTCTGCTTGTCTCGATCGACAGATATCTCTGCCGGTACAAGCGCCCGCGCGGACCGTGTCTTGACCTCCACAAAGCAAAGCGTCTCCCCATCCCACCCCACCAGGTCGAGATCGCCCCGCTCCTCCGTACACCGCCACCGCCGGGCCACGATCACATATCCCTGCTGCCGCAAGAAGAAGAGTGCCTCCATCTCCCCGCGCCGTCCCGCCCGCAGATGCTCCGGCTGCCTCCGCCCCGGCCCAAACCGCTTCCCGAACGCCTCCATCCCGCGCAGAGCCGACCGCTCCAAGTTCAGCCACACGTTCCCCATCATGGCGCAAGCATATCAGTGGCCTTTTGCGCTTTTGCACCTTTTCCGACCCTCTCGCGTCCTTCAGGATTGCCACTCCACCGCCAACCCTGCGATACTTGATTGTGCACACACCGCACCATCAAATTCCCATTTCAAAGAGGTCGCGGACATGTCTGCAAAGTACATCTTTGTAACCGGCGGCGTCGTGTCTTCGCTCGGTAAAGGCCTGGCAGCGGCCTCCATCGGATGCCTGCTCGAAGCACGCGGCATCAAGATCAACATGATGAAGTTCGACCCGTATCTGAACGTCGATCCGGGCACCATGAGCCCCTTCCAGCACGGCGAGGTCTTCGTCACCGACGACGGAGCCGAAACTGACCTCGATCTCGGTCACTACGAGCGCTTCACCCACTCCAAGCTCAGCCGCGACAACAACCTCACCACCGGCCGCATCTACGAGCAGATCATCACCAAGGAGCGCCGCGGCGACTACCTCGGCAAGACCGTCCAGGTCATCCCCCACGTCACCAACGAGATCAAGAACGCCATGCGCAAGGTCGCGCAGGACGCCGAGATCGTCATCGTGGAGATCGGCGGCACCGTCGGCGATATCGAGTCGCTTCCCTTCCTCGAGGCCATCCGCCAGATGCGCCAGGAGCTGGGCCGCGACAACACCTGCTTCGTCCACATGACGCTGGTCCCCTGGATCGCCGCCGCGCAGGAGCTGAAGACCAAGCCCACCCAGCACTCGGTCAAGGAGATGCTCTCCATCGGCATCCAGCCCGACATCCTCCTCTGCCGCTCCGACCGCACCGTCCCTCGCGACATGCGCTCGAAGATCGCCGCCTTCTGCAACGTCGAGGAGAAGGCCGTCATCATCGCCCGCGACGTGCCCTCCATCTACGAGGTGCCGCTGAACTTGGCCGAGCAGGGCGTCGACGACCTCGCCCTCAAGTACCTCCGCATCGACGCCAAGACCCCCGACCTGACCAAGTGGCAGGACATCGTTCAGCGCGCCTACAACCCGCAGGACGAGGTGCTCATCGGCATCGTCGGCAAGTACGTCGAGTACGAGGACAGCTACAAGTCCCTGAAGGAAGCTCTCGTCCACGGCGCGCTCGCGCACAACCTGAAACTCCGCGTCACCTGGATTGAGGCCGAGGGGCTCGAGACCGAGAACTACGAGCAGCAGCTCGCCGGACTCGACGGCATCCTGGTCCCCGGCGGCTTCGGCAAGCGCGGCATCGAGGGGATGCTCAACGCCATCCGCTACGCCCGCGAGCAGCAGGTGCCCTACTTCGGCATCTGCCTCGGCATGCAGACCGCCTGCATCGAGTACGCGCGCAACGTCTGCGGTCTCAAGGGAGCCAACTCCGGCGAGTTCGACCCGGCCACGCCGCACCGCATCATCTACAAGCTGCGCGAGCTTACGGGCGTCGAAGAGATGGGCGGCACCATGCGCCTCGGGGCCTGGGCCTGCGTGCTCGAACCCGGCTCGCTGGCCGCCAAGGCCTACGGGACCACCGAGATCTCCGAGCGTCATCGCCACCGCTACGAGTTCAACCGCGAGTACGAGGCGGTCCTCACTGGCGGCGGACTGCGCCTGACGGGCACCACGCCGGACGCCACGTATGTCGAGATCGTCGAGATTCCGGACCACCCGTTCTTCCTCGGCTGCCAGTTCCACCCCGAGTTCAAGTCGAAGCCGCTCGAGCCGCACCCGCTCTTCCGCGACTTCGTTGGGGCCAGCCACAAGAACCGCCGCGCGCAGATCACGCAGTCGGAGTCGAGCCACACCGCAGTCCCCTCCGCCAAAGCCTAGGTTTCTCTCATTGGTCGGAAGCAAACATTCCTGTTTCCGACCAACGGGAGGACCAAGCGAAGGCACTTCGTGCCGTTCTCGGGGCGGTATAGGCAGGATCGTCAGCATGGGGCCTCCCGCTGGTCGGCAGCGCGAAGCAATAAAAAGGCGTGGAAACGCCCGCCCGCCGCGCAGGCGGCCCGTCCGGTAGGGCAAGCCTTATCAAAGGGAAATCAGCATCCCCCATCCTCCAACTCATTGAGGAGCATCGAATCCTCTTATGACCACCCAATACAACTCCGGCCGCAGCTCCTCCGGCAGCCTCCTGCTCTTCCTCTTCGCCCTGCTGCTGGGCGCGGCGTCTCTGGTCGTCTTTCTGCGCAACGCGACCTCCGGCCCCATGGCCCGGATCGCCAGCCTAGTCATCGGCCGGACGTCGAGCTTCGACACCTCCGTCCCTGCCGTGGTCCAGAAGATCCAGCGGCTGAACCGTCTGGAGACGGTGGTCTACTCGCTGGATACCGTGGTCGAGGGCAACCGTTCGAGCGCGATCTTCCCCGACCTGCTGGCCGGTGACCGGCTGCTGATGGTGGTGCACGGCCAGTCCATCGCGGGCATCGACCTGGCCAAGCTGAAGCCGGAGGACGTCCGGATCAGCGGCCCGAACCGCGCATCGATCCACGTAACCCTGCCAGCCTCCGAACTGTTCGTGACGACGCTCGACAACCAGCACACGCGGGTCTACGCCCGTTCGACCGGCCTGCTGGTGCCGGTGGACCAGAACCTCGAATCGGACACCCGAGCAAAGGCCCAGCAGCAGCTACAAGCGGCAGCCCTCTCCGACGGGATTCTGGACGCAGCCCGCAAGAACGCCCGAGCGACGGTAACGACGCTCCTCTACTCGCTCGGCTTCCAAACCGTAGACGTGAATTAGCGAATCCTTGCAACTGCTTTTGCTGTTGTGGCTGCTTTTGTCGTTGCTTGCCCTTTTGCTTTTGCCGTTGTTTGTTCTCTTGCTTTTGCCGTTGCCTGTTCTTTTGGTTGTCATTCAGGAGCGAAGCGGAGGAATCTGCTTCTGCCGCTGTTCTTGCCGTTGCTTCTGGGGTAGGTCCGGGCTTTAGCCCGGACATTAAGACTCGCCACCAATGCGGGCTTTAGCCCCCGAGGTATGCTTTCTTCCCCTCTCCTCCAACCGCACCGGGCCACTGGAGACGGTTGAACCCGGATTCAAACCCATCTCCCAAAATCGAAACACACGCCCCGGATCTCCTCCAATCCGTACCTTTACGGGAACGCGGAGGGCAAATCGCCCGCAACCCTCCTATTCATCGGATATCAACCTGCGGTATCATCCAACCACCATGAAGTCCCTGTTCAGCAACCGGATGTTCGGCTCCACGGTTGAGGAGGTCACCCCCCTCGCCGCCTCTGTAAACGCAACTCCCGTAAAGAGTGCTCCCGCCCAGGCGCCGTCCGCGACGCCGGAGGAGACCACGATGTTGAGAACGATTGCCTGGATCTCTGCCGGACTGGGAGCCGTCGCGCTCGGCCTGGTAGTCGGCCGCGAGCTGCGGCAGCGCTACAAGTTCAACCGGCGCACGCCCTACGACTTCTACGCCCACTCCGGCGACGAAATGCAGGACGTGGAGTTCGGCGTCGGTATCTAAAGGCAACAACAAAAGCGCCCTCACGCCGGGCGGGCGGCACTTCGTGCGGTTCTCGACGCTTCGCGTAGTTCTCCATTAGCCGGATCAGGATGCTCGCTGCCGACCAGCGGAAGGCCCCATGCCGCTTATTTACCCATGCAACCCCGAGAACGGTACGAAGTACTGATTTACCATCAAGCTCGATGAGTACTCTAAAACCAGCCTTCCTCTTCCCCGGCCAGGGCTCCCAGACCGTCGGCATGGGCCGCGACCTCTACGACAACTTCCCGAGCGCCCGAACGACGTTCGAAGAGGCCGACGAGGCCCTCCAGTTCCCTCTCTCGCGCCTGATCTTCGACGGCCCCGCCGACGACCTCCAGCTCACCGAGCACACCCAGCCCGCCATCCTGACCGTCTCCATCGCGGCCTACCGGGTCCTGATCGACGCCCTCAAGCCCCTCGGGATCGCCCCCGCGATGGCCGCCGGACACTCGCTCGGCGAGTACTCGGCCCACGTCGCTGCCGGGACGCTCTCGTTCGCCGACGCGGTCCGCACCGTCCGCTCCCGTGGCCAGTTCATGCAGCAGGCCGTCCCTCCCGGCGTCGGCTCGATGGCCGCCATCCTCGGCCTGCCCGCCGCGCAGATCGCCGATCTCTGCAAACAAGCCTCCACCGGCCCTCAAGAGATCGTCTCCCCGGCCAACCTGAACTCCCCCGACCAGACCGTCATCTCCGGCTCGTTGGCAGCAGTGGAACGCGCCGCCGAGCTGTGCAAGGCCGCCGGAGCCAAGAAAACGGTGATCCTGAAGGTCTCGGCCCCCTTCCACTGCGCTCTAATGCAGCCCGCCGAGGACGCCCTCGCCACCACGCTCGAAGGCATCACCTTCAACGACCCGGCCTACCCCGTCGCGGCCAACGTGGACGCGCGCCTGCTCACCCAGGCATCCGAGGTCCGCGACTGCCTGGTCCGCCAGGTCACCGGATCGGTGCGCTGGGTGGAGTGCATCCAGTTGCTGATAGCCGAAGGCGCGACCCACTTCATCGAAGTCGGCCCTGGCCGCGTGCTGAGCGGGCTGATGCGCCAGATCGACCGCGCCCAGAAGGCTTTGAATGTGGAAGATTCCGTATCGCTGGACAAGACCCTGACCGCACTGACGGCCAAACCGGAAGAGGAGACCCAGGCATGAGCGCACCGACACAACCGAACGATATCGTCGAGAACTTCACCACGCAGGATCAGGATGGCAACACGGTTTCGCTCGCGGATCACGTGGCTTCGCCCGTGGTTCTGTTCTTCTATCCCCGCGCCGATACCTCCGGCTGCACCATCGAGGCGTGCGGTTTCCGTGACACGTTTACCCAGTTGCGCAAGGCGGGCGTGGTGGTGCTGGGCATCTCGCGCGACACCGTGAAGGCGCAGAAGAAGTTCGCCGTGAAGTACGACCTGCAGTACCCGTTGCTGGCCGATCCGGATGAGAAGATCTGCGACTATTTCGGTGTAATTAAGCCGAAAAACATGTACGGCAAGCTGGTGAAGGGGATCGAGCGGACGACCTACCTGATCGCTCCGGCGGACTCCGAGGGCAAGCAGCGGCTGCTGCACGTCTGGCCCAAAGTGAAGCCCGAAGGCCACGCGGAAGCCGTGCTGAACCATGTAAAAAACGCCGGGTAGAACACGGTTTTGTGACGGTGAAACGCGGTGGCACGTATGGACGTTTTTCCCGTAGCGGTAAGCTGAAGGGATGAGTGCTCTGATCGTGTCGGGAGTAGCGGCAGTTGGGTTGGCGGCGGGTGGTTTTGCCTACGCCGCCAACTGGCCGACCTCGCAGATCTTCGGCCGGACGATCGTTGCAGGCGACGACCCCAACGAGATCGCCCTGACCTATGACGATGGGCCGAATCCGGCGGCGACGCCGGAGCTGCTGGCCGTGCTCGCGAAGCACCGGGTGCGGGCTACCTTTTTTTTGATCGGCAGATTTGTGCAGGAGCAGCCCTTGCTGGCACGGCAGATTGCGGCTGAAGGCCACGCCATTGGCTGCCATACGATGACTCATCCCAAGCTGACGTTGCTGCCCGAGGCTCGGATCAGGGGAGAGATTGGGGATTCTCAGAAGGCGGTCGAGGATGCGATTGGCGCGCCGGTGAGGCTGTTTCGGCCTCCTCATGGGGCGCGTCGACCGGCTGTGATGCGCGTGGCGCGGGAGCTGGGGATGAGCACCGTGATGTGGAACTGCATCGTGGGGGATTGGAATCCCGTCTCTGCCGAGACCCTTCTGGGACGGATTGAGAGCCGGGTGGCCCGGAATCGCGAGGCTGGTCAAGGGAGCAGCGTGGTGCTGCACGATGGGGGGCATCTGGGGTTGGGGGCTTCTCGGTTGGAGAGCGTCAAGGCCACAGATCTGTTGATTCAGCGGATTTTAGGGACGAAGTGGGTGACCCCGGAGCGGTGGGTTCGAGGGTAGGGAGGGGCGGGGGCGGCCGATAGATCGGGCCTTCAGCCCTCATCCGTGCATCGGGACGTTCACCTGGGGCTTTGCCCCAGGCTGGTATAGGGCGCGCCGTTGGCGCTCTTGTCCCGTGCGCGACATGTATTTGGGGCGGGCTTTTATAGCGTACGTTCGGGGCTATTGGGAAAGGGCAATATTTCCATCTCCGTCTAACCCTCAGAAAGCGCTGAAGGCGCGTTCTATACCAGCCTAGGGCAACGCCCTAGGTCATCAAATGCAAAGGCCCGACCTGTCCCTGCCACAGACCTGTCCTGCCGGACGGGCCCACTGCGCGTGGGACGGGCGTTTGCACGCCTTTTTAATGCTTCGGGGGGTTCTCCTGTTGGTCGGGAATGAACGTAAGATGGAGGCATCTCTATGAGCACTGCTCCGACCGCCTCCGCTACTGGTATGCCCGAACCGCTGTCTATGCGCGAGGTGCTGGCTGTTCCCACCATGCGTCGGCTCTGGTACGCGCAGATCGTCTCCAACTTCGGCGATTTTCTGGCGCTGTTTGCCGTCATCAGCGTGTTGACCTTCAAGCTCCACGCCACACCCGAACAGGTGACCGGTGTGCAGATCTCTTACCTGCTGCCCATCGCCGTGCTGGGTGTGCTGGCTGGAGTCTTCGTCGATCGCTGGCCGTTGAAGCCGACGTTGGTTTCAAGCGATATGATCCGCGCTGGACTGGTGCTGCTGCTGATGGTGGCCCATAGCGCCATGAGCTTTTATCTGGTGCTGGCGGCGATCAGCGTGGTTTCCAGTTTCTTCAGCCCGGCGCAGGGCGTGGCCATACGGTCGGCGGTGCCGCTGCATGGGCTGAGGTCGGCGAACTCGCTGATGCAGCAGGTGATGTTCGGGATGAGGATCGTCGGGCCTCCGACAGCGGCGTTTCTGGTTGCGTCGTTCGGCGAGAAGGTCTGTTTCTGGGTGGATGCGATTAGTTTTGTGGCCTCGGGGAGCTTGATTGCCAGCCTCGCGTTGAGCCGTCCTTCCGTGGAGAAGAAGGCCGAGGCGCTGATCGGCAAGGACACGCCCCAAACCGGCTCCAAGACCGGGCTGGCGAGCATCTGGCCGGATATGAAGCAGGGGATCGGCTTTATTGTTCACCATGCGGCGCTGCTGTTCGTGATCCTGGCGCTGGCCTCGGGGATGTTTGTGCTGGGTTGCTTTGGGCCGCTGATCGCGGTGTATGTGCGGGATACGCTTCATGCTTCGACGAAGGTGTTTGGCGTGGCCAGCGCGATGATCGGGGTGGGGATGTTCGCGGGCGTGAACGTGCTGAACACCTTTGGCAAGAAGCTGAAGAATACGACGCTGGTGTATGCCGGGTTGGGCGGGATCGCGGTGGGGTTGGTGGTGCTGACGTCCGTGCCGTTTGTCTGGGCGACGATTCTGGGCGATCTGATGATTGGGTTTGCGGTGGCGGGGATTGTGATTCCGTCGAATGTGATGATCCAGCAGGAGACCCCGGCGGAGCTGATGGGGCGGGTTGGATCGACGGTGATGAGTCTGGTGTTTACGGCTCAGATTGCGGGGTTGGTGTTGAGTGGGCAGTTGGCCGAGAGGATCGGCGTACGGCATGTGTTTGCGGTTTGTGCGGGGATGTTGGTGGTGTTGGTGGTGGTGGGGAAGATGTGGATGGAGCCGAAGGACGAGGGCCACGCGAAGCAGTAAAAAGACGTGGGAACGCCTGTTCTCCGCGCAGGAGGCCCGTCCGGCAGACAAACCTGTGGCAAAGATAGATCGGGCCTTCAGCCCTCACATCCTTACGCACCCGGTTACCTGGGGCTTTGCCCCAGGCTGGTATAGATCGGGCCTTCAGCGCTTTTCGGAGTACCCGGATTGGCGGTTAGGTGAGGGATTTGCGGGCGGCTTCGAGGATCAGCTCGACCTCGACGTCGCCGTGCTCCGTGCTGACGAAGGCGGCTTCGTACTGGCTGGGGGGGAGCCAGATGCCGTGGTCCATCATGGCGTGGTGGAAGCGGGCGAAGGAGGCCGCGTCGCTGGTGGCGGCGGAGGTGAAGTCGTGGACCGGCTGGCCGGTGAAGAACCACGTGAACATGGAGCCGATGCGGTTGGTCGTGAGGGGGATGCCGCGCTCGTGGGCGATGGCCGCTACGCCCTCGGCGATGGCGCGGGTGATGCGCTCGAGGTGCGAGTAGACGGCATGCTCGTGCTCGATGAGGTGGGTGAGGGTGGCGATGCCTGCCGCCATCGCGAGCGGGTTGCCGGAGAGGGTGCCCGCTTGATAGACGGGGCCTAGCGGGGCGAGGTGCTCCATGACGTCGGCGCGGCCGCCGAAGGCTCCGCAGGGGAGGCCGCCGCCTACAATTTTGCCGAGGGTGGTGAGGTCGGGGGTGACTCCGTAGATTTGTTGCGCGCCGCCGAGGGAGAGGCGGAAGCCGGTCATTACTTCGTCGATGATGAGGAGCGCGCCGTGCTGATGGGTGAGGGCGCGCAGGCCCGCGAGGTAGCCGGGCGCGGGCAGGATGGTCCCGGCGTTGCCGACGACCGGCTCGACGATGATGCAGGCGATCTGGCCGTGGTAGGCGGCGAAGGCGGACTCGACGGCGGCGAGGTCGTTGTAGGGGAGCGCCAGGGTGTGCATGGCGGTCTCCTCCGGTACGCCCGCCGAGCCGGGGATGCCGAGGGTGGCTATGCCGGAGCCGGCCTTGACCAGCAGCGAGTCGGCGTGGCCGTGGTAGCAGCCCTCGAACTTGATGATGAACTTGCGGCCGGTGAAGCCGCGGGCCAGCCGGATGGCCGACATGCAGGCCTCGGTGCCGGAGGAGACGAAGCGGAGGCGCTCGACGGAGGGGAAGCAGCGGACGACGAGTTCGGCGAGGTTGGCCTCGTCGGCGTGCGAGGCTCCGAAGCTGGCGGAGCGGGCGGCGGCGGATTGGATGGCCTCGACGGCGGGGGGGAAGGCGTGGCCGAGGATCATGGGGCCCCAGGAGCCGAACATGTCGAGGTAGCGGTTGCCGTCGGCGTCGTGGAGGTAGGCGCCGAGGGCGCGGGCGACGAAGGGCGGGTCGCCGCCGACGGCGCGGAAGGCGCGGACGGGGGAGTCGACGCCGCCGGGCAGGAGGGAGGCGGCGCGCTGCTGGAGGGCGCGGGAGCGGGTCATGGGGCGGCTGGTGGACATGGATTCCTCGGGCGGTTGGGCCGCGTCTTGTTCAGTATAGGGAAAGGTTTTTACGCGAAGCGTCGAGAACCGCACGAAGTGCCGCCAGTCCGGCGTGTGGACGGCACTTCGTGCGGTTCTCGGGGCGGTATGGGTGAATGATCTTTTTGGGGCCTTCCGTTGGTCGGCAGCGTGCATTTTTGTTTTCGACCAGCGGGAGGACCACGCGAAGCTTTAAAAAGGGACCTATATACTTAACACCCTCAACTGCGCTATAATCAGTGTAGTTGAGGTTATCCATGAGTCGCAGTACGATCAGCATGTTCGAACTCTTTGCCATGGTCCCCGACGCCGAGACGGCTCGGCTTTATCTGGAGGCCCGGCGGTGGCCGAACGGTGTCATTTGTCCTACATGCGGCACGCAGCAGAGCATCACACCGCGCAAGAAGGGTGTCTATCGCTGCAACCCTTGCAAGCTCGACTTCACCATTCGCACCGGCAGCATCTTCGAGCGCAGCCACATTCCGCTGCACAAGTGGATGTACGCCATGTACCTTGTCGTAACTGCACGCAAGGGAATCAGCTCGATGCAGCTTGCCAAGGAGATTGGGATTACGCAGAAGTCCGCGTGGTTTATGCTGCAACGTTTACGCGAGGCATGTGGAGACGATTCAACGACGCCCACAAAGCTCTTTGGCGTCGTCGAAGTGGACGAGACGTTCGTAGGCGGCAAGGAAAAGAACAAGCACGCAAAGAAGAAGCTCAATGCCGGACGCGGCACCGTCGGCAAGACGGTCGTAATGGGGTTGCGTCAGCGCGGCGGTCGCACCATCGCGAAGATAATCAAGAACACCACCAGGACGGTGCTACAGGGCACCGTGCAGGCTCTTGTAGCGCCCGGTTCTGTTGTGTGCACGGATGAGGCGTACGGTTATGTCGGATTGCGTGGTACGGCCTACGACCATTTGACTGTGATGCACTCCGCAGGTGAGTTCCATCGTGATGGTATTCATACAAACGGCATCGAGAGTGTCTGGGCATTGTTGAAACGTGGCATAGTGGGGGTGTGGCATCAGGTGAGCGCTAAACATCTGGACCGCTACGTAAACGAGGTAACGTTCCGCCTGAACGACGCCAACGTGAAAGATCACACCTTGATTCGGCTGAATAACTTCATCGCTGCTGCGGACGGAAAACGATTGACATACGCGAGGTTGATCGCATGAAGAAGCTTCCACCTGATCTGGTGCGAATGATCGACAAGGTCCTCGCGTACAAGCCCCAGCCGAAGTCCAAGGCGGCGGTGAAGCGTGCTGAGGAGGAGAAGCTCGTTGATCCGTACAAACACAAGAAAGCCGCCGATTAGGGCGGCCTTCTTGTTCGACAATAGATTCAATTAATAGGAGGTTCTGGTGACGCCGGAACAGATTTTTCAATTATTGTCTGAAGTGTCTGCGCGGCAGTTTGAAATTCTTTTATCCGTTCAACAAGCTTACCGCGCTCAATCTGAAAGTGGTGCTCAAATAGAGTTGCCGCATCTGGGCCACCCAGAGCCAGTAACGTAGCCTTCAACGCCAGCACATTGGCTTGGCACTCCAATGCTGTTATGTCTGAATTGAGTAGGTCCTTTCTAAATTCCACAATAGCTTTTGTCACGGTATCCATAGCAATCTCCTGACTTTATCTAAAGGTAATGCCAACCTGCATGTTATGAGGCCCGGAATCCGCGGGCGGTGCGAATCGATACTTCGAAACCGCATCGAGTGCAGCCAGGTCGAGCGACGGGCACACTGACTTGACCACGCGCAGGTCTACCGGATGACCCTGTGGATCGATAGTAAACCCAACCCCAACCATGCCGGCTATGCCCTTCGCACGTGCTCCCTCTGGGTATACGGGGTCAACTTTGACCAGCAGGCGTGGCGGCTGTACCCACGCTGTGGCGACGGGTTTCGCCGCCGCCGCCGCCGCCGCCGCCGCCGCCGCTTGCGGTCTGGCGGGCGATTCGTTCGCCGGACGTTCAAAGGCATTGTCCGCGCCGGGCTGCGGGCCAGGGTGCTCTCTGTAGCCCTTATCCATCAGCGAGTAGATCTGGCTGGCCGAGGCTTCGTTCTTAGCCGTGGGCTTTTGCAGTGCGCGCATCGTTGTCGCGTCGCCCCAGTTGTCTGCAACGGCGCTCTTCGCCTCTTCTGCAGTTCGTACAACATGCTTTGTTGGACTGGCGAACGTGCAGTCCTCAAGGAGCGGCGCACCGAATCGACCTAGTGAATTGGAGACTGCTTCGAAGTCTAGCGACGCCGCATAGGTACCGTGTGCCTGCACGGTATCGCCATGGTGGTAAAGCCGTAAAACTTCTTTCAGCTCTCGTGGCGTAACGTCGCACACCAGCGCTGCGGCGGGCCACATGTCTTCGCCGTCTACGCGCTTTTCAGTGAGGGCCACAGAGAACCGGCAGTACAGCAAGGGATTGTCGCCGTGTTGGATACTTGCTCGACCATTGATCAGGGTCCAGTCGCAAGTATTGTCTCGCGTCCAAGATAGATTCGATATCGTTCCCTGGACGAACAGTTCCGTGCCGGTAGGGATCTTGTTCTTGTTGTCGTCGATAAGAAGGACGCTATACGTCCGCCCATCTGAAATAGCATTTGTGCCAAATAGATTGGGCACCATGCGCAGCTCGGGGTCGTCTACTTCCGCCGATCTAGGCGTTACGGATACGGCTGGTTGGGAGAGTGGCGCGGAGGAGGGCTGCGTTACCGCACGCCCATTAATTGCTACTAAGGTCACCAGCCCAACTGTGAAGAGGGTGGCGACAAGAATGAATGATCTGTACACGACGTGACACCTTTCCTAGCTAGTGCGCAGTTCACGACTACTCGACACAACACTGACTCGTGTGAAGCATACTTCACGCCCACCCCCAATCCTACGGCCATCCTTGAAGGATGGCAACTGCGGACTGCAAGGCGCTTGGACGAAGGATACGTGTTTTGCGTGTCGAGCGTCGTTGGACGCAGCAGATCCTGGCGGACCATGCGACATTATCGCGGGAGTCTATCTCGGCCATAGAGAACGGCCGTTTTGACCCAACGTATAGCACACTAAGGCGTATTGCAAAGGCGCTTGAGATTAAATTGGCGCGAGTTTTTGAGGGGTTAGATTGATAACTTTCGATTCACAGAAAGCTTACGACGAAGCAATTGGTCGTGCTGTTCACGCATTAGACCCAACTCAGAACGAGTACTGGCAATTTCAGCGGCAATATCTTGATGCGAAGTGGGGACGCACATACGAGTTGTGGCTTGCTTCTCTAGGCAATCCAACAATTCAAGATGTTGCAGCCGGTTTGTTAGCAACTCGTATCGAAGTTCGACAAGATTCCACCAAATCTGATCCGGTGTCAGTTCCATAGACGCATTTTACTGTGGTTTTGAAGCTAAGGGTGTTAAGTATATAAACCCCTTTAAAAAGGCGTGCGAACGTCCGCCCCGCGCGTAGCGGGCCTGTCCGGCAGGAGATTTTTTCATCTTTTACAAGAGAGTTCTTGCGCGGCTAAAGCCGCGTTCCGGGCATATGAGGGATGGCACGGTTGAAACCGTGTCATTAAGAAGGGGTAGTTTCGATTCCGTGGAAAAAAGCCCTGATAAACTAGGGGTTCCATTCACGGAGTTTGCACCTTGCCAGAAAAAACTAAGCTAAAAACTGATTCCTTGCAGATCGACAATCCGTTGGATCAGGTGCAGGAATTTGCGCCGAACTATGAGCTGCCGCTGCCCGACGCGGAGAGCGAGACAAAACCGGCTGCCAAGAAAAACAGCGGCGGGGCCACGGTCTCGTACGCCGATGCCGGTGTCGATATCACCGCCGGTGACCGGGCCAAGCAGCGCATCAAGATGCTGGCGCGCAAGACATTCAACAAGCAGGTGCTGAGCGAGATCGGCGGCTTCGGCGGGCTGTTTGCGCTGGACCTCGCCAAGTATCCCGAGCCGGTGCTGGTCTCGAGCGCGGACGGCGTGGGCACCAAGCTGAAGGTGGCCTTCGAGCTGGGGATTCACCATACGGTCGGGGCGGACCTGGTGAACCATTGCGTGAACGACATCGCCGTGCAGGGTGCGACTCCGCTGTTCTTCCTTGATTATCTGGCGACAGGGCGGCTCGAGAACTCGGTCGTCGAGACGGTCGTGCGCGGCATCTCGGAGGCCTGCCGGGCCAATGGCTGCGCGCTGATCGGCGGGGAGACGGCGCAGATGCCGGGGTTCTACGCGGACGGCGAGTATGACCTGGCGGGAACGATCATCGGCGCGGTGAACCGGCCGAATATCATCACCGGCGCGGGCATCGTGAACGGCGATGTGTTGCTGGGGCTGCCCTCGAACGGGCTGCACACGAACGGCTACTCGCTGGCGCGGAAGCTGCTCTTCGAGGTGGCGAAGTACGGGCCGGAGCAGTACGTGAACGAGCTGAAGGACAAGACCGGCGCGGCGCTGATGCGGACGCACCGGAGCTACCTGGGCGTCATCAAGAAGCTGACGGGGCCGGGGCTGGTCTCGGGCATGGCGCATATCACCGGCGGCGGTATTACCGAGAACCTGCCGCGGATTCTGCCCAAGGGACTGGATGCGGTGATCGACCGGGCGAGCTGGCCGGTGCCGCCGCTGTTTGAGCATTTGCAGCAGCTCGGCAATGTGGACGAGGACGAGATGTTCCGGACCTTCAACATGGGCATCGGGCTGATCGCGGTGATTCCGGCGGAGCAGGTGAAGAAGGTGAAGGCGATTCTGAACCGGGCCAATGAACGGCACTTCCTGATCGGGCGGA
The DNA here is from genome assembly GCF_009914315.1 of Granulicella sp. WH15. NCBI lineage: Bacteria > Pseudomonadati > Acidobacteriota > Terriglobia > Terriglobales > Acidobacteriaceae > Granulicella > Granulicella sp. WH15. Next base: position 270,963 of record NZ_CP042596.1, read on the forward strand.
TTACGCGGGGGACGCGTAAGGTCGTTTACAACTAATGGTCAAGTTGGGGATTCTGCTGTCGGGGCGGGGGTCGAATTTTCTGGCGATCGCGGAGGCGATCCGCGAGGGTGGGCTGCCGGGGGTGGAGATCGCTGTCGTGCTCTCGAACCGGGCGGCCGCGCCGGGGCTGGAGGCCGCGCGGGCGTTGGGGATTCCCAGCTTTGCGATCCCTGCCGCCGGGCTGACCCCGGAGGAGCGGGATCAGCTCTTTATCGCTCGACTGCGGGAGTTTGGGGTGGACTTGGTTTGCCTCGCTGGGTATATGCGGCTGGTCTCGCCGGGGTTTGTGGCGGCGTTTCCGGATCGGATTCTGAATGTGCATCCTTCGTTGCTGCCTGCGTTTCCGGGGTTGAATGCGCAGGGGCAGGCGCTGGAGTTCGGGGTCAAGGTGACCGGGTGTACGGTGCATTTTGTGGATGAGCACCTGGATCATGGGGTGATCGTGTTGCAACGGACCGTTCCTGTAGAAGATGGAGATACCGAGGAGACGCTCTCGGCGCGAGTGCTGGTGCAGGAGCATCAGGCTTATGCGGAGGCGATTGGGCGGGTGGTCTCGGGGGAGTATCAGGCAGTGGGGCGGCGGTATTTGAAAGTTTCCGACCGGCACGCGAAGCAGTAAAAGGCGTGTGAACGCCCGCCCTCCGCGTAGGAGGCCCGTCCGGCAGGACAGGTTTGTGGTGGGGATAGGTCGGGCCTTCAGCCCTTGTCTTGCCGCGATGTTCGGTTACCTAGGGCTTCGCCCTAGGCTGGTATAGGGCGCGCCTTCAGCGCTATAGGGCGGTTGTGGCTCGTTGGAGCTCCACCACAGATGCGAGCATGTGGCACCCGCTTCTGTGGCTGGGGAAAGAAAGCATACCTCGGGGGCTAAAACCCTATGTGCGTCCGAGGTAAAATCCGGACCTATCCCAGAAGCAAAAGCAACGGCAACAGCAGAAGCAGAAGCAGATTCTTCCGCTTCGCTCCTGAATGACAACCAAGAAAACAGGCAACGGCAAGAACAACAGCAACGACAACAATGCCTTCGCCTTCGCCTTCTCACCAGCTTGCGGGGATGGCGCGGTTGAAACTGTGTCTTAGAAGGCTTCGCGGAGCTGGTTGCGCAGGCGGTGGAAGGCTTTGCGCAGCAGGTGGAAGCTCAGGAGCATCATGATGACTCCGGCGATGCTGAGCGCCAGGACCGTGCTGGCTGCGATCCACGGATGATGCAGGGCGACCCAGACTACGCCCATCGAGAGGCCGTCCTCCGCCGTGCTGAGAGCGACGTTCGAGACCGGCTCGGGGCTGGGGGTGACGGCTACGCGGAGAGCCGTCTTGGAGCTGTGGGCGATGGTGGCGAAGGCCGCGCCGATACAGGTGATGAGGAGTTGCAGCTCCGGCGAGAGGTGCGAGCTGGCCGCGTAGGCCAGAAGCGCCGCCACGGGGATGCGGATGAAGGTGTGGAGGGCGTTCCAGAAGAGGTCGAAGCCGGGGATCTTGTCGGCGACGAACTCGCCCGCGAAGAGAAGGGCGCTGGAGCCAATGATCCAGGGGTTCTGGAGGGACTCTAGGCCGGGAGGAAGGGCCACCCAGTGCAGGCGCGCCATCAGGCCGAGAGACATGACCGTGGCGTAGACATTCAGGCCCGCCGCGAAGCTGAGCGCGATGACGATGGCCGCGATGCTGGAGGGCGTGACGTGCATGATTGTCAAACTAGCACTTTGTGCCAAGTGAAGCAGTAAAAAGATGCTTGCATTCCCGCCCTGGGCGCAATGGGGGCTTTGAAGAAAGCATACCTCGGGGGCTAAAGCCCGGACCTACCCCAGGAGCAACGGCAAGAGCAAAGGCAACGACAGAAGCAGATTCCTCCGCTTCGCTCCTGAATGACAACCAAGAAAACAAACAACAACTAAACCAAGAAACAAGAAACAACAAAGGCAAGGGCAGATTCTTCCCTTTGGCTGCCGTGGTGAGGTTAGAAGCGGCGGCCGGTGTCGGGGAAGACGTAGATGACGACGCCGAGAAGGAAGAGCAGCAGTACGTAGCGGATCATGGTGGGGGTGCTGGGTTTTTCCTGTTCGGGGCCGGTGAAGGTGCGCCAGCCCATGCCCAGAGCGATGAAGAGGAAGACCCACTCGTGTGAGATCGCGAGGAAGATGAGGCTCGTGACCAGGATCAGGCCGCGTTGCAGGCGGTTGAGGGCGTAGGTGGCCTGTGCGCCGTCCAGCCCGAGGACCGGGATGAGGTTGAGCAGGTTGAGCCACGCGCCGGTGTGGGCCAGCGCGGCGAAGAGGGCCGAGTGCGTCGCGATGGCGATGACGCCGCAGGCCAACGCCGCGATGAAGCCGTAAGTCGGTCCCGCGAGGGCGATGGCTGCGAGGGTCTCGAGCGTGGTGCCCTGGGCGTACCAGCGGACGTAGGCTCCGAGGCCGGGGAGGAAGACGGGCAGGTCGGTCTTGAGGCCGCGGCGGCGGGCGGCGACGTAGTGGCCCATCTCGTGGATGAGGATGGATAGCGTGAAGCCGAGGCCGAACTTCCAGCCGAAGAGCGCCCAGTACAGGCCGAAGAAGACGACAAAGCTCAGGAGGAACTTGAGCTTGAAGACGAGGAAGAGGAGCGACTTGGCCTTGAGGAGGAAGAAGGCCGCCGGGGCCAGGGGGCCGAGCCGCTTAGTCCAGCGGGCCTTCCGGTCTTCGCCGGATTGGATGCGGGCGGTGAGCTGCTGGACCTTGGCGTGGACGCTGTCGGTCTGGGTGCCGGGAGGGAGCCAGGGGAGGGCCGTCTGCCAAAGCTCGCGGGCGGCGGCCCACTGCTGGCTGCGCTCCTGCTCGTTGGCCGCGAGGGCGATGCGGCGGAGGTGGTCGGAGTAGATGATGTGCTGACAGTCGGGGCAGGCGATTGTGCCGGCGGGAAGCCAGTGGCTGCATTGGGGGCAGTTGAAGACGGGTTCGGGAGCTTCGATCTGCGGTGTGGCGACGGACGGGTTCACAAGCCCTATTAGATACCGAAGGACGTAAGGAATGTGCAAAGACGTGTCCTGCCGGACGGGCCTCCTGCGCGGAGGGCGGGCGTTTGCACGCCTTTTTACTGCTTCGCGTGGTCCTCCCGCTGGTCGGAATCAATGTTCGCTGCCGACCGGCGGGAGGGCCACGCGAAGCCGAGCACCGCACGAAGTGCCGCCCGCCCGGCGTTAGGGCGCTTTTAAGCCTGTTCGCCTGCTGATGCCTTGGCGTCTGACAGCACTACCTTGATGTTGAGCTGGCGGCGGCCACGGAAGATCGTCAGTTCTACGGTGTCTCCGGCGCGGTGCGAGTTGAGCGCGGCGCTTAGGTCTTGCGGGTTGGTGATCTCCTGGCCGTCGATGCCGACGATGAGGTCGCCGCCCAGCATGACCGGCGTATTGCCCTGGTAGACGCGCTGCGTGCCGCCGTGCAGGCCCGCTTTTTCAGCGGCTCCGCCGGGTAGGACGCGCTCGATCAGGATGCCGTAGTCGGCGGCGAGGCCGATCTGGTCGGCGACGTCGGGGCCGATGGGGAAGGTGACGATGTCGAGCGAGGGGCGGCGGACGCGGCCATATTTGGCGAAGTCGTCCAGCACCGCCTTGGCCGTGTTGATGGGGATGGCGAAGCCGATGCCCGCGGACTGGTTGGCTCCGCCAGAGGCGATGAGGGTGGTGATGCCGATGACCTCGCCGCGCGAGTTGAGCAGCGGCCCGCCTGAGTTGCCGGGGTTGACGGCGGCGTCGGTCTGGATGGCGTCTTCGATGGGATTGCCCCCTTCGCCGCGGATGGAGCGGATGGCCGAGATGATGCCGCGCGTCATCGTTCCAGACAGGCCGAAGGGGTTGCCGATGGCATAGACGCGCTGGCCGACGACGAGGCCGTTCGACTGCGCGAGCGTGGCCGGGGTGAGGTTGGGCGCGTTGACGAGGAGGAGCGCGAGGTCGTGGCCGGGGTCGATGCCGACGACCTGGGCCTTGTACTGGTGCTTGTCGGCGAGGGTGACCTCGACGTGCTGGGCGTTGTTGATGACGTGGTTGTTGGTGAGGATGTGGCCCTGCTTGTCGAGGATGAAGCCGGAGCCCTGGCCCTGCTGGGGGACGGGACGGTTGAAGAAGTCGAACTCGACGGCGGTGGAGGTGATGTTGACGACCGAGGGCAGCGCCTTTTTGTAGACGGCGATGTTCTCCTGCTCCTCGGCGTCGTAGGCCGGGGCGGCGGCGGCTTCGGTGAGCTGGAAGGTGCCGAGCGGGCCGCTGGTGGAGTCGATGTGGGCGATGCCGTCGGTGGCCGGGGGGGCGGCCCAGCGGAGCCAGGGGTGGTGCGCCGCGCCGCGCGTGGTCAGGTAATAGAAGCCTGAGAGAAGGACGAGTACGAGGAGGACCGGGCGTAGCTTCATTGTGGTGGAGAACCTTTGGACGCTCAGCTTATTTTATCGTTCCGGCTAGTGGGAGGGGCACGCGGAGCAGGAAAAAGGCGTGGGAGCGCCCGCCCTCCGCGTAGGAGGGCCGTCCGGCAGGACGTCTTTGCAACTTTTGAAGAAAGCATACCTCGGGGGCTAAAGCCCGCATCTGTGGCGGGTTTTAATGTCCGGGCTAAAGCCCGGACCTACCCCAGAGGCAAAAGCAAGAACAACGGCAGAAGCAGATTCCTCCGCTTCGCTCCTGAATGACAACCAAGAAAACAGGCAACGGCAACAACAGGACGGGCAACGGCAACAACGACTATGAGCCGGGGCGGAGGTGGTGCGGCTGGAGGTGTGTCCTTAGTGGGTGGGCTGGCGGGAGGCTGCGAGGAGTTTTGGCCAGAGGTCGTCGACCTGGCGTTGGAGGTCTTCGAGGGTGCCGTCGTTGTGGACGATGAAGTCGCAGGCGGGGGCCTTTTCGGCGTCGGTGATCTGGGAGGCGAGGCGGCGGCGGGCCTCGGCGGCCAGGGATTCGGGGTCGCCGGGGCCGCTGCGGGCTATGAAACGGGCGATCTTTAATGGCTCGGGGGCGGTGACCAGGATTAGCTTGTCGAAGCGGTGCCGCCAGCCGTTGGGGCCGCCGTATTTGGTCTCGAAGATGAGGGCCGACTCGACTACGACGATGGCGGCGGGGTCGCGGGTGAAGATGGCCTCGGCCAGCTCGGTCTGCTGGGCGATGGCGGCGGGGTGGACGATGGCGTTCAGCTCTTCGACGCGGCCGTCGGTGAAGGCGAGGCGGGCCAGGATGGCGCGGTTAAGGGTGCCGTCGGCGGCAAGGACCTCGGGGCCGAAGTGGGAGACGATCTCGCCGAAGACCCGCTGGCCGGGCTGCATGAGCTGGCGGCCCAGCTCGTCGGCCTGGAGGATGTGGGCGCCGTGCGCGCCGAGCATCGCGGCGACCGTGGACTTGCCGGAGCCGAGGCCGCCGGTGAGGCCTACGCGGAGCATCGGGATCTCGTGGGTGAACACATGTGTCTGTGGGCTAGGATAACGGCTTTGTTCGATAAACTAAGGGTGGAGTTTTGAACGATGCCTTTTCCTATCAAAGTGTGTGTGGTGTGCGAAGAAGAGTTTGAACTGAAGCCGGATAAGCCGGGCTTCGCGAATCGCTGTCCGGAGTGTAGCCTGCCGGAGTTGGAAGCGGAGGACTCGGCTGCCGAGGAGCGTGGGGATGCCGGGCTGAATGAGGCGCGGCGGTCGGCTATGAAGAATCTGCTTTATCGGAAAGATAGCTGAAGGACTGTCCTGCCGGACGGGCCTCCTGCGCGCGGGGCGGTCACTTCGTGACTTTCATACTTGTCTGGGGGATTTAAAGAGCATTGGTCCTCCCGTTGGTCGGAAATAAGCGGTGCTCGCTTCCGACCAACGGGAGGACCTCAGAAGATAATCCACCCATACCGCCCCGAGAACGGTACGAAGTACTAAGCGCGGCGCAGGGCTGCGGCTTTGACTGTGTTGCTCATCAGCATGGCAATCGTCAGCGCGCCGACGCCGCCCGGGACCGGCGTGTAGGCCGACGACAATGCAAAGGCCGCGGGGTCGATATCGCCGATCACCACCGAGCCGCGACGCAGGAAGAGTGCCTCGCGGTCAGGGTTGTTGGGGAAGAAACGCGCTACGTCATTGGCGTCCGTCAGGCGGTTGATGCCCACGTCGATCAGGACCGCGCCGGGCTTGACCATCGTGGAGTTGACGAAGCCGGGACGGCCAATCGCGGCGACCAGGATGTCGGCGTTGCGGGTGACGGCGGGCAGGTCGAAGGTGCGGCTGTGGCAGATGGTGACCGTGGCCGAGGCGTTCAGGAGCAGCATCGACATGGGCTTGCCCACGATGTCCGAGCGACCGATGACGACCGCGTTCTTGCCGGTGACGTCGATGTTGCGGCGGCGCAGCATCTCCATGACGCCGGCCGGGGTGCAGGGTTGCAGGCCGGGCTGGCCGCTCTGCAAGCGGCCTACGTTGACCGGGTGGAAGCCGTCGACGTCCTTGTCGGGCGAGATGGCTTCGAGCAGGAGCTTGGTGTTGACGTGAGCCGGTAGGGGGAGCTGGATCAGGATGCCGTCGATGTCCTCGCGGGCGTTGAGGGACTGGACCATCACCAGCAGCTCTTCGGTGGTGACGGTCTCGGGCGGGGTGAGCATCTCGGAGAAGATGCCCAGCTCGGCGCAGGTCTTGACCTTGCTGCGGACGTAGATCTCCGACGCGGCGACGTTGCCGACGAGGATGACGGCGAGGCCGGGGTTGACGCCGCGAGCCTTGAGGCCCTGGACCTCAAGGGCGACTTCAGCTTTGATCTCGGAGGCGATGGCGATGCCGTCTAGGACGGTGGGTTCTGGCATGGATAGGCTCGATTCTCTGGTGTTGAAAAACTGTGGAAAGAATGCTGGGGGAATGACAAAGGCGGGACCGAAGTCCCGCCTTTTCAATAAGAAATGTTACTTCTGCGAGGTCGCTGGCTTGCGGACGCCGGTGTGGACAACCGGCTTGTTTTTCGCCTGCGCGAGCGCCTGGTCGATGGTGCTGTAGAGCTGGGTTACGTCCACGACCTGAATCCAGCCGGTCTGGGTGATTACGAAGATGGTGGGGGTGTGGCTGAGGCCGACGCGTTCGCCAAGGGTGTAGTCAGCCTGCACTTCGGCGGCGAAGCGGCCCGCCGGGTCCATGACGAAGGGCATCTGCTGGCCGTGGGTGCCGAACCACTTGCGGGTGAAGTTGCCGAGATCGTCCTTGCTGGCGATGCTGCTCTGGTTGGCGAAGACGTCGCGGCGGTACTGCTCGGCGATGGAGGGCGAGACCTTGTCTTGCAGGTAGCGGGCGGTGATGGCCGCGTCGCGGCTCCAGAGGTGCATCTGGAGGGGGAAGTCGTGGCGAATGTAGGGGATCTGGTACTTCTCGACCGCCGCGTGGACGATGGGGAAGGCGTGCGAGCAGGCCGGGCACTCGAGGTCTTCGAACTCGAGGATGGCGACGCCCTTGGTGGCGTCGGCGGGCAGCTTGAGGATGGAGGTGTCGCGGAAGGTATCCCCCTGGCCGGGAGGCACGGCGGCCTGGGCGTGGGCGGAGCGGGCAGCGGGAAGCGCGAGCAGCAGGGCGGCGGCGAACAGGGCCAGGAAGCGGCGAGGAGTATTCATCATAGGAATAAGACGCATAGGGGACTCGTTCGTATTTTAGCTGAGCGCGATGGGGGCTTTAGCCGCTGAGAAAAGATTCTGTCCTGCCGGACGGGCCCGCTGTGCGCGGAGCGGGCGTTTGCACGCCTTTTTACTGCTTCGCGTGCTCCTCCCGTTGGCCGGAAATAAAGATCTTCGCTGCCGACCGGCGGGAGGCCCACAGAGGCTGATTTCCCTATATAGCCCCGAGGGCGGCACGAAGTGCTTTAATCAGGCAACAATTTCGCAACCGCAGGCTTGCCGTGGCACTCTAAAGAAGACAAATGGTTTCCACGTCCACCAAAGGTATGTATCAGGGTCCAGCGGTCAAGCCGCTACTGCGAGCAGCGGCAATGGGCTGCGTTCTGACCTCAGGTTTGGCATTCGGGCAGAACCTGGCAGAGAACCACGTTCCGGCCGACCTGCCCGCTGCACCGAGTGCGGTTGCGCGGCTGGAGGTACAGGCCGGATCGTCCTCCAGCTCCGGCGCTACGCCCGTTGCCTTCCCGACCCGCGACCATGCGACTCCCGATGCGCTGCCCCTGTCGCTGGACGACGCGATCAAACTGGGCGAGCTGAACAACACGCAGCTCGCAGTGCAGAAGCAGCAGGAGCGGTATGTCGCCGGACAGATTCTGACCGTGGGCAATGCGCTGCTGCCCGATATTCAGGCCTCGGCGTATAGCCGCGCTCAGGAGATCGACCTGGTGGCGCTGGGGTTCAAGCCGAGCGCGCTTGCGGGTATTGATATCCCCGGCTTCACCAACATCGTGATCCCCGAGATCGTGAAGGTCAATACGACCAACGCGCAGGTCTCGCTCTCGCAGACGTTCTTCAATGTGCCTGCATATTTTCTTTATCGTGCGGCGCGGAAGGCCGGAGATGCGGCGGCGTGGGACACCAAGAACCAGTTGGGGAACGTGGTGCTGAACGTGGGCACGGTGTACCTGGAGGCGCTGGCGGATCAGGCGCAGATCGACAATGCGCGCGCGCTGGTGAAGCAGGATGAGCTGGTGCTGGAACATGCGCGGGCCTCGCAGGCGGCAGGCGTGGGCGTGCATATCGACGTGCTGCGGGCGCAGGTGCAGTTGCAGCAGGAGCAGCAGACCCTGATCGCCGACGAGAATGCCTTTGCGAAGGATAAGATTGCGCTGAATCGGGCGATGGGGATTGCGGCAGACCAGCAACTGATTCTGACCGATAAGGTTCCGTTTGCCTCGTTTGAGGCGCTGTCGATCGACGATGCGCGTGCGCTGGCCTATACGCGGCGCAAGGACCTGCTCTCGCTGACCGCGCAGTTGGGGGTGGCGGACGAGACCCGCAAGGCGGTGCGCTACCAGTACCTGCCGACGGTGGGGGTGAGTGGATATTACGGCGTGCTGGGCGTGACCGGCGGCTCGTATCACGGGGACTTTACCGCTATTGGGAGCTTGAAGTTTCCTATTTTTCAGGAAGGCCAGTTGCGCGGCGAACGTGAAGTGGCGTCGGCGCAGTTGACCGCGCTGCGGCAGCAGATTGCCGGTCTGAAGACGCAGATTGAGGCGGAGATTCGCACCTCGATGCTGGATGTGCAGTCGTCGGCCGAGCTGGTGAATGTGGCGCGGAGCAATGTGGCGCTCTCGCAGCAGGAACTGGATGATGCGACGCTGCGGTTTACTGCCGGGGTGGATGACAATCTGGCGGTGGTGCGGGCGCAGGCGTCGCTGGCCGGGGCCCAGGCGCGGGTGGTGCAGTCGGAGTTTCAGTACAACCAGGCGAAGCTGGAGCTGGCGCGGCGGACCGGCGTGGTGGAGACGCAGTATAAGCAGTATTTAGGGCATTGATCTTTTCCTACCAGCACGCGAAGCAGGAAAAAGGCGTGTGAACGCCCGCCCTCCGCGTAGGAGGCCCGTCCGGCAGGACAGTGTTCGTGGCGGGGATAGGTCGGGCCTTCAGCTCTCTTCTTCTTTTGTTCCCGGTTACCTGGGGCGAACCTTCAGTGCTTTTAGAGCACCCAGGGTATGGGTTGGGCTTCTGCGGTGAGTTTTGATGTCCGGGCTAAAACCCGGACCTACCCCGAGAACAAGAACAACAGCAAGAACAAAGACAGAAGCAGATTCCTCCGCTTCGCTCCTGAATGACAACCAAGAAAACAAGCAACAACCTGACAACCAAGAAAACAGGCAACGGCGATGCCGGGCGACGGGAAGGGTTGCTGAATTGATGTGCTCTGTAGAGGCCAACTCTAACCTTTCTGTGAAACCATAGGGACCGATGCCAGCCGCACTCGAACCCGCTCGATCCCGCTACCGTGGCGCTTTTCGCTCGAAGAACTTTCGCCTGTACCAGTCAGCCCGCCTGATGGTCATCCTCGGAGCCGAGGCCCAGTCGGTCGCGGTGGCCTGGCAGGTCTATCAGATTACCCACTCGGCGCTCTCGCTCGGCTACACCGGGCTGGCGTTGTTTCTGCCGGGCATCTTCTGCGTGCTGCCCGCCGGACACGTGGCCGACCGGTATGACCGGCGATGGATTATCTTGGCCTGTTATGGGCTGCAGGCCGTGTGCACGGGCGTGCTGCTGTGGATGGCGCGGACCGGCACGTGGCTGCACGGCGGCGGCTGGCTGGGCACGGGCGTGTGGCCTATCTACGCGGTGCTGGTGGGGATCGGGCTGGGGCGCGCATTCAGCGGTCCGGCGGCGAGCGCGTTGCTGCCCTCGCTGGTAGAGAAGGAAGACTTCGTGAACGCGGTGACCTGGGGCGCGACCGTCTTTCAGGTGGCCAATATGTCCGGGCCAGCCGTGGGCGGGCTGCTGTTTACGCTGCAACTGACCGGCAGGCTGCGGCCCTGGACCGGCGCGCCGATCGTTTACCTGTTCACCCTGATGATGCTGGTTGGGTTCCTGGTGCTGGTGGGGCTGATACGGCCGCGGCGAGAGGCGCGGGAGAAGAAGGCTTTCAGTCTGAAGACGGTGCTGGCCGGGTTGCAGTATGTGTTGCAGACGCGGCTGCTACTGGGGTCCATCTCGCTGGATCTGTTTGCCGTGCTGCTAGGCGGCGCGGTGGCGCTGCTGCCGATCTTTGCCACCGATATTCTGTACGCGGGGCCGCGCGGGCTGGGGCTGCTGCGGGCGATGCCCTCGGTGGGGGCGCTGGTGGTGAGTTTGGTGCTGACGCTGCGGCCGATCAGGAGCCGGGCGGGGTGGTGGATGCTGAGCTGTGTCGGCGTCTTCGGCGCGGCGACGGTGGTCTTTGGGCTGTCGAAGAGCCTGTGGGTGAGCCTGGCGGCGCTGGCGGCGATTGGGGCCAGCGATATGGTTTCTGTCGTGATTCGGTCGAGCATCTTACAACTGGCGACGCCGCCGGAGATGCGGGGGCGGGTCTCGGCGGTGAACTGGCTGTTTATCGGGGCTTCGAATGAGTTTGGGGAGTTTGAGTCGGGGCTGACGGCGCATTGGTTCGGGGCGGTGCGGGCGGTGGTGCTGGGAGGGATTGGGTCGATGCTGGTGACCGGATCGACGGCGATCTTCTTCCCCGCACTGCGCAAGGCGGATGCCTTGACGGCAGAGAGTTTGATGGCAGCGGAGCAAGCGTTGAGCGCAGCCGAGCCGGTCGATTAGTTGTAAGAAACACGCGAAGCGTCCAAGACCGCACGAAGTGCCGCCCGCCCGGCGTTAGGGCGTTTTTGCTTTTGCATTGATACACTCTGGGTTCTGAGGAGGCTTGCATGGAGACGGGAAAGAAGCTGGCGCTGGGTGGAGTGGTGGTGTTACTGCTGGCCGGGGTGGTCGAAGTGCTGTGGCTGCACCATGAGCGCAACGCCGATGTCGCGCCGGTGAAGGCTGTGGCCTACAAGATCGATCCGGATGACAATGTCTTTTTGAAGAAGGAGCACCCCGACACCCTGAAGGACGCGAAGGACCTGAAGGGGCGGAAGCTGTGGGTCTCGGCGGGCGGCCAGATGGATTACTTCCCCTTCAACGGCAAGGCGGACTATGCGAAGAGCCAGGGCGTGCTGCTGGGGGCCGAGCCGATTGTGGTCGTGGACGCGATGGAGCAGGTGGCTCCTAAGTCGGCTACGTTCCGGATTCCGGGTGGGGAGAAGCAGGTGCTGCTGGTGTTCACCAAGGGCGACCAGCCAACGAAGTATGCGGTGCCGGTGGGGTATCGGGAGAAGGGGCTGTACACCTACTTTACGGATGAGATCTTCTTCTACGACGACCCGCATGAGCTGTACAAGCACTGGGGGCCGGAGGTGTGGAAGGCCGTGGATGAGCACCGGGCGATCCTGGGGATGAACGAGCGTCAGGTGCAGATGGCGCTGGGGCAGGTGTCGAAGAGCGGGCAGGATACGATTGGCGACCGCACCGTGGAGTATGACGCACAGGGGCATCCGCAGCGGGTGACGTTCGTACACAACAAGGCTACGGCGATTACACCGGAGTAGGTACTTCGTACCGTTCTCGGGGCGGTATGGGTAAGTGGTCTGTTGAGGGCCTTCCGTTGGTCGGCAGCGAGGATTTTGTCTCCGACCAGCGGGAGGACCCATGCTGACGATCTCCCCATACAGCCCCCAATACCGCACGAAGTGCCGCCTGCCCGGCGTTAGGGCGCTTTTAGTTTTTTCCCATTTAGTTAACCTCTTTTCGTCTGTGGCGTAGTACATTCTTCTAATGGGACAGAAGACCCGAATCCCGTCCGAAGGGCAATTTCAGCTTGGCAAGCTGATGATCCTGCTCGTCGGTCTGCTCTCTGTCTGCCATCCGGGCCATCTGAAACATGCCCAGGTGCCACATCGGGCACCTGTCTCCTCCACCCGGCCGCATAACCGTTTGCGCATGGGCAGCCGCACCTCGGCTGATGCCCACGCGGAGCCGGAGATCGCCGGTGCGGATGGCGTGTTGCAACATGACACGGTCCAGAACCAGGTAGCAGGCCACTCCACTGCCGCGATCGTTTCGCCGGATCGCGGGCTGCTTGAGGCTCTCCACGTTTGCGGCTCCAGCCCCAGGGCGGAAGACGCCTCGCCGATCGCATCGGCTGCACCGCTGCCCCGACTGGGGCGCGCTCCTCCTGTTGTTGCCTGATCTTCCCGCTTCCTCTTTTTAGATTTGCCCTCTGATCGCGAGGGGAGCAGTGTGCGCCATCGGGCCGTTGCCGACGTGTCTCTGATTACAGAGCAGCCGGTGCGTGGGAGCCCCTTGGCCTGAAGCAGCAACAACCAGGACAACACATGAGGTACACCATGAAGCGACTCCTCGAGGGGTATGCGCGTTTCAGCGCAGAGGTATTCCCAAAACAGGCCCGTTTGTTCCAGGATCTGGCGCACAGCCAGCGGCCATCGACGCTGTTCATCACCTGCTCGGACTCGCGGGTGGTTCCGGATATGATCCTTCAGAGCAATCCGGGCGACCTGTTCATCTGCCGCAACGCGGGCAATATCGTGCCGTCGTACGGCGAGATTCATGGCGGCGTCTCGGCCACGATTGAGTATGCCGTGATGGCCGTGGGAGTGGAGAACATCATCGTCTGCGGGCACTCGGACTGCGGCGCGATGAAGGCCGTGCTGAGCGGCAAGAAGCATGAGCATATGCCGACGGTGGACTCGTGGCTGCAGAACGCGCACTCGGCCCGGCAGGTGCTGGAGAGCCAGTCGGGCATCCACGTGGAGGGCAACGCGCCCAAGACCCACGCGGAGATGTTGCGGGCGCTGACGCGGGCCAATGTCGTGGGCCAGTTGCAGCATCTGCGGACGCACCCTTCGGTGGCCGCCGGGCTGAGCCGGGGCAAGCTGAATCTCTACGGCTGGGTCTACGAGATTCACACCGGCAAGATCCAGAACTTCAACAGCCATCAGGGGCGGTTCTTCGACCTGACGGGGCACTCTGTCCCGTCGCCCGTGGCGCAGCCGCAACTGCATCTGATGGCTTCCTAAGGAGAGTAATGATGACGATTGACCCGAAGTATACGAAGGATTTTTCGGCCTCGCTGGTGGTGTTTTTAGTAGCGCTGCCGCTGTGCATGGGCATTGCGATGGCGTCCGGGGCGCCTCCGGCGGCGGGCCTTTTGACGGGGATCATCGGCGGCGTGGTGGTTGGCTCGCTGGCCGGTTCGCCCTTGCAGGTGAGCGGACCGGCGGCGGGCCTCGCCGTAATAGTCTTCGAGATCATCCGCGATCATGGGTTTTCGGCGCTGGGGCCGATCCTGATCTTAGCCGGGCTGATGCAGTTGATTGCGGGAGCCTTGAAGGCCGGGGGATGGTTTCGCGCCATCTCCCCGGCGGTGATCCACGGCATGTTGGCTGGGATTGGGCTGCTGATCGTGCTGCAACAGTTCCACGTGATGCTGGACGGCAAGCCCAAGGGGACCGGGCTGGCCAACCTGAAGGCGGTCTGGCCCGCGGTTACACAGGGGATCTTTCCGCTGGACGGCAGCATCGAGGAGAGGGCTGTCTTGCTGGCGCTGCTGGTCATTGCGATTATGGCGGCGTGGCAGCGGTTCCGGCCGGAACGGCTGAAGCTGGTGCCGGGGGCGCTGCTGGGGATTGCGGCCGCAACCCTGATCGCGCAGGCGCTGCACCTGAAGCTGAGCTATGTTCAGGTGCCGTCCAACTTGCTGGATGTGGTTCATCTGCCGGGGCTGGCGAGCTGGAAGGGGCTTGATGGCTCGGTATTTGGCTCGGCGGCGGCGATTGCGTTTATCGCCAGTGCGGAGACGCTGCTCTCCGCTGCGGCGGTGGACAAGATGCAGAACCGGGTGAAGACGAACTATGACAAGGAGCTGATGGCGCAGGGCGTGGGCAACATGCTGTGCGGGCTGGTCGGGGCGGTGCCCATGACGGGCGTGATCGTGCGCAGCTCGGCCAACGTGCAGGCAGGGGCTACCAGTCGGCTCTCGGCGATCCTGCATGGGGTGTGGATTCTGGCGGTGATTGTGCTGTTTCCGGGCGTGCTGCGGATGGTTCCGGTGTGCAGCCTGGCCGGGGTGCTGGTCTTTACCGGGTTCAACCTCATCAAGGTGAAGGACGTGCGGCACCTGGCGGGATATGGCCGGGTTCCGGTGCTCATCTATCTGGCTACGCTGGTCACCATCGTCTCGACCGACCTGCTGACGGGGGTGCTGGTGGGGGTGACGCTCTCGGTGTTGCAGTTGCTGCATGGGGCGACGCAGTTGAAGGTCTATACCGAGTCGCATCCTGAGCTGGAAGGGCATGTCGATCTGCATCTGCAAGGGGCGGCTACATTCTTTCGGATTCCGATGCTGACGGCGGTGCTGGACCGGATTCCCGATGGGGCTACGGTTCATCTGCGGACGGATCGGCTGCACTCGATTGATCACTCTTGCCTGGATCTGATGCGGGAGTGGGTGAAGGGGACCGGGGAGCGCAAACAACAGCTTGTGTCGTCCTCGGGGGTGCTTCATAGCGTGCTTGAGGAGGGATAGAGAGAAAGGTTTCCCGTTGGTCGGAAGCGAGAATCTTTGTTTCCGACCAACGGGAGGAGTACGCGAAGCAGTAAAAGGGAATGTGAACGCCCGCCTTCAGCGCTTCCGCGGGCTAAAAAATCTGGAAGCTAACATCGACGTTCAGCTCGACTTCGACTGGGATACCATCGCGCATGGCGGGAGCAAAGACATACTTTTGCACGGCCTCGAGCGCCTGCTCGTCGAGACCCAGACCAACCGGGCGCTGGATTCTCAGCTCTGTTGGCTTACCTTCCTTGTCAACACGCAGATAGATAAGGCTATTTCCAGCGACCAGTTGAGCACGAGCGTATTTGCTGTACTGAGGTTCGCTTGATTTGAGGACTTTGGGCGGAGTGACGCCGCCACCGATCTTGTAGACGCCTAGCGGGGGCGACGGCACGGGAACAGCGGCGTCGCCGGGATGTAGCAGATGAGTTGTGGCATAGGACTGCCAGTAAGAAGGCAGGGTCGGGACCAGATCAGCAAGCTCCGGGGCGAAGATGGCATCGAGTGCCGGGCCATAGTCGCCCGAGGGCGGTGCGGAGATATGAATCACGATCTCTATCGGGTCTTTCTTCCTGGGAGCGCGGACGAGCTGCACCCGCTTGTATCCCGAAGGCGAGAACTCCAGGCCGAAGCGGCGTCCCTGCAACTGAAGATGGCCGGGCTGGAGCAGGAGATGGTCGATCTCGATACCGGCCAGGGTGAAGCTGCCGGGCTCGGGCTTGTTCGTAGGGGTGCCAGCCGCATCGAAGTGCAGCTTGTCGCTGAGCCAGAGGCCGCGCAGATAGAGTGGCTTATTGAGAAGGCGGGCCGCGAGAGCCTCTTCCGTGGTCTGGGCATGGAGCAGCGACGATGCTGCAAGTAGCAGAAGAAGCAGGAGCCTACGCATAGGTTCAGAGTAGAGGAAGCTCCTGCTTCTGGCGATAAAGAAAGTGTCAACCTGTGTTGCGGAGACCGGCGCTGATGCCGTTGATGGTGGCGGTGATGGCTCGGTTCAGGTCGGGGGAGTCATCTCCGGCGCGCTTGCGGCGGATCAGCTCGACCTGGAGGAGTGACATCGGATCGACGTAGGGGTTGCGCAGGCGGACCGAGTGCTCGAGGACCGGGTTGCTTTCGAGCAGGGAGGCCTGGCCGGTAATGGCCAGGATCGTGCGGCGGGTCAGCTCGAACTCCGACTCCAGCGTGGCGAAGACGCGGTCGCGCAGGGCCTCGTCTTCGACCAGCGAGGCGTAGAGGCGGGCGATGCCGAAGTCGGCCTTGGCCAGCGCCATCTCCACGTTGCGGACGATGTCGATGAAGAGAGGGAAGCTGCGGAACATAGCTTGCAGCTGCGCCAGGCCGTCCGGCGTGGCGGCGATGTAGGCGTCGATCGCATGGCCCACGCCGAAGTACGCCGGGACCAGGTGGCGCGACTGCATCCAGCCGAAGACCCAGGGGATGGCGCGGAGGTCCTCCATGCCGCGCTGCCGGGCGGAGCTGGCGTCGGTGCGCTTGGCCGGGCGCGAGCCGATGCGGGCGTGCTCCAGCTCGGCGACCGGCGTGGCCTGCTCGAAGTAGGTGAAGGTCTCGGGGTTGTCGATGATGTGCTTGCGGTAGAAGGCGTAGGAGGTGTCAGAGAGTTGGTCGAGGATGCGCTCCCACTCCGGCAGCAGGACGCCGGTGAGGTGCGAGGGCGCGTCGGGGCCGGTGGGGCGGGCGAGGGCGTCGAGCGAGGCGGCGATCATCAGCTCGAGATTGCGCTCGGCCAGCACCACGTCGGAGTACTTCCAGTTCAGCACCTCGCCCTGCTCGGTGAGGCGGAGCTGGCCGGAGAAGCTGGCCATCGGCTGGGCGTAGATGCTGCGGTGGGTCGGCCCGCCGCCGCGCCCGACCGTGCCGCCGCGCCCGTGGAAGAGGCGCAGGGTGACGTCGCACTCGCGGGCGACGTCATGCAGGGCGCGGTGGGCCTTGTAGATCTCCCACGTACTGGTAATCATGCCGCCGTCTTTATTGGAGTCGGAGTAGCCGAGCATAACCTCCTGCGTGCGGCCCCAGCTCTCGAGCAGCGGTTGGTAGACCGGGCTGGACCAGAGCTGGCGGCAGATGGCGGGGGCGTTGCGCAGGTCGTCGATGGACTCGAAGAGCGGGACGGGCTGGAGACCGGGGTCGTTCGCCGAGCCTTCGACCGTGACGCCGCCGAGGCGGGCCAGCCAGAGGACGTGCAGGGCATCCTCGGCGCTGGTGGCTCCCGAGATGACGTAGCGGGGGAGAGCTTCTGCCGGGAATCGCTGCTTGAGCGCGGCGATGGCGCGGAAGGTGGAGATGACCTCCTCCGTCTGCGGCGTAAGGGCTGGCGGGAGCTGGAACTCGGTCTCCTTCCACGCCGAAAGCTCGGCGACCGCAGAGGCGTGGACACGGGCGTGCTGGCGCAGGTCGAGCGCGTGCAGGTGCAGGCCGTAGGTGCGGACCTCGAGGATCAGCGGATCGACCAGCAGGGTGGCCAGGCGGTGGCCGTGGTTCTGGTTCAGGCTCTCGCGCAGGACGGTCAGGTCGGCGAGCAGCTCGGCGGCGCGGGTGTAGGGCGCGAGCGCCGGGTCGGAGGGCATCTCCACCGTGGAGTGGGGGGTGCCGCCGAGGCGCATCATGACGCAGGCCAGGAAGAGGCGGACGATCTCGAGGGGGAAGCGTTCTACGAGGCTGTTCTGTCCGGCGGCGCGGAGCTGGTCGGTGTAGAGCTTGAGCGCGGCCAGCAGCTCCGGCGAGACCGCCGCCTGCTGGGTCGAGCTGGCGAGTTGGTCGAAGAGGTTTTGCAGGCGGCGGCGGTAGTGGGTCAGCAGCAGGTCACGGGCCATGGTGAGCGCCTGGGCGGTGGTCTCGCCGGTGACGAAGGGGTTGCCGTCGCGGTCGCCGCCGATCCAGGAGCCGAAGCTGACCAGTTGCGGCAGATCGGCGAGGCCGGAGTGCGGGGCGTCGGGCAGCTCACTGCGGATGGCTTGGGCCACCTCGGCATAAAGAACCGGCAACGTATCAAACAGAGAAGACTCGTAGTAGTCGAGCGCCATGCGGATCTCGTCGCGGACGGTCGGGCGGGCGATGCGGACGTCGTCGGTCTGCCAGAGGGAGGTGATCTCGGCGATGAGGTCCTGTTCGAGCGCCTCCAGCTCCGGCTCGGAGACGGGGATGCGGTCGAGCTGCTCGAGCAGGTCGGAGATGCGGCGGCGCTTGAACATGACGCTGCGGCGGGCGACCTCGGTGGGGTGCGCGGTGAAGACCGCCGAGACGCAGACCTCGGAGAGCTGCTCGAGGATCTGGCCGGAGGTGTAGCCCGCCTCCCGCAGCGCCCGGAATGTCCCGCGCAGGCTGCCGCGCTGGACTCCGCCCGTGCTCGAGAGGGCCAGGGCGAGGCGGCGGCGCTTGCGATGGTTGGTCTCGGCGAGGTTAATCAGCTCGAAGTAGAAGCTGAAGGCGCGGGCGAGCTGGTAGGGGGTGGTGAGGTCGGCTGCGTTGGCGAAGTGACGGGCGCTGGCTAGGGCCTGGGCGGAGAGGGCCTCGGGCTCTTCGTCGTCTTCGCGGCGGGCGATGGCGGAGGTGCGAAGGCTCTCGACGGCCTGGTAGATGGCGGGACCGGCTTGTTCGCGGAGGACTTCGCCGAGCAGCGCGCCGAGGGAGCGGACGTCGCGGCGCAGGGGGGCTTGTTTTAACTCGCCGGTGGAGGCTTGTAGCTCGGCCAAACGCTGTGGCCAGGAGGTGGGTGTCCAGTGGGAAGGCATCAAATCGATTATGGCGCACTTCGGTACTTCGTACGGTTCTCGGGGCGGTATGGGAGGGATTATCTTCTTAGGGCCTTCCGTTGGTCGGCAGCAGAAATTTGTTTCTCGCCAGCACGCGAAGCAGTAAAAAGGCGTGTGAACGCCTGCCCTCCGCGTAGGAGGTCCGTCCGGTAGGACAGGTTTGTGGTGGGGATAGGTCGGGCCTTCAGCCCTCTTCTTCCTTTGTCCCCGGTTCACTAGGGCTTCGCCCTAGGCTGGTATAGGGCGCGCCGTTGGCGCTTTTCGGGGGCCAATGGGTGGTCGTGGCTGGGAAGGAAAGCATGCCTCGGGGCTAAAGCCTGGACATCAAACCCCAGAGGCAAAGGCAAGAACAAAGGCAGAAGCAGATTCCTCCGCTTCGCTCCTGAATGACAACCAAGAAAACAGGCAACGGCAAAGGCAACTGCGCCCTTGCGCCGGGCGGGCGGCACTTCGTGCGGTGCTCGACGCTTCGCGTGAAAAGCACGGATCTTTAGGTTTCCCTTTGATCCGTGCCTTTTCTCTTTTTATTGGTGAAGCTGTTCTTTACTGCTTTTCTGTTTCGCTGAACTGGGCCGGGGCAAACGGGTGCGGGGCCGATGGTCCCTCGCCCATGCTGTCGCTGGCCGACTGCATCGTTTGGCCCGTCATCGCGCCCGCGACGGCCGAGTCCATCATCAGCTCGGCGAAGCGGCGCGTGGCCTTGTCGAGGCGCTCGATCGCGGCGCGGATGACCTTGTAGTCGCCGCCCTTGCCTGCGGCCTTCAGCTCATCGACGCAGGCCGCGATGGCGCTCGTCTCGTCGTAGCTGAGCTGCTGCCACGCGGGGTTCGACTTGCCCTTCTCGACCGCCGTCAGGATCGTCTCGGCCTCGTTGCGGGCCTCGATGACCTGGCGCTCGGTAATGTCCTGCTCGGCGTTGTCGAAGGAGTCGAGGATCATGGTCTCGACCTGCTCGTCGGTGAGCCCGTAGGTGGGCTTCACCTCGATCTCGGCCTGCTGGCCGCTGCGCTGCTCGCGCGCGCTGACGTGCAGGATGCCGTTGGCGTCGATGAGGAACTTGACCTCGATGCGGGGCAGCCCGGCCACCATCGGGGGGATGTTTTTGAGGTCGAAGCGGGCCAGCGAACGGCAGTCCTTGGCCAGCTCGCGCTCGCCCTGTACTACGTGGATGGCGACGTTGGTCTGGCCGTCGACGCCGGTGGTGAAGTGCTCGGTGGCGCTGGCCGGGATGGTCGAGTTGCGCTGGATGATCTTGGCGACCACGCCGCCGAGAGCCTCGATGCCGAGCGAGAGCGGGGTTACGTCGAGCAGCAGCAGGTCTTCGAGCGCCGAGCCGCCCGCGTTGCCGGAGAGGATCTGCGCCTGAACGGCCGCGCCGAGGGCGACGACCTCGTCGGGGTTCAGCTCGGTGTGGAGCTTTTTGCCGCGGGCTTCGAGGTCGAAGAGGCCGGTGACCAGCGAGCGCACCGCGGGGATGCGCGTGCTGCCGCCGACCATGACCACCTCGTCGATCTTGTCCGGCTCGAGCGCGGCGTCGCGCAGGGCCTGCCGGACGGGCGCAGCGGTGCGGGCGATGATCTCCGCGATGAGCTGCTCGAACTGGGCGCGGGTGATCTCGCGGGTGTAGCGACGGCCTTCGGGCAGGGCTACGTCGAGCGCGGCTGCATCCGCCGTCGAGAGCAGGATCTTGGCCTCGATGACGGCCTTGCGGATGGCCTGGACCGCCTCGGGGTTGTCGCGCACGTCCACCTTCAGGTCGCCCGCGATGTCGTCGAGCGCGATGGCGATGAGGAGGTTGTCGATGTCGTCGCCGCCCAGGTGGGTGTCGCCGCCGGTCGCGATGACCTCGAAGATGCCCTCGTGCAGCTTGAGGATGGAGATGTCGAAGGTGCCGCCGCCGAAGTCGTAGACGGCGATGATGCCGTCCTTGTTCTTGTCGAGGCCATAGGCGAGGGCGGCGGCGGTCGGCTCGTTGACCAGGCGGAGCACGTCCAGCCCGGCGATGCGTCCGGCGTCTTTGGTGGCCTGACGCTGGGCGTCGTTGAAGTAGGCGGGTACGGTGATGACGGCCTTGGTGACGGGCGCGCCGAAGAACCGCTCGGCGTTGCGCTTGAGCTGCTGGAGCACGTAGGCGGAGACCTCGGGCGGCGTCATGGTGAGGCCGCCGACGTTGAGGCGGAGGACCTCGCCTGCCTTGGCTCCTTCGGCGAGCTTGAAAGGGAAGAGCTTCAGCTCCTCCTGAATGTCGTCGAGGTCGCGGCCCATCAGGCGTTTGGCCGAGTAGACGGCGCTGGCCGAGTCGGCCATGAGGGTGAAGCGGGCGGCGTTGCCCACGGCTACGCCCGCGTCGGTCCAGGCCACGACCGAGGGGACGAGGCGCTCGCCGTCCTCGCCGGGGATGACGACGGGCTTGTCGCCCTCCATGTATGCGACGAGCGAGTTGGTGGTCCCGAGGTCGATGCCGACTACGCGTTGCTCTGCCATTGTGCGAATGTCCTTAATTTCTTGCGGCACGTATTGGATGCTGCCGCTGCTTCCATTGTCCTACAAGCACTTCGTGCCGTCTTGGGGGTGGTATGGGGAAATGATCTTCTGAGGGCTTTCCGTTGGGTACTTCGTACCGCTCTCGGGGCGGTATGGGAAACTGAAAAAGGCGTGTGAACGCCCGCACAGCGCCTAGCTGACCCGTCCGGAAGGACAAGCCTTCTACTGAGCTTCTTCCTTCCCCGCAGTTCCTACCGGATGGTCCCAGTGCCAAAGTCCATTCCAGGACTCAGCCACCACAATGCTATTGGCCGGATTGTAGGGGTCGTACCGGACCTGCACCGGCAGGTCCACGCGCAGCTCGCCCAGATACTGCCGTAGCTGCGAGACGTCCTGCCCGCACTCATACGTGACGCCGCCGATGCGGTACTCGTACAGAATCGTCTCGGGATCGCGTTCGGCGGGTAGAGCGTCGGTCACGGTGCCATCGATGATGCGCCCAACCGCGGCAAGCCGCAGCCGCCGGGCCCGCTCGCGCTCCTCGGGCGAAGGCCCCCGCCGCGCCAGCCAGTAGGCCGCTGCCCCGACGGACGCAACAGCGGCGACGGTACAGCCGATTCCCGTCGCTGAGCCGAGCGCCGTGGAACCAAGGTGGAGGAGATGACGCAAGATCCGGATTGCCGAGGGCAGGAGCGGGAGAACCATGCGATGCCTGCCACGAGCATAGCTCAGCCGAGGGCGAAATAGAGTGTATCCGGAGAGGGAAGTGTACCGTCGTGACCACATGGGCAAGTGGGTCAGTTCCGAAAGAGAACTCGAAGACAAGCCAAATGCTTCGGCCTACCGAAGCGATATACTGAGGAGTGCCGCAAATACGCCAAACCCGCAAGAGATCGCTCTCCGCGAGCCGGATTGCACCGGCTCATCTTGAAGCCCATCCGCTCGACCTCGCGGAGGGCCGCCGCATCCGTTCCACCACCGTCATCTGCGTCCGGCGCGGCAACTCGGTCATCATGGCCGCCGACGGGCAGGTCTCGATGGGCGGCACGGTCATGAAGAGCTCGGCCAAAAAAATCCGCCGCCTCTATCAGGACAAGGTGCTGGCCGGTTTTGCCGGGTCCACCGCCGATGCCTTCTCGCTCTTCTCGCGCTTCGAGTCCAAGCTGGAGCAGTACGCGGGTAACCTGGGCCGGGCCGCCGTGGAGCTGGCCAAGGACTGGCGCACCGACAAGATGCTGCGCCAACTGGAGGCGCTGCTCATCGTCGCCGACCCCGGCCAGACGCTCATTCTCTCCGGCACCGGCGACGTCATCGACCCGGATGAGGGCATCGCGACCATCGGCTCCGGCGGCAGCTACGCGCTGGCAGCGGCCCGCGCCCTCATGGAGAACACCGACATGACCGCCCGCGAGATCGTCGAGCGCTCCATGAAGATCGCCGGCGACATCTGCATCTACACCAACGATCACATCATGATCGAAGAGCTGACGGGGGAGTAGATGTTTTCAGCAATATTCCTTTGGTCCAATATCGTGATCTTTGGCTACTTGTCCATATCAAGTTGGCGAACTTCTGGGGGACAAGAAAAAATATGGTCGTTAGGCCAAGGCTTCCAGCATCCTTCAACATGGCAGGCAATTACATCTTTAGTTGTGCTTCTTACTCATGTAAGCCCATGGAACTTGGTTTGGACTTTTGTCCTTTTCAGCATCATTGGTTATGTAAGGGAAAAGCGTAAAATTCCTCCCGCACTAATTGCTTTATCTCGGGAATTGCCTCCTGAAGATCAAAAGGATTTTAT
The DNA here is from genome assembly GCF_009914315.1 of Granulicella sp. WH15. Taxonomy (NCBI): domain Bacteria; kingdom Pseudomonadati; phylum Acidobacteriota; class Terriglobia; order Terriglobales; family Acidobacteriaceae; genus Granulicella; species Granulicella sp. WH15. Next base: position 294,090 of record NZ_CP042596.1, read on the forward strand.
TGAGTTCGGTTTGTCTCATCCAGCATTACGGCAGGCATTTACACGTGAATTTGTTGAAGTTCTTAGATCTCCAAGTGGGGAATACCGTAAACTCCAAACCTCATTGGCCTTAAATTGGCAGAGCGAAAATTTCAAAGATGTTGGAAATCTATTTGAGACATTGCAATGTTTGAGATGGGCACTCAAATTTGAGCCGCTCAACCGGAATACTTGGTATGCCTTATCTGAAGCTCACTTCACCCTTTCAGATCGTTGTGCCGCGAGATGGGCAAAGAAATATCTAACGTGGAGCCCGGATAGTTCCACGCCACAACTTATGAAAAATCTTTATTCTCCGGGTAGCGAGATAATGCATGGCGAGCACTTCGAAGTCGTGACAAAGAGACTTACGGAAATCATTGATATTTGTGAACAGAATGATCATTGGTCTGATTCGGCCGAATTACGAATGCCTTTTGGCTTACTAGATTAAGAAGAAGGGTAAATAAGAATCTCGATGGCCATCTACCTACCCGGCGCTGCCGAAGACCAAGCACTCGCACTCGACGAGCTTACCCCGCGTGAGATCGTCGTGGAGCTGGACAAGTATGTCGTGGGCCAGCACGCGGCCAAGCGCGCCGTGGCCATCGCGCTGCGCAACCGGATGCGGCGGCAGAAGCTTCCGCCCGATCTGGCCGACGACATCATGCCGAAGAACATCATCATGATCGGGCCGACGGGCGTGGGCAAGACCGAGATCGCCCGCCGCCTGGCGAAGCTCACCAACTCGCCCTTTCTCAAGGTGGAAGCCTCGAAGTTCACCGAGGTCGGCTACGTGGGGCGCGATGTCGAGTCCATTGTGCGCGACCTGGTGGAGATCGGCATCGACCTGGTGCGCGAGGAGAAGCTCGAAGAGATCGAGGACAAGGCCGAGCTGAATGCAGAGGACCGCCTGCTCGACCTGCTGCTGCCGCCAGCACCTGTGGCTGTAACCGAGGCTGCGGCCAGCGACGTGATCCAGCTTCCGGCCTCGATGGACGAGACGGCTGAGACTGAAGATATCGAACCGGAGCAGAAGCCGGACCAGAAGCCCGGTAAGAAAGAACAGACCAGCGAAGAGCGCACCCGCGAGAAGCTGCGGCAGCAGTTCCGCGAGGGCAAGCTGGACGAGCGGACTGTGGAGCTGGACGTGCGTGACCGCAATCAGCCCAGCTTCGAGTTCGTCGCCGCGCCGGGGATGGACGAGTCCGACATGAGCCTGAAGGACGTGCTGCCCGGCCTCTTCGGCCAGCGTACCCGCAAGCGCAAGATGAAGGTCGCCGAGGCGTTCGAGTATCTGGTGCAGGAAGAAGAGGGCCGCCTGATCGACATGGATCAGGTTACTCGGCTCGCCGTCGAGCGTGTCGAGGACTCGGGGATTGTGTTTCTCGATGAGATCGACAAGATCGCCGGGCGCGAGGGCGGCGGAGGCCCGGACGTCTCCCGCGAGGGCGTGCAGCGCGATATCCTGCCCATCGTTGAGGGAACGACTGTCTCAACCAAGTACGGCATGGTCTCGACCGACCACATCCTGTTCATCGCGGCGGGCGCGTTCCATGTGTCCAAGCCGTCGGACCTGATCCCCGAGCTGCAGGGCCGCTTCCCCATCCGGGTCGAGCTGCAATCGCTCACCGTGGACGACTTCGTCCGCATCCTCACCGAGCCGAAGTCGTCGCTGGTGAAGCAGTCCACGGCGCTGCTCGAGACCGAGGGGTTGAAGCTCGAGTTCAAGCCCGAGGCCATCGCGGAGATGGCGCAGTTCGCCTTCCGGGTCAACGAGACGACCGAGAACATCGGCGCGCGGCGGCTGCATACGATCCTCGAGCGGGTGCTGGACGAGATCAGCTTCCAGGCTCCTGATCTGGTCAAGCGCACGCGGCCCGAGTCGTCGCAGGAGGGAGTGGTGGCCGAGGTCTCGGCCTCCGCTCCGCTGGGCGACCACCCGCTGCCGCCCGCGCCGCCTCTGCCTGTCATCGAGCGCCGCCGGGACGACGGCACGACCGAGCTGGTCATCGTGGTCGATCCTGAGTACGTCCGCCAGCAGGTAGCCTCTATCGTCAAGAGCCAGGACCTGAGCCGCTATATCCTCTAAGGTATTTCGGCCAGACACAAAAGGCCCGGGGGCTGAGTCGATCGACTCAGCCCCCGGGCCTTTTCTACTGCTGCTTACTGTTGGTGGTGCTTGCGGTGGCGATGAGCAACCGGCGCACCCGGCCGCCCATACGGCTGTCCGTGCTGGTGGATGGCCGAGGTATCGACCATCGTCGTCCCGGCATCGGCGAAGGTCGCCCCAGCCGGTACGAGCACGTTATCGACGCTCCGGTCGGAGACTGCTCCCTGCCGCACGTCGATCCGGGCCGGATCGATGCCCTTCTCCTGCGTCAGGTACAGCCGCACGTTGGCGCTGCGCTCAGCCGCCGCAATCCCCTTCTCATCGGGCGAGTTCTTGCCGATGATGACCAGCTTGGCGTCCGCCTGGCGCTGCAGGGTCAGGGCGATGTCGTCCAGGCAGGCCTTGCCCTCGTTATCCACCCGCACCGGCCGCTTGCGGTCGCGCGTGAAGGATACGCTGCACAGGTTGCTGGTCGTCGGAGCCGGAGCCGCGGGCACCGTCACTGTCACCGTGGTCGTCGCCGTGGCGGTCTTGCCCAGGTCGTCGACGACGTTACACGTAACCGTAATCGGCCCGCCCGGAACGCTGGCAGTCGAGAGCGATACGTGTGCGCCGCTGCCGGTGATCTGGCCTCCGGTGCTGGTGTAGGAGTAGGTCAGGCTGCGGTTCTGGGGGCTCATACCGGCAGCCGTGATCGCAACCGGCGTACCGGCCAGAACGGTGCTGGGATCGGCCGAGCAGGAGATCGTCGGCGGATCGTATGGCTTGACGGTGAAGTTGCCCGAGCAACTGGCCTGCTCCCAGGGCTTGTTGCCCTGCACCACCTTGCCGCTGATGGTGTAGGTGCCGGGCGCAAGTCCCACGGTCGAGATGTTCGCGGTCACATCGCTGCCGGTGATCTGGCCGCCCGTCGTGGTCCAGCTATAGACGACCTTCTTCTTCGGATTCAGGTTGCTGGGCGCGCCGGTCACGACGATCGGCTCGCCCGGATACACCGACATGGGCGACGCGTTGCAATCCTCCATCACTGCCGGTGGCGGCTGCATATCGCCGAAGCGCAGCACCAGGCCGCCCGAGAGCTTGACGTTGGTGATGTCGTTCGTGCCGTAGTAGTTCAGCTGGCTGACGACCGGGGCCACGCCATGATCCACGTGCTCATACTGCACATCGGCCTGGATCGGGCGGACCGCGAGCATGTTATGGAACCAGGGCAGGATGTAGTCCACGCCGCCGCCGCCGGTCAGGCCGTAGCCCCAGTGCAGCGGTTGCAGGTAGGGGCCGCGCACCTTGGCTCCGCCCGCCAGTACGTGGACGAAGGGGACGAAGCGCCCATGAGGAAAGCGGAAGATGGGTCCGGCCTCGGCGGTGTAGAGGGTCTGGTCGCGGTCCGAGCAGGCTCCGTTGACGCACTGGCCGTACGATCCGCGCAGGCTGCTGGCGGAGAAGTAGCCGCCTTCGATCTGCAGGCCGAAGCGGCGGGTGAAGTAATCGGTGACGCTGACGGTGGCGTTGGGGTTATAGATGGAGTCGAACTGCTGGTTGTTGATGTAGCTGCTGATCGGCAGGAAAGCGCCATAACCGCCGTAGACATCTACCTTCGAAAGAGGCGTGGGATAGGTCACCGCCGGGGTCTTTACCTGGGAAGAGGCTGCCGCAACGCACAGAAACATACCGGCGCAGATCGCAGCGATCTTCAGATTTCGCAGATTGAATTTCATAAAGGGTCTCCTGAAAAAAGAGCAGTTGCAGGGGGAATCGAAAGGGTAAAAGGGGAGTTTACGGCGCCTGTACTCGGCACAGTGCAGGGCACAGTGCGACAACCGGGGCCGGGGGAGTTGATTTTCCTCATGCAGGGCTTGGATGCCAAAGATAGCGAAAGTGTTTTGGCGAACCAACATCAATATCGAGGCAGAAAGGTAATCAGCCGGATGCCCGGCAAGTGGTTTTCAGAAGGGAGCAATCGCAATGGCCATGTAGAGACGATCAGGACACAAAGCCAGCCACTCTGTTACGGATGACGTGTGATGATGAGGCTGGTGCAAGTACTGCGCTGGGGGAGGCAGCGACTTCAGTGCGACAGGCACGGCAATCTGGCGACTTCCAATGTCTTACGCAACGAGCGGCAAGCAGCTCTTCGAACAATCAGGCAAACAAAGTGTGGCCCGTTATACCTGCAAAGAAGCAGAGAGGCAGAACGCCCACTCTCGCTTAACTCTGTCCATCTTCTTTCTTTTCAAAGTGATCCGCGATGGCTCCCGCGCCCTCAAAGCCCGCGACTGCCGCCGCGCCTTCGGTGAGTATGGATGCGTTCGGGTCAACTTTTTCGAGGGCTTCCACAGCAGCGACGGCTCCGGCAATCTTTTCCGCTTCTTCCAGGAATCCCATACGTCTTCTCCGTGCAATAGTGTTTGTGCAGTAGTGCGTGAAGTAACGTGCTGTTTGAAGAAAAAATTGGTCGGGACGACTAGATTCGAACTAGCGACCTCACCCACCCCAAGGGTGCGCTCTACCAGGCTGAGCCACGTCCCGACTGTTTTGCCACATTGAAAGACTGTATTCCGGGGGAGTCCTTCAGGTCCAAGTGTACACCAGCGCCGCCGGATCCAGAGCGGTTTGTTCCCCGCAGATGGAGGAATCGCCGGAAATCTTGGCCTTTATTGTTGTTTTTCGGACACATTTGTCCGGCACGTCTGTTAAGGAGCAGGCTTCATCCGTGCCGTCTTCCCGCCGCTGAGGGACTCTCTTTATAAAGGAGGAAAGACGTCCAGCCGGACGGGCCGCGCTACGCGCGGGGCGGGCGTTTGCACGCTTTTTTACTGCTTCGCGTGGCCCTCCCGTTGGTTGGGAGAAAGATCATCCCACGCCCATGTAGAAGAGGCTCAATCGCGGCAGCCCCCTGGCCTCCAGCAGACGCTTCTGCAAAAACTGCTGCTGCACCTGCTTGATCTGAACCGCCTGCATCTTGCCCCGGTACGGAGCCAGCTCCCGGGCCGCCTGCTCCCGCAGCCTCACCATCTCGTCCTCGGGAGTGGCCGTCAACACCGCGGCAAACAGCCTCTCCTCAAGCACGGTCAGGGTGCGGTCCAACTCCTCCAGATTCATCTCAGACTTGGCCGCCGCCAGCTCGCGGAGCCGCGATACGGTCTCCGGGCTTACCCCCGTCTTCTCGATTGCCACGGCGTTGCGCTCCAGATAAACCGCCACCCGCTGCTCCTCGAAGCCGGTCTCGGCCTCCGTCTTCTCGGGCTGGGCCATGCCGATGGCTGCCTCCTGCGCCAGTTCCACGGTCTCCATTACGCTCTGCGAGACCCACGCCAGCCCGTTGATCTTGCGCGCTCGTCCCTTCGCCTTCACCGCCTTGGCGTCGTACTTATCGAACGCCGAGTCGATCCCGCGCAGCACCGCCTCAAGCGGTATCCCGGCCTCGCGCCAGGTCTCAATCAGTGCCCAGTCCAGAGTCGAAAGCATCAGGATCGACCGGCGCCGCTGCTGAAAACGCTGCTCGATCTCCGTAAAGTAGTTGAAGTAGTTCCGCATCCCAGTTGCCAACTATCCGCGCCGCTTCATCCGCTCGACGTGCCGCTCGTAGACGATCCGCAACCCGTTCAGCGTCAGCATCTCGTCCACCTCGCGTATGTACTTCGAGCCTCCCGCGATCAGCCGCATCAGCCCGCCGGTTCCGACCACCTTCGTCTCCGGCGGCATCTCCGCCAGCATCTGCTTCAGAATCCCGTCCACCAGTCCGATGTACCCGTAGTACAACCCGATCTGGATGTTATCCACGGTGTTGGTGCCGATCACCTTCGCGGGCTTCTTCACCTCGATCCGGGGCAGCCGCGCCGCGCGGGAGAACAGCGCGTCGGCCGAGATACCGAGCCCCGGCGCAATCGCCCCGCCCAGAAACTCGCCCTTGGCTGAGACCACGTCGAAGTTGGTCGCCGTACCCATATCGACGACGATGCACGGGCCTTTGAAGCGTTCATACGCGGCGATGCTGTTCATGATCCGGTCCGCGCCGACCTCGGTCGGGTTGTCGGTCAGGACCGGTAGCCCGGTCTTGACGCCAGGCTCGATGAAGAGCGGTTTCATCTTGAAATAAACATCGCAAAAATTGCGTAGGAGCGAGTCCAGCGGAGGCACCACCGACGAGATGGCGATGCCGGTGACCTCGCTCAGGCTCAGTCCGCGCCGCTCGAAGAGGCTCCGCATTTGCAGGCCGAACTCGTCGGCGGTGCTGTTCTCGGGCGTGGTCACGCGCAGCGTCGTCACCAGCCCCGGCTGCTCGCCCGCGGAGCCTTCCACCAGCCGGTATAGCCCGAAGACCGTGTTTGAGTTTCCTACCTCGATTGCCAGCAGCATCCCTTACTCCATTCGTCTCGTAACATCGGGCCGCACGCCGCCCGAGATGACCGTGTGCAGACGACCATCGTCGCCCTGCACCTGCAAGAATCCACGCGCGTCGAGCCCTGCGGTGACGCCAGTATAGCCGCCGTCCGGCTCGCGCTCGCTATCGTAACCGACCTGAACGCGCTTGCCCCGCACCCAACTGGAGGCGGCGGCAAAGCGTTCGAGCAGGCTGGTACGTCCCTCGAGGGTGTCCAGCGCCGTCAGCTCCCGATCCAGCCCGCGCAACAGCGCTGCCAACAGTTCTTCGCGCCGCATCTCTTTCCCGGCAGCGATTCGCAGCGAGGTCGCCAGCGCCTCTAGTTCCTCCGGAAAAGCAGCATGGTTCACGTTGATGCCGATCCCGATCACCGCATAGCGCAGCATAGGCTCCGCACCCCCGGCTGCGTCCGAGGCCGACTCGACCAATATCCCCCCGCACTTCTTCTCGCCCAGCAGCAGGTCGTTCGGCCAGCGGATATCCGCCGCCAGCCCGGTCGCCTCGGTGATCGCAGCTTGTACGGCCAGCCCTGTTGCCAGCGGAACCTTTAGTCCCTCGCTCAGCGGCAGCCGGGGCGTCACCAGCGTACTCACGTACAGCCCGTCGCCCGCCACGGAGTGCCAGCGATGCCCCCCACGCCCACGCCCCGCCGTCTGCTCGTCCGCAACCCACACGCCGCCGGTCGCCCCGGTCTGCGCGGCCTCGAGCGCCAGCGTGCTGGTCGAGTTGACCACGGGAAGATGCGTAACCAATCCCGCAAACCGCGTCCCAAACAACCCAGCCTCGACGGCTTCTACATCGAAGTTAGCTGGCATCCGTCGTGATTCTCATGCTCAGGTCTACTGCCGTCGCCGAGTGGGTCAGCGCGCCGACCGAGATAAAGTCCACGCCGGTCTTGGCATACTTGCCCACGGTCTCGAGGTTCATATTGCCCGAGGCCTCAACCGGCACACCCGGCAGCGCGGCGCGTATCTGCTTCACGGCCTTCTTCACCTGCGCGGGCGTCATGTTGTCGAGCAGGATCGACTCCGCCCCACCCGCAATCGCCTCATCCAGCTCTGTCTGCGAGCGCACTTCGACCTGCACCAACTGCTTGCCCTTGCGTCCGGCGATCGCCTTCTTCAGCACCGTGGGCAGGCCACCGCCCAACGAGATGTGGTTGTTCTTGATGAGGATGCCGTCCTGCAAATCCAGCCGGTGGTTCACGCCGCCGCCCGCTGCCACCGCGTACTTATCCAGCATCCTGAGGCCCGGAATCGTCTTACGCGTGTCCAGCACTTTGGCGTTGGTCCCGGCCACGGCCTTCACGAACTCGTTGGTTAGCGTGGCGATGCCGCTCATACGCTGCATCAGGTTCAGGATGACGCGCTCGGTGCTCAGCAGCGCGGCGGCGTTGTAGCGGATGACCGCGATAGTCGCGCCCTTCTTCACCTTGACGCCGTCGAAGATCTCCGGGTGGCTGATGACCTGGAACCGCCCGAAGCTGGGCCTGCCCGCCTTCTCGGCCTGTGCGGCGAAGAGCTCCAGAAAGACCGGGATCGCGCCCAGACCGGCCACGATGCAGGGCTGCTTGGCGATGATGGTTCCGGTCGCCCGCAGCTTCGGGTCGATGGTCAACGCTGTGGTCACATCCTGCGCGGCTTTGTCTTCCAGCAGCGCACCTTCGAGAATCGCCCGCACCCGCCTGCTCTTCCAGTCCATCCCCTCATCCTAAACCCGTGGGCGGCCTGCGGCCATCAACGAGCAAGAAACACGCGAAGCGTCCAAGACCGCACGAAGTGCCGCCCGCCCGGCGTTAGGGCGCACTTGTTGTTGTCTTTACAGCTTGTAATAGTGATCCGCACCAAGAACCAGCACCAGCGTGATCGCCGCAATCGCAATCTCGCCGACAGCCCCAACCACGAACGGCTTCACGCCCTGCTTCAGTAGATCCTTCAGGTTTGTCCGCAGACCTACTCCGGCAAACGTCAGCAGAAACGCCCATCGACTCAGGTTGCCGAGCGCCGCGATCTGCGGCCGCGTAAACCCGAACGGAATCAGCGAAGCATGAACCTTCGGATCGAGCGTCCCCAGCGTAGCCAGCAGCGAGATGAACAGGAAGCCCAGCACGAACTTGGGAAACTTCTTCCAAAGAAACGCGCCCTTGTTGGTGATCTCGGCGGCCTGGCCCTTGCTGGCCCAGTAGAACGCGTAGCCCAGCACCACGAAGCCGATGGTGGCGTTCCGGCAGGTCTTGGCCAGCACGGCGAATTTGCCCGCGGCGTCGGAGTACAGCGCGCCCGCAGCCGTGGCCTCGGCGGTGTTATCGACCGCAAGCCCGGTCCACAGGCCGTAGGCGTGGTCGCTCATGTGCAGCGCGTGGCCTACCAGCGGGAAGAAGACCAGAGAGATGGCCCCCAGCGCCAGAATTGCGGCGATGGCGACGGAGGAGTCTTCCTCGTCGGCCTCGATGGCTCCCTGCGTCGCAATGATCGCCGAGACGCCGCAGACGCTCGACCCCACGGCCAGCAGCGAGACGAGCTTCGGAGCCAGCTTGAACCCGCGTCCGAGGTACGTCATAAACGTCAACGCCAGCGCCAGCTCGATGATGATGAGGACAAATGAGATGCCGCTCAGGTGCAGGATATCGCCGAGGATGAATCGCGCCCCCAGCAGGATAATCCCGGCCTTAAGCCAGAACTCGTATGTGGCTACCCCTGCGCGAAAGATGCGCGGCAGGCCCACGGTGTTGGCGATCACGACGCCGATCAGGATGGCCCACAGGACGTACTCGATGTTGGGCAGCACCTGGTGGTGCGCCTTGCCGTAGCGGGTAATGGACTGCTCGATGAACTTGCCCGCGTAGCCGACGACGGCCAGCAGGGCGATGCCGGGAATCAGGCCGAGCACGCCGTTGCGGTTGGCGTCGTCGCGATCCTTCACGAGCGGAAGAGGAAGGGTTGAGCTTGTAGCCATGATGGATCTCCTTTACCAGCCCACGGTTTTGATGACGCCGGTGCGGACCAGCAGCGCGAGCGCCAACGACAGCACTACGGCCCAGAGATCGAGCGAGAGAGAGAACTTACGAGCGGGGATAGACATAGAGGACTCCTAAGACGGAATGGTGGCCACGCAGATCCACGTAGGGAGCAGGGCGACAGATCAGATTTTGAAAATGGCGGCGTTACTTAGAAGAGGGAACTAGCAACAACAACGGTCGCAGGCGCAACCGGACATGCGGCAGGAGGAGACGAGTTGGAGGCTGCTCTGCATATCTGTTGCCAGCAACTATATCACTTTGAAAGGTTGCCTGCATAAAAGATTCTGTCCTGCCGGACGGGCCTCCTGCGCGGAGGGCGGGCGTTTGCACGCCTTTTTACTGCTTCGCATGGTCCTCCCGCTGGTCGGAGGGAAGAAATCGTCGCCGAAGTACTACCATCAGGTAATGTCTGAAACTACCTCCAAGCCGCCGATCTACCTGCTCGACTCGATGGCCTTCATCTTCCGCGCTTACCACGCGATGCAGCGGCAGCGCCCCATGTCCACGCGCACCGGCATCCCCACCGCGGCCACGTACGTCTTCGTCAACATGATCAACAAGCTGCGCAAGGACTTCCAGCCCCAGTACCTCGCGGCTATCTACGACGTCGGCGCCCCCCTGCACCGCAACGAGCTGGCCGGACAGCTCAAGGACGTGCAGAAGTTCAACATCAAGACCCAGGCCTTCGAGGCCGTCGAGTACGGCGGCTACAAGGCCAACCGTGCCGAGACCCCGCCCGATCTCATCCAGCAGCAGCCCTACATCCGCCGCGCGCTCGAGGCCTTCCGCATCCCCATCCTCTACTACGAGGGCTTCGAGGCCGACGACGTCCTCGGCACGCTCTCCTGCCAGCTCTCGGCGCTCGGCCACCACGTCTACGTGGTCTCGCCCGACAAAGACATGATGCAGCTCGTCAACGCGGGCGTCTCCATCCTGAACCCCACCAAGGAGAACCTCGTCCTCGACCCCGCCAAGGTGGAGGAAGTGCTGGGCGTGCCGCCCGAGCGCGTGGTGGACGTGATGGCCCTGCGCGGCGACTCGATCGACAACATCCCCGGTGCGCCCGGCATCGGCGACAAGGGCTCGGTCGAACTCATCCAGACCTTCGGCACCGTCGAGGCCGCGCTCGACCGCGCCGCCGAGGTGAAGAAGAAAACGTATCGGGAATCGTTACAAAATAACCGCGAGAACATCCTCCTCTCGAAGGAGCTGGTAACGATCCACACCACGGTTCCCATCGTCTACTCGCTCGACGAGATGCGCACCCAGCCGGTCGATAACGCCGCCTGCCGCGACCTCTTCACCGAGCTGGAGTTCACGACGCTGCTCAAGGAACTGGCCCCGTCGGTCGACAACACGGTCCTCACCTACAGCCTCAAGCCCAGCCCCGCCGAGATCGCCACTCTCCTCGCCGAAGCCCGCACCACCGGCCTCGCCCTGGCGGTCTTCGAAGACGCCCGCGCCCTCTCCGAGGAGGTTGCAGCCGACTCCAGCGACACCGAATCCGAGCCGCCTCCAGCCGAAAACATGTCCCTCTTCGGCATCACGCCCGAGCCGGAGGCCCCCGCGCCGACGCCGCAAGACCTCACCCTCCGCCTGGGCCTCGCCACCTCCCCCACCGCCGCCATCGAAGTCCCCCTCGACGCCCCCGGCATCCGCGCCGCCCTCACCGACCCCGCTCTCCCCAAGCAGGTCCACGACCTCAAAGCCGTCCTCCGCGCCCTGTCCCCGCACGGCGTCGAGCTGGCCGGCCCCATCACCGACGTGATGCTCCTGAGCTACCTCGTCAACCCCACCCACGGCTCGCATACCCTGCCCGACATCGCCGCCCGCGCCACCAGCCGCGCCCTCATCCACCAGCCGACGAAGGACAACCCCGCCGATCCCAACCGCCTGCCCGAGGCCGCCGCGGCCATCGTCCGCCTCGCCGAAGCCCTCGCCACCCAGGTAGCCGAGGCCGCGCCGGTCCAGCACCAGATCCCCGAGGATAAGCCCGAACTGGGAGGAGCCGTCACCACGGAGATGCTCTTCCCGGAGAAGGCTGAGGCTCCTCAAAAAGCCTCCGAAGACCACTCCCTCCTCAACGTCTACACCACCATCGACCTCCCCTTGGTCCCGGTCCTGCTACGCATGGAGCAGACCGGCGTTCGCATCGACCCGGTCTTCCTGAGCGATATGTCCTCCCGCCTCGCAGTCGAGGTCGACAACCTCGCCGAGCGCATCTACACCGACTCCGGCCACCGCTTCAACATCAACTCCCCCAAGCAGCTCGGCGAGATCCTCTTCAACCAGATGGGCCTGCCCAAGCCGATGAAGTACGGCAAGGGCAAGGTCGTCTCCACCGCGCAGGACGTGCTCGAAGAGCTGGCCGAAAACCATCCCATCGCGGCGCTGGTCATCGAGCACCGCCAGCTCCAGAAGCTCAAGGGCACCTACCTCGACGCGCTCCCGCAGCTAGCCGATTCCGAAGGCCGCATCCACACCACCTTCAACCAGGTCGGCACCGCCACGGGCCGTTTGTCTTCGATCAACCCGAACCTGCAAAACATTCCTACGCGCACCCCCCTCGGCCGTGAGATCCGCGCCGCCTTCATCGCGGCTCCCGGCAACCTGCTGATGAGCGCCGACTACTCGCAGATCGAGCTGCGCCTGATGGCCCACTTCAGCCAGGACCCGCTGCTGCTCAACGCCTACCGCACCGGCCAGGATATTCATACCTTGACCGCCGCCGAGGTCTTCGGCGTCGACGCGGCCACCATGGACAAGGAGACCCGCGCCCGCGCCAAGGCCGTCAACTTCGGCATCGTCTACGGCATCAGCCCCTTCGGTCTGGCGGCGCAGCTCGGCATCGACCAGAAGGTCGCCCGCACCTACATCGAGACCTACTTCGAGCGTTACCAGGGCGTCCGCCGCTTCATAGACGAGCTGCTCGAAACGGTCCGCCGCGAGCAAGCCGTGCGCACGCACTTCGGCCGCATCCGCCCCATCCCGGACATTGGCTCGCGCAACCCCAACATGCGCGGCTTCGCCGAGCGCACGGCGGTCAACACGCCGCTGCAAGGCACCGCCGCCGACCTCATCAAGCTGGCGATGATCACCCTCGACCGCAAGCTCACCGAGCGCAAGCTGAAGTCGAAGATGACCCTCCAGGTCCACGACGAGCTGCTCTTCGACGTAGTCCCCGAAGAGGCCGAGGAGCTACAGGCCCTGGTCAAGCACGAGATGGAGCACGTAGCCGAGTTCTCCATTCCCATCGTCGCCGAGGTGGGCCTCGGCCAGAACTGGCGCGACATCAAATAAGCACTTCGTGCGGTTCTCGGGGCTGCATTGGAAAGATAAACAGCATGGGGCCTCCCGCTGGTCGGCAGCGAGCATTTTTCTTCCCGACCAACGGGAGGACCAGGCGAAGCCTTTAAAAGGCGTGCAAACGCCCGCCCGCCGCGCAGGCGGCCCGTCCGGCAGGACAAGCTTTTTCAGTTGTAGAGATCTTCTTCACTAACAACAGCTTCAGCCCCCTCCGACTTCACCCGCCTCGCCGCCCCAAACATCGCCCCGCGCGCCGCCACCACCGGAGCAAACCTCATAAACCCAATCGGCTCAGGCACATCGTCATAGATCGCCTCCATCCCGCCGCGCATGAGGTATGTCTCATGCCAGAACCCCGTCCCACCCGAGTCCCTCAGAAACCCCCTCCACCACTCCCGATGCGGCTCCGACCGCGTCCACCCCAGCAGCGAGTCCATATCCCGCCAGTACTGGCGCATCCCCACGTGCATCGGAAAGAGGGAAAAAACGAAGTTCTCGTGCAGCAATAATCCCTCGGGCCGCGCAGCGACAGAATCGGCAATCCTCGGCCCAAACCCCAGCAGCGTCTTCACCCCGGTTAGCCGATTCACCCGCATCCCCAGGTAAACCACAACGAGATCCGGATACTGCGAGAGGTCTACAGTCTGGCGATTCACCTTGGCGGCCATCGAAAAGCCCTCCACGCAGCCGTTCTACCACATCCGCAGCCTGCGCGCCTGATAGACTAAAGTGTCGCAATAAATGAGACCGCAAGCACTCGAAGGAACCCCAAACACCGTGGATCACCAGACCAAAGTCGAACTGAAGCAAGACAACTTCGTCACCACCACCGGCAACGGCCTCGAGTGGGCCTCCGAGAACCGCCGTTCGGTCATCGTCTCCGGCGCGCTTCTGCTGGGCGTCATCGTCCTGCTCATCCTCGGCGCGGTCGTCTACAACAAGCGGGTCGAGTCGGCTTCCGAGGCCTTCGGCCGCGCCATGTCGGCCTACCAGACCCCATCGCGAACCCCGCGCAGCCTGCGCCTCCGGGAGTCAAGACCTTCCCGAGCGCGGTCGAGCGCGCCAAGGCGGCTAACGCTGCGTTCCTCTCTGTGGCTGACCAGTACGGCATGTTGAAGGTGGGCCGTAACGCCCTCTACTTCGCAGGTCTCACCTACATGGACGCGGGCCAGAACCAGTCCGCGGAGGACACCTTCAAGAAAGTTGCTGACGGCCATGACAGTGAACTGGGTGCGCTGGGCAAGCTCTCGCTGGCGCAGCTCTATCGCCAGACGGGCCGCGACCCCCAGGCTATCGACCTGCTTCAGGCCCTGACGAACAAGCCCACCACGACGGTCCCCGCCGGACTCGCTCAGTTGCAGCTTGCCGAGCTGTACACCGCCGAGGGCAAGACCGACCAGGCCCGCAAGATCTACGCGCAGCTCAAGGACAAGGACGCCAAGGGACCGGCAGGCATGATCGCTGCCCAGAAGCTGAACCCGGCTCCGGCAGGCGGGTTGGGCGGTCCTCAGCAGTAAGCCTCAATACAGGAACGCAAAACGGGAGCCCATTTGGGCTCCCGTTTTGCGTTTGGAAAGACTTGTCCTGCCGGACGGGCCTCCTGCGCGGAGGGCGGCGGCACTTCGTGCTGTACTCGGCTTCGCGCGGCCCTCCCGTTGGTCGGAAAGAAAATTCTCGCTGCCGACCAGGGGGAGGCCCTCAGAGGATCATTCCCCCATGCCGCAACGAGAACGGCACGAAGTGCTTTATCGTGGACGCATGAACGTCGAGACCACCCGCGCCTTCCTGCTCTCGCTGCCGCACGTCGTCGAAACCCGTCAGTGGGGCGGCGCACTCGTCTACTGGGTGGGCGACAAGGCCATCGGCGGCAAGATGTGTGCGATTCTGAACCCAGATGCCATCAGCGGAGGCGAGGAATCGGTCTTCCGTCTTGTCACTTATCCCACCACGCCCGAGCACTTCGCCGAGCTGGTCGAGATCGAGGGCATCCGCCCGGCCAAGTATCTGGCCCGAGTCTCCTGGGTATCGGTCCACCGCTGGGACGTCTTCCGTACCTCCGAGTGGCAGCAGGAGCTGCGCGCCGCCCATGCGCTGAAGCTGGCGAAGTTGCCGCCCAAGACCCAGAAGGTACTGGCTCTGCCCAAAGCCGATCAGAAACGCATCATCGCCGAGCAGCGCAAGCTGCTAGCCGCCAGAGAAGCCCAAAAGGCCGCCGCCAAAGGCGCTAGTGAATCTCGGGCGCGGCGTCGAACAGGCCCCGGAAGCTGAGCCGGTAGACGAAGATCAGGTATAGCTCCAGCACGGTCGCAAGGAGGCCCGCCGCAGCGCCGCCGTGCGCGATCAGAAAGTGGAAGAGCAGGATATTGACCAGGATCGGCCCCAGGATTACCAGCGCCAGCGGCACAAAGCGCCCCACCAGCAGCAGTACCCCGGCGATCACCTGCAGCAGCGCCACAAAGGTCATGTACTTGGTCGCGATCAGCAGCCCCGCGAAGGTGCCCGCATCGCCGGTGGGCGCAGGCATGTGGAGGAAGAACAGGATATTGTTCAGCCCAAAGAACAGAAAGACAGCTCCGAGCAGAACCCGCGCGATGAGTGTGGCAATCTTCATGGAAAGGTCTCCGTAACGAGATTGGATGCAGCTCCGCGATGCGTGAAAGATTACATTTCGGCCATCTTACTCCAGCGGGATAGGATGACCTGTAGAGAGAACACTTCCACATGAGCATCGCACTTTCGTTAGCAGGCAAGGTTGCCCTCATCACCGGCGGCTCGCGCGGCATCGGAGCCGCCACCGTCCGGCTCTTCCACCAGGCTGGGGCCAGGGTCGTCTTCAGCTACCAGAGCGCCGCCGACCGCGCCGCGGCCCTGGTCGCCGAGTGCGGCGGCCCGGAGCATACCTGCGCCGTCCAGCAGGATCTGGCTACCCCGGAAGACGGACGTGCCCTTATTCAGGCCGCCGTCGACGCCTTCGGCACGCTGGACTGCCTCATCGTCAACCACGGCGTCTGGCCAGCGCATGACCAGCCCATCGCCACCATGCTCGACACCCAGTGGCGGTCTACGCTGTCCATCAATCTCGACAGCGTCTTCGGACTTGTGCAGGCGGGCGTCGTCGCCATGCTGGCCAACGATCGGCAGGTGAAGGGCCACATCGTCCTCATCGCCTCCACCGCCGCCCAGCGCGGCGAGGCCTTTCACGCCGACTACGCCGCCAGCAAGGGCGCGCTCCTCTCCCTGACCAAGAGCCTCTCCAGCGAGCTGGCCGCGCAGGGCATCTACGCCAACTGCGTCGCCCCCGGCTGGGTCGCGACGGAGATGTCCGCCGCAGCCCTCAGCGATCCGGTCGCGTCTAAGAAAGCGACGTCGCTCATCCCGCTGGGCCGCGTCGGCTCGGTCGAGGAGATCGCCGGTCCGGTGCTCTTCCTCTGCACCCCGCTGGCGGGCTTCATCTCGGGTGAGATCTTCAACGTCAACGGCGGAGCGGTTTTAGTCGGATAAATTTCTTCAGAAGGGAACGCAATGCGCAGCCGCCTGACGGTCCTCCTCCTCTTCGCCATGCTGACCGCTCCTCTCCTCGGGCAGGCCAGCGCCATCCCGAGCGCGGCCCCGGCCCCGCGCTCGGGCGAGACCGAGGAGCAGCATGGCCGTCGCCTCCTCGATGAGATGGTCAAGGCGCTCGGCGGTCAGGCGTGGCTCAACCGCGGCAGCATCACCGAGGAGGGCAAGACGGCGGCCTTCTTTCGCAACCAGCCCAACGGCAGTCTGGTCCAGTTCGTCGAGTACGTCCGCCCCGTCAACTCGCCGCTTGGGCCCGCCGAGCGCTTCGAGTACCTGACCGTGCGCGGCATGATTATGCCCGGTATGAAGAAGGACGTCGTCCACCTGTGGACCAAGGACCAGGGCTACGAGCTGACCTTCAAGGGGCGTACCGAGCTGCCTAAGCCGCAGGTCACCGACTACCTGCGCCGCCGCGCCCACTCCATCGACGAGGTGATGCACTCCTGGGTCAACGCGCCCGGCGTCATGGTACTCGCCGAGGGCACCGGGATGCGCGACCGCCATCTCGTCGACAAGGTCTCCATCCTCGCGCCTGATAACGACACGGTCGAGATCGAGCTGGACGCCACCACGCACCTGCCCGTCCAGCGTACCTTCGAGTGGCGCAACGACCAGTTCAAGGACCACGACGTCGACGAGGAGACCTACACCGGCTACCAGCCTTACGACGGTATCCAGACTCCGCTGAACATCACCCGCTATCGCAACGGAGATATGGTCAGCCAGATCTTTATTCTCAAGGTGAAGTACGGCCCACCCCTTGGCCCTGACCTCTTCGACCCCGACAAGCTCCCCGTCAAGAAGTAGAGATTCTGTCCTGCCGGACGGGCCTCCTGCGCGGAGGGCGACACTTCGTGCTGTACTCGGCTTCGCGTGGTCCTCCCGCTGGTCGGAAATAAATATTCTCGCTGCCGACCAGCGGGAGGCCCTCGGAAGATCACTCACCCATACCGCCCCGAGAACCGTACGAAGTGCCGCCCGCCCGGCATTAGGGCGCTTTTAGGTGCGTTTGCTCAGGCGGTTGGGCTTTGCGCTGCTGTCGCTTGTCGCGTCCTTCCGCACTGCCAGGATGCGAAAGTCCTTGATCTGCGCCTTGAAGACGTATATCTGCACATTGTTCGAGTCCGGATCGATCGCTTCCAGAAAGAACCCGGCATTGACCAGGAGATTGCGGGTATTCTCGACCATCCCCTCCATGATCTCGTTGTCCAGAAAGGTGAGGCGCACGTAAAGCCGTCCCGGAGGCCCCACTTCATCATGGAAGTGCAGCTCGTGGTGCGAGGCCCGGCCTGCAAAGGATTTGACGAAGAAGATCGCCTTGGCTCCTACCAGCGAGATCTTCTCCGAAGCCCCAGTGGGGGCATCGCGCACCTCGAGGGAGGCAAGCGTCTCCTCCTTCCACAGCGTGTCCGAGTGGTGCACCACGGCGAAGCACTTCAACAGCCGGTCGGGGTAGCGGATTACGACTGGATGGAAGATGGGCCGGGCGCGGTCGGTATCCTTTGCGACTCCATCTGCCGCGGCGCCAGGTCGTACTGCTTGATCTTGTAGAGGAGCGCCTTGTAGCTGATCTGCATCTTTGACGCCGCCATTTTGCGATTCCATTTTGTCTCCTCAAGCATACTGGCGATTGCCGCCGATTCGGCCGAACCCTTCAATGTGCGGACGAGCTGCTTCAGCCCGTCTGTCGTTGGGGGATTCGGCGGGGAATCGCTGGCGCGCGAGGCCGCGTAGGAGGTGAGTTCGGCGATGATGGAGCGCTCGTCCCCGATGACCAGGTAGCGGTTCATTACATTCTCCAGCTCCCGCAGGTTACCCGGCCAGGTGTGATCGCCGAGAGCGGAGAGGAGAATGTCAGAGAGAGCAGGGGCGGGGCGCTTGTACTTCGCGGCACCTTTTTCAAGGAAGTGCCGGGCAAAGGTCGGGATCTCGTCGCGCCGCTCGCGCAGGGGCGGCAGCGCCAGGGTGAATCCGTTCAGACGGTAGTAGAGGTCTTCGCGGAAGGTTTTGTTCGCCATCGAAGTTTTGATGTCGATATTGGTCGCGGCGATCACCCGCACGTTGGATTTCATCGGCGCGCGGCCACCCAGGCGCGAGTACGTTCCATCCTGCAGAACGTGCAGCAGCTTGGCCTGCAGGACGGCGGGCATCTCGCCGATCTCGTCGAGGAAGATGGAGCCGCCCTCGCAGATCTCGAACTTGCCGGGTTTGCTCCGCACCGCGCCGGTAAAGGCTCCCTGCTCGTGGCCGAAGAGCTCGCTCTCCAGCAGCTCGGCGGGCATGGCGGCGCAGTTCACCTTCAGGAACATCTTCTTGGCGCGATAGGAGGAGGCGTGCGTGTACTTGGCCAGAATCTCCTTGCCGGTGCCGCTCTCGCCGAGGATCAGGATTGGGATATCCGAGCGCGCGACCAGACGGGCCTGCGACTCCAGCTCGCGCATACGGCTGCTTACGCGGACAAAGTAGGTGCCGTCGCCGAGGTCGGTGGTGGTGGTGTCGTGAGGGGCTGCGGTGGCGGCAGGAGCGGCCTCGGGGCGCTCGTCCGGCAGCTGCGCCTGAACCGCGAGGATCAAGTCCTGCCGGGAGAAGGGCTTTTGGAGAAATCCCGTGGCTCCAAGCTCAATGGCGGTGGCGATCTCCTGCGCCTCGGCCCCGGTGGTCAGCAGCAGGATGCCCGCAGAGGAGCTGAGTCCCCGAAGCGTCTGCAACATCGCCGCGCAGGTCTTCACGCCCTTCCAGGCGAACACCGACAGATCCGGCTCCCCGATGGAGTCGAACGCATCGAGGAACGCCTGCTCCTGGTCGAACTGATGCAGGGAAAAACTCGTTCCGAGCGTCTCTTCGATATATTGCAGCACACGCCGATTGGGTTCGAACGCAAAGATGCGCGGCTGGCTGCGGCTACTGCTATTGGACTCAGGAGTGTGCATCAAAGCTCCGCAAACGAGTGGTTGACCCTGTTAAGGTAACCTTTATTCCCTCCAATGGTTGTGGGCCAATGCGAACGAAGGAGAGAGGTCGCACAAAAATAAAATTGTAGTCGTGGTGTTGGATGCCACTTTCTCTGGCCGAGCTTCCTCGACGAAGAAGAGTGTTCCATCTGTTCTGCACATACCGACCCAGAATGAAGGGTCTTCATGAGAATGCGTACAAGTAAGGCAATATTGCCGTTTGTGCGATGCTAGGTGCCTGTATGTTCGAAATTTTATACTAACCGTGTGGAAAGATATTCCCACAGAGGGAAAATGTTTTCAACATTTGCCCTCGTTGCGATCGCTGTTGGAACAAGATCGGCCGAAATATGGAGATTCACGTGCTTTGCGCGAGTTTCCACCGAGCGGGTTTCGAGCGGGTCCGTTTGGCGTCTTACATGCTTATAGTCAGAGTGACTCGATTACGAGCAGGTTCCCAAAAAATATATGACTCTTGTTCGTCCTGCAGATCTCCACTCTCCTCGGTCTTCTCGAACAACGCCCGCTCACCGGTCGGTGGCGGAGCCCACAATGCAGTTGCTTCTGGGCCGTACGCCCGTGATGCAAGAAGTAAAACGAAAGATTGAGCTGGTGGCCAAGGCCGATGTTCCCGTACTGCTGCAAGGAGAGAGCGGCACGGGGAAGGAGGTGTGCGCGCGGCTGATCCATGCCATGTCGCCGCGTTCGCGCCACTCGC
The DNA here is from genome assembly GCF_009914315.1 of Granulicella sp. WH15. NCBI lineage: Bacteria > Pseudomonadati > Acidobacteriota > Terriglobia > Terriglobales > Acidobacteriaceae > Granulicella > Granulicella sp. WH15. The sequence continues at coordinate 314,160 of NZ_CP042596.1, forward strand.
TGGTGAAGGTCAGTTGTCCGGCGATTCCGCGCGATCTGCTGGAGTCCGAGCTGTTCGGGTACGAGAAGGGCGCGTTTACCGGCGCCAATGTGACCAAGCAGGGGCGCGTGGAGCAGGCTCATCTGGGCACGCTGATCCTAGACGAGGTCGGCAGCCTCGATATGTTTGTGCAGGCGACGCTGCTGCAACTGTTGCAGGATGGCACGTTTACGCGTGTGGGCGGAGATGAGACCCGCAGGATCTCGACGCGGGTGATCTCGATCGCCAACCAGGACCTGCGCCGCCAGGTCTCCGAGGGGACGTTTCGCCTGGACCTGCTGTACCGCATCAATGCGGTGACGATTTCGCTGCCTCCACTGCGGCAGCGCGTGGAGGACCTGCCGGAGCTGATCGAGCACTTCTCGCAGATGCACTCGCAGGCCTTCCAGATGGAGAAGCGTCCGTTCTCCAAAGACCTGCTGCGGATGATGTATGCCTACGACTGGCCGGGCAATATCCGCCAACTGGATAACCTGGTGCGCTGCCATATCCTGCTGGGCAATGAGGATCTCCTGGTGGCGGAGATGACGCCGCGCCCCTCCGGAGCGGATCTGGTGAGTGCGGAGATCGACATCAGCAAGCCGATTGCGTTGAAGCAGATCACCAAGAAGGCAACGCAGCACCTGGAGCGGCAGATCATCACCAAGGTGCTGCAGGCCAATGGGTGGAATCGGCAGAAGACTGCGAAGTGGCTGCAGATCAGCTATCGCTCGCTGCTTTACAAATTGAGCGAGGCGGAGAATGCGGCAGCGGAGGCGGCCGCCGAGGAGCGCATACTGCCGCCACCGTCTCCGAGGAACGAAAGCGAGTCGTCGCCGTACAGAACGATGCTGGAGATTCCCGGCTGAAGCAGGGAATCGCCCCACCCATTTAGGAGAGGATTGAAGGCCCGCCACAGACCTGTCCTGCCGGACGGCCCTCCTGCGCGGAGGGCGGGCGTTCACACGCCTTTTTACTGCTTCGCGTGATCCTCCCGTTGGTCGAGAAGAAAAATTCTCGCTGCCGACCAGCGGGAGGCCCTCAGAAGCTAACTTCCCCATACCGCACCGAGAACGGTACGAAGTACCCTAGACGGCGCAGGAGCTTTGGTAGCTCAGGATGCGCTCTCTCCGCTGGCTGAAGCCCCAGGTCAGTGTCTCGAGAACCTGCTTGCGGCGCTGCTGCAACTGATAAAACGCCCGGCTGCGCAACGACATCGTCATATTGAACTTCGTAAGCTCGGGATACCTGCTGAGCGCAGCCTTGTACGGCTCGACCGCCGCGCTGGTCCACGGGGCGAAGCTCCCATGCCACGGCTTCGGGCTGGACATGAAGTGCGTGATCCGCGGCTGAATCCGCCCTTCGACGCGCGAGTTCCGCATGAAGATAGGGAAGTTCCACGCCAGCGACATGGGCAGACGGCGGCTTCCCGCAACGACGTTCAGCGAGTCCTGATCGGGAAAGCGCGGCTTGCCGTGCTGGCGGAAGTGGTTCCACGAGTCCGCGCCCATGCTCTCCCAGCCGTCGCGATTGATGCGAAGAACGCCGCTGTTGAAGTAGGAGAACCCCTGCTCGGGCGTGAGGCCGATGGAGGCGAGATGCGCGTTGAGGTCCTTGCTCATCGGCCCGTTATCCGCGAGCAGAAAGGTCATGGGATCGTTCGCGGCCATAAAGTGACCGGCTGGAACCTCCGCGTCGATCAGCGGATCGAGCGAGCCGCCGATCTGCGTGTCGCCGTCGATATAGAGGTACTGGCTGTACTCGGCGGGGGCGAAGTCGTTGAGGAAGAGCCGCGCCAGCATGATGGACTCGCCCTCGAGCAACGCGCTGCTGACCGGGATGAGGCGTACGCCCTCGCGGTCGCAGGCGGGTGCGAAAGCGGCCTCGGCCTCGGCCGTCATGTCGAAGCAGAAGATGACGACGTCGGCTTTGCCGGGCGAGGAAAACTGTCGCGCCTGCACGGCGCTGACGAAGGTGGGAAAGAGGTACGTGCTGTCGGTCGTGTACGCGATGCAGCAGGCGGGCGTCTGCGTTCTCATAGCATCTCCAGTGCCGTGGTGCGGCGTGTGCGGCGGAGGATCTCGGAGACCTTGCCGAGGACCATGGCCTCGAGTCCGGCGGGAGAGCCTGACAGGAGCCACAGCCCAGTCAGAGCGCCGCAGTAGGTTATCGCTCCCAGAATCACAGTGAACAGCGTTCCCACCGCCAGCGGGCCGGTGGCGGCGGACGTGGCGAACGCCGGTAGCGCGAACGAGACGACGACGGCCATCGCAATGGCGCTCAGGATGCTGCGCCAGGGGCCGATGAGCTGCTCGCGGATGGAGAGGCCGACCAGGCGGCGCACGACGATCATGCAGAACCAGACGGTGGCGGTCTCGGAGATGCAGCGCGCGATGACGACGCCCGTGAAGCCGAAGCGGATGGCTCCAAGGATGACGAGCGGCAGCTTGACGGCCAGCTCGAAGGCATTGCGCTTCAGGAAGATCTGGGTGCGTCCGAAGGCCATGACCAGCGGGCCGAGCGGGATGGCGAAGAGCGTGGGGATGAGGCTGATGGCCAGCCAGCGCAGCAGCGGCGCGGAGGCCATCCAGCGTTCGCCGAAGAGCAGGCGCACGGCCGGATGAGCGATCAGCGCCTCTCCGACAAGGATGGGCAGGCCCAGCGTGACCATCGCGATGGCGCTGGTCTGATAGCTGTTGGCCAGGCGCTCGGGCTCGCCGCGCAGCAGCGAGAACGCGGAGAGCAACGGGCGCAGGATGGGATTGAACAACGCCAGCACCGGGATGTTGGCGGTGTCGTTCGCCGTGGTGAACAAACCCAGCTCCGACTTCGAGGTGAGCTTGCCGAGGAGCAGGCGGTCGGCCTGCCAGTTGATGGCGCTGACGACCTGCGCCGCCGTGATCCAGCCGAGGAAGCCGGAGAAGGTGGGCAGCTCCTTCAGGCTGAGCCGGGGCCGGTAGGGCGCGAGGACGTAGGAGGTAAGCGTACCCGCGACGGGCGCGATGACGGTGCCCGCGGCGATAGCCCAGTAGCTCTTCGCCGTGAGTGCGAGCGTGACCGCGATGATGAAGGCCGCGGCCTTGCCCAGGAACTCCATGGTGAAGTCGGGGGAGAAGTTGAGCTTCTTCGAGAACTCGGCCAGCCGCGGGCTGACCAGTCCGCGCGCCGCCGGAGCCAGACTGAGCGCGCAGATCAGCGGCATCAGCCGCTTGTCGGAGTAGAAGTGCGCGAAGGGCCACGCGATGCTGCACACGATGGTGGTGAGCGCGAGCCCGCGCAGCAGGCTGAGCGTGAACGCCGTGTCGAAGTGCGCGTCTTCGATGGTGGTGAGCCGCACCAGAGCCTGACTGACCGGCAGCTCAAGCGCCGCCTCCACGATGTAGATGACGGTCATCGCGATGGCGACAAGGCCGAAGTCCCTGGGCGTCAGGATGTGGGCCAGCACGAGCATCGAAGCCAGGTCGATGATCCTGGAGATGAGGCGCGCGGCGACCATCCACGTCCCGCCGATAGCTGTCTGGCGACCTACCACGTTGGCGACTCTCCCTGCTGCTTGCTGCTGGTGATGGCTTTGTTGTTCCATGAGGCTTTGGTTACCGTGCTGCGCTGGCGTGCGGAGCCAGCAGCCCGATACACCGTAGCGTACTCCTCCAACAGCCGCTGCACGTTGAAAATTTCAGAGCCTTGCAGCGATGCCGCGCGGAGCCGAGTGCGAGCCTTGTCGTCGGTGATGAGAATCTGCAGCTCGGTGGCCAGCTCGGCCGGGCTTCCGGGAGAAACGAGCCGACCGGCGCGGCCGAACTCCAGCATCTCCGGCGTGCCGCCGACCGAGGTGGCAACGATGGCGCAACCCGCCCCACGCGCTTCACCGATGACGAGGCTGCACGGATCGGCATAGGACGCGAGGACGAAGATATCCGCCTGCTTGAGCAGAGGGCCGGGCGCGGGAACGAAGCCCAGAAAGATGACGCGCTGGGCGATGCCGAGCGACTTGGCCAGAGCCTCCAGCGCCTCACGGTCGGGACCTTCCCCGGCGATGTAGAGCTTCCACTCGGGCTGGCTGGGGAAGACCTCCGCACACGCGGTGATGAGGTCGAAGACTCCCTTGCGCCGATGCAGCCCGTTGGCTGCGACAATGCATGGCGACTCGATGACGGGGTAGTTATCCTTCATGTGGGTCTCGCGCATGAACTCCTCGCGCGGAGAATTGAAGGGCGCGTTCATCACGGAGACGAGTTGCTCCTCGCTGTATCCCTGCGTCAACAGCGAGGCCTCTTCGGCGCGGCTAACGGCCACTACCTTGCGTCCCAGCCGCATCAGCCGCGAGTGCGGATCGAAGGAGTTATGCACCGTCGTGACGAGGGGAACGCCCGAGAGCTTCGAGGCGGCGTAGCCGATCAGCGCGCTGCTCATCATGTGCGCGTGCAGCACGTCGGGCCTGCGACGGCGGGCGAAGCCGGCCAGCTTCCATGCGCTGCGCAGAAGCGAGAGCGGCTTGTTCTGTTCTTGTTCGAGTTTGAGATGACGCACGCCGTACTGCGCCAGCAGCGGCTCAAAGGTGCCGCCGTTGCTGACGAAGGTGACGTCGTCTCCGGCGCGAGCCTGCACGCAGGCCAGGTCGACGGCGACATGCACATTGCCGTTGCCGTAGCCGCAGTGCTTCACGATATGCACGACGCTCATGGGCGCGTGCGGAGTGGATTCAGGTGTCGGCATCAGTAGGCCCCCTCGGAGAGAAGTACGGTCTTCAACGTGCGGAAGAGAATGTAGATATCCATGGAGAGCGACCAGTTGCTGACGTAGTAGTCGTCGATGCGGGTACGCAGCTCGTAGGTCGTGTTGTTGCGGCCGCTGATCTGCCAGAGGCCGGTGACGCCCGGGGTCACACGCTGGTACTGGCCGTAGATGCGGCCGTACTTCTGCACCTCGGACTGCACGATGGGGCGTGGACCAACCAGGCTCATGGTGCCGCAGATCACGTTCCAGAGCTGCGGCAGCTCATCGAGGCTGGTCTTGCGCAGGATGCGTCCGATCCAGGTGACGCGCGGGTCCTTCTTCAGCTTGTGATCGCGCTCCCACTCCTCGCGCAGCGCGGGGTCGCGCTCCAGGTGCGATGCGAGAACGGCATCGGCGTCGACGACCATGGAACGGAACTTCCATACGTTGAAGACCTCGTTCCCGCGGCCGATCCGCTTCTGCGCGTAGAAGATGGGGCCGGTGGAGCTGACCATCACCGCGAAGCAGAGCGCCAGCAGAACCGGCGAGAGCAGGATGCCGACGGTGAGCGAGATCAGTAGGTCGAAGCTGCGCTTCATCAGCCGTGGAAAGAGCAGCGTGAGCTTCTGATCGAGCTTGAGCGCGAGCACGCCGCAGATGTCTTTGGTGGAGACCGAGAGGCTGCGCATCCCGAAGAGGTCGGGGATGATGAGCACGTTGCGATAGTGCTCGGCGTACTCGTTGAAGATCTCCTTGATGCGCTCCGCGCCGGTGTTGGGCATGGCCAGCACCGCGTAGCAGTCGCGATACTGCTTGGCCACGACCTTCGCATCGGAGAGGCTGCCGAAGAAGACCGGCGAGGACTCAAAGGAGTGATTCGAGTCGTAGGTGCTCTCGTCGATCAGCATGGCGACGGGCCGCAGTCCCACGCGGCAGTGTCCGCGCAGCAGGCCCAGCATCATCAGGCCCGCATCCTTCTCGCCGATGATGACCGTGGGGATGCCCCACCAGGGCTGGCAGGCGCACCAGCCGCGCATAAACCGGCGGGAGAGCGGCACCAGGACGATCGTCAGCAGCCACGCGAGCACGAAGACGATGCGTGAGGAGAGGATGCCTTCGCGCAGGAAGAAGGTCATGCTGATGAGCAGCAGGAAGCTGATGGTGGAAGAGCGCAGGATGAGGCCGAACTCTTCGATGGGGCTGGTCCCGATCCCGGGATAGAGGCCGGAGAAGGAGAAGACGAGCAGGAAGATCAGCACGCAGGGAGCGAAGTCGAAGTAATCGCTGATGGCGAACTGCGCATGGAAGAGGTAGCGCGTGATGACGGCGACGACGCCCGCGCCGGCGATGCCGACGACGTCGGCCAGGAGGATGGAGCCGTGAGTCATCCAACGGCTGAAGGCGGCACTCGTCGTGCGAGTCGACGCAACAGGAACAAGGACAGTTGTACTAGCCATGTACGGAACTCCGGGAGAGAAAGTGGAAAGCTGATCGGTATTGCGACGTGCCGGCAATTTGGTGTGGAGTTTGCCTTATGAAGAAGGTGAAAGATCTTGGAGGGGGCTGCTTCTAGATCGGGTCATAGAGCGATCCTCCCCGGAAAGGGAATAGAAAGCCGCGAATCATCCGCGACTGCCGCACTCAGTACATCGAGCGTCTTGCGTGCGGCGGAGTCCCAAGTGAACTGCGCTGCGCGCTGCATCGCCGGGATAAAACTTGTGGGGTTGAATCGGTCGTCAGCCGGTGCAGCATCTTCTGCGCAAGCTCGCGGCTGTCGAGCGGGTTCACATAGTCGACGACGTCGCCGCCGACCTCGGGAAGCGACGAGGTGTTCGAGGTGATGCAGCGAACACCGCAGGCCATCGCCTCGAGCAGCGGCAGCCCGAAGCCCTCTTCAAGCGACGGGAAGACGAAGAGCGATGCGCCCGAGTAGAGTCCGGCAAGATGCTCCTCGGGCACGTAGCCGGTGAAGAGCACGCGCGACATCGGTACATCTACCTGCTGTTTGCCGTAGACCGACTGATCTACCGACGGCCCGGCTAGTACGAGCCATACATCCGCGGGTAGCCACTGCTGCACCATCGACCAGGCCTTCAGGATGCCGCTGAGGTTCTTGCGGCTCTCCTGCGAAGAGAGGCTCAGTACGTAGCGGCGCGTGGGCAGCTTCAGCGCGATCCGTGCCTCGTTGACCTGTGTATCGCTGGCGCGGTCGATCATCTGCGAGCCGTTATGCACCACGGTGATGGTCTCGGGATCGCGTCCCAGCAGCTTGACCAGGCGCGACTTTGTGAACTCCGAGACTGCGATGAGACGCAGCGCACGCGCGGCCAGACGGGGCATGGCGAATGCGTACCACTTCGCATACGCGGGGCTGTACCACTCGGGATGCTCGAGCGGAAAAAGATCATGAAAGGTTACAACCTGCCGACCGTAAGCCAGCGGGCCGGAGCCGCATGGGGACCAGAGAACACGGTCGCCTGCGACCCACGGCAGCATGGTCTGCTCCCACAGGTGGCCGACCGCGCCCTTGGCGGAGCGTGGGCTGCTGATCTCGACGTTGCTGCCGAGCCGCGAGACGATCTCGTGCGCGTAGCGCTGCACGCCGGTGATGCGATGCACGCGGTAGCGGCCGTTCACGACCAGAGCGGGCTCGTGCGTGATGAACTGTGAGCTGTCAGGCGTCATAAGCCATATCTCCTTTGATTGGCCTGATGGTGCTTGGCCGGACCGGGCGCATGAGCAGCGGTTGTGTACTCGGCCGCGTCATACGGGTGGGTCTTTGCCACTGCGGTTGCGGACGTGTCGTCCGGATCGCGTTGTTGATTGCCCTGCGCCGCGATGTGCGCAGAGGCACGGGCCGCGCTGCCGAGGCTACGCCGAAGAGAGCCCAGAGGATGGGCTGAACCGGCTCCGAGCCGGCCACGCCAAGCCCCAGGATCATGATGGTGAGGGCGAAGAGCGACTGCTCGAAGAGGTCGTTTCTTTCGGACGCGCGTCCCTTCTGGAGCAGCGGCGCGAAGAGCGAGAGGAAGAAGCCGGTGAAGAGAATGAAGCCCGGCACGCCGACGGTGCCCAGCAGCATGTACGTCAGGCCCGAGGCGCGGATGCTGCCCCAGCCCGCGCCCATGTAGAAGGTCTTCTCCATCGTTTCAAGTGCGGCTACGTGTGTCTCGGTGCGTTCGCGGTACGAGACGCTGTTCTTCTTCTCGAGCAGCACGGAGTTGATGACCTTGTTGACCATGGCCCCGGCGTTGGTCGTAACAAAAAGGCCCACCGTGCCGCCAGCCAGCGTTACCACGAGCAACAGCTTTGCAAGCGAGATGCCGCCCTGCCCGAAGAGATAACGCACCGTCAGCGCGCCGCCGGCGGCGAGGATGAAGGCGAGAGATGCATAGCCGAGGCTGGACTGGGTCAACAGCAGCGCGCCCAGCATCAGCGTGAAGTAAAAGAGCGCACTCGCCCGCAGAGGCCGCGTGACCAGACGCCAGCCCATCAGCCCGATGCCGACCGTGAGGAAGGTCGCCATCTCCGAAGCCTCGGGGAAGGTGGAGTTCAGCCGCCACAGGCCGTTGATCTGGTAGGCGTGATAGATGACGTGACTGGGGTTGGAGTAGAGCACAATATCCGGGTAGGGGATGTGAGCGATTCCGTTTGCCAGTTGATACACGGCGAAGAAGGAGGCCGTGATGCAGCCGCGCACATACCAGGTGACGGCCAGGTCCAGCTCCTCCCGCGTGCTGGTGACGGCCAGCATGTAGATGACTCCGGCGGCCAGCAGATAGCAGATCTGAGCGAAGTTGAACTTGCTCCACGCGAGCGGCATCGGCGCGCTGTCGTGCATCACGGGTGCGCCGTGAAAGATGAACGGGTGCAGCATCCCGGTCCACACGGTGTAGACGATGAAGCAGACCATCAGGTGCAGCGAGAGCCGGTTGATGCCGGGCGTGATGCTCAGCGGCTTGAAGCCGCGCAGCAGCTTGACCGCACCGCACATCATCAGCGCGAAGAGCCACGTCGGCACGCCGAGCGTTCCAATGTTGATGGCCGATGCGGCCTCGAAGATCGACGTGAAGAGAACGATCGCAAGGATGTTGCCCTTGGTATAGCGCCAGAGCACCATGACAAGGAGGATCAGCGGGATTGTACTTGCAGTCGGCATTCGATCCTCCTTTCCGGTGTGCGTTGCGTGAGGCGCTGTAGTGGTTTAGGCGACGTTCTCGACCGTGCCCTCGAGGTAGCCGCGATAGGCCTTGTAAGAGCCGTAGTTGGAGCTCATGTTGTGGTGTACGCGGTTGAGAACCACGCCCAGCGTGCAGGCGCGCAGGCGGCGCAGCGTGGCCAGCACGCCCTGTACATCGCGCTGGTTGGTCTGTCCCGCGTGGCTTACGACGAGCACGCCATCGGCCGCGCAGGCCAGTTGAATGGTCTCGGCGAAGCAGAGCATGGGCGGGGCGTCGATGAAGATCATCTCGTAGTCCCTGCGCGCAAACCGCAGGATCTCTTCGACCTTCTTGCCCACCTGGTTGTAGAGCTGCGGGTCGGAGCTGCCCGCGGTGACGACGTGCAGGTTGTCGTAGCCGTCCACATTCTGGCGGATGGCGCTGAGCGGCTCCTTCGTTGCAATCGCGTCGGAGAGACCCTTCTTGCGCCGGTCCAGCCCGAAGTGGCGCTGCTGCGAGGGACGCCGCAGATCGGCGTCGATCAGCAGAGTGCGATGGCCGTGCCGCGCAAAGGCCGCAGCCATGTGCGCCACGCAGGAGGACTTGCCCTCACCGGGTGCCGCGCTGGTGACGAGAATCGAGTGCAGCGGCTTCTCGCGCGGGTCGATGAGGATTGAGGTCAGCAACGTGTCGATGGACTCGTCGTAGAACTCGGTGGAGTTGAACCAGTCGGTCTGCGACTTGCGGAAGGGCAGGCTCGAGACCAGTGCCAGCTCGGAGCGCGATGTGATGGGACCGAAGGTATGTACATGCGGCAGCACGCCGATGATCTCGGTGCCGAGTGCGCGCCGTGCCTGGTCGGGATCGCGCAGGCTCTTATCGAACATATCGGAGACGATCACCACGATGAGCGAGACGACTGACGAGAAGAGGAAGCCGAGGAAGATGAAGACCATCTTGTTCGGGAAGACCGGGTGAATCTGCGGGCGGGCCTCGTCGGCGATGCGGCTGGCGCTGCCCTGGAAGCTGCCGTTCATGCCCGCTTCTTTCACCTTGCGGAAGAGCTCGTTGTAGAGAGTCTTGTTGGCTTCGGCCTCGTTCTTCAACTGCTGGTAGTCGATGGTGTTGCTGTTGACCGCATCGGACTCGCTCTTGGCCCGCGTCAGCTCGGCGAGCAGCATGGACTCGCGGCTCTTGGCTTCTTCGTAGTCCACCTGCATCCGCTTGGCGATGCTGGTTTTGGTGTCGTTGTACTCACGCGTGGCTTCGGCGAGCTCGTTGGCGGCGCGCTTGTACTCGATGTAGTTCGGCCCGTAGATGGCCTTGATCGTCTCCATCTTCTGCTGCGCGACGTGCATGGTATCGGTCAGCTTGGCGAGATCGGCAGCCTGCGTCGAGACCTCAATGGCGGCGGCCTGGGAGCCGGACTCGAGCGCGCGGTAGGAAGCCTCCTTGCGGATGCGATCGTTGGCCGCGTCAGTGTACTGCGTGTTCAGTTGCAGCAGGCGAGAGGCCAACATGCTGGTCTTCTCATCGGGGTTGATGATACCCAGCCGCCGCTGATACGCCTCCAGCGCAATCGCGGAGTTATCCATGTTCTTCTTCAGCTCGGCGATCTGCTTTTCCATGAAGGCCGTCTGCTCGACCGAGGAGTGCGCGCGCGTCTCCATGCCATGCGAGATGTACGAGTGCGCCACAGCATTGGCGACATCGGCTGCGAGCCGCGGGTCGGGCGAGCGATAGCTGATGTCGATCAGGAAGGTGTTCGGCGGATGCACCACGCTCATCTTGCTCAGCGAGATCGACGCGTCGGCGGGCGTCATGCCTGCGGGCATCTTCTTCGTCGGCGTGTTGCTGACCAGGTGGAAGCGTTCGGCCACCGGCCTCAGCACGGCGTCGGACTGGATGAGCTGCAGCTCGGTGTTGAAGACCTGCTCCGCATCGCTGGCGCTGCCGGCCACGGTGGGCTCGCCGAGTACGGAGGCGGGCGTCTTCATATCGATGGCGACACGCGCCGTCGACTCGAAGACCGGTGTCATGGTGTACGCGGCGACTCCGGCCAGCGTGGTGCAGACGGTCACAGCGATGGCGATCTTCCACGCATGTCGGCGCAGCAGCCACGCGTAGTGACCGATCGAGAGCACCTGCTCCGGCGCTTCGACTTCAAGCGGCGAGGGCAACTGATCGAGAGGCTCGGGAAGGTAGAGGCGCTCTCGAAGCCGCTGCGAGGGAGTCAGTGCGTTATTGGCGAACGAAGGACGAGATTCCATGTTATGTACCTCAGGCGAACGGGTAATGCGGCGCCTGTATGGGGCCGGGGAAGCAACCTTAGACTGTGATGAAAGCCATGATCGGGCTAGCGGTAGATGAGTAATCCACTGCCCGCGCTTTGGCCGAAACCTGCTAGCTGACTGAGTACCTTGCTGGTCAAGCGTTTTCCGTTACTGGTCGGGATGTAGAGAATGTCATCGGCCAGAAGAGGTACATCAGGCGCTTTGCGGCTCATGATCCGGCTGAGCGGCACCTTGATCTCCTCACGGTTGTCACTGTTGTCGTGGCGGCGATAGATGTAGGCTTCACTGGCACTGAAGGTGTCCAGCCCTTCACCGAGAGCAATCGCTTTCACTACGGTCGTTACTTCGTCGCCCTGCATGGGGTACATGCCGGGACGCCGTACGTCCCCGGTCACAAACACCTTGCTGGCTTCTGCGATGCGAATCTCTTCACCGCCGTGCAGCTCCAGGTTGAGCTGGGGCTGGTTGCCGCTAAGCAGTGCCTTCATCGCGATGGTCTGCACGTTGTTCTGCACCTTGCCGTCCACGGGCTCGGCCTTGGTGGTGACGACCACGTTGCCGCCCGCGGTCGGGCTGACGCCGCCGGCTTTGGCGATGGCGTCCAGCAGAGTGGTCCGGCCCGTGGCCTGGAACGTCAGCGGGCTTTTGACTGCGCCGCTGACGCTGACGGGGCGGCTTCTATACTCCAGCACCGAGATGTTCACGGTCGGTTCGGCCATGATGTTCTCGTGCGTGAGCGTGTCCTGGAGAACCTTGGTCAGTTGCGAGGGAGTCAGACCGGCCACCATCAGCTTCTGGTGAATCAGCGGGAGGGAGAGGCTGCCGTCGGAGCCGACGCGGAAGCTGCGGCTCAGTTCGGGGCAGTACGAGACCATGATCTCGAGCAGGTCGTCCGGGCCCAGCGTCTCGGACGGCAGAATGGCCATACTGGGCGTTCCTGTCCGGGCTGGAAGGTCGAAGGATGCATTGAGCGCCTGGGAGTACAGGCTGGAGGCTGACAGGAAAAGACCCATCGTCACGGCGCATTGCAGGACGGCTCGTTGGGGGATTCTCGTTGTTCGGTAGAACTCGCGATAGACCATGTCGGGTTACCTGGGAGAGCGAATATTGGGTTAAGGTTCTTTCGTGATCCTGTTGGCAACAGAACTTCTCATTGGACAAAAATGGGAAGTTCTGTCCCAGTAGGAATTACCCACAAGGGAGCATTTGGGGGACCATCGCATAAATCTTTTATTTTGTGTTCGATGTGGATGAATGATCCTGGCCCATGTGCAAGAAAATGCACATAAGTGCGCCCCGAGTTCGGTCAGGCCTGTTTGCGCAGATTTTGTTGGGGACTGGAACGGCCGCCGCCGAGCACCCCGGATGGGGAGGAAGGGCTACAACTTATGGGGGATAAAGTCTTTTATAAGTTCAAGATGCGCGTCGGGGCAATGGTCCCCGTCAGCAGGTCTTTCCACGCCATCAGGTTGCCGCGGAGCCGCCCGCGCCGGTCGACGTAGGGCTCAGGTGCAAAGCTGCGCACTACGTTCTTCAGCGAGCGGCTCATCATGCTGGCGATGGCGTAGCTCCACGGAACCGAGCGTTTCCGGGCGAGATAGACCGGGTTGGCTACCTGGGAGTAGCCCAGCCGCAGGCCCGACTGCCGCCCGGACTTGGAGCCCAGGTGGACCCCGCAGGCCGTCGGCAGCAGCACCACGGCTCCGTACGCCGCAAGCTGCCGCGAAAAGTCCACATCCTCATACCAGCCGTACAGCGGCAACTGCACATCGAAGCGCAGTTGATGCTCCCGTATGGGCTGCATCCGCAGGCACATATTGCATCCATAGGCATTGAAAACGGGTGTGGTCTCGGAGTTCCCAGCCTCTTCCGGCGCGTGCGCGGAGATGACGGCCTTTGCCTCCTCAAGGCTCAGCCCCGGACCATTAATACCGTCCGCCAGCACGCGCCCCGTGGCTACCACCACCTCCGGCCGCGATAGGAAAAGGTTTGCCATTTTGTGGATGTATTCGCGCTCCAGGTAGAAATCGTCGTCGAGAAACAGGACGACGTCCTCCTGATGCAGCGCGGCCAGAATGGCATTGCGCTGGTTGGTCAGGCCCAGCGGGCCTTGCACGAAGTCAACCTGCGGAAACCGCTCGGGAGCGTCTCCGATATCGCCCGGCTCGGCGTAGGAGATCACGATCCGGTCCGGCTGCCGGCTCTGCTGCTCCAGGTCGGCGATGGTCTCGGCCAGAACCCGCGGCCGACCGCGCGTGGCGATTCCCACGGCAAGGCTCAGGCGTCTCGAGATTGGATCGGGGGGCGACATTGCCATCTGAGGTTGAAATCTTCGGGGTTCGGTCTCCGTAACCATACCGCAAGCGGAGCCGTTATGGGGAGTTTACCCTCTGACCGGCATCCTGCTGCCCACTCCTTTTTAATGTATTTCCTGAGAATCCTTCATGGCCGAGGGAAGCTTTCCGGGTAAAAGTAGCAAATAGTTGCACATTGAACCCTGTTTCAGAGGTGATCGGCCCTAAAAGCAGCTCGTTTTCGGTTTGGTGGAGTACGTGCTATGTAGATTGCGCAAAAGCTTGCTTCGATATTTTTTCTCCTTGCTCGACTAAGGCGTCGGATCTATCGAAGTGCCCGGCCTTCTCTAGCTGCACGGGCCTGCTGCGACTGTAGAGGACATCGTATGACCCACATGGCGTCAACTATTCTGGCCGTTCGATCCGCTCTCGCGGTGGTCGCGAGGCACATTCCGACCACCATCTTCACCTTTATGATCGTCGGCGCGATTCTCTATTGCGTCCATGTCCGGAAGAGGAATGAGAACCTGTCGCTGGCAGGCTTCTTCCGCTTCTGCTTCCCCGTGGAGCACTGGTTTACCAGCTCCACGCGGGTAGATGTCGTCATCTACCTCATCTCGAAGGTGACGCAGAAGGTCGTGACCCTGGGCTGCCAGTTGGGTATGACCCTGCTGGTCTCCTGGATAGTGCTTGGGTTCAAAAATCACTTCCACCTGACGGCTCCGTTCCACGAGAGCTTCCTCGCGCTCGCCATTATTGTCGTGTTGGTCTTCCTGCTGACCGACTTCGCGGAGTTCCTGAGCCACTACGTCCAGCACCGGATTCCCATGCTGTGGGAGTTTCACAAGGTCCATCACTCCGCCACTTTTCTGACGCCTTTTACCACCACGCGGTTCCATCCCATCGGCAACCTGATCGACGGCATCTTCATGTCGACCTTCATCATCCCCGCCGTAGTCGTAGCGGAACTTTGCTTCAACCTGAGCCTGGTCCGGATCGTGGAGCTCAACGCGATGGTCGAGCTTTTTTTCACCTTTACCCTTCTGCGCCAGTTGCAGCACTCGCACTTCCGGATCAGCTTTGGTCCTCTGGATAGAATCTTCATCAGCCCGCTCATGCATCATGTCCACCACAGCGCCAAGCACGAGCACTGGGACAAGAACTTCGGCTCCCGGCTCTCTGTCTGGGATTGGCTCTTCGGCAGCGCCTTCCTGCTTCCCAAGTCCGAGCCCGTACGCTTTGGGCTGGGTACGATAGAAGACGAACGGGGCGACTACTCGACGGTCAAAGCCTGCTATGTGCGCCCGATGACCGGCTTCTACCAACTGCTGAAGGCCGAGATTCTGCACAGCATCGCGGAGGACCGGCCCGAGCTGGCCAAGCGGATCGAAGCCGAGCAGCACGAGCCTGCGCTTTCTCGCGCCAGCTAAATCGTTGCAGCGACTGCCGATAGCCCGCGCTCGCTGTGTCGAATAGTCTCAAGGCAGAGGACGAGAGTATCATTTGTGGACCGGGTTACGTCTAACCCGTGATTGCGAACGCGTGTCCCGGAGATTTCCTGTTTATGCCCAAGAGCTCGAAGATCCTGCTGCTGGTTGTCTCGGTTGTACTGGTGTTGACCGTATTTGTAGGAGCCAGGGCGACCGGCGTCAACGCGGCCAGCGAACCGCAGGAGGGCGCTTACCGGCAGATCAACGTCTATAGCGAGGTGCTGCACCACATCCAGTCGGACTACGTGGTGGAGCCGGACATCAACGCCGTGACCAACGGCGCGCTGCGCGGGCTGCTCGAGTCGCTGGACGCGGATTCCAGCTATATGTCTCCCGACGACTATAAGGTGTACAAGGCCGCCAAGGCGGGCAAGGCGCAGGTGGGCATCAATGTCTCCAAGCGCTTCGGCTACGCCACGGTGGTCTCGGTGGTGCCGAACTCTCCGGCCGCCAAGCAGAACCTCAGCGACGGCGACATTATTGAGGCGATCGGATCGCTGGACACGCGCGACCTGTCGCTGGCGACGATCCAGATGCTGCTCGAAGGCCAGCCCGGCACGGAGCTGACGATCTCGGTGGTGCGCCCGCGCAAGGCCACGCCGGACAAGGTGACGATGACCCGCACCATCGTGGCGCTGCCGCCGGTGGCGGATTCGATGTACGAGAACGCCTCGATCCTCTACCTGAAGCCCGGCGTGCTCGACCACGACCATGTGACCCAGGTCGAGGTCAAGCTCAAGTCGATGTCGAAGTTTGGGAATAAGAAGGTGCTGCTGGACCTGCGCGACGTAGCCGCTGGTGACATGGGCGAGGCGACGCGGCTGGCGAACTTCTTCCTCAAGTCGGGCACGATTGCGACCCTCGAGGGCCAGAAGGTCGAGAAGGTCGTCTACACCGCCGACGCCGCCAAGGCCATCGCTCCCACCGCGCCGATGGTGGTGCTGGTGAACCGCGGCACGGCCGGCCCGGGCGAGCTGGTGGCCGGAGCGTTGCTCGACGACAAGCGCGCGGACCTGGTGGGCGAGAAGACCTTCGGCGAGGGCGCGCAGCAGAAGACCTTCGAGCTGCCCGACGGAGCGGCGCTGATCCTCTCGGTGGCCAAGTACGAGTCGCCCTCGGGCAAGAAGCTGCAGGACGACGGCGTGACCCCGGGAACACTGGTAGCCGGGCCGATTCCGGACATCGATGACAACGACGATGACGACGACGCTCCTGTCCAGCCGCCGACGACCCCCGGCGCTCCGACCACGCCGACGGTGAAGCCCACGGTGGTTCCTGCGGTCAAGACCTCCATCCAGGTTGACGATCAGCTTACCAAGGCGCTGGACATGCTGAAGACCAAAGCCGCCTAAAGGGAACTCTTTTCCAAAAGGTGATAGACGTCCTGCCGGACGAGCCTCCTGAGCGGCGGGCGGGCGTTTGCACGCCTTTTTACTGTTTCGCGTGGTCCTCCCGTTGGTCGGAAATAAAACATTATCTCCGCCAACCAACAGGTGGCCCCGGTACGATAGGGGCTGTGAAGAGTCTTTACACTGACGAGCTGCCGACAAAGCTCTCTGCCCAGCAGCGGTGGAAGCAGTTCCTCGACCGGGTAACTCTGCGCGGGCCGGACTTCTCCACCCGCAGGAAGGCCATTCGTTCAACCTTCATCACGCTGCTCGGTCTCTCCGCCGTCTTTGGAGCACTCTCCGGCCTCACGCTTATCTACTCCATCGACCTGCCGCAGATGGACGAGCTGGAGCGCTACCGTCCCAATACCACCACCGACCTGCTCGACATCCACGGCCGTCTGATCGGCTCGTTCGCCCAGGAGCGCCGCGTGGTGGTGCCGTACTCCGACCTGCCGGTCAATCTGCGCGAGGCCATCCTCTCCATCGAAGACAAGAGCTTCGAGTCGAACTGGGGCGTCAACCCGCTGCGCACGCTGGCGGCGGCCTACACCGATATCCAGTCCAAGGGCCGGGCGCAGGGCGCGTCCACCCTGACCATGCAGCTCACGCGCAACCTCTTCCTCTCTTCGCAGAAGACCTTCGGGCGCAAGTTGCAGGAGATCTTCCTCTCGCTCCAGATCGAGCGCCGCTTCACCAAGCAGCAGATATTTTCCCTCTATGCGAACCAGATCTACCTTGGCCACGGCACCTACGGGTTCGAGGCCGGGGCTGAGTTCTACTTTTCCAAGCACGTCAAAGACCTGACCCTGCCAGAGTGCGCGCTGCTGGCGGCGCTGCCCAAGGGGCCGGAGGCCTACTCGCCCATCAAGTACCCGGACCGCGCCCTGCGCCGCCGCAACCTGGTTCTGAGCGAGATGCTGGAAGACCACAAGATCACTCAGGCACAAGCCGATGCAGCCAGAGATGCCCCCTTGGGCCTGAACATCCAGACCCCTCCGAACAGCCTCGCACCCTATTTTGTGGAGGAGGTCCGGCGTCAGCTCGAGAAGGAGTACGGAGTCGAGGAGGTGCATGGCGCGGGGTTGAAGGTCTACACCACGCTCGACCTGGACCTGCAGCAGGTTGCCAACCATGCCGTGCTGAACGGGGTAGCGGCCTACGAGCGCCGTCACGGCTGGAAGGGGCGTCTCCAGAACGTGATCGACGCGGGCCTCGACCCGGTGGCCTACCAGCACCCGGACTGGACCCAGACCGTGGCCGCGGGCGACTACATCCACGCCATGGTGACGCAGATTGCGGTACGGCAGATGACGGTGCGCTTCGGTACTCAGACCGCCACCATCGCGGGCGACGATTGGGCCTGGGCTCAGCAGTACGACGGCCGCAAGCTGGTGCGCGTGGGCGACCTGGTGTACATCCGGATCGAGCATCTGGGCGACAAAGACGGCGTTGCCAAGGCCTCGCTGCAACAGGACTCCGGCGCGCAGGGCTCCATGATGGCCATCGACAACTCCAGCGGCGAGGTGATGGCGATGGTGGGCGGGCGCGACTACGCGCTCTCGCAGTTCAACCGCGCCACCCAGGCGCAGCGGCAGGTCGGCTCGTCGTTCAAGCCGTACGTGTACACGGCGGCCATCGAGGCGGGAGCCAAGCCGATGGACCCCATCGTAGACGCGCCGACGACCTTCTCCACGCCCAGCGGGCCGTACACGCCGCGCAACTACGAGCACAACTATGCGGGTTCGATGACGCTGGCCGACGCCTTTGCCCAGTCGCGCAACATCCCGGCGCTGCGGCTGGCGGACCGCGTGGGCATCCGCAAGGTGATCGAAGTGGCACATCGCTTCGGCATCACCAGCAAGATGCCCATGTTCCTGCCGGTAGCTATCGGCTCGGCGGATATCACTCTGGCCGAACAGGTGGGGGCCTACACGGTCTTTCCCAACGACGGGCTGCGCATCGCGCCGCACTACATCCGCAAGGTGACGCAGGCGGACGGCATTCCGCTGGACGAGAAGAAGCCCGAGGTGACGGAGGTGATCTCGGTGGAGACGGCCCGGTCGATGATGGTGCTGCTGAAGGCGGTGGTGCAGTACGGCACGGGCGCGGCGGCGTCTTCTCTGGGGCATCCCTTCGGCGGCAAGACGGGCACGACCAACGACTTTACCGACGCGTGGTTCATCGGGTTCTCGCCGTCGGTGACCTGCGGAACGTGGATCGGCTTCGACGACCGGACCTCTTTGGGCAAGGGTGAGCAGGGCGCGAAGGCGGCGCTGCCGATGTGGATGGAGTTCATGAAGGCCGCCATCGCGGATAGGCCGGACGAGTACTTCCCCAAGGACGGCGCTCCGAAGAAGGTTCTCGCCGTGCCGGTGACTCCGGCTGGGCAGGGGGACACGCCGAGCCTGAACGAGCAGGATGAGACCGCGCCGGGCGGGCAGGTGGTGGTGCCGACGGCTCCGACGGTGAATGGGGTTCCGACGGCTCCGACGGGAAGTAAGCCAGCGGTGGAGACGCCGGAGCGGACGGGTGTTGCGCATCCTCCTCCGGCGTAGAGGGTCTGGCAAAACACGCGCAGCGTCCAATACCGCACGAAGTGCCGCCCGCCCGGCGTTAGGGCGTTTTTGTTTTTAGAGCCCGCAAGGCAAAGAACCTCTTAGCCCGCCGAACATCATGCCCGATCTGCTCCCGCAGAGCCTCCGGCGTGGGCCACCGCTTCTCTTCGCGGAGCCGGTGCAAGAAGCTCAGCTCAAGCGGTGTATCCTCGGCCAGCTCGATGGGGTGGAAGTTGAGCAGGTGCGACTCGACCGTAAAGGAGTCGGCCCCAAAGGTGGGGCGGTTGCCGACGTTGGTGACGGCCTCAAAGGCTTCACCTGCAACGTTCAGCTCGGTGATGTAGACGCCGTTGGCGGGCAGCAGCTCCGGATAGGGAGCGAGATTAATGGTGGGGACGGTGTAGCGCGTGCCGTAGCCGCGTCCAGAGGCGGGCGTGCTGCGGACTGCAAAGGGACGACCCAGCAGCGCCCTCGCCCCGCTGACATCTCCTGCGCCGATGAGCTTACGGATGCGGCTCGAAGAGACCGGCTCGCGCCGCAGAAGGTGCGGCGAGTAGCACTGCACCGCGAAGCCGAACTCGCGGCCCAGCTCGGTCAGCCCGTCGATTCCGGCGGCAGCGCCGAAGCCGAAGCGGAAGTTCTCGCCCTCGTGGACCTCCACGGCGCGGAGGGCGCGGGCCAGGATCTGCCCGGCGAAGTCGCGGGCCGAGGTGCGGGATAGCTCCAGCGTAAAGGGCAGGACGAGCGTGGCGTCGAGGCCGGTCGAGGCCAGCAGATCGAGCTTCTGGGCCAGCGGCGTGATGACTGAGTGCGGAGCCTCGGGGCGCAGCACGCGGACCGGGTGCGGATCGAAAGTGAGCGCGAGCGAGCGCAGGCCGAGCGAGCGGGCGCGGGCGGTTACCTGGTCGATGACCCAGCGGTGGCCGCAGTGTACGCCGTCGAAGTTGCCGATGGTGGCGACGACGGAGCCGAAGTCAGGGGTAAGTTCTGAGAGAGAACGGAAGATCTGCATGGTCATTCAGGGGTTACATCGGGTGCTATGTCGAAGCTCAGTTGCAGGCCGTCGTAGGCGAGCCGGATGTGCGGCGGCAACTCCGCATCCGTGGCGGCGTGGTCCAGCTCGTGGCCCATGTGGGTGAAGAAGGCGCGTCGCGGCTTCAGCAGAGTCACGTAGTCGATGGACTTCTGCAGGTGCGAGTGGCTGGGGTGGGGTTCTTTGCGTAGCGCGTCGAGGATGAGCAGGTCGAGTCCCTGGAGCAGCTCCAGGCTCTCCGGCGGCAGGTCGCTCATGTCGGTCAGGTAGGCGGCGGAACCGAAGCGGTAGCCGGTGATCCGCTGGCGTCCATGAATGACGGGGATGCGCTGGAAGTGCGCGCCGAAGAGCGTCGGGCCGGAGCCGGGCTCTTCCGCCAGGCGGTGCAGCACGACGCGGGCGCTGGTGGGGTAGCGGGCCCGGTTGTCGAAGGTGTAGTGGAAGACGGACTCTAGCGTGGCGGCGGTGGGCTCGTCGGCGTAGAGCGGCAGCGGCTCCGGGGTGCGGAAGCTGAGCGGGCGCAGGTCATCCATGCCGAGGATGTGGTCGGCGTGGGGGTGAGTGTAGAGGACGGCGTCGGCACGGTTGATGCGCTCGCGGACGGCCTGCGCGTGGAAGTCGGGGCCGGTGTCGACGAGGACGGTGCGGCCGTTGTAGTCCAGCCGGATGGACGGCCGGGTGCGGCGGTTGCGGTGGTCGCCGTCGGGCGCGGTGGCCGAGGTGCAGACGGCGCAGTCGCAGCCGAGCGTGGGCACGCCCATGGAGGTGCCGGTGCCGAGAAAGGTAAGGGTAGCCTGCATCTTTTGCACTTCGTGCCGTCTTAGGGGCGGTATGGGTAAATAACCTTCTGAAGTTCTCCCGCTGGTCGGGAGCGAGCATCCTTATTGATTCCATTCCGACCAGCGGGAGGTCCAATGCTGTTGATCCTGCCGGGACAAGGTATGCAAGTCACGAAGTGACCGCCCTCCGGGCAGGAGGCCCGTCCGGCAGGACAGTTTTTAGCGAACGATAGAAGGCCCGGTGGGTCTCGGACCGCCTGGACCAGATCCGGGAGCACCCGGCTGCCGAGCTTGGGCCGAGCGCGCGAGCGCCTGGGTGATCTCGAGGAAGGCGATCTGCAACTCGAAGAGGGCGGAGTCCAGCAGGCGCTGCTCCTCGGGCGAGAGATTTCCGGCGGTCTTTTCGGCCAGCACGCCGAGCATGTCGATGCTCTGGCGCGCGCCGAGGATATCGACCTGGGGCTGCTGGCCCTCTTTGGCCCCGCCGCCCAGTTGCAGGATCGACTGCATGTAGACGGACTGGACGAGCTGGTCGAAGGTCATCGCGGGCGGGTGGTCCATGCCGGGGTTGGCGGAGCGGATGGCGATATCGAGGCGCTCGGCGGTGGCGTGGTAGGCGGCGCGGGCCTGCGCGAGCTGCTCGGCCGTAGGCGGCGGCAGGGCGGAGTCTTCCTGATCGGCTGCTTCGAGCGGCTCGGAGACGGCCTCCTCGGCCTTGGGATCGGGCATGACGGCGATGGGCGTCGGCTGCGGGGTCTCAGGCTCACGCGCAGGCGACGGATCGGCGTCCGGGCGGGACTCGCCCTCAGCGTTGAAGCGGCGGCGGTCGGTGATGACGAAGGGCTTGTTCTGTTCGGACATAGTCTTTGACTCGATTCTCTCAGGTTCGATGCAGCGGAGCAGGGAACGGACTCGTCAGGTGGGAGAGTCTTGCTTCCGCACCCCATGTTGTTTGGGCAAATCTTTCAAAAAGATAGACTTGGGGCCGTATAAGAACCCCGCGTCAGCCATCGGACTATTGGCCTCATATGTTTGCGCCTGTACCCATTATTGCCGGTAACGGCGCCGGATGAGGACCCTTTTGTGTAATCCCAGCCTGGGGAGATCAAATCGGGAAGGGAAGCTGCATCGGAGTGGCCGTGCCGCCGGGGTATTGGATCGGGGTCGCACGGTCCAGCGCCTCGCGGCGGATGTACCCCAGCGCCAGTTGGATGGGGCCGCTGGGGAGATTGATGCGGGCCACGCTGGTCAGTTCGCCGACCGGCTTTTCCTCCGACGTAAGCGCGGCTCCGGCCGGTGGCAGCTCCCCGGTGAGCTTAAAACCTGAAAAAGTACGGTGGACGTTGCCGCGTGAGCGGATGCGCTCGACGATCTCCTGCCCCAGGTAGCAGCCCTTGGCAAAGTGCAGGGCGCGGGTCTGGTCGGTCTCCTGCGGCAGCTCCTTGTCGCGGATGTCGGTGCCGTAGAGCGGCGTTCCCTCGAGGATGCGGAGCTGCTCGACGTCGGCGGAGCTGGCTTTGCAGGCTCCTGTGGCCAGCAGAGCGGCGGTCAGGCTGGCGGCTCCGGTCTCGGAGTTAAGCCACAGCTCGTAGCGCGGCACCAGCGGGCTGTGGGCGTGAATCAACTCAATGGGAGAGTCCTGCCAGGTGGCGAGGCGGCGTTCGAGAGACCCGAGGGTCTCGACCGGCAGGCCCAGATGGGCAAGGACGGAGGCGGAGTTAGGTCCGGCGATGAGGATGCCGTGGCGCTCGCCGGTGGGGTCGCCGGGCTGGCCGATTGGGGCAAGCTCCACGTCGTCCATGATGATGAAGTGGTCGAGCAGAACCACCAGCGCGCCTACGCGGTGGCGGTCGGTCTCGAGCAGGATGGAGTCCTCGAGCAGAAAGGCGGTGGCATCGGCCTGGATGCGGCCCTGCGCGTTGAGGAAGAAGTTGTAGCAGCCCTGTCCGGGGGCGAGCGCCTGGATGGAGTTGGTGACCATGCCGTTGAGCCAGCGCACGCGGTCTGCGCCGGTGACGCGGAGCCAGCCGGGGCTGTCGAGGCGAGCCACGGCGGCTCGGGTAAGAAGGCCCTTCAGGGACGACTCCGGATTTGGGTTCGGGATCATGAGGGTTAGATGCCGTGCGGGAGCGAAAGGACCGCTGTAGGGAGTATCCACCATCGGGACAGGCTGTGCCAGAGCGGTAGCGGTGCGGGCAAAGAACAAGAGCAAACGAGGATAAGAGGGATAAGAAGGATGAAAGGCAAGAACAATAAAAAAAGGTTTTAAATAAAAAGGGCTTAAAAGATCCGCTCTTATCCTTTTTATCCCTCTTATCCTCGTTTGCTCTTGTCTTTCGTCTTTGCTCTTTAGGGGATGCTCATCTGGGTTGAGGAAGGTCGGCAGGTCGGAAGCCGGGAGCGAGGTAGGGCTTCAGCTCCTCCCACCTGATTCTGGCCGAGACCTCACCCACCACGCGCGGCGCTACCCCATACTCGGGAAAGTTCACCTGGAAGCCTTGTGCGTCGAGCGTCCAGTTGTTCATCTGCTTCACCGAACTCATCGTGGCCTCGCGGACCGTTTTGTCGTCGTATAGATACTGCGCTTGCTCACCCGATTTCAGAACTTCGTAGCAGCGTTTGCCGAGGAACTGCTCCCAGCCGCTGCCCGTCTTGAAGATATCGTCGCCCTTCAACGGGCGCTTCAGGCGTAGCCACCACTGAACTGGAATCACGTCCTCGTTCGGATGGGCCGCGCCGTACTCGTAGATGCTCTTGCCCATCACGACGGAGATCAAGCTCTCGTTGGCGGCCTTGAGGACGTAGCCGACGTCCACTTCGGAGTCGGCTACGAACGCCGTGCGGAAGTCGGAGGGCGTTCGCTGCCTGGGCCTCGTGCCCGAACCCAGCCTTACGGCCTCTGACCGCACGGCCGCGTTCCATGCAGCTTGCTCGGGTGTCGGCTGGTCGATCTCCGGCCAACTGAAGCGGCCGACGCCGAAGCTTGGGTAGAACGAGCCGGGCGCGGGCGTCTGGGTATTCGGCGCGATCGCCATGCGGAGTCGGGGGAAGAACGTCATCCCGCCCACGCGCTGCGGCTGTTTTTGCAGCATCTGGAGCTGTCGTGGATACGCGTTCCCGAGGCAGCCGCCGATGGGCCGCTCCTTATCCTTCAGGTCGGGGCAGCTTGCATCCAGCCAGCGGAGCCACGCCCGCTGGTCCTGCTGTACCCTGGCCGCGCTCGCCGGGGAGAGCTGGCTGCGTAGAGCCTTGTAAGCTGCGGCGACATCCTCATCCAGCTTCGACAGCTCCGGGTCGGCGCAGACGGTCTTTTCGCGCGGGGTGGTTGCCTTGGCGCAGTCAAAGCCGGCGGCGACCGCCGGAGCAGCCGACAAGACCGCAAGGATCATCACGACGAAGCGAGCCGAAAGCCTCATGCGAAACAGTCTACCCGGCTCCCGCCCACGCCGCCGGCATCTCTGCGTACACTGGAAGATAGCGGCTTGCGGAGTGCGGGAGGAGTGCATTTGAGGTCTGGTGACGTGTTGGTGCGCGGCGGGGGATGGGCGTTGGCGGCTGTCCTGACTTTGGGGACGGCGGCTCTGGGAGCGCAGGAGAAGCCTGACAAGCCCATGACGAAGGAGCAGGCCAAGGAACTCTTCCAGTCCGTCGACGGCATCATGCAGTTTGCCAGCGAGGACTCGAAACTGCCCGTGCTGCACAGCGTCAAGCGCACGCTGGTCTCGCGGGCCGAGGTCAACAAGTACCTCACCAAGAAGTTCGACGAGGACGAGAGCGCCCGTCGGCTCGAACGCGCCGAGATCGTGCTGAAGAAGTTCGGCCTGCTGGATCGCGACTTCCACCTTCGCCCCTTCATGCTGAGCCTGCTGACCGAGCAGATCGCCGCCTTCTACGACGAGAAGACCAAGATGGTGAACCTGGTGGACTCGATCGACGCCGAGGAGCAGAAGCCCACGCTGGCCCACGAGCTGACGCACGCGTTGCAGGACCAGAAGGTGAACCTCGAAAAGTGGGGAAGCTCTGGAATCACGGGCGTCTCGCACAACGCGCATGACGATACCCATCATATTCAAGTAGACGAGCTGGAGACCGCACGCGAGGCCGTCACCGAGGGCCAGGCGATGGTGGTCTTCGTCGACTACACGCTCAAGGGCTCGGGCAAGACGGTGCAGAACTCGCCCGAGATCGCGGACCGGCTGCGGCAGGCGACGGCGGACCCCGGCTCTTCGCCGATGATGTCGCGCGCGCCGCTGTTGTTGCAGCGTTCGCTGCTCTTTCCTTACAGCGACGGCCTGGGTTTTGAGCAGGCGGTGCTGGTGAAGCGCGGCCCGCAGGCGGCGTTTGCGGGCGTGCTCGACAATCCGCCGAACTCGAGCTTCGAGATCATGCACCCGGCGGCGTGGATGGAGCACGCGCCCGTGCCGGTGCTGGCCTTTCCGGACGTGCACCCGCTGCTCGACGCCGACTACGACGCCTACGACCTGGGCGTGATGGGCGAGCTGGATGTACAGATCATGACGGAGCTGTTCGGAGGCCGCCAGATGGCCTCGGCACTGGCCCCCATGTGGGCGGGCGGCGTGTACTACGCGGCGCAGAAGAAGTCGGCTACGGCGGCGGAGAAGCAGACGACCGGATCGCTGGGGCTGCTGTACTACTCGCGCTGGAAGAACCGCGACTCGGCGCGTTCGTTCGCGCGGGTGTACGAGTCGGAGCTGCCGCGCAAGTATGAAGGGCTGGTGCGGCGAGAGAAGGACGAACTGGGCGATACGGAGCAGGTATACACCACCAGCGAGGGCGACGTGCTCATCTCGGTCGATGACTCCGGCGTCTTTATGGCCGAGGGATTTCCCCTGGCGCTGGCGCGGAAGCTGCGTGCCGGCGTGCTGGCGGTGCAGGGAACGGGCAAGGTGCAGATGGCGTCTGGTCACGAGCTGTCACTTGGCGCCGTACGGACGTTCGCCGAGATGGGCACGGTCAAGGCCGGGACGTTGAGACGATATACTTTGGGGCAGTAGCAACGCGCTTTTTAGAGCAAGCGAAGAGGGGTTTCAGTGCAGAAGGTTACGATTGGGATTATCGGCGGCAGCGGGCTGTACTCGATGCCGGGGCTTTCGGGTTTGAAGGAACAGTTCATCGAAACGCCGTTCGGCAAGCCGTCGGATGCGTACATGGTGGGCGAGCTGGATGGCCGCCCGGTGGCCTTTCTCTCGCGCCACGGACGCGGGCATAAGGTCTCGCCGAGCGAGCTGAACTTCCGCGCCAACATCTACGGGATGAAGATGCTGGGCGTCGAGTACATCCTCTCCGCCTCGGCCGTCGGGTCGCTCAAGGAAGAGCACAAGCCTACGGACTTTGTGATCCCCGACCAGTTCATCGACCGGACTTATGCGCGGACGAGCACGTTCTTCGGCGACGGTATCGTGGCCCATGTGGGCTTCGGTGACCCGGTGTGCAAGGTGGTCGCCTCGGCCTTTGAAGAGGCCTGCAAGCAGGTGGGCGTCGTGGGCAAGCGCGGCGGCACCTACGTGTGTATAGAAGGTCCGCAGTTCTCCACGCGCGCCGAGTCGAACCTGTACCGGAGCTGGGGCACGGACGTGATCGGCATGACCAACCTGCAGGAGGCGAAGCTGGCCCGCGAGGCCGAGATGAGCTACGCCACGCTGGCCATGGTGACCGACTACGACTGCTGGCGCGAGGGCCACGACGATGTGACCATCGAGCAGGTAGTCGCGGTGCTGCACCAGAATGCGGAGAACGCGGCCAAGGTCGTCCGCGCTGCCGTTGCTGCTCTGCCTATCGACCAGCCCAGCCCCTACTCCGACGTGCTGAAGTACGCGATCCTGACCGATCCGAAGGCTATTCCGCAGAGCACCCGGACCAAGCTGGCTCTGCTGCTGGACAAGTATCTTCCGGCGTCCTAGTCCCTCGGTATTACTGTGATCAATATCAGTTACAAATAGAGATTTCGAAGGAGATTCATGGCAATTCTGGTAGTTGGGTCGGTGGCGTTCGACAGCATCGAGACGCCGAGCGGCAAGGTCGAGAAGGTGTTGGGCGGATCGTCGACATACTTCGCGCTGGCCGCGAGCTTCTTTACCAACGTACGGGTGATTGGCGTGGTGGGCGAGGACTTTTTGCCCGAGCATGAGGCCGTGATGACCCGTCGCGGCATTGATACACGCGGCATCGAGCGCGCCCCTGGCCTCACCTTCCACTGGACCGGCGAGTACAAGGAGAACCTCAGCGAAGCCAAGACCCTCAAGACCGACCTGAACGTCTTCGCTGACTTCCAGCCGAAGATTCCGGCGGTTTATCAGGATAGCGAGTACCTCTTCCTGGGCAATATCGACCCCGTGTTGCAGGCGCTGGTGCGCAGCCAGATGCCCGATGTGAAGCTGGTCTGCGGCGACACGATGAACCTGTGGATCGGCCACTTCCGCGAGAACCTGGAGAAGATGCTGAAGGATCTCGACGTGCTGCTCATCAACGACGGCGAGGCGAAGATGCTCTCGGGCGAGCGCAACATGGTGCTCGCGGCCGAGAAGGTGATGGCGCTGGGTCCGAAGGCGGTCATCATCAAGCACGGTGAGTTCGGAGCCACGTCCTTCTTCCGTGGCGGCGCGTTCCCCGGCTTCGAGCAGAGCGGTCCCTTCCGCGCTCCGGCACTGCCGCTGGCCGAGGTTGTTGACCCCACCGGCGCGGGCGATTCGTTCGCCGGAGGCTTCTACGGCTACATCGCCTCGCAGCCCAAGCTGACTCCCGCAGTCTTCCGCCGCGCACTCTTCTACGGCGGCGTCATGGGTTCGTTCACGGTGGAGCAGTTCAGCACCACGCGGCTCGAGACCCTGACTCGTGCGGAGATCGAAGACCGCTTCAAGCTCTTCGTACAGTTGTCGCATCTCGAGCAGGACGATGAGCAGGCTTAGACCAAGCCGGAGCACCGGGGTAACGCGTGCGGATCGTATGCGCCGCACGGAGATTCCGGCCTACGATCCAAATCTCGTGCGTCCGGCAACGCGCGAGGAGACGCTGCCGGTAGGCATCGGGGCGGTGGCCGTCGGGTTCATCGCGCTGGTGGTCTGCGTGCTGCACGGCTATCTGCTTCTCTACGGCGACGCGGTCTCGCACCTCGGCATCGCGCGCCGCATAGTGGACTCGCGCAACGCCGGGCTGGGCCAACTGGGCGGCGTGTGGCTGCCGTTGCCGCACCTGCTCATGACGCCCTTCGTGGGCAAGATGGAGTGGTGGCAGAACGGGATGGCGGGGGCGTGGCCCTCTCTGCTCTTCTACGTCCTCGGCGTCATGGGCTTCTACCGCCTCACGCGGCGCATGATGACGCCGCGCTGGGCCTTCGCGGCCACGCTGTTCTACGGCCTGAACCCCAACCTGCTCTACCTCTCCACCACTGCGATGACTGAGCCACTCTTCCTCGCGCTGCTCATCTGGATGGTGCTGCTGACGATGGAGTGCATCGCCGCCATCGACGCGGGCCAGCAGCGGCTGGTCAGGCGCAGGCTGGTGTGGATTGGCCTGCTGATCTTCTGTGCGGTGATGACGCGTTACGACGGCTGGATCCTGGGCGCGGCAGTCTGGTGCATCCTTGCTTATAAGCTCTTCAAACGGCCGGCACTGCGCGTCAAGGTAACTAGCACCTTCGCCATCCTCACCGTGCTGGCCATCGCAGGACCGTTGCTATGGTTCTGGTACAACCAGCACTTCGAGCACGACTGGCTGGACTTCATGCGTGGTCCTTACTCGGCGGTGGCCATCGACAAACGCACCACGCCGCCGGGCGCGCAGCACTATCGCGGCTGGCACAACATCGGCTGGGCGACCATCTTCTACACGCGCACCGCGCAGGTGGACGCAGCCGCATGGGAGACGGGCTTTCTGCTGATGGCGGCGGCTTTGACCGGGCTGTGGAGCACGCTGCGCAAGCGGCTGGAGCTGGCCTCGACGTTGCTGTGGCTGCCGCTGCCGTTCTACATCTACTCGGTCGCCTACGGTTCGGTGCCCATCTTCATCCCGCAGCTCTACCCGCACTCGTTCTACAACTCGCGCTATGGCATGGAGCTGTTACCGGCGCTGGCGGTCTTCGCGTTTGTGGCGGTGGAGTGGCTGCAGAGCAAGCTGACCGAGCCGAGACCTCTGATCGCCCGGCTGATGCCGCAGATTGCTCTGGCGCTGATCGTTTTGAACTCGGTTGCGATGATGTACCGCGTGCCGCTGGTCTTGCAGGAGGGCAAGCAGAACTCGATCACCCGCGTGGCCTTCGAGTCCTCGATCGCCAAGCAGCTCGACGGCCTGACGCCGGGGATGCCCATCCTGATCCAGAACTCGAACCACATCGGCGCGTTGCAGACGGCAGGGATTCCGTTGAAGCAGACCGTCGGCGAGAGCGACTGGGATAGCTGGTCGCGCGCGTTGAGCGCGCCAGCCGAGCACGCGGCGTTCGTCGTCTCCATCGGCGACGATGAGGTGGCCAAGGCCGTGGCGGCACACCCGGAGGGGCTTACGGAGCTGACGGTTCTGTGCACGTCGGGCCAGGGCTGCGCACGCTTCTACCGCTCGGATAAGTTTGGTGCGGCGGTGGCTCGGCCTTAAGACTAAAAGCGCCCTAACGCCGGGCGGGCAGCACTTCGTGCGGTTCTCGGGGCTGTATGGGCGAGATGATCCTCCGAGGGCCTCCCGCTGGTCGGCAGCAGGAATCTTCATTCCGACCTGAGAACCGTACTAAGTACCTCCGAGGACGGCACCAAGTGCGCTAGCATCGTCTGGACGATGGCTCCTATCTCGATCCACTTCAGCCAACTCGAGCAGCTCCACCTCTCCGCCGACACGGTCTCGCGGCTGCTGACAGCCTGCGCCCTCGGCGGTGCTATCGGCCTGGAGCGGGAGTGGCGGCACAAGGCATCCGGCCTCCGGACGAACATGCTGCTCTGCCTGGGCTGCGCGCTGTTCACGATCCTCTCCGCGGCGATGGTAGGCGACAGTCCGGACAAGAGCCGCATCGCCTCGAACATTGTGCAGGGCATCGGCTTCCTGGGCGCGGGGCTCATCCTGCATACGCGCAACCGCGTGCTGGGGCTTACCAGCGCGGCGACGGTCTTCGTGGTGGCCGCCATCGGCATGGCCTGCGGCGCGGGGCTTTATATGGAGGCGGCGCTGGCCACCCTGATCGTCTTGGTCGCTCTGATGGCGATCGGGATGCTCGAGGGCAGGTCAAAGTGGAAGCAGTTTCCGTTGATATACGAGGTGCGCGGCAGCGAGCAGTCGGCGATGTACACGGCAATCTTCGCGGTGCTCGACAAGGCTGGCTACCGGTTGAATATCATGGAACGAGATAGTCTTCCGACACTGGACCGCGTGGTGTTTACCGTGACGGCGAATCATCTGCGTCATGCACAGTTGCTGGCAGATCTGAAGGCGAGCGCCGCGGCCGATACGGTGATGGTGTTCGAAGATACGGATCAGGAATAAAGAAAAATAGCGAGCAGTAAGAAAGACAGAGATAGCGAATGATTTCTTTTGTAAAGGCACATGCGTGCGGCAATGATTTTCTGATCCTCGAAGAGACCGTGGCGGCGGGCAAGCACGCTGCGTTGACGCGGAAGCTGTGCGCGCGTAACACCAGCATCGGCGCGGATGGAATCGAGTTCATCGAACGCCGCGCGAACGGCGAGTTCTTCCTGCGTCTGTTCAACGCGGACGGCAGCGAGGCCGAGCTTTCGGGCAACGGCACGCGTTGCGTGGCGGCGTGGCTGGCGCAGAGCGAGGGACTGAACGAGGTCGCGCTGGGCACGCACGGCGGCGTGCGCACCTGCAAGTTGATTGGCCGCAAGGGCGAGGAGTTCCTGATCGAGAGCGGCATGGGTGTGCCGCGCGTGATGCCCCGGACCATCGTGCTGGACGGTGTGGGCGAGGTGCCGGGAGCCATGGTCAAGGTGGGCAACCCTCACTTCGTTCTCTTCGTGGACACGCCGGACTTCAGCGCGCACGGCCTCAGTTGGCAGGCGCTGGGCGAGAAGATCAGCGTCAGCCCGCTCTTCCCGCACGGGACCAATGTGGAGTTCGTCCATGTAAAGTCGGCGAGTGAGATCGAGTTCCGCATCTTCGAGCGCGGCTGCGGGCCGACGACCTCTTCGGGCACCGGCACCTGCGCTTCTTCAGCGGCGTCGATTGCTCTGCGCGACGCCAACCCGGAGTTGACGGC
This sequence comes from Granulicella sp. WH15, assembly GCF_009914315.1. Classification (NCBI taxonomy): domain Bacteria; kingdom Pseudomonadati; phylum Acidobacteriota; class Terriglobia; order Terriglobales; family Acidobacteriaceae; genus Granulicella; species Granulicella sp. WH15. The sequence continues at coordinate 345,103 of NZ_CP042596.1, forward strand.
GCTGGCCGAGGGTGGTGCGCAGTCGGTGGTGTGGCCCGCAAGAGGTGAGGCGATGCGTCTGACCGGGCCGGCAGAGATTATCTGCACGGGCGAGGTGCTGGGACTTTGATCCAGTTGAAGAAGCCAAAGGCGCTGAAGGCTGGGGCACGCGTTGCTGTCGTCTCCCCGGCCAGCGCCGCGCGGGCGGAGCTGGTCGAGACCGGGATGCAGCATCTCCGCGAACTCGGCTACGCCCCCGTGTTATTTCCCAGCGCGCTGGCGCGGGGTCCGCTCTACTATGCGGGCACAGCGGAGCAGCGTGTGGCGGACCTGCACGCGGCGTTCGCGGACCCGTCCATCGACGCGATCCTGTGTACTCGAGGCGGCTGGGGATCAGCGGAGCTGCTGCCCCTGCTCGATGCGGAGCTGATTCGAGCGCACGCAAAACCCTTCGTCGGCTACAGCGACCATACTTCGTTACATATATGGTTGCAGCAGGTAACCGGAATGGTTACTTTTTATGGTCCGATGGTCGCGGCTGACTTTTCTCGCCCGGACGGCGCGGAGATGACGAGCTGGCAGAACGCTCTGGCCGGCGCAGAGAGCTGGTCATTAGGAAGTGAGCAGGGCTTGCGGGCGTTAAGGCCTGGAACGACGGAAGGTGTGTTCACGGGTGGGTGCCTTTCGATCTTTGCCGAGGCTCTGGGCACGCCGTATGCGCCAGTGATGAAGGACAGCATCCTCTTCCTCGAGGACGTAGGAACGAAGCCTTACCAGTGGGATCGGATGCTGCTGCATCTGCGCTATGCGGGTGTGCTGGACGAGGTGCGTGGCATCGTCTTCGGTGATATGCGGCAGTGTTGCGCGCCCGAGGAGGACGCCTTGCTGGAGTCAGCTCTGCTGCATGCACTCCGCGATTTCAAAGGGCCGATTGCGATTGGATTGAAGAGTGGGCACGTAAGCGAGGGCAATGTAACGGTGCCTCTGGGCATACGGGCGCGGCTCGATCTCAAGAGCGTCGCAGGTCCGCGCGTAGAGTTTCTCGAGGCGGCGGTTACGGTTTAGGGTTTAGGTATAGGAGCGGCGATGCAGGGCGGCAAACACATTCATCTGATTGGCATCTGCGGCACGGCGATGGCCTCGCTGGCCGGTATGTTGCAGGCGGTAGGGCACCGGGTCACAGGCTCGGACAACGCCGCTTACCCGCCGATGAGCGAGCAGCTCGCGGCCATGAAGATCCCGGTGTACGAGCCGTATCGCGAGGCTAACCTTGAGCCAAGGCCGGACCTGGTGGTGGTGGGGAACGCGATCTCTCGCGGCAACGCCGAGCTGGAGTACGTGCTGGACCAGCGCATCCCGTTCTGCTCCATGGCGGCGATCCTGCACGATGAGTTCCTGCTGGGCCGCGAGCCGTTGGTGGTCGCGGGCACGCACGGCAAGACCACCACGACCAGTATGCTGGCGTGGATCTATGAAGTTGCTTCGCGTACTAATCCTGAGCTGGCACCTTCGTTCCTGATCGGCGGCGTGGCCGAGAACTTCGGCACGAGCTTCATGGTGCGGGATACGCACCCGTTTCTGATCGAGGGCGATGAGTACGACACGGCCTTCTTCGACAAGGGGCCGAAGTTCCTGCACTACTTTCCCGACGCTGCCATCCTGACGCACGTGGAGTTCGATCACGCCGATATCTACGCGGATCTGCCCGCGGTGAAGACCGCGTTCAAGCGGCTGGTCAACCTGATTCCGCGGCGTGGGCGGTTAGTGGCTTTTGACGGAAGTGAAAACGTAACTGAATGTGTTGCAAAAGCATTTTGCACTGTGGAGCGTTACGGATTCGCAGTAGACTCGCACTGGCGTGTAAGCGGGATGCGTCACGACGCAACGGGAACGCACTGGGAGATCGCACGCGCCGGAGAGCCCTTCGCCAGCATGACGCTGCCGATGCCGGGCGAGCATAACGCGCTGAATGCCACGGCTGCTGCGGCTCTGGCGGCGGGGCAGGGTGTGCCGGTGGCGGCCATCGTCGAGGCCATCGCGAGCTTCCGTAGCGTGAAGCGGCGTCTGGAGGTTCGCGCGGAGGTCGGCGGGATCACCGTGATCGACGACTTCGCGCATCATCCGACGGCGATTCGTGAGACCCTGCGGGCGCTGCGAAGTGCCTATCCGGGGCGTCGCCTATGGGCGGTGCTGGAGCCGCGTTCGAACACGCTGCGGCGCAACGTCTTCGAGGACGCGCTGGTGGAGAGCCTGGCGCTGGCCGATGAGGTGGTGCTGGCGGCGGTCTACCAGTCGGGCAACATCCCAGAGGCGGAGCGTCTGGTGCCGGAGACGGTGGCTGCGCGGCTGCATGGGCAGGGAACGCCCGCAGAGGTGCACGAGGATGCAGCGGCGATTGTGGCGGCGATTGCGCCACGGCTGCTGAGCGGAGACGTGGTAGCGATTCTTTCCAACGGCGGCTTCGGCGGGATCTACCGCTTGCTACCCGAGGCTCTGGAGTCGCGCTAAAGCAACACGGGTGAGATATCCTTAACTACGGGATGTTTTCAACTTTCAAGCTGCTGTTTGTGTATCTAACCCTGGGGCCGTTAGCCGGGATCGTGGGGATTCCATACTCGTTTTTGCGGCGAGACATCAGCCTCCTGTACCGGGTGGCGATGTGGATCGTACGCACCGGCCTGAACGCGGGCGGCATACGGGTGGAGGTCACGGGGCGGGAGAATATTCCCGCGGGCAAGAGCTGCATCTTTATGAGCAACCACGTCTCGAACCTCGACCCGCCGGTGCTGATGCCGATCCTGCCGGGGCGCTCGTCCGTGCTGCTGAAGAAGGAGCTGATGAGGATTCCGATCCTGGGCACGGCCATGCGCATGGGCAAGTTCGTGCCGGTGGAGCGCGGGTCGCGGCGGGAGGCGGCGCAGGCCAGCGTGCTGGCCGCTGGCGAGGCACTGCGCGAAGGGCTGCATATGCTGGTCTTTCCCGAGGGGACGCGATCGAAGGACGGCCATCTGGCGACCTTCAAAAAGGGGCCGTTCTATCTGGCCAAGGAGACCGGCGCGCCCATTGTGCCCATTGCGATCTCGGGCACCGAGCGGTTGATGCGCAAGGGGAGCGCGCTGATTACGCCGGGCGTGGTGCGGGTGCAGATGCTGGCGGCCATCGAGCCGGAGGATTACCCAACGCGTGAAGCTCTGTTGGTGGCCGTGCGGCAGGCTATTGCGGATGCCCTGCCGAGCGAGATGAAGCCTCTGCTCTAGCTGCCTAAAGCGTCGTGCAAGTTCTAGAAAAATTGGTGCGAAAGGGGGGACTTGAACCCCCACGGATTGCTCCGCCAGATCCTAAGTCTGGTGCGTCTGCCAATTTCGCCACTTTCGCACGGTGGTTCCAGCGGCGGCTCGATACCGCATGGACAAGTTAATTGTACCGTGCCAACCGGGCTGCTCTCCGGCGCTCTGGCTTTTCGTTGTTTTTTTATGTTAGAACCTCTCGGCAGGGTGGTGGGAGTGCATCTCAATGCCAGCGGAGCGTATCAATGGCCCGCGCCTGAGTTTTATACCCCGGAAAGTTCTGGAAACTTCAAGGAGAAGCAATGGAAAAGGGAAGCTGCGATATCGGCCTGATCGGCCTGGCCGTGATGGGACAGAATCTGGTCCTGAACATGAACGACCACGGGTTCAAGGTGGCCGTTTTTAACCGCACTGTCTCCAAGGTGGATGACTTTCTCAACGACGAGGCCAAGGGAACGCCGATCGCCGGTGCTCACTCGATCGAGGAGCTGTGCGGCCTGCTGAAGTCGCCGCGGCGCGTGATGCTGATGGTGAAGGCGGGCGAGATCGTGGACCACACCATCGAGCAGATTGTGCCCTTCCTCGAAAAGGGCGACATTATCATCGACGGTGGCAACTCGCTCTACACCGACTCGACCCGGAGGACGAAGGAGCTGGCGGAGAAGGGGATTCTGTTCATCGGCACGGGCGTCTCGGGTGGTGAGGAGGGTGCGCGGTTCGGCCCGTCGATCATGCCCGGCGGCAACCCCGCCGCGTGGCCGCACGTGAAGGATATCTTCCAGGCCATCGCGGCCAAGGTGGAGGACGGCACGCCGTGCTGCGACTGGGTGGGCGAGGACGGCGCGGGCCACTACGTGAAGATGGTCCACAACGGTATCGAGTACGGCGACATGCAACTGATCGGCGAGGCTTACCAGCTCTTGCAGGACGGGCTGGGGCTGACGCCGGACGAACTGGCCGAGGTCTTCACCGACTGGAACAAGGGCGAGCTGGACAGCTTCCTGATCGAGATTACGGCGAAGATCTTCGCCAAGAAGGACGACGACGGCAAGACCCCGATGGTGGACGTGATCCTGGACACGGCCGGGCAAAAGGGCACGGGCAAGTGGACGGCGATCGCGGCACTGGACGTGGGGATGCCGCTGACGTTGATCGGCGAGAGTGTCTTTGCGCGCTGCCTCTCCGCGATCAAGGAGCAGCGCATGCAGGCTGCGAAGGTGCTGACCGGACCGGCGAAGCAGACCATCAGCCCGGAGCACAAGGCGGAGTTCATCGAAGAGGTGCGGCGGGCGCTCTACTGCTCCAAGATCATCAGCTACGCGCAGGGTTACATGCTGCTGCGCGCCGCCGAAAAAGAGCAGGGTTGGACCTTGAACATGGGTGGCGTGGCGCTGATGTGGCGCGGTGGCTGCATCATTCGCTCGGCGTTCCTGGGCGACATCAAGAAAGCCTTCGACAAGGACCCGAAGCTGGAGAATCTGCTGCTGGCCGAGTTCTTCTCGAGTGCTCTGAACAAGTACGAGGCGAGCTGGCGCAAGGCACAGATCCACGCGGTTGAGATGGGCGTGCCGACGCCCGCGTTTTCGAGTGCGCTGGCGTTCTACGACGGCTACCGCACGGAACGTTTGCCCGCGAACCTGTTGCAGGCTCAGCGCGACTTCTTCGGCGCGCATACGTACGAGCGTGTGGACAAGCCCCGGGGCGAGTTCTTCCACACCAACTGGACCGGGCACGGAGGGCGGGTCGCTTCTTCTACCTATAACGCGTAGAGGGGGCGTTCACAGGCCTTTCCAGAGTTTCGCGCGGTCCTCGCGCTGGTCGGAAGAGATTTCTCTTCCGACCAGCGGGAGACCCCATGCGAATCATTCCCCCATACCGTCCCGAGAACCGCACGAAGTGCCCTAGCGAAGGTGCTGCCAGGCGTCCCAGACGTAGGTGCCGACGATGCTGGCGGTGGCCAGTCCGGCCGCGCCTCCAAAGAGGTTCACGATCGGGGTCAGACGGTTGACGCGGCGGACAAGGTCCTGTTGCTCATTCTGTTCGTTAGTGTTGACGCCTTCGCTGAGGAAAAGCTGTTCATCCTCATAACGGGTGAGTTGGCCGCGATACACGAGCAGCGCCAGGAAGCAGGCTGCCAGTACCGCCCAGACGGTGAGCAAGATCTGGTTCGTGCTCATATGGATCCTCCCCCCTTGTCGGGGTGCAACGTTGGTCGGCCGGTCCGGGATACAGGGCGGGCGGGTGAAACTCGCGACCAGGGGAGGGGGGAGTTTCGCGGGCCCGGAGGGTACACTGGGCCGTCCGGCTGGAAGCATACGCCTGTTGGGGAGCGGTGCGCTACGGAATTTGCGATTATTTTGCGGGAATCAGTGCGCCATCAGATGGAAGACGTAGGCGACGGTGGCCATGGCTCCGAGCGCGATCAGGATAAGGCCGAGAATGAAGAAAGCAGCCTGCTTACGCGCCTTTTCGGTCGGCTGGGTGATGCCGAAGGTGTTGATGAAGGCATCGGCGAGGAAGTAGAGCAGAGCCATGGACCCATTATGCGGGCAGCGGTGCAGGCTTTGCATCCATTTTCTGGCGGGCGCATCTAGAATTTTGTGAGTGTTAATCGGCTTGCTGTGCGTGTTGCCGAGGAATACACTTGAATGCAGACATATTTTGTCGCATATGCCGTTTCTAAGGAGAGTCATCCATGTCCACCGCTACTGTTACCCCCGAGGTTGTTGAAGCGCCGGCAGCGGCCGTCAAGCCGGTTGTGCTGACCGCCCAGGCGATCGCCAAGGTTCGGGAGATCATGTCGACGCAGGATCCAATTCCTGCCGGGCTGCGCATCGGCGTCGTCGGCGGCGGATGTTCGGGCTTCCAGTACTCGATGTCGTTCGAGAACGCGAGCGGCATGATGGACAAGGTGATGAAGTTCGACGACCTGAAGGTCTTCGTGGACGCGACCAGCGCCATGTACCTGAACGGCTGCGTGGTCGACTACGTCGAGACGCTCGAGGCCGCCGGCTTCAAGTTCGAGAACCCGACCGTGAAGAGCACCTGCGGCTGCGGCTCCAGCTTCAGCGTCTAAATTCGATTTCAGGTTCCATATTGAAGAGCACCGCCGGCCCACTTCGGGCTGGCGGTGCTTTTTCATTTTGAGGTCGGTTATTCTGCTTGACGATTATTCGGAATCCGATATATCGTTTTTCGAATATGAAGCCTGACGTCGCAAAACATCTACCGCTTTCCCCTGCTACTCTTCACGTTCTGCTGGCGCTCAGCAGTGGCGATCTGCACGGATACGGAATCATGCTCGCGGTGGCTCGCCAGGCGGGTGGCCAGTACAAGATTGGGCCGGGAACTCTCTATGACAACCTCAAAAAGCTAATGAGTGCCGGTTTAATCGAAGACTCGCAAGGGGAGGCTTCGGACGCACAGGCGCGTCGGACCTACCACCTGAACGAGTTGGGAGGCGAGGTGCTGGCCGCGGAGATCGAGCGTCTGGATGGGGTGTTGCGCGAGGCGCGGCGGAGTTTACGCCTGCACGAGGAAGAGCAGGCATGACGGGCCGAGGCTGGCTGTATGGGGTGATCCTATGGCTGCATCCGGCGGCGTTCCGGAGCGAGTTTGGCGGCGAGATGGCGCGGGACTTTGAGGAGGCCGTGCAGCAGTTTGGAGCGTTGGCGATCTACCGCGATGCTTTGGTTTCGCTGGTGAGACAGTGGGCGGTGCGATCTTCCTCCGAGGCGATGGAGCGGAGAGCTGTGGCTCTTCCTTCGCTGCTCGGCGGCCAGTACGTGGCAGTAGCCGAGCGAGGATTGACGTTGCTCGACCTGATGCAGGGAGCGGTTCTGGCGACGGTGGTGGTCGGAGCCTTTGGGGTAGCGATACATCCGGCTACCGAAGAGTTCCTCTCGGTCCGCCTGCATCACGACGCTGCGCTGAGCCGGAGACTCAATCCCGCGCCCGGTGTGGTGAGACATCGCACAAACCCGTTACGGGGAGGGCAGCATGGCCGGTATTAGTTCATTGCGCGTGGCGGTCGTTTTGATCGCCGCTATGTCGGCTGGTGTGTCCCAGGCGCAGACGACGTTTTCAGGACGGCTGAATGCAGGGTTGCACGTCGATCCCGACGGGATGGGAGTAACGGTCTTCGATCCGGTCGCGAGCGACGATACGACGTTGCTCGGCGTGATGGCAGGGGCTGGCGATAAGGTCTTTACCGGCGTGCTGGCGTTTCCGAAGGGTGGATCGCTGCAATACAAGGCTCTGATCGTGCGGTCGCCGAATGGGACGGACGTGCTCTATGTCGATGCGGATCGGGACGGACGATTCGGAGATGCGGAGCGCATTACTTTTCATGCGTTGAAACCAGCGGGGTTCCTTAAAGATGCGGCGGAGTTTGAGGTGTCACTGCCGGATGGCCCGTTCAAGAGCTGTCCAATGCAGGTGGGATTGGTTCCGGATGGGGTGCCCACGCCTCCGGGGCTGGCGAAACCGGGGCAACTGGCGGTTCTGTATACCTCGCTGGCGTTTGTAGAAGGGTATGCGCAACTGCCGAGGAGAAAGATGCTGGTAAGGCTTTCGTACAACTTCGACAAGCGGGAGATCGACCTTTCGAGCGCTATGGAGTGGATGGATGTGAACGCCGACGGCAGGCTGGACCTGACGGCGAGAAGCCCCGAGATGCTGCGGGCTCGGGGAAGCGCTCCTGTGTTTTCGACAGAGGGGCTGTTGCTCCAGGTGCAATCGGTCGATCTGGAGAGGAAGAGTTTTATTTTGAGGACGGCTTCGGCCACGAAGGATCGGCGTTTTCAACTGGTGGTTGGAACTACGTTGCCGGACTTTGAGTTTACGGACTTTGCCGGGGTAAAGCGGCACTTTTCGGATGTGAAGGGGAGGTATCGTTTGATTGATTTCTGGGCGACGTGGTGCCGTCCCTGCGTTGAGGACCTTCCATACCAGAAGAGGGCCTACGAGGCGTTTCATGCCCGGGGATTCGAGATTCTGGGAATGAACGGCGATGAGAGTTTCGAGAAGGCGGCGAAGATGTTGCAGAGGCAGGGTATCGGTTGGGAGCAGGCCCGGATGGACAATGACCTCTACGGGAGCCGATTTCAGATAGTCCAGTGGCCGACGATGATCCTGATCGACGAGCGCGGGAAGATCGTCTCGGTGGGGGCAGCGCAGCATCTTTCGCTGGATGGCGAACACCTGTTCTCCACATTGGAGTCGTTGATGAACGGGCGATGATTCCCGCGGGTTCCCATTGGGGCTGGTTTGACGATGACGAGCGAGCCGCGTCTAAACTGGAGATACCACAGGGAGTGAGCGGACTTTGACCGAGTTTGTCGTCAGGCTGGCGGATGAGCGGGGGCGGGTGCAGGAGCAGACCCATGCCGCGGCGACTGCCGAGGAGTTGCGGGCGCGGTTTACGCAGTCCGGCTATTACGTCTACTCGGTGAAGGCGCGCGGCGTTCTGGGGGGCAACTCCCGGAAGAAGCCGGTGAAGTTGGAGACGTTTCTGGTCTTCAACCAGCAGTTTCTGACGCTCATCAAGGCTGGATTGCCGATCCTGGGGTCGCTGGAGCTTCTGTCCAAGCGCCAGAAGGATCTGAACTTTCGGGGGCGGTTGGAGGATGTGGCCACGCGGGTCAAGAACGGAGAGTCGATCTCGGCCTCGTTCGAGGCGCAGGGCGGGTTTCCGCTGGTATACACGACGACCCTGCTGGCTGGCGAGCGGTCGGGCAATCTCGAAGAGGTCTTGCAGCGGTTTCTGGATTTCCAGCGGGTCTCGCTGACCTTTCGCAAGAAGCTGAAGGCCAGCCTGATCTATCCGGCGATGCTGGTCATCATGGTCATTGGCTTGTTTATCTTTCTGATTACGTTCGTGGTGCCGCGGTTCGCGCAGCTCTACGACCAGTTGGGCACGCACCTGCCCGCGCTGACCACCTTCCTGCTCGACCTGGGGCGGTACGCGCAGAGCTACGGTGTCTACGCGGCGATTGTGGTGGCGGCGATCATCTTTCTGCTGTCGCGGTGGATCAAAACGGACACGGGGGCGGTCACCGTCGACCGCATCCGCATCGCGCTGCCGATCTTTGGTAACGTGTGGCTGAAGTATCAGGTGGGGCTGTTCTCGCGGACGCTCTCCACGCTGCTCACCGGCGGTCTGCCGCTGGTGCCGTCGCTGGAGACGGCGGCGCGCGCGATTGATTCGCGGCAGATCGGCAGCGCGGTCTTTCGTTCGGTGGAGTCGGTGCGAGAAGGCAAGGGGTTGTCGACCAGTCTGGCGTCGACGAAGGTGTTTCCTGAACTGGCGATTGAGATGATCGAGGTGGGCGAAAGCACGGGCGCGCTGCCGCAGATGCTCAACTCGGTGGCGGAGTTCTTCGAGGAGGACGTGCAGACGAACCTGACGGCAGCGATGAGCCTGATTGAGCCGCTGATTCTGGTGGTAATGGGCGGCGTGGTGGTCACGATCCTGATCGCGCTGTATCTGCCGATCTTCAGCCTGAGCGCAAGCGGCGGCCAGTAGCACTTCGGCACTTCGTGCGGTTCTCGGGGTGGCATAGGGAAGTAATCTGTATGGGGCCTCCCGTTGGTCGGCAGCGATTTTTTTATTTCCGACCAACGGGAGGACCCAGCGAAGCAGTAAAAAGGCGTGTAAACGCCCGCCCCGCGCGCAGCGGGGCACGTCCGGCAGGACAGAATCTGTATAACGAGTTAGGCAGCGGGGAGTCTTAAGCATATGGCGGCACCAGTAGCAGTTCCGATTCCGATGAACGATATGTCCCTGAGCGAGGTGGACCGGGCACGGGCGCTGGCGCGGCGGTATCACTCGGAGTTCGTGGACCTGAAGAACTTCAAGATCCAGCACGAGCTGTTCAAGAGCGTGCCCGTGGACATGATGTTCCGCTACAACTTCGTGCCGCTCGAGCAGGCCGACGGCAAGCTGGCCATCGCGGTCTCAGACCCTTCGAAGCTGATGGTGCTCGATGAGATCTCGGGGCTCCTGGGGACGCGGCTCATCACGCGGGTGGCGACACTCTCGCAGATCACCGATCTGTTGAAGAAGACCGAGCAGTCGCAGCGCGTGCTCGACGAGGCCAGCGAGGGCCTGGCCTTCGACGTGCTCTCGAGCGACGAGAACTCGGACTCGAATATCTCCATCGAGCGCCTGACGGCGGATGAAGACATCTCTCCGATCATCCGGCTGGTGGATACGACGATCTTCACCGCGCTCGAGCGGCGCGCCAGCGATATTCACCTTGAGACCTTCGACGATTCATTGCTGGTGAAGTACCGGATCGACGGCGTGTTGCAACAGGCGATGGCACCCATCGCGCGCGAGCATCACCAGACGATCCTCTCGCGCATCAAGGTCATGAGCGAGCTGGATATCGCCGAGCGGCGCGTGCCCCAGGACGGTCGCTTCCGGGTCCGGTACAAGGGCCGCCTGATCGACTTCCGCGTCAGCATCATGCCCACGGTGCATGGCGAAAACGCCGTGCTGCGCGTGCTCGATAAAGAGTCGATGAGCGAGAAGTTCACCAAGCTCTCGCTCGACGTGGTGGGCTTTGCCGAGAAGGATCTGACACGCTTCCGCCGCTACATCAAGGAGCCGTACGGGATGGTGCTGGTCACCGGACCGACGGGTTCGGGCAAGACCACGACGCTCTACGCCGCGCTAAACGAGATCAAGAGCGAAGAGGACAAGATCATCACCATCGAAGACCCGGTCGAGTACCAGATCCGAGGCATCACGCAGATTCCGGTGAACGAGAAGAAGGGGCTGACGTTCGCCCGCGGGCTGCGCTCGATCCTGCGGCACGACCCCGACAAGATCCTGGTGGGAGAGATCCGCGACGCGGAGACGGCGCAGATCGCGATCAACTCGGCGCTGACCGGGCACCTGGTGTTCACGACCGTCCACGCCAATAACGTGGTCGATGTGCTGGGACGCTTCCTGAACATGGGCGTCGAGCCATACAACTTTGTGAGCGCGCTAAACTGCATCCTGGCACAGCGGCTGGTGCGGCAGGTGTGCGAGTTCTGCGTGCAGGACGTGCACTACACCGATGCCGAGCTGGAGTTGAACGGGCTGGTGCCTAGCGAGTGGGTGGGCCACGTCTTCAAGGAAGGCCCAGGCTGTATCGAGTGCGGCGGAACGGGGTATCGCGGGCGCTCGGCGATTCATGAGTTGCTCGAGCTGGACGATGAGATACGTGAGATGCTGCTGGCGAAGAAGCCGGGCAGCGAGATTCGCAAGCGGGCCAAGGACAAGGGCATGGCGTTTTTGCGCGACTCGGCGCTGGAGCGGGTGCGCGCGGGCATTACGACGCTGAAAGAGATTAATAAAGTGACCTTTATCGAGGCGGGACGGTAACGCGAGTTACGGGATTGGTAGGCTGAAACAGGATGGATCTGTTACCGACAAGTTTAGGAACGCGCCCGCGTCTCGCGCTGGAGATCAGGCCCGAGGGCGTGGTGGCGGCGCGTGCGGAGGATGCTGCCGCGCAGGTCACGGCGGTTGCGTACGGTGAGCTGGCTCCGGGCGCGGTACTGCCGGGGCTGAAGCACGGCAATCTCGTGAACCGTGCGGCGGTGGTCGCGGCGGTGCGCAAGGCGCTCGAGGCTGTGATGCTGCGGGAGCGGCAGACCTCGCTGGTGCTGCCCGACGCGGCGGTGCGGGTGCTGCTGTTGGACTTCGATACGCTGCCGCCGAAGCCCGTGGAGGCGCTGCCGGTGGTGCGCTTCCGGCTGAAGAAGCTGCTGCCGTTCGACCCTGATGACGCAGCCGTGAGCTATCAAGTGATGTCGAGCGCGAAGGGGATGGTGCGGGTGGTCGCAGTGGCGGTGCCGCGCGAGGTGCTGGCCGAGTACGAGGGTGTCGTGCGCGAGGCCGGGTTCGAGCCGGGAGCGGTGCTGCCCAGCACGTTGGCGGCGCTGAGCGGTTTAGGAGACGACGAGGAGTCGACGCTGGTGGTGAACGCGGGCGACAGCTCGGTGACCACGGCCATCGTGCAGGGTAATGTGCTGCTGCTGCATCGGATGGTGGACTTCGCCGCCGAGGGCGTTGAGATCGCGCCGCCGGTGGTGGCTGCGGTGGCCCCGGCGATCCCGCAGGAACTGCTGGCGCTGCCGCTGGTGGATGTCGAGAGCAGCTCCGCCGAGTGGACGATGCAGCAGCCGGTTGCGGGCTATGGTGTGCTTGACGATGACCACATCAGCGCCGAGGCGAACGTGCAGGCCCGGCGACTGCGGGAGGAGATCGAGCGCGAGTTTGCGTACGAGGCCCCATCCGCCGAGCCGGTCTCGGTGAGGTCCGCGGGCGTGGCGCGAGAGGTGACGCAGGCCGTCAGCGTAGCCACGGCCTACTTTGAAGACACCTTGCAGCGCGCGCCGGGGACGGTACTCGCTGCCGGCTCTCTGGCTGCGGAGACGCTGGGCGGCATGATCGCCGAGGCTGGGTTCAGCGAGCAGGAGGTGCGGGTGCGCGCCATGTTCGACGCCTCGATGCTGGCCGCAGGAGCAACGACGACGCGAGCCCCCATGGGCTGGCTGGCGGGCGTACGGGGGGCCTTGAGAAGCTAGTGAAGATCTCGATCAATCTCGCGACCCGCCCGTTTGTCGAGTTGCGCCCGCTGTATGCGCGGCTGCGGCTGGCGATGGTTGCGCTGGCGGTGTTGGCTGTCGGTCTGGGCCTCTGGCTCCAGACCCTGAACGTGAAGGCCGCCAAGGCCGAGGCCCAGATGACGGCGTTGCGCAACCGCACCCAGAAGTTTGAAAACGAGCGCCTGCGCAACGAGGCCCGGATGAAGCAGCCGCAGAATCGCGCGGTGCTCGACCGCTCGCAGTTCCTGAACGAGGTCTTCGCGCGCAAGAGCTTCAGCTGGACGGCGGTGATGATGGACCTCGAGCGGGTGCTGCCGGGCGGTGTGCAGGTGACCAGCATCGAGCCGCTCATCACTCCGGATGGCGAGGTGAGCATACGTCTGCGGGTAAGCGGCGAGCGCGATCTGGCGGTGCAGCTTGTTCGCAACCTCGAACGCTCGCAGCGCTTTCTGGAGCCGCGCCTGAGCGGCGAGGCTGCGCAGGCCAGCGATACCGCGAAGGTCGCGAACGTGAACACGCCGCAGGGACCGCCGAAGGTCGAGTTCGATATCATCAGCGGCTACAATCCGCTGCCGGAAGCTGCTGTAGCAGCTCAGAAGCCTGCCTCCGACGGAGGTGCCAAATGAAGCTGAAGCTGCCGGAAAAAGGCGAGCTGGCCAGTCTGGTCGAGCGAGCGCGAGAGCTGTTGAGCCAGTTGAACCTGCACTATGCGGGCGTTGGAGCGCTGGCGCTGCTGAACCTGTATCTGCTGGTCCACATCGGCTTCAGTTGGCGCGAGGCAAGCAGCCAGGATGCCGACGCGCTGGCCGCGCAGAGGGTGTCGTTGAAGACCGCCGAGATTGCGGCCAAGCCCTTGCAGGGGCTGGATGCGAAGCTGGCCAGCGCCAAGGGCGATGCGGACAAGTTCTACCAGCGGCGGCTGCCGATCAGCTACTCGCAGGTGGCGGCGGAGCTGGGCGTACTCTCGAAGAAGAGCGTGGTGAAGCTGACCCGTGTGCAGTACGCGCAGGCCCCCGTGCTGGGCGACGAGGATGGTGCGCTGACCGAGGTGCTGATGGACGCGAGCCTAAGCGGCGATTACCGCGAGCTGGTGGAGTTCATCAACGGCCTCGAGCGTGACCGGCAGTTCTTCCTGATTAATGGCGTGACCCTGACCGGGGCGCAGTCGGGTACGGTGAACCTGCGCCTGCGGCTGACAACGTACCTGCGGGCTCCGGCGTCGGAAGAAGAGATGAAGAAGGTGGAGATCAAGCCCGAGGCTGAGGACGAGGCAGCTTCTGACGCTAAGGCCAAGCCTGTGAAGGCCGTGCAGGCAAAGACGGGAGGCCCCCGATGAGCGCGGTACAGCAGGGTGGCGGTCTCACCGAGCAGCAGAAGAAGAACATAGCTGTCGTGGCTTTCGTGCTGGTCGGCGTCGGAGTGATGGGCTACGAGCTGAAGGATCTCTTCTTCGGCTCGACTCCCCCGCCCCCGCCTGCTCCGGTCATCGTCAGCAAGCCTGCCGTTGCTCCGGCGACGCACGGCAACTCCGCGACTGTGGCGGCACCGCCGGGATTTGTGGTCAAGGGTGCTCCCGTCAAGGGCGAGGCTGTCAAAGTGGGCACGGCCAGCGTCGCGCTCGACCCGACCCTGCACATGGAGGCCATGCGGATCACCGAGTCGCTGGTCTACACGGGCAAGGGCCGCAACATCTTCGCGGCAGGGCCGTACGTTGCCGAGACGGCGCTCGCCGAGGTGAAGCACGACCGCAAGCCTCTGCCGCAGCCGATTGCGCCGGTGCGCGTGGCCGACCTGGGGCCGCCGCCTCCACCGCCCATCGACCTGAAGTTCTTCGGCACGGCCTCCCGTGCCAACGGCGACCGCCGCGCCATGCTGCTGCACGGCGAGGATGTATTTCTGGCCTCGCCCGGCGATATCGTCGAGCGACGCTACAAGGTCATCACGATTGCGGCGGGCTCCATCGTGATCGAGGACCTGCCGAACAGCAACCGGCAGACGCTCCCGCTGCAGGTGCACTGAGATGTCCGCCCCGGTCGCCAAAAGGAGGCAGGACGAGGGCTTCGCTTTGGTCGCCCTCATCGTCGCCATCTTCCTGATCCTGCTGGCCCTGAGCGTGGCGGCTCCAAAGGTGGCGATGGAGCTGAAGCACGAGCGCGAGATCGAGACCGCGCACCGCGCCAACCAGTACGTCCGCGCCATCCGGGAGTATTACATCCAGAACGGCAACCAGTATCCGGCTTCGATGGAGCAGCTCGAGAAGACAAACAACCGGCGGTTCCTGCGCCAGCGTTACAAGGACCCGATGACGGGCGAGTCCAACTGGCGGCTGATCCTGGTCGGCCAGAACAAGACGACGGTAAAAGGATTCTTCGGGCAGGATCTGCCGGGCATCGCGCCGGGGATGGGCAGTGCAGCGGGTATGGGTGGGGGCGCGAACCTCGGCTCGGCGGCGGGCTCGGCCTCTGCATTTGGTGGTCCGGGCAGCTCCGGCCCGGGGGGAACTTCGGGGTTGGGGCTAGGTGGCTCCTCGAGCCCTACCAGCTCCTCGCCTACGGGTACCACGACCGCAACTGGCACAGACAGCTCCGGTACGACGAGCAGCACGGGAACGAGTAGCGGCTCGGGGTTGTCCGGCTCAGGCCTGCCGAGTCAGTCGGCGACCGATGCCAAGGGGATCGGCGGGCCCTTTATGGGCGTGGGCACGGCACGCTCCGGCTCGGCGATGCTGACCGTCAATCAGCAGGCGCACTATCAGGACTGGGAGTTCCTCTACGACCCACGCGTCGAGCTGCTGAAGGCCCAAGTGAGCATCTTTGGCGGCGGCGGCCCGCCCACGGGCGGGTCGTCGAACAGCATCGGTGGCTCGACACCCGGAACAGCACCGGGTAGCAGCGGCTTCGGCAGCTCTACGCCCGGGTTTGGCTCCTCTTCGGGCTCATCCAATTCGGGCTTCGGCTCTTCAAGCTCCGGCTTTGGGTCGTCTTCCGGATCGGGCACATCCAGCACGGGAACAAACCCCACGAGCGGTACCGGGACTACGGGCACAACGCCGCCTTGATCTAAAAGACCAAAGACAACAGCGCCCTAACGCCGGGCGGGCGGCACTTCGTGCGGTCCTCGACGCTGCGCGTGCTTTTTTACCCGACGCTTGCTAGACCTCGGCAAGAATCTCCGCACGAGGATCTTCGGGATTCAGCTTGGCGAACTCGCGCAGAATCTCCTTCGACCGCTCATCCTGCACCTTGGGCACCACGATCTTGACCTCGACGATCTGGTCTCCGCGCGTCCCCTCCCGAGTGGCTGAAGGTACGCCCTTCTCCCGCAGGCGCAGCTTCTGCCCAGTTTGCGTCCCCGGCGGAATCTTTAACTGCGTGCGACCGTCGATGGTGGGGACATCCACCTTGGCTCCGAGCGCGGCCTCGGTGATCGTAACCGGAACTGCTACATAAATATCGTCGGCCGTGCGGGTAAAGACCGGGTGCGGCCCTGCCTTGATGATGAGGAAGAGGTCGCCGGGCGCGCCGCCGTTGACGCCCGCGTTGCCCTTGCCCGCGAGCCGGATGCGCTGGCCGTCGCGGGTGCCGGGCTTGATCCGGAACTCCAGCGGTTCCTTGCGCGTAACCACGCCCGCGCCGTCGCAGGTGGCGCAGGTGTTCTGGATGGTGCCCGAGCCGCCGCAGCGCGGGCACTGGATGTTGAACTTCATCCGCCCGCCCATCTGCGTCACCTGGCCGGAGCCGTGGCACTCGGGGCACTCGATGGAGCCGCCGGTGGTGGCGCGGCCCTTGCAGGTGGGGCAGATCTCCTGGCGCGTAATTTCGAGGCGGGTCACGCCGCCGCGAACGGCTGTCCAGAAGTCCACGGCGACCTGGTACTCGAGGTCGCTGCCGTTCTGGGGGCCATTTTGGGGACCGCGCTGCGCGCCCTGTTTGCCGCCGCTAAACATGCCGGAGAAGATGTCCTTGAAGGAGCCGCCGAAGCCTCCGCCGGAGCCGTTCTGAGCTGCACCGCCGCGTCCCTGCTGGGCGTTGGCGAAGTCCGAAAAGTCGAAGCCGCCGAAGTCGAACGGAACCTCCTGGGCCGCGCCGCGTCCACCGCGTGCCGCGCCGCCGCCACCACCGTATCCACCTCGCGCTGCGGCCTCAGCCGCAGCCGGGTCGATGGAGTCCGAGTAGAAGCCGAGCTGGTCGTAGACCTTGCGCTTCTTGTCGTCGGAGAGGACGTCGTTGGCCTCGGAGATCTCTTTGAACTTCTCCTCGGCCTTCTTGTCGCCGGGGTTCACATCGGGGTGGTACTTGCGCGCGAGCTTGCGGAAGGCCTTGCGGATCTCATCCGCAGTAGCGCCCTTCTTGACGCCGAGCGTGCCGTAGTAGTCCTTGGTCTGGGTAGGTGGCATGGTCAATATTCTTTCATGCGAGACGCCGGGAGGGATCACCCGACCCGGCGCTCAGTAAATCGCGTATTCGTGGTTCATCGGCTGCTGGTGCGGAGAGTCTAGTTCCAGATCGTACGTGGGTCGACGGCCTCGATCGAGAAGGTCTGATCGGGCTCCATCTGCTGCATCCGCTGCATGAACTGCTCCGCCTCACTCTTCGTGTTGAAGGTCATGCGGTTGTAGAGCTGTCCGGCTCGCGTCTGATCGCATCTCCAAACCATCTCGTTCATCATTGGTTCTCCTTCACCAGATTGAGTTCCGTACAACTGTTTGATTCACAGCCTACCCGGTTCGACGCATCCTGCGGGCAGGTTCTACGCCGCTTGGCAGGTGGGGCACCAATAAAGATTCCTCGCTGCCATCTCCCGGCGCTCGATCTTGGTCCCGCAGACGAAGCAGGGCTTGCCGTGGCGTCGATAGACGTAGTGCGCCTCTTCCTTGAGCGGTGTTCCCGTCTTTTTGGTTGGACGATCTTTAGGCCGCGTCGTTACGATGCGGCGGTCGATCATGCCCGCTTTCATCAGAGGGATAGCGTCCTTCCAGATCGCCCGCAGTGTCTCTTCCGGTATATCCTTGCCGAGCACGAACGGGTTGAGCCTGGCCCGGAAGAGCAGCTCCGCCCGGTAGATGTTGCCGATTCCCGCGGCGACCGACTGGTCCATCAGCAGCGCGGCGATGGGTTTCTTACTCTTGCGGACCTTGGCGATGAACTCATCCGGCTTGTCTCCATTGAGCGGGTCCGGCCCCAGCCGCGCCAGCAGCTTCTCCCACTGTGCCTGTGTGTAGACGGTGCAGTCCATCGGTCCGCGCAGCTCCACCCATGCGATCTTCTCAGGAGCGATGTGGCCGGTGCCGTCGTCCTCCGAGTACCAGCCGTGGCGCTTGGCCTCGCCCGGCTCGGCGGGACGCTTGATGGCGGCGTCGTTCCAAAGCCGCAGCCGCAGCGCGCCTTTCACCGGCGGCAATGGTCCCGAGCCTTCGGTGAAGTCGCCCTGCAGCCCGAGGTGGACGTGCAGGATGCGGTCAGTGCCGAAGTCGTAGCCGAGATGCTTGCCCACGGCCATCACCTGCTTCAGCTTGCGCCCGTCGAGCAGCTCGCTGTCGGTGAAGCGGCCCTGCGGCCCATCGACGCGCACGATCTTGCCCGCGAATGCAGAGGCATGGCGCTCGGCCCAGCGATGGATCTCATTTCCTTCAGGCATCGTCGTTGCGCCTCAGAGAGCCTTTAGTTCCACACATGCTGAATCGGCATCGGCTCGATCTTCAGCACCAGGTCAGGAGCGACGCCGGAGAGTTTGCGGGCGAAGTCGCGGGCCTGGTCTTCGCTGAAGAAGACCTCGGACTGCTGCATCTGACCGGCGAACCACTGCTCGCACTTCCATACAAGATTGCTCATCGCCTAACCTCCGTCTTCGTTCCTGCTTCTGAATACAACACGGCTTTTGGCCGCTTGATGCGGTGGTATACAGAAGGGCGCTCCAGATCCTGCGAGTGGAGCGCCCTTCCTTACTGCGGTTCGTTCTAGTGCTTACTTCTTGTCGACATCCACATACTCGGCATCGATGACACCCTCGTCCTGCTTGGGCGCCTCATCGGTCGTCCCGGCGGCGGAGGCGTCTCCGTCGGTCGGGGCGCTCGCGCCAGCCTTGTACATGGCCTCGGCGAGCTTGTGGCTTACCGCCGTCAGCTTGTCCTTGGCCGCGTTCAGATCGGCGGCATTGGGCGTACCGGCCAGGGTCTCCTTGGCGGCTGCGAGAGCGGATTCAACCTCGCCCTTCTCGGCCTCCGAGACCTTATCGGCAGACTCCTTCACCATCTTCTCGACGTTGTAGACCAGCGAGTCCAGACCATTGCGAGCCTCGACGGCATCGCGCTGCTCCTTGTCCTCGGCGGCGTGCGCCTCGGCATCCTTCGCCATGCGCTCGACCTCTTCCTTGCTGAGTCCCGAGCTGCTGGTGATGGTGATCTTCTGGTCCTTGCCGGTGGCGTTATCCTTCGCCGTCACGTTCAGGATTCCGTTGGCGTCGATGTCGAAGGTGACCTCGATCTGCGGAACTCCGCGCGGTGCGGTGGGGATGCCGCTCAGCTTGAACTTGCCGAGGGTGCGGTTCTGCGCCGCCATCGGACGCTCGCCCTGCAGGACGTGGACTTCGACTTCGGTCTGGCTGTCAGCCGCGGTCGAGAAGGTCTCGGTCTTGCGGGTAGGGATCGTGGTGTTGCGCGCGATCATGCTGGTGGCCACGCCGCCCATCGTCTCGATGGAGAGCGTCAGAGGGGTCACGTCGAGCAGCAACAGATCCTTGACCTCGCCCGCGAGCACGCCTGCCTGAACCGCCGCGCCGATGGCCACGACCTCATCCGGGTTGACGCCCTTGTTGGGCTCCTTGCCGAACAGCTCCTTGACCAACTGCTGGATCTTCGGCATACGGGTCTGGCCGCCGACGAGGACGACCTCGTCGATCTTGCTCGCGTCGATACCTGCATCCTTCAAGGCCTGGCGGCAGGGCGCGATCGACTTCTGGAGCAGATCGTCGACCAGCGACTCCAGCTTGGCGCGGGTCAGCTTGCGGACAAGGTGCTTCGGTCCGCTGGCATCAGCCGTGATGAAGGGCAGGTTGATCTCGGTCTCCTGCGCGGTCGAAAGCTCGATCTTGGCGCGCTCGGCCGCGTCCTTCAGGCGCTGCAGGGCCATCTCGTTGCCCTTGGCGCTCAGGTCGAGACCGGACTCGGTCTTGAACTCGGAGATGAGCCACTCGACGATGCGCTGGTCGAGGTTATCGCCGCCCAGGTGGGTGTCGCCGTTGGTGGACTTCACCTCGATGACGCCCTCGCCGACCTCAAGGATCGAGACGTCGAAGGTACCGCCGCCGAAGTCGTAGACCGCGATGGTCTCGTCCTTCTTCTTGTCGAGACCGTAGGCCAGAGCAGCCGCCGTCGGCTCGTTGACGATGCGCTTCACGTCGAGACCGGCGATGCGTCCGGCGTCCTTGGTGGCCTGGCGCTGCGCGTCGTTGAAGTACGCGGGCACGGTGATGACGGCCTCGGTGACCGAGGTGCCGAGATAGTCTTCCGCAGCCTTCTTGAGCTTCTGCAGGATCATCGCCGAGACCTCGGGCGCGGTAAACTCCTTGCCCTGGGCCACGATGGCGACGTTATCGCCCTTGGCGACTACCTTGTACGGGACCATCTTCATCTCGTCGCCGACCTCGTTGAGGCGGCGGCCCATGAAGCGCTTCACCGAGAAGATGGTGTTCTCGGGGTTGGTGATGGCCTGGCGCTTGGCAACCTGGCCGACGAGGCGCTCGCCGGACTTGGTGAAGGCCACAATGGACGGCGTGGTGCGTCCGCCCTCTTCGTTCGCGATGACCTTGGGTTCGCCGCCTTCCATCACTGCCACGCAGCTGTTGGTGGTTCCCAGGTCGATACCGATAATCTTTGCCATATGGATGCAGTCCTCGTCGTAATCGGGCGGATGCCCTTTAATTCTGATGCTGGGCGTGGTCGCCCGGTGGTTCTGCCTGACAAAATTAGTATCTGATGTGAGTGAGTTATTGTCAAGTTATATGATGCACAATGAATAGTGCGTTTCGCCCCGCCCTGCATCCCGGCTGATAACCCGCCGTGATGATTTCTGCGGGGTTTTGGATGTAATCTCTATGCAGGGTATAAGTTACGGCCATGGCGACCAGGCGCAAATCTCGCGGCGGATACATGATCTCGGTGGTGGCGGAGATGTACGAGATCCACCCCCAGACGCTCCGGCTCTACGAGCGGGAGGGGCTGTTGCGGCCCTCGCGCAGTGAGGGCAACACCCGGCTCTACACCGACGAGGATCTGGAGCGGCTGGAGTTCATCCTGAACCTAGCGCGAGACCTCGGGGTCAACATCGCCGGAATCGCCATCGTATTGCAGATGCGCGAGCGCATGGAGGAGATGAACCGGCAGATGCAGGGCTTCGTCGACTACGTACGCGACGAGATGTTGAGCCGGATGCAGCAGCAGCAGAACCCCGGCGCGGGGTTGATCCCACTACGGCGGCAGCCCGTGGTGGTGATGCCCGCGGTCGAGAAGGCCGCGCCACGCTCCAAGACAACGAAGAAGAAGTAACTGCAAAGACTGTCCTGCCGGACGGGCCTCCTGCGCGGAGGGCGGGCGTTTGCACGCCTTTTTAATGCTTCGCGTGCTCCTCCCGTTGGTCGGAAACAAAAATTCTCGCTGCCGACCAACGGGAGGCCCACAGAAGATACCTTCCCCATACCGCCCCGAGAACCGTACGAAGTACCTTTATACTCAGGGTTGCCATGAGTCTTTCTTCTGAGCCGTCCAATCCGTCGCCTACCACGCTGAACATCACCGAAATCATGGCGATCCTGCCCCACCGCTTCCCGTTCCTGCTCATCGACCGGGTCATCGAGATGGAGCGCAAGACCCGCATCGTCGCCATCAAAAACGTCACCATCAACGAGCCGCACTTCACCGGCCACTTCCCCAACTACCCCATCATGCCCGGTGTCCTTATGGTCGAGGCTATCGCCCAGACCGGCGGCGCGCTCCTGCTCACCGAGATCCCCGACCGCGACTCCAAGCTCATGGTCTTTACCGGCATCGACAACGCCAAGTTCAAGCGCCCCGTCATCCCCGGCGATCAGCTCCGCATCGAGGTCTCCGTGCTCAACTGGCGCACCCGAGCGGTCAAGATGCAGGGCGTCATCACGGTCGAAGGCAAGGTCGTCTGCGAGGCCACGGTCACCTGCATGGTCGTCCCGCGCGGCACAGCGCAGCCCGCAGCCGCCTCTGAAGCTATCCCGGAGCCGGCCGAATGAGCGGAGCGCCGGGCACAAAGCCGGAAGTCAGCATCCACCCGACCGCCATCATCGAGCCCGGCGCGGTCGTCCCGGCCAGTTGCACCATCGGCCCCTACTGCACCATCGGGCCGGATGTCGTGCTCGGAGAAGAGTGCGAGCTGGTCTCGCACGTCGTCCTCGCGGGCCACACCACGCTCGGCCGCGGCAACCGCATCTTCTCCTTCGCCTGCGTCGGCATCGCCCCGCAAGACCTGAAGTACCGCGGCGAACCCACCCGCGTCACCATCGGCGACCACAACGACATCCGCGAGTACGTCACCATCTCGCGCGGCACGGTCGGCGGCGGCGGCACCACCCGCGTTGGAAGCGACTGCCTCATCATGGCCTACACCCACATCGGCCACGACAGCTCCATCGGCAACGGCTGCATCCTGGCCAACGCGGCCACGCTCGCCGGCCACGTCACGGTGGAGGACTACGCCTCCGTCGGCGCGCTCTGCCCGGTCCACCAGTTCTGCCGCATCGGCCGCTACGCCTACATCGGCGGCGGCACCACCATCACGCAGGACGTGCTCCCCTACTCGCTCACCTCCATCGCCCGCGACAACCACGCCTACGGTCTCAACAAGGTCGGCCTCGAGCGTAAAGGCTTCACCCCCGAGCAGCTACAGGAGCTGCGCCAGGCCTACCGCACCCTCACCGGATCGAAGCTGAACACCACGCAGGCCCTCGAGGCCCTGCGTGAGCAACTCGCCTCCGGCACCCCCGGCGAGCACGTCCGCTACCTCGTCGACTTCGTCGCCTCCAGCGAGCGCGGCTTCATCAAGTAACCACCCTGTATCAAACATGCAGTAGAAACATGCAGTAGAACTTCAGAGCGGCGCATCGTCTCGCGTCAACCCGTCATCCAAGGTGAGTAATGGATCAGCCACACTCAGACGCACTCGTATTCTTCGGCGCTACCGGCGACCTGGCCTACAAGCAGATCTTCCCCTCGCTCCAGCGGCTGGCCAAACGCGGCGTCCTCAAGGGGCCGGTCATCGGCGTAGCCAAGGCGGGCTGGAACCTCGACCAGCTCAAGGAGCGCGCTAAAGACAGCGTCGCCAAGCACGGCGGCATCGACCCGGAGGGCCTCGAGCGGCTCCTCTCCGTCATGCGTTACGTTGACGGCGACTACGGCGACCCGGCCACCTTTACCCAGGTCCGCAAGGAGCTGGGTGAGGCGAAGCACCCGATCCACTACCTCGCCATCCCGCCCAGTCTCTTCGGCCAGGTTATCGGTCAGCTCAAGGTCTCCGGCTGCGCGGAGGGTGCGCGCGTCGTCGTCGAAAAGCCCTTCGGCCGCGATCTCAACTCCGCCCGCGCCCTCAACGCCGAGATCGGAAAGGTCTTCGCCGAGACGGATATCTACCGCATCGACCACTACCTCGGCAAGAACGCCGTGCAGAACCTCATCTTCTTCCGCTTCGCCAACTCCTTCCTCGAGCCCATCTGGAACCGCCAGTACATCGAGTCGGTCCAGATCACGATGGCGGAGCAGTTCGGCGTCCAGGGCCGCGGAGCCTTCTACGATGGCGTCGGGTCTACTCGCGATGTAGTGCAGAACCACATCATGCAGCTCATCAGCAACCTCGCGATGGAGCCGCCGCCGTGTCCTGACGTCGAGGCCCTGCGCGACGAGCGCGTCAAGGTGCTCAAGAGCGTCCACGCGCTGCGCCCACAGGATGTCGTCCTCGGCCAGTTCGCGGGCTACCACGACGAGCCCGGCGTCCGGCCCGGCTCCACGGTCGAGACCTTCACCTCCATGCGCCTGCGCGTCAACTCCTGGCGCTGGCGCGACGTCCCCTTCTTCGTCCGCACCGGCAAGCTCCTGCCCATCACGGCCACCGAGGTACTCGCCAAGCTGCGCCAGACGCCCGCCGTCTTCTCCGACGAGAACACCCCGCCCAACTACATCCGCTTCCGCGTCGGCCCCGATCCCATGATCGCCATCGGGGCCTCGGTCAAGGAGGCGGGCGACGGCCTGCGCGGCCACATGACGGAGCTGGCGGCCGTTCCCCGGCCCGACGCCGTCAATCTGCTGCCCTACGAGGAGCTGCTCGAAGACGCCATGCGCGGCAACCCCGTCTGGTTCGCCCGGCAGGATTACGTCGAAGAGTCCTGGCGTATCATCGACCCCATTTTCGCCCAGCCCACGCCCGTCCACGAGTACACCCCCGGCACCTGGGGCCCGCAGGCCGCCACCGACCTGATGAATGACTTCGGCGGCTGGCAGGACCCCGCCTAGTCGTATGCTGTAGGTTATGGGTTGTGTGTGACACAACCCATAACCCACAGCAGAGACCCCTCATGCTCCTCGGCCTCATCGCCGGTAACGGCCGCTTTCCCTTCCTGCTCCTCGATGCGGCCCGCGCCCACGGCCTCACCGTCGTCGTCGCGGCCATCAAGGAGGAGACCGACCCCGAGATCGACGCGCGCGCCGCCGCCGACCCCAACATCCGCGTCCACTGGCTCTCTCTGGGGGAACTCTCAAAGCTCATCGAGACCTTCCAGCGCGAGGGCGTCACCCGCGCCACCATGGCCGGGCAGGTCCGCCACAAGCAGATCTTCTCCTCCATCCGTCCTGACTGGCGTCTCGCCAAGCTGCTCCTGAACCTGCGCACGCGCAACACCGACATGCTCCTCGGAGCCATCGCCAAGGTGCTGGCTGACGAGGGCATCGAGCTGATCTCCTCCACCCAGTATCTGGAGCCGCTCCTCGCCCAGCCCGGCGTCCTGACCACGCGCCAGCCCAGCGAAGACGAACGCAAGGACATCGCCTACGGGCGCACCGTGGCTCGCGGCATCGCCGGCTTCGACCTCGGCCAGACCGTCGTCATCGCCGCTCAGGCCTGCGTCGCGGTCGAGGCGATGGAGGGTACCGACGCTACCATCACCCGCGCGGGCGAACTCTTCCGCACGCTGGATACGGGTGACACTACCCTTAGCCGTTCGCTGACCGTCGTCAAGGTAGCCAAGCCGAATCAGGATATGCGATTCGACGTCCCCGTCGTCGGCGTCCCCACTATCGAGACCATGCACCGCGCCGGAGCCACCTGCCTTTCGCTCGAGGCAGGCCGTACCTTGATCTTCGATCGCGATGCCATGAAAGGACTTGCCGATTCCTGCGGGATCGCTATCGTCGTGGAGTAGTTCCGCAGAGTAGAATTGCGTTGCGCATCGGCCAGGGCCAAACCTTGTCATCAGCCGAGTTAGCCGCGCAAACACAGGTTCTGATCTCGTACGTCCAATACATATCTATGTCTCCGAAATTCAGGAACTTCGAAAGAGGAAAAAGCGATGCGTAAAACCCTTCTGTCAGCCCTTACCCTCGGCACTTTGGCCATCGGCACCCTTGGCATCAAGGCCCGCGCCGCTGCCGACGCCACCACCCTCCAACCCGGCGCGTCTGCTCCTGCCTTCACGCTCCCCTCGCAGGAAGAGAAGCCGGTCTCTCTCTCTGCCTACAAGGGCAAGTACGTCGTCCTCTACTTCTACCCCAAGGACATGACCACCGGCTGCACCATCGAGGCGCATAACTTCCAGCGCGACCAGGCCAAGTACGAGGCCGCCAACGCGGTCGTGCTCGGCGTCTCGCTCGACACGGTGGAGAGCCACAAGACCTTCTGCTCCAAGGACTCGCTCACCTTCAAGCTGCTCGCTGACCCGGACCACAAGGTCATCGACGCCTACGGCGTGCCGGTCGCCTCGCACGGCGATATGAAGTTCGCCCAGCGGGATACGTTCCTCATCAGCCCCAAGGGCAAGATCCTGAAGGTCTGGCAGGTCAAGGACATTCAGGCCCACAGCGACGAAGTCCTCGCCGCCATCGAGGAAGCCAAGAAGTAGGTACTCCGGCTCTTCGTCCGGTTCTAGGGACTGCATGGGCAGGATCAGCCGCATCAGTCCTCCCGCTGGTCGGAAGCAAGAATCCACGTGCCCCATATCTCGATTCTGAGATATGGGGCACGCTCACAGCACGACGTGTATCCGAAGAACGCTGAAGGCTCGACCTTTCTCTGCTCTCTGCCACAGATTTGTCCTGCCGGACGGGCCTCCTACGCGGAGAGCGGGCGTTGGCACGTCTTTTTAGAGCGTTGCGCGGTCCTCCCGCTGGTCGGAAATAAAATATGCGCGGCCGACAGCGGGGCCTCAGAAGATAATTTCCCTCTACCTTCCCAAGAACGGTACGAAGCACCCGAAGTACACTTGGATGTACGATTAGTCCTCCCCGGTAAGGTTTTTCCCATGAATGTGTTGTTGCACCTGCTGTTTTATATCGCGTTGACCGGGTCGGTTACGTCGTCAATCTACTGCGGAATGGTGATGGTGGCTGCCGCGCGGTTCGGGCTGCGCAAACGCCGGGACGAGCGTACACCCGCTGATTTTCTTCCTCCGCTCAGCGTGCTGAAGCCGCTGCATGGCACCGAGCCGGGCCTCGAGCGCAACCTCGAGACCTTCTTCGAGCAGGACTACCCCGAGTTCGAGCTGCTCTTCTGCACCCGGCACGAGAGCGACGAGGGAATGCAACTGGCGCGGCGCGTGGCCCAGCGCTATCCCCACGTGGACGCCCGCTTCGTCACCTGCGGCGAGCCGATGCCGAAGTTCCACAACGCCAAGGTCTTCTCGCTGGAGAAGCTGGATTCGGTGGCCCGGCACGACCTCTACATCACCAGCGACGCCGATGTGCGCGTGGCGCCGGATTACCTGCGGCGGATGGTGCAGAACCTGAAGGACCCCAACTGCGCCCTGGCCTCGTGCGTCTATCTTGGGACAGCATACGGGGGGGATGAAGCCAGCTTCGCCTCGCACCTGGACGCGGTGGGCAAGTCGGTCGAGATGACCTCCGGCGTGCTGGTGGCGGACATGATCGAGGGCACCAAGTTCGCGCTGGGCGCTACGATGGCGACGCGCCGCAGCTCGTTCGAGCGGGTCGGCGGCTTCGGTCTGCTGGGCGAGTTCTACGCCGATGACTTCGAGCTGGGCAACCGGCTGGCGAAGCAGGGTGCGGGGGTCAAGATGGCGACCCACGTCATTCAGTTGATGGTGCAGGATACGCCCTTCCGGCTCTCGTTCCGGAACCAATTGCGCTGGATGCAGAGCACGCGGCGGTCGCGTCCGTGGGGGCATCTGGGGTCGGGGCTTACGTTTGCGATGCCGTTTGGACTGATGGGGCTGGTGTGGGAGCTGGCGTCGGGCCGTCCGGTGGCCGGGCTGCTGTGGCTGGGGGCGATGGTCGTCAACCGGTGGCTGCAGGCGTGGGCGATCCTGGGGGTGATGCGCGATCCGGACCTGCTGCGCTCGGTCTTTATCTATCCGCTGCGCGATCTGCTGGGAAGCATCCTGTGGGCTGGCAGCTATGGCGGCGACAAGTTCTACTACCGTGGAACGATCTACCGGATGAAAGACGGCGGAAGGGTAGAAGCCTCCAAATAGGGTACTTCGTACCGTTCTCGGGGTTGCATGGGTGAGTAATCAGCATGGGGCCTCTCGCTGGTCGGCAGCGAAAATGTTTATTCCCGACCAACGGGAGGACCACGCGAAGCTCTAAAAAGGCGTGTGAACGCCCGCTCTCCGCGCAGGAGGCCCATCCGGCAGGCAAGTCTTTTTATCCGATGGGCTGGTTGGTCAGCAGGGTCTTGCCTCCGGCGCTGGCGACGGTGAAGACCGGGCCGAGGCGGCTGAGGTCCTTGATGCGGGCGGTGGGGTTGTAGGTGAAGAGGTTGATGCGGCGCGGGCCGGTCCAGAGGCGGTCCAGCGAGGCTTCGTCCTCGAAGATCTGCGGGGCGTCGGGCCAGAAGCTGCCGTACCAGAGGCCGTTGACGCGGCCGTTGATGAGGTGGACGGGCTGGTGGGTGTAGAAGACGACGCTGCTGCCCGAGGTGAACTCGCCATCTAGAATAGTCATCTGGTCGGGGCTCTTCTGCGCGAGTTTGGAGATGCTGGCAGCGAGGTCTTTCGAGCCGAGGATGGGGTTGAACCGGACCAATCCCTCATGAGCGGCGAGTAGCACGACGATCATTCCAGCGGCCAGCGTCAGGTTGGCCGCGTAGGTGCGGGCGCGGCTGCGCAGCAGGTAAGCCACGGGGCCGAGGAGCAGGAATCCGGCTGCGGTGGCGGCCAGCGGAGCGCGAAACAGCCCCATCGCGGCTCCGGTCAGGTCGAAGAGGTGGCCTAGCGAGACGTTGTACAGGTCGGGGTTGCTGGCGAGGAGGCCGGAGAGGTCGGCCCGGGCGGGGGGATGGGAGCTGTGATGGCGAACCAGCCGCAGACGATCGTGACGAGCGTGGCCAGAGGCAGCAAGGCCCAGCGGTGCCAGAGTAAGGCGCTCTTGGAGGCTGGGGAGGCGCTGTCGGCGCGGGCTAACAGGCCACCGGCCATCAGGAAGAGCGCAGGCAGCGCGGGGATGGAGTAGTACTCCTGACGGCTCGAAAGGGTGAAGAAGACCATCACGATCAGGGCCCAGAGGGTGAGGGCGAGCGCGGCCTCGCGCTGGCGGACGGTGCTGGGGAAGCGGTGGCCGAGGTGGTGGCGCAGCGTGGTGATGGCTCCGGGCAGGAAGGCCGACCAGGGCATGACCCAGATAACGGCGTAGAGCCAGAAGAGCCAGACGGGGGTCTGGCCGTAGTCGTGGGGGATGCGCTTGCCGAGGAAGCGGGCGAAGTGCTCGTTGTAGAGGTAGAACCAGGCCCAGCCGCCGCGCGCGGGCAGGCCGAGGCCGCTCGGCAGGGCGATGGCGGGGTTTCTGATCGCGGCCAGAATATGCCAAGGTAGCGCGATGGCGGCGAAGATCGCGGTTGAGGCCAGCAGGTGCATCCGGCCCAGCAGCCGGAGCTGGCGGGTGAGGACGAGGTAGCAGAAGACGAAGCCGATGGGGAAGACCAGTCCGATGAGGCCCTTGGTGAGCAGGTTCAGAGCCAGGGTGGCGGCGAAGAGGAGGCAGGGGAGCAGACCGCTCCGTTTGGCTGCGATGCGGTCCAGCGCGATGAGGAAGAGGTGGACTCCAAGCGTCATCCACAGGGCGATGAGGATGTCCGGGATGTAGAAGCGGGTGTAGAGGTAGGGACCGATGCCGGTGGCCACGGCCAGCGCTGAGTAGAGGGCTCCCAGGTCGGGGTGAAGGGCAGGCGACTCAGCCGCGAAGAGCCTCAGGCCGAGGGCGTAGACCGCGAAGAGTAGCGTCAGCACTGCCAACGCGAGCGGCAGGCGTCCTGCCCAGTCGGACTCGCCGAAGATCGACATCGAGGAGGAGGCCATCCAGTACATCAGCGGCGGCTTGTCGAAGAAGCGGATGCCGTTGACGTAGGGAGTGACGAAGTCGTGGCGGTGCAGCATCTCGCGGGCGACCTCGAGGTAGACCGAGTCCACGTCGTCGAGCAGGCCGGGCGAGAAGAGGCCGCCGATCTGCAGGATGAGCCATGCGGCGACGATGAGGGCCAGCGAGCGCAGGCTCCAGCGGCGGGTGGGGGCGATGGCGAGGGTCGGGTCGGAGGTAGGCGCGGAGGTTGCGTTCAAGAGAATGGTGGCTGGATTCTTACCAGGCTGGGCGAAGGGTTATAGGTGAATGCGGCGTGGGGCTATGATCGGCGATGGTCTGGGGCCTGTCAACGCTGCGGCGGAGGATCGAGTGGCCGGTCGGTAACGAGTGCCTTGCCGCTGATCTCTTCGAGGAGGATCTGACGGGGGCCGAGGAGATGGTCTACGGTGTCGCGTTCTTCGAGCGGCACGAAGAGTAGCTTGCGGGCTCCGGTGCCCCACTCGGCGGCTAGCTGCGAGCTGGTGAGGAAGATGGGCGGCGCGTCGGAAAAACTGGAGCCGAAGAGCATGGAGGAGCTGCGGCCATCGACGAGAGCGACCTGCCGGCCGAGGTAGAAGGGAATGGACGAGCCGTAGGACTGGTCGCCGAAGAGCAGGATGCGGGTGTCGGGGGCGATGGAGTGGGTGGCGCGGAGGGTCTGGATCTTCGCCGCGATGGACTGGCTGGAGAGCATGGGGGCGAAGCGCGTGAGGGCGATGTGGGCCGCGATGAGGAAGACCGCTGAGGTGAGGGCGATGGCGCTGGTGGCGGCGATGTGGCGGCGCTGGTGTCGCAGCGTCCACGCCAGCGCGGGGCCGCAGGCGAAGGCCGCGGCGGCCAGGGCGGCGGGCAGGCGGAGCGCGGCGAAGGAGGGGCCGGTCAGGTCGAAGAGGTGCGACATGGAGAGGGTATAGTCGCCCACGCCGCGGTGGGCGAGCAGAGCACCGATGTCGGGCACGAAGGGCAGGTGGCGGGAGGTCCAGAGGCCGTAGCCGAGGGTGAGGGCAAAGGCTGCGCCGAGGAGGGTGAGGGCGGCGTGGGCGAAGGTGATCCAGCGGGCGTTGGTGGGGTAGGTCTGCTCGGCGCGGGCGAGGGCTGCCGAGAGCAGCAGCAGCAGGGGAAGATAGGCCGGGAAGGTGTAGTACTCCTGGTTGGTCGAAAGGGAGAAGAAGACGAGGACCAGCGAGGAGAAGATGCCCAGAAGGAGGACGCTGCGCTGCTGGAACGTATTGGCGGTCAGGCTGCGCCAGCGCCGCCGGGCCGCGTCGAGGGCCAGCGGAGCGAAGAGCGACCAGGGGAAGAGCCAGACCAGGTGCAGGCTCCAGAAGAGGGAACCGGGGAGCTTGTTGTAGTCGCGCGGGATGCGGCGGCCGAGGAAGCGGAGGAAGTGCTCGTTGACGAAGTAGAACCAGAGGAAGCCGTGGCCGTCGGCTCCGCCGGTGTTGCGCAGTCCCGCTAGTACGTGCCACGGAGCGGCGATGGCCAGTAGGAGCAACCCGCCGGTGAGAGGCCGGAGCAGACGCCAGCGGCTCAGCTCGCGGGTCAGGAGGAGATAGGCGGCTGCGGCTCCGAAGAAGAAGACCAGGGCGACGAGGCCCTTGGTCAGGACGGCCAGGGCCAGTGCGGCCCACATGGCGTAGGGCCAGCATCGCGGGCTGGGGGGCGTGAGTGTCTTGAGGAAGCTGAAGAGTGCCACGGCCAGCAGCAGCGAGAGCAGCACTTCGGGGATAAAGATGCGGGTGAAGAGGAAGATGCCCGCAGAGGTCAGGACTGAGAGGCCCGTGTAGAAGCCGGTGCGCTCACCGAAGCTCTGGGTGCCCCAGTGCCAGCCCAGCAGCGCCAGCAGCAGCACGGCTACGGCCTGGGGGAGGTGGGTGGCGAAGGTGTTGAAGCCGAAGAGGCGATAGCAGATGGCTACGAGCCAGTAGGGGAGCGGGGCCTTTTCGAGGTAGCGGATGCCGTCTACATGCAGGGTGACGAGGTCGCCGGTGGTGACCATGGCGCGCGCGGCCTGGGCGTGGGTGGCGTCGGCGTCGTCCAGCAGCGGCGGCGAGAAGAGCGCGGCGAAGAAGAGGAGCAGCCAGAGTGCACCCAGGATCAGGATAGTCGCGGCGTTGCGGGGGGCTCCGGCAGGCGCGGCCGCGGGGGGGAAGCTGGGTGGGTTTTCATTCATCATTGCTGCGAACCTTAGAATAGCGGAGAGTGGCTGTGTGTGGGCTGCGGTGGAGTGCGGTCCGGTCGCGGACCATAAATACTGCACCATGTATCTTGCTTATATCCGGTGATTTCCCTGCCTGCACATGGTGTGCGCCAGGGCGGCGGCCGGACGCTGGGGGTTGGAATGCCTACGTTTGCGGCGATCGATATCGGATCGAACTCGTGCCGTCTGAAGATTGCGTCGGTGGTGCAGCATAAGTTAAAGACGCTGTACGAGGATCGGGAGGTGACGCGGCTGGGAGAAAGTGTCTTCCAGACCGGGGTTATCTCGCCGGAGTCGATGGCCAATACGATCAAGGCGCTGAAGCGCTTCCACAAGGCGGTGCAACTGCATGTGGTGGATAAGGTGCGGGTTGTGGCGACCAGCGCCATGCGCGACGCTCGCAACGCCTCGGCCTTTCGGGAGTGGGTGCGCTCGGCGACGGGCTGGGACGTCGAGGTGATCTCGGGCATTGAGGAGGGGCGGCTGATCCACCTGGGCGTGGTGACGTACGAGCCGGGGGCCAAGGGATCGTGCGTGCTGATCGATCTCGGCGGCGGAAGCTGCGAGGTCACGGTCTCGCACGGCGGGCGGGTGAAACAGATGGTGAGTCTGCCTCTGGGCGCGGTGCGGTTGCAACAGGAGTTTTTGCAGGTGGACCCGCCGGGGAAAGAAGACATTGCGCGGCTGCGGCAGTTTATCCACCGCGAGTTGGCGCGGGCCGAGCGCAAGCTGGGCAAGCCCAAGGTGCAGCTCGTCATCGCGACCTCGGGTACGGCGGCGGCGCTGGCCGAGGGCAGCATGGCCGTGGCGGCCAAGCTGCCGGTCAGGAAGACTCCACCCAAGCAGTTTGTGCGCATCAAGCCGCAGGAGGCCGCGACGCCCTACGTGCGCAAGCTGGCCGACAAGCTGCTGAAGATGAACAAGTTGCAGCGCGAGGCGGTGCCGGGAATCGGGCCGCGGCGGTCGGAGATCATCGTCGGCGGCGCGCAGGTATATGCGGCGCTGCTGGAGCGGTTCGAGCTGCCGGGTTTCCGCTACTCGCCGCTGGGGCTGCGCGATGGGATGCTGGCGCAGATGCTGGGCGAGGTGGACCTGCGCACCGAGGTGCACAAGAAGATCGAGGACGAGCGCTGGGCGGGTGTGCTGGAGGTCTGCCACCGCTACGGGATCGCTCTGAAGACCGCCGAGCCGGTGCGCCTGCACGCGACCCAGCTCTTCGACGCGCTGGCCAAGGTTCACGAGCTGCCGCCCGAGTATCGGACGTGGTTGCAGGCCGCGGCGATGATGCAGGAAGTGGGCAAGTTTATGAGCCACCAGGGTCACCATCGGCATACGCAGTACATCATCGCCAACTCGGAGATTCCGGGCTTCTCGCCCGAACAACGCGCCATTGTGAGCGCCATCGCCCGCTATCTGGGCAAGAGCCGCCCGGACCCGCTGGACCGGGTGATGCGCGCGGTGCCGGTGGAGGAGCACCAGCATGTGATCCGGGCGGGTGTGTTGCTGCGGCTGGCGGCGGCGCTCAACCAGGACCGCGCCTCGGCCGTGGTGGGGCTCAAGACGTCGGTGTATCCGAAGCGGATCGTGCTGGATATCGTGCCCGGGCGCGGCGGCGCGGAGCTGGAGGGGTGGGCGCTGAAGAAGGAAGCCGACTACTTCTTCGAGGTCTTCCGGCGCGAGCTTTTTGTCGAGGTGGCGTAGAGAGCCTTGACGGTGCGGGGGTCGAGCAGGCTCATCAGTACGGCTGGGCCTTGAGTGATGGAGACGCGGCCCAGCGCTCCCTTGCGCAGCCGAATCATGGCGATGGGGGCGTCCTTCTGGCGCGGTCCGTGCGGCACCAGAAGCGCGCCGAGAAACTGGGTGAGGTTGGGATTGTGGCCGACCAGCAGGATGTTCTCTCGGTCGCGAACCTCCTTCAGCAGCTGCTGGAAGTCGTCCATCGTGGCCTCGGGCTCGAGGCACTTTGTTTGCAGGATGGCGGCCTCATAGCCGGTCTCGGTGGCGAGCAGGGAGGCCGTCTGGAGCGAGCGTTTGAGCGGGCTCGAGACGATCAGATCGAAGTTGATCTTGAGCGCGTTCATCACGTGCGCCAACTCCAGGCAGTGCTGCTTGCCCTCGCGGTCGATGGGGCGCTTCACGTCGAGCAAGGGGTTCTTGCGGCGGACTCCGGCGCTGGCGTGGCGAAGAAAGTACAGATTCATGGCTCTAGGGTAATCCGTCGGGTTCGGGCGTTGGCCTCTGTTGCAAACTCTTCATGTTAACTTCCTGAGCTATTCGGCGGTCTGTCGTCCAGAAAGACTTGCTGGTCGGGTTCGGCGAGCGAGGGGCTGGCCGGCTCTGGATCGGGGATGGGGTCGATCACATGCTGTCGAACGGGTTCTGTTACTGGCTCAGTAACGAGTTCGATGCGGGGTTCGGGGTCGAAGGTTGGTATGGCTTGCGGAGGGATAGGGTTGTCGAGGACCAGTATGCTCTCGGCCCCGCGCTGCCAGAAGCGGGCGAAGAGGTTGGCGAAGAGGCCGAGCTGCGCCAGCACGAAGATTGGCCAGACGTGCGGGCGGGCGAGATGAGCGAGGCTGTAGCTCAGCCCGAGCGCGAGTGCGGCGAGACCTACGACGCTCAGCAGGAGGAAGCTGCCGTAGGTGCGCAGGAAGTTACGGCGAAGCACGCGCAGGGCTGGGAGGAGGGTGCGGCGGACGCGGTGGTCGGGTTTGCCATCGGGTCGAATTTGTAACCCAATCTGTACTGTATAGGCTGTCACCAGATCGAAGTAGAGACGGAGCAGCGCGGCCACCAGCCCGATGAGGAGGTATGCGGCAGCCTCGCGGCCCAGCGCGGGATAGCCGGTGAAGTGATCGTCGACGTAGTCGCTCCATTTGTCCTGAAGCGTGAGGAGCGGGCCGAGGACGATGCCGGAGACGATGACCGTGAGCAGGGTGATGCGGATGAATCGCCAGAAGTGCAGCAGCCCCGCGCCGAGGAGCGTCGAGAGCCGTGACGGCGCGCCGTCGATGTAGCAGAAGAGCGTGCCCGGAACCAGGATGAAGTAGACGAGCGCGTAGAGGGGCAGGCCGAGGTAGTTGGTGTTACCGGCGCTGGGCGCGTTGTCGCTCAGGCGGATGAGGGCGTCGCCCGCGGTGCCGATGTCGAAGGCGCTGGTAAGGCGCTGTCCGGCGAGCGAGTGGGTGAGGATCGAGCCGAGCTGGGTTCCGAAGCGAAGGGCGAAGAGCAGTGCCAGCGCGAGGTTGAAGGCGTAGGTCCAGAGGACGGCTCCAGGGCGTCGGAGCGTGATGCCGAGGCCGTGCAGGAGCAGGCTGCGGCGGCGCGGGGCGGCGTAGTCGGAGGTTAGGGGATCGCGCGTGAAGTCATTCAGCATGGGGCCTGCTTTCGATGGTCCGGTTCCTAGATGACCCAGGTGATGAGCTGCGAGACCAGTTGCAGCGCGCTGGCGTAGAGTGTGGCCATCTTGCGTGCGGGTATGGCGTTCTCCGTGGTGCTGCGGCTGTTGTTGAAGAAGTTCTTGTCGAGCCAGACGGTGTGATCTGGGTCGATCTCAGCCGAGATTACCTTGGCTCCGCGCAGGTAGGTGAAGGTCTTCCAGCGGTCGGCCCCGTCCCACTGTTCGCGGAGCTTGGAGCCGTCGCTGAAGCGGACCTCGAGGGTCACGGGCAGGATAAAGTCTCCCCTGCGGCGAATCGTGACCGTGCTGCGGAAGCTGCTCTGCTTGGTGTTGGGAAGCCACCAGCGTTCGGGGCCGGAGTCGATGCCGTCGATCGCGTAGTCGAGCACCTCGGTGCCGTAGATGGCTTGATTGAAGAACGAGCGGAGGCTCGATCCGGCACCGGCTAGCGGGGGAGGCGTTCCGGCGATGGATTGAAGAGGCTTCGGTACAGATGCATTTAGTATTGAAGAAGTTACATTTTGCGGAAGCAGGGTAATGCTGCCGTTGTGGGTAAGGTCGGCGATGCTGCGGGTGGCGCGGCCGTTCTTGACGGCGACCTCTTCGATGGTCTGGAGGAAGTCTTCGGTGGTGGGGTGGGTGAAGCGATAGCGCATGAAGTAGACGTGCATGGCCTCGCGCATGGTATCCGCGCCGATGATGCCTTCGAGCGTCTTGAGCAGCATCGCGGTCTTGCCGTAGGTGATGTCGCCGTAGGAGGCGGCGTCGCGGAACTGCCACGCGTGACGGGTGACGGGGTCGAGATCCGGCGCGCTGAGGTACTGCACGCGCGAGAGCGCGTAGTCGGACGCGCTGGCCCAGGGGAGGTCGAGGAAAGACGTATTGCGCCCGTAGATCGCGGCCATCACGTTGCCCTCGGTGTACTGGTTGATGCCCTCGTCGAGCCACGCGTCTTCGAACTCGTTGGTCGCGACCATGCCGTACCAGTACTGGTGGCCGAACTCGTGTTCTGTAACAGCTTCTGTTTCATGGGTGAAGTCGAAGTTGCCGGTGTCGCCGGTGATAAGCGTGGGGTACTCCATGCCGCCGATCTCGGACTCCGGCTCAGGATCGACGACGGTGAGGACCTTGTAGGGATAGGGGCCGTACCAGGCTTCGAACTGCTTCATGCTGGCCTGCGCGGCCGCCAGATAACGCGGCCCGGCGTGGGGGTGAGAGGCGTGGGCGAGGACGCGGATCTCGACCGGCCCCATGGAGGAGAGGTAGGTTCCGGTGGTGACCTGGAAGCGGGGGCTGGCAGCCCAGGCGAAGTCGCCGATGTCCTCTCCGTAGTATGTAACTGTTTTTGTTCCGTTCGCCTGGGGCGTGTCGCCGGTGGGTACGCCGGAGGCTCCGACGATGTAGTTCTTCGGCAGCGTGAGCGAGATGTGGAAGGTGGCGAAGTCGGAGAAGAACTCGGTGGTGGCGTGGTACTGGTGGCAGTTCCAGGCGCCATGCCAGAAGACGCCGGGCTTGGGGTACCACTGGCCGCCCATCAGGAAGTCGCGCTTGTAGCCGTTGCGGGCGACGGAGAGCGGGAACTGGTCGTGGAAGGTGATGTGGAAGGTGATGGAGCCGCCGGGGGCGAGCGGGTGGGGCAGCTTCACCTCGGCTACGGTGTGGTCGTTGAGGTTGCCGTCGTCGGGCGCGATGAAGTGCAGAGCGAGGTCGCCCTGGCCGTCGGCGGAGATGTGCGAGATGGTGATGCTGCCGAGCTTCTCTTTGGGGTACTCGTCGTCGGCGTCGGAGTCGCGGATGCCGCCGCCGAAGTGGGTCTCGGAGGTAAAGCTGGCCTCGGGGCGGAAGCCGTTGAGGTAGAGGTGGAAGGGGAAGGTGGTGAGGGTTTGGCCGGTGAGATTGTGGTAGGTCAGGGTCTCGGTGGCGTCGAGCGATTTGTGGGTGGTGTCGATTTTGGCGTCTATGGTGTAGTCGACGACGCGGGGTGAGAGTGGGGTGGCGGAGTTGGTCGCGATGCTTCCGGCGTGCAGGGGAAGGGCGGCGGCCAGCAGGAGCGCGGAAAGGAGGAGTCTCGCCATGCAGGGATTGTAGATGTTTTCTTCCGACCAACGGGAGGGCCACGCGAAGCTTTAAGAAGGCGTGTGAACGCCCGCCCGCCGCGCAGGCGGCCCGTCCGGCAGGACAAGGTCTTTTTGCCACAGCTCGCTGGTGATGAGTCCGAAGAGAGAGCGATGCATAGCGATGCGGGTGAGTCCGGAGCGTTCAAGGGCTGCGGAGTGGTCGGGCAGGGCGCTGGTGCGCAGGCCGGTCAGGAGGCGGAAGGCCGCGTAGAGGCTGCGGATGAGGAGCCATGCGGGTGCGCGCATGAGGCCGGTTGGGATGCGGAAGTCGGAGACCAGCCAGCGGCCTGTGGGTGGGAGTGTGGCGGCGAGACAGGCGGTTAGCTCGTCCACTTGAGGCTGGGTGAGGCAGTCGAGGAAGAAGTGGGTTGCGATGAGGTCGGGAGTACTGCTGGGGGCGTAGGTGAGGGCGCTGGTGTGGTGCGTGGTGAGGCGGCTGGTTTGGGCGCGTTGGCGCAGCAGATGGAGCATGGCGGCGCTGATGTCTACGGCGTCGATGCGGATGGAGGCGTTCTGACGGAGCAGGCGGGCGGTGAAGCGGCCGTCGCCGTCGCCGAGGATGAGGGCTTGGGTGGAGGTGGTGAGGCGTGGGAGAAAGTGCTCGCGGGCGCGCTCGAGCGTGCGGCCCAGGGTGAGGTACTCGAGCCAGCGGTAGGGGCGGGCGATGAGGTCGAAGTTGGGTTCTACCACCGGGCTGTGCCTAGTAGGAGTAGCGGTGTCAGGAGAGCCAGATCGGCGGCGGCGCGGAGGCTCGTCCGGTGGATGTGGCTCCGATTCGCGTGGAGCAGGAGCAGCATGCCGAGAGACAGGGCGCAGGCGGTGGGGAGTGTCCAGAGCATACCTGCGGCGCGCTGCCAGACTGCGAGGGTGGCGCTGGTTAGGATAAGTGCGGCGGAGAGCCAGGTGAGATGGCTCAGGGCGAGCCGGGTGGTGGGATGGGCGCGATCCGGGGCGACGCTTTGCTCGTGCTCCCACGCGTAGATGAACAGGCAGTTGAGGCTGCATAACGCCGCAAAGAGCAGCGCGGGGGGCAGCAGCTCGAGCCGTAGCTGCGGGCCGCGGGCGACCGTGGGGATGAAGACGGCGGCGGCGAAGAAGACGCCCACGCCAAGCTCCTTCGGTAGCCGGAGGGAGCTGCGTGTTGCGTGGATGAGTAGGAACCATGCGACCAGCAGCGCGCCTTCGACGAGGTAGAGACGCAGGGCGGCAGGGGGAATCCGCAGTAACAGCGGGGCCAGGGCGAGCGAGCAGAGCACGATGCCGCCGAGGAAGAGCGTCCGGTGGCGATGGTGAAAGAGATGGCGTGCCTCAAGCTCGTCGGTGTGCTCGGTGAGTGGGGTTAGCGGGAGGGTGTTGAGGAGGCGCGCGTCGAGCAGGCGGTCGGCTGCATAGAGGATCCAGACGGCGAGCGCCATCGCCACAGGAGCCATGACCGGCAGGGAGATGCCGGATGAGTGGGCGATGAAGGCGGTCCACAGCGCGGCGACTGTGGGGGCGTCGAGGGAGCAGAGGTGCCAGAGGATCAGGGGCCTTGCGAGCCGTGGGGTGCGCTGCGTCGCAGGGGCGCGGTGGTGAGCGCGGGTTGATGGTGCGAGGAGTGCCACGCTTTTATTGTAGGAGAGGTTTGGAGGCGGGGGATGGTCGGGGCTGGGGTGAGGAAGGCAGACCTCGAGGGCTAAAGCCTGGACCTATCCCAGAAGCAATGGCAAGAACAACAGCAACGGCAGATTCCTCCGCTGCGCTTCTGAATGACAACCAGGAAAACAGGCAACGGCAAGGGCGCCCTTGCGCCGGGCGGGCGGCACTTCGTGCGGTCTTGGACGCTTCGCGTGGGTCTCCCTGGTTTTACGACTTCGCGGCGAGCACGGCCTTGGTCAGGGCGGGGACGATCTCGAATAGATCTCCCACCACGCCGTAGTCGGCCACCTCGAAGATCGGTGCGTTCTCATCCTTGTTGATGGCGATGACGGTCTTCGAGCCCTTCATGCCGACCAGGTGCTGGATCGCGCCCGAGATGCCGACCGCGAGGTAGAGTTTCGGGGCGACGGTCTGGCCGGAGCTGCCGACCTGCCGCTCCATGGGGAGCCAGCCGTTGTCGCAGATGGGGCGCGAGGCGGCCAGCTCGGCTCCCAGGGCGTCGGCCAGCTCCTGCACGATGGAGATGTTCTCCTCTTCGCCGATGCCGCGACCCACCGAGACGATGACCGGCGCAGCGGAGAGATCGACTGTCTGGGCGGACTCGCGGAAGGGCTGGCCAGGCTTGTTGCGAATCTGCTCGGCATCGAGGAGCGGCTGAAACCGATGGATGCTGGTTGTGCCGGATTCCACGGCATCGGCGCGGAAGGAGCCTGCCTGGATAGAGACGAAGCAAGGGCCTGTGCCAACTTGGCGGTAGTCTGCGTTTAGTTTGCCCTGGAGCAGTTGGCGCACGAAGACCGGGCCTTCCTTGATCGCGATGACGTCCGAGATCAGCACCTGCCCGAAGCGGGTCGCGAGTGCGGGGGCGAAGTCGCGCACCTGATAGGTGTGGGGGAAGAGGACGTAGGCCGGGGAGAGCTGCCGTACCAACTGCTCCAGCGCGATAACGTAGCCATCGGCGGTGTAGACGCTGAGGAGATTGTGCTCGACCGAGTAGACCTCTGCCAGCTTATGCGTAGCCAGCTCCCCGGCTAATGCGGAGGCTCCGATGACTGCAGCCGAGCAGGGAAGCCCGAGGGCTGTGGCCAGTTGCTGGGCCGCCGCCAGCGCCTCGAAGCTCATGCGGCTCCACGCGCCTGCTCGCTGCTCCATGATGACGAGTATGCCGCTCATATCACTCTCACCTCGAACTTCAGCTTCTCGACTAGCGTGGCCGCTATCTCCGCCGCCGAGCCGGTGATTCTTTCGGTCTTCTTCTGCTTCTCCGGCAGGTATACCTGCTCCAGTACGACCGCCGGAGCCACGGTTGCAGCCGCTGGAGTTACGGTCGTGGTCTCCTTGCCCTTGGACTTCTTGATCCCCATCAGCGTGGCGTAGCGCAGCTTGTTGCCGCCGGACTGGATCGTCAGCAGCGCGGGCAGCGGCATCTCGACGTGCTGGAACCAGCCGTCCTCCAGCTCGCGCTTCACGAGCAGGCCGGTGTCGGTCTTTTCCACCTGCATGATGATGGTGGCGTGAGGGATGCCGAGCAACTCGGCCAACACGACGCCGGTCTGGCCGAGGCCGAGGTCGTCGGATTGCAGCCCGGTCAGGATCAGGTCGGGTGACTCGGCCCGGATCGCATCGGCCAGCATACGGGCGACGCCCAGTGTGTCCAGAGAGCCGAGATCGTCGGACTCGACGTGGATCGCGCGATCCGCGCCCTTGGCCAGCGCCTCGCGCAACGTGCTGGTGACGCGCTCAGGCCCGGCGCAGAGGACGACTACTTCGCCCTCGCCGGTCTTTTCCTTTAGCTGCAACGCCTCTTCGAGCGCATAGGCGTCCGGCTCGTTGATCGTGTAGGCGAGGTCGTCCTCGTCGATCCACTTTCCATCCGGCGCGATGGCGATCTGGGCGTCACGCTCCGGAACCTGCTTGATGGCTACGATGATCTTCATGCGAAGTTCGCTCCCACAGTGGCGGCCGG
This sequence comes from Granulicella sp. WH15, assembly GCF_009914315.1. Taxonomy (NCBI): domain Bacteria; kingdom Pseudomonadati; phylum Acidobacteriota; class Terriglobia; order Terriglobales; family Acidobacteriaceae; genus Granulicella; species Granulicella sp. WH15. Next base: position 385,872 of record NZ_CP042596.1, read on the forward strand.
AAAAGTGAATGGCCGTTCAGTGCGAGAGTGTAGCGCATCCGCTTTACTGCTGGCTAACTCGCCGCCGGTTAGGACCCGGCGATGGTCATGCCCTCGACCCGGATGGTGGGGGCTGCGCTGGAGCCGCGGAAGACCAGATCATTGGCGATGGCCGAGATGTTCTGGTACATGTCCTTCAGGTTTCCGGCGATGGTGATCTCCTCGACCGGGTAGGCCAGCTCGCCGTTCTCGATCCAAAGGCCGCTGGCGCCCTGGCTGTAGTCGCCGGTGACCATGTTGACGCCGAAGCCCATCGTCTCGGTGACGTAGAGGCCGTCCTTTACGTCGCCGATCAGTTCCTCCGGCGTGAGCGTTCCTGCTTCCAGGTAGAAGTTGCCCGCGCCGATGCCGGGGTTGCCCGCGAGGCCCCTTGAGGCGTTGCCGGTAGAGGGCAGGCCGAGCTTGCGGCCGGTGTAGCTGTTCAGCACGTAGCTCTTCAGGATGCCGCGCTCGACCAGCACGGTGCGGCGTGTGGGCAGACCCTCGCCGTCGAAGGGTGAGGTGCCGAAGCCGCCTACGGAGAGACCGTCTTTGTTGAAGAGGAGCGTGCCGTCGTCGATGACGGTGATGTTTTCTCCGGCTACGCGCTCGCCGAGCATCCCGTCGAAGAAGGTGGCGTGGCGGTAGATGGAATCGCCATTGGCGGCTTCGAAGATGTTGCCGATGATGGAGCGGGAGATCTCGGGCGAGAAGACGACGGGGACGCGCTGCGTCTTGACCTGCCGGGCACCCATGCGGCGTAAAGTCCGCTGTGCGGCGATGCGGCCGATTTCCTCCGGCGACTCCAGCAGGCGTGTGGTGCGGGCGCTCGAGTACCAGTAGTTGCGCTGCATCTTGCCGTGCTCGTCGATGGCGATGGGGGCGGCGGAGAAGCCGCAGTAGGAGCGGCGGTACTGGCCCGCGAATCCGCGCGAGTTGACCAGCACTTTGTGCGAGGTGGCGGTGTCGAAGTCGCCGCCGCCGGAGTTCTGGATGCGGGTGTCGTAGGCCATCGCAGCGGCCTCGCAGCGGCGGGCTATCTCGATGCGCTCGGCGGGCGGCTGCTCGTTGACGTCCTCGAAGTAGAGGCCGAGATCGCCAGCCAACTGGCCGAACTCGCCAGCTTCGGGCAGGCCCGCGTAGGGGTCTTCGCTGGTGATCTTGGCCAGCATGATCGCTCCTTCGACCAGCTTCTCGATGCCCTCGGGCGAGAGGTCGGAGGAGGAGGTGCTGGCGACGCGCTGGCCGATGAAGACGCGCAGGCCGATGGCGCGGGAGCCGGACTCCTTGAGAGTCTCGACCTGGCCCAGTCGGACGAGCGCGGAGAACTCGTCGCCCTCGTAGGCTACTGCCTCGGCGTCGGTGGCCCCGGCGTGGAGAGCGCGGTTCAGGGCGTCGGTGGCCAGGGTTTTGAGGTCAGTCGTTTGCTCGATTGAGAACATGCTAGGAGTTACTCCTGTGAAGATCCAATTTGCCAGTACGCGCTGCAGCCACAAGATCCGCTATCGAAATCTGGGGCCTTACTGGAGGAGATTTTTTCTCTCTTACGCGGCTTACCCAACCCCAGGCAAACGTAGAAGCTACGGAAACAGTAATCCATATAGATACAAAAGCAGAATGGGGAAGGTTGTTTCGGATGACCCGAGTGAGCATTGCAACGATAAAACCCGGCACGCTTGCAAGAAGGACGACGATCATATGACTTCCTGAAGGAGAGACCTCTGGCAGGAAATATTCTTGCCAGAGATTGTCCAGTTCGCTGAAGTCCACGTTGAATTCGTCCGCGATGCTTTTGAAAATTTCATCCACATCGTCACCTGCTAAACCAAGGCTGTGGTCAATCGTGTCCCAATCATGAATCTCGTCCGGTGAGGTCGAGATTTGGGCGGCCACAATCTGCTTGATGCGGGTCTCAATATGTTCAGGTTCTTTCACGCTCAGTTGTTTACCGGACTGGGGTCTGCGAAATGCGGGGCTGGCGGCCGTCGGTGGCGGCGCGGAAGTGCAGGCCACTGACGCAGTACTCGGAGTCCGTGCGGAGCTTGTGCTTCATGTGCCGGACCGAGCCTTCGGCTATCGTCTTCACGTTCAGCTTGACCGCGCCGAAGCAGTCCTTGCAGCGGAACTCGGTGTCGCTGTCCTCGATCGCCTCAATGACGGACTTGAGCTTCCAGAACGGTTCGTAGCCTCCGGTGGCGCGGACACGGCGGCGTTTTACCTGACACTCAAAGATCATCTCGCGTTCGACTGCCATATATTTCCCCCTTGGGACGTGTTGTGGAGATGCTGCGCTGGAGGTTCTTTTCTGTAAGGTCTGGTGCGGGCTTATTCGACCGGATGTGCGGAGATTTTGGGCTCGCGGCCGTCGGTGGCCTTCTTGAAGAGCAGGCCGTTGGGGCAGAACTCGGAGTCGGCAGGGGCCTTGTGCTCGACGTAGGGAGCGGTGCCGGTCTTGCTGTTGCGGCCCAGCAGCTTTACCTCGCCGAAGCAGTCCTTGCAGCGGAACTCGGTGTCGCTGTCGGACAGGGCCACGGCGACTGTCTTGACCTTCCAGAAGGGCTCGTAGCCGCCGCCCGTCTTCAGCCGTTTGCGCTTCACTTCACACTCGTAGATCTTCTCGCGCTCGGCTGCCATTTGCTTATCGTCCCGTTCCCCCGACCGTCATGCGGTCGAGCTTGATTGTGGGCATTCCTACGCCGACGGGCACGCTCTGCCCCGCCTTGCCGCAGGTGCCGATGCCCTCGTCTAAGGCCAGGTCATTCCCAACCATAGACACGTACTTCAACGCCTCCGGACCGTTGCCGATCAGGGTTGCGCCCTTCACCGGCCGGGTGACCTTGCCGTCTTCAATGAGGTACGCTTCACTCGCGGAAAAGACGAACTTGCCGTTGGTGATGTCCACCTGGCCACCGCCGAAGTTGACCGCGTAGAGGCCGCGCTTCACGCTCTTGATGATGTCCTCGGGGACATCGTCGCCGTTGAGCATGTAGGTGTTGGTCATGCGGGGCATGGGGATGTGCTGGTAGCTCTCACGACGGCCCGAGCCGGTGCTGGTCTGACCCATCAGGCTGCCGTTCATCTTGTCCGAGAGGAAGCCCTTGAGGATGCCGTTCTCGATCAGCACGGTCTCGCGCGTGGGCACGCCCTCGTCGTCGACGTTGAGGGAGCCGCGGCGGTTGGGCATGGTGCCGTTGTCCACGACAGTGACCTTCGACGAAGCGACCTGCTGGCCGATCAGACCGGCGAAGGCCGAGGTCTTCTTGCGGTTGAAGTCGGCTTCGAGTCCGTGGCCGACGGCCTCGTGCAGCAGCACGCCGGGCCAGCCGGGGCCGAGGACGACCTCCATCTCACCGGCAGGGGCTTCGGCTGCGCCGAGCTGCAAGAGGGCGGTGCGGGCGGCCTCGCGGGCGAAGTGCTCGGGGCTCTTGGGGCCTTCGAAGAAGTCGAGCGTGACGCGGCCGCCGCCGCCGGAGGTGCCGCGGGCGGTGTTCTGCGAGTCTTTGGCGATGACGAAGACGTTCAGCCGGGCCAGGGGCTGGGTGTCGCTGGCGTAGGTGCCGTCGGAGGCGCAGACCAGGATGCGGCGCAGCTCGTCGTTGATGCTGGCGCGGACCTGAGTGATGCGCGGGTCGAAGTCTCGTGCGGCTTTATCGGCTCTTTGGATGAGCTGGAGCTTAGCGGCGATCTCGCCGTCGGAGCCGACGCCCGCGATGGGGTAGAGCGACGGGGTTTCGGTGTGGCGGAAGCCGCTGACCAGCTCCTTGGCCGGGCCGCTGGCGATGAGGGCCGCGGTACGGGCCGCTCGCAGCAGGCGCTCGCTGGAGAGGTCGTCGGTGAAGGCGAAGCCGGTGCGCTCGCCCGAGACGACGCGGATACCGCAGCCGACACTGATGCCCTGGCTGGCGGTTTTGACGAGGGACTCGTCGATGCCGAGTGAGGTGGAGGTGACGGATTCGAAGTAGAGGTCGGCGTAGTCGCCACCGGCGGAGAGCGCCTCGCCCAGGCAGCGCTCCATCAGCCGCTCCGAGACCCCCAGCTTATCGATAAAGTAGCGTTTGTGGTCGGGAGTAAGGTCCGGCACTGGCAAGGTCATTACGTCCATGATAGGCTTCGCAGGGGGCTGCGGCAACTCTGTACTTTGTACCGTTCTTGGGGAGGCATGGGTGAGTGATCTCCTGAGGGTCTCCCGCTGGTCGGCAGCGAGCATATTTCTTCCAAGCGCTCTCTGCGCAGGAGGCCCGCCCGGCAGGACAGAGGCTTTACTGAATGTTCTTAAGCAGTTGCGCGTTGAACTGAACTGTTTTCAGGTACTTGTCAGGGGCTACCCGCTCGTTGATGCCGTGGATCTGCCCCAGTACGGAGGTGTCGATCTCGAGCGCCAGGAAGCGGTAGACGTTCGGTGTCAGGACGGTGTAGTAGCTGGAGTCGGTGGCGGCGTTCAGCAGGTTGGGCACGATGACGGCTTCGGGGAAGAGCTGGTGGATCGTCGTGGATAGCGTGCGGTAGCCAGCCGAGTCGAGCGGCGAGATGGGGCTGGGGTCGCGCTGGGCGAAGCTGCCCGCGCTAACGGAGACGCCGGGATCGTTGATGACCTTGCGGACATGATCGGTGACCGTGGCGGCGGTGTCGCCCGGCAGGATGCGGAAGTTGACCACGGCGCGGGCGCTGGTGGGCAGGGCGTTGTCCTTGAAGCCGCCGCTGATCATGTCCACGGCGGTGGTGGTGTGGAAGTTTCCGGCCTGCGTCTGGTTTTTGAGGCCCTGGCTGATGATGAGCGGCTTGAAGAGCCAGAGGTTAGCCAGGAGCAGGCGCTTCGAGAAGGGCAGATAGGGAGCGACGGCGGCGTACTGGTCGGTAAGGACGCTGGGCAGGGAGGCGGGCATGGGGTGTGCTTCCAGCTTGGTGATCGCCGCGCTGAGCTGGCCGATGGCGGTGTGGGGTGGAGGCTCGGAGGAGTGGCCGCCGGTGCCGGTGGTGCTCAGGGTCAGGCCGAGGATGCCCTTTTCAGAGGTGCCGATGAGAGCGAGCGGCATCGTGAGGCCGGGGGTCGCGCCGGTGACGACCATGCCGCCCTCGTCCACGACGAACTCGGGCTGGACGCCGCGCTGCTGGAGCAGTTTTACGATGTTGACTGCGCCATGGCTGCCGCCGTTCTCCTCGTCGTCCCCGAAGGCGAAGAGGATGGTGCGCGATGGAGTGAAGCCCTTGCCGATCATGGTCTCGGCAGCTTCGAGCAGGGAGAGGACGTGGATCTTGTCGTCGATGGTGCCGCGGCCCCAGATGAAGCCGTCGGCTACGTCTCCAGAGTAGGGGCTGTGCTTCCACTGGGAGAGGGTCTCGGCGGCGGCGGGGACCACGTCGAAGTGGCCCATCAGGATAACGGGCTTGGCGGACGGGTCTTTGCCCTTCCAGGTGTAGAGGAGTGCGCCGTCGGGCAGCACCTCGCGCTGCAATGTGGCGTGGACCTTGGGGAAGCTCTGCTGCAGGTAGGAGTGCATCTGCTGCATGACGGCGAGGTCGGGCGGCTGCTCGGACTTCGACTCGGTGGGGATCTGGATGGCTCCGATGAAGCGTTTGATGGCGCCGTCGTTGTCGAGCGCGATGGGCGTCATGGAGGCGGTGGGGATGGACTGCGGCTTCAGCAGGGCGGCGCGGGTAAGCGCGATCAGGGCCAGTACAAGGATCACCAGAAGAAGGAGGGAGACCAGTCGCTTCATAGACGTACCTGCCGATTCGGAATGAGTAACAGTCTATGGGGAATGGGGGCGGCTGGGTAGAAGAAAAGCCTAACGCGGGTAAGACGGATCAAAACGGATAAGAGCGGATAGAACAAGCAACGGCAGGTTCTTTGTTTTTAATCCGCCTTGATCCGTCTTATCCGGGTTGGGTTTTTAAGGCCGGGAGGTGGTATAGCCGCCCATCAGGGCCGCTGATGAATGGGCATCCGAGAGTTGTGCATGGGGGGAAGAAAGCATACCTTGGGGGCTAAAGCCCGCATTGGTGGAGAGTTTTGATGTCCGGGCTAAAGCCCGGACCTACCCCAGAGGCAACAGCAAGAACAAGGGCAACGACAACGGCAACGGCAACGACAGAAGCAGATTCCTCCGCTTCGCTCCTGAATGACAACCAAAAGAACGGGCAACAGCAAAAGCAGAGGCAACAGCAAAAAACGCCCTCGGCCGGAGTGATCGGCAGAGGGCGCTTTGGGATTTGCAGCGATTAGGCGGTGACCGGGACCTTGAGCGTCACCGGCGTCAGCCAGTTGTAGCGGTCAGGCTTGGTACCGTTGACCAGCGCGAAGAACTCGGCGTGGATCTTCTGGGTGATCGGGCCGATGCTGCCGTCGCCGACCAGGATGCGGTCGACCGAGCGCAGGTGGGTGACCTCGGCGGCGGTGCCGGTGAAGAAGGCCTCGTCGGCGATGTAGAGCATCTCGCGCGGCATGGCCTGCTCGACAACCGTGATTCCCAGATCGCGGGCGATGGAGATGACCGAGTTGCGCGTGATGCCGTTCAGCACCGAATTGGCCAGCGGCGTGGTGTACAGGACGCCGCCGCGCACGATGAAGAGGTTCTCGCCCGAGCCCTCGGAGAGGTAGCCGTTCACGTCGAGCGCGATGCCCTCGGAGTAGCCGTTGACCTCGGCCTCCATGCGGATGAGCTGCGAGTTCATATAGTTGGCACCGGCCTTTGCCATCGAAGGCATGGTGTTCGGGGCCAGGCGGCTCCAGCTCGAGACGCAGACGTCCGCGCCTTCGTTGCCGTGGAAGTACTTGCCCCAGGGGAAGTTCGCGATGTAGACCTCAACCGGCGACTTGAGCGGGTTGACGCCGATCTCGCCGTAGCCGCGGAAGGCGATGGGACGGATATAGCAGGGCGAGACGCCGTTGGCCTCGATCACCTGGACGACGGCGTCGACCAGCTCGTCGACGGTGTAGCCGAGCGGCATACGGTAGATCTTGGCGGAGTCGAGCAGACGCTGCATGTGCTCGCGCAGACGGAAGACGGCAGCGCCGGGCTCGGTGGAGCCGGCAGGGGCAGGCTGCGGGTAGCAGCGGATGCCTTCGAATACGGATGAGCCGTAGTGGACTACGTGCGACATCACGTGAATCTGAGCTTTATCCCAGGGAATGAGCTGGCCATTGTGCCAGATATGAGAGGTCGTCTGTATAGGCATGGAAAAACTCCTGAAGGGTTCGCCAATGATTATAAGGCGCAAAGGAGCGAGAAATCGGGGATTTCGCGATTATGCCGCACGGGAGATAGGCTGCCGCGTGAAACAATTACGGTGTGGCTGCCTTTGCTATCGCCGATCTGCTAATGCAGCACCTGCCTGTCTCTCCGGCCGGGCTTGCGATGGCCTTTGAGCCGCACGGGGTCAGCCTGTACGGAATCCAGCACTCCATCTATGTGCGGTTCTCTCTGCTGGCGCTCAGCTCCATCTTCTTCCTGGTCGATCCCTTCGCTGCGCTGCCTACCTTTCTTGCCGTAACGGCCGGGGTCGATCCGCGCCGCCGCCGGGGGATGGCCCGTAAGGCCAGCATCACCGCATGGGTGGTGCTCTCGGCCTTTGCCGTCGCGGGCCAGTACATCTTCCATCTATTTGGGATTACTCTGCCTGCGTTCGAGATCGCGGGTGGCATCATTCTGCTGTTGATTGGGCTGGATATGCTGGCGGCCAAGCGCTCCCCCACGCAGGAGACCGGCGGTGACACCGAGGCGGCGTCCCATAAGGAAGACGCGGGCATCGTGCCGTTGGGTATTCCGATGCTCGCCGGGCCGGGGTCTATTACTAGTGTGATGGTGCTGGTTGGCCAGGCGCAGACCAGCTGGCAGTTGATCGCGATTCTTGGGGCTATCTTCATTACGGCGCTGGTCTGTTATCTGGTGCTAGGGAATTCGGACCGTGTGGCCAATGCGCTGGGGGAGACGGGGATTCGTATCCTGATCCGCATTATGGGGCTGTTGCTGGTGGCTCTGGCGGTGCAGTACTTCGTCAACGGAATGGCGGACCTCGGCGTGATTGCTCATCCTGCGGAGTGAAACAGCTTGTTTGAAGTAAGAAAGCCAGCTTCGTGCAGTACTAAAGTGACTCGGCGCGAGGGGGTTTTATCGCTGTTTGAGCTTCTTTGTCCGTAATGGAACGGAAACGGTGAAATTCTTTGCTTTCTGGAACCCGCTTCATTGCTGGAGATTTCGCGATTTGAACAGGTAAGTGCCGCTTATTCACAGCGTTAAGGTTGCATGAAGCCGTGGTCGCTGATAATCTCAGGAAGTCGCAAACAGGAGCGACCTGCGCGGAAGCGGACAGGACCTGAAGCGATAAGGCAGTAAGTAGTTGGAAACAAAGTATCAAGCTTGCAAGATTCACTAAGCTTTGATAAGATCGAAAAGTTGCAGTAAAGCAGTAATGAGCTAAGCGCCTGGCCACTAAGTGTGGCGGATAGATAAAGGTAAAGCGAAGCCGGTAAGTATCAAGCTTGCAAGACTTACGAAGCTTTGATAGAATTGAAAAATTGCAGTAAGTAGTAACTTGGCGAATAGCACACTAAGTGTGGCTGGTAAATAAAGCTAAGCTGAGATTTTCGAAGTAAGTATCGAGGTTGCAAGATTTACCAAACCTTGATACACTAATAAAGTTGAAGAAATGAGCTTCGCTGCTGACCTTGATTATGGCGGGTCGATGAAGCAAGTTGAAGCGCAGTCCAAGCGTGAAGATCGCGAGTGAGAGCTACGTCCTCCAAGATCTAAACCCAAGCCACTGCAGTTGATTGGATGTACTGAACCTCACGGTTCACTATCGCTTGTCGATAGCGCTCTTCGGAGCTAAGGGGCTTAGTGTCCCGCGGCAAACTACGCCGTTATGATATTTGCAGTCGCTGTACGAGCCTGGTTGATTCCTTTATCGTTACTCTCGAGCTTGAGAGGGCGGAAAATAAAGGGTTGACAAGAATAAAGAAGTTCGATATTCTTAGAAAGTTCGTGCTAAACGTCAAGCGCCGCTGAGCGGCTCGGATGGGTTGAGTGATTCGCCCGATAGCTTGTGAGTTATCAGGTTATGTAGACCGAGTAAGCGGCAAGTAAAGACGCAAACAGCGCAATCAAGTTCGAGGACACAATCGTGGCTCAGCCCGATCGTCCTTGATCCAAAACTCACCGCTTAGGCGAGATGAGTCAGGATCTTTGACAACATAGTTGAACATGCCAGTCGTGAGATGATGCGAAATCTGGTTTAGTCATTCTCACTAGTTATAAACCTCCGGAACTTTCGAGTTCGGGGGCGCATGATAACCATCCCGACCCCTGTCGCTGGATGGCATGCAAACCAAGATTAAACGAGAGTTTGATCCTGGCTCAGAATCAACGCTGGCGGCGTGCCTAACACATGCAAGTCGCACGAGAAAGGGGCTTCGGCCCTGAGTAAAGTGGCGCACGGGTGAGTAACACGTGAATTATCTACCTCCGAGTGGGGAATAACCTAGAGAAATCTGGGCTAATACCGCATAACACTTACGAGTCAAAGCAGTAATGCGCTTGGAGAGGAGTTCGCGGCCGATTAGCTAGTTGGCGGGGTAATGGCCCACCAAGGCGATGATCGGTATCCGGCCTGAGAGGGCGCACGGACACACTGGAACTGAAACACGGTCCAGACTCCTACGGGAGGCAGCAGTGGGGAATTTTGCGCAATGGGGGAAACCCTGACGCAGCAACGCCGCGTGGAGGATGAAGTATCTTGGTACGTAAACTCCTTTCGATGGGGAAGATTATGACGGTACCCATAGAAGAAGCCCCGGCTAACTTCGTGCCAGCAGCCGCGGTAATACGAGGGGGGCAAGCGTTGTTCGGATTTATTGGGCGTAAAGGGTGCGTAGGCGGTTTGGCAAGTCTCGTGTGAAATCTATGGGCTCAACCCATAGCCTGCACGAGAAACTACCGGGCTTGAGTATTGGAGAGGTGAGTGGAATTTCCGGTGTAGCGGTGAAATGCGTAGATATCGGAAGGAACACCTGTGGCGAAAGCGGCTCACTGGACAATAACTGACGCTGATGCACGAAAGCTAGGGGAGCAAACAGGATTAGATACCCTGGTAGTCCTAGCCCTAAACGATGATTGCTTGGTGTGGCAGGTACCCAATCCTGCCGTGCCGAAGCTAACGCGATAAGCAATCCGCCTGGGGAGTACGGTCGCAAGGCTGAAACTCAAAGGAATTGACGGGGGCCCGCACAAGCGGTGGAGCATGTGGTTTAATTCGACGCAACGCGAAGAACCTTACCTGGGCTCGAAATGTAGTGGAATCCGGCAGAAACGTCGGCGTCTAGCAATAGACCGCTATATAGGTGCTGCATGGCTGTCGTCAGCTCGTGTCGTGAGATGTTGGGTTAAGTCCCGCAACGAGCGCAACCCTTATCTTCAGTTGCTACCATTTAGTTGAGCACTCTGACGAAACCGCCTCGGATAACGGGGAGGAAGGTGGGGATGACGTCAAGTCCTCATGGCCTTTATGTCCAGGGCTACACACGTGCTACAATGGCCGGTACAAACCGCTGCAACCCCGCGAGGGTGAGCTAATCGGAAAAAGCCGGCCTCAGTTCGGATTGGAGTCTGCAACTCGACTCCATGAAGCTGGAATCGCTAGTAATCGTGGATCAGCATGCCACGGTGAATACGTTCCCGGGCCTTGTACACACCGCCCGTCACATCACGAAAGTGGGTTGCACTAGAAGTCGGTGCGCTAACCGCAAGGGAGCAGCCGCCCAAGGTGTAATTCATGATTGGGGTGAAGTCGTAACAAGGTAGCCGTAGGAGAACCTGCGGCTGGATCACCTCCTTTCTAAGAGAGAACGTCTCGGCACACTCAAAACGATCTGCGAACGCAGACGGCTCTGATCTCACGATCACCCGAGTTAGAGTGACGTTGCCGAGTACCATCTGGATAAGCTTCGGCAAATCCAGATGAGCCTGAACTAAACCTTCTCTTTTTCGCACTTGATCTTCGGATCTTAGGTCAACAACGATGGTCCCGAGCGGCGTAGCCGCTCTGCATGTTCAACTGTGTCCTCGAAACCTTTCGAGAGAGCTCAAATGTCGGTCTGCAGTAAAATGAAGACCGACGACAGAGCAAGCCGATCCAGCGGGGAGTTGAATCCCGATGGGCAGCCGGGCCTGTAGCTCAGTTGGTTAGAGCGCACCCCTGATAAGGGTGAGGTCGGTAGTTCGAATCTACCCAGGCCCACCATTTATCTTAACTATCAGATATACTGGATAGCGATGGGGCTGTAGCTCAGTTGGGAGAGCGCCTGCTTTGCAAGCAGGATGTCATCGGTTCGATCCCGGTCAGCTCCACCATTACCATCTCGAAGAGGCAACGAATCAAGCAATCTGCTTGAGGTTGAACCACGGCCAAATCCGAGGTTGAACCTTGAGCGGAAGCTCAAGCCGCCTAAGGGCGCGATAAAGCAGTGACGCAGCAATGCGATCTGCTCTACGATTTTTGACAACTGAATAGATTGGGTAAATATAACTACAAGGCTGAGCAGCACGCCTTCAGGTTGATACTGAAGGAAGCTGTCAGTTATTGAGTGTCTTTAGAATATTCGTACAGGGAGTAAGTCATAACATTTGGCTTATGTCTGCTGTACCGGCGAATAATGGACGTCTCGAAAGAGACAACACACACAGAGACTACGATTCTTGCAAACGATGTAGTGGTTGTTTCACTGCTGCGTGCGAGTAAATTCTATGGTCAAGCTACTAAGGGCGCACGGTGGATGCCTTGGCAGAAACAGGCGATGAAGGACGTGGCAAGCTGCGATAAGCTTCGGGGAGCCGCACACAGGCGTTGATCCGGAGATTTCCGAATGGGGAAACCCACCTGGGCAAAACCCAGGTATGTCCAACTGAATACATAGGTTGGAACAAGCGAACGGAGGGAAGTGAACCATCTCAGTACCTCCAGGAGAAGAAAGAAACCTCGATTCCGAGAGTAGTGGCGAGCGAAATCGGAACAGCCCAAACCCGTTGCATCAAGGTGTATCGGGGGTTGTAGGGCCTGCAACAGTAGAGTTACCAATCTGGTTGCTAGCTGAATCCTCTGGAAAGGGGATCCAAAGAGCGTGACAGACGCGTAGGCGAAAGCGATCCAGACTCGAAGCAGGTACCTGAGTAAGGCGGGGCACGAGAAACCCTGCTTGAATCCACGGGGACCATCCCGTAAGGCTAAATACTCGTTTCTGACCGATAGTGAACCAGTACCGTGAGGGAAAGGCGAAAAGCACCCCATTGAGGGGAGTGAAAAGTACCTGAAACCGTGTGCCTACAAGCAGTGGGAGGACTATGCCCGTAAGGGAATGTCTGACCGCGTGCCTATTGCATAATGAGCCGGCTAGTTATTCTTGTCAGCAAGGTTAAGCGTGAGCGAGCCGCAGCGAAAGCGAGTCTGAATAGGGCGTTAAGTTGGCAGGAATAGACGCGAAGCGGGATGATCTACCCTTGGCCAGGTTGAAGGTGAGGTAACACTCACTGGAGGACCGAACCGGTGTTTGTTGAAAAAAGCTCGGATGAGCTGAGGGTAGGGGTGAAAGGCTAATCAAATTCCGTGATAGCTCGTTCTCTCCGAAATAGCTTTAGGGCTAGCGTCGTATGATTTGGATCGGTGGTAGAGACATGGATGGACTAGGGGGCTTTCCGGCTTACTGAATCCAACCAAACTTCGAATGCCGATCACAACCAGTACGGCAGTCAGACTGTGGGGGCTAAGCTTCACAGTCGAGAGGAAAACAGTCCAGACCGCCAGCTAAGGTCCCAAAATTACAGTTAAGTGGGAAAGGAAGTCGGAACCCTCAGACAGCCAGGAGGTTGGCTTAGAAGCAGCCATCCTTTAAAGAAAGCGTAATAGCTCACTGGTCAAGGGGTCCGGTGCCGACAATACAACGGGGCTAAAACTGTATACCGAAGCTGCGGATGTCAGAAATGACGTGGTAGGAGAGCATTCTCTCGTGGATGAAGCGTAACTGGGAAGATACGTGGACATTAGAGAAGAGACCCTGCCGGCATAAGTAGCGATAATGAAGGTGAGAACCCTTCACGCCGAAAGTCTAAGGTTTCCTGAGGAAGGTTAATCCGCTCAGGGTTAGTCGGTCCCTAAGTCGAGGCCGAAAGGCGTAGACGATGGATGTCCGGTTAATATTCCGGAACTCCCGATTTTTCGTTATCACGATGGGGTGACGCATAAGGATAAGCTGGACCTCCTATGGCTATGGGGTTCGATACGCGTAAGCTGGATCAGATAGGCAAATCCGTCTGGTCTTAACAGTGAGGCGTAAAGCAGTAAGCCGTATGGCTGAAAGCAGCTGATTTCATGGTGCCAAGAAAAACCTCTAAGGAGAGAGATTGGGAACCGTACCACAAACCGACACAGGTAGACGAGGAGAATATCCAAAGGCGCTCGAGTGAAAGCTTGTTAAGGAACTCGGCAAATTAGACCCGTAACTTCGGGAGAAGGGTCGCCCACCTCTGGTGGGCCGCAGTGAAACGCGAACGGCGACTGTTTAACAAAAACACAGGTCTCTGCAAAGTCAAAAACGACGTATAGGGGCTGACTCCTGCCCGGTGCCGGAAGGTTAAAAGGAGAGGTTAGCCGCAAGGCGAAGCTTTGAATTGAAGCCCCGGTGAACGGCGGCCGTAACAATAACGGTCCTAAGGTAGCGAAATTCCTTGTCGGGTAAGTTCCGACCTGCACGAATGGAGTAACGATCGTTCGACTGTCTTAACGAGTTGCTCGGCGAACTTGTAGTACCGGTGAAGATGCCGGTTACCCGCAGCTAGACGAAAAGACCCCGTGCACCTTTACTATACTTTTACTATGAGTTACGGCAATTGCTGCGCAGGATAGGTGGGAGGCTTTGATACCAGACTTTTGGGTTTGGTGGAGCCAACGGTGAGATACCACCCTGCGATTGTTGTGATTCTAACCTGCTCCCCTGATCGGGGAGAGGGACATAGTAAGACGGGTAGTTTGACTGGGGCGGTCGCCTCCTAAATTGTAACGGAGGCGCGCGAAGCTACACTCAGGCCGTTTGGAAATCGGCCGTCGAGTGCAAAGGCATAAGTGTGGTTAACTGCGAGACCTACAAGTCGAGCAGATGCGAAAGCAGGCCTTAGTGATCCGGTGGTTCTGTATGGAAGGGCCATCGCTCAACGGATAAAAGGTACGCCGGGGATAACAGGCTGATCGAAGCCAAGAGTTCATATCGACGCTTCGGTTTGGCACCTCGATGTCGGCTCATCACATCCTGGAGCTGTAGAAGGTTCCAAGGGTTAGGCTGTTCGCCTATTAAAGTGGTACGTGAGCTGGGTTCAGAACGTCGCGAGACAGTTCGGTCTCTATCTGCTGTGGGCGTAGGAGATTTGAAGAGGGCTGTCCTTAGTACGAGAGGACCGGGATGGACGAACCTCTTGTGTTCCAGTTGTCCTGCCAAGGGCACGGCTGGGTAGCGAAGTTCGGTTGTGATAACCGCTGAATGCATATAAGCGGGAAGCACGCTCTAAGATGAGATCTCCCAACCCAAAAGGGTAATGAAGGGCCCAGGAAGACCACCTGGTTGATAGGCTGGAGGTTGAAGCGCAGTAATGCGTGTAGCTTACCAGTACTAATCGCCCGTTCGGCTTGTCCATAGAATTTACTCTGCGCAGTGATGAATCTAACGATTCAGTCCATTGTTCTGAGGAAACTCAATACAAGCTTTGTAGTTATATCTTTTGGAAGAAACTACGCAACAACGTAAGACGTCTAATCCCAATCTATTCAGTTGTGGAAGATCGCTAAGAGCGATGTTCTCAAGTTTGCCGGTGAGTTTACCGCGAGGGTCACACCCGTTCCCATCCCGAACACGGAAGTTAAGCCTCGTTGGGCCGATGGTACTGCACGCGTAAGTGTGTGGGAGATTAGGTGATCGCCGGCATATTATCGAAGAGGCCCACCCCTAACCGGGTGGGCTTTCTTGCGTTTACAATTCGTTTTTTGTGATGTGGCCGCATACCATACTCGGATCTGAGAACCTTGCTCTGTGGTCTTCGGGGCAAGATCCAAGGTGGATCGTCTAGGAGGCCGGAGACCCGGCTCGATGTTGAGATCCCTTGCTTGAGCGGAACCGCTTTCGTTGTAAACCTGATTGCTATCCCAAAGGCTGCTCCCTGATTGTCCCTTGATTGCCGACGCTCACCTGGCTTCCGAACTACCATTGCAAAGATGCAGGGGTAATGTAGTCTCGGTGGTCGGACCCTGTGGCATAAGGCCATTTTGTGAACTAGAAGGTGGTTGCACATCGTCCAAAAACGTCTCTCAGAGACGAGACATGAGACCCCTGGATTTGTGGCCGGGGTGAGGAAAGCATTCCTCGAGGGCTAAGGCCCGCATTGATGGTGAGTTTTGATATCCGGCTATGGCCCGGACCTGCCCCAGAAACAATGACAACTGCAGAAGAAGCAATAAAGGCAAAAGCAGCGGCAATGACAAGGGAACAAGCAAAGACAGAAGCAGGTTCCTAGGCCCAGCTCCTGCAGGACAAACAAGTAAACAGGCAAAGACCAATGAGGGAATGGGAGATCTCGAAGGTATTGCCAAGTCTTTATCTATCTGGGAGATACAATTTCTTATTTGACTTCGACTGTGACGCCCTGTGGGGTAATGGTTACTTTCCGGGAGGGCTCGTGCGGGGGAGTCGTAGGAGGGACTGGTGCTTTGACGACTGGAGGAGTTGGGGGCTGAGGTGGTGGTGGGGAGGAAGTGGGGCAATTAGGGCCTTGCGCAGGTCGATATCCCCGTGGCTGCTCGTGATCTTAATCCTGGGGCCTCCCTTGCCGACCGTGCCGGTCAGGCTTGACTGGTGTCCCGCCTCGTTCACGGGGAGCCCAAACTCATTTTGCAGTGAGCCGTCCGTCGTTTCGGCATCGACTGTAAAGCCCAGGTGATCGGGGAGGGTTAAATTTACTGAGCCGTGTCGATTCTCGATCTTCACATCTCCCAACGGCGGTGCGCTGGTTACGTCGACGGAGCCATTGCTGTTTGTGACTGTCACGTCGCCGGCCATGTGGTCCAGTGTGATATTCCGGTTGCGGGTCGTCAGCAGGGTCGGCCCGGCGGCACGGTCGACGCTTAGGCTTGCATCCGAGCTGATCTCTGCCTCGCCATCGAGGCGGGCGAGTTGGAGATCGGTGCGGCTGGTATGGAAGCGGAGCGCTCCTTGGACCTGCTCGAGGTGGGTGGTTCCGTAGAAATCTCCCTCCAGGGAGACCTGCCCGCTGATGGCGGTGAGGTTCAGGTCCTGTACATGGCCCTTGAGCGAGACGCCGCCGGTGATGTTGTGGGCGGAGAAAGAGGAATCGCTGTGGTTGATGCGAGCCGTGGCATCGCCCGTGATGGTGGAGAGCTCAATATCGCCGTGGTTGGCCGTTACGTTGACCGGGGCTTTCAAGCCGGTGACGCGGATGTCGCCGTGGTTGGCGGTGATGGTGGTCGCGGTCGCATCGGGCAGGGTAATGGTCAGGTCGGCGGTCGCGCCGTCGAAGCTGGGGACGATCACCGTCATCTGTCCACCGCCATTGGTGATCTGGGGGGTAAGTTGCTGGTTCCTACGGTCGGCCTCGGTGTCGGAGCTGGTGTAAATCTCCTTGTGTGCCGAGATGTGGACCAGCCCGTCCTGACTGCCGCCGTTCACGGTTACATCGCCGTGCGGATTGTCGATCAAGAGGCTGGTGCCGGGGGAGATGGTCTGGTCGAGCGCTTGGTCGGACTCGTGCTTTTCTCCAAGAAACTGCGCCAGGCTGTCGCTATCGCCGCCGAATGCGGAGAGCAGATCCTGCTTATGGTCTTGCAAGCCCATGCCGACGACGCCTCCGATGGAGAGCACCACCAACAAAAAAATAGCTCCGCCGCCGAGACAGCGTCGTCCGACCGGTGGAGTATCCGGATGCAGGCTGGCCATGAACTGGTCGAACCCCCACTCCAGGAGCAGCACTGCCCCGGCGACGACGAAGAGCATTGGCCACCAGCGGCTGTAGTAGTTCATCGCCTGTGTGGCGGTGAGCCTGCCGTTGCGCACCAGCAGCAGGGCCACGCCGATGGCGATCAAGAGCAGAGGGCCCAGCAGGGAGCGGCGTCTAAACCCTCGTATTTGTTGACGATAGAGCGCACGCTGATCCCGCACTGCCTGACGTTGTGCCTTGAAGGCATCCCGTTGGGCCCGGGCCTGCTCCTTCATCATCCGGCGCTGTTGGCGCGGGTCGAACCCATACGGAGGAGGAGGGGGATACGGTGGGGGATAGCTCGCCATTTACGGCCTCTCTTCCGGCTGGGGAGCGGGGGGATTGGGCGACGGGGGAGCGGATGGAGGGTATCCGGCCGGAGGATACCTGTAGGCTTCGGCGGCCGCGGCGTTGTAGGCGGTTCTCTCGAGGACGGCCATAACGCCCGCCAGGATGATGAAGTATGGCCAGCTCCGCTCCCACTCGATCCAGTGCAGGGAGTTAAGCAGCAGCAGCACGCCGACCAGCAGTACCCAGACCGATCCGCGCAGCGCCCGTAGTACCCGGACTCGGTACATGGGCGAGCCGTCGTCCTCGATGCCTGCTCCGGCCGCAGTCATCTTACGGATGAAGATCCAGATGCTCAGCCCAATCATGCCGACGCCGACCACCGCGGTGGGGGGAAGGCCATGAAAGAGTCCGGAGTTGCCGATCAGGAAGAAGGTTCCCAGAGCGATCAGCCATATGGCCCCAACGGGAAAGCGGCTGCGCGGAGGGGGGATATCGAGCGGCGCGTTGATAGGGGTGGAGAAGGGCGGGTAGCCGGTTACATAGCTGGCGCTGTAGTTCGGCACATAGCCGGTGGACTGGCCATAGGGCCCTGTCTGGCCGGGTTGAGCCGCTCCGTAGGGCTGGGTCGGAGGAACGGAGGGCGGAGGGTAGTTCTCCGTCGGTGCTCCCCAACTGGCGCGGGTAGGCTCGTTCGTCGGGGCGGCGGCAGGAGGAGTTTGTCCGGGCTGCTGTGGAGCGGGGGGCTGGGGCCAGCTTTTTCCAAAGCCAAGTCTCTCGCCTATGTCATTGAAGCCGAATGGGTTCGGCAAGGGAGTGCCGTCCCGGCGAGCCCGAGCCGTGTGATGGGCTTCGATGGCCATATAGAAGATCCAGCCCGCCACCAGAAGGCCGAGGATGTCGGCGGTGTGCGAGAGGCTAACCAGCACGGCGAAGATTACCAGGTGAACGATTCCCTTGGCATACTGCTCGTTGTACATGGCGCCGACGCCGGGGATAAGCCCCAGCAGCGCGGCCAGGGCGGGATTGGGCGTGCCGGAGATCAGCGGGGTCGTGGCTCCTGGCGGCACTCCGGGGTCCACTGGATTGTAACCGTAGTTCTGGCCTGATCCGGCGGCGTAGGGGGGGGGCGCACCCAGCTTGGCTGCCAGGCAAGGCTCGCAGTACACGGCCGTCCCGACGACGCGGATCGTCTCTTTATTCAGGGGCTTGCCGCAGTTCTGGCAGAAGCCGACCCGATCCTGATTGGCTGCTTGGGTCTCGTCGATCATGGCTACTCTCCTTCCGTGTTGAGGTGGTACTCGGCTGTGGAGAGAGAGGGGGAGGAGTCAGGAACATCTCCCGAAATGGGCATAAAACGGGCAGGCGGTTCGACCCCCCGGAGGGGCTCGCGGCGGCTGGTGCCGTGGTCGGGGGCTGACCGTTTCTCGGGCTGTTTCTCGGGCGCCGTCTGGCGATGTTCTTCTGGCGTGCTTTGGCCCTCTCCTTGGTACGGACGAGCCGATTCGTCATCCTCGCGGCTGCGGCGGATATCCTCAAGCCGCGACTCCAGCACGTAGACGACCTTCAGGTTGCCGTAGTAGCGGGCGGCACTGGCGCGGGCATCGTAGAAACCGCGCCGCAGCCCGGATGGGCTTAGATTGCTGGCGCTCAACTGGTTCAGCTTGACGCCGGTGAGGCTCAGGGTCAGGGCAACTGAGAAGAACGCCATCGCGGCGGTCATGGCCAGGCGCGGCTGCAACAGGTGGAAGCGCAGACTTTGCCAGCGGCTGTTGCCGGTGATCCGCTGGCGGAAGGGAAGGACGTTGCCTCCGCTTGCCAGCACCGGAACCGGCTGCATAAGGGGGAGGTTGTACTCGGTCCACACGGGGGCGACCCACTCCGCGCTGTCGTCGGTTTGGCCTAAAGGAGCGCCGCTGGTCTGGGCCAGGATTTTTTCCAATAAGGCCGCGGAGGGCTCCGGCCGCGGCGTGCGCAGCATCTCCAGCCACGCCGCGCCGCGCTGGGCTTCGCTCAACATCTGGCTGCAGGTCGCGCAGCTGGCGATGTGCGCGTCGAACCGGGCCTGCTCGGCCGGGCTCAGAACGCCGTCCAGCGCATCGGTCAGGCTGGCCTCGCACTCGATGCATCCCGGGGCCTTCGGGTCTTGCCGTTCATTGCCCTCGAATTGGATCATCTTCGCCATCTACATCACCTTCCCTTCTATACGTTGCAACATTCTTCCTAGTTCCGCACGCCCTCTACTTATTCGGCTTTTGACGGTGCCTTCGGGGATCTTGAGAATGAGGGCGATCTCTTTATAATCCATATCCTCTAAATCCCTTAGAATCACCGCCTCGCGCAGCTCGGGCGAGAGCTGCGCCAGCGCCTGCTGGATGGTCGCCTTCAACTGCAACCCGGCGACATGTTGCTCCTGGCCGGGCCCGGTGTCGGGCAGCCGCTCGGCCAGCGTCGGGCCGTCGTCCTCGCCGCTCAGGCTGATGTCCATGGAGTCGGTCGCCCGCTCCAGCTTGCTGCGGCGAAAGTGATCGACCAGCATGTTCCGGGCCAGCGTGGTGATCCACGTCTGAAAGCTGCCCTTGGCCTGGTCGAAGCTGCGCAGGTTGCGGTAGACCTTCAGAAATATATCCTGAGTCAGGTCTTCGGCGTCGTCGGCCGAGCCAGTGAACCGGTAGCAGATGGCATAGATGCGGCGGTGCTGTCCGGTGACCATCTGGTGCCATGCGCGCTGGTCTCCTGCGATGCACTGGCGAACCAGCAACCCATAAGCATCCTGCTCGGCTTGTTGTTCGGGTGTCCGCTGCAACCTGGCCTCGGGGGATCTACCGGATGGCAGAAGTGTACTATCTCCTTCGCTTCGCGCCTTTCTGCCGCCAGTTGCCTCCCGAAATGGAACTGCCAAGCTGAAAACGCCCATGGACCTCTATACGCAGGTACGTGCGTCACGGTTCCGTGGCCTTTTTACCTGCGAATTTCATGCGGTCCTGCTCCCAATACGCGCTAAAATTGCCCGTCGGGGAGATGTTTTGTTGCCCACGGAACTTAGTGCCGCAACGATCCATTTCGCAATGGAAGTTATAGGCATCATAGGAGTTCAGGAGGAACACAATGGTCCTTAGCAAACGTCTCGCCGCCGAATTCTTCGGCACATTCTGGCTCGTCTTCGGTGGCTGCGGCAGTGCGGTGCTTGCTGCTGCGTTTCCCGCACTCGGCATTGGGTTCGCCGGCGTGGCTCTTGCCTTCGGACTGACTGTGCTGACCATGGCCTTCGCCATCGGCCACATCTCGGGCTGCCATCTGAATCCGGCGGTCTCGGTCGGACTGGTTGTGGGTAAGCGGTTTCCCGCCTCCGAGCTGATCCCGTACATCGTCGCGCAGGTCATCGGCGCTATTGCGGGCAGCGGTGTTCTCTACCTGATCGCCACGGGAAAGCCGGGCTTCGTGGTGGGTGGCTTTGCCTCGAATGGATACGGGGTCAACTCGCCGGGCGGCTACTCGCTGGTGGCCTGCTTCATCGCAGAGGTGGTGTTGACGATGTTCTTCCTGCTCATCATTTTGGGCTCGACCGACGTGCGCGCCCCCAAGGGTTTTGCTCCCATCGCCATCGGCCTGGGCCTGACGCTGATCCACCTCATCAGCATCCCGGTCACCAATACGTCGGTCAACCCGGCCCGCAGCACCGGCGTCGCGTTTTTTGCTCAGACCGGCGCGCTTAGCCAGTTGTGGCTCTTCTGGGTTGCTCCGATCCTCGGAGCCATCATCGCTGGGGTCATCTACCAGATATTCTTCGCCGAGCCCGAGGATGTGACGAAGAACGTCGTCATCGCCAAGCCGGAGTTCGACTCGCTGCCTGGCACCTCGGCTGGCAACTGATCGGAACACGATCGCCTCGATGAAACGCGGTCTCTCTATTGATTAGGGAGGCCGCGTTTTATTTGCATGTCTTTTTACTGCTTCGCGTGGTTCTTCCATTGGCCGGGAATAAAAATATGCTTGCTGCCGACCAGCGGAAGGCCCCATGCTGATTATTTACCCCATACTGCCCCGAGAACTGCACGAAGTGCCAGCTAGGAGACTACCCTTTGATCCGTATGCCCCATCTTGCCGCATCGCTACTGCTTGTCTCAGTGGCCGCCGCCGCACAGACGCCCAACCTGACCGCTACCTACCAGCCCGCCGCCACCAAACTCATCTCCGACTCGCTCGCCGACACCGAGGGCTATGCGAACCTAGCCTATCTCTGCGACCACATCGGTAAACGCATCTCCGGCTCTGAGCCGCTCACCCGTGCCATCAACTGGGCTGCCGAGACCATGCGCAAAGACGGCCTCGCCAACGTTCGGGTTCAGCCCGTCATGGTGCCGCACTGGGTGCGCGGGCAGGAGTCGGGAGCCATCTTCACCCCGGTGACCAAGCCCCTGCACATGTTGGGCCTGGGGATGTCGGTCGCCACGCCTCCCGGCGGCATCACCGCTCCGGTTGTCGTCGTGCCGGACTTTGCCGCGCTCGATAAACTCGGCCGCGCTGGGGTAGAGGGCAAGATCGTCGTCTTCAACGCGCCCTACGTCGGCTACGGCCAGACCGTGATGTACCGTACCGCCGGGCCTTCGCGCGCGGCGGCTCTGGGAGCGGTGGCTGTGCTCGTGCGCGCAATCACGCCGCTCGCTGTGCAGCTTCCCCACACCGGAACCACCTCCTACGATGAGAAACAGCCCAAGATTCCCGCCGCAGCCATCTCTCTCGAGGACGCCCTGCTGCTCGCACGTTTGCAGTCCGAAGGCACTGTGCCGACGGTTCATCTGGAGATGCAGGGGCACCTTGAACCTGAGGTGCAGGCTGGCAACGTGATGGGAGATATCGTCGGCTCCGAGCATCCCGAGGAGGTTGTCGTCATCGGGGGTCATATCGACTCATGGGACGTGGGCCAGGGCGCGCAGGACGACGGCTCCGGCATTATGGCCACGCTTGAGGCCGTCAACATCATCAAGCGCAGTGGGCTGAAGCCGAAGCGCACTATCCGCGTGGTCTTCTGGGTGAACGAAGAGAACGGCGGCGCGGGCGGCAAGGCCTACCTGAAGCTGGTGGAGAGTGACCTTGCCCACCAAGTGGCCGCTATCGAGATGGACGGCGGCGCGGAGGCTCCCATCGGCTATGGCTATGGAGTGGCCAACGGTCCACGCCGCGCTGTTCCCGGCGGCACCGCCCCGGCAGCGCCGGTGTTGAATGCCGACCAGCAGGCCTCGATGGCGATGCTCCAGCAGATCGCGTCTCTTCTGCAGCCTATCGGTGCGGATAAAATCCGCGTGGGAGGAGGCGGATCGGATATCTCGCCGCTGATGGGCGAGGGGGTTCCGGGGCTGGGTGAGTCCACCACCGGCGCTCACTACTTCGACTGGCACCACACCGAAGCCGATACTCTCGACAAGGTCAATCCGGAGGACTTCCGCAAGAACATCGCCTCGCTTGCCGTAATGACTTACGTGCTAGCCGATATGCCGGGCCATCTTACCGGGCAGAAGGGTGCAGGCGAGTAACTCAGTTACTTCGTGAGTTGATCTAATTCCAGATTTAATTCGAGTACATTTACGTGAGCCTCGCCAAGAACTCCAAACTGGCGGGGCTCCGTATGTTTGAGCACCAGGCGATGTACCGCATCCGGAGTAAGCCCACGCTCCCGCGCAATGCGAGCCACCTGGTACTCCGCACCAGCCGGTGTAATATCCGGATCGAGTCCCGATGCAGACGTGGTGACGAGATCGATAGGAACATCGCTGCCCGGATGATCCATCTCGGCTACAGCTGCATCCTGCTTCATGCGATCGATCAGCTTCTGATTAGTAGGCCCAAGATTCGAGCCACCCGAGTTAGCAGCATCATAGCCGCTGCCCGCTGCTGACGGACGTGAGTGGAAGTACTTGGGTGATGAGAATGGCTGGCCGATCAATCGTGATCCTACTAGCACTCCATCTTTTTTTATAAGTTGCCCATTCGCCTTATCTTTGAAGAACAACTGCGCCAGGCCGGTAACAAGCAGAGGATAGGCGAGGCCAAAGATAACGGTTGTGACTAATGTAAAGAGAACAGCGGTAATGAGAGTGCGACGCATGGAAGACCCTTATGCCAGATGAATGGCGGTGATGAGCATGTCAATGAGCTTAATGCCAAGAAAAGGAGCGACTAAGCCGCCGACTCCATAGATAAGTAAGTTACGCCGCAGAAGCGCCTCCGCGGACATTGCCTTATAACCAACGCCACGTAGCGCAAGCGGAATAAGGCCAACGATTATCAGTGCATTAAAGATGACCGCGGATAAGATAGCCGATTCTGGCGTCTTGAGGTGCATGATGTTGAGCGTCCCAAGAACGGGAAACGCAACAGCAAACATCGCAGGAATGATGGCGAAGTACTTCGCAACGTCGTTCGAGATAGAGAAGGTTGTGAGTGCTCCGCGCGTCATCAATAACTGCTTGCCGATCTCCACAATCTCAATCAACTTGGTAGGGTTCGAGTCCAGGTCCACCATGTTGCCGGCTTCCTTGGCAGCTTGTGTTCCCGTGTTCATCGCCACGCCTACGTCTGCTTGAGCCAGCGCAGGCGCGTCGTTGGTTCCATCGCCCGTCATCGCGACAAGCTTGCCTTCGGCCTGCTCGCGACGAATCAGATCCATCTTGTCCTTCGGCTTGGCCTCGGCGAGAAAGTCATCCACGCCAGCCTCACGCGCAATAGCCGCCGCGGTCAACGGATTATCGCCGGTAATCATGATGGTTCGAATGCCCATGGTACGTAGCTGGGCGAACCTCTCCTTCATGCCACCTTTGACCACATCTTTAAGGTGGATAACCCCGAGCGCCTTGCCGTTCTCTGCGACGACCAGGGGAGTGCCACCAGAGCGTGCAATGGTCTCCACGTCAATGCGTACCTGATCCGGAAAAGACCCGCCCTTCTCCTGGATAAATCGAGCGATGGCATCGGTTGAACCTTTACGAATAATACGACCTTCCATATCCACCCCAGACATGCGAGTGGTGGCAGAGAAGGGAACGAACTCCGCCTGCAAGTCTTTGAGGTCACGCCCACGTAGGCCATAAAGCTCCTTAGCGAGAACGACAATACTGCGTCCCTCGGGGGTTTCATCGGGCAGAGAAGAGAGCTGGGCCGCATCGGCTAACTGGTCCTTGCTTACTCCCGGAGCGGGAATAAACTCCGATGCCTGACGATTGCCCAGAGTGATGGTGCCGGTCTTATCCAGCAGGAGAGTATTGACATCCCCCGCTGCTTCAACGGCACGGCCTGACATCGCGAGAACGTTGTACTGCACCAGCCGATCCATGCCTGCAATGCCAATCGCTGAGAGAAGACCGCCGATCGTCGTAGGGATAAGGCATACCAGCAGTGAGATCAAAACGAAGATAGATTGTGGCGCAGTGGAATAAATCGCGATAGGTTGCAAAGTAACTACAGCCAGAAGAAAGATAATTGTGAGACCAGCGAGAAGAATATTAAGTGCAATCTCATTCGGGGTCTTCTGACGTTCCGCACCTTCCACAAGAGCGATCATTCGATCAAGGAATGTTTCTCCCGGATTAGAAGTAATCCGAACCTTGATCTGATCGGAGAGTACACGTGTGCCTCCCGTAACTGCGGAGCGATCTCCACCAGCTTCACGAATCACAGGAGCCGACTCGCCGGTAATCGCAGACTCATCGACCGACGCGACGCCTTCTATGATCTCACCATCGCCGGGAATCATAGATCCGGCAACGATAAGGCAAATATCTCCAGACCTAAGGTTGAGACTGGGAACTTCTTCTGTGCCGCCATCAGCTTTCAAGCGAATGGCAATCGTGTCCGACTTTGCCTTTCGCAACGCATCAGCCTGGGCTTTGCCGCGTCCTTCGGCCATAGCCTCCGCGAAGTTGGCAAAAAGCACGGTGAACCAAAGCCATAACGTAATCTGAAGATCGAAGCGCAGCGTGTGATGTCTGAGAATTACATCTTGAATCATATAAA
This sequence comes from Granulicella sp. WH15, assembly GCF_009914315.1. Taxonomy (NCBI): domain Bacteria; kingdom Pseudomonadati; phylum Acidobacteriota; class Terriglobia; order Terriglobales; family Acidobacteriaceae; genus Granulicella; species Granulicella sp. WH15. The sequence goes on from NZ_CP042596.1 coordinate 411,209, forward strand.
TCGTCGTAATGACACTGCCTATTTCGACGACAAACATAACTGGATTTTTCATCATCACGCGAGGATGCAGCTTGGCGAAGGCATCGCTGAGTGCATGACTGACGATCTTTGTATCCCAGAGAGAACGCTTGCGTGTGTTTGCCATGATGGCTCCTTTAGTAAGTCTTCCCGGCGTGAAGGAGCAGATGCTCAAGAATGGGGCCAAGCGAAACGGCCGGAAAGAAAGTAAGTGCGCCCACAATCACAATGGTGCCGATCAATAGCACTGTAAAGAGGGGAGTGTTGACCGGAAATGTCCCAGGAGATGGAGGAATCAGCTTCTTCTGCGCAAGATTGCCAGCGATTGCCAGCACTGGAATAACCATTAGAAAGCGCCCAATCAGCATCGCGGTAGCAAGCGACAAGTTATACCAATGAGTATTCGCACTAAGTCCGGCAAAGGCTGAGCCATTATTCCCTGTCGCCGAGGTGTAGGCGTAGAGGATCTCAGAAAGACCATGCGGACCAGCATTTGCAAGCGCACTAAGCCCAAGTTTGGGCATCATAAGTGCGGCAGCAGAGAATCCCAAAATAGATAGTGGAAATATAAGCGTATACAGCATTGCCATCTTGACGTCGTACGATTCGATCTTCTTCCCGAGATATTCAGGAGTACGGCCCACCATCAACCCAGCAATAAAGACCGCAAGTATAACGAAGATCAACATGCCATATAGGCCCGCTCCCACGCCTCCGAAAATTACCTCGCCCAGCATAATATTGACGAGCGGAACCAGGCCGCCAAGCGGCATGAAGGAGTCGTGCATCGCGTTTACCGCACCGCAGCTCGCATCTGTCGTTACGGTTGCGAAGAGCGCCGAGTTGGCTATGCCAAAGCGTACTTCTTTCCCTTCCATATTGCCGCCGGGTTGAAGAGCGGATGTGCGCTGATCAACATGCATGGCTGCAGTATGGAGCAATGGGTTCGGTTGCGCCTCGGCGTAGTATGCGACAAAGATGCCGATAAAAAAGAGCACGGCCATTGCCGAAAAGACAGCCCAACCATGTGCGGGGGACTTTGTCATCTGCCCAAGAGTCACTGTGAAGCCGGCAGGAATGAGAAAGATTGAGAAGATCTGCAAGAGGTTGGAGAAGGATGTCGGGTTTTCAAATGGGTGCGCACTGTTGGCATTAAAAAACCCGCCGCCATTGGTCCCCAACATCTTGATTGCTTCCTGCGAGGCGACGGGACCTTGTGCGATAGTTTGCGTCGTAACTGTTTGCGTGGTTATCTTGCCGTCGGCAGATGTTGTAGCTACGGACAAAGGCTGAAGCAGCGTAGCTTGCTCGTAGGGACGGAAGTTCTGCACGACCCCCTGAGAGACGAGAAGAAGGGAATAGATGAGGCATCCAGGCAACAGTATCCACAGGGATGCACGGGTGGTATCGACCCAGAAGTTGCCGAGCGTCTTTGACTCGCGACGCGAGATGCCGCGCAGGAGTGCGACCGCCAGTGCCATGCCAACGGCTGCGGAGAAGAAGTTATGATATGCAAGCGTGAGCATCTGGGTGAGATAACTCATCGTCGCTTCTGGTACATAGGATTGCCAATTCGTATTTGTTGTAAACGAAACGGCTGTATTCCATGCAAGATCGGCAGCCACACCCGGAAGATGCTGTGGATTGAGCGGCAAAAGATGCTGCAGACGCTCGATTCCATAGGTGACAAGCAGGCTGACCAGGCTGAAGAGAAGCATCGCGATGGAGTATTCCGTCCAGCGCATCTCGTGGTTCTCATCGATGCCAGTCAGCTTATAGATAAGTTGCTCGATCGGTCTGAAGACGATATCGACGTAAGTGCGTCGACGCTCAAATACCCGGACCATATAAAGTCCCATAGGCTTTGCGCTGATGAGCACCAGCCCGAAGAAAAGAAAAACTTGTAACCAGCCGTTCGCGGTCATGTCAGGGGTGTCCTATTAAAACTTTTCTGGCTGCAGGAGTGCATAGACGAGATAGGCAAGAAGTCCGGACGTTACCAGGCCAAGAAGAATCGATTCGATCATCTACTTACCCACTTTCGTCGTAAGCCGTTCGCAGCCAGTTGTATAAGCGATTGTTAGGGCAAAGAAGGCCGCGCTGGCGGCAATACATCCGAGATCCCACATAACGATTGCTCCCGGTCTCGTGTCTCTGTTAAGAGCAGTTCAAGAGCCTCTGCAATGGTGTGACGTGAGGCATCAGGAAGGCATAAGGAGTGGAGACACAATGCCGCTAAAGGGCAGCATCGCTGCCCTGGACCAAGAGTTTCTGGATAAAACTCTATTCGCGCATCGCTACAGTTTAGAGCACGACTGGTGCGTCTTGCGAAGGATCGAAGAAGACATATCCGAGATAGTTGACCGTCTTTAAGTACTGCGGATGAGAGGGGTCATCTTCGAGTTTTCTGCGAAGCTGCAAGATGAAGGTGCGTAGATACTCTCTTTCGTCGCCGTATTCAGCACCCCAGACGGAGCTGAGTAGCTTGGAGTGCAAAATGGGATGTCCGGCATGGCTCATGAGATATGCCAATAAGTCGAACTCAGTCGGCGTAAGTCGAACTTCTTGTCCGCGCTTTTTTACAACTCGTCTCGCAGGATAAAGCTCGAAGATGCCAATGTGAATCTCCTCCTCGGAAGAGTGATGCGGCGTATGACGGCGGCGAACGGCGGCTCGGATACGAGCCGCAAGCTCTCCAATGCGAAAGGGTTTCGTAACATAGTCGTCGGCTCCCGCGTCGAGCGCCTCGATCTTATCCTCCTCGCTATCCCGCACAGTAACTACGATGATGGACATCTGGGGAAACTCTCTTCTAACTCTCCGGCAGGCCTCTACGCCGCCCATCCCGGGCATGTTCAGGTCCATCAGTACTGCGTCGTAGTTGACCACGCGCAGCAGGGTCAGCGCCTCTTCGCCAGTAGTGGCCTCGCCGATCTTGAAGCCAAGCGCCGATAGTGTTGCGCGTAATCCGCGACGAATCGATGCATCATCCTCAACGAGAAGGACGGTTCCGTGTGTGCTATCCATTTCTTGTTCCTTTCAACCTCGGGATTGCCAAGGAAAAATGCGTTGTTCCACCTTCGGAATCTACCCACGCGCGGCCGCCGTGCGCCTCCGCAATCTTTCGCACGATTGATAATCCCAACCCTGTCCCCGTTGGTCTGTGTGCTGAGTCGAGTCCCCGGTAAAAGCGTTGGAAGATGCGCTCGCGCTCGTCTGGAAGAATGGGTAAGCCTTCGTTAGACACGGTAATCAGTGTCTCTTCGCCTGTTTGTATTGCGTCGATATCAATCATCGGGCCAACGGTGGCATACTTCGCGGCGTTGTCGACAAGCTGCATCAGTGCGAGTTTCAAGAGTTGTGCATCAACGCTGATAGGCTCGAGGCTCTCTCTTACGGAGACCCTTACTCGACCTCTTGTTATCTCATCCTGATCTTCCACTAGCTCGTGCAGCAGAGCATTGACTGAGACAGTTGTGCGTCGAAGCCGTACCTCTTTTGCTTCAAGGGCGGCGGTCTGTAGCAGACGCGTGGTGAGATGGTTGAGGACCGTCGCCTGATCGTCGATGATAGAGATCAATTCGGTCTGTGTCTCTGTCATCTGCTGCATGGCAAGCAGGCCGGAGCTTGCTGTTTGAATGGCCGTCAACGGCGTTTTGAATCCGTGCGCAAGCCCATCCAGAACGGCGGTGCGAAGCTGTTCGGTGTTGCGCTCCGCTTCGGCGCGGCTCTCTTTCTGCATGGCTCGTGCTCTCTCGAGTGCGACGGCGATCAAGGATGCAACTGCATCGGCCAGTTCGGGTTCATCTCTCCAGCCGCGCAGGATCATGGCTCCGATTGGTGTTGTTCCCGTTCGCAAGATCCGTGTCGAGGTTCCGAGGGATGCTTCGTCACGATCTTCTCCGAACAGGTATGCCTGATGGGCAGAGCCGCTCTTTGCGGGCGTCGATTCTGTAGCCAATGTCGGATGACTATCGTATACAGCCCAGAGGTCGACTTCATCTACCTCGATCAACTCACGGATCAACTCTGAGAGCTGTGGTCCAGTGGGGTTCTTGCTGTCGATAAGAAGGATTGCGCGGCTGAGCTCGTAGAGCTTTGCGTTGCGGCTGCGCTCTACTTCAACCTCGGCCGCATGCATGCGAGCCTGTGAGGACAGGCGGCTTACCAGGATGGAGGTGGCTTCAAAGACTGCCAGCGATATCCAGTTTTCCGGGTCTGAGACAGATAACTTAAAGAGTGGTGCTGTAAATAGATAGTTCAGACAAACGGCCGAGACTAAGGAGGCAACGGTCGCTTCAAGGAATCCATATCGCAGCGAGATCAGAACTACCAGAAGTAGCTCTAACGATCCGGCCGTCGATAGATTGAAGTGCAGAAAAAATGCTGCCGCCGCGATAGCAGAGGCAGCCGTGACACTCATGGCGAGCAGGACAGTACGCATCGCACGAGTGCGTTTGATCGATAGCATCGTGTTCGATTTTATTCCGCTTTCCTCGATGCTCATAGAGCTTTCAGGCCACTTAATAATCTTTCGGTCAAGATAAAACCCACTTACATAAAAGATAGAAAATAGTGACATCTTTATGTCTTCCTTATGGGTTTTGATGGATGTTTGATGAAAGCTGCCAAGGTCTTTATCTGGGAAAATATGGATGAAGCGATAAGTCGGCTGGCTCTTACTGCGGAGCTTCTTGAGTGATAATGTGCAGGTCGACATGAGGGGCTGCTGTGGCAAACTGCAGGATCGCATTGAAGTAGAGATATTTCTTCATTCCCGTGAGCGCCGACCGTCCGAAGATCGCCTGCGTAATGCGATTGGTCAGCGCAAACTCCGCGGTTGCCGCCGCTACGCTCGAGCCCTGCAACTGCACCACCCTGGCTCCAAGATTTCTTGCGAACTGAAAGTTGTCCTCGAGGTTGCGTGCCGCATCGGCTTCGCGGTCCCGGTCCGTATCCAGATGCAAGACAAAGAACTCAGCATCCATGCCTTTCGAAAGTCGCGCACCACGCGCGATCAGATCGCGTGCGGACGGGCTGGCGCTGATGCACACCGCAACTTTTTCCGCGACCGTCCAGTGGGAGCCGAGGTGCTTTTGCTTCACGTAATCGTCCAGGGTGCGGTCGACGGCGCGCGTGACTCGTTGCAGCGCCATCTCACGCAGGGCGATCAGGTTGCCTCTGCGGAAGAAGTTGGAGAGGGCTCGTTCGACGCGCTCCATAGGATAGATATCGCCGCGCCGCATACGGGTCGCAAGGGCTTCGGGGGTCAGGTCGCTGATGACGATCTCGTCGGCACGGTCCAGAACCCAATCGGGAACAGCCTCTCTTACCGTGATGCCGGTAAGCGCCTGGACGCGGGGCGTAAGGCTCTCGATATGTTGAATATTGACGGTGGTCAGCACGTCGATCTTACTTTCGAGCAGCGCGAAGATATCCTCGTAGCGCTTCTGAAAACGGCTTCCTTCGACGTTGGTGTGGGCCAGTTCATCGATCAGCGCGACCTCTGGCTGTCGAGCGAGAATCGCATCGACGTCCATCTCCGAGAAGAGGGTTCCTTTGTAGTCGAGCTGTCTACGCGGCACGTGCTCGAGCTTGGCCGCAACCTCGGAGGTGCCGCTACGACCATGAGTTTCGACGATCCCGATGACGACATCTTCACCACGCCCCGCGCGCCGTATGCCTTCGCTCAACATGCTGAAGGTCTTGCCTACTCCGGGAGCATAGCCGAGGAATATCTTGAACCTGCCGCGCCTTTTCTGATCGGCCTCCGCGGACGCGAGCCACTCCTCCGGCCTCTTTCGCCGCTCTTCTCCTGCTCGGTTATTCAAAGGATCTGTCCGTGAACTCAAAACGGTTTATCTCCATCGTCCGCTGGTTAGGCCTCTCAGCTTCTCTTGCGGGAATTGTAGCCTTCTATCGCCTGGTAATACATGCCAATCAGACGACAGTTGCACTTACTCTGCTGATGTTGATCTTTTTTATCGCGGCGACCTGGGGCCTGCGCTTCGCAATTATTACTTCTGTGGCAGCTACCGGATGTTATAACTTCTTCTTTCTCCCGCCTATAGGTACCTTTGTAGTCTCCGATCCGCAGAACCTGCTTACTCTTGTCGTATTTCTCGTTGCATCGGTATTTGCCAGTCGTCTGTCAGATCGAATCAGGTCGGAGTCGGAGCAGGCCCGTCATCGTCAGACCGAGCTTGAGATGCTATACAGCTTGAGTCGGGCTCTTTTGCAGACAGATGAAGTAACTCTCTTGACCAACACGATTCCTCAAGCTGTAACTCGAGCGACAGGGGCGAAGTCGGTTCTTTTCTTTCTACTTGATGGCGACCGTATCTATCACTCGAGCTTAGACTGGCCTGCGTCTTCCAACATAATGGAGTTGCAGGAGCTATCCAATGCGCCGGGCGTCTCGACTAACTCGGGTGAGGGTATCGTCCCACTTAGAACCGGAGTAAGACCCACGGGAGTACTTATCCTGCGTGGAGTTACTCTTTCCTTGCAGACGCTCGAGGCCATCGGCAGTTTGATCTCCGTTTCGCTGGATCGAGCGAGTGCCGTTGATGAGGTGGCTCACTCCGCGGCAACACAGGAGAGCGAGCGGTTCCGCTCAGCGATTCTGGATTCGATCACGCACGAGCTGCGCACGCCGCTGACCTCGATCAAATGCTCTGTCGTAACGCTATTGGCCTCTGCGACCCCGAGGGCCGAGGAGCATACGCTCCTGACCGTGATCGACCAGGAGAGCGATCGCCTGAATCGTTTGATCACGGAGGCGATTGAGATCGCTCAGCTCGACTCCCAACAAACCAACATGACACTCGCACCGAGCAGGATCGAGGCCATCATCTCCTCCGCCGTGGCCTCCACGCGCGAGAGGCTCTCCGGCCGCGAGATCGTCGTTCGCACGGCTCCCTCGCTGCCGACTCTTATCCTCGATCGCGTACGTATCGAAAAGGTCGTGAGCCATCTTCTGGAGAATGCCGCGAAGTACTCCGACGCCGGCAAGCCGATCTTCATCAGCGCCGAGCTTAGTGGACGGTTCGTAGCCTGCAGCGTCGCCGACCGCGGCATCGGCATCGACCCCTCGGAGCAGGTGCTGGTCTTCAACAAGCTATACCGGGCCCGCAATCGTGCGGCGGAGAGCCTGGGTAGCGGCATGGGGCTGGCCATCTCCCGTGCTATCGTCGAGGCGCACGGAGGCAGCATCGCGGTGACCAGTCAGCTTGGCGAAGGCTCGGTCTTCACCTTCCTGCTGCCGATTCCAGATTAATTTACAGATTGACGAGAGGCCACGCGACCCTTATAAACCGCTGCTTCGAGCGTTGTTATGGAGCGTTGCCGGGCCGCATCCTAAACGCATGATAAAACTGGGCCCCTGCCCGTAGTACTCTAGTACTCTGTTTGCAGGATTAGGAGTACGGGCCGCCTTGTGCCACGATCTTCCCCAAACTGTTCCTGGCCTGCTGGCCTCAGGGTGGGGCAATAGGCTCGGACTATTCCTGAATTCCACGAGAAGAGATGCCAGAGTTTATGCCAAATTACATGGAGTTGCCGGTCGGGGCCAAGTCGCCCGAAGTCATCAACGTAGTCATCGAGATTCCGGGAGAGGGTGTTAATAAGTACGAGTACGACAAGGAGCTTCATGTCTTCCGGCTGGACCGGAATCTCTATTCGCCTGTTCACTATCCGGGCGATTATGGATTCATTCCTTCCACGCTGGGCGACGATGGCGATCCGCTGGATGTGCTGGTTCTTGTTGATTCGCCAAGCTTTGTGGGCTGCGTGATGGAGGTTCGCCCCATCGGCCTGCTGGAGATGATGGACCAGGGGCTGGGTGATGAGAAGGTTCTGTGCGTGGGCATGGGCAATCCCCGGTATAAGGATGTGTGGAACTTCTCGGAGATCTATCCGCACATGCTGAAGGAGATCACGCACTTCTTCTCGATCTACAAGGATCTTGAGGGCAAGCGCGTCGAGGTAAAGGGCTGGCGCGATGCGGCGTATGCTCGCAACAAGGTCGTGGAGGCCCAGGCGCGGTTTACCGAGAACCAGAAGAACCCCCAGCCCAAGCCGGTTCCGGTGGAGTAGTTGGGGCATTTTGCAGCAAAAGACCGTCCTTTGGGCGGTCTTTTTGTTTTAACGGGAGCGTTGCAACCTGGTAATGCCACGCATGGTGAGGTAGACCGCCGGACCGGCCAGTGCCACGATTCCGGCGAAGAGCAGGGAGGGAATCCCGGCGACTCTCTCACCCCGAGCTGCCCACAGTGCGAAGCCGATCAACCCCGCCGGACACACTCCCAGCAGAACCGCCGCCAGCGTCCCTCCGGGCACGCGGAACGGCCGCTTCAGGTGCGGCTCACGCACCCGCAACACCACCAGCGCGACGAACTCCAGCAGCAGGGCCACTCCATAGAGCACCAGGTCGATCGAGATGAGCCGCTCGAACGAGAGCCGCAGCGCCAGCGCCCAGGCCACGCCGCACAGGGCGACGCTCGCCCACGGCACTCCGGCCTGGGTTACGCGGGTGAAGATCGCGGGCAGCAGCTTCTCCTGAGCCATCGCGTAAGGCAGGCGGGTATAGCTCATCATCAGCGCGTTAAACATGCCGATGCCGCTGATGGTGCCGCCCACGACCACCGCCAGCGCCAGCCACGGCCCCGCCAGACTGGCCGCCGCATCGACCCATGCACCCGTCGAAAACTGCTCGGCCGGAACCCCGGCGAGCCCCACCGCAGCCAGAGGCAGAATATAGGTGAGCGCGACCAGAGCGGCGGCGATCAGCATCGCGCGCGGGTAGTTGCGCTGGGGACGCTCCACCTCCTGGGCGACGGTGGAGGCGTTATCCCAGCCCATGTAGTTCCACAGCGCCACGGAGACGGCCCCGGCCATATCGGGCGTCGCACTGGGGGCGCGCAACAGTCCCCAAATATGTCCCAGACCAGCGGCGCGGTAGAACCCAATCCCAATGAGCACCAGAAAAGGCGTCAGCAGTGCGACGAAGAGCAGGATCGACCCCCTTCCCACCGCCCGCGCACCGCGCATATTCCACGCCGCGCACCCCACCACGACGGCCAGCGCCCACAGCGTTCCCCGGCTTCCGGCGGTGAGGGCCGGAGCGATGCGGCTCAGGTAGAGCACGAACGTGACCGGGTAGATGGCCATGTCGAAGATGCTCGCCGCCAGCGAGAGCCACGCCTCCTGGAACCCCCAGAACTGGCCGAGCGCCCGCCGCACCCAGGTGTAGTAGCCGCCCTCCTCGGGCAGTGCGCTGGCCAACTCGCCCACCATCAGGCTCGTCGGCAGGCTCCAGACGAAGGGGATGACCAGCAGCAGCAGCAGAGCCCGGCCGTACCCCGCCTTGCCGATGATGTCTTCGAGCCCATAGGGGCCGCCCGCGACCATGAAGTAGGTGGCGCCGATCAGCGGCAGCAGCCGCATCTTCTTCGTCAATCCGGGTCTCCCCTGAGGTGTATCCACATACTATAAAGACTCTGTCCTGCCTGGACCGCCCCGAGAACGGCATGAAGTGCCTCTACATACACTGCTTGATAGCGGTTATTCTGTAATAAGAGGTTTTTGCGAATCATGCCGACGCCGCTTCCCATCGCCATCTATTATGAGCAGCCTAACTGGTTCAAGCCGCTCTTCGCCGAGCTGGACCGTCGCGGCATCCCCTACGTTGCACTGAATGCGGTCGAGCACACCTACTCGCCCGCCGACCACCCCGAGGAGCTCTACTCGCTGGTCTTCAACCGCATGAGCCCCTCGGCCTGGAACCGCGACCACGGAGATCAGATCTTCTACACGCTCGGCTTCCTCGAGCACCTGGAGTCGCGCGGCGTGCGCGTCATCAATGGCCTCGCGGCCTTCCGCTCCGAGCTTTCGAAGGCGGGTCAGCTCTCATTGCTCGACGAGCTTAAGCTGCCCTATCCCAAGGCTCGCGTCATCCACCGGCCCAGCCAGGCGGCGGCGGCTACTGAAGGCCTGCGCTGGCCCGTCGTCGTGAAGCCGAACATCGGCGGCAGCGGCGCGGGCGTCAAGCGCTTCGACCATATCTCGCAGTTGACCGCTGCCGCTGCCGCTCCATCCGGCGATCCGGACGCGCTGGCCTTCGGGCTCGACTCGGTGGCGCTGGTGCAGGAGTTCATTCCCGCACGCGACGCCCATATCGTACGGGTCGAGGTACTCAACGGCCGTTACCTCTACGCCATCAAGGTCCACATCACCGGCGAGACCTTCGACCTCTGCCCTGCGGATATCTGCCGCACCTCTACCGGCGTCGATCTGAACCGGGCCGCGTGCGCCATCGACGCGCCCAAGTCCGGCATCACGGTCGAGGCTTACACCCCACCTGCGGAGGTCATCGCCGACGTGGAGCGCATCATGGCCGCTTCGAAGATCGATATCGGCGGCATCGAGTACATCACCGACGACCGCGACGGCCAGCGCTACTACTACGACACCAACGCGCTCTCGAACTTCGTCGCCGATGGCAAGAACGTTATCGGCTTCGATCCCTTCGAGAAGCTGGTGGACTGGCTCGAAGACGAGGCTGCCAAGGCGTCTCAGCTCAAGGCGGAGCTGGTAGGAGCGGCGGGCTGATGCGCTACGGATTCTGGCTGCCTGTCTTCGGCGGATGGCTGCGCAATCTGGATGACGAGAACATGGAGACGAGCTGGCAGTATGCCAGCCGTCTCGCCCGGCGGGCTGAGGAGCTAGGGTTCGACCTGACCCTGATCGCGGAGCTGAACCTGAACGACATCAAGGGCGTCGAGGCTCCGTCGCTCGATGCCTGGACGACCGCAGCCGCGCTGGCGGCTGTGACTGAGCGGCTGGAGATCATGGTGGCCGTGCGCCCCACCTTCCATAACCCCGCGCTGCTGGCCAAACAGGCGGCCAATATCGACCACATCGCCAACGGGCGGCTCAGCCTCAACGTCGTCTCGAGTTGGTGGAAGGATGAGGCGACCAAGTACGGCATTCCCTTCGACGCGCACGACGACCGCTACGCCCGCACCTCCGAGTGGCTCGACGTACTCGATGGATGCTGGAGCGGGCAGCACTTTTCGCACCAGGGCAAGCTCTACAGCATCGACGATAACGTGCTCTCACCCAAGCCTGTGCCGAGCCGTAACTTTACCGGCACGCCGGTCGCGCCGCAGCCGAAGGGAGGGCGACCCACGCTGTACGCCGGGGGCGAGTCGGAGACGGCCAAGAACCTTATCGCCGCCAAGTGCGACGCCTACCTGATGCACGGCGATCCGCCGGAGACGGTCGGCAAGAAGATAGCCGACATGCGCCAGCGTCGCGAGGCCGCCGGGCTGCCTCCCATGTCCTTCGGGGTCTCGGGCTACGCGATCGTCCGCGACTCGGAGAGTGAGGCGGCCCGCGAGGTCGAGCGTATTACCGACGTTAGCGCTTCGGATCGCGGCTATGCCAGCTACCAGCAGTGGATCACCGGCTCGAAGCTGGAGCAGGAGATTTCGCTCCGGGACTACTCGGTCTCGAACCGCGGTTTGCGCTCGGGATTTATCGGGACGCCGAAGATGGTTCGGGAGCGGCTGGAGGAGTTCGCGGCGGTCGGCGTCGATCTGGTTCTGCTGCAATCGAGCCCGCAGGCGGAGGAGATGGAGCGATTTTCGGCTCAAGTGATCGTTCCGGATCGCGCGGGCTCGACACGGGTTGCGGCTGGCACGGTATAATCAGCCAGAGCATACAGCATGACTGCTGGAGAGTTGGCCGAGTGGCTGAAGGCGCCGGTTTGCTAAACCGTTATAGGGCGAAAGCTCTATCGGGGGTTCGAATCCCCCACTCTCCGCCATCCCTTTCAATAATTTAGAAAGTTTTGCCGGCGGTTGGTGGCAAATAGATTTCGCCCTTTACAAGATTCCTGGCATTGGGAGCTACCGCTCCATTGCGCCTCGAAAGGCCGGTTTTCGGCAAGTTCGAGGGAAAGACTCCGGTCGAATGGCTGCCATGAACGCTAACGTCGATCTCTGACGTTTCGTGTAGTGACCCCAAATGAGGCGAAGGTATAATCCTCGCAAATGAAAAAACTTGTCTATCTCCTCCTTCTGGTGGCTTTGTTCGCGAGTTTTTCGTGTGCCTTTGGCTTAGAGAAGCCTGTGCGGCATGATTTTGTGATCAAGAACTTCAAGACGGAGAGTGGCGTGACGCTGCCGGAGGCTCATGTGGTGTATGGGACCTATGGGCATTTGAACGCAGCGCACGACAATGTGATCCTGCTGCCTTCGCACTATATGGCGAAGCTGGAGGGGTACGAGTGGCTGATGGGGCCGGATAAGTGCCTGGATCCTGATAAGTATTTTCTGGTATCGACTGAGTTGTTCGGCAATGGGAGTTCGTCTTCGCCCAGCAACACGCCGGAGCCGTTTCATGGGCCGCGCTTTCCTCTGATGACCATTCGGGATAACGTGCAGGCGGTGCATCAGTTGCTGCTCGAGGATCTGCAGGTGACGCATTTGAAGGCGATCATCGGATTTTCGATGGGGGCGGAGCAGGCGTTTCAGTGGGCGGTGACCTATCCGGAGATGGCGGATAAGATTGTGGCCACGTCGGGAACTGCGAGGGCCTATGGGCACGGGATTATGCGGCTGGAGAGCCAGATCTCCGCGATTGCCGCGGACGAGACCTTCAAGGGCGGAGACTATGTCGAGGAGCCGAAGAAGGGTCTCCAAGCAACACAGGCTGTGTGGGCCGCGTGGCTGTATTCGCCGCAGTGGTGGCGAGAGGAGCTCTGGCGTACGACTTCGAAGCCGGGGGAAACCCAGGAAGATGTCATCCATCGCATGGCGAATGGGAACAATCGCAACGACGCCAATGATCAGATTCTGCAGATGCGGACGTGGCAGAAGCATGACATCGGAACGTCTCCGGGCTTCGGAGGCGATACGAAGAAGGCGCTAAGATCGATCAAGGTTCCGGTGTTGTATATGCCATCGATGTCGGATCAATATTTTCCGGTGGGCGATGCCCGGTACGAGGCGCAGTATATGCATACCGTGACACTGTTGCCGATTCCTACGCTGTGGGGGCACTCGGCCGGGCGTGCTATCGATCCGGCGGATGGGAAGTTTCTGAATGAGAACATCGCGAAGTTTCTTGCAGGCGAGCCGGTTGCTGCAGAGAAGGTTGTGCCGGCAACAAATTGACGGCCAGCAAGGATGAAATTCCTGCATCGCTCTGGCCAGATTGGTTTGTCGTAGAGAGCCCCTGGCTCAACATATCTTTCTGTTGCGCAAAGCCCTCTCACGGCACGACTCGGGCAAAAAGCGGAAACGGAGCTCCTCTTCTGATGCGCCGGAAATGCGACCTTGGTGGGAAGGCCGGTCTTGCACATTCTGAGATAAAGCAGGGAAAACGATACAGCATACTGGAGCCGTGCCATCACTCGCGTGGCGGGCAGACGCGCATTGCGGGGTAATGGGTGTCTACCTGCTCGATTGAGAAGAATTGAGAACGTTTCATCTTTTCTTGAGGACCGCTTGAGAGCCGCTTGAGGACAGCTTGTGGAGCTTTGACTAGATTGAGAGCCGAACGACGACCGGGTGCGGTCCGTTCGGCAGATCTTTTGTTCCCACGCCGAGTCCCCCGACTCACGCGCCAACATCACCCCAACGGTCATAAAATCAAGGAGATACACTTATGAGCTTCCAAGCCGGAGACCTCGTCCTCCTATGGAGAGGTATCGATGACATTGCGATCTACAGGAGTTTCGCCTTTGGATATGGCATTCCTCTCCCCCAGGCGCAAACCTCAACGCGGCCCAGTTTCGCCTTTCTCCCCAATCAGCACCAGGCCCTCATGGTCTGGCCGGATGGCAGCAGCGATAGCCTCGTCTGGAGCGTTGATCCCGATTTTTCCAATCAAGCTTTCATCCCCGGAGCCGGTACCTCCTGGGCCGCCTGCGTCACCCCCTGGAACGGCGGAGCCATCGCGGTCTGGCCCGGCGTAGTCGGCGACCCCCGCATCTGGGTGAGCACCTACGGGTTCAACGGCAACTCTGCTCAGCCCTGGAGCAACCCGACTCCCGCCCTCTGCCCAACGGGGATCATCACAACTGCCATCACTCCTGCCATCTGTTCCGACCCCGATGGCAATCTTATGATGGTGTGGCGAGGCGCCGGCAGCAACGACAGCCTCTACTACGCCACCTCTACAAACGGCATAGACTGGACCACTGCCAGTGCACAGATTCCGGGCGGAGCCTCCACGGTGGCTCCCGCTCTCGCATACTTCGATGGATACTTTGTCCTCGTCTTCAAGGGCAGCGAAAACGACGATACCATCTACAGCTCCACGTGGGTCTCGTCCTCTCCTAACTCGAATAAATGGACCAATACCACTACGTGTGGATCCCACGGCACCTCCGATGGCCCCTGCCTCATCGCCGCCGATAGCTGTCTCGTCATGGCTTGGAAGGGTATTCCCGGAGACAACAACTTGTATTACGCCACCAATAACGGCACCGGGGCCGAAACCTGGGGCAATCAGAGTGTTATCCAGAATAGCGGCAGTTCCGTTGGACCATCCGGCTACTACTACGTCGGCCCCGGCCCGGTCCTCTAGTAGTCGACAGCCCTCCCTTGTTCTCAAATAGACCTCTCCCTGGTCTGCAACGAAGGCAGCCTCCGAAGAAGGAGGCTGCCCTTCCTGTCTCGACCGTCTGGATCGGTCTGCAGCCTCGTTCTCTATAGGGCAGCAACAAACCCACGATCAGCGCGGCGCCGGTGGCTTCACGAATCCCTGAAAAGAGGTGACTTAGTATTGGTGGATGCCCGAGCTTCGGCCTGACGGCGCAGTGCGAACCTGGAGCCGTATCGACGGGATAGACCTCCTGCGCGGTCTGTCGATCCTCTTCGTCCTGATGAACCACGTGAATATGAGGCTGATTCTGGCTGCGGGCGTTATCGGTTGGGGCATTGCCGTTCTCTATGCAGAACCGATGAACCGATTTATTCGGAGTCGAAGCAGGTATCTTCGCCAAGGTTGACCCCGTCTCTCGGGTGCAGACAAAAGGTTTTTGGTCTGATAGTCTGACGGTGCTTTTGGGCTTGTATCCTCGAATGTATTCTCGTATCTCCGGTTGAATCTATGAGTTTACCCTTGGTAGCGCGGTCGATCCTCTCAGGCACGCTCGAACGCGTGCGTATCCCCGATGTGCTGCCTCGCCGCGTGCTCTATCGGGACGGAGTGCTGCACCTCGGCGACCTCGCGTACCCCATGCGGAGCTTCCGCCGGGTCATACTCATCGTCATCGGCAAGGCTGCTGTGCCCATGTGCGAGACGGTCCTGCCCATCCTCGATGGTGCTTTCGAGCCCGGCCAGACTCTTGCCGGAGTAGTCGTCGGAACCGTTCCGCTCCCCACCCCGGACCCGCGCATCCAGTTCTTTCGCGGCGGTCATCCTCATCCGGACGCGGCCTCACGCCAGGCCGCCGACGCCATCCTCCAACTGCTCGCCTCCGCGGACGAGGCGACCCTGGTCCTCTTCCTCATCAGCGGCGGCGGCTCGGCCATGCTGGAAAAGCCTCTCGCCCCGGAGGTCTCGCTCGAAGAGACCGCGCAGTTCCACGCGGCGCTCGTCCGCTCCGGCCTGCCCATCACGCAGATGAACGCCCTGCGCAAGCACTTCTCCCGGGTCAAGGGAGGCCGCTTGGCTCTCGCCGCTGCGCCCGCCACACAGTGCACCCTGCTCATCTCCGACGTCCCCGCCGACGCGCTGGACGTCATCAGCTCCGGGCCGTCGCTGCCCGATCTCTCTACGGTGGCGGAGTGCCGCGAGCTGATCGCCTCTCGCCCGGACGGTCTCGGCCTGCCGCCCAGCGTGCTCGCCTTCTTTCAAACCCCTCACCTCGAAGAGACCCCTAAGCCCGACCACCCGGCCTTCCTCAACGCCGCCTGGGTCGCCCTGCTCTCGAGCGAGGACCTTTGCAGCAACGCCTCCAGTCTGGCCACCGACTCAGGCTTCACCGTCGCTATCGACAACAGTTGCGACGATCTCGACTACCGCATCGCGGCCCGCTACCTGATCGACCGCTTGATCGCCCTGCGTGCCGAGCACCCTAAAGTCTGTTTAATCTCCGCCGGAGAGCTTTCAGTCCAACTGGGCACAAGCCACGGCAGCGGCGGCAGAAACCAGCAGTTTGTTCTGGAGTGTGCGCGGATCATTGCGGAAGAGAAGCTGTCGATCACCGTACTCAGCGCAGGTTCGGACGGCATCGACGGCCACAGCCCAGCCGCGGGAGCAGTAGCGGACGAGACCACATGGGCCAGGGCAATAGCTCTCGGGATCAACCCCTCCGAGGCGCTGGAGAACTTCAACAGCTTTCCCCTCTTCGAGTCCCTCGGCGACGCCATCATCACCGGCCCTACCGGCAACAACCTCCGCGACCTGAGGATTCTTCTCAGCGATTGAGCTTTGGGCTGTTGCTGTTGCTTCGGGGGTAGGTCCGGGCTTTAGCCCGGACATTAAAACCCACCACGGACGCGGCTTTAGCCCCGAGGTATGCTTTCTCATCCTTGCCACAAATCCAGATGCCCCCATGTCTCAAAGTTGAGACATGGGGGCATCTGAGGCATCTCTTTCTATAGAGGAACAACCGCAAAAGCGCCCTAACGCCGGGCGGGCGGTACTTCGTGCGGTCTTGGACGCTTCGCGTGAGAGACGCGCGTGCTACGGAATCAACTCCGTAGCACTCGCCGCACTCAACTGATGAATCGCATTCCACGTCGTCGCAAACGCATTCAACGCATCGTTGGTCGAAGACCGGGCATCCCGCAACGCATCGAGATAGTCGATCAACGCCAGCCCACCATGCTCAAACGAGAACTGCGAGATCGAAAGAATCTCCCGCGACTCATCCAGATAGTGCTCGCTGAACCGATCCGACAGCGCCTTGGCCCGCGTATATCCCACCCAGGCCTGGTCCACATCCGAGACCACCTGGTTCCGCGCCGCCGTCGCCGTCAACACGGTCGCATCCTGCTGCAACTGCGCCGTCTGCTTGTTGCCCTGGTTCCGGTCAAAGAACCGCAGCGGAACGCTGACCGCGAAGCCTGCCGCGTTGTAGGTGCCGACACGGCTGTACTCGCCCTGGAGAGTAGGATCGGTGGTTCCGTTAGCGAAGGCCAGACGCGTGTTCGCCGTGGCCGCCGTCACCGCAGCGTTGGCCGCGGCGTAGTCGGGGCGTTTGGCCAGTGCGGCCTGAATCAGATCCTGCTTCGCATTGGTCACCACGGGAGGAACGATGTCTCCGGTGATGTCGAACGCCTCGGTCGGGGTCTCCACCCCGATGAGGGTCTGGAGCTGGTCGCTGGCCTGAAGCAGGTTGATCTCATCATTCGCGGCATCGCTCTCGAAGTCGCCCAGTTGCAGGTCGAGCCGTTCGTAGTCGAGCTTGCCCAGGTCGCCCGCCTTGTAGCGGTCGCGGCTGATCTCCACCTCGTGCCGATAGTCCTTAAGGTTCTGGTTCGCGATCTCAAGCGCGGCCTTCGCGATCAGCATTCTGGTAAAGGCCTGCTTGATCGTCAGCACCGTCTGCCGGACAGTATCTTCGAGCTGCGCCTGGGTCTGGCCGGTCGTGGCCCGCGCCGCATCCAGACGCCAGCGCCGCTTGTCGCCGCGCTCGAAGAGGCGGGAGACCAGCACGTCGTACTCGTAGGGATTGCCCTGGGTGCCGTTGCCGGGCAGGTTGACGCTGGTGCCGTCCACCGTCAGGTTCGGGTTCTGGCGCACTCCAGCCTGTAGCTCCTGCGCCCGAACCGCCCGCAGATTCGCCTGCGCGGCGAGCAGCAGAGGGTTTTTCGCCTCGGCCATCGCGACGATCTGTTGCAGCGTATAGGCTCCCGCCTTCGCGGCAGGCGGCTTGCGCGGATCGACTCCAACGCCGGTCTCAGCAGCATAGGCCGCCGCCGCAGGGCTTTGACCAGCCTGGGCCAGCACCGGCGCCGACAGCGCGGCCAACGTGCCCAGCACCCAAACGGCTTTTCTTACATCAAGCGGACTCATCACTGATCGAACTCCATCTCGCGCTTCGGCAGAATATCCGTGTCGCGCGCAATCCACACATACAGCGTCGGCAGCAGGAAGACGCTGATGAGCAGCGCTCCCACCAACCCGCCTACAATCACAATCGCAAACGGCCTCTGCGAGTCGGAGCCGATCTCGTGCGAGGTCGCCGCGGGCAGCAGGCCCAGCGTGGCTACCAGCATCGTCATCATGATCGGCCGCAACCGCAGCACCGCGCCTTCGATGGCCGAAGACTCCACGCTATGCCCGGCCACGCGCATCTGGTTGATGTACTCCAGCATGATGATGCCGGTCTGCACCGACACGCCGAACAGAGCGAGGAAGCCCACGCCCGACGAAACGCTGAAGTGCGTCTTCGTCAACAACAGCGCCAACATTCCGCCGAACGGAGCCATCGCCACGTTCGCCAGGATCAGCGTCGCCCACTTGAACGATCCAAACATGCCGTACAGGATGATGAAGATCAGCATGATCGTCAGCGGCAGCACGATCATCAGCCTGCGAGAGCTGCGCTTCTGGCTCTCGTACTCACCGGCCCAGTCGATCTTGTATCCCGGCGGCAGCTTCACCTGCGAGCTCACCTTCGCGATCGCCTCTTCCACGGTGCTGCCCAGGTCGCGGTTGCGCACACTGTACTTGATGGCGACGTAGCGCAGCCCGCCCTCGCGGTAGATCTCCTCGGCTCCGTCTTCGATCTTCTGCTTGGTCACCTGCGAGAGCGAGACCCGCTCGCCCGTCGGAGACACCAGCCGAATATTCGCAATGGCCTCGGGAGTAGCTCGATACATCGGGCTATACCTCGCCGTCACGTCGTAGCGCGCATCGCCTTCGAGCACCTGGGTCACGGCGTTGCCGCCCACCGCGCTCTCAATTGCCTCCTGCACGTCCGACACATTGATGCCGTACCGCGCCGCCGCCTCACGATCTACCTCGAAGTTCAGGTTCGGCTGTCCGATCACCCGGAACAACCCGAGGTCGGCCACGCCCTTGATCCCCGACATCACGCCGACGATCTCATCGCCCTTGGCCTCGAGCGTCTTTAGGTCGGTGCCGTACAACTTCACCGCCAGCTCGCCCTTCACGCCGCTCACGGCCTCTTCCACGTTGTCCGAGATCGGCTGCGAGAAGCCCCAGACCACGCCGGGCATCTTCTCCAGCTCGCGGTCCATCGCCCCGATCAGCTCTTCCTTGTTCTCCTTGAAGACCGGCCGCCACTCTTTCTTCGGCTTCAGGTCCACGTAGTACTCGGTGTTGAAGAAGCCGGTCGTATCGGTGCCGTCATCGGGCCGCCCGATCTGGCTCACTACCTGCTTCACCTCGGGGAACGAAGCCAGCTTGATGCGCGCCAGGTCGGCCACGCGACGGCTCTCGGTCGGTCCCGTGCTGGGAGCCAGCGTACCGCGAACCCAGATCGCGCCCTCATCGAGGTGCGGCAGAAACTCTGAGCCCACCACGCCTGACATGCCCAGGAACACCGTGGCCCCAAACGCCGCCAGCGCCACGCCGAAGGTGATCGGCCGATGCTCGATGGCGAACTGCGCCGCATGGCGGTAGCCGTTCGTGATCCACTTCAGTACCGGGTTCTCCCACTCGGTGGTGCCCTTGCGGAAGAGGAAGCTTGCCAGCACCGGAGCCAGAATAATCGAGAAGATGAGCGCGCCCAGGAGCGCGAACGCCACCGTCCAGCTCATCGGCTTGAACAGGCGGCCTTCCACCGATTGCAGCGTAAAGATAGGCAGATACGCCGTGATGATGATGCCGATCGCATAGAACACGGGCCGCTGTACTTCATAGGCGGCCTCGCGAATCTGCTCCATCGGCGTCATGTCTTCGCGCTTGCCGTGGCTCAGGTGGCGGACGATGTTCTCGACCATCACTACCGCGCCATCGACCACCATGCCGAAGTCCAGCGCACCCAGGCTCAGCAGGTTCGCCGGAATATGCTTCAGGTCCAGGCAGATCGAGGCGAACAGCAGCGAGAAGGGAATCGTCAGCGCCACGATCAGCGCGCCGCGCAGATTGCCCAGGAACAGGAACAGGATGATGACGACCAGGATGATGCCTTCGGTCAGGTTGTGCAGCACCGTCTTCGTCGTCAGCCCCAGCAGGTCGCTGCGGTCGAGGAAGGGAACGATCTTCACCCCAGGCGGCAGCACATGCTCGTTCAGCTCCTTCACCTTCGCGTGGATGGCGACCAGCGTCTCGTCGGAGTTATCGCCCTTCTGCAGCAGCACCACGCCTTCCACGGCGTCCTGGTTATCGACGAGCTTGCCATCCTGCCGCCGGATCGCCTTGCCGATCTGCCCCAGACGGATCTTTGGTCCCTGCTGCACGGTGGCGATGTCGGAGACCCGCAGCGCCGTGCCGTTCTGCGTCTTCAGCACCGTCTGCTGAATGTCCTTGACGGTGTGGAAGAGCCCGACCTCGCGCACGTTGATCTGCTGCTGGCCGACCTCGATAAAGCTGCCGCCCGCGTTCACGTTATTCGCGGCGAGCTGCTGCGTCACCTGGCTCACACTCAGCCCGTACTGCACCAGCTTGTCCGGGTTCAGGATCACCTGGTACTCGCGCGTCACGCCGCCGAAGCTCGAGACGTCCACCACGCCCGGCACGCTGCGGAACTGCCGCTCCAGAGTCCAGTCCTCGAGGCTCTTCAGAGCCATCGTGTCGTACTGTGGGTTCGTGCTTTCGAGCTGATACCAGTAGATCTGCCCGACCGGGCTCCAGTCCGTCCCGATCTGCGGCTGCAACCCGTTCGGCAGCGTCACCTGCGAGAGCCGCTCCAGCACCTTGGCGCGGTTCCAGTCGTTGATGCTGTCGTCGTCGAAGACCATCGTCAGGCTCGAAAGCCCGGCCAGCGACGTCGACCGCAGGTGCGTCATGTGCGGGATACCGGCCATGGCGATCTCGAGCGGCACCGTCACCTGCTGTTCCACCTCTTCGGCGGCGCGGCCCGGCCACTGCGTAATCACGGTCACATAGTTGTTGGCGACGTCCGGATAAGCCTCGACCGGAAGGTTGTGGAACGAGATCCCACCCCAGACGAAGAGGAGGATGGCGATCACCAGGATGATGAACCGGTTGTTGAGCGCGAAATCGACGATCTTCCTGATCATTACTGAGCCGCCGTGTTCTGCAGCTCCAGCGCGTTGGCCACGACCTGCTGCCCAGCCTGCAGGCCCGAAACCACCTCCACCAGATTGCCGCTGAGCGTCTTGCCGGTCTTGATCTCGACCGTCTTGAACGTGCCCGTCGTATCGCCCGGCTCGAAGACAAACGCGCGGTCATGCAGATGCAGAATCGCATCGCCCGGCACTGCCACGCCCTCGATCGGCTTCTTGCCCGCGAACGTAGCGGTGGCAAACATCCCCAGCCGCAGAAGCCCCTGCGGGTTCTGCACCTGGATCCTCACCTTCGCCGTGCGAATGGTGGGATCGAGCACCGCGCCGATATCGTTGACGGTCCCCTTCAGCACCTTGCCCGGATACGCCGACAGCCGAATCTCGGCCTCATCGCCCAGCCGCACCTGTGCCAGGTCGTTCTCATACACGTCGCAGATGATCCATACATGCGAGAGGTCCGCGATGGTCAGCGAACCCGTCGAACCGGCGTAGGTCACACCTGCCGCGCCCGCCGCCGTGGCGTTCTGCGCCACGATCACGCCCGAGGTCGGCGCATGGATCGTTACCGTATCGCCCGGCTTGTTCTTATCGAGGCCCAGGATCCGCAACTGCTGTTCGCTTGCCGTCAGCAGCGCCAGCGAGTCGTCCTCGCCGTTCTGCGCGGTCTCGAGCTGCGTCTGCGGAATCGCGCCCTTGTCATACAGCAGCTTGTCGCGGTCCAGCGTAATCTTCGTCAGGTGCTCGTCGTTCACAGCCTTCAGGTAGTTGCCGAACGCGGTCGATACGTCCGGGCTCTGTACCTCCATGATGGGCTGGCCCTTCTTCACCGTGTCGCCCAGGCGCACGTACAGCGAGGTCACGCGGCCATTGGCCAGCGACAGCACCGGCAGTTCGCGCGAGACATCCGGGTTCACGCTGCCCGTCGCGTTCAGCGTGCTGAACGTCTGCTGCGCCACCGCCGTCGTCAGCGGAAACCGCTCCGGCTGGTCCACCTTGACGATGCCTGCGTTTGCCGCCGCGACCACGACCGGCGCGCTCGGCGGAGCCTCCTTGGCCTCGCGGCCTGTCTCTTCCTGCTTATGGCATCCGGCCAGCACCAGGCAAACCACACCACCGTACCCAGCCGCGCGCATGGCTCGGAATGAACTCTTTCCTAACACAAGACCTCCGAACCGTCCGATCACAAATAACTCTTTCCTGGCCGCCTGCCTGTCTTCGCGGCGGCCGTTTTCAATCAAGCTGCGTCCGTACCGGGCCGCATAGCCCCATTATGGGGGCTATATGTCACAATCCAATCGCAATCGTGGCTTCATTTGCGAAAGACGTTCCTTGCGGGGAAGAAGACGCGCCAGACCTCGAACATTCTTAAAGGAGAAACAGACGTACCTCAATGGTTGTAACTGCTTAGACTCGTCTAGCCGCATTTGGCGAGCCATGCGTCCGTTTTACCCGAGCTGCTCGCTCAGGGTGAACACTTTCTCCATCAACTGCCAGCGCGCCACGGGCGAGGCGTCCGCCGGAGCATCCTGAAACTGCCCCATCAGCGCCTCCCACTCCATTACCTTGGGGTTGGCCTTGTCGGCCTCCGCCTTGGCCTCAAACGAGAACGTATCCGCGACCTCCATAATCATGAACATCCGTGTGCCCAACAGGTAGATCTCCATCTCGGTAACCCCTGACCCCACCAGGCTGGCCTTGACCTCCGGCCATACATCCTCGTGATAGCGCCGATAGGCCGCAATCTTCTCCGCATCGCGCTGCAAATCCAGTGTTAGACAGTAACGTCTCATCGTGAACCCATCTCCCCATCAAAGGTTGCGTCGCCCTCAACTCTAAATGCTCCCGGCCGGGAAAAGGCCGCTGGAATCGCTCCCCGGCAGCCCTCGAGTTACCCCCATTCCCCTGCGGGCTATCTGGAACCAAGTATCGTTATTCCCTCGTTCCTGTCCGCTTTCGGAACCGCGCAACTAACCGTAATTCATTGAAATGCATCCACTTCAACAGACCTTCACTCGTCCGTACTAAACTTCACCTACTGTTGCATCTCACCCTCGCACCAAGAGAGAGCCTTCAACGACAATGCAAATCGCCTCCGTTGGTTCAGCCTTCCCCAAGCACCGCTACACTCAGTCCGAGATATCGCAGGCCCTTCTTACCCGCTGGGAAGGTAAGCTCGAAGAGCCCCGGCTCCTCACCCGTCTTCATGCCAACTGCGGCGTAGCCACCCGCTATCTGGTCTTTCCCATCGAGCACTACACCACGCTCGTAGGCTTCAAGCAGACCAACGACGCCTGGATCGCCGCCGCCGTCGAGCTGGGCCAGCTCGCCATCGAGCGCGCCCTGGCTCCGCTCGGCCTCACCGCCGCCGACATCTCCGCCATCTTCTCGGCCACCGTCACCGGCGTCGCGTCGCCCACCATCGACGCCCGCCTCATCAACCGGATGCCGTTCCCGACCAGCGTCAAGCGCACCCCCATCTTCGGCCTGGGCTGCGTCGCCGGAGCCGCCGGCATCGCCCGCGCCTCGGATTACGTCCGCGCCTTCCCCGACCAGATAGCGCTGGTCCTCTCGATCGAGCTGTGCTCGCTCACCTGGCAGGACGATGACCAGTCCATCGCGAACCTCATCTCCACCGGCCTCTTCGGCGATGGAGCCGCCGCCGTCATCGTCATCGGCGACGACGTCAAGCTGCCCAATCCCTCCACCGGCCCCAAGATTCTCGCCACCCGCAGCACCTTCTATCGCCACACCGAGCACGTCATGGGCTGGGATATCCGCGACAGCGGCTTCCGCATCGTCCTCTCGCCCGACGTCCCCAAGGTGGTCGAGGCCAACCTGCGCGGCGACGCGGAGAGCTTCCTGGCCGATCAGGGACTGAAGCTATCGGATATCAGCTCCTACATCTTCCACTCCGGCGGCCCCAAGGTCTTGGAGGCTACCGAAAAGGCCCTCGGCCTGCCCGAAGGAGCGGAAGGAGCGCTGGCCCTGAGCTGGAAGTCCCTCTCCGAGGTCGGCAACCTCTCAGCAGCGTCGGTCCTGTGTGTCTTGGAAGACACTCTCAAGAACCACCCCGGCAAGCCCGGCACCTACTCGATCCTGGCCGCGATGGGGCCAGCCTTCTGCCTGGAGCTGGTCCTCCTCCAGTGGTAATCCAGCCGTAGCCGTTGTTCTTGTCGTTGCCGTTGCTTGTTTTCTTGGTTGTCATTCAGGAGCGAAGTGGAGGAATCTGCTTCTGCTGTTGTCTTTGTCGTTGCTTCTGGGGTAGGTCCGGGCTTTAGCCCGGACATTAAAACCCGCCACTGACGCGGGCTTTAGCCCCCGAGGTATGCTTCCTTCAACCTCGCCGCAAATGATCGTGCCCCATCTCTCGACTTTGAGATATGGGGCACTTTTCTATTTGAAAACAACAACAAAAGCGCCCTAACGCCGGGCGGGCGGCACTTCGTGCGGTCTTGGACGCTTCGCGTAAAAGCTCTACTTCAACCCACTCAAAAACATCCCCACCGCCTTCAACCCCACCGCACTCCCCGCCGTCTGCTGATGCCCCACCCCCGGCAACACCACAAACTTCTTCTCCCCCGCCGCACTCGCCGCAAACACCTTCCGCCCCTGCGCCATCGGCACCATCTTATCCGCGCCCCCATGCAGCATCAGCAACGGAGCCTTCGACTTCTTCACCCGCCCCACCAGGTCGAAAGCCTCCACCACCCCCGCGTCCAGCTTGATCCCCTTCAGATCCTCATCGGTAAGCCCCTGCGTCTTCGCATACACCGGAATCTCCTCGGCAGCCGAAGCAATCGTCCCTGCCAGAATCATCCCCTTCACCGGCCTCTGCACCGCCACACTGGTGGCAATCGCGGTCCCCATCGCAAACCCATACACCACGACCGGCCCGCCCGCCCGCTTCACCGCAAAGTCGTACTCGGCAGCGGCATCGGCCCGAAACGCGGCCACCCCAGCCTCACCCATGCTGAACCCGTACCCACGATAGTCGAAGACCACCACCTGCGCCCCGGCGGCGGCAATCGACCGATAGAGCGACTCCGAGTGGTCCACCGTCATATCGTTGTCATTAAAGAACAGCACCGTCGGCGCACCGGCCTTCGCAGAGGCAAAGCTCCATCCCCGCAGCACCACGCCGCCGCCCCGCTCCAGCGTCACCTTCTCGCGCCCGGCTGCGACGGTCCAGTCGCCCAGCGGAGCCGTAGGCGGGGGCTGCGGCAGCACCATATCCGCCGAGACTTCCATCCCCTGCTGTTGCGCCTGCAACCCCATTGCGCTCATCACCAGCCCCAGCGCCAACGCTCTGACTCCCAAAACGGAAAGAGACTTCATCCGGCGAGATTAGCATGGCATCGTTGCCGATTCACGACTACCATCTAAACTCATTCCGTACACTGGAGTTGGATTCGGCATCGAAAACGTTACAGGACACGACGATTGGGAGACCGCACGCATGGACGACGTAACCACCCGCATCATCGAGCTGATCGCCAAATCGAAGTCCATCCCGGTAGACAGCATCACCCCGGAGAGCACCTTCGATGAGCTTCAGATCGATTCTCTCGATAAGATCAACCTGACCTTCGAGGTGGAAGACATCTTCTCCATCGAGATCCCCGACGATTCGCTCAACTCGCTCCGCACCGTTGCCGATGTAGTCGACGGTGTCAACTCTCTCCTGGCCGCCAAGACCCAGCCTCAACACTAACCCGGCGAGCCGGATACACCCCGGAGAGCACCTGCACCATCTCGACCGACCGTTCTACTCCAATCCGGGAATCATCCCAGCACGAAATCAGGAACCCCATGAACCGCGTAGTCATCACCGGCCTCGGCTGCATCACCCCCATCGGCAACACCGTCGCCGAGTTCACCACCAGCCTCTTCGCCGGCACCTCCGGCATCGCTCCCTTCACCACGCTCTTCCCCGAGCCGCCCACGGGCGATCCCGGCCTGCGCTTCAAGCACATGGCCGAGGTCAAGGGCTTCGACCCCTACGCCCACATGACCTCCGGGGCCGTCGTGGCCACCGAGCGCTCCGCCCAGCTAGGTGTCGTCGCCGCCCGTCAGGCCGCTCTCGAAGCCGCCCTGCGCGACCACCACGCGCCCGAGAACACGGCCATCGTCCTCGGCTGCTCCACCGGCGGCCGCCACGCCGAAGAGCCGGAGACCAAGAAGCTCTACACCACCAACGGCCGTGTCCACCCGCTCACGGTCCCGCGCTCTATGGCCTCCTCCGGAGCCAGCCAGATCGCCATCGACCTCGGCATCACCGGCCCCACGCTGAATATCTCCACAGCCTGCGCCAGCTCCACCCACGCCATCGGCCTGGCCTTCCAGATGGTCCGCAGCGGCCTGGTCACTGCGGCCCTCACCGGCGGCCACGAAGCCCCGCTGACCTTCGGCTTCCTCCGCGCCTGGGACTCGATGCGCGTCGTCTCCCCCACCGGCTGCCGCCCCTTCTCGGCCGACCGCGACGGCATGACCCTCGGAGAAGGCGCAGCCATCCTGATCCTCGAGAGCCTCGCCTCGGCAAAAGCCCGCAACGCCACCATCTACGCCGAGATCCTCGGCTTCGGCATGTCCTCGGACGCCCACCATATCACTCAGCCCAAGCCCGAGGGAGCTACCGCCGCCATCCACGCCTGCTTCCGCGACGCCGCCCGCACCCTGCAAGAGACCGACCAGCCCGGCAACGCCCAGTCCCTGATGGAAGAGGTCGGCTACATCAACGCTCACGGCACCGGCACCGTCGTCAACGATCAGGTCGAGTCCGCCGCTATCCACGCGGTCTTCGGTGCGCGCGCGCCGCACATTCCGGTTTCTTCCACTAAGAGCCTCCACGGCCACTCCATCGGTGCCAGCGGAGCTATCGAAGCCGTCGCCACGGCCCTGGCCCTCCACCGCGGTCAGCTCCCGGCCACGGCCACCACCCAGACCGTCGACCCCACCCTGAACCTCGACCTGATCCTCAACGCCCCTCGCCCTACCGGCCCCACAGTCGCGATCTCCAACTCGCTGGCCTTCGGCGGCCTCAACGCCGTCATCGCCCTGCGCACCTTCGCCTGATCCGAACTAAAGGCCGTGGCCGTTGTCTGTTTTCTTGGTTGTCATTCAGGAGCGAAGCGGAGGAATCTGCTTCTGCTTTTGTCTTTTTTGCTTCTGGATACCTCAAAAGCAGAGGCAAAAGCGTCCTCACATCGGAGTACTTCGTGCCGTACTCGAAAGACCGGCACTTCGTGCGGTTCTCGTGTTTACAACACACAACTCACAACCATTCGATACCATAGCCACAAATGGTCTCCATCCTAATCCTCACCAAAAACGAGCAACAGGATCTCCCCGCCTGCCTGGCCTCCGTCGCCTGGTCCGACGACGTCCACGTCTACGACTCCCTCAGCACCGACGCGACCGTAGCCATCGCCCGCGAGGCCGGAGCCCGCGTCACCGAGCGCCCCTTCGACAACTGGGCCGCCCACCAGAACTGGGCGCTCCAGAACATCCCCTTCCGCCACCCCTGGGTTCTCTACATCGACGCCGACGAGATCGTCACCCTCGCCCTCCGCGACAGCGTCCTCGCCGCCTCCGAGAACCCCGGCGACCACGTCGCCTTCCGCATTCAGCGCCGCGATTTCTTCTCCGGAACCTGGCTCCGCCACGTCCAGACCTCGCCCTTCTACATGCGCCTCTTCCGGCCCGAGAAGATGCGTTACGAGCGCCTCGTCAATCCCATCTCCATCCCCGACGGCCCGGTCGGCCAGCTCTCCGGCTACCTCGACCACTTTCCCTTCAGCAAGGGCATCGGCCACTGGGTCGACCGCCACAACAAGTACAGCGCCTTCGAGGCCTCGCAGATCGTTACCAACCGCCGTGGCCGCGAGCCCTTCAGTCTCGTTTCGGCCTTCACCGAGAAGGACTTCCACAAGCGCCGCTACCACCAGAAAGAACTTTTCTACCGTCTGCCCGCGCGTCCGTTAATTAAGTTCCTGCTCCTCTACGTAGCCAAGCGCGGCTTCCTCGACGGCATCCCCGGCCTCCGCTACTCCATCCTGCAATCCATCTACGAGTACTTCATCGTCCTGAAGACCGAAGAGCTGCAACAGGCCGAGTCAGAACCAACAAAGACGCCCTAACGCCGGGGCACTTCGTGCTGTACTTGGCTTCGCGTGGTCCTCCCGTTGGTCGGAAATAAAGATTCTCGCTGCCGACCAGTGGGAAGCCCCCATACCGCCCCGAGAACAGCACGAAGTGCCGAAGTACACTAGACGCATGTGCGGAATCGTCGGTTACATCGGTCCCAAGTCAGTCGTCCCCGTCATCATTGAAGGTCTTCGCCGCCTCGAGTACCGTGGCTACGACTCCGCAGGCATCGCCGTCGGCGGCGCACCCGAAGCCCCCGGAGAACTGGCCCTCCGCCGTGCCCCCGGCAAGCTCAAGAACCTCGAAGCCGTCATCGCACAGTCGCCGCTGCACGGCACCTTCGGCATCGGCCACACCCGCTGGGCCACGCACGGCCGCCCCACCGAGGAGAACGCCCACCCTCACCGCGACGGCACCGGCACCCTCGTCGTCGTCCACAACGGCATCGTCGAGAACTACCTCTCGCTCAAGCAGGGCCTCATCGCCAAGGGCCACCGCTTCCAGTCTGAGACCGACACCGAGATCATCGCGCACCTGATCCAGGACGAGCTGGAACTGCACGCGGCTCAACACGCGGCTGGGCACACCGCCGAGGCCGCCGAGACCAACGAGTCCACGGCAGCCCTTACCTCCTCGGCCTTCGAGATCCTGCCGCTCGAAGAGGCCGTCCGCCGCGCCGTCAAGCGCCTCACCGGAGCCTTCGCCATCGGCGTCCTCTCGGCGCACTCGCCCAACAAGCTCGTAGCCGCCCGCATGGGCCCGCCCGCCGTCCTCGGCATCGGCGAAGGCGAGTTCTTCCTCGCCTCCGACGTCCCCGGCATCCTCCACCACACCCGCAACATCCACTTCCTGCAAGACGGCGAGGTCGCCACCCTCACCCTCGACGGCATCACCCTCACCGACTTCCACGGCGCGCCCCTGCCGCTGCGGGTGCAGCGCATCACCTGGGACCCCATCCAGGCCGAAAAAGCGGGCTACAAGCACTTCATGCTCAAGGAGATCAACGAGCAGCCCCGCGCCGTCCGCGACACCACGCTGGGCCGCGTCTCGCTCGACACCGGCGAGGTCTTCCTGCCCGACATGCAGATCACCGCCGAGGAGTTCCGCACCACCACCGGCATCACCATCGCGGCCTGCGGCACCTCGTGGCACAGCGGCCTCGCGGCCAAGTTCATGATCGAGCGCCTGGCCCGCCTGCCGGTCGATGTCGACTATGCCAGCGAGTACCGCTACCGCGACCCCATCCCGGACGCCACCATGCTGGGCCTGCTCATCACCCAGTCGGGCGAGACGGCCGACACCATCGCCGCCCAGCAGGAGCTGATCCGCAAAGGCTCGAAGACGCTGGCCATCTGCAACGTCGTCGGCTCGGCGATCACGCGCGCGGCGGCGGGCACCATCACCACCAACGCCGGCCCTGAGATCGGCGTAGCCAGCACCAAGGCCTTCACGGGCCAGCTCACGGCGCTCTTCGTCTTCGCGCTGTACCTGGCGCAGCAGCGCGGCACGGTCTCATCTGCGGAGTCGCTCCACCTGGTCACCGAGCTGGCCCGCATCCCCGGCAAGATCGAAGAGATCCTGCGGTCGGTAGACGATCAGTGCCACCAGCTCGCCAAGTCGTTCTCGACGGCCCGCGACTTCCTCTTCCTGGGCCGCGGCATCCACTACCCCATCGCGCTCGAGGGCGCTTTGAAGCTGAAGGAGATCAGCTACATCCACGCCGAGGGCTACCCTGCGGGCGAGATGAAGCACGGCCCCAACGCCCTCATCGACGAGACGCTACCGGTGGTCTGCATCGCCACCAAGGACCCTGCGGACCCGTCGAGCGTGCTGAAGTACGAGAAGACCCTCTCGAACATCCAGGAGGTCACAGCCCGCTCGGGCCGCGTCATCGCCATCGCCATCGAGGGCGACCATGAGATCCAACAGCTAGTCGAGCACGTCATCTACATCCCCGCCGCCCCGGAGCTGCTACTGCCCATCCTCGAAGTAGTCCCCCTGCAACTCCTCGCCTACCACATCGCCGTAAGAAGAGGCTGCGATGTGGATCAGCCCAGGAATCTGGCGAAGAGCGTAACAGTGGAGTAGACGTTTTATCTCCGAAGTACATAAAGGCGATAGCCCGCCGGTGTAAAGGGGCGACCTACACTTTGCACCGGCAACAGTCTTCTTTCAGTTACCAGGCTATAGTTCCGGCTCAACCAGAGATCGAACTGTGGCCATAAAGCGATCTTCTGGTAATTGGAGGGGCCGGACGGAAATAACGACTCACTGATGACTAAAATCTGCGGCGGGTTTTGAACGTCGCGTAAGAAGGCCGCGCGTGACAGAGAGACGGCGTCTCCTCCGTTGTGGAATAAGAACTCGTCGTATAGGGCCCTGGAACTCTGTCGAAGATGCAGCTTATAGAGCGTCTCTACGCAGCCCGAGATCGAATCGACGCACTGAATCCGGCCCGAAAGAGCTGCGACATCGGGACCGCTCGTCGCCCCGAGATCGCTGCGCAACATCTCCACAAACTGCCGATGTTGCCAGTCGTAGTGACTCGCCTTCCATACCGAAGAAGGGCCGAGGACAAAGCTTGTCCAGATCAAAAGCGAGAGTGCGGCAAGTTGCTGGAATCGATTGCCGCGCAGCATCTCCGACAGGTCTTCGCAGGCCAGTATGAGGAGAAATACGAGGAGCGGATAACGCTGATATAAAAATCCCTTGCCCTGCAGGAAATAAGAGAGCAGGCCGATGCCCATGGCAGCCCAGAGGACGATCTTCTCGGATGGGAGCGCGGATAGGTCGATGTGGCCCGAAGTTCTGGTTCGGACAAGCAAAGAGATAAGCCAGAGACTTGCAAAAGGTAATAAAGGAGAGATGCCGCTGTAAAGCAGCTTGGAGATGCGGGCATGGCCGGTGGCTGAATGAAAGCGCGCCAGCTTGAACATGCAGAAGATGAAAGGCTGGAGCGCCTCCTTGTGAGAAAGCCATGCCACGCAGACAATACAGGGAACTAGAAAACCTGCAATCGCTACCAGCAGGGAAGTGAGGGCTTTCTTCTCTCTCCGGAACACCCCCACCAAGGGGAGCAGCAAGAGAAGGATCAGCGTCGGCTTAATCAGTGTGGCCATCCCGACGCATACGCCAAAGCCCCCTCGCAGGTCCCATCGTTCGCTGCGATTGCCACGAACGAGAAGCGCCGTAGCTGCGATCGCCAGCGCCGCCGCCGTCAGGTCGCGTTGACCGGCCTGTTCGACTCCATCCCTGGCGTGAATAAGGGCAAAGATGCACGCGGCCCACACTGCCGGAAATCGCCTTCGGGCTGGAAGCAAAAGCCACATCGCCCCGCCGATCAGCAATAAGAGCCCGAAGTCATAGAAGCGCCATGCCAGGTCGGAATCCCCGAAGAGCCTGATCGTCACCCAGTCGGCCACATAAGAGCCGGGCAAGTTGATGTCGAAGATGTCTTTATAGGGGACTACCCCTGACTGCATCTCGGACGCAACATAGTGCATGAGGGCTTCGTCGCCCGTAACCGGCCAGTGTATTGTTTGTACGGCAAATAACGCGACGCAAAACAACAAGGCGGCCGACGCAATACGTTCCAACTTTGTAGCTAGATCCACTTTGCTCCTGCGTAGGACGAATGACTCGCCAGTAAACTACATCGCCGCAGGAGCCGGCCTCTCCAGTGCAGTCCAGTGATGAAAATAAAATAAGACGGGCTTACTGTCCTTTTTCGCCGAAGACTTAGCGGAAGAAGACACTGCGACTTCACAGGATAGCTGGTAGATGGCTCGCCTATGAATTATTCTTCCCCTACGCTTTCAGATATCAGGGTTCAGGAGAAGAGATGACCTTCGGCAACAGGACTATTTTAACGCGCCTCCTCAGCATCGCGTGCATGGCCGCCGCCCTCACCGGCGTTGCCCACGCCTACCCGCCCTCGCACGGTCCGGCCAAGGGCTACCTCCTCATCACCGGCGGAGCCACCGAGCCCCGCGACTACGAGCGTCTGGTCAAGATGGCTGGAGGCGACAAGGCCAACATCGTTGTCATCCCCAACGGCTCCGTCACCAAGCCCACCGAGCAGGCCGCCCTCCAGGAGCAGTACTGCGGAGCTAAAAGCCCCTTTGCCGCCTTCCCCGGCGTCCCCTGCACCGTCATCTACACCAATGATCCCAAGGTCGCCAATACTCCCGCCTTCGTCGCGCCGCTCAAGAAGGCGACCGGCGTCTGGTTCGTCGGCGGCCGCCACTGGCGCATCGCCGACGCCTACCTCGACACCCTCACCCAGAAGGAGCTCTTCGCCATGCTCGACCGCGGCGGCGTCATCGGCGGCGGCTCCGCCGGAGCCACCATCCAGGGCTCCTACATGGTGCGCGGCTCGGCCGTGCCCGACGACAACACGATCATGATGGCCCCCGGCCATGAGATCGGCCTCGGCTTCGTCACCAACGCCACCTTCGACCAGCACGTCGACGTCCGCCACCGTGAGAACGACATGGCCGTCGTCATCAAGGCCCACCCGGACCTCCTCTGCTTCGGCCTCGATCAGGCCACCTCGATCACCGTCCACGGCGACACCGTTCTGGTCAACGGCCCCAAGCGCGTCGCGGTCTGGGACGGCAAGGACCACGACGGCAAGGGCTACTACTACCTCCGCACCGGCGACAAGCTGAACCTGGTGAACCGGGTTCCGACCTTCGTCCCGCACCCGGACGAGCCTGCCGCCAAGTAGCTGATTTCAGCTATTTTCCCCAAATAACCGGAGTTTTCACCTGAAATTGACTGGACTTTAACCCCGCGCGGGAGCACCCTTAGGGCAGTATCACAAGGGTTCTTTATGTTTCACAAAAATGTACTAAGCTCCCGCGTGGGGCTCCAGCCAAGCGTATTCTCCGATTCAAGCCTCCCCACTCCAAACTCCACG
This sequence comes from Granulicella sp. WH15, assembly GCF_009914315.1. Taxonomy (NCBI): domain Bacteria; kingdom Pseudomonadati; phylum Acidobacteriota; class Terriglobia; order Terriglobales; family Acidobacteriaceae; genus Granulicella; species Granulicella sp. WH15. The sequence continues at coordinate 444,473 of NZ_CP042596.1, forward strand.
GGACTTCGCCTGATGCCATCCCCGGCACGAGGCGAGACCACCCCCCAGCCGCACTCCCCGCTCCTCGACCTGGTTGTCATCACTGCCCGGCGCTGCTCCAGCTTCTTCGCCGAGGCGGCCGTGCTCGTCCTCGTCTTCGGCATCCTCGACTTCTTCATGCTCAAGGGCCGCATCGACGCCGCATGGATCGTCGGAGCACTCAGCATCTCGCTCGGTCTGCTGGCCGCCAGCATCGCCACGGACTTCGGTGCCCATCGTTGGATGAAAGCTCATCCCTAGCGTCGCCCGCGAGCACGACCCCACCCATATTGAATAATTACCGCTCGTAGACGGTCCGGTGCCCGCGCACCCACCAGCACGCGCCCGCGCCCGTCTGCGGCAGCAGCGACAGGCTGCAATCGACCACGGTCGTCCCGTCCGCGTAGTATTCCTCTTTATTTCCCTTCAGCGGCGCGACGATCACCCGGTTCACCTGCACCGTCGCTACGCCGCCGCCGCGCGCCACCCGCACCCGCCACACCGCCCAGTCGCCGAACCACACTACCGCCGCCGCTACCAGCAGCCCCACCACCCCGTTGGTCACCATGCGTCTCAGGCTCATCAGCGCAGAGTATCAGAACCAGAGAAGGCACCCTCTGGTGACCTCTCAAAGTGCACGTTCAGCCAACCTTTTGGGGAGACCTGCATCAGAAAAAATAGGAAATCAACAGCAAAGACGTGCCCTTCCCCATATCTGCATTACTTCCCTCGCCCCTGGCTCACCGGAGTAAAACCGTGTTTTCCCGCGGGAGAATCGAGGTATGCTGAACGTGCTAAGGCCAGACTTCAAATTCAGGAGCCCTCCCATCAGAGCCACTAAGATCCTATCCCTCCTCGCACTTCTCCCTTTGGTCGCGAATACTCAGGTCGCTAAGGCACAGGCAGCCGCCAAGGCCCCCGACACCTTGGTCTTCACCAACGGTGAACAGATCACGGGCGACCTCGAAAGCGCCGACAGCTCCGGCATCAAGTTCAAAAGCCCCATGGTTGGGGAGATCACCGTCGTCTGGGCCAATATCAAGTCCCTCGACACTTCCAAGTCATTTGCCGTCATCCCCAAGAACGTGAAGCTTACCCGCCGGGACGCGGTAGCTGATGTTCCCCAGGGCGCGGTCGCGGCAACCGGCAAGGATATCGTTGTCACAGCTCCGGCTGGCTCCAAGAACGTTCCGGTGGCCGACACCAACCTGCTCATGCCCACGCCCGACTTCCTCAAGGCCGTCCACAGCAACCCGGGCATCCTGCACGGCTGGGCCGGACTGGCCACGGGCGGTGTAAGCCTGGTGCGCGCCACTCAGAACTCCACGACCTTCAATGGAGCCATCGGCCTGGTACGCGCCGAGCCGAGCGCCACCTGGCTGCCGCCCCGCTCGCGCACGTCGCTCGACTACAACCAGTCCTACGGTACGGTCACGCAGCCGGGAGTTGACGAGATCAAGACCAACATCTTCCACGCCGATGCGGAGCGGGACGAGTACTTCAGCCCGCGCCTGTTCGCCTTCGGCAACGTCGCCTTCGACCACAACTTCTCGCAGTCCCTGGACCTGCAGCAGGCATACGGCGGCGGTATCGGTATCACGCTCATCAAGTCTCCCGTGCAGCAGTTGGATCTTCGGGCCGACGTGCACTATGAGAAGCAGGAGTTCTTCGATACCACGGTGGGCCAGAACGAGAACCTGGTCGGATCGACCTTTGCCGAGACTTATGTCCGTCATCTGCAGAAGGGCATCCTCCTCAACGAGTTCGGCAGCGTCTCGCCGGCGTGGAACAACAGCAACGCCTACTCGGCGCACGTCAACGCGAGCCTGGTCTTCCCGGTGTACAAGGGGTTGGGCTTCAACGTGACGGCTATCGACGACTACCTGAACAACGCGCCCGTCGGCACCAACCAGAACTCCACCCAGTTCAACGTGGGCGTCACCTACACCATCAAACCCCGGTAAGTACTTGGGCGGGATCGTCCTCTGAGGCCCTCCCGTCGGTCGGAAGCGAGCAGCTTTCGGTCGGCGGGAGGGCCTTTGTTGTTGTCTGATCCTCACTTGCGGGCAGGGCTGAATTGACTCCCCTCGATCCCTCTGTGATTCACTGGTATTTATGATCTTGAAGGCGTTGATCGTCGATGACGAACCACTGGCACGGCAGGAGCTTCAGTATCTCGTAGAGGCAGTCGATGGCGTGGAGGTCGTCGCCATCGGAACCAACGGCATCGAGGCCGTGGATCTGGTCCGCGCGCACCGGCCCGACCTGATCTTTCTCGACGTCCAGATGCCCGGTCTGGACGGCTTCGGCGTGCTGAAGAAGCTGATTGACAAGAAGATGCCGTTGCCGCAGGTGGTCTTCGCCACCGCCTATGACCGCTACGCCGTGCGCGCGTTCGAGGTGAACGCGGTCGATTACCTGCTCAAGCCCTTCGACGGCGACCGCGTGCGCCAGACCATCACCAAGGCCCGGGCCAGACTGGCAGCGACCGTCGCGGAGGCGGTCGAACCCGACCAGCCCAACGACCCGACGCCGGATTCTCCACTGGATGCGAACCTGGACGCCAAACTGGACGCGCTGTTGCGCCTGGTGGAGGAGGCCACTCAGACTCCCCGTACCAACCCCGGCAAGATCGTCGTCCGGGCGCAGAACCGGCTGCTATTGGTGGATCAGCGCGAGATCTGCTTCGCCTCTATCGAAGAGGGCGCGATCTCGGTCATGACGACCTCGGTGGATGGCCAGTCGAACTGCCGCACTCTCGAGGAGCTGATGGAGCAGCTCGACCCAGCGATGTTCTGGCGAGCGCACCGCTCGTATGTGGTCAACATCCAGCACATACGCGAGGTGGTGCCGTGGTTCAAGTCCAGCTACCAGCTACGCATGGACGACGCCAAACGCACCGAAATTCCGGTAAGCCGGTCCCAGACAAAGAGGCTGCGAGAGCTTTTCAATCTGTAACTTATAGAGTTACAGATTGAAAGCTGTCCCGCCGGACGGGCCTCTTGAGCGGCGGGCGGCACTTCGTGCTGTACTTGGCTTCGCGTGGTCCTCCCGCTGGTCGGGAAGAGAGATTCTCGTCAGTCGTGGAAGGCGCGTAACCTTGCTGGTGTGTGATCTTCGGCCAGGTCGTGCCCACACAGCTCGCAGTAGATATCCGTAATCTGAACTCCGCGATAGCATCGCCCGCAAACCGCCGACACCTGAAACTGGCACTGAGGACAGAAGTGGCAGTTGGACGATATCTCGGTGGAGCAGTGCGGGCAGCGCGTCAGCAGAGGCTGACGCAGCAGGAAGTAGACCACCGCGCCGATTCCGCCCGGCATCACGATCACGATCAGCAGCCACAGCCCGGCGGGCATCTTGCGCAGCTTCACGTCGCGGCTCACATAGCCCACCAGCAGCACATAGCTCGCGACCAGCGTTCCCCACGAGTAGCCCATCAGCAGACGCATCGGCAGCAGCTCGTGCTTATGGTGCGGCATGATGTAGTGGAACAGGTACTGCATCAAGCCGAAGCCGATAACGGCCAGCACGATCGACCACCGGGGAATCATGCCCAGATCGTCGCCGGCGTTGTTCCACTCGGCCTTCTCGTCTCCGCTGCCGGATTCTCGCTTCCCACTACTCCAAGGCGTCGTCATCGCGGGTTCCTGCCCTCATCACCGGCCTGTCCGTTGCTGCGCCGGAACCACACCCAGGCCAGCAGGGCTGCCGAGAGCGGCAGCGACCACATCATTTGCACCAGCAACTGCTGGCTGGCGTCGGGAATGCCGCTGGGCGCGATCTCATACTCATCGAGCACCGTCCATACCGCAACGCACACAGCCATCAGCAGGCTGGCGCACACCAGAGAGGGAATCCACAGGCTGCGCACCTTGCTGCGCCGAGCCCGCAGGATGTTGGCCCGCTCGCGCACAATGCGGTGCGTCCGGTTGGCCACGGTGGCCGAGATGGCTGCTCCGTTCATCATTCGGCTGGCGTTGATGGCGCTGCGAATGGTGTTGCTGTCGTCCCGTCCTTCTGCCTGGCCTTCGATCGGGTTCCCGATACGCGAGGCCGATTCGAAAGAGTCGTATTCGATGCTCATAGCCCCCCGCTTCCGGTTGCGCGCACACGCCGCATCTGCTCCATCTCCGGTTTCAGCGCCGCCAGGCCACGGTACAGCCTGGACTTCACCGTCGATAGAGGAGCCTGGGTCACGCCCGCGATCTCTTCGAGCGACATCTCTTCGTGAAACCGCAGCACCAACACTTCGCGATAGTTCGGCTCCAGCCGCAACAGCACCTCTGCCACCTCGGCCCGGCTCTCGCGCGTGGCAAACTGCTCAAGCGGAGAGGGCGCGTCGAGCGCGACTTCGAACGGCCGCTCGTCGTCCCCGGCCTCGCTCATCTCGTCCAGGCTGACCATCGTACGCTTGCGCGAGAGGTCGATAACCAAATTGCGCGCGATGGTGAACAGCCAGGTGTCGAAGCGGGCCTTGCCGTTGTACTGCGCGCCGCGCAGCAGCACCCGCATCCAGGTCTCCTGGAAGAGGTCTTCGGCCACCTCGCGCTTGCCGGTCAGGAAGAGCAGATAGCGCAGCAGCCGGTGCTGGTACAGCTCGATCAGTTGATCGAGCAGCTCCGGATCGTTGCGCTTCAGTCCACGGGCGATGGCAAGATTTTCGCGCTCAGTCGTCGCGACCATCTCCGCAGTCAGAATCTGCCGTGCCGTGATCATGTTCTTCAAGACGAGATGTTTCTCCGGAAAGTCTCTAATTGGGGGTATTTTCGCATTTAAAGCTGGCGTCACCGCAATTCTAAGCCCATATGGCGGAACGGACGGAAGAAAAACGGCGGATATAAAGGGGTAAACTAGAGTTTATGGAAGTTCTCTACGGCCTCCACCCTGTCGAGGAGGCTATCCGCTCAGGCAGCCGCCGTCTCGACTACGTGCTCGTCTCTCGCGACCGCCGCGACAAGGGCGACGACCGGCTCCAGCGCATCATCGATCTGTGCAAGGCAGCCGGTGTGCGCTGCTCGGTCGAATCGAAGGATCAGCTTACCCGCATCGCCCGCACCGACGCCCACCAGGGCGCGGTGGCCGCGGTGCGTGAGCGCCAGTTTCTGGCCATTGAAGACCTGATCGCCGCGCCGCCGCGCTTCAATCGCAAGTTCTACCTGGCGCTCGACGGCGTGGAAGACCCGCACAACCTGGGCGCGTTGCTGCGCTCGGCCGATGGCGCGGGCGTGGACGGCGTCCTGTTGCCGGATCGGCGATCCGCGCCTATCAGCGGCGTGGTGGCCAAGACCTCGGCCGGTGCGTCCGAACATGTGCCCATCGCCCGCGTCACCAACCTGGTGCGTTCGCTCGAGCAGCTCAAGAAGGCCAACACCTGGGTGCTGGGGCTCGATGAGCGCGGCACGCCCGACTACACCGACTTCGACTTCAACACCGACTGCGTGCTGGTATTGGGTTCCGAGGGCACGGGCCTGCACGACCTCGTCAAGAAGACCTGCGACCACCTGCTGCGAATTCCGATGGCGGGCAGCGTCTCCTCGCTGAACGTCTCGGTGGCGGGCGCGGTCGTGATGTACGAGGCGCTGCGCCAGCGCCGATCTCCACTCGCTCCGCCCGCTGTCGTGGCCAAACCCGTAAAACCCCGCAAAGGCCTCGGCTCGTGATCCGAAACAAAACCCTCCGGCAGCACGCCTTTCCCGTTGCTCTTTTCGCCGCTCTTGCAAGCACCGGGCTGCGTGCTCAGTCTCCGGAGGCCGTACCGGCCGAGCCGGCGCCGCCTCCCGGTCAGGTGCTTTTCTCGACCGACGCCGTCAAGGCAGCACCAGCCTCCACGACCGCGCCGGACAAAGCTCCCGACACGCCTGTCACCGACGCCGAGCGCAGCTCCGTTGCGATCACCGCGACCGACCTCGACCTGCATCTGGCGGCTCCGCACGCCGAGGCCCAGGCCACGCTGACGATCCGCAACATCGGCTCCGCGCCGCTGGTCCGGATTCCGTTGCAGCTCTCGAGCGCGTTGCGCTGGCAGAGCATCGCTGCTGGCTCCGCGAGCGGCCTGCGCCCCGTGCCGTTCACGCAGTCGCCCATCGCGACGGACACCGACCACACCGGCTACGCGCAGGAGGCGGTGCTCACCCCCGTCGAGCCGCTCGCGCCCGACGCAACCCTCACCCTCACCATCTTTTACGCTGGCGACCTGCGCCAGTCAGCCGCTCGGCTGGAGCTTCTCGGCTCCCCCGCAGACCGCGCCGCCTTCGCCGACTGGGACCAGGCCGCAGCGGATTGGATCGGCCTGCGCGGCTTCGGCAACGTCCTTTGGTATCCGGTCGCGGCACCCACGGCGCTGCTCGGCGATGCCAACCGGCTCTTCGAGGTCGTCGGCCAGCAGCGCCTCCAGCAGGAGTCCGCGACCTTCCACCTCCGGCTCACGGTAGAGTACGCGGGCGAAGCCCCCAGCGTAGCCATCTTCAACGGCCGTACGCAGCCGCTCGACAAGCTCGACGATACCCAGGACGCCCCGGTCGCCGAGACCCACGGCGTCGCCACCGCCGACTTTGGCACGCATCCCACCGGCTTCCGCAGCCCCAGCCTCTTCGTGCCGCCGCAGCCTGCGGTCGTCACCGGCGGCGAGCTGCTGGCAGTGGTTACGCCAATCTCCGAGTCCATCGAACCGCTGGCCGCTGCCGCCGCAGAGGTGCAGCCGCTGCTGCAAGACTGGCTTGGACCGACGCCCACGCAGCCGCTGACGGTGCTCGACCACCCCGGCCAGTCCTTCGAGGACGATGCCCTGCTGGTCACGCCGCTCGACCCCAACGCCACGGCGGACGATCTCTCCGCGCAGGCGGTCCACGGGCTGGCTCACTCATGGCTGCGCTCGTCGCAGCCGTGGATCAACGAGGGAGTCGCCCAATTTATGAACCTGCTCTGGATCGAGCGCAAACTCGGACGCCCGGCGGTGGTCGCCGAGCTTCAGCACCAGGCCACGCTGGTCGCGCTCGCCGAGCCGGATCTCACCACCCCTAAAGCCTCGGCCACCGAATCCAGCTCCCAGTCCACGGAGTTGGGACAGCCGCTCGTCCACAGCAGCTCCGAGGTCTTCTTCCGCAACAAGGCCGCCGCCGTCTTCTGGCAATTGCGCGATATCGTCGGCGACGACACCCTCAAACGCGCCTTGCAGGCTTATCGTCATAGCGAGCAGCTCAACCCCGCTTTCGACACCGATCCCAAAGCCTTTCAGCACACGCTCGAGCGCCTAGCCAAGCGCGATCTGAACTGGTTCTTCGACGACTGGGTCTACCGCGACCGCAGCCTGCCCGACCTCACCATCCTGAGCGTGGCCCCGCGCCCTCTGCCCGACAGGCCGGGCAAGAACGCGGGCTACCTGGTCGCGGTGGAGGTACACAACGAGGGTGACGCCGTCGCCGAGGTGCCGGTGACGGTGCGCAACGGCACCTTTACGGCCACCGAGCGGCTGCGTATTCCCGGCGGCGGCACGGCCTCCACCCGCATCGTCTTCGAGGGCGCGCCGGACCAGGTGCAGGTGAACGACGGCACGGTTCCGGAGCTGAGAAACAGCATCCACACCCGCGAAGTGCAGGTAAAGATCACGCGGCCATAAGGTGCTTCGGTACGGGCAACGCCCCAGACAGCATTTGCGGTAGAGGTTCTGTCTAACGGCGGTGCCGATGGCCCTTGGCCTTTGGCTTGACCGGCGTCACCAGAGTCCAGGGGCTACCCTGCCTCCAACCCCGGCGCACCCGGTCGTCAATCGTCGCCGTGCCGCCCACAGGCAGCGTGCCCGCCTGCGGAAGCACCGCTCCAAACACCTCCAGGGCAGTGGGCGACGCCGTCCCGCGAAGGCCGATCTCAAACCCCTGTCTATCCGCCGCCCCGGTCAGCGTGGCCGGTTCCCGCCCCCCCAGGTCGATGGCAACAGGTTGCAGCTCCGCGTGCTCGCCCGCGATCTTGGCCACCAGGTCACTCTTCACATAGATCGTTTTGCCCAAAGCCAGTTTGGCGTCCTTCACGACAAACGATCCAGCCAGCTCGCCCGCCTGAGGCATGGTCGCCGAGCCGTCCAGCACTCCGCTGAGCGTCAGATCCCGCGGTACCCGCGTGCTTGCCACATGCAGCCCGGCCAGCAGGGTCGAGGCCGGTACAGCCTTCACCTTCAGCTCCCCGGAGGCAGTGGCGACCTGCCGCAGATCCGGCAGGTCGCCGGTTAAAACCACCCCGCCGGTCTTATCCGCGGTCGGCCAATTGCAACGTATCCCTTGCAACGAGTGCATCATCTTTGTTGCCGTCGCCGAGCAGCGCACATCCACGTCCAGCGAGTGGTCCGGCACAAAGTCCGACCGCCGCAGCCCGGTCAACTGCACCCGGGTGCTAGCCACGTGCTCGCCCACCGTTCCGCGAGCGCTGGCCGTCAAGGTCATCTCGCCACGCATTCCCAGGTCGCGTCCCAGCGCGATCAGGCTCACCGACCCCAGCGGCACCGCGCTCCACTCCGCCGTCAGGTTTACCGGCACGCCCGCCCTGGTGGCCGCGCGTCCCAGCGTGCCCTCCACCCGCAACACGCCGGTGTCGGAGACGCTGGTATCCGTGCGCGCCGGGTGAGCCTCCAGCCGCAGTTGCCAGTGCTCCGGCTCCGAGAGCCACAGCGCGAACTCCGCCTCGGTCAGGGCAAAGGGCACCTTCTCGTCGCCCTGCTTCAGGTTCACACGGGCGTCAGTCGCCTCGATGTACGGAAACCGTTGCGTCTGCCCGGCACCCTTCTGGGCGGTGGGGGCCACGGGCATCCGCGACGCCTGCAACAGGATGCTCTCGAGGTTCCAGCGGCCATCCGGCAGGTGGACCAGGTTGACGCTCGGCTCGGTCAGCGAGATGGTCGAGAACTCCACATGCCGCCGCCACAGCGAGCTGATGCGCAGCGTCGCCCGCACGGTGTTGGCGCGGATGACCGGCTCGGTGCCGAAGGCTGGGTCTTCCGTCACTACAAAATTATTCAGGGTAAAGCCGGGCAGCGGCAGCACGTTCAGCGTCACCGAATCGAGGTGCACAGGCCGCCCCAGGCTGGCGCTGATGCTGGTCGAGATCTGCCGCCGGTAGCGGCTCACGTTCACCAGCGGGGGCAGCACCACCATCAGACCCAGCGCCACCAGGATGGAGAGCACGACGATGATCCGGCGCAGCCAAGTGCCGTCGCCCAGCAGGTCCTCGGGAACCTGGGCCTCGTGCTGCTCCGCATATGCGTACGGTTCAGCCGGGGTCGGCTCCGCCGCTACTTCGTGGCGATTCATCTCCTGCATTGCTCACACACCTTACCGGATCAGATGCAGTGTTCGCTTCCACCGCGTCTCGTCGAAGATATGCAGCATCGTGTGCCCGAAGAATCCGACCCGCTCCCCAACCGTCTGTTTGTCGATCTGGTCCGCCGGAGTCTCGAACGACCAGTACACGAAGAGCGGCCGTCCCACGATATTTTCACGCGGCACGAAGCCCCAGTAGCGCCCGTCGAGGCTGTGGGTGCGGTTGTCGCCCATGGCGAAGACGCGCCCCGGCGGCACCACGATATCGTCGCCCTGCACATAGTTCGGCATGTCCACCGACCAGCTCTCGGTCGCGCCCTGGTCGGGCGAGGCGGGGATGGAGGGGAAGTCGTCGCGGAAGGGCGTGTAGGCGTCCTGCGGGTCGGAGTCGTCCTGCACCTGCCGGGCCTGCGGCTCGTTCTGGGCGACGCCGTTCAGGTACACGACGCCGTGGCGCAGGTGGATGTGATCGCCGGGAATCCCGATGGCGCGCTTGACCAGGAAGAGGTCCGGCTCACCCGGCTTCAGAAAGACGATGATGTCGCCGCGCTTGATGTCGCGGTAGTGCATGAACTTGGCCCACTTGGTCTCGGGGGCCAGGGTCACCCGGTCGACCAGCACGTGGTCGCCGATGAGCAGCGTATCCATCATCGACCCGGAGGGGATCTCGAAGTTCTGGAAGACGAACGACATGGCGAAGAGGCCCATCGCCAGGATGGTGCAGATGGACGCGATCGACTCCAGCAGGGTTTCGGTCTCTGCCGGTTGCTCGGCTGCGGTCTCCTCCGGCTCGTTTACCGGCAACTTTGTCTCTAAACCATCCACGCGCCTGTCTCCACTCTGTTGCTCGTCCAAGTGTACCCTTCCCGGGGATGTTGCAAAATCCAGGCCGAAGAACAAAGCGTAACGAGGATAAAAAGGAAAAAGGGGATAAGAGCGGAGCTTGGAGATTTTTGCTGTTACGCGAAGCGTCCAGGACCGCACGAAATGCCGCCCGCCCGGCGCGAGGGCGCAGTTGCCGTTGCCTGTTCTTTTGGTTGTCATTCAGGAGCGAAGCGGAGGAATCTGCTTCTGTTTTTGCAGTTGTTCTTGCCGTTGCTTCTGGGGTAGGTTCGGGCTGATAGGTCCGGGTTTTAACCCGGACGCAATTAGGGCTTTAGCCCCCGAGGTATGCTTTCTTCTCTTCACCCCGAACATTTAGGCACGGCTAAAGCCGCGCCCTGAACAGACTCAACGCACGATCCGAAACATCCGATCCCAGCGAGCGACACCCCGGCTCTTATCCGGCTGGTCGCGGCTCCGCTCCCGCAGGGAGAAATAAATAACGATCGGCTTACCCACCACAGCCGAGCGCGGCACCAGCCCCCAGTAGCGGCTGTCCTCGCTGTTGTTGCGGTTGTCGCCCATCACAAAGTAGCTATCGGGAGGCACCGTCAGCTCGCCGTCCCGCACCAGCGTCCGCATCCGTATCCACCAGTCCGAGTTGACCGCCGGGTTGGCGTTCTGGAGCCTCGGAAAGTTATCTCGGTAGGCATCCGGCCCGGTCTCCCGGTAGACCGCGTAGCTCTCTGCGAGTGGCTTGCCGTTGATGTAAACCTGCCCATCGCGCAGGTGCAGCCGGTCGCCCGGCATCCCGATCACCCGCTTCACCAGATGCACATTCGCATCCAGCGGGAAGTGGAAGACCACCACGTCTCGCCGCGAGATGGTGTTCGGCGGCAGCAGCCACCCGGCAGAGCCGCCGATGGCCTCGCGGTCCACCAGCAGGAAATCCCCCACCAGCAGCGTCGGCTCCATGCTCTCGGAGGGGATGCGGAAGGGCTGCACCGTGAACGTCATCACAAACAGCGCGACGATGAGGATGTACAGCAGCGACTGCACGACGGGCAGCACGCCCTCCGGCTGCTGATGACGGTGATGCGTCGCCCCATGCTGGACCGGCTGGCCCTCCCCTGCAATGGGAGCCTCCATCATCGACCGGCTCCGGCCGCGTCTTTCTTTTGCAGCTTCTCAAACGCCAGCCGCGCGGCTTCCTTCTGCGCCTCTTTTTTGCTGGGCCCCTCGGCCTCGGCCAGCGCCTCGTCCATGCCGTCCGCCCTCACCTCTACCCGGAAGACCAGCCGGTGCGCCGGGCCGGACTCCTTCAGCAGGCGATAGCGCGGCTGACCCATCCCCGCACCCTGCAGATACTCCTGCAACGCGGACTTGTGATCGCCCACCGCGCCGCTGAAACGGTCGCCCCGCACCAGCGATTCCGCCAGCCGGGGCGCGGCGTTCTCGACGACGGCCTCTTCCACGAAGCGCCGCGCAACCTCAATCCCGCCATCAAGATACAAAGCCGCGATCACCGCTTCGACGGCGTTCGAGAAGATCACTGCATTGTTGCGTCCGTCATTGGCCTCGAGGGTCCGTCCCAGCCGTAGCCAGTTGCCAATTTCAAGGCGTTTGCCTACCTCGCCCAGGTGCTTGCGGCTGACGACCGAGGCTCGCATCCGGGTCAGCTCACCCTCGCGCGAGCCGGGAAACCGGCGGCAGAGCGACTCAGCCACCAGCAGGCCCAGCACGGCGTCGCCGACGAACTCGAGCTGCTCGTTATCCCGGCCGGGATCGGCCAGGCTGGCCAGTGTGCCGGGATCGGTGGCTTCGGGGTTTCGTGGATCATGCCCTTCTAAATCATAGACATAGGATCGGTGCGTCAGCGCCAGCTCCAGCAGCTCGGGGCGTGCGAAATGGTGCCCCAGCACCGATTCCACCTCGGCCAACGCAGGAGCAGATACTTTCGTGGACGATTTCGTCCGGCGCTTCGTCATCGTTTTACTTTACCGGATGCACTTTGTCAGGGCGCTTTTGCCGTTGTTTCTGGGGTAGGTCCGGGCTAAAGCCCGCATCTGTGGCAAGTTTTAATGTCGGGGCTAAAGCCTCGACCTACCCCTAGAAGCAACAACGCTACTGCTTCGGCGTTGTAGGCGGCAGTGCCGGAACAGGCTTATCCAGCTCCGGATGCTCCCGGCTGTACTCTTCTTTCTCCGCCTTGCCGCTGGGGTCGATCGGCTCCTCTTCCACATGCTCCGTCTTGGGCAGCACAAAGGGCGACTTCAGCCCGTGCTCGGCGGCCTCCTTCGCATCCGGAGCGACCGGCTGGCCCTCCACGGCGGCGATGGCCGCGCGATACTCACGGACAGCCTTGGGCCGATCCGGCTGCGTATCGTACAGGCGGCCAATATAGATGTGCGCCCAGGCGACCGTGTGCGGATTCTTCGAGCTGGCCAGCACCTCCCCGAAGGTCTTCAGCGAATCCTCCGGCTCGCCCTGCATCAACTGCACCCGAGCCAGCACATACTTGGCCTCCGCATGGTCCTGGCGGGGGTCGTCCAGCGCCTTCATGGCGATATCCTTAGCTCCGTCCACGTCGCCGTCGAGCATCTTCTTCTCGGCCAGCATCAGGCCGGTAGGCACACGCGGAGCCCGCCGCACCACCTCGTGCGAGGTCTCGGGCAGGAAGGCGATCTGCGACGCATGGTGCGCCTCGCGGCCCACGTCCATGCCGTAGACCATGTCGCCGATATCTTCCTTCAGGCCCACGGAGTCGTGCTCCATCGCGACCAGCTTGTTGTAGAAGTACTCGACCAGGATCCAACCCTGCCGCATGTCCAGGTCGATCTGCCGCTGCCGGGTCTGTTCGGCCCGGCGCTCGTAGGCGGAGACCGACTCGTCGAAGGCCGCGTCCACGCGCCCCTTCGGTCCAGCAGGGCGCACCGGCTTGGCCTCGCCCACGTCCATCGTCCGGGCCTCGATGGCCTTGATGAGGCACTCGGTCACCAGCGCCACCACGTCCGACTTGTAGGTAAAGTCCAGCGGAGCCTGCTGCACGGGCTTAAGCAGCGGCACCAGCCGCTCCATGGAGGCGGTGCGGGCGTAGACCAGCGGCTCGATCACGTAGTGCAGGTACAGGTGCCGGATCTCGTCCATGCGTAGCGTGCCCGCCGAGTTCGGCGAGCTGACGATGGCGTAGTCGCTGGCGTAGATGCGGGCGTTAGGGGCGTTGGGCGAGAGCATCGGCTCGATCAGCACCATGAAGCGCCGCCCGTCGTAGCCGCTGGGCGGAACCCGCAGGTAGATATTGGTGCCCAGGATCATGCGGGTCACCGGATCGTGCACCTGGTCCACGATCGCGTTGTACTCCGGCCGGTGCCGCTGCCAGATGCCGATCAGGCCGACGTCCTTTACAAAGGTGCGCAGCAACGGCAGGATGTTGACGACCTGCAAGGCGTCGGGCGACATATCCAGCTCGTCGGCGGTGGTCTCGAGCGCCGGGGGTGCGTTCAGGTAGAGCGCCAGCGAGACGTACTGCGCCAGGTCGCGGGAGTGGTCGTTCAGTTGATGGTCTTGAATGTACAGGCACAGAGCCTTGCGGCTGGCCTGGGCCTCGGGAGACGCGGCGATAGTTGCCTTAATCTCCTCCCGCACCGCCTGCCGGACGGGGTTCGAGCCAATCAGGTCGGAGTCGTAGCCGCAGGCGTTCAGGGTGGCGGCTACGTCGAAGAGCGGCTCGCTGGTCTCGAGCGTTACGGCTGCGCCCGAGGCCTCGGGCTGGGCGATTCGGCCCGGAGCCTTACCGGCGGGAACCGCGCCCTTGCTGGTGGAGGCTGGAGCCTGTTCCGGCGCGCTGCCCGAAGAGGAAGAAGAACTCTGCGCCCCGGCCACGGAGACCGCTGCCAGCACCAATACGCCAAAACCGGACCACTTCCAGAACCATCGCTGCATCATCAACCCATGGGAGCCACGCCACTCGTTCGACGCACAACCTCCAGCATAAGAGAGCGTCTGGCCCCCTGCAACCTGGCGATTCCCAATTTGGCTCAAGGGAATCTCGGAATCGGGCAGATTTGTCGCCCGATTGCTCATGCTTCTCGCGTCTCGACCGATTAAACGGCGCTGCCGAAGCTAACCCCGGCAGAGTGTTTGCGGGCGGGCACAGGCGGCCTCCACGCGGCTCCGCGACGAAGTTAACGGGGTATGGCAGAGGCGAATCGAGCGATGAAGGGGGGATGGTGGCTATTGGCCCTGCTGCTGGCCTGTCTGACGACGCGCGCCCAGACTTCTCTCCAGCCCCTGCCCCCGGCGACCACCGACGAGGTGCTGCTCTCGATGGCGGCGCAGGCCGCCGTGATCTTCGCGGGACACGTCATCTCCATCGACCGGGCCGACGCGGCAGGGTACGTCGACGTGCAGTTCCGCATCGACGAGGCCGTGCGCGGCTGCCCCCGGACGGGCTTCTACATCCTGCGCGAGTGGGCGGGGCTGTGGACCGGCGGCGTGGAGCGGTACAAGGTCGGCCAGCGCCTGCTGATGCTGCTCCACGCCCGTGGTCCCAGCGGTCTTAGCTCGCCGGTGAACGGTCTTGACGGGGCTATCGCGCTGCTGCCGGGCGGTGTCGCTCCGCTGGCGCGCGGCACCGGCAAGGCTCCGGCCGATACCGCTACCCAGACCCCGGAGCCGCTGGTCGATCTGCGCTGGGTGAGCGCCAGGACCCTACGGGCGACAGTGAATACCGGCGGAGGTTTGCAGCCTTTCGAACCTATCGGCGCGGCGGAGACGGTGCAGGCGAGGTCGTCCACAGTTGTGGAAAACGCGGTGGATAAAGCGTGGGTCGGCCCGGTCAAGCCCATTGCGAGGTCGTCGCTGGCAGTTGGAACGGGAGCGGCTCCGGACGCGGTCAGCTACTCGTCCGTAATGAGTCTGCTGAACGCCGGAGGGGGCGGTGGGCCGGTGCTGAAGCCGCCGGTGCGCCCCAGTGGGAAGCCCCTTGAGAATCGTTAGCCAAAGTTCCTCACGGAGCGCAGGCGCTGGCCGGGCGCGGCTGGTCCTGCGCCTGCTCTGCGGACTCGCGTTGCTGATCTATAGTGCGCTGGCCTCTGCGAGCGGCCCTCGCTACGTCACCGGCCCGCCGTACTTTACCGGGGCCGCTGGGGTGGCCGTCGTGTGGTCCACCATGACGCCGCTCTACTACACCGACCCCGGCGACCTGAGCGCGAGCGTGAACCACCAGGCCGCAGACGCCCTGGTGGCCGCCGCCGCCGCCGTCTGGAACCTGCCGGTGGCCAGGATCACACTGGCCCAGGGCGGAGTGTTGAACGAGGATGTGAGCGGGGCCAACGTGTACCTGGGCGGCACGGGCATGGTCTACCCGGACGATGTGGCCGGCACTAACTTCGCCGCCGTGCCCATCGCCGTCATCTACGATGCGGACGGCGCGGTGACTGACACGCTGCTCGGCGGCGGAGCCAGCGACCCCAGCTCCTGCCGCCAGAACGCGGTGACCGAGAGCGTGGACCGCTTCGACCCGGCGGGGTACATCCAGCACGCGGTGCTGGTGCTGAACGGCCTCTGCACCGGCCCCGCGCCCGAGCAGCAGCAACAGATGCAGTATCAGTTGATGCGCGCCTTTGGCCGCGTCCTCGGCCTGGCCTGGTCGCAGACTAACGACAACGTCTTCACGGGAACGCCCGCCTCCACGTATCAGCAGGCGCAGAACTGGCCCATCCTGCACCCCCTAGACATACTGTGCGGCAGCTACAGCTATCAGTGCCTGCCGCAGCCGTTCACGCTGCGCCCTGACGATATTGCCTCGCTGGCCACGCTCTATCCGGTAGTGAGTCCGGCTCCTCCGGGCAAGCAGGTGAGCCTGACCCAGGCCAACTCGGCCTCAGGCGTGCTGCAGTTCCCCACGGGAGAGGGCATGGCCGGGGTGAACATGGTCTTCACCCGGCTCAACAAGAACGCCGCTACGCCCGAGCCCTGGCAGACCGCGTCCGCGGTGACGGGCACATACTTCCGCCGTATACAGGCGACGCCGGTAGCGGCGCAGGGCACCGCGGTCGACGACAGCCAGGGAGGCTTCGACAAGACGACGGAGGGAAGCTACTTTGTGGGCTATCTGCCGGTCAACGCGGGGGACAACTACGACACGCAGGTGATCTCCTCGGAGCCGGTGAACCCGCTCTACACGGGCAGCTACGCGGTAGGCCCTTACGTTGCGGGGGGAGTACTCCCGTCGGGGTCGCCGATGTCGAACCGCACTACCGTCTATGCCAATACCACGGCCAAGCTCACGACAGTGATTCCGGATGCGTCGTCGCAGTGCGGCAACGGGGCCGACGGCACCCTCTCCGCGCCCGCACCGGCTGACGTCTCCGGCTGGTGGAACGGCCTGCTCTGCGCCTACGGCCACTTTGCGTGGACCTCGCTGAATGTGCAGCCGGGCCGCAGCTTCACCATGGAGGTGACGGCGCTCGACGAGCAGGGCAACGCTACCTCGGCCAAGGCGATGCCGGTGATCGGCGCGTGGGCTGCGAGCGATTCGCTGACGGCGCTGCCCACGCTGGGCGCAGCGACCACGCCTTTCAATGGGTTGGTGAACGGGATGACCACGTTGACGGTCGCGTCCGGCTCGGCAACGTCTATCCGCCTGGTCGTAGCGGATCAGCGAGGCGACGGCCGCCCCGACTTCGCCTACCAGGCGCGCCTCTTCTACGCGGATAGCTTGGCTCCGGCGACGGTCGGGACCGCGGGCGGAGACACCCTCACCATCACCGGAATGGGCTTCCGCGCGGGCAACATCGTGCAGGTGAACGGGGTCGAGGCCACGCCCATCAGCGCCAGCTCCAACAATCTGGTCGTGGCGGTGCCCTCCCTGTCCGCCGCCTTCGCGCGCAGCGGCACGGCGGTCGATGTCACCGTCTCCGACCTGACCACCGGCGCGACCAGCACCCTGCCCGCCGCGCTGACCTACAGCAACACGGCCAGCCAGCCCAACGTGATGAAGCTGCTGACCGCGCAGGTGGGCACAAGTTTTTCCGGCCAGGCGGCCAGCGTCCCTTTCGCCGTGCAGATCCTCAAGCCCGACGGTGTAACGCCGGTGGTGAGCGAGCCGGTGACCTTCTCGGGCAGCGTCGCCGGCCAGCCCAGCGCCTTGCAGTGCGGAGCCTGTAGCCGGGCGACCTGCGTGGTGATGAGCGATGCGACCGGCGTAGCCTCCACCGCCGTAATCCCGCTGTCTGCCGGAGCCGTGACCCTCCAGGCCACGGACAAGACGGTCACGCTACAGTCGACCTTTACCGCGATTGCTCCGGCGGGCTCCGTACAGGTGGTCAGCGCGCCCTCGGGCAGCGTCTATGCTGGCCGAACCGCTGCCGCGGCCTTCACGGTGAAGCTGCTGGCCACGGACGGGCGCACGCCGATGGCTGGAAGGCAGATTACCTTCTCGGCCACTACCGGCGTGGTCAGCTTCAATGCCTGCTCCGCATCCACCTGCGTGGTTACCACGGACGCGAACGGTCTGGCCTCCACCGGCGTCACGCCCTCCACGGCTGGCCCCGTCACTCTGCTGGCGACCGATGGCTTAGTCTCCCAGACGGCCTCCTTCACTGCTCTCGATAACACCCCGGTGCTCAAGATCCTCGCGGCTCCTGTGGCCAGCGGCTATATCAACTCCGGCCTGGGAGGCTTTACCGTGGGCCTGTATCAGGCCGATGGCATCACGCCTATCGCGCAGCAGCAGATCGTGTTCACCTCCACCTCGACCGCCGATGGAACCCTGCAAGGAGCCATATTCACGCAGTGCGGTACGAACCCCTGCATCGTGACAACCAATAATCAGGGGCAGGCGGCAGCAGGGCAGGTCTACCTTACGCAGATCGGCACGTATACGATCCAGGCAGCATACGGCACCGCCGTGCAGTCGTTTGGCGAGACGGTTCTGGCCGCGCCCCGGATACTGCGCCTTATCTCGGCCCCCACGGGCAACCAGCCGATCGGCCAGGTCTCGCCGACGCTATTCAAAGTCCAGTCTCTGCAATCTAACGGTGTTACGCCGTATATCATCCAGGTGACGCTGACCGGTATTCCGGGCCAGGTGAGCTTTGGCGCGTGCGCCTTTCCCAGTTGCATCCTCACAGCCGATGCCAACGGGTATGTCAGCTCGACGGTGACGCCGCTGGTGCCCGGTCCCATCGCCCTGCAAGCCGAGGAGTTGCAGCTTGTGGTCACAGCGGAGATGAACGGCGTCGCGAGCACGGACATCATGCAGTTGGTCAGTGCGCCGACAGGCACCCTTTACGCGGGCCAAGCCGTCACGACGCCCTTTGCTGTCCAGGTGATCGGCGCGGGGCAGAGCACGCCTACTCCCGGCAAAGTTATAACTTTTTCGGTAGCAAGCGGGACGGGGACGTTCTCGGCCTGCGGCCTCTCCACCTGTACGCTGGTGACGGACGCGACCGGAACCGCATCGAGCCTGTTTACGCCGCTCTCGACAGGGGCCGTCACGCTGCTGGCTGCCGATGGCACGGTCACGCAGAGAGCAAGCTTTACGGTGTCGAGCACGCAGGACGTCCTGCGACTGGTGAGTGCTCCCAACGGGAGCATCTATGTGGGCGACGTGGCGGCGGTGCCCTTTGCGGCGCGGCTGCTGCTCTACGACGGGGTAACTCCAGATGCGGGCAAGAATGTAACTTTGTCGGTTACAAGAGGTTCGGCCATGCTGGGCTGCGGTGCCGCAAGCTGCGTCGTGACGTCGGATGCGAGCGGTAATGTGTCGACGACGATCACTCCGCTGGCGGTTGGATCCATCACTCTCCTCGCCTCCAGCGGACCGCTGACCCAGACGGCCTCGCTTACCGCCGTGGCCAAGCCGGATATCGTCCATGTGGTCAGCGTGCCGTCGGGCTTGAACTACTCCGGGGTCCTCTCCGCAACGCCCTTTGCGGTGCAGGTGTTGGCTGGAGATGGAGTTACTCCGACCGCGGGAAGGAATGTAACATTTTCAATTACAAATGGCTCGGGCGTCTTCTTCGCCTGCGGACAGCCCACCTGCACGCTGGCGACGGACGCGGCGGGAATGGCCTCGAGCCTGATTACGCCGACTTCGACCGGCACCCTCTCTCTGCTGGCCGCCGATGGTGCGGTCACCCAGAGTGCCAGCTTTGTGGTGGTGAGTGCGCCGGATGTTCTGAGTCTGGTCAGTACTCCCAGCGGCGGCGCCTACGTGGGCGACGTGGCGGCGGTGCCTTTTGCGGTTCGGCTCTCGCTCTATGGAGGGGTGGCCCCTGACCCGGGTAAGAGTGTAATTGTATCGGTTACAGGAGGATCGGCCACGCTGGGCTGCGGTGCTGCAAGCTGCGTCGTGACAACGGATGCGGGCGGCAATGTATCGCTGACGGTCAAGCCGTTGGCGGCTGGCACCGTTACGCTCCTGGCCTCCAGCGGCAGCCTGTCCCAGACGGCTTCGTTTATCGCCGTGGAGAAGCCGGAGTCGCTGCAACCGGTGAGCGTGCCGTCGGGATCGAGCTACATCGGGACCGCCTTCGTGACGCCGTTTGCGGTACAGGTGCTGGCTGGAGACGGCGTGACGCCGGTCGCTGGAAGAAACGTAACGTTTACTGTTACGAGTGGATTGGGGCGCTTGTCAGCCTGCGCCGCAGATTCCTGCAACGTGGTGAGCGATGTCGACGGAATTGCCTCGGTCGTCATTACTCCTCTGGCGGAGGGCACGGTTGTGCTGCAGGCAGCGGACGGAGCCGCGGTGCAGGAGGCGACGGTGACCGGCATCGCCGATACCGAAGCCCTGATCGCGAGCGTGCCGCAGCTCTTCATGGCCGAGGGCGCGGTGGTGCCGTGGACGCTTGCGGCCGCTGCGATCCTGAACGGATCGCCGGGCGCGGGCATCCCGGTAAGCTGGACCGGTTCGAGCGGGCTGTCGGTGTCGGGTGCCCAGTCGTTGACCGACGCCACCGGCCTCAGTACTATCTCGGCAGTCGCCGGACCGCTGGCTGCGGGCCTCTCCGCGAGTGCGCAGGCGTGCGCCTGGGGTATGGTCTGCGCCAGCTTCCAGGCCGTGTCGGTCTCTGCATCGGAGTGGAGGGTGGTTGTCGTCAGCGGCGCGGGACAGGTAGTTACGGGCGGCGCATTGCAGCCCGTGGTGGCCCGCGTGATTGATGGCGCAGGACATAGCATCGCCGGTGCGCCGATGACGATCCACGAGACGGTGACCGAGCAGACGATGGCTTGCCCCACACAGGGCCGTTGCCCGGCGGCTCCGGTGCTGGCCTCGAAGACCCTGTCCGCGGTGACCGATGTTAGTGGACAGGTGACGATCACTCCGCCAACCGTGGACGGAGCGTCCACCGCGACGAACGTGACGATCTCCGCCGGTACGCAGGGCTTTGCCACGGCTGTGCTGCTGCGTTCACCGTAAAGGCATGTCCTGCCGGACGGATCGCCTGCGCGGCGGGCGGGCGTTTGCACGCCTTTTTAAAGCTTCGCGTGGTCCTCCCGTTGGTCGGAAGAAAGATTCTCGTCGCTTGGTGTCCAAGTGCCATCAGTACAATTGGGGCAGAAGACAACCAGGGGGAGAGCGCATGGCATCGGCACAGATGGCAGGGGTAGGCGGGCGAGTCCGGAAGCGTGTGGTGGTCATCGGAGGCGGCTTCGGCGGAATCCACGCCGCGCTTGGTTTAGCTAAATTGCCGGTGGATATCACCCTGGTCGATCGCCGTAACCACCATGTCTTTCAGCCGTTGCTCTACCAGGTTGCGCTGGCGGTGCTCTCGCCCGGCGACATCGCGCAGCCTATCCGCTCCATCATGCGCGATCACAAGAACGTCGGCGTCCTGATGGACGAAGCCGTGGGCTTCAACACCGCAGCTAACGAGGTCCACCTCAAGACCGGCTCGGTTCTCGAGTACGACTACCTGGTGGTGGCTACCGGCTCTACGCACTCCTACTTTGGCCGAGACGACTGGGCGGCGCTGGCTCCGGGACTCAAGACGCTTGAGGACGCGACTGAGATACGGAGGAGGGTATTGCTGGCTTTTGAGCTGGCCGAGCGCCAGATGCTCGAGACGGGGAGCCATCCCCCGTTGAACTTCGTCATCATCGGCGGCGGGCCTACGGGCGTCGAGTTGGCGGGAGCCATCTCGGATATCGCCCGGCTCTACATGACCAAGGACTTTCGGCACATCGATACAAAGTCAGCGCAGGTACTGATCCTTGAAGGCTCGCCGAACCTGCTGACCGCGTACCCGCCGGACCTGCGGCAGAAGGCGCTGGAGCAACTGAACGCGCTTGGAGTCACGGTGCGCACGGGCGCGCATGTGACGGAGGTGCAGCCGGGTTACGTGATGGTCGGGCAGGAGCGAATCGACTCGGTGGTGACGCTATGGGCTGCGGGCGTGCAGGCCTCGCCGCTGGGCAAGCTGCTGGGCGCGGAGACGGACAAGCGCGGCGCGGTGCTGGTCGATCAGTACCTCAATCCCAAGGGGATGGAGAACGTCTTCATCTGCGGCGATCTGGCGCACTTCGAGCAGGACGGCAAGCAGGTTCCCGGCGTGGCGCAGCCGGCGATGCAGATGGGCGATTACGTGGCCAAGCGCATCGGCGGGCTGCTGGCGGGCAAGCCGTCGCCGCAGGGCTTTCGCTACTTCGACAAGGGCGACATGGCGACGATCGGGCGCGCTGCCGCGGTGGCGAAGATCGAGTGGCCGTTCAAGGCGCACTGGAGCGGGTTTATGGCTTGGCTGGTGTGGCTCGTCGTCCACATCTTCTTTTTGATCGGCTTCCGCAATCGGTTTGCGGTCTTTCGCCAGTGGGCCTGGACGTACCTGACGTTCAACGATGGGGTGCGTCTGATTACCGGGTCGCAGGTGCTGCCGGGGTGGGAGACGCCGGAGCATGAGGCGGGTGATCGGCCCGCGCAGGCGATGGATCTGGGATCACCTAAAACAAACTAGTAGGCAAAAAACACGCGAAGCGTCGAGAACCGCACGAAGTGCCGCCCGCCCGGCGCAAGGGCGCTGTTGTTGTTGCTTTTATCGTCCATGCGAAGGATCATCCGAGGCGGCAACATTCAGGTCTAGAAACAACTTCTTATCCTCGGCATAGCAGTTGCCGTCCGCGCCATAGGTCTGGGCGCAGGCCCGCGTAATGCTCTTGCGGCGCGGCGATTGCGCATACTGCCACGCGACGATATCCGGCGTGCCGCTGCTGCTCAACGCCGGTGGATGAGTGACTACGCACCCCGGCGCGGGCGGACAGGCGTCCTGCGCGACCCACAGCGAGATCGGGTGCAGATGGCGTGCGGCGATCTTCTCGCGGATATCCTGCGCGGAGGTGATGGTACCGGGTCCGGGATCGTCGAGCACGGGCTGGCCGCTGACATAAGCGCCGGGCTTGTAAGTCGATAGGGCGACGGCCTCGGTCCAGCCAAAGAGGTAGCCCGCCTGATCCGGGTCCATACGGCCGCCTTCTTCCTGATCGAGAAAGAGGATGGTGCCGTTGGGAAAACCTTCGCTGCGCGCGGCCGCAATGGCCCTGGCGGCGTCTGCTCGGCCCAGCTCTTCGGGCTTGCGGTGAGACGCTTGAATCTCCGCTTGCAGCCGTCCGTTGAACAGCACCAGGAAGCCGAAGCCCGCGGCGATCAACTGCCTGCGGTGGCCGAGCCAGGTGTTCTGCTTCGCGCCCGGCGGCGTGTTCAGCCAGTAGCCCGCGAAGGCGAACTGCCGATGCAGCGCTGGCAGCGCGGCGTCTCCGGGGTAGTCGTTGCGGTCGAAGCCCACGAAGCGCGGCGGCGTGGCGGCGGCGAGGGGCTGGAGCAGCGCGGCGGCGATCAGGGCGAGGCAGGGAAGACGCATGGGGTAGAGGCTACGAGACTGGAAGCGATTCCGCAACTGAGACAACAGCTTAAAAGCGTCCTCACGCCGGACGGGCGGCACTTCGTGCGGTTCTCGACGCTGCGCGTGTTTCCTGCCTTAATCACCTCTTCAAACTATTCCTTATCGGCCATCAAATCTTCTACTTGGACTCTGCCCAGCCATAGGCGGAAGGTAATCATCAGAGGCTTTGAACGATGGCTACCGCAGTCGAAACTCCCGCCGCACTCAACAGAACCAAACCCTCCGAACCCAGCAAGCTCGATCCCAAGACCCTCTTCTTCCTTGGCTTGCTGCTCGCGGCCAGTGGCCTAGTCTCGCCGCCGATTGCGCTGGTCGGCGGCATCACCTTCGGCCTCACGCTCGACCACCCCTTCCACCGCGAGTCCAGCAAGCTCTCGAAGCTGCTGCTGCAAATTTCTGTGGTTGCGATGGGCTTTGGGATGAACCTCGCGCAGGTCGTCCACGCCGGGCGCTCGGGCTTCCTCTACACGGCCATCAGCATCACCGGCGCAATGGTGCTGGGCCTCGTGGTGGGCAAGCTTCTCCAGGTCGCGGGCAAGTCTTCGTTCCTCATCACGGCGGGCACCGCCATCTGCGGCGGCTCGGCCATCGCGGCGGTCGCGCCGATCACCGAGGCGAGCGAGGAAGAGATCAGCGTCGCCATGGGCACCGTCTTTCTGCTGAACTCGATCGCGCTGCTGATCTTCCCGGCGATCGGCTGGGCGCTGCACCTGAACCAGAACCAGTTCGGCCTGTGGTGCGCGCTGGCCATTCACGACACCAGCTCGGTGGTGGGTGCGGCGGCGAGGTACGGCAACCAGGCGCTGGCCATCGGCACCACGGTCAAGCTGGCTCGCGCGCTGTGGATCGTGCCGGTCTCGCTGCTGACGGCGGCCTACATGAGCCGCAAGAGCACCTCGGGCAAGAAGGCCAAGGTGAAGATTCCGTGGTTCATCTTCCTGTTCGTCGTGGCTTCGGTGGCGAACACGTATCTGCCGCAGTTCGCGGCGGGGTCCGCGAGCCTGAACCACCTGGGCCGGACGGGGTTGACGGCGACGCTGTTCCTGATTGGGACGGGGCTGTCGAAGAAGACGTTGCAGCAGGTGGGGGTGAGGCCGCTGGTGCAGGGGGTTGTGCTGTGGATCGTGGTGGCGACAGCATCGCTGGCGGCGATCTACTACGGAGTTATCTCCATTTGAAGTACCCTCGTTGGTCGAAAACAAAAAGTTAGTTTCCGACCAACGGGAGGACCACGCGAAGCCCAGTACCGCACGAAGTGCCGCCCGCCCGGCGTTAGGGCGCTCTTAAATCATTTAGCGCCACGCCCTGTAGCCCGTGGAGCCAGATCCTCGGCTCGCTCCAGCACAAAGCGGTGAAACGCTCCAGCGAGGCCGGTGGGATCGGGCCCGGCGACGGTGGCTATGGAGAACATCCTCCCCAGCTCTACCCCGCGCACGCGGACCAGCCGCAGGGTGCCGAGCGCGAGCTGATTGCGCACCGCCCAGCGGGAGACGAAGGCGATCCCCAGCCCCGCTTCGACCGCGCTCAGTAGACCTTCGGTGGAGTCGAAGGTCATGCCGAGGTTGAGGTTCTTGATCTTCAGCCCGGCGTTCTCGAGCGCCGTCTCGACGATGCGGCGGGAGCCGGAGCCAAGCTCCCGCGTGACCAGGGTCGCGGTCGCTAGATCGGACACTGATATCTCCTCTCCGGCCCACTCGTGCCCCGCCGGAGCCACGCAGACCATGTGGTCTTCCATAAAATCATCCACGCGGACGTCGCGCCGCATGGCTGGGCCTTCGATGAGGGCGACCTGCACCTGGTGGTCCATCAGGGCTTCGAGCATGGCCTGGGTGTTGCCGCCGATGACGCCGATCTCGACCCGTGGATTCTCCTTGAGGAAGCCCGCGATGAGACGCGGCAGCAGGTACTGGCCGATGGTCTGGGAGGCCCCGACGGTGAGCCGTCCGGCGTTGCCCCCGGTGGTGGCGGCCACGGCCTCGCGTGCCTCTTCCGCAAGGCCAGCCAGCCGCTCGGCGAAGGGGTGCAGGGCCTCTCCCGATGGGGTGAGCGTGACCCGGCCACCGGAGCGGTCGAAGAGCGCCACGGCCAGCTCGGCCTCGAGCGCCTTGATCTGCTGGGTGACCGCGGGCTGGGTGAGGAATAGCTCCTCCGCGGCCTGGCGGAAGTTGAGGTGGCGGGCGACCGCGCGGAAGACACGGAGGCGAAAGTTTTCCATGCAGAGAGGTTACACGGCTGGAGTCTGCGGGCGGTTGTGCTTGCGCCAGATGGCCTTGGGGCGGCTGCGCCAACGCTCATCGAGGGCGACCAGCCTCCAGTCCACACGCGGCGAAAGGTAGCGGAGAACGGTCTCGGTAGCAGGGTGGATGCGCAGCGCCGGGGCCACGAGGTAGAGGTGCGGCGACTCCTTGGCGAGCATGACTCCGCCGAAGTAGCCGTGGCGCTGGAACTCGCCGAGGCCGGTGAAGTGATCGGCGGTCTGGAGGTGATGCCAGCGCACGCGGACCCAGTAGTCGAGCCCTTGCAACGCAAGGTGAAGGTCCTCGTCGGCCTTCAGCTCGATGACGGCTAGGCGGCCATCACGCGAGACCGAGAGCAGGTCGAGCATCCCTCGATCCGAGGCGGCGAAGGCGGGCACCTGCGTGTAGACGTGGGCGGGGTCGAGGTGCGGCTCGATGAGCGTGACATCCCGCCGGAGGACGCTCTCGAGCCAGCGCTCGGGCTGCATTCGGTAGAGCGGGTCGCGCTTGTCGCCGGTGGCGGTGCGGCGCTCGAAGAGCCGCGTCACCAGTTCGCGGAGGTCGGCTTCGGTGTCGGCGGTCAGCTCGACCGCGTTGGCCCCGGCCCCGAAGGTGAGCTGCTCGACGCGGTTGAACGACTCAGCCGAAGCCCCCACGCGGACGCGGGCGAACTCGAGGCCGTGGAGCAGAAAGGCCATCTCGCCGCCGGTGCGGACGCGCTGTTCGACCACGGACCGCATGGCCTCGGGCACCAGCGCCAGCACGCGTGCGGCAGCTTCGGCGAAGCGTTCGTGGGCGGCGGCAAGGTTCGGAGCGTGGATGAGGCGGGTCTTCAGGTTGCCGTGGTCGGCGGCCTCGCGCGGCTCCATCTCCTCGCCGCGCTCGTCCAGCTCCCACAGCTCGCAGGGCGCGGCCTCAGCGTTGATCCACGCCAGCCGCGAGAGCGTCAGCGTGCCCATGCCGCGCGGAACCACAAGCTTGAGACCAGCCACGACGCGGCGGCCATCGCCGCTCTCACGGCAGGCGTGCAGCCAGAGCAGCCCCAGCGTCAGGATGCCGTCGACGGTCGTCTGGGTCTCTTCGCGGTTGACCGCGATCACTGCCCAGGCCTGTTGCCCGCGCACCAGCAGGCCGCGCGCGTAGGCCGGGCCGAAGCTCTTTTCAAGGTCCATCGCGGTGCGAAAGGCATCGGCGCGGCAGTCGGGAAACTGGCGGAAGAGGGCGCGTTCGAGGACTTTCAGGAAGCGGATACGGGTGGCTTCGCGGGTGCTGGGAGTGCGGCGGTCGAGGTCGGCGGCGATCTCGAGCAACTGGGTGCGAACGTGGCCGAAGCGGTGCGTCGTCAGCCGCAGCACCTTGCTGCGCACCACCGCCGCGCTCACCCGCCGGACGAGGTTGCCCTCCTCGCCCCAGAACTGCACGGTACAGCGGCCATGCTCAGTGGAGAGGCTGTACTTCGCCCTGCGCATGTCGAAGAGCACCTTGCCGTCCTCGAGGACGACGGCGGCGGGCGACTCGGCCAGGAAGGCCTCAAGCGCTGCCGCGATCTGTTGAGGCGTCTGCTCCGGCTCTGCCGCTGCCTTCATTCTCGAGCTACCACCCCTCGCGTTGGAGCAGCCCGGTGATGTGCGCCAGATGATGGCGCGAGTGCCAGGCGTAGAGCAGCGTGACCTGCTCGACAGTCTGGCGGCGACCGCTCTCAGGATGCAGGAAGCCGCGCTGCCACTGGCTCTCGTCGCCCGCGATGGCCGTCAGCATCATGACCCAGCGGGCGTGCAGGCTCTCAGTCAGGTCCAGAGACCACGCGGCTGGGGCCTTGGCATCGGCCAGGTTGGCCCACGCGGTCTGGTTGTAGGGCTTGATCGTCGGCCAGTCCTCAGTCAGAGCGAGACGCACGCGGATGAAGGCGTTCATGTGGCTGTCGGCGATGTGATGCACCAGTTGCCGGACGGTCCAGCCGCCCTCGCGATAAGGGGTGTCGAGCTGGTGGTCATCCAGTCCTGCAACGGCGGCGCGAAGCTGCGCGGGCAGCTCGGCCAATGTGGCGATGGCGCTGAGGCGGGTCTCTTCGAGGATGGTCTCAGGCGGGAAAAACTTTCCAATCGGGAAGCGCAACGACTCGTTCATAGCCTCAAGCTAGCACACCGTGGAGGCACAATTTGTAACTGGAAACATTCTGTCCTGCCGGACGGGCCTCCTGCGCGGAGGGCGGGCGTTTGCCCGCCTTTTTAGAGCTTCGCATGGTCCTCCCGTTGGTCGGAAGAAAGATTCTTGCGGCTTATGAACGGAAGGGGTAGCTGCTGGCGGCGACCAGCTCGGGCTCTGGCTCAGGCTGCGCAGAGCGTGTCTCGAAGAACGCCTCCACGGCGTCGAGCACCGAGTCGCCGTTCTTCGCCTCGAAGATCTGCTTACGCAGCGTGGAGCCGCCGGGAATCCCGTGGGTGAACCAGCTCGCAAACTGCTTCATCTTGCCGATGGCCTCGCGCAGGGCGGACTCGCGGTTGCGTTGCAGCCGTTTGTCCTCGTCCGAAAGCTCGACGCCGGGAACCCCGGTGATGACCGGGTGCTCCTCCAACTCGTGGAGCAACATTCCGAAGTAGGCCCGGATCATCCGGTAGCGATCCTGGTCGGTGGGCTTGTCGTAGCGGCCCGTGGCGGTGTACTGCGCGATCTGGCGGAAGATCCACGGATTCGCGGGCGCAGCGCGGCCGATCATCACGGCGTCGCAGCCGGTGGTGTGGACCATCGAGACCGCGTCCTCGGGCGTCAGGATGTCGCCGTTGCCGATGACGGGAATCTTCACAGCATCCTTCACCGCGCCGATGTACTCCCAGCGCGCCTGCCCGGAGTAGCCGTCCTCGCGCGTCCGCGCGTGCAGCGCCACGGCGTTCAGGCCGCAGTCCTCGGCCAGCTTGGCCAGCTCCACGCAGACGATGTTGGCGTCGTTCCACCCCAGCCGGAACTTCACGGTGAAGGGAATCGTAACGGCGGCGCGAATCTGCTTGAAGAGCACCTCGATCAGCGGCAGGTCGCGCAGCAGGCCCGAGCCGCCATTGCACGAGACGACGCGCTTGGCCGGGCAGCCCAGATTCAGGTCCACGATATCGAAGCCCGCGTCCTGGCAGATGCGCGCCGAGTCGGCGAGCGTATCGGGCTTGGACCCGAAGAGCTGGGCGCTGATGGGGTGCTCGTCGTCGTAGTAGGTCAGGTAGCGCTTGCGCTTGGTCTCGCGCATCCGCGAGAGGCCGTCGGCCGAGGTGAACTCGGTCATAATCAGCCCGCAGCCGGACTGCTCGTTCGAGGTTACGGCATCAACGTTGGCGTCGCTGGCGTCTGGAGTAAACTTGCTCGCGTTCTTGATGAAGCGGCGGAAGACCGTATCGGTGACCCCGGCCATGGGGGCCAGCACCGTCGCGGGCGCGATGCGCACGTTGCCGATGGAGAACGTTGCAGGCACGCGGGTGTGCGTCGGCATGGCGTGTTCGGCCGGATTGTCCCAGTGCTTCTGCATGGTCTTCTCTAAAAGAATTTTTACAGTGAAAAGGCCCCCGCGGGCAGCGGGAGCCTCTTCGGTTGAGTTGCCCTTGTATTACCTGGTTCCAGCCGTTACTTGGTTTCGGCGGCAGCGGCTGCCTTGGCGGCATCCGACTGGGCGAACTTGCGGCGGAAGCGGTCCACGCGACCGGCGGTGTCGATCAGCTTCTGCTTACCGGTGAAGAAGGGGTGGCAAGCGGAGCAGATTTCAAGGACGATGTCGCCCTTGTGGGTCGAGCGGGTCTGGAAGACCGAACCACAGGCGCACTTGACGTTGATTTCGTTATAAGACGGGTGAATCCCTGCCTTTGGCATGATGCGTATCCTTTTGATTGCAGTGGCCGGCTTGCGGATCGCTTGCATACGGTATGTTCACGTACACATCGAAGGGCCTGTCGCGCTACCGGCTTGCTTTTGAGGCTTCCGCTGAAGATACACGGAGGCTTTCCTCATTGTAGATAAGATTCGCACACCGGGCAAATGGATTCAGACTGCGATACTAGGGAGATGGAAGAGGTTTGTCCCATCTGCGAAGGAGCCGGGTTGCGCACCGTGGTGCGGCCGGATGGCGAGCGTTTTGTGCGGGATTGCGTCTGCCGGGTCCAGCGGCGTGCGGAGCGCAAGCTGGCGCAGACCCGCATCCCCAAGCGGTACGAGCATTGCACGCTCGAGGACTTCGACACGGACTTTGCCGGTGCGACCCGCTCGCTGCAGGCCGCGCATCTGCTGGCGAAGAAGTTCGTGGAGGGCTATCCGTTGGAGACCGGCGGAACGGGGCTGCTGCTGACCGGC
Organism: Granulicella sp. WH15; assembly: GCF_009914315.1. NCBI lineage: Bacteria > Pseudomonadati > Acidobacteriota > Terriglobia > Terriglobales > Acidobacteriaceae > Granulicella > Granulicella sp. WH15. The sequence continues at coordinate 474,089 of NZ_CP042596.1, forward strand.
TCGATCGGGGTGGGGAAGACGCACCTGGCCACGGGGATTCTGCGCGCGTTGGTGCTGGAGCGCGGCGTTACAGGGCTTTTCTGCGACTATCGCGAGCTTCTGAAGCAGGTGCAGAACAGCTACAACCGCCAGGTGCAGGCGACCGAGCTGGAGATTCTTTCGCCGGTCTTCGACGCTGACGTGCTGGTGCTGGACGAGCTGGGCGCGTCGAAGCCGACGGATTGGGTCTGGGATACGGTCGCGCACATCCTGAACACTCGCTACAACGACCGGCGGACGACGATCATCACCACGAACTACGGCAACGCCGCACCGCTGGGCACGGCGCTGGAGCTGGCCTCGGGCGGCGCGGCCAGAGCGGCGATGCGCGAGGAGACGCTGGGCGACCGCATCGGCGAGCGCATGAGGAGCCGGTTGCAGGAGATGTGCGTGGTGGTCGAGATGCAGGGCAAAGACCTGCGCCAGACGGTAAAGAGACCCCAATTCGGCTAGGTACTTCGTACCGTTCTCGGGGGTACTTCGTACGGTTCTCGGGGCTGCATGGGGGAATGATCCTCTGAGGGCCTCCCGCTGGTCGGCAGCGAGCAGCCGTTGTTCTTGCCGTTGCCGTTGCTTTTGCCGTTGCCTGTTTTCTTGGTTGTCATTCAGGAGCGAAGCGGAGGAATCTGCTTCTGCTTTGCCCTTGTTCTTGCTTTTGCCGTTGCTTCTGGGGTAGGTCCGGGCTTTAGCCCGGACATTAAAACTCCCCACAGAAGCGGGCTTTAGCCCCCGAGGTATGCTTTCTTTCCCCGTCCTAATCTCTCTCCGTCAATCACCCGAATTACAATCTGGGCATTATGAGCGATGCAAAGATGTTCTCCGAGCCAACTCCCGAACGGGGCGGCGTACCAGTGATGGCCTGGGGCGTGGCCGGAGTGGTCATGCTGCTGGTAGCCGCGGTGATCCTGCTCACCAGCCACCGCAAGCCCGCGCCGCCCGCAGGCACGCTGCTGCCGCTCGATCCCTATGCGGCCAGCCTGGCGATTTCAGGCATCCAGATGAGCGAATCGACCAGCCTCTCGGGCGGCAAGACGACCTTCATCGACGGTCACATCAAAAACAACGGCGCGAAGACCCTGACCGGCGCGACCGTGCAGGTGCTCTTCAAGAACGACGTCCAGATGCCGCCCCAGGTCGAGACCGTGCCGGTGAGCCTGATCCGCACCCACGAGCCCTACGTGGATACCCAGACCCTGAGCGCTACCCCGCTCCAGCCGGGTGAGGACCGTGAGTTCCGCCTGGCGTTCGAAGGAATTACCGGCAACTGGAACCAGCAGTATCCGGAGATTCACGTCACCGGGGTATCTCTGAGGTAACGGGGGGAGGATTCTGCGCGGAAAAAATCGCCGGTGACCCGGAAGTATTTGCCGACCCAGAGAGCTTTCAGGGCATGAGTAAAACCTGTGCAAATTTACATAAGGTGCTCATTTGTAAACACTTATTGGTTTAGTTCGAGTTTGGCACTCGGGCTGCTCTAGTCAATGCGTACAAGCTTGGTGACCTTCTGCCAGCAACCGTACTCGCCGGTTTCGATAAAAAGGCAGAGGCGGGGACTAAGGAGCAAAGACCAATATGATGAATCCACGCAAAGTACTTGGACTCTCGGCACTGATTGTAGGAACTACCTTCGGTTCGGCGTTTGCCCAGTCGGCCCAGGCCGGTCAGGATGCCGCAGCGCCTGCGCAGAGCGCCCCGGCTGCTTCGTCCAACATGAGCCCCGATAACACGGGCAGCTACGCGACGGGCAAGCCGCTCGAGACTCAGTCGAAGGAGGGCTTCTGGGGCCACATGAACCCCCTGGCCCGTAAGAAGTGGGTTCACAGGCAGATCGATCCGATCAAGGATCGCACCAACGAGCTTGACCAGTTGCAGGCGAAGAATGCGAACGATATCCGTGACGTAGACTCGCGCGCTACCGCCGGTATCAACCGGGCGCTGGTGGCCGCCAACACGGCCGACACCCACGCGCAGGATGCCGCCAACCGCGCCAATCAGGCTAACACGCTGGCCGGCAGCGCCAGCGACCGCACCAATGCCTTGAACGGCACGGTGAGCAATCTGGACCAGTACCAGCAGGTGACGGCGACGTCGGTGAAGTTCGCCGCGGGTCGTACCACCCTGGGACCGAAGGCGAAGGCCGATCTGGACGAGGTTGCGTCCCGGCTGGCGTCTGAAAAGGGCTACATCGTCGAGGTGCAGGGCTACTCGCGCGGCGGCGTGCAGACGTCGCAGGCGATGGCGGACTCGGTGGTCCGCTATCTCGTGACCGAGCACCAGGTGCCGATCTACCGGATCTATCGCACGGGTCTCGGCAAGAACACGGTCGCGACCGCGGACGGCGAGAAGCCGTTGACCAACGGAGTGCAGGTGACGCTGCTGCATAACAGCCTCGCCACCATGAACAGCGGCGCTTCGGGCCAGCAAAGCTCGGCACGCGGCGTTGCGAATCCGCCGAACTCGGCGATTACCGCGAGCACGCCCCAGTAACCCTCTACAACCTCTCCAGGGTGGCGGGAGTCTAATCCCCCGTCACCCGCAAGTTCAGTAGCAAGTTTGCGAGATGCGCCCGCAGTAACGAGCGCGTCAGCTCCAAGCTCTCCTAACCAGAGAGAACCAAGGCAGATTGGCCCCTCTCACGAGGGGCCTTTTTTTTGGGTACTTCGTACGGTTCTCGGGGTGGTGTGGGAGGGATCATCTTCTGAGGGTCTCCCGCTGGTCGGCAGCGAGAATTTTTCTTTCCGACCAACGGGAGGAGCACGCGAAGCTAAGTACAGCACGAAGTGCCGCCCGCCCGGCGTGAGGGCGCTTTACTTCGGCTGGACAGCCGCGTGGATGGCCAGCAACTGCTCCAGCAGAGCCTTCAGGTGGTGCAGGTGCAGGGCGTTGGCTCCGTCGGATTTGGCCTGGGCGGGATTGTCGTGGACCTCGAGGAAGAGGCCGTCGATGCCCGCGGCCACGGCTGCGCGGGCGAGCACCGGGATGAACTCGGGCTGTCCGCCGGAGACGCCGCCCGCCGACGACGGGGTCTGGACCGAATGGGTGCCGTCGAAGACCACCGGCGCGAAGCCGCGCATGATGGGCAACGCGCGCATATCGACGACGAGGTTGTTGTAGCCGAAGCTGGCCCCGCGCTCGCACAGGCTCACGCGCTCGTTGCCGGAGTCGCGGACCTTCTGGACGGCGTGCTTCATATCCGGCGGCGCGACGAACTGGCCCTTCTTGATGTTGATGGCGCGGCCGGTCTGGGCGGCGGCGATGAGCAGGTCGGTCTGGCGGCAGAGGAAAGCGGGGATCTGGAGGACGAACTCGGCGTCGTCGAGGGCGTCCGAGATGCGGGGGCAGTCCTCGGGGGTGTGGACGTCGGTGAGGACGGGCAAACCGGTGTCCTGCGCGATCTGGCGCAGGATGCGTGCGCCTTCGACGAGGCCGGGGCCGCGGAAGCTGTGGATGCTGGTGCGGTTGGCCTTGTCGTAGCTGGCCTTGAAGATGTAGGGGATGCCGAGGTCGGAGGTGATGCGCTGGATGGCGGCGGCGAGGGTGCGGGCGTGGTGCTCGGATTCGATGACGCAGGGGCCGCCGATGAGGAAGAGCTGGCCGTGGCCGACGGGGATGGAGCCGATCTGGAAGGGGTGAGTCGTCACCCTTTCATTGGAGCATAAAAAGGAAAAAATGCCTCTGTCGGCATTTCACGCGCAGCGTCGAGAACCGCACGAAGTGCCGCCCGCCCGGCGTGAGGGCGTTGTTGCCGTTGCTTGTTTTCTTGGTTGTCATTCAGGAGCGAAGCGGAGGAATCTGTTTCTGCTTTTGTTCTTGCTGTTGCTTCTGGGGCAGGTACAGGCTTTAGCCCCCGAGGTCTGCTTTCTTTCCCCGGCCTAGCCCTTATAGGCGGGACAGGTTTACTTCAGAGCTTTCCCCACGCTCGAGAGCACCAGAGTCATAAACGAGAGCCCGCGTCGACTGTCCTCACTGGTGGCGCGTTTTGCGATCTGCCAAAGGCTGGGCGGGGTCTTCTCGGCCTTATGCTGGTCGGCTGCGATGGTGACGGCGCTCGAGAGCTGCTCGAGCGTCTCGGGATCGAGCGCCATCAGGATCTTGGCCCCCTCGAGCAGGTTGCGGATGGCGTTGATGCCGCCGGGCTGCTTGGCGTAGTAGGCCAGCTTGCCCGCGATGGCGTCCTTGCCGCTGATGGCTCCGTCGAGCAGGTCGAGGATGCCCTTCTCGTGCGCGGTCTGGAGCAGGTCGTAGGCCACCAACAGGGCCTCGGCGTGCTTGGCCGGGGCCTCGTCGAGACGCTTCTTCAGCTCGAGCCTGGGGTCGATGGGGAGCGGCGTAAAGCGTAGCGGATTAGCCATGAGAGGATTCCTTACTAGACCGTGATGGACTTGATCTGGACGAGCTTGTCGGCGGGCTGGGTTCCGGGGACGTGGTATCCCGGCTGCTCCCACTTGCGCTGGATCTCGAGCCCGTCCTGCGGGGTGCGGGTGCCGTAGCGGAAGTTCTTGCGCGGCAGCGGGTTGTCGCCCTGCTCGGGCAGCACGGTCAGGCTGACGGCGGTCTCCTTGAAGGCCGGGGTGTGGGTCTGGCGGTCGGTGTGGGAGCTGGTCAGCCGGTTTACCGGCTCATCGACCGAGTTCAGCGACATGTAGAGCTGCTTGCCGTGGACGCGCTCGGTGACCAGCACCTGCACGCGCACGCGGCCGTAGGCGGACTCGAGCTGCACGTGGCGGCCGCTGGTGATGCCGCGCTCGGCGGCCAGCTCGGGCGATATCTCGACGAAGCTGTTGGGGGTGATCTCGTGGATGCCGGGCGTGCGCTTGGTCATGCTGCCCTGCTCGAAGTGCTCGAGCAGCCGCCCGTTGTTCAGGTGCAGATCGAAGCGTCTGTTCGTCTCCTCGGACGGCGCGACATAGTCGACGGGGAAGAAGCGCGCCTTGCCGTCGGGGAAGGGGAAGCCCTTGGTGAAGAGCAGCGGCGTGTCCGTGCCATCGGCGGCGACGGGCCATTGCAGGCTGTTGAAGCCTTCGAGCCGCTCGTAGCTGACCCCGGCGAAGAGCGGCGTCAGGCGGGCCACTTCGTCCATGATCTCGGAGGGGTGGTTGTACTTCCAGTTGCCGCCCATGCGGTTGGCGATGAGCTGGATGATCTCCCAGTCGGCCTTGGACTCGCCGAGCGGTTCCAAAGCCTTGTAGATACGCTGGATGCGGCGCTCCGTGCTGGTGAAGGTGCCGTCTTTTTCGAGCGAGGGGCAGGCCGGAAGAACGAGGTCGGCGTAGCGGCAGGTCTCGGAGAAGTTGATGTCCTGCAGGATGAGGAAGTCGACCTTGCGCAGTGCCTCGGCGACGTAGTTCGCGTTCGAGTCCGAGGTGATGGTGTCCTCGCCCTTGATGTAGAGCGAGTGGACCGTCCCTTCGAGGATCGCGTCGATCATCTGGTGGTTGTCCTTGCCCGTGCTGGTGGGCAGGGTCACGCCCCAGTCGGCCTCGAACTTGAGGCGGACCTCCTCGTCATCGACCTTCTGGTAGCCCGAGTAGACGTTGGGCATGGAGCCGTAGTCGCTGGCGCCCTGGACGTTGTTGTGGCCACGCAGCGGGTAGGCTCCGGCGCCGGGACGCATGTAGTTGCCGGTCAGCAGTAGTAGGTTCGAGAGCGCGGTGGCGGTGTCGGACCCGCCGCAGTGCTGGGTGACGCCCATGGCGAAGAGGATGCAGACGCCGTTGGCTGCGGCGATCTCGTTGGCCACCGTGACCAGCGTCGCGGCGGGGACGCCGGTGACCTCCTCGGCGTGCTCGAGCGTGAAGGGCGCGAGGGACTTTTTGTACTCCTCGAAGTGATTGACCCACTGGTCTATAAAGTCCTGCTTCGCGAGCCGATGATCGAGGATGTACTTCGCGCAGGCGTTCATCCACACCGCGTCAGTCGAAGGATTGGGCCGGAAGAAGAGGTCGGCGCGCTCGGCCATCTCGTGCTTGCGCAGGTCGGCGACGATGAGGCGCTGGCCGCGCAGCTTGTGCGAGCGCTTGACGCGCGTGGCCAGCACGGGGTGGTTCTCGGCCGGGTTGGCCCCGACGATCAGGACCAACCCGGCGATCTCGATATCGGAGATGGAGCCGGAGTCGCCGCCGTAGCCGACTGTCCTCTGAAGCCCCATCGTGGCCGGGTTCTGACAGTAGCGGGCGCAGTTGTCCACGTTGTTGGTGCCGATGACGGCGCGCGCGAGCTTCTGCATCAGGAAGCTCTCCTCGTTGGTGCACTTGGAGGAGGCGATGAAGGCCAGCGCGTCGGGGCCATGCTCGTCGCGGATCTTGGTAAAGCGCGTCTGGATTACATCCAGCGCCTCATTCCACGAGATCTCTTTGAAGGTATCGCCGTCGCGAAGCAGCGGCTTCACCAGCCGGTCGCCGGAGTTGATATGCCCCCACGCGAACTTGCCCTTAATGCAGGTGGAGATGCCGTTGGCGGGGCCGTGCGTCGGCTCGATCTTCAGAATGTGGCGGTCGCGCGTCCAGACCTCGAAGCTGCATCCGACCGCGCAGTAGGTGCAGACGGTCTTGGTGCGCTTCACGCGCTCGTGGCGCATCTCGGACTCGATCTCCGAGAGCGAAAGGATCGGCCCGTAGCCAATCGGCGGCTCGATGCCCTTGACCACCTCGATCATGTCGTTCAGCACCGCCTGCGGGGTGTTGGTCAGGTATCCGGCGTGGCCCAGCATGGTCTTTTCCATCAGCGCGTTGCAGGGGCACACGGTGACGCAGTGGCCGCAGGAGACGCAGCTAGAACCTTCGATCTGCATCCCGCCATCCCACAGCACGCGCGGGTGCGCCGAGGCCCAGTCGATCGAGAGGGTTTCGTTGACCTGCACGTTCTGGCAGGCCTCCACGCAGCGCCCGCACAGGATGCACTGCTGCGGGTCGTAGCGGTAGAAGGGGTTGGACATGTCCTTCTCGTACGGCTTAGGCGTGTACTCACGGGACTGGTGCTTCACGTCCAGCACGGCGGTGGTGTTGTGGACCACGCAGTTCTGATTGTTGTTATCGCAGACGGTGCAGTACAGCATGTGGTTCTGGAGGATGCGGTCGAAGGCCTCGCGCTGGGCGATATCGACCGTCTCGCCCTCGGTGGCGACGAACATGCTGGCTGCCACGGGCGTGGCGCAGGCGCGGACAAGCTTGCCGTCCACCTGAACCATGCAGGTGTCGCAGGATTGGATCGGCCCCATCATCTCGTGGTAGCAGACCTGCGGGGTCTGGCGGGCGGAGTAGGTCTCGGCGTAGCGGTTCAGCGCGTTGATGAGAGGCTCGCCCGCGTGTGCGGGGAAGTGGCGGCCATCGATCAGGATCTCGGTGTCTGGGGTTGCGTCGAGGGGAGTGTTCAGCAGCTTGCGGTCGAGTTTAGCGTGCGTCGCCATAGAACTTCAGATGCAGCCGAGAATAGCAGAAGAGGCCTGCGAAGGCGATGTTTCGACGAAGCGGAGGAATGACTTTCGCGCAGGTTTGGCTCTGGGCTGGAGGCTCTGGGCGCAGATTTTGTGGCGCGTCGTGCTAGCAGGCTGGAGAAAAGTTTCACCAGCGGAGTTTTGAATCCTGAAAAGGTGCTTCCCGCCGATGGGCTGGCATGTGAGATAAAGGACATATGATGGCGATGAGTCGGCGCAATGCGGTAATTTACATCCTTCTATTTCTGGCAGGTTGCTTTTACACCGTACATTCCACCCTGACGAACGACTCTCCTTATGTCAATCTGAGGGCGTGGTCCGAGGGGCGGGAGCGTCTGCCCTATCAGAAACGAGCTTTGCTGGTGCCTTTGATCCGGGCGGCCGAGCATAATTCAAGGTTAGCCCGCATGGGAGCCAGTCATAAAGGGCTGGGCATCTTTGAAGAGCCCGCAAACTATGTGCTGTTTGTGATCGACTTCTCGGCTCTGGTGGGATGCGGCTTGCTGGTAACGTTCCTATACCGGAGAGCATCGAACAACGGCGCGTTGATCTGGCTTCCTTCGACCCTGCTGTTGATGTTCTTCGTGATCACTGTGGGCTTCCGATGGGAGCATCAGGACATCTTTCCGTATGACTTTCTCTCGATGTTTCTATTCAGCCTGGGGTTGTACTTCATCTATCGAGGCTGGCTCTGGCCACTGTTTGTTCTGATGCCGATTGCAACGTACAACCGGGAGACAACGATTATGTGGGTGCCCCTCCTTCTGCTTGCAGCCTGGGTGTCTTCGCTCGAGGGGGGAAGCCAGAGGAGGCGGGTGATGCAGTTGTGCATAACGGCAGCGATCTTATTAGCCGCCTGGGTTGTGATTACGCACCGGATGGCGCAGCCGTTCCTGCACAACAACGCAATGGATGATTATCCGCGGTTCTTCAAAAACATTCGTTATGTATCGGGTCCGAAGGGGTTGATTCAAACTATTTCGGTGTTCGCGTTCACCTTGCCGTTTCTCTGCCTCTATTTCCGCCGTATTCCAGACCGTCTGTTGCGCACGTTCTTCTATGTTGTTCCGCTTTGGTTCGGGGTGATGTTCTATCAGGGGGAGATTATCGAAAGCCGGGTCTTTGCGGAGTTGATTCCCTATGTCGCGGTCATCTCGGTGTTGATCTTTGAGTCGAGTTATCTCCCGGCGCCCCATGATGAAGCTATCTCTCGCTAAAGGCCCGCACAATCGTTAGATTGCGAAACGGTTCTTCAGGAGCATCAGCGCCTGCTCCCGGGTCTGAACCTGCCCCTCAAGTTGAGCGTCTTCGGCGAACTCCAGCATCTCCTTGAAGCACGGGCCGGGCCGGTATCCGGCGGCGATCAGGTCGCGCCCGGTCACCAGCAGCGCGGGCCGTATGGCCTCCGGCTCGGCGGTCTCGAAGTGGTGGCGGGCGAACTCGTAGAGACTCAGGTCGCCGTGCGAGCTGGTGCAGTCGGCGTGGTGCAGCGCCAGGTGCTCCTCAAAGCGCGGCAGGCGCAGAAACCGCTTCAGCGTGGACTGCTTCATCTGGCGCACATCGCCGAAGCGCATGTGGTTCTGGATCAGCGCGAGGATCTGGGCGGTGTCCTCGTTCGAGAAGCGCAGCCGCGCCAAAATCACCTCGGCAATCCTCACGCCGACCTCGACGTGGCCGTTGAAGCGGATGCGGTCGCCGGGTTTGGCGGGGTCGGGCGGCTGGAAGGTGGCGGGCTTGCCGATATCGTGCAGCAGCGCCCCCCAGGCCAGCGTGGGCGAGCAGCCCGCGGGCAGCTTTTCCAGCAGCAGCAGCGTGTGGACCCAGACGTCGCCCTCGGGATGGTACTGGGGCGGCTGCTCGACGCCGCGCAGCTTCTCCATCTCGGGCAGAATCTCGGGCAGCAAACCAGTCTCGTGCAGTAGTTCGAAGGCCCGTGCAGCGTGGCCCTCGGTGAGCATCCGGGTCAGCTCGTCGCGGATGCGTTCGAGCGAGACTTGGGTGATCTGGCTGGCGTACTGGCGCATGGCGGAGGCGGTCGTTGGCTCGATCTCGAAGCCCAGACGGGCGGCGAAGCGGACGCCGCGCAACATCCGCAGCTTGTCTTCAGAAAAGCGCAGTTCGGGCGAGCCGATGGCGCGAATGACGCGGCGGGCGAGGTCTTCGCGACCGCCTACAAAGTCGAGCACCTCTGAGGCCAGCGGGTCGAAGAGCATCCCGTTGATGGTGAAGTCGCGGCGCAGCACGTCTTCTTTGGGATCGGTCGAAAAACGCACCGCATCGGGGCGGCGACCGTCAGAGTAGGCTCCGTCGTGGCGGAAGGTGGCGACCTCGGTCGAGACATCCTGCTGGCGCACGAGCACCACCCCGAAGTGCGCGCCGACCTCGATGGTGTGGTCGAAGAGGCCGAGCACCTCGGTCGGCGTGGCGCTCGTGGCCACGTCGAAGTCATGGGGAGGAGTGCCGAGCAGCAGGTCGCGGACGCACCCTCCGGCAAAATACGCCTGATGCCCGGCGGCACGCAGCTCGCGCACAATCAGCAGTGCGGCGCGGTACTCCAGCGTGTCGGGAGGGGTGAGGGGAACCATGTATACAGGCTACCGCGCCGACTCCATACAATAGAAAGATGACGGATTCTATGCCTCCGCAGAGACGGAGCGGGCTGATTTTAGGCATTGAGAGCAGTTGCGACGAGACCGCGGCTTCGGTCGTGCGCGCGGGCGAGACCGCTCTTTCGAACGTGGTCGCCTCGCAGGTGGCGCTGCACGCCGAGCACGGCGGCGTGGTGCCGGAGCTGGCCTCGCGCGAGCACCTGCGCAACATCGTCCCCGTGGTCGAGGCCGCGATGGCGCAGGCAGGAGTGAGCTTCGCCGACCTCGACGCGGTGGCCGTCACCGAAGGCCCGGGCCTCGCGGGTGCGCTGCTGGTCGGCATCCTGTACGCGAAGTCGCTGGCCTTCGGACTCGACCGCCCCCTGATCGGCGTCAACCACCTCGAAGGCCACATCCACGCCGTGCTGATGGAGGCGCGGCAGCGCGGCGAGGCCGCGATGGAGCCGCCGCTGCTGGCGCTGGTGGTATCGGGCGGCCACACGCACCTCTACCTGGTGGAGCCGGGCTGGCGCTACCGCAACGTGGGCCGCACGGTCGACGACGCGGCGGGCGAGGCCTACGACAAGGTGGCCAAGCTGCTGGGGCTGGGGTATCCGGGCGGCCCCTGGATGGACGCGCTCGCGGTCCACGGCGACCCGCGCGCGGTGCCGTTCCAGTTCCACGCCATCAAGCCCCGCGAGGGTGAGCAGGGGCTGCGCTTCGACTTCTCCTTCAGCGGCATCAAGTCGGCGGCGCTGCGCTACGTGCGCGACCACGGGATGCAGCCCGGCGTGGAGGCGCGGCAGGCGGCGCTGGCCGCGAACCCGGCGATCAAGGCGTCTGAAGTGGTCTCTCTTTGCGATCCGCAGACTCTGGGGCTGATCGCCTCGTTCCAGTCGGCGGTGGTGGGTGTTCTGCTGCGCCAGACCTTCGCGGCAGCAGAGGTGTTCGGCGTGCGCGGCGTGCTGGTCTCGGGCGGCGTCTCGGCCAACCGGGAGTTGCGGCAGCGGTTTACGGCCGAGGCCGCACGGCGCGGGCTGCCGGTGGCGTTCCCCTCGGTGGCGCTCTCGACCGACAACGCGGCGATGATCGCGGCGGCGGCATGGCCGAAGCTCCAAGCCGGGGAGTTCGCCCCGGAGGAGATGACGGCGGCTCCGCAACTGCGGCTAGGCTGAGCAAGCACGCGAAGCGTCCAAAACCGCACGAAGTGCCGCCCGCCCGGCGTGAGGGCGCTTTTAAGCGCATCAGCTAGACTAGAATTGGTTTGAGATATCAGCAGGAACTTATTTTTCTGCACCGATCCGCATAGAGAGAGGCCGCCCGCGTCCGCGCGGAGGGCTGCGCAGGACAGAAGCGACACAGTGGCGATCGAACTCTTCAACACACTCAGCGGGCGCGTCGAGCCGCTTGCGCCCTCGGACGGCGCCGTGCTGCGCATGTATGCCTGCGGCCCCACCATCTACGACTACGGCCACATCGGCAACTTCCGCACCTTCATCCACGTCGACGTGCTGCGACGCTTCCTGCGCCAGAGCGGTATCACCGTCCGCCACGTGATGAACATTACCGATGTGGACGACAAGATCATCCGCAACGCGGCGATCGCGGGCAAGCCCATCGGCGAGTATACGGCACGCTTCGAGAAAGCGTTCTTCGAGGACATGGCCGCGCTCGGCGTAGAGACGCCCGAGGTGCTGCCCCGCGCCACCGAGAACATCCCCGAGATGGTCGCGCTGATCGAGCGGCTGGGCGCGCGCGATATCGCCTACCAGGTCGAGGACGGAAGCTGGTACTTCCGCATTGCGCGGTTTCCCGAGTACGGCAAGCTCTCGAAGAAGGACTTCGACGGCATCGAGGACGGCGCGCGCGTCGAGGTGGACGAGTACGAGAAGGACGCGGCGCGGGACTTCGCGCTGTGGAAGGCCGTGAAGAACGGCCCCGACGGCACACCCGAGACGAGCTGGGATACCGAGATCGGACGCGGGCGTCCGGGGTGGCATATCGAGTGCTCGGCCATGGCGACCAAGTACCTGGGCGACGACTTCGACCTGCACGCGGGCGGCGAAGACCTGATGTTTCCGCACCACGAGAACGAGATCGCGCAGTCCGAGTCGGCGAGCGGCAAGACCTTCGCGCGGCACTGGATGCACGTGCGTTTTCTGCTGGTCGAAGGTAAGAAGATGTCGAAGTCGGAGGGGAACTTTTACACCCTGCGCGACCTTCTGCTCAAGGGCCACCGGGCCTCGGCGATTCGCTTCCTGCTGATGAGCGTGCCCTATCGGCACCAGTTGAACTTTACGTTCGACGGCCTGCTCGAATCGACCAACGCGGTGGATCGGCTGCGGACGTTTACGCAGCGGATGCGGCAGGGTGGCTTTGGCGAAGGGCTCAACGCCGAGTTGGAGGCCGTGACCGCGCAGGCGCTGGCCAAGTATGACGCCGCTCTGAATAACGACTTGAACACGGCCGAGGCACGTGCCGCGATCTTCGACCTGGTGCGCGCGGCGAACTCGGCTGCGGATACCGGCTCGCTGAAGGCGGAGAATGCGACTCAGATTCTGCGCGTGCTGGAGCGCTTCGACGGCGTCTTCGCGGTGCTGGAGGATCGCGACGCGGAGATCACGCGTGCGGCGCTCGAGTGGGCCGAGGGTGAGGGGCGCATCGACGAGGCGGACCCTGAGCTGGTGGAGCGGCTTTCTCTTACAGACGCGGCGATTGATGCGCTGGTGGCTGAGCGTACGAATGCCAAGAAGACCCGCAACTTTGCGCGGGCCGATGCGATTCGGAACGACCTGCTGGCCAAGGGAATCGTGATCGAAGACAGCAAAGACGGAGTGCGCTGGAAGAGGAAGTAGCTTCTTAGGTAGGTCCGGGCTTTAGCCCGGACATATTCGACCCACACCGGAACATTAAGGGCACGGTCGAAGAAAGCATACCTCGGGGGCTAAAGCCCGGGCCTACCCCAGAAGCAACAGCAACAACAAGGACAGAAGCAGATTCCTCCGCTTCGCTCCTGAATGACAACAAAAGAACAGGCAACAGCAACAACGCCCTCACGCCGGGCGGGCGGCACTTCGTGCGGTTTTGGACGCTTCGCGTGAGAAGCAAAGATATCAAGGCTCCGCTCTTATCCCTTTTTCCCTTTTTATCCCCGTTTCGCCTTGCTCTTGCTCTCTTGTCTCTAGTACCGCCCCGCCCGCTTCTGCGCCACCACCAACCCACGTGGCGTCGGCAGAAACACACACGAGAGCAGCCCTTCCGCCTCCATCCGCTGCGCCGCCTCACGCACCGTCTTCAGGTGCGAACTGGCATCATGCAGCAGAACCAATCCATACGGATTGAGCTGCGGCAGAAACCGCTTCACCTCAGCCTCGCGGATGGGCATATCGCTATCGCTGAAGAGCAGGTCGATCGTGCCCGGAACGACCATCTCTAGAGACGACTCATTACGCAGCTCAATCCACTCGGCTAACCCCGAGACGGCAACCTTCTCCTTCGCCTTCGCGTAGACGACCGGGTCGAACTCGCAGCTGATGATCTTGCCGCGGCCATTGGCGCGCAGGCCCTCCGCGATCCACAGCGTGCTGACGCCGAGGAACGATCCGGTCTCGACCACCAGCTCCGGCTTGGTCGTGGTGACCAGCGTGCGCAGGAACTCCAGCACCTCGGCCTCGGCGGTCATGGAGTCGTACATGTGCCAGCGCTCGGGGTGCGGGCACTCAGGCGTGGCGCGGTGGTACTCGGGCAGCAAGGCTCCGGCGGCGCGCTCGGCCTGCTGCATCACCTTGTGTTCCTGTTTGATTTTCCTGCGGAAGAGTCCCATTCAGCCTCGTAACTGTCTTTTGATCCTAAAGGAAATGGCTCGTTCGTTACAGTCTTTGCCGGGTATCCTAGCCAGAGATGAAGCCATATACGCATACTCCCCTATGCTCGATGCGCAGGCTGTCCCTGCTCGCGCTGACGTGTTTGCTTGCGACCCAAAGCCAGGCGCAGGTTCCGGCGACAGGCGTTGAGCCAGTGCGGGCGCGGCACGCCATGGTGGTCACCATCCAGCACGACGCCACCGACGCCGGGGTTGAGACGCTGAAAGCCGGCGGCAATGCCGTCGACGCCGCCGTGGCCGTGGGTTTTGCGCTCTCGGTGGTCTTCCCGCAGGCGGGCAACCTGGGCGGCGGCGGCTTCATGCTGGTGCGCGACCACAAGGGCGCGGCGCACTTCCTCGACTACCGCGAGGAGGCTCCGCTGGCCGCCTCCGCAGACATGTATCTGGACGCGCAGAAGAACGTGGTGCCGGGGCTTTCGACCAAGGGATACAAGGCCATCGGCGTACCCGGCACGGTGGCGGGACTGGTCTACGCGGAGCGGCACTACGGGCGGCTGGGGCTGGCGCGTGTGATGGCTCCGGCGATTAGGCTGGCTAGCGCGGGTTATGTGCTTTCGGCTGAAGAGGCGCGGGCGTTAGGCAATCCCAACCTGGCGAATTATCCCGAGTCGCGGCGCATCTTCCAACGTGACGGCAAGCCGTATCAGGCTGGCGAGCGATTCACCCAGCCCGATCTCGCCCGTACCCTGACCCGCATCTCGCAGCAGCCGGACGATTTTTATCGCGGCGAGATTGCGCAGCAACTGGCCACGTCCATTCAGGCGCACGGCGGGCTCATCACGCGAGAGGATCTGGCGGTGTACAAGGTCAAGGATCGCGTGCCTCTGACGGGGCATTATCGCGGCTATGAGATCGTCACCTCGCCGCCGCCGTCCTCGGGCGGCATCGTGCTGCTGGAGACGCTGAATATCTTGTCTGGATTTGATCTTGCAAAGTTAGGGAGCGACCGCTCACCCGCGCAGGTGCATGTCATCACCGAGGCCTTCCGGCGTGCGTACATGGATCGCGCGGACTACCTTGGCGACCCCGACTACACGACGATGCCGCTGGCCCAGATGGCCTCGCCCGACTACGCGGCGGCATGGCGTAAGTCGATTGATCTGGCCAAGCCTACGCCCTCGGCAACGCTGGTGCGGCCTGCGGGGTTTCTGCCTGCGCCGCCCGCTGCCGCTCCGCCAAAGGAATCCACGCAGACGACGCACTACTCCATCGTCGATGCCGAGGGCAACGCCGTCTCCTGCACCTACACGCTCAATGGGCTGTTTGGATCGGGCGTTACGGCCGAAGGGCTGGGCTTCCTGATGAACAACGAGATGGACGACTTCTCCTCAAAGCCCGGTTCGCCGAATATGTTCGGGCTGATCCAGGGACCGGCCAATGCGATTGCGCCGGGGCATCGGCCGCTCTCGAGCATGACTCCGACGATGGTGCTCAAGAATGGAAAGCTGGCGCTGGTGCTGGGGTCGCCGGGGGGATCGACGATCATCACGACGGTGGCCAATGACCTGCTCAGCGAGGTGGACAACGGGCTGACGATCCAGCAGGCTGCGGATGCTCCGCGATTCCATCACCAGTATCTGCCGGATGTGCTGGAGTTCGAGAAGGCGTTTCCGTTGCCGGTGGTGGAGGCGATGCGGGCGATGGGGTACAGGGTCTCGCGGGCCAATGAGGCAGATGAGAAGAACCCTGGTGTTTGGGGGGATAGTGAGTTGATTGCTGTCGATCCGAAGACCGGCGAGTTGCTGGGTGGGCATGACCGGCGCAGAGCGTTTGGGAAGGCCGCTGGATACTGAGAAACACGCGAAGCGTCCAAGACCGCACGAAGTGCCGCCCGCCCGGCGTGAGGGCGTCTTTGCTGTTGTACTTACGGCAACACAGCCGACCTCTGAGCCAACAGATAAGCGGCACGTTCATTTGGAGCAGAGCCATTCTCCTGCGTCGTACGGCTGAGCGGCTGGCCGGAGTAAGCCTCATAGCTGTACGTCAGTATGCGCGTGGGGCGAACCGTTTTCTCATCGGGAATTGTTATGCCGCATAAGTGGGGAGGGTGGCATCTCCTCCTTTGGACGTGCAGGGCCGGGATAAGCCAACAGCAACAACAGCGCCCTCACGCCGGGCGGGCGGCACTTCGTGCGGTGCTCGACGCTGCGCGTGTTTTCTCGGCTCCGTCACAAGGCTGTGCCATCTTGGAGGATGCAGACCCACAAGCCGCTCCTGTACCCTTGAACCGAACCCTATGACTCCCGGCATCTCGACCCACGTCTTCCTCCCCCATCGCCTGCACCCCGGCTTGCTCGACGCGCTCGCTGCCAGCGGAGCCCGCACCATCGAACTCTTCGCCGCGCGCCACCACTTCGACTACACTGATCGCGCCAGCGTCCGCGAGATCGCCTCCTGGTTCCGCTCCAACCAGGTGACGCCCACGCTGCACCAGCCGCTCTCGGCCGAGCCGCGCTGGACCCGCCACACCGAACCTTCGCTGCACCTGATCGCCAACGAGAAGTCGCACCGCATCGCCGCCATGGATGAGGTGAAGCGCGCGCTCGAGGCCGCCGAGCAGATTCCCATCGCATCCTGCGTGCTGCACCTGGGCCAGAAGCACGAGGCCTGGAGCGACCGCGCGCTCGAGCACTCGCTGACCGCCATCGAGCATCTGCAGGCCTTCGCCGGGCCTCTCGGCGTGCGCCTTCTGCTCGAGAACCTCGAGAACGAGATCACCACGCCCGACCACCTGCTGGCCATCCTGCGCATCGGCCACTTCGACCGGGTCGGCGTCTGCCTCGATCTCGGCCACGCTTACCTCAGCGAGCTAGGTCTCGAGGCGACCTTCTCTCTGCTGAAGCCGCGCATCATGGAGTGCCATCTGCACGACAACCACGGCCCCCACGCTCCTCGGCCCAGCAACGGCAGCCTGGACGAGCACCTGTGGCCAGCGCGTTCTGCGCAACGGATTGAGGGCGGAATCGACTGGGCGAAGACCTACCCTCTGCTGGCGACGCTGCACCCGGAGACCGCCGGGGTGCTCGAGATTCAGTACGACCTGGACGAGTCGCCCGCAGCCGTCACCCGCGCGGCGATCGAGGCCTTCGACCAGCAGCGGCGGCTGCTCGAACTGCAAAGCTAGGCACTCCCTAACACCGATCCTGACCTGACCTTCGACCCGGACGCAAGGGCCTCTCTACTTCTGCTTTGACGGGGGCCTGGATGGGTTATCGGCGGTCGTGCCGGGCACCGTCACCGAGTAGTTGGACTCCATCGTGGGCTTCGCACTCGCAGGCAGGGGAGGAGCGTTCGAGTGTGAATGATCGGGGGCCGCAGCCAGGATCTTCGCACCCGGCCACTGGTAAGGCGCACGCGGAGCCAGCCCATAGCCCATCATGGGCGTGCGGGCAACGCGAGTGTAGTCATTGTCGAGCGAGACCCACGCCGTATCATCGCTCTTATTCTTGCCCGATAGCAGAGGGTTGGCGTTGGACAGCTCCACCTCATGCCCAAATGCATGGATGGTCAGGGTCGATCCGTGAAAAGCATTCTTCTGCGGCGTGGAGTTGGGGATGTGCTCGCGCGCAACGACCGCCGTACCGATGCCGGGCAGAAAGAAGTAGAGAAAGGGAACACTTTCCACGTCGTAGTTCACCCCCGCCTTCACCACCAGCCCATCGACCGTCAGCATTCCATCGCGGATCTCGACGGAGAGGGTCTGCTTCGGAATTCCATCGACGGGAGTCGTTTCTTCCGCGTTCGCGCCCTTTTTATTTGCAGGGGTTGCCGTGCTTCCGTTCGATTGCGCGAGGATAAGCGGGGTCACGGTACTGGGAAGGAGAAAGAACGCAAGAAGCACACGAGCAGGGAGCAGCATGGGATCACCGTCCTAAGATCTCCCCACCACAAGGAGTGATGATCGAACCGGCCAACCCAGGCAGGCAACAGAGGCGAAAAGGATGCTCCACAAGATGCGGCTGTACTGGCCGCACCGGGAGGATTGCATCCTATAGATAAGTCTAGATAAGTCAAAAGGGTGAAACAGGGGAGGGCTGCATGTGCGGAGTTGCGATCTATCGCAATCCCCACGACTCAATGGATGTGGCAATGTGTCCTGAAAGTTGCCTGCGAAAGAAATATTTACGAGACTGCCTCCTCCAGCCGCGCCGGCAGGATTCCCGATCATGTTCGGCCCCGCTTTTTTGGATTTTCCCTCCCCCGCACAGGGCTCCGCCGCCGTAACCTGTTAGTCGACATGAAGAAAAAAATCCGTCTCGGCATCCTCTTCGGCGGTCGCTCCGGCGAGCACGAAGTCTCGCTGCTCTCCGCCGCCTCCATCCTCAAGGCCATCGACCGCCGCAAGTACGAGGTCGTGCCCATCGGCATCACCAAGGACGGCCAGTGGCTCACCGGGGGCGAGGCCCAGCACCTGCTCTCGGGAGAGGCTGCTCCGACGGCACCGCAGCTCGTCTCGCCCGATGAGGACGACCCCGGCTTCGCCAGCGTCGCCGCCGTCCTGCGCAGCGGGGAGCCGATCAGCATCCCGCCGTCGGCCCCTGCCCCCGCCAGGCTGCATCTGAATGCCGCCGCCGACCTGGCTCTGGCCGAGAAGACCAGCGCGCTCGGCCTCGACCTCATCTTCCCCGTGCTGCACGGCACCTTCGGCGAAGACGGAACCATCCAGGGACTGCTCGAGGTCGCGGGCATCGCCTACGTTGGCTCGGGCGTGCTCGGCTCCGCCGCCGGTATGGACAAGGACGTGATGAAGCGGCTCTTCCGCTCGGCCGGGCTGCCGCAGACCCCGTGGGTCACGCTGCTGCGCTCGGAGTGGAAGTCCGACCCGCTCCGCTGCCGCAAGCTCATCGAAAAGTCGCTGGCCTACCCGCTCTTCGTCAAACCGGCCAATCTGGGCTCGTCGGTCGGCATCAGCAAGGTACACGACCGCAAGGAGCTGGCGACGGCGATGGACCTGGCCTCCCAGTACGACCGCAAGCTGGTCATCGAACAGGGCGTCGGCGGCCCCGGAGCCAAGCCCCGCGAGCTGGAGGTGGCCGTCCTCGGCAACGACGAGCCGGAGGCTTCGGTCATCGGCGAGATCGTCCCGAATCGGGAGTTTTACGACTACGACTCCAAATATGCGGACTCCGCCGAGCCTTCCATTCCGATCATCCCGGCCAAACTGAGCGCGAGCGAGCAGAAGCAGATCCGGACGCTCGCCGTCGCCGCCTTCAAGGCATGCGACGCCGCCGGGCTGGCCCGCGTGGACTTCCTGATGGAGCCTCCGCAGCGGGGGCGCAAACCGGCCATCTTCCTCAATGAGATCAATACGATGCCGGGATTCACCAGCATCTCCATGTACCCCAAGCTATGGCAGGCCAGCGGGCTGGGTTACCGCCAGCTTATCGACCGGCTGATCCAGCTCGCGCAGCAGCGCCAAGCCGAGAAGCTCAACACCAGCTTCCAGAAGATGTAATGCCTCTGGAAGAGAAAATAACTCCATCATTTGGAACGAAAACTATTGATTAGACAGCACCAGAGTCCAATAATGGACTCTGAACCCTGAACCCTGATTAGTGCACGATTCCCGTCCCGCTCCTGTTCGTTGAGCGGTAGAAGCGCGGAATACTGGTCGATTGCCGGTTCAAGCATGTCCGCACTCTGAGGATTTTCTGTGGATGCTTCCGTCTTACCCGAGATCTGCGCGCTTTTTATCTCGATCATTCTGTTTCAGCCCATCGTGGCGCGCGCAGGGCGGCACGCGAACACCTGGCTTGCCGGGTGGATCTTTCTGCTGCTCCATTATGTAGCGCACGTCTTCAGCGTGTCGCACGACCTGCGCGGCCGGGTCTTTGCCCTTGTCGGCATGATGTTCCTGCAGGCCGCCGCGCTCTGTTTTCTGCGCGCGGCAGGCAATGTCCACAAGGTGCGGGTCAACTGGCAGTTCACGGCCGCAGTCGGTATTCCGCTCATGGTCCAGGTGATTCTTCTGGTCCTCTCGCCCCACAGCTCGAAGCTGCACAACTCGCTGATACAGCGGTTTGTGGCGATCACCTTCCTGCTGCCGGCTCTGGCTCTGCTACGGGTGCGCCATCGCCCACGCCCGCTGACCGGCCTTGCGGCGGCGTTTGCGGTGGTGGGGGCGGTCGCGGCGTGTGCCCCTCATCCCAGCCCCGCAGTGGTCTTCAATGGGCTGCAGCTCATCATGTTTTCGAGCATTGCGGCGCTCTACCTCGCCTATCTCCCGCGCATTACGCGATCCTCCATCGTGGCGGTCGCCGGTCTCTTTGCCTGGGGAGCCACTTTCATGGTCGCCGAGCTGCTGGGATTCCTCTACCCGGCGCTGTCGCTTCACCACAAGCTGGTGGTGGTGCCGCAGTTCATCTTCGTGGCGGGCATCGTCTTCTCGTTCATCGAGGAGGTGGTCGTGCGGGCCGAGCACCTGGCGCAGCACGATCCGCTCACCGGCCTGCCCAACGCCCGGCTCTTTGAGCAGCGCGCCGCCGCCGCCATGAGCCAGGCGATTGCCACCAATATGCCGTTGGCCTTCCTGGTCATCGACGTGGACGAGTTCAAGCGGATCAACGATACTCTGGGGCACCACGCCGGAGACGAGCTATTGCGCGCGCTGGCGGTTCGGCTAAGCTGGCATATCGGCCCCGGAGACATGCTGGCGCGCACGGGCGGCGATGAGTTCACGGCGATCCTGGCCGGGGTCGCGGACGAGCATCACCTGAGCTTCATCGCGCGGGCGATGATGTCCGCCGCCAGCGTGCCCTTCGTCATCACGGACCAGACGGTGGACTGCCACATCAGCATCGGCATCGCGGTTGCGCCGCGGATCGCGGAGAACATCGTTCAACTGCGCGAGGCGGCGGACAAGGCGATGTACCATGCCAAACGCAACGGCGGCAGCCTGTTGGCCTTTGCCCGCGACGATGAGCGGATGGAGGTCGCGGGATAGGCAGCGTTCCTCGCCTTTCACGCGAAGCGTCCAGAACAGCACTAAGTTCCTGGCGCGAGGGCGCTTTTGCCGTTGCTGCTGAGGCAGACCGGACTTAATACCCGTTGGCCAGCAGATATTCCTCGGTCAACACGAACGTCTCCCCTGCCGACTGCCGTTCGGCATACTTGGCGAGCACATCGACCTCGATATTCAGCGGTGCACCCGGCGTCAGGGTATGCAGAGCCGTCGCGGCAAAGGTGTGGGGGATGATCGCAATCGTCACCACGTCGTCCGCGACCGCCGCCACCGTCAGCGAGATGCCCTCGACCGTAATCGACCCCTTGGCCACCACGTAGCGGCTCAGCTCCGCAGGGATGCGGAGCCGCAGCTTCCAGTCGGTCGTCGCCGGCTCGGCAGGATTCGCCGGTTCGAGCGCCAGCAGCTCTCCGGTGCCGTCGACGTGGCCCTGGACGACGTGCCCGCCCAGCGGAGAACCGGCGGGCGTGGGCAGCTCCAGGTTCACCACGGTCCCCGGAGCCAGTTTGCTCAGCGTGGTGCGGGCGATGGTCTCCTCGGCCAGATCGGCGGAGAAATGCGTCGAGGTGATATCGAGCGCGGTCAGGCAGACTCCCGAGACGGCCACGGAGTCGCCCGTATTGAGCTTCGGTGCGATTCCGGCGGAGGCGAGCGTGATCCTCATGGCGCCGCGTCCACGCTCCACAGATACGACGGTTCCGGTGGTCTCAATCAATCCAGTAAACATGCAACTAGTGTACTTCGGCGGGACTACGCCTCCCAGGGATCGTCCAGATATCCGGTCACGCAGGCATCGGTCCCGAACAGCGTCCTCTGTACCCGGCGCATACGCTGCTCCAGCAGAAACGGGCTGACGCCCCCTTCGGCGAACGGCACCGCGCCCTCGCCAAGCTCGGTCTCGGAGTAGAACAGCACGGCCTTCTGGATCAGCCCTTCCGCAAGAAATGCCCCATTGACGTGAGATCCAGCCTCCACCAGCACCGATAGAATCTGCCGCCGCGCCAGCTCCCCGAGCACCGCCGCAAGATCCAGCCGTCCCGTCGCAGAGCGCACCCGCAGCACCTCAACCCCGGCAGCCTCAAGCCCCGCGCCGCCCCGAGCCTGATCCCCACAAACCACCAGCACATCCCCCTGCGCCGAGCGCACCAGTTGCGACGACAGCGGAATCCGCAGCTCGCTATCGAGCACAACGCGCAGCAGAGGCCGCCGCCGTGGCCTTCCGGTGCGGTCGGTCAGGGCGGGATCGTCCGCCAGCACCGTCCCTATGCCGGTGATGAGTGCGTCCGAGCCGTGCCGCATCCGCTGCACCTCGGTCCGCGACTCCGGCCCCGTCAGCCAGTGCGGCGCAGACGTCTTCCGCTCGGCGGGCGGAGGTGCCAGATGGCCCTCCACCGAAAGCGCCGCCTTCAGCGTGCAGAACGGCCTGCCGTGCTGGATCGAGAAGGCGAAGGCGTCGTTCATCTCCCGCGCCGACTCTTGCAGCACGCCCACCAGCGTCTCGATACCCGCAGCCTGCAACCGGGCCAGCCCGCGCCCGCTCACCTGCGGATTGGGGTCGGCGGTCGCCACCACGCAGCGCGCGATTCCCGCCGCGATCAGCGCATCCGCGCACGGGCCGGTGCGTCCGTGGTGGCTGCACGGCTCCAGCGTCACGTAAGCCGTGGCCCCGCGCGCGGCGTCGCCCGCCTGCTTCAGTGCGACGATCTCGGCATGATCGCGCAACTCGTACACATGCGCGCCCTCGCCGATGAGCACGCCGTCCCGCACCAGCACGCAGCCCACCTGCGGGTTCGGCGAGGCCAAGCCCACGCTCGCCCGCGCCAGCGCCACCGCGCGCTCCATCCAGCGCATATCTTCTTCGCGTGTCGAAGGGGAGGCTATAGCGAACTCCGCGAGGTCAACCCCAGCCACAACGCCACTCCCAGGAACTCCACGCACAGGCTCCACTCCACGGCCAGCGCCGCCACAGAGTGGCCAGCCGACGCTGGTGCCGCAGCCGTCATCGCCACCAGCAGAACCACCAGCGCCACCATGCCAACCCGCCGCCCGACCACAGGCGTCAGCGCCTTTTGCACGGCTCGCTGCCGAGGCACCCGCGCCGCCACTCTGGTCGCGACTCGGGCCGCAAATCCGGCATCAATCGCGACCTCGGGCCGCTGCTCCAGCGCTGCGACGATTCTCCGGTCTAGCTGCCGGTCTGGCGCATCGGGTTGCATCGTCGTCTTCACGAAACCTTCTCGCATGGTGCTCTCCCTTCCTGCGCCCGCCACTGCTTCAGGCCCTCACGCAGCTTCTTGCGTCCCCGATGCAGGTGCGTCCTTACGGTTCCAATCGGCATCGCCAGCGCGACCGCAATCTGCTCATAACTGCGCTCCTCTTGATGGTAAAGCACCAGCACCGCCCGCTCCACCTGGCTCAGAAGCGCCAACTGCGCTTCCACCACCTGCTGAAACTCGCGATCCTCCATCTGCTCTTCGGCGTCGCGGCCGGAGTGAGGCAGCCGGTTCTCCCACTCCTGCACGTCGTCCGAGAGCGAGACCGTCTCCTGCCGCTCGCGCCGCCTGCGCTTCCACTCGTCCTGCGCTACGTTGACGGCGATGCGGTAGAGGTACGTGGTCACCAGTGCCTCGCCGCGAAACCCCGCCATTGCCCGATAGAAACGCAGGAAGACCTCCTGCGCCAGGTCGTCGAGGTGCTCGCGCGAGCCCGTCAACCGCAGCAGCGTGCGGAAGACCATCGCCTGATGCTCGCGCACAAGCTGCTCGAATTGATCGGATTGGTCCTTGGCGTCCAAGTCGGGTTAGACCTGCCTCTGGCCTCAAAGTTTCATCCTCGCCGGTGAAACTTTCAATCCCTCATCCGGTCTAACGCGGGCAGAAAGAAGAGGAGTCTCTCATGCACGCAGCCTTTTTCCTGAGTCCGTTCATCATTCCGCTCGGCGCGTTCGCGGTCGCCATCGTCGCCATTGTCGCCGGAATCATGTCGCAGGCCCACGCCAACCGGCTCCGCTCGCAGGACCGCATGGCACTGCTGGCCCGCGGAGTGCCCATCCCCGATATCGAACGCCTGCTCAAGAGGCAGGAAGAGGCGTTGCAGGCTCCCAAGAACCCGCTGCGCAGCCTCGGCAACGCACGCCGGGCAGCCGTGGTGCTGATCTCGGTGGGCATCGGCCTTATCGTCTTCTTCACCTCGCTGGCAGCCATTCTGCGCGTCAGGGAGATATTGACGGGGGCCGCCGCCGGCCTCATCCCGCTGGCCATCGGCCTGGGTTTCGTCGTCGATTACTGGATGCAGAGGCGTGAGTTCGAAAAGTTTTCCTCGGAGCTGTCTGAGGATCTTTAGTGGTCAACAAATGGTTTGGGGCCGGTGTGAAGAAAGCATACCTCGGGGGCTAAAGCCCGCATCGGCGGCTGTTTTTAATGTCGGGGCTAAAGCCCCGATCTACCCCAGAAGCAACAGCAACGGCAGAAGCAGATTCCTCCGCTTCGCTCCTGAATGACAACCAAAAGAACAAGCAACATCGTCCTCACGCCGGACGGGCGGCACTTCGTGCGGTTCTCGACGCTGCGCGTGCTTCTTTTTTCTCCGCGATAACTTTAGTCGATCAGCGAATTGATAAAGCTCTCCGAGTCGAACGGAATCAGATCCTCGATCTTCTCCCCCGTTCCCGCGTAAATGACCGGCAGCTTCAACTCGGTCGCAATCGCCAGCACGATCCCGCCCTTCGCCGTCCCATCCAGCTTGGTCAGCACAATCCCGGTCACCCGCGCCGCCTCGGTAAACAGCCGTGCCTGCTGCAATCCGTTCTGCCCCGTCGTCGCGTCCATCACCAGCAGCGTCTGGTGCGGCGCGCCGGGAACCAGCCGCTCCGCCGTCCGCCGCATCTTGTCCAGCTCCTTCATCAGGTCGGACTTCGTATGCAGACGCCCGGCCGTATCGACGATCAGCACATCCGTGCCCCGCGCCTTGGCCGCCGTACAAGCGTCATAAAGCGCCGCCGAGGGGTCGCCGCCCTGCTTGGTCTTGATGATCTGTACCCCCGACCGCTGCGCCCACACCTCGAGCTGCTCAATCGCCGCCGCGCGGAAGGTATCCGCCGCACACAGCAGCACCGAGCGGCCCTGCGCGGTAAAGTGCGCGGCCAGCTTGCCGGAGGTCGTCGTCTTACCCGTACCGTTCACCCCGACCATCATTACCACCTCGGGCGGCGTATCCGGGTGCCGGATCGGCTGGGCCACGCCGTCGAGGATCGCCCGCAGCTCGGTCTTCAGCAGAGCCTTCAGCTCCACGCCGCCCTCGATGCCTGTGCGCAGCGCCCGCTGGCGCAGGTTTTCAAGGATCAGCAGCGTCGTCGGCGTGCCGATATCGGCGGCCAGCAGCACCGGCTCAAGGCTCTGCAAGGTCGATTCATCGACCTCACGGGTCAGCGCCAGCACCTGCCCGATCGACTCCGAGAAGCTCTCGCGAGTCCGGGTCACGGCCTCGCGCATGCGGCTTAGAAAGCCGCGCGGCTGCTCCGTCTCCGGAGCTTTGTTCTCTGGCTCTGCGTCAGAACTATCGGAACTCTGGTTGCGCTTGAAGAAGTTGAAGGCCATACCAGTTCCAGTCTAACAACCAATCCCGCCTTACTCTTCCCGCCCCGGCCGCGACATCAGCTCACGGATCGCGTCCTTCGGGCTCTTGTCCCGATGCAGGATCGCGTCCATCTGCTCGGTGATCGGCATCTCCACCGCGTAACGCGCCGCCAGCCCCAGCGCCGCCGCCGTGCTCTTGACGCCCTCGGCGACCTTACCGTTCATCCCCGCCAGAATCTCCGGCAGCTTGCGTCCGCGCCCCAGCTCCACTCCTACCGAGCGGTTGCGCGAGAGCGCTCCCGTGCAGGTCAGCACCAGGTCGCCCATCCCGGCCAGCCCGGCCAGGGTCTGCCTGCGCCCGCCACAGGCCACGGCCAGCCGAGTAATCTCCGCGATGCCCCGCGTTATCAGCGCCGCTGCCGTATTCGAGCCCAGCCCCAGCCCGTGGATCACGCCCGACGACAGCGCGATCACGTTCTTTAGCGCGCCGCCCAGCTCCACGCCGGTCACGTCGTCGTTGGTGTACAGCCGTAGCGAGGGCGACGAAAAATCCTTCTGAATCCCCACCGCCAGCTTCGGGTCGTTCATCGCGATTACCACCGCCGTCGGCAGCCCGGCGGCCACCTCCTGCGCGAACGACGGCCCGCTCAGCACGCCCGCCGGATTATTCGTCAGCGCGGCGATCACCTGCGTCATGCGCAGATAGGTGTCGTTCTCGATGCCCTTGCTGGCCGAGACGATGATCTGGTTGCGCGTCAACAGCGGCGCAATCTCCATCAACATGCCGCGCAGGTGCTGCGCCGGAGTCACGCACAGCAGCACGTCGGCCTCGAAGATCGCGCCCGGCAGGTCGGAGGTCACCTCGACGTCCATCGGCACGGTGTACCCCGGCAGATAGGTCAGGTTCTCGCCGGTCTCGCGCATCTGCTCGGCCAGCGTCTCGGAGTGCGACCACAGGATCAGCTCGTGGCCTCCGCGGCGAGCCAGCGAGATCGTCAGCGCGGTGCCCCAGGCACCGGCTCCCAGCACGGCAATGCGGCTCATGATGCCACGGCCTTTCCAGAGCCGAAGCGGCTCTCGGTGCCCGCCAGTAGACGGCGGATGTTCTGGTGATGTTTCACCACGATGAGGAGGGGGATGAACAGGAAGCCCGCGATGGCGATCGGTGTTCGCACCGGGACCAGGAAGTAGGCAAAGACGGGCAGCGCGCAGGCCGCCAGGATCGACGCCAGCGAGACGTACTTCGTCAGCAGAAAGATGACCAGGAAGACCCCTAACGCGCAAAGGGTGGTCAGCGGCGTCAGCGCCAGAAAGACCCCCAGCCCGCTGGCCACGCCCTTGCCGCCGCGAAAGCCGAGCCACACCGGAAAGCAGTGCCCGAGGATAGCCGCGACCCCGGCCGCCACGGCCAGGTCGTAGTTGCCATGCCCCATCCGTAGCGCGATCATCACGGCCAGGTATGCCTTCAGCAGGTCGAGGAGCAGCGTCGCCAGCCCCAGCCCCTTGGCTCCGGAGCGCGCCACGTTGGTCGCGCCGATGTTGCCGCTGCCGCTCGCCCGGATATCCTCATGCCGAAACACCCGCACCAGCAGGTAGCCGAACGGGATCGAGCCCAGCAGATAAGCAATCGCGAGAGGGAGAAGCCAGGAGGTCATAGGCCAGAGAGTCCAAAGGGTTCGAGAGTCATAAACAGCTTCATGATCTTAGCAAGAGACAGATAAGGCAGGCGTGATTGCGGTCAGGATGAGCGATTCCAGCAGGAAAACCGTCTTCTGGCCCGCCACCCAAGGATCGGCTGTTGCCGTTGATTGCTCCTGCATCTGCCGTTGCCTGTTTTTTGTTTGCCGTTGCTTGTTTTCTTGGTTGTCATTCAGGAGCGAAGCGGAGGAATCTGCTTCTGCTTTTGTCCTTGCTGTTGTTTCTGGGGTAGGTCCGGGCTTAGCCCGGACATTCAAAACCCACCACCAACGCGGGCTTTAGCCCCGAGGTATGCTTTCTTCAACTCCTCCCGCTATTGAGACGCAACTGCAAAAACGCCCTAACGCCGAGCGGGCGGCACTTCGTGCAGCCCTGGACGCTTCGCGTGAAAAGCAAAGCTCTCAAGGTTCCCTTTTTATCCCCGTTTCGCCTTGCTCTTCGCCCAGCGGAGGAACGACTACAGCAGCCGCCTTCTTACCCGCTCCAGCGCATGTTGCGTCGACCACCACCGCACCCGCTCCCGGTCGTTCGCCCCCAGATTCAGCTCCTTCACTTCGGTCCCCAGCTCGTCGGCAATCGCCAGATAAACCAGCCCGGCAGGCTTGCCCGCATCCAGACCTTCACCCGGCCCCGGCCCGGCGACGCCCGTAATCCCCACACCAATCGAAGCTCCCGTACGCTCCCGAATCCCCTCCGCCAGCGCCCGCGACACCGCCTCCGAGACCGTCCCTTCGCGCTCCAGCAGCTCCTCGGGAACCCCCGCGAAGGTCGTCTTCAGCTCCGGTGCGTACACCACCGCCCCGCCCAGAAAGTAGCGCGAGCTGCCCGCCACGCTCGTCAGCCGCTGCGCCAACATGCCTCCGGTGCAGCTCTCGGCGGCGGCCAGGGTCATGTTGCGCATCCCCAGCATCAGCAGCACGACCTCCTCCAGCGTCTCGCCGTGCGACGAGAAGACGTCCTCGTCCATCTCGTGCTCCACCCGGCTCACCACCTCGTCCACCCGCTCCTGCGCCTCGGCCAGCGTGGCCTTCGAGCACTCAAAATGGAGCTGAATCTCCCCCGAATGAGCCAGAATCGTCGTCTCCACGTCCGGGTACTGGGTATAAATCGGAGCCGTTCGCGAGTCCACCGTGGATTCCGGCATCAGCGCCATCTTCACCTGTCGCCGGGCGATGAACCGTGCGGGCAGCCTGCTCGCCAGACGCGGCCGAACCTGCTCGGTAAACATCAGCTTCAGCTCCTTCGGCGGCCCCGGCAGCAGGATTATCACCCGCTCCTTGCCCTCGTAGGCGGTAAAGAGCATCTGCCCCGGCGCGCTGCCGTTGCCGTTCGGCAGAATCTCCGCGCCGTCCAATACGTCGGCCTGCTTCACGTTGTTCGGAGTCATCGCGATCCGCCGCTCGGCAAACCGCTTGTACAGTCCGGTCAAAATCGCCGGATCGGCCAGCAGCTCGATGCCCAGCGCCCCGGCCGCCGCTTCGCGGGTCATGTCGTCCTCGGTAGGCCCCAGGCCGCCCGAGAAGATCACCACATCCGCCCGCGCCAGCGCATTGCGAGCCGCGCCGGTCAGGTGCTCCAGGCTATCGCCCACAATCGTCTTGAAGCCCACCGTGATGCCGAGATCGTTCAAGCCTTCGGTCAGGTAAAGCGAGTTCGTATCTACCCGGAACGGCGTCAGCATCTCTGACCCGACCGCAATAATCTCCGCAATCATAAGTTCCTAAGTCTTGAATCCTGATTTTTACTAAGCATTGAGAATCGGTATTTTTACTAAGCATTTATAGGATGCGCTTCCGCTCCCAAAACCGGCAAACAATTTGCACCAGGAAATCCGCACGCCCCCTGTACACTCACATCCAGCCGCGCCCCCAATGTTATGAATGCCTTGAACAACTCCACCCTCGTGTTCTTCGTCGCGCTGGTCCTGCTTCTTGCCGCCACGAGAGCGGGCATGTTCCTTCGCCGCCGCCAGGACGCTGGGGAAAACCTCCACTCCGACCTCGGAGTCATCACCTCATCTTCGCTCGCGATCCTCGGCCTCATCATCGGCTTTAGCTTCTCGATGGCGATCTCCCGCTACGACCAACGCAAGGACCTCGAACAGGCGGAAGCCAACGCCATCGGCACCGAGTACCTGCGCGCCGAGCTTCTCCCCGTCGGCGACGCCGACCGCATCAAGCCCCTGCTCCTCCAGTACATCGACCTCCGCATCTCCTTCTACACTGCCCCTTCGCTCGAGTTAGCCCACCAGCAGCTCGACAAGCCCACGGACCAGGTGGAGGAGAAGCTCTGGTCTGTCATCCGGGCCGCTGCCGCTTCGACTCCCACCCCCATCACCTCGCTCGCCGTAGCCGGGATGAACGACGTATTCAGCTCGCAGGACTCCACCCTGGCCGGACGGTATAACCGCATCCCGCTCGCGGCCTGGGCGCTGCTGGCGACCATCGCCCTCTGCTCCGCCATGCTCGTCGGCTATGGAGCCAACCGCCCGTCGTCCAAGCTCTTCCTCGTGCTGCCGCTGCTCATCTCCATCTCGTGCTTCCTCATCGCCGACATCGAAAGCCCACGCGGCGGCATCATCCGCATCTACCCGCAGAGCCTGCAAAGGCTCTCCCAGACGCTACGCGGCCAATAAGTCCTTGTTCCTGCCGTTGCCTGCTCTTTTGGTTTTGCCGTTGTTTGTTCTTTTGGTTGTCATTCAGGAGCGAAGCGAAGGAATCTGCTTCTGCCCTTGTTCTTGCTTTTGCTGTTGCTGTTGTTTCTGGGGTAGGTCGGGGCTTTAGCCCCGACATTAAAACTCGCCACCAATGCGGGCTTTAGCCCCGAGGTATGCTTTCTTCAAAAACTGCAAAGACGTCCTGCCGGACGGGCCTCCTGCGCGGAGGGCGGTCACTTCGTGACGCGTATACCTTGTCTCGATGACTCAAAAGGCATCGGCCCTCCCGCTGGTCGGGATCAACCCTCTACAAAACCACCCAATACGCAGAATCCCGCGTAACCACCGCCGCCGTCCCATCCGGCAACAGCCCCAGCCCCACCAGATCATTCCCCGCCAGAGCTATCGAAGCCTCCCCCTCCGGCGTAATCCGCACAATCCCGCGCTCCCCCTGCCACGAGGCCGCCACCAGCAGATCCCCCGCCGCATCGAACGCCATCCCCTGCGCACGCCCCAGCCCCCGGAAGAAGACCGTTGCATTGCCATCGCGGTCGATCGCATGAATCGCCTGATTCGAAGAGGTAGTCGGCCCGGTCACGAACAGCGTTCCCGCCGCATTGAACGCCAGATGGTATGCCGCCATCGAAGGCTCCAGCGTGGCAAAGACAAACGTCTCCTGCGGCAATCCGGCCTCGTTATCCTCAAACAGCCCCAGGTTTTCCACATGAGCCGCTGGACGAATCTTGAAGATCGTCCCCGACCGGTCGCCGACGTACAGCGCCCCCTCGCGGTCGAACGCGATCCCCGTCGCCACGCCCAGCCCCTCGGCAAAGGTCGAGGTCTCGCCATCGGGAGTCACCCGGTAGACCGTCCCCTCAGCCCGCGAGCTTACGTAAAGGTAGCCATCCGGCCCAAACGCCATCCCCGTCGGGTTCAGAATCTCCCGCACAAACGGCCTCATCTCGAACCCGCCCTCGGCGTCCCGGCTTAGCCGAAAGACCGACACCGGCGTCTGCTGCCCACGCGAGCCGGAGAGCGTGACGTACACATTGCCCGCCCGGTCCACGGCGGGATTCGCCACTGGATGCAGGCTCCCGGACATCGCCACCCCGACGCTCACCCGCAGCCCATTCGACCGCCCCGCCCCGTTGGTGACGACGATCTCCCCCGGCCCCGCGCCCTCGGGCACTCTCACGGTCAGTCGAGTCGGTCTGCTCAGCGTCACCGTGGCCGCAACCCCGGCGATCTCTGCCCGGATCGGCGCCTCCAGCCCTGTCCCCACCACATGAATCTCTCCACCCGGCATCGCCGCCGCCGGGTACACCCTCGTCAACTTCGGTACAGTGCTCATACTCATCTGGCACGAGACTAAGCCGCCGCCCGCCCCGGCGCAACCCGCCCTATCGCCACAACAGGATCAGGTGCCCTACCCCGAGCGCCAGCAGCCCTGCGGCCACGTCGTCCAGCATGATGCCCACGCCGCCGTGCAGCCTCTCCAGATTTCTGACCGGCGGTGGCTTCGTGATATCGAACAGCCGAAACAGCAGCAGCCCCACCAGCGCATGAGGCCAGTCCGCCGGAATCGCGATCAGCGCGAACAACTGCCCGGCGACCTCGTCGATCACCACATGCCCCGGATCATCCCGGCCCGACTCCCTGGCCACAATCGTAGCCGCCGGAATCCCCACAGCCGTGGCCACCAGAGCCGCCGCGAGCGTCCACCACGCCGCATGGATGGGTTGCCACAGGTGCATCGCCCCAAACCACAACAGCGCCGCCGCGACGGACCCGTACGTCCCCGGCCCGGGCTTCATCAGCCCTGCCCCGAAGAACGTCCCCACCGCCCAGGCCCACAGGGTCTTCTTGCCGCCCAGCGCCCGCACATCCATCGGAACCTGACGCGCCACGCTAGTCCTCGTCCGTTCTGGTCTTATGCTGCCGATCCCGCAGCCCTTCCAGCTCATCGAGCAGGTCGGGGTCGTGGATCGGCGACGAGATGACGTACCCGCCCGAGGCCCACTTGCCCAGGTCGATCACCCGGCAACGTTCGCTGCAAAACGGAAAGTCCGGATCGGTCGCAAGAACGACCTTCCGGCATATCGGACAAAAGAGCGCTTTCGGTGCTTGACTCATGGCATAACCTTCTCTTCAATGATACCGCTGAGCCGCTCCTCGCACGCCGTCAGCATCACCTCTCGCAGGTCGATCTGGCGATAGAGCTTCGCCTGCAAACGCTGCGCCAGCGCCGCTTCCACCTCCACCAGAGCTTGAATCACGATCACCTCCGCCGTCTGCGTGAAGACCAGCGAGCGGACGTTCAGGCTCTGCTGATCGAAGAGCTGCATCACCCGCGAGAGGACGCGCGGACGGGCTGCGGCGGTGAGCTGAAACTTCCATTCCATAAGCTGATTCCTTGTATTTGAGGGCTGTCTTGCGGACAAAGAGAAGAGCCGCCATCGTTAGCGATGGCGGCTCCGGAGTTCACAACGCGAAGGTTGGACTCTACGGAGCGCCACAGCTAATAATCGAGGTAATTCGAATCGCACCAATCCGCAGAGCCGAGCGGCTCTGGGTTGCCATAAGACATACTGTGCAGGCGCGATTCATCGTTGGTCCGATCTTACCCCAGAATCCTTGCCACTACATCGTAGTCATGGGCCTCGGTGATCTCGGCCCGGTAGAACGTGCCCGGCACCAGCTCCTCGTGCGGCCCAAAGTCGTTGATGAAGACCTTGCCGTCGATCTCCGGCGCGTGTAGCGAGGTCCGTCCCTCCCACAGCAGGTCCGTCTCCTCGCTCGGACCTTCGACCAGCAGGTCGATCTCCCGGCCCACCCACTCGGCCTTCGCCGCGGTCGAGATCTTCTGTTGCAGCTTCATCAGCTTGCGCCGCCGCGCCTGGATCGTCCGGTTCGGCACCTTGGTCTCATCCGGCAGCTCGAAGGCGCGCGCACCCTCTTCGTCCGAGTACGTGAACACGCCCAGCCAGTCGATCTTCGCGGCCTTCACGAACTCCTCGAGCAGCTTGTAATCGGCCTCGGTCTCGCCGGGGAAGCCGACGATAAAGCTCGTCCGGATCACCACGTTCGGCACCGTCGCCCGCGCCTTCGCGATCAGCTCCAGGAAGATATCCGCGTTGCCGCCGCGCTTCATCGTCTTCAACACGGAAGGGCTCGCGTGCTGCAACGGCACGTCCAGATACTTGGCGATGGTGTCGTGCTTTGCCATCGTCTCCAGCAGCCGCGTCGTCACCTTGTTCGGGTACGTGTACAGGAACCGCAGCCAGCGCAGCCCCGGCAGCACGGCCAGCGCATCGAGCAACTGCGCCAACCCGTCCTTCAGGCCTAAATCTTCGCCGTAGCAGGTCGTATCCTGCCCGATCAGCGTAATCTCCCGCACGCCCTGCGCGATCAGGTTCTGCGCCTCGGCGATGATCGAACCCATCCGCCGCGACCGGAACTTGCCGCGTAGCTGCGGGATGATGCAGAAGCTGCAAGGGTGGTCGCAGCCCTCGGCGATCTTGATGTAGGCCGAGGCCCGCGGCGTTGTCAGGATGCGCGGCGTGGCGTCGTTGTACAGGTACTCCGGCAGCGCGGCGGTCGCGCCGTCCCAGCCTTCGCGCGAGAACCGTCCCTGCTGCTGGCGCAGATCGCCCTCGGGGCGCGAGGTCGTTACATGATTGCCCTCGTGCGCCAGAGCCTCGTCGCCGTGCGTGGTGCCGGTCTCGGCCAGGGACTGCACAATCCGAAGCTGCGGTGCGATCTCCTGATCCGCCTCGGGATCGGCCAGCGGCCGCGAGTGCTGCGAGACCGCCGAAGCCGCCCGGCTCACCAGTTGCTGGGTGTGGACATTCTGCCCGGACTCACGCGCCACGGAAGTCTCGTTGACCAGCGCATCTGGTAGCAACGAAAGGTCTTCCTGCGTGTGAGCGGCAATCTGAGGCTGTTGAAAATCCTGTGGAAGAATCTGAAAAGGCGAGTTCTTCGTGTGCCCGGAGGGCGTCAGCCCAGCCGCCGCCAGAATCGCCTCCAACTCGCCCGTGCCGACGACCGCATCGACCTCTGGGATGTTCTTCTGAATCTCGTCGCGGTAGCGTTCGACCAGGCACCCGGCCACGATCACCCGCTTGGCGCGGCCCTCGGTCTTGTGCTGCACCATCTCGAGGATGGTGTTCACCGACTCCTGCTTGGCCGAGTCGATGAAGCTGCACGTATTGATGACGATAATCTCGGCGTCCTCGGCCCTGGGGGTCAGCTCGGCGCCGTTGTGGTGCAGCAACCCCATCATCACTTCGGAGTCAACCAGGTTTTTGGGGCAGCCCAGCGAAACAAACCCAACCTTGGGCTTGGCGGTTGCTACCACCACATCGTCAATAAGCAAAGAAGAAGACACACTTCAGTTTAGTGCACTTCGTGCCGTTTTCGGGGAGGTAAGGGGGAATTATCCGCATGGGGCCTCCCGATGGTCGGGTACTTCGTACGGTTCTCGGGGTGGTATGGGCGGGATGATCGTCTGAGGGCCTCCCGCTGGGCGGCAGCGAACAGCCGTCGTTCCTGCCGTTGCCTGTTCTTTTGTTCGCCCTTGTTCTTGTCGTTGCTTGTTCTCTTGGTTGTCATTCAGGAGCGAAGCGGAGGAATCTGCTTCTGTTGTTGCTGTTGCCCTTAGCGCTGAAGGCGCGTTCTATACCAGCCTAGGGCGAAGCCCTAGGTAATCGCATGAGTAGAGAGATGAGGGCTGAAGGCCCGACCTATCCCCGCCACAAACCTGTCCTGCCGGACGGGCCTCCTGCGCGGAGGGCGGGCGTTCACACGCCTTTTTACTGCTTCGCGTGGTCCTCCCGCTGGTCGGAAAGAAAGATTCTCGCTTTAGGTATTGGACGGATCTTTCCGATGCCGCCTGAGCGCATCCAGATGAATCACCAGCGCCACCGCCGCGCCCGCCATCGTCGCATACGCCCGCCTCTCCGCGATCACCGGCCCCGGCAACTGGTTGAGCGACAGCAAAAACACAATATACGAGGTCAAAAACAGCGAAAACAGCCCATAGTTCACCGAACTGGTAGCAAACGCGCAGAACGCGAAGAACGCCGCCAATATCGCCAATACCAACGGGTCGGGATGAATATGCACCAGAAAAAACGTCGACAGCACCGCCCCGGCCAGCGTCCCCGCCACCCGCATCGCGCCCCGCACCAGCGTCTCGAAGAACGCGGGCTTCTGCACCAGCAGCGCCGTCATCGGAATCCAGTACCCCGACTGCACCCCGCGCCAGCGATACAGCTCCGACGCCAGCCCCACCGTCACGGCCATTCGCACCGCAAAGGTCACGCTGGCCGCTCGCGTTAGGTGCGGCAGGGCCTTCGGCAGCCCGCGCAGACGGCGCAGCACCCGCGCCGTCCCCAGATGGTGCCGCACCTGCCCCACCCCGGCATAGCCTACCTGCGGCAGCACCGCCAGATCGTGCCGCAGCTCCGGCAGTATCCGCAAAAACAGACTGGTCAGGCCAATCTGCAACGCGCCGCCCGCCAGCGTCAGCAGAGCCCGCTGCATCGCGTGGTAGGCATCGGCGGGGAAGGCCGAGGTGACCAGCAGCACCACTGCCGCCTGCTGCCCGACCCACGAGATCCCCGCGGCCTGCGCGGTCAGCAGCCCGTAGACGAATGCGTAGATCGTGGCGGCAATCTCCAGCCCAAAGCCCGTGTGCCCGGCCAGCATCCCGATGAACGTGGAGACCGCCATGGCCAGCGTGGCGAAGATCATCGGCATCAGCCGCGAGTCGGAGATGCGCTGGTTCAGCCCGAAGCCGATCGTCATCGCGCCGCCGCCCGCGATCAGCCCGGCCGAGGGGTGACCCACCAGCACCCCGCCAACCAGCGCGATCACCACCGGCACGCTCGTAATCAGAGCCGTGTGCAGCGTCAGCGCGCACCAGTCGAAGGTGTACAGGTCGGCGAAGAAGGGACTGTGCGGGGCCTTGGCCTCAGTCACGCCGGACGGATTGGAGATCACCTCAGCCACTCACCCCTTATGATGTAACAGCAAAAGCGTCCTCACGCCGGACGGGCGGTACTTCGTACCGTTCTCGACGCTTCGCGTAGAAGCAGCGTCATTTCGCCAGTAGCTTCTGATAGAGAGCAATCGTCTGATCCGCAATCGCTCCCCACCCAAACTTCTCCTCCACCCGCTTCCGCCCGGCCTCACCCATCTTCTTCGCCAGCTCCGGGTCCGCCAGCAAAGCCGCAATCGGCCCCGCAAGATCCTTCGCAAACCGCGCCGGATCGGCCGGAAACGTCGTCACGGGATCGGCCTCCCACGGCACCAGATACCCTGTCTCCCCCTCGACCACCACCTCCAGAATCCCGCCCGTAGCCGAAGCCACCACCGGGGCCTTACAGGCCATCGCTTCGAGGTTGATGATCCCGAATGGCTCGTACACCGACGGGCAGCAGAAGACCGCGCAGTGCGAGTACAGCTCAATCGCATCCGCCTTGGTCACCATGTCTTCGATCCAGAAGATGTTGGGGTTCTGCCTCCGCGCCGCGGCCACCTTCTCCCGCATCTCGACGGCGATCTCGGGCGTATCCGCCGCGCCCGCGCACAGCACCACCTGCGTCCCCGCGGGCAGATACTGAATCGCCTCGACCAGATGCGTCACGCCCTTCTGCCTCGTAATCCGCCCCACGAACAGCACGTAGGGCTTGGCCGGATCGATCCCGTATTTCACCAGAGCATCGGTCGCATCGGTCTGCCGATACTGGTCGAGGTCGATGCCGTTGTAGATCACATGCACCTTCGCCGGGTCTACCTCGGGATAAGCCTTCAGCACATCGGCCTTGGTGCCGTTCGAGACCGCGATCACCGCGTCCGCATCGAGGATCGCGGTGCGCTCCATCCAGCTCGACATCGCATACCCAGACCCCAACTGCTCGGCCTTCCACGCCCGCAAAGGCTCCAGCGAATGCGTCGTCAGCACAAACGGAACGCCATACAGCTTCTTGGCCAGAAACCCTGCCATCGAGACGTACCACGTATGCGTATGCACCAGGTCGATCCTGCCCAGCTCTTTCATCTGCGAAAGATTCAGCGCCAGCGCATCGACCGCAGCCTTGAACTTTTCCTTCGTATCGCCGGAGATCTCGGGAGGTGGCTCCAGCCCACGCACATGCAGGTTACCCGCGTCGCTCTCCTGCGTGCCCCAGCAGTGCACCTCTACTTCGATCTTCTTCGCCAGCTCCCGCGAAAGATACTCGACGTGCACGCCCGCCCCGCCGTACACCTGCGGCGGATACTCCCGCGTCATCAAACCAATCCGCATTGCTCTCTCCTATGCCAGCCCATTTCTCGCAATCACAGCCTTATAAAACTCCGCACTCAGCTTTGGAGTTCGCTTCTGCGTCCTGAAGTCCACATGCGTGATGCCGAACCGGCGGTCATACCCATCGGCCCACTCGTAGTTATCGAGCAGGCTCCATAGGAAGTACCCCTTCACCGGCACGCCCTCGCTTACCGCCCGGTGCAACTGCGTCAGGTAGTTCCGCAGGTACATCACCCGGTCGGTATCCAGAACCTGCCCCTGGTTGTTCACCACGTCGCTTGCCGAGCAGCCGTTCTCGGTGATGTACATCTCTTTGACGCCCCACAGCGTATGCGTATGTTTCGGCACCCAGTAGAGCGACTCCGGCCCCACGTGCAGCCAGTCCGAAAGCATATGCGGATACGACGCGGGCCACTCCACCATCTCGTATCCCTTGGGCGAGCTGGACGCCCGCACCCAGTGCGGCCCATAGACGTTCAGCCCCACAAAGTCCAGCGGTGAGCCGATGGTCTTCAGCTCCTCATCGGTAAACTTCGGCGCATCCGCTCCCAGCCCGCGCAGGTACTGCTCGGTGTACTTGCCCTCCATGATGACGGTCAGGAACTTGGCGTTCTCCTCGCGAAACGCCCGCGACGCTGCTTCGAGATGTTCCCGCGTCTCGATCACCGGGCAGATCGCGGCCGGATTATCGGCGAGCCCGATCTTCGTCCCCGGCTTCGCGTTGGCGCGGATCGCCTGCACCGCCAGCCCATGCCCCAGCACGGCATGGTGAGCCACCTGCGCGTGCCTGCCCCGATCCAGCCGCAACCCCGGCGCGTGCCTCCCTTCGCGGTAGCCGATATCGACAAAGCTGCTCAGCTCGTTCACGGTCATGAACTGCTTTGCGCGATCCGAAAGGTGCTTCGCCACAACCCCGGCATACTCGCCAAAGGCCTTCGCGGTGTCCTTGTTCTGCCAGCCGCCCTTGTCCTCGAGCGCCTGCGGCAGATCCCAGTGATACAGCGTGCAGTAGGGCTGAATCCCCGCCGCCAGCAACGCATCGATCATGCGGTCGTAAAAATCGAAGCCCTTCGGATTGGCCGCACCAGTTCCGGTCGGAAAGATCCTCGACCACGAGATCGAGAAGCGGAAGCCCTTCAGCC
Source organism: Granulicella sp. WH15 (assembly GCF_009914315.1). NCBI lineage: Bacteria > Pseudomonadati > Acidobacteriota > Terriglobia > Terriglobales > Acidobacteriaceae > Granulicella > Granulicella sp. WH15. The sequence goes on from NZ_CP042596.1 coordinate 512,374, forward strand.
CCAGCTCCTTCATCAATGCGATGTCATCGAGGTAGCGATGATAAAAGTCGTCGGCGATGTCGCCCGTATCGCCGTTATGCGTCTTACCCGGCATGTGCGAGAAGGTGTCCCAGATTGAAGGCCCACGCCCATCCTCGCGCACCGCACCCTCCACCTGATAGGAGGCCGTAGCCGAGCCCCAGACGAAGCCCTCGGGAAACCGTCCGCCCGCCAGGTCAGAGCCGGTCGGCGGCGCACTTCCAAGTGCATGGAGGGGCAGGGAAGCGGCACTCGCGCTCAGGCCCAGCAGGCGCGCAAAGGATCGTCGAGAGAAGCGTGCGTTCATCATGAATCACTCCGGAGGCCGGCATCACCCGGCCTCCGGATTGTATCTCGTGCGTGCAATGGCTAGATCACTTTGAGCAGCAGCAGGATCAGCACAATCGTAAGAATCAGCGACAGACTGCCGCCACCGTAGTACCCCAGGCCGGGGCCCATCCTGTAGCCGCCCAGGCCGAAGACCAGGATCAAGACAATCAGCAGAATCAGCATCGTGTCACCTCTGGAGGGTGAGATGCAGGGTTGGAGGAAATAGGTCAACTCTAGGGTAGCTTTGCCGCTGCGGCCACCGGGTCCCACTTGTCTTTCCCGGCCAGGAACGCCTTCGGCATAAACTTCTTCACCTCAGCCGGAGTCAGCTTGTGCGCCCAGTCCGACCGCTGCGCCAGCATCTCCGGTGTCGCGCCCGGCCCGGTCGATCCGGCCTCGCCGTACCACGCCGTCGTCTCGCTCTCGCGCTTGGCCCACTTGGTGAAGCCCAGCGGATTCAGGTCCGCAGGCAGCTCGGTGTTGATGAACACGGTTCGCGCGAACGCCCGCCAGGGCCGCCCCAGCGTAATCACGGGCGACTTGCCCGGAGCCGAGTGGTCCAACCCGCTGGTCACCTTCGAGTTCAGCACCACGTAGCCGGTCGTCTCCTCTGCCCGCGTGCGCGACTGCGCCGTCAGCGCCCCCGGCCCGTTCGAGTGCAGCTCGCAGCGGTCGAAGACGGCGGTGGCGTCGCCGAAGATGAAGTCCACTCCGCCCTCGATGTAACTGTCCACGTAGTACTGGCGGCCGTAGTCGGCAAAGAGCGTGTCCTGATGGCCCAGCAGCCGAACGTGCTTGAAGACCGCCTTGTCGGCCCGCACCGCGACGGCCACGGCCTGCCCGGTGTTGCCCGCCGTGTTCTCGATGGTCAGGTTCACCGCCGCGAAGCCCTCGCCGTTGATCTCGGCGGTCTCGGTAAAGAACGTGCCGCCCGCTACCTTCGCGTTCAGCGAGTTGGTGATGACGACGTCCTCGGGCTTCTCGCCCTTGCCTACCAGGGTCACGTTCCAGTGGTTCTGGGTCACGATGATCCGCTCGTGATAGGTGCCCGGCTCGATCTCCAAATACACCCGCCCGCCCGGTCCGGGGAAGGGATGATGGTCGAGCGCGTTCTGGATCGTCGGAAACTCGTTGGCCCCATCGACGACGGCCTTGACTCCGTGCGAGACCCGCACGTGTACATCCTGTCCATAGCCCGCGGCAGAGGCCGCAAACCCGATCACCAGCAAAGTGGTCCGTCCAATCAAGCGCATGACGCAAGCCTATCGCCCACCCGCGACAACTGACAACTACGAGGCACCTCGTGCGGTCCTCAATGCGGAATGGGCGGGATGATCTCCTGAGGGCCTTCCACCGGTAGGCAGCGAGCCGCCGCTGTTCTTGCCGTTGCTTGCGCCTTTGCCTTTGCTGTTGCCTGTTCTCTTGGTTGTCATTCAGGAGCGAAGCGGAGGAATCTGCTTCTGCTGTTGCTCTTGCTTCTGGGGTAGGTCCGGGCTTCAGCCCGGACATTAAAAACACACACAGAAGCGGGCTTTAGCCCCCGAGGTATGCTTTCCTTTCCCTGCCATAGATCTTGGCCCGCCCTAAGTCTCCAACCCCATCATCCTCAAAATCGCCAAGGCATTCGAACTCCGATTCACCCCTGTCTTCAGCCGATAATCAAACCCCAATGGGTCCTCATCATCCGGACTGGCCATATGCACATTCCGCCCATAGCTCTCGCCATCGGCCAGCGAGGTCAACGCCAGATCGTGCGTGGATAGGGCTCCAATCGCCCCGTTTTTCAGCAGAGCGGTCAACACCGCCTCCGCCGCCGCGCGCCGGTCGTTCGAGTTCGTTCCACTGAACAGCTCGTCGATCAAAAACAGCACCGGCCCACTCTCGCTCAGCCGAACAATCGCCGCCAGCCGCTCCACCTCCGCCATGAACTTCGACTTGGACTCAGCCAGAGAGTCGATCAGCGCCAGCGAAGCCCCGATCCGCATCGGCGAGAGGCGCAGGCACGCCGCCCGCACCGGAGCGCCCGCATACGCCAACACCGCGTTCAGCCCGATCGCCCGCAGCAGCGTGCTCTTGCCCGCCATGTTCGACCCGCTGATGAGGTAGAACCTATTCGCCGGATTCAGCGTCACATCGTTCACCACGCAGCCCCCACGCGGCAGCAGCGGATGCCCGATGGCCGTGCCCTGAAAGACCGCGGCGTGGTCTGGCGGCAGCAGCTCCGGATAGACATTCTCGGGATGCTCGAACGCATACGTAGCCACCGCATTCAGCGCCTCGAACTCCGACCACGCATCCAGCCATCCGCGCATCGCCGCCCCGTGCGCCCGCTTCCAATTGGCAATCGAGATCCCCGCCTGCGTCCCTCCGGCCAGCAACAGCGACACGGCCATGAACACGCCCTTATCCCGCTGCTGCACCACGGCCACCTGGTTCTGGAGCCGCGCCAGCAGCCGCACCGCGTCCGCAGGCGTGGCCTGCAAATCCCGCAGCTTCTCCGCCTCGAAGCTCTCCTTCTGCATCACCGCCAGCCCCTCGGAGACGAGCTGGATGTGGTTCGAAAGCCTGACCGTAGACTCAAGAATCGGCGTCAGGCGTGCCCGCAGCCGCCACGCCAGAGCCATCTGGATCGCAGCCACGGCCAGCAGGTTCGGCATCATGCCCGCCACGCCCGCCAGAGTCGCTATCAGCAGCCCCGTCAGCAGCACCGCCGTTATCGCTAGCGCCACGCGATACCAGCCCGCAACCACCGGCGCCGGAGCCTCCAGCCACTCGTCGAAGAAGTTCGCCGGAACCTGCTGGAACCGGCTCGTCCCCATCACCGCGATCTCCTCGCGCAGCGTCACCTTCGGGGCCAGCTCCCGCACCGCATCCTGCCGCTTCATGTTCTCGGCAAAGGAGTCCTTCCCGGTAGCCCCCGGCGGCGGCTCCAGCAAATACCGCGCCAGCCCCCGCTCGCCCAGCCCCGTCCGCACCGTGGCCATCAGGCCGAAGAGGGAAGCCTCTCCCAGTACGTTTAGATCTCGCTCGTACAAATGCTCAGAAGCAAAAGCGCCCTCACGCCGGGCGGGCGGCACTTCGTGCGGTTCTCGACGCTTCGCGTGAAGGGCTTCTCGGAACACTTCACCTGTTCGGCCCGATTGCACCACCCTCTCGTCCGCCCGCTCAATCGCCCGATCCGTATGCAGCAGCAACCGCCCCACCCGACCCAGCCTGCTCTCCAGCTCCAGATACCACCAGAGCAGCGCCCCCTCCGCCGCCAGCGGCAATAACACCTCCCAGACCGGGCCTACTCCAAGAAACGCCATCCTCGCCCGCCACGCCACCACCGCCAGCACGAGCAGCATCGCCCACCGCACCTCGCCCCGCCGCCGCTCCGCCGCCCGCTTCTCCCCCTCGAAGTGCGCGAGCCGTCCGCGATACACACCCAGCACTTCCTCCAACGTCATCGCCATCGTTTGGTCCGTCCCCTCACTCGATGGTAGACTTGTCCTTGTGCCGGGTCCTACGCGACGTAATCCCGCCAACCCCGCCAGGTCCGGAAGGAAGCAACGGTAACGGGCTAGTATGGGCGCAGTAGGTCGCCCGGTGCACTTTCCTCCTACCCCTTCCAAAAAAGTAACCCCGCCGAAAAACGCACACAAAGTGCCTGTCCCGCGCGTTGCCGCAAATTCCCTGAAAATCGCATATCCCCAGCAATGATGCGGGTTCTATCATGTTTCCCCACCGCCGGTCCGATCCGGGCCAGCGAGGGAGACCCGATATTTTGTATGCTTGCTCTGGTCGTGTTGTTTTTTAGAGGTGAATGATTTGAGCTTGACGTTGAAGCCGCAGCAGTCTGTGCGGGCAAAGATCAGTTCGGTTGGAACCTATGTTCCGCCCCGGTTACTCACCAACGCCGATCTCGAAAAGATGGTCGCCACCAATGACCAGTGGATTGTCGAGCGCACCGGCATCCGCGAGCGGCACCTGGTCGACAAGGGCGTAGCCACCAGCGATCTGGCCGTCGAAGCCGCGAAGAAGTGTCTCGAGAAGCGCGGCATCTCCGCCTCCGAGATCGAGGTCATCATCGTCGCCACCGTCACGCCCGACATGATGTTCCCCGCCACTGCCTGCCTGGTGCAGGACAAGCTCGGCATCAAGGGCGCCTGGGGCTTCGACCTCTCGGCTGCCTGCTCGGGCTTCCCGTACGCGCTGCAGGTCGGGGCCAAGCTGGTCGAGTCGGGCGCGCACAAGAAGGTCCTGGTGATCGGGGCCGACGTGATGAGCTCCATCATCGACTACACCGACCGCACCACCTGCGTCATCTTCGGCGACGGCGCGGGCGCTGTCCTGATCGAGCCGTGCGAGGAGTCCGAGGTAGGGCTGGTCGACTACTGGCATGAGATCGACGGCTCGGGAGCGGTTGCGCTGAACATGCCTGCTGGTGGCAGCCTGCACCCGGCTACGGCGGAGACAGTCGCATCCAAGATGCACTACGTCCACCAGGACGGCGCTTCGGTCTACAAGTTTGCCGTGCGCAAGATGTCCGAGGCGGCCGAGATCGTCCTCTCGCGCAACGGCCTTACGGGAGCGGACCTGGCCTGCTTTATTCCGCACCAGGCGAATAAGCGGATTATCCTCTCCACGGCCGAGCGGCTGGGGATGAAGGAGAGCTCGGTCATCATCAACATCGACCGCTTCGGTAATACGACGGCGGCGACGATTCCGATGGCGATGCAGACGGCGATAGATGAGAACCGGCTGAAAAAGGGAGATATCGTCCTGTTGACCAGCGTAGGAGCTGGCTTCACGGTCGGAGCAACCCTCTTGCGCTGGGAAATCTAAGCAGATGAACCCCATGTCTTTGAAATAAGACATGGGGTTTTGCTTTTCACGCGAAGCGTCCAAAACAGCACGAAGTGCCGCCCGTCCGGCGTGAGGACGCTGTTGCTTTTAAGCGGTTGTTGGCCGCTGCGGATCTTCCTGCGGGTGCATCCCGACGCTGTTCCGAGTCTTCCAAAGCTGCCACATCGCGTAGCCCACGCTGAGGGCGATGCCTCCCCACACGACGATCAGGAACGTCGTCCCCCACCTCTCCGAGAAGTGATGCCAGAAGCGCAGCACCTGCCTGCCATAGGCGATGCCGAGCCACGCCGCGATGGCGTGCCGGGCCATCCGGCTCGTGGTGAAGGTGACCATAAACTTGCGCTGCGACATCCTGAGCGCACCCGCAGCCAGCACGAACGGGCTGAGCGGCATCGGCGGCGGCAGGATGGCCGGGAGCGCGATGGCGAGGATCGCATGATCCTCCATCCAGCCGCACACGCGATTGAAGGTCTTCGGCGGCGTGCGTTTTTCGATGAACGCCATGCCTCCCGCCTGGCCTACTTGGTAGGAGAGGTATCCGCCCAGGGCCGAGCCGACCGTCGCCACCAGTACCAGCAGGATGGGGTTGGTGTGCTGTGCCGCAAACCCGACGATCATCATGTCGGTCATGCCCGGTACCGGCAGCGGCACAAACGAGCTGTCCACAACGGATACGAGGAACAGCCCAAAGAGCCCGAGCGAGACCAGCAGATGCACCACCACGCCGCTGGTCCGGCCGCTGATTCGGCCCGTGGCGATCACCAGTCCAGCCAGCCCACCAGCCTGCGGCAGCTTCGTGGAGACGACCGCCCCGCCGCTGGCCGCAATGTGGCTCATGGCTGGTAAGACGCCTGCCACGGGCATGAAGTCGCGGCTTGTAGCGGTTTTTGATGTTACAGACGATTACAGAAAGCGAAGCTGCGGCAACTCCGGCAGTGTCCCGGTCTCGGCAGCCAGCCGCCGGAAGAGCTGGATCGCCTGCGCACACTCGTCGTCGAGCGTGTAATGAATGTTCTCGGTCAGGTAGCTCCGTATCGACGTAGCCGATAGCGCAATCCGCGGCGTCCAGGCCTCGACGATGGCGTCGATATGCTCCATCCCCAGCTCGCGCGAGCGGTTCAGGTCGGCCACCAGCCGCGCCGGATCGGCCACCGCCTCGGGCCGCACTGCCCACACCGCCGCCACCCAGGGCAATCCGGTCAGGCTGCGCCATTCGTGGGCCACGTCGAGCCAGGTGCATGGCCCCACGGCGCTCTCGATGACCTCGCGGTTCTCGAGCGCCAGCAGGGCGGCGTCGCCGATCACCAGCGCGGAGTCCGCCTGGGCCAGCATGGCGGCCACGTCCGCCGGGGTCGGTATGACGGCCGGGTCGGTGCCGAAGAAGTGGCGGAAGAGCACCTGAGAGTAGGCGACTGAGCTGCGCGAGGCGGTGTCGGCGGCCATTGTCTTCACCGTGGCGAGCGTATGAGGAGCTTTAACGATGAGGAGGATGGAGCGCACATGGTCCAGCGAGGCGATGACACAGCCGGGAACGATGGCCAACTCCGGCGTCAGTGCGGCGATGGGGATCAGTCCCAGGTCGGCGCGTCCGGCGAGCAGGTTGGCCGCGCACTGAGAGGGCACCATGTATTCGAGCGTGTAGCGCCCGGCGAGCTGCTGCGTATGTTCAAACGAGTACATGAGCGGCGCGGGGTTCAGGAAGCTGATGGCCGCGACGCGGAGTGGAGCTTGGTTTTCAGAAGGCACAGAGGTTAGATGAGGCAGGTTCGTATGGGGTTCAGCGTCGCATTTAAGTATAGCTGGGGCATGTTTTTCCCAAGTTGGGAATCGGCCCAATTCTAGTGCCGATAGGGCATCCCTCGCGTGGTACTCTCGGCGCAATGAGTGGCGGAGGAAACGGAAATCGGGTCGAGTCGCACGCCGCAGGGGAGTCCCGCCTGGCATGGCTGGCGATGACGCTCACGCCCGGCCTGGGGCCGACGCGGATCATCCGGGCGATGCGGAAGCTGGGGGTAGCCGAACGCGTCTTTCACGCGTCGCTGACCGAGCTGGAAGGTCTGGGGATGCCCGCGCAGTCGGCGCAGTTCCTCTCCGACGGCCGGGCGCGGAAGGCGGCGCTGGAAGAGGCCAGCCGCGTGGTCGAGCAGGGAGCCCACTACGTCACGCCCGAGGACGAGGACTACCCCCAGCGTCTGCTCGAGATCTACGATCCTCCATCGGTGCTGTGGGTGCGGGGCAATTTGCGGCTGCTGAATCGGCCCGGCATCGCCGTGGTGGGGACGCGGTCGCCCTCGCCCTACGGGGCGGGAATGGCGGAGATGCTCTCCCGCGACCTGGCCAACCGGGGGCTGACGATCCTGAGCGGCATGGCCCGCGGGGTCGATACCGCTGCTCACAAGGGGGCATTGCAGGCCGTGGGCGGGGTCGCGGGCAAGACGGTCGCGGTCTGGGGCACCGGGTTGGACGTCGTCTACCCCAAGGAGAACAAGCGACTGGCCGAACAGATCATCGAGGCTGGCGGAGCCATTGTCAGCGAGAACCCTCTGGGGACATTTCCGGCCCCGCAAAACTTCCCCATCCGCAACCGCATCCTGAGCGGCATGAGCATCGGCGTGCTGGTCATCGAGGCGGCCGAGTACTCGGGCACGCGGATCACGGCGCGGTGCGCGATGGACCAGAACCGCGACGTCTACGCGGTGCCGGGGAACGTGACCAACAAGAACGCCTGGGGGCCGAACACGCTCATCAAGCAGGGGGCCAAGCTGACGGCCACCTGGGAGGATGTGTGGGAGGATCTGGCCTCGCAAGTCCGTCTGCTGCTTGAAGATGAGCAGGATGCGGACCGGGCCGCGCAGGGGGCCTCGCGGGGAGCAAATGAATCCAAACCTGCTGGGGCCGCATCTTTATTCGCCGAGGGGCCACAGATGGCGGAGCACGAGAGGTTGGTCTTCTCGCAGCTCCGGCACGATGAGCCGGTTCAGCTCGACACGCTCATGGAGACGCTCGAGGGGCAGCTTGGCTCCCCCGAGGTCTTTACGGCGCTCTTCGAGCTGGAACTCGCGGGCCGGGTACGGTCGATGCCGGGTAAGAACTACGTCCGGGCTTTCTAATCGATCTTAAAAATAGTGACAAACGGATCGGTTTTGCGTGAGTCTCACTGAGAGTCTCAGAGGGTAGGGACAGGCCCAAAACCATAAATTTTTCATGAAGCGAGAAATCCACCGATTTGGCGCGTCTACAAATGTCGTGTTAGGTTCGCAGTGAAGTTGCCATTCGGATGTGAGTTGGCAAATGGGTAGTAAAGGGAGTCGTGGGCTACGGCCGCCACTCCGTGGGACGAAGGGAAACAATGGGTAAATCGCTCGTGATCGTGGAGTCGCCGGCAAAGGCGAAGACGATCAACAAATATCTCGGGGACGACTATATTGTGGAGGCTTCCATCGGCCACATCATGGACCTGCCCAAGAACGACATTGGCGTGGAACTGAAGCACCTGACCTTCGAGCCGACCCTGATCGTGTCGCCGGGCAAGGAGAAGATCGTCGACCGGCTGAAGAAGCTGGCGGCCAAGGCGGACAGCGTCTATCTGGCCCCCGACCCTGACCGCGAGGGCGAGGCCATCGCCGCGCACCTGGCGATCCAGTTGCGGCCGATGCTGAAGAACAAGGCCACGATCCAGCGCGTTACCTTCAACGAGATTACCCAGAAGGCCGTGAAGGCCGCCTTTGCCCACGCCCGCGACGTGGATGAGAATCTGGTGGACGCGCAGCAGACCCGCCGCGTGCTCGACCGCCTGGTGGGGTACCAGATCTCCCCGCTGCTGTGGGACAAGGTGCGCCGCGGCCTCAGCGCGGGCCGTGTCCAGACGGTTGCGCTACGCCTGATTGTGGAGCGCGAGCGTGAGATTAACGCCTTCCAGCCGGTTGAGTACTGGACCATCGACGCCGACCTGAAGGCCAAATCCGCAGGCTTTACCGCCCGGTTCACGGGCATTGACGGCACCCCGGCCCGCGTGGCCAACGGCAAGGACAAGGATGGCAAGGACACCTTCCTCGCCAACGCCCTTGGCACCAAGGAGCAGACCGACCGCGTCGTCGCCCAGCTCGAAAAGGCCAACTGGAGCGTCGCCTCGGTCGAGCGCAAGGAGCGCCGCCGCAACCCCGCCGCGCCCTTCACCACCAGCAAGCTCCAGCAGGACGCCGCCGGACGGCTCGGCTTCAACGTGCGCCGCACGATGGGCGTGGCCCAGCGGCTGTACGAGGGCATCGACATCAAGGGGGAGACCGTCGGTCTCATCACCTATATGCGTACCGACTCCACCCGTGTCTCGCCGGACGCCATCGCCGACGCCCGCGCCTACATCGGCAAGCTGGGCGACCGCTACCTGCCCGCCAAGCCCAACGATTACAAGTCCAAGAAGGACGCGCAGGATGCCCACGAGGCCATCCGCCCGACCAATGTCAACTTCGTGCCGGACGAGATCCGGTCCTTCCTCTCGGACGAGCAGTACCGCCTCTACAAGCTGATCTGGCAGCGCTTCGTCGCCAGCCAGATGACCCAGGCCATCTTCGACCAGACCACGGTCGAGATTGCCGCCAAGGCCGACCGCACCTACAACTTCCGTGTTACGGGCAGCGTGCTCAAGTTCGACGGCTTCCTGAAGGTCTACGACGCGGTGGTTCCGGCCAGCGGCAAGGAAGCCGCTCCGAAGGAAGGCGAAGACGAAGACGCGTCCGACAAGCGGCTGCCGGAGATGAACGACGGTCAGGCGCTGACGCTCGGCGGCCTCTCACCCGAGCAGAAGTTCACCGACCCGCCGCCGCGCTACAACGAAGCCTCGCTGGTCAAGACGCTCGAAGAGAAGGGAATCGGACGGCCTTCGACCTACGCGTCGATCATCAACACGATCCAGGACCGCGACTACGTCAAGAAGATCAGCGCGCGCTTCGTGCCCACCGAGATCGGCGTCGTCGTGACGGAGCTGCTGGTCAAAAACTTCCCCTACATCTTCGACACGCTCTACACTGCCAACCTCGAAGGTGAGCTGGATGCGGTCGAGCAGGGCGAGGAGAAGTGGACCGACCTGCTCAAGGGCTTCTACGGCCACTTCCAGAAGGAGCTGAAGGTCGCCGAGACCAGCATGGAGGACATCAAGCGCCGCGAGGAGGTCACCACCGAGGTCTGCGACAAGTGCGGCAGCCCGCTGATCCTCAAGTGGGGCAAGTTCGGCAGCTTCTACGCCTGTAGTGCCTTCTCGAAAGCGAAGCCCGTGACCATCGCGCTCGGCCCGTGGAAGAAGGACCCCAAAGCGGTGCTCAAGAAGGTGCTGGCCGCCTTCCACTTCCCCATGATCGTCAAGGCCGTGACCTTCGACATGACCGAGTACCAGAAGGAGGTGGCGGATGCGAAGGAGTTCGCCGCCGCGGTCAAGGAGGCCGAGGGCAAGGGCAAGAAGATCGTCGCTGAGCCGGTGAGCTGCGACTTCACCAAGGAGAACTTCGCGGCCAAGCCGGACCTCTCGGCCCCGGGCGCGGACGAGGCTCCCGAGGAGGAGTACTGCGACAACTGCGGGCGGCTGATGGTGCTGAAGAATGGCCCCTGGGGACCGTTCATGAGCTGTCCCGGCTACTCGGACGACCCGCCGTGCAAGACGATCCGCAAGCTGACCCAGAAGGTGCAGTCGAAGCCTCCGGTGACGCTCGACGAGCCGTGCCCGAAGTGCGGCAAGCCGCTGCTCCAGCGCGACGGCCAGTACGGCGAGTTTATCGCCTGCTCCGGCTACCCGAAGTGCAAGTACGTCAAGCAGGAGCTGCTGGACGTCAAGTGCCCGAAGGACGGCGGCGACATCGCCGTGCGCAAGACCAAGCGGGGCGACACCTTCTACGGCTGCGTCCACTACCCCAAGTGCGACTTCTCCTCGAACCTGAAGTTGGTCAACGAGACCTGCCCCAAGTGCGACTCGGCCTACCTGCTGGAGTACGGCAACAAGGAGGGGACGTACCTGGTCTGCCCGAACAACCGCGAGTTCCTGCCCAAACGCCGTCCTCGCAAGGGCGCTCCGGCAGAAGAGCCGACGACGCCTGAGTGCACCTACGAGCGCCGCATCGGCGGTCCGAAGGTGGCGGAAGTGGCCGAAGAAGAAGTCGCAAACGTAGCATAACTATAGTCTGGAGAGTCACTTGGCAACGCACGCTGATGCAGAATTGATCCTGAAGCTGTACACCATCCGTACCGAGGAGACGATGCGCAAAGCACGTCACTTCGTCGGTATCGAGTTCAACCCGGCGACCTTCGAGGAGCTGCGCGCGGTGCAGACCGGCCTGGGCACGCAGGAGAACGCTTACTACCGGCAGGTGATGAGTTACTGGGAGATGGCCGCCTCGTTCGTGCTGCGCGGGGCGGTTGATCCGGACCTGTTCTTCGAGTCGAACAGCGAGAACCTCTTTCTCTGCGCCAAGTTCCACCACTTCCAGGAGGAGCATGAGCAGGCCACGGGCCGCCGCATGATGGCCCGGACCGGCAAGCTGATCGAGAAGTTCCCTGCGGCTCGGGCTGGCTTTGAAGGAGCCCTGAAGGCCGTCGAGGCACGCCGGGCCAAGGCTTAGACTTGCGGTCTAGCCTCTGACGGCGGCAACAAACGGGAGTCTTCGAGAGCTGCCGTCCGGTGGCCGATTCCGGCCAGATAGGGCGCATGAGTGGCGAAGGCCAGGAACGACTCCACGCTGCTCTGCCGAACCAGCATCGCCATGTCCCAGCGCTCGCCGGGCGGCCCGATCAGCCACGGTAGGGCAGGGTGTGCTCGATGTACAGGCGAAAGGCCGTCTCACCGCTGATCGCCGCCTCCGGCGCTAGTTCGGGCGTCGCGGAGTAATCGGCAATCTCGCGGAAACGCAGCAGATTCAGCGTGACGATGCCGCCCTTGAGCTGGCGCATCACAAAGTCGCGTCCCGCGTCCTGGGTCGGCTCCAGGTAAGCAACGGCGTGTTCTGGATTCATTTCGAGACGGCCCATCCCAGGCCAGCTTTCGTCTTGTGCCAATTTCTGTTACAAACGTACTATATTTTGGGGTTACCAAACCCAAAGTGCTTTTGGCACCTCATATTGTTGCAGCAGATTGGGTCCCTAGAGATGGCGAAGGCGATGTGGAACGGTCAGCTAATTGCTGATAGCGAGACATTTGAGACGATCGAGGGCAATATCTACTTCCCGGAGGAGTCGGTCAAGCGCGAGTTTCTGCGCTCCAGCTCGACGACCTCGAGCTGTCCGTGGAAGGGCCAGGCCCGGTACTACACACTGGTGGTCGATGGGCAGGAGAACCCCGACGCCGCCTGGTACTACCCCGATCCCAAACCCTCCGCCCGCAGCGTCAAGCACCACGTAGCCTTTTGGCGCGGCGTCGAAATTACAAAATAATCCGTAAGTGATTTTTTATCAATAAGCCTCGGCCTGCTCGAGCGGCAGCCGCACTTGGAAGCAGGTCTTGCCCGGTACCGATTCGGCGGTCAGGAAGCCCGAGTGGCGGTTGACGATGCGCTTGGCCGTGTCGAGCCCCAGCCCCAGGCCGCTGCCCGGAGCCTTGGTGGTGAAGAACGGCTCGAAGATGCGCGACTGGATGGCGGGGTCGATGCCCCTGCCGCTGTCGGTAATCTCGGTCAGGGCCATCTGGCCCGCGAGCCGGGTCGTGAGCCGGAGCGTGCCCCCGTCGGGCATGGCGTCGATGGCGTTCTCTAACAGCACGGTCCACACCTGATTCAGCTCCGAGCCGTAGGCGTTGATGGGCGGCAGCTCCGGATCGAAGTCCGTCTCGACCTTAATGCCGGTGAGCCGGGAACCGAACATGGCCAGCGTCGTCTCCAGCGACTGCGACAGGTCGAAGGTCTGGATCGGCGCCTGGTCCATGTACGAGTAGTCTTTGATGGCTGAGATGAGGTCGAAGATCCGCGCCGTCGAGGCCACGATGGTCGCGGTGATGCGCTCCACGCGCAGCGCGCTGGCGAAGCTGCGGAAGGCCGGTGCGATCACCTCTTCGGGAAAGAGCGTGGCAAACTCCTCAAGGTCGCTCATCGGAATGTGGGTCTCGGCCAGTGGCGGCGCGATATTCCAGGCGTCCGGCACATTGTGGGCCGTCAGCCACTTGTAGACCTGCTCCTCGCGGTCCGACTGCCCCAACGGCGAGTCGGGAGGGTTCTGGGCGAACTCGACCACCTTGCGCCGCGCTTTTTCCACCCAGGAGCGCAGCAGTTTGTCGTACTCGGGGGAGAGACAGAGCGCGCCCAGCGAGTAGCGGTGCTCGCCGTACTGACGCAGCTCGCTGAAGAGCGAGGCGGCCGAGCGTTGGGCGGCGGAGGCCGGGTTGTTCAGCTCGTGCGCCAGGTTGGCGGCCAGCTTGCCCAGGGCCGAGAGCTTTTCGGCCTGCTGCTCCATGCGGGTCACCTCGCGCACGCGGTCCAGCAGCACGTTGACCGATCGCTGCCCCATGGAGGGAATCGCGGCGAGCATGGCCGGGAAGAGGCTCTCGTGGATATCGAGCACCCAACAGTCCCCGACCGCCGAGCTTTCTCCCCCATAGGTCTTCATGCGCGAGTAGGGCGGCTTGCCGGTCATCTGGCCCGATCGCCCGATGAACAGCGCCAGCGGCCCCGCGTTGCGGCGGTGTACGTGGATCTCGCCTCTCAGAATGAAGTTCAGGTTCTCGGCGGGCTCGTCCTCGCGGAAGATGAGGGCTCCGGGTTCGGCGCAGCGTTCTTTGCCGTGGATCGCCAGCCAGGTGTACTCCTCGTCCGTCAACCCCTGCAGCGGCGTGATGGTGCGCAGCGCCTCGACGATCTCGGGCACAGGCGTGGGAACCTGTGGCGTGAAGACACGTGGGGAGTCGGTGGCCGAGAGGGGGTCCAGTATGCGCGGCATAGTGTGATGGTATCCGGTAATGCTGTGCGTTGGTAAGTGTTGGCAGCGAATGGCGTAATGCTGCATTCATCAGAAAGAAAATGCCGAGATGCGGCGCTTCCCCGATAAAGGAGCAGCACAGCATCTCGGCAAGGATACGTCAGTCCGGCGCGTTACGTTCCGCGCCGGAGGCGATTACGCCTTGACGACGGTACCGTCCTTGACCACGACGGGGTCGAGGAAGGGCATCGACTTGCGCAGGGCCGCACCGACGGTCTCGATCTGGTGCGCGGCCTCTTCCTTGCGGATGCGGGCGAACTCGTGGCGTCCGGTCTCGTTCTCCTCGATGAACTTCTTCGCGAAGGTGCCGTCCTGGATATCGTTGAGCAGGCCCTTCATCGCCTTCTTTACCTCGGAGGTGACGATGCGCGGTCCGGCAACGTAGTCGCCCCACTCCGCCGTGTCCGAGATGGAGTGGCGCATGTACTCGAGTCCGCCGCGGTACATCAGGTCGACGATGAGCTTCAGCTCGTGCAGCACCTCGAAGTACGCCAGCTCGGGCTGATAGCCAGCCTCGACCAGAGTCTCGAAGCCCGCCTTCACCAGCGCGGAGGTGCCTCCGCAGAGCACAGCCTGCTCGCCGAAGAGGTCGGTCTCGGTCTCTTCGGTGAAGGTGGTCTCGAGCACGCCGCCGCGGGTTCCGCCGATGGCCTTGGCGTACGAGAGAGCGACAGCGAGAGCATTGCCGCTGGCGTCCTGCTCGACAGCCACGAGCGCCGGAACGCCGCCGCCCTCGGTGAAGACCTCACGCACGCGGTGGCCGGGTCCCTTGGGCGCAACCAGCGAGACGTCGACGGTCGCGGGCGGGGTGATGGTGCGGAAGCGGATGTTGAAGCCGTGCGCGAACATCAGGGTCTGGCCCGCACGCAGGTTCGGCTCGATATCGGTGTGGTAGACCTTGGCGGCGGTCTGGTCCGGGGTCAGGTTCATGATGACGTCGGCCCACTTGGTAACGTCGGCGACAGACATGACCTCGAGGCCAGCCTTGCGGGCCTTCTCGGCCGAGGGCGAACCCTCACGCAGGCCGACGCGCACGTCCACGCCCGAGTCCTTCAGGTTGAGCGCGTGAGCGTGGCCCTGCGAGCCGTAGCCGATGATGGCGACTTTCTTCGCCTGGATAAGAGAGAGGTCTGCGTCTGCGTCGTGATATGCCTTTGCCATGTTTTGCTTCAATCCTTTTCGGTTGGTGTTGGGCTGGGGAGACCCCTTTGCCCCGTCTATATTGCGCAAGGTCTTACGAACATCCTACTTGGGTCCGGACCTGCGATGCGTCTACTGCACTTTGCTCCGATTCGGCAGGCTTCAGGGGAGCGCCATCAGTCGGTCTCCCGATCAGTGCTAAGCCTCTTCCTCGTGAACGTCTTCAAACTCGTTGGGAATCAGGTCGTCGCGGTCGAGCGTCGCGACCAGTCCGTTCTTGGCGGCGTCGCTCGTGCCCAGCGCCTTCAGGACGCGGCTGGTGTGCTGGCCACGACGCATGGCCATGCGGCCCGTGCGCGAGACCTCAAGAATGGTGTAGCCGCTCTCGGTGATGACCTGGATCAGCCCCTCGATCTTCGAGGAGGAGCCGGTCATCTCGAGCATGATGGACTCAGGCGCAAGATCGACCACCCGTGCGCGGAAGACATTGGCCAGCTCAAAGATCTGCGAGCGCGAGTGCTGCCCGAGCGGGTGCGACGGACCGGCGGCGACCTTGATGAGGCACAGCTCGCGGATGACGGCCTCCGAGCGCCCGACCTCATCGACGTCCACGGTGATCTCGAGCTTGTAGAGCGAGGCGCGAATGCGGTGCGCGGCGGTCTCAGGAGCCTCGCAAACAATGGTCATGCGCGAGACCTCGGGCCGCTCGGACTCACCGACCGTCAGCGAGACGATGTTTATGTTCAGGCGGCGAAAGAGCGAGGCCACGCGGGTCAGGACGCCGGGCTTGTCGGATACATGAGCTACGAAGGTGTGCAGCATTGGGGCCTTTCAGTTCTGTTGCGACGAGGTCGGAGTATAAGGTGCGTTCGAGTCCCAGAGCGGGGTCTCGGTCGCATTCTCGTGATGCAGAATGCCGTTATCCCACAGGGGGTTCTTGTAGTCGCCGAGCGTGTAGTCCCCGGCGCCGTGGTAGCTGGCGCCGCAGGGATACTTGCCGGTGGTGAACTTTTCGTTGGCGCACTTCGCGCCCCGGTAGACGTGAATCCAGACGATAGGCTTCCGCGCATCGATGAACTTCTGCGAAAGTCCGAGCTTGTCGAAGCTATGGTTGTGAGCGGCGTCGCGAAACTGCCACAGAATCGCGACGATCTCATCATCCGAGGCATCGGCCTTGGTCACCAACGTATAGGTGTCCTCATCCTGATGAAAGACCTTAGTAGCAGGCGCAGCCACACTGGGCCGAGCCGGATACGTAGCCTTCTGCGGCTCCGTCTTCGGCGCAGGCACAGGAGGCGCAGGCGCTTTACAACCAGCGACTAGTACCATGGCAAAGGAGATAGAAGTGAGGATGCGACGCATTGCGACCTCCAAGGCGGGAACTGCAGAGAGCGCTGAAGGCGCGTCCCATACCAGCCTGGGGCGAAGCCCCAGGTAACCATCGGCGGAAGAACGTGAGGGCTGAAGGCCCGATCTATAATCACCGCGATGGCCCAATCGCTCGCGTTTTTGCTCGTCCATGTGATCTTCAGCACGAAGGATCGTACGCCTGTCCTCAAGGACGATCTGCGTCCCGCCCTTTACGCTTACTTGGCCACGGTTGCCCGCAACGCCGAGTGCGAGTGCTTCCGTGTGGGAGGCGTTGCGGACCACGTTCATCTCGCCCTGCGTATGCCGCGCACGGCAACCGTCGCGGAGATCGTGGAGCAGTTGAAGGTCTCCTCCTCCAAGTGGATCAAGACGCAGTCGCCTCGTCTGGCGAAGTTCGCCTGGCAACGCGGGTATGGCGTGTTTTCTGTTGGCCCCGCGGATCTGAACGCGTTGATCGGATATATCGACGGCCAGGAAGTTCACCATCGCAAGCAGACATTTCAGGATGAGTTCCGGGCGTTTTTGAAACGATACGGTGTCGAATTCGACGAGCGGTACATGTGGGATTGACGCCGGGATAGACCGGGCCTGCAGCCCTCTCGTGGCATGGGGACGCTTACCTGGGGCTTCGCCCCAGGCTGGTATAGAGCGCGCCGTTGGCGCTTGCCTCCACTCCAATTTGGTGGTCATAAAGAGCACCTACTCATCCTCCGCAGTCTCAAGCAGCGGATCATGCACCGGCCGACGGACCATCTCATGCAGAGCCGCGCCCGGCGCGATCATCGGGTAAACCCCATCTTCCTTCTCCACCTGGAACTCGATCAGAAACGCCTTGCCGCTGGTGCGGGCTTTTGTAACTGTTGGGATTACATTCTTCCGCTCGGAGACATGCTCACCAGCAATCCCATGCGCCCCGGCCAGCATCACAAAGTCGGGCGAGAGGATCGGCGAGGCGGCATAGTTCTTCTCGTAGAAGGTCTCCTGCCACTGCCTTACCATGCCGAGGAAGCCGTTGTTGATGATGGCGATATTGATCGCCAGCCCCTCCTGCTGAATCGTCGAAAGCTCCGAGGCGGTCATCTGGAATCCGCCGTCCCCGGCGATCACCCAGACGTCCTTCTCCGGGCAAGCGGCCTTGGCCCCAATGGCCGCGGGCAGCGCGAAGCCCATCGTCCCCAGCCCGCCGGACGTGATGAGCGAGCGCGGCGCATCGTGCTTGAAGTACTGCGCCTCCCACATCTGGTGCTGTCCCACGTCGGTCACGATGACGGTCTCCTCGAGCCGCCCGGCCTCGCGTGCCTCGCGCCAGATATCGTGGATCACATGCGCGGCATAGAGGTGCCCATTGTCCGGCAGGTTGATGATGTCGCGCACAGCGGCATCGCCCTTGCTGGCATTGATCTCGCGCAGCCAGCTCGAGCTTGCTACCGTGGGCTGCGACGCAGGCGCAGGCAACAGCGGCAGCAGCAGGTCGAGAACTTCCTTGAGATCACCAATCAGCGCCACATCGACCTTGACGTTCTTGTTGACCTCGGAGGGGTCGATGTCAATATGAATCTTCTTCGCGTCAGGCGCGTAATGAGCGAGGTTCCCAGTCACACGATCATCAAAACGCATCCCGAATGCCAGCAGCAGGTCAGCGTTCTGAATAGCATTGTTCACCCACGACTCACCGTGCATCCCCATCATGCCCAGCGAGAGCGGGTGATAGGTCGGGAAGGCACCAAGCCCAAGCAGGGTGCTGGCCACCGGAATCTGCTGCCCTTCGGCGAAGGCGATCACCTGCTCCCGTGCGCCGGATTCGACGATGCCGTGCCCCGCAAGGATCACCGGCTTCTTGGCAGACAAGATCAACTGAATCGCCTGCCGAATAGCACTCGATTCAGCCTTCAGCATCGGGTGAGGACGATGCACAGCGGGCGCGGCGTCTTCAAATGAGAAGAGCGCGGAGGCCTGCTGGGCGTCCTTGGTGATATCGACCAGCACCGGACCCGGACGACCCTGCTGGGCCACCTGAAACGCCTGCCGAATCGTAGGTGCAATATCCTCAGCACGAGTCACAAGGTAGTTGTGCTTGGTGATGGGCAGCGTGATGCCGGTGATATCGACCTCTTGAAACGCATCCGATCCCAGCACCTTCGAAGACACTTGCCCGGTGATGCAGACCATCGGGATCGAGTCCAGCATAGCGGTCGCAATGCCGGTGACGAGGTTGGTCGCACCCGGTCCTGACGTCGCCAGGCACACGCCCACCTTGCCCGACGCCCGCGCATAACCGTCGGCCATGTGCGAGGCTCCCTGCTCGTGCCGCACCAGCACATGGTGAATGGTGGGGAAGTTGCGCAGGGCATCGTAGATGGGGAGGATGGCGCCGCCCGGATACCCGAAGACGGTCGTGACGCCCTCGCCGGCGAGGGTGGCCCAGAGGATCTCGGAGCCGGTGAGGGTGGGATTCGTGTTAGCCATCTTGTTCTCCTTTACGTGCTGCATCTGCTGCGGTCTGGAATGGATCGTGCTACTGCATTGAAGGTGGTGGAGAGGGAGGGAATCGAACCCCCACTCCTCGCATTATGTAGTGATGGCCCCTTCGCTGGCGCTGCTCACAGAGCCTGCGTACTTGGCAAACACACCGCGCTTATAACGTGGCTCAGGAGCCTTCCAGGTACTCATGCGCCGAGCGATCTCCTCCGGCGCAACCTCAAGCCGCAGCTCGCGATTAGGAATATCGAAGGTGATGAGATCACCCTCCTGCACCGCCGCAATGGGACCGCCGAGGAAAGCCTCAGGCGCGACGTGTCCGCACATCAGCCCACGCGTAGCACCAGAGAAGCGGCCATCAGTCAGCAGCGCCACGGTCTCGGAGAGTTCAGGAATGCCCTTGATGGCAGCAGTGACGGCGAGCATCTCCCGCATACCCGGCCCACCCTTGGGGCCTTCGTAGCGGATGACGAGCACGTCATTCGGATTGATCTTCCCAGCCTCAACCGCGGCATGGCACAGGTCCTCGGAGTCGAAGACACGCGCAACGCCCTGGTGGAAGATGCGCTCGTGCCCCGCCACCTTGATGACCGAACCCTCGGGCGAAAGATTGCCCTTCATGATGACGAGTCCGCCCGTAGGCTTCAGCGGATTAGCCCACTCGTGAATCACAGGCTGGCCCGGCGTCTCCACCGCCAGCGCGGCCTCTTCGGCCAGCGTTCGGCCCGAGACCGTCGGCAGCGAGCCGTCGATCAGCCCCTTCTCGATCAGGCGCTTGGCCAGCACGCGCGAGCCACCCGCGTTCTGATAATCCGTGGCCGCATACCTGCCGCCCGGCGAGAGGTCGCAGATAAACGGCGTGTGCTCGCTGATGCGATCGAAGTCATCCATATCGAGCGGGATACCCAGCTCACGCGCAATCGCGATCAGGTGCAGCACCGCGTTGGTCGAGCCGCCGCTCGCGCAGACAGCAGCGATAGCATTCTCGAGCGCCTTGCGAGTCAGGATCTTCGACGGCCGCACGTCATGCTTGCACAGCTCAAGAATCATCCGCCCCGCCTCGCGGCTGGCTTCGGCCTTCTCGGCCGACATAGCAGGTACGCCCGTCAGGTTGAAGGGCGAGATGCCAAGAAACTCCCCAGCCATGGCCATCGTGTTCGCAGTGAACTGGCCACCACAGGCCCCAGGCCCAGGACAGGCCGCAGCCTCGAGCGCCTCAAGCTGATCGTCGTTGATCTTGCCCGCCGAGTGCGCGCCCATGCCCTCAAAGACATTCAAAATGGTGATGTCCTTGCTGCTGCCATCGGCTTGCTTCAGATGCCCAGGCGCAATGGAGCCGCCATAGAGCATGATGCCGGGGATATCGAGCCGCGCCATAGCCATGATGGTGCCGGGCATGTTCTTATCGCAGCCCGCGATGCAGACGATGCCGTCGAAGAGGTTGCCACGAGCGACGAGTTCAATCGAGTCGGCGATGACCTCACGCGAGATCAGGCTCGCCTTCATACCTTCAGTACCCATCGTGATGCCGTCCGAGATCGTAACGGTGTTGAACTCCATCGGAGTGCCGCCCGCATCGCGAATACCCTGCTTCACGGCAGCAGCCACGTCGCGCAGATGGAAGTTACAAGGGCCAATCTCCGTCCAGGTATTGGCCACGCCGATGATGGGCTTGTGCAGATCTTCTTTGCTGAAACCAACGCCACGCAGATACGAGCGTGCAGCGGCGCGGTTGGGGCCTTCGGTCAGGGGAACGGAGTACTTCTTCGGATTGATTTCGTTGCTCACTGGTACGACTCCCTCGGGGGCTGAGGCCCCACTTCTAAAAACTGTTTAGGCCGCGCGCGGTTTCAGCCAGAACTCGGCATCATGCTTCGACTCATAGCTATCAAGCTCCGACTCATGACGAAGCGTAAGACCGATATCATCGAGGCCATTCAGCAGGCAATACTTGCGGAACGGGTCGATCTCGAAGCTGGCGGAGAAGCCCTCATCGTCGGTGATGGTCTGGGCCTCCAGGTTGATGGTGATGGTGTGGTTCGGATTCTTCGTGCTGCGATGAGTCAGCAGGTTCACATCGTCTTCCGACAGGCGCACAAGAATCATGCCGTTCTTACCCGCGTTCGAAAAGAAGATATCGGCGAAGCTCGGCGCAACAACGGCAAGAAATCCAAAGTCGGTCAGCGACCATGCCGCGTGTTCACGCGAGCTGCCGCAGCCGAAGTTCTTCCCGGTGATAAGGATCTTCGCGCCCTTGTACTCCGGCTTGTTCAGCGCGAACTCGGGGTTCGGCTCACCGGCCTGCGGGCCTTCCTGGATCCGCCGCCAGTCATAGAAAAGAAACTCGCCGTAGCCCGTGCGCTCGATGCGCTTGAGGAACTGCTTGGGGATGATCTGGTCCGTGTCGATGTTCGAGATATCGAGCGGAGCAGCGATGCTGGTAAGAACATTAATGGGCTGCATAAGATTCCTTGATCTTGCTAACGGCTAGTTGTTGAACTTCCACTGGCGAACGTCGGTAAAGTGACCCGTAATAGCGGCCGCAGCGGCCATCACCGGCGAGACGAGATGCGTGCGAGACCCGCGTCCCTGGCGGCCTTCAAAGTTGCGGTTGCTGGTCGAAGCGCACCGCTCACCGGGCGAGAGAATATCGGGGTTCATGCCCAGACACATGCTGCAACCCGGCTCGCGCCAGTCGAACCCAGCCTCGGTAAAGATCTTGTCGAGACCCTCTTCTTCTGCCTGCGCCTTCACTGCTTGCGATCCCGGCACGACCATCGCGCTGACCGTAGTGGCCACGTGATAGCCACGAATAACCCCAGCCGCAGCACGCAGGTCTTCGATGCGGGCATTCGTGCAGGAGCCAATAAAGACGCGGTCAATCGTGATCTTCTGGATCGGCGTCCCGGCTTCAAGTCCCATGTATTCGAGCGCACGGTTGAAGTTGTTGCGATCCGCCTCGCTGGCGTCGGCCTCAAGCGTGGGCACAGTGGCATCAATACCCGCGACCATACCCGGCGACGTGCCCCACGAGACAGTGGGTGTCAGCGTAGCCGCATCAATGGTCAGCTCGCGGTCGAAGATTGCTCCTGAATCGGTTACAAGTTCAGCCCAGTGCGCCACAGCGTTATCCCAAGCCTCTCCCTGCGGCGAGAAGCGGCGTCCCATCAGATAAGCAAAGGTCGTAGCATCAGGCGCGATCATGCCCGCACGCGCGCCAGCCTCGATGCTCATGTTGCAGATGGTCATGCGGCCCTCCATCGAGAGCGCGCGAATAGCCGAACCAGCATACTCGACGACGTAGCCGGTAGCCCCGGCAGTGCCGATCTCGCCGATGATGTGCAGCACAATATCCTTCGCCGTGACGCCAATCGGCAGCTCGCCTTCGACGTTGATGCGGAAGGTCTTCGGCTTATCCTGCGGCAGCGTCTGCGTAGCCATCACATGCTCCACTTCGCTGGTGCCGATGCCGAAGGCCAGCGCGCCAAACGCCCCGTGGGTGCTGGTGTGCGAGTCACCGCACACAATGGTCATGCCCGGCTTGGTCAGCCCCAGCTCTGGTCCGATGATGTGAACGATGCCCTGCTCAGGAGCCTGCACATCGTACAGCTCAACCCCGAACTCAGCACAGTTACGGCGCAACGCCTCAATCTGGTTCGACGCGATCTGATCCACAATATGTAACCGATCCTGAACAGATGAGGTCGGCACGTTGTGGTCTACCGTAGCCACAGTACGGTCAGGCCGACGGAGCTTACGGCCCGCCATGCGCAGCCCATCAAACGCCTGCGGGCTGGTGACCTCGTGGACCAGGTGCAGGTCGATGTACAGGATCGACGGCTCGCCTGCGGGCGCGGCGACCAGGTGTTGCTGCCATACTTTTTCAAAGAGGGTGCGCGGTGTCTTTGCTGCTTCAGTCATAAGTTTCTCGAGTCTGTTTAGTGACGCTTCGGAAGTTGGGGAGCCTCTGTCGTATCGGCAGGGCTGGCCGTGGGGACGGGAATCTGGTGCGGTGTGCCATCGGGATCAACCAGGATGGCATGGGTAATCTGCTGGTGGATGCCGGTGCGCTTGATCGGTTCGGCCATCCAACGCGTCAGCGAACGGACCAGCGGCGGGGGCAGGGCAGTGGGGTTCTCGGCCGTGCCCGGCGCGTGGTTGGGAAAGATCCACAGTGTGTACTCGGCTGCGGGATCGGTAGTCGGGCGCGAGTCGCGGATCCAGTCGATAGCCGCAAACACAACCAGCGGATGCGGGTTATTGAGGTCCGCAAAGATCAGTCCACGCGAAGGACAGAAGTGAAAGACACATCCCGTCGCGGTGATGTACCGCTCCTCATCCGCGACGACCCGGTTAGGAATAGCAAGAAAGCTCTCGATGGTATCGGGCAGCGATTTACGCGGCTTCTCCGGCCCCCAGAAGGACTGCGGAGCTGTAAAGTTGCGCTCCAGAAACGGGCGGAACTCAGGGTCCTGAATCAGTTCATGTTCGCGGCCCTCTTCTGGCGGTGGCGAGTACTGCCAGAGCCACTCAAGATCCTCTTTGGGCTGCTTCTTCTTATCGACCTTTTCGGGCTTGGCCGGTATCGCGGGAGGCGGTATCAGTTGGGCATCAGTGGACACCGCAAGCAGAAGTGCCACCCCGAGGAGCCTGATCGAGTTGGAGAGAGTCGGCATCAGTTGCGGTAGTAATCAATCTTGCGTTGACGGTTCAAAGCTCGCTGCTTGCTGCCAGCGAGGTAGATGGTCAGGTTGCCGACGAGTAGAAAAGTAAGCGCGGCGACGATCACGATGACGAGCGGCGTATGCCGAAACAGTTGCGTAAGGCTCGCGGTCACAATGGCCGCGTTGAGCAAGACGTATTGGAGCCTGCGGCTGACCATGGTTATCCGTTATACGGCGTGCATGGCGTGGCGGCGGTCGATCGCCTCGGCCAGTGCATTGTGAACGAGCTTGCCCATCTGCTGCGTCGTCGCGATGGGCTGCGACGAGCCCGAGCCAGTGGCGATATCGGCGGTGCGGTGGCCATCGGCGAGTACCTTCTGCACCGCAGCCTCAACAGCGGCGGCATCTTCCTCAAGCCTCGCGGAGTGGCGCAGAATCATAGCCGCAGTCAGGATCGCTCCCAGCGGATTAGCCTTGCCCTGACCGGCGATATCGGGGGCCGAGCCGTGTACAGGCTCATAAAGATTGACCGTGCCGCCGATGGTAGCCGAGGGCAACATGCCAAGCGATCCGGTAATCACTGCGGCCTCATCCGAGAGAATGTCACCAAAAAGGTTCTCTGTAAGCACCACGTCAAAATTACGCGGCGTGTTCATCAGGTGCATGGCCATCGAGTCGACGAGCTGATGCTCCAGCTTGACATCGGGGTAGTCCCGCGCAATCTCGGTAACGGTCGCGCGCCATAGCTGCGAGACCTCAAGCACATTGGCCTTATCGACGGAGGTGACCTTCTTACGGCGCTTGCTCGCCAGCTCAAAGGCGATGCGTGCGATGCGTGCCACCTCGTCGCGCGTGTAGCGCATGGTGTTGATGGCCTCGTTCGACTCGCGATTCCACCAGCGCGGAGCGCCGAAGTAGAGTCCACCCAGCAGCTCGCGGACGAAGAGAATATCCGCGCCTTCCGTAACCTCAGGCCGCAGCGGCGAGTTGCCCGAGAGCGCAGGATAGGCAACCGACGGCCGCAGGTTGGCATAGCCGCCCAGCGCCTGGCGAATCTGCAACAGCCCGGCCTCGGGACGCTTGTCCGGTGGCAGCGCGCCGAACTTGTTGTCACCCACCGCGCCCAGCAGTACAGCATCGGAGTCGAGCGCGGCATCAAGCGTAGCCTGCGGCAGCGGCGAGCCGGACTCAGTGATGGCGACGCCGCCGATGAGCGCCGGGGTGAAGGTGAAGTCATGCCCACCCAGGTCGGCGACAGCCTTCAGGATGTTGGTGGCTTCAAGGGTAACTTCAGGGCCGATGCCGTCTCCGGCGAGGATCGCGATCTTCAGCTTCATTGCAAGGTCTCTCTTCTCTTGTTACAGATATTTTTAATGTGTAACCGCTGTAGTTACTTTTTCACTGAGCAGGCCAATCAGGTCCTGGTCATAGATGGACTTCTTACGATCGGCCAGCTCGGTAAAGCGGTGGTACACGATATCAAGCTCATCGCGCGTGAGCGGATGTCCCAGCTCGGTCAGTCGCTGCTCGAGCATCCTGCGGCCGCTGTGCTTGCCCAGCACCATGTTGTTGGCGGGCACGCCGACAGACTCAGGCGTCATAATCTCGTAGGTCAGAGGGTTAGCGAGCACGCCGTGCTGGTGAATGCCGGACTCGTGCGCGAAGGCGTTGGCCCCCACGATAGCCTTGTTGGGCGCTGCACCGAAGCTGATGATCTCGCCCAGCATCTGGCTGGTGGGATAGAGCTGCGACAGCACGATGTTGTTGGTGTAGGGAAACTTGTCGCGGCGCGTAGCCAGCGCGGCGGCGATCTCCTCAAGCGCCGCATTGCCCGCACGCTCACCGATACCGTTGATGGTGCACTCGATCTGCCGCGCCCCGCCCTCAACCCCGGCCAGCGAGTTGGCGACAGCCATACCCAGGTCGTTGTGGCAGTGCGTGGACCAGATGATGTTCTCGCTGCCGGGAACCTCGGCGCGAATGCGCTGAAAGAGGCTCTTGTACTCATCGGGAGTGGTGTAGCCGACGGTGTCGGGCAGGTTGATCGTCGTGGCCCCCGCCTGCACCGCAACGGTCACGAGCTGCACCATGAAGGCGAAGTCGGAGCGGGTAGCGTCCTCAGCGGAGAACTCCACGTTATCGACAAAGCTGCGAGCCAGCCGAACGGACTCCGCCGCCTGCTCAAGCGCCTGCGCCCGCGTGATGCGAAGCTTGGCTTCAAGGTGCAGGTCGGAGCTGGCAAGAAAGACGTGGATGCGGTTCGACGGAGCAGGCTCCACAGCGCGCGCGGCTGCTTCGATATCCTCACGCTTGCACCGGGCCAGCGAGGTGATGCGCGGCCCACGCACAGCCTTGGCAATGGCGCGGATGGAGTCGAGGTCACCCTGCGAGGCGATGGCAAACCCGGCCTCGAGCACATCGACGCCCAGCTCGGCCAGCTTGTGCGCCATGCGGAGCTTCTCGTCGTGGTGCATGGTGCATCCGGGCGACTGCTCGCCGTCGCGCAGGGTGGTGTCGAAGAAGACGATCTGGTTCGGGTCGATGTTCATAGACGGGTCACTCTCGGCTAACAAAAGCATAATGCAGCCTTATGTCTGTTTCAGCTAGTATCATCATTTCTTATCGCGCTATTGCGCGGCAAGAGTCCGGTCCGTAAGGGATCCGACAACCGAATGGTAAACCCAGCGGCACCGCGAGAGATAGGTTGCGGAGCCTGACAGGTTAAGGAGCAAAGCGCATGGATCTGTTTCAACTGGAGACGTTTCTGGCCGTGGCCGAGGAGCGCAGCTTCTCCCGGGCCGCGGCGCGGCTGCACCGTACCCAGCCCGCGGTCAGCCAGGCCATCGCCAAGCTGGAGGCCGAACTGGGCGAGGTGCTGCTGGATCGGTCCTCGCGCGACGGCACCCTGACCGACGCCGGGCACGTCCTGAAGGAGTACGCGCTGAAGCTGCTGAACCTGCGGTCCGAGGCCGCCGGCGCCCTCACCGAGCTGCGCTCCCTGCACCGCGGCCGCCTGAACCTGGCCGCGAACGAGTACACCTGCCTCTACCTGCTGCCGTTGCTCGACGAGTTCCGCCGCCAGAACCCGCAGATCAAGGTCACGGTACAGCGTGCGCTGGCCAGCCGCATCACCGACGAGGTGCTGATGCACTCAGTCGAGATCGGCGTCCTCTCCTTCCGCCCGGAGGACGCGCAGGTCCACTCGGTCGTGGTCTTCCGCGACGAGCTGGCGCTGGTCGTCAACCCTAAAAGCCCGCTGGCTCGCTCGGGCGAGGTCTCGATCCGGCAGTTGGGAGCCTTGAACTTCGTCGCGCACAACATCGCGTCGCCGCAGCGGCAGAAGGTGATCCAGGCCTTCCGCCGCCATAAGACGCCGCTCCAGATGGGCGTGGAGCTGCCGACGATCGAGGCGATCAAGCGGTTCGTGGAGATGGGCAACGGTGTGGCGCTGGTTCCGGGGCTTTCGGTGGCGGCGGAGCTGGCCTCGGGCGCACTGGTGCGGGTGCGGGTCAAGGAGTTGCAGATCGAGCGTAAACTGCGTCTGGTGCATCGCCGTCAGGCCACGCTGTCGCACGCAGCAGTTGCGTTTCTGAAGGTAGTAGAAGCCTACGCAGCCAAACATGGCGACCCCTACTCCTACCAACCCGAGCGAGCTTTTTAGGAGACAAAGAAAACACGCGAAGCATCCAAAACCGCACGAAGTGCCGCCCGTCCGGCGTGAGGACGCTTTTGTTGTTGCCTGTTTTCTTGGTTGCCATGCAAGAGCGAAGCGGAGAAATCTGCTTCTGCCTTTGTATCTGGAGCAGGTCCGGGCTTTAGCCCCCGAGGTGTGCTTTCCTTTCCCAGTCAAAGGCCCAGATACAAAAGCCCAACCCGGAACTTTTCCCCAGAGAACACGTCTCTACAGGAGAAAGCAGGGCCGGGGATTTTCCTATCCGGCCGAGACAGGCGCAGCATCGGAGCAGGATACGAAAGCGGGGACTTGAAGATGACAGATCGCATGAAGTTGGCAACGAAGATGCGGATTGCAGTGCTGGCCTGTTGCGTGGCCACGGCGGGCGTAGTGCCCATGCTGGCGCAGGACGCATCCGGCGCGCCCGCGGCCCAGCAGGACGATCAGCAGCAGGGCCGTGGCGGCCGTCGCAACCCGGCCGAGATGGAGCAGCGCCGTCTCGACATGATGACCAGGCAGTTGAGCCTCTCACCCGACCAGGTCACCCAGGTCAAGGCCCTTCTGGACACCGAGAGCCAGCAGATGTCGGCTCTGCGGAACGGCGGCGGCGACGCCCAGGGCGACCGGCGCTCGCAGATGATGAGCATCCGCCAGTCCACCCAGGCCAAGATCCGCGCGACCCTGACCGACGACCAGAAGACCAAGTTCGACGCCATGCAGGCGCGGATGCAGCAGCGTCGCGGCGGCGAGGGCGGCCCACCCCCGCAACTGTAACCGGGTCGATACCCCTCCCAGTAGCCCCAAAAGCCCCTAAACTC
Organism: Granulicella sp. WH15; assembly: GCF_009914315.1. Lineage (NCBI taxonomy): Bacteria > Pseudomonadati > Acidobacteriota > Terriglobia > Terriglobales > Acidobacteriaceae > Granulicella > Granulicella sp. WH15. The sequence continues at coordinate 540,660 of NZ_CP042596.1, forward strand.
CTCATAACCGGGCCGCAACCCCAGATTTTCGGGGTCGGCCCGCCGTGTTTCTGCGGTTCTTTCGCCGTGTCGCGTACGTCTAAGGGGGAGTAACGGGTACAATCGGAAGCAGTGGCCTCGCCGTTCCGCGACAGAGTGAGTGCGACGCCTGATGACCGACAGACGGTCGCTTGACTTCGAAAGGGTTTGACCAAGAATGAAGAAGACGATGGTGTTGGCCGTACTGGTGTTGTCGGCCGTGGCCGGATTCGCGCAAGAGAGCCGGCAGGATGCAAGTATCAGCGGAATTGACGTGATTACGCCGGGCGTCCATGGAAATACTCCGGTGGCGCAGGTGATCTCGAACACCGCCGGCGTGCTGGGCAGCTACCGCTACATGCTGACGCCGCACAGCGCGCTCGAACTGAACTACTCCTGGGCGCAGAACACGAACTACTACCAGTACGCCGGTCTGCAGGTGTTCATTCCTATCCACACCATGCAGCAGGAGTTCTCGGCGGCCTACGTGTACAGCCTGAACTTCCACAAGTACAGCCCCTTCCTCGAAGTCGGACCGGGCGTCATGTTCTTTTCGCCGATCAAGGACTTTGGTACGGGCCGCCTGGACGCGAAGCGGAACTCGAACATCGGCGGCCTCTTCGGCGGTGGTGTGGCTTACGAGATCAGCCCCAGCTTCGACGTGCGCGCCGAATTCCGCGGCTTCTTCGTCAAGTCGCCGAACTTCGTGGACGACTTCAAGACCAACCGCTATAACGTGATCATGACCCCGGCTCTCGGCGTGGCGTACCACTTCTAGCCAGATCGGTTTCTGCAGAAAATAAAGGGCTTCGGAGTAATCCGAAGCCCTTTGCTATTGCTTGGAATCCTTTGCTGTTGCTTCTGGGGTAGGTCCGGGCTTTAGCCCCCGAGATATGCCCCTCCACAAAGGCAAAAGCGACCTTACGCCGGGCGGGCGGCACTTCGTGCGATCTTGGACGCTTCGCGTAACAACAAGCCTCCTCTTACCGGCTCAGCTCCCCCGCAAAGTGATAAGCCGCCCCAAACGTAATCATCTGCGGGCTAAGCCCATGTGGCGGAAACCTAAACCATTGCTGATACTCGTACTCCGCCCGCAGATGAACATGGCGCGTCAGCCGATAGTCCCCCCCGCCACCCCCGGCCAGCAGGTTATAAGCCTCGTTGGCCTCGGCGGTCAGCTTCGTGGGCGTAACGTAGACCAGCGGGTAGTTGAAGACGCCGCGCCCGACCATCCCCTTGGCGTAGGGAACCAGCCTGCCATAGCGACGCAGCAGATACCGGCCCCCAACCTCATAGGTACGTTCGTAAAGGTCGCTGGTGTACTTGGCGTTCGAGGTCGTATGCACCTGGTGCAACGCCAGCTCGATGCCCCAGCGACGGTCCGGATCGAAGTCAATATAAACCGCCGCACCAATAAACCTGGGCCGGTCGTAGTCGGAGTCGGCCAGGGTGAAGCCGCCGCCGATCTGCAGGTCCCCCAGGCGCGAGGCGGCAGCTCTGGCCTGGGCCTGAAGTATGGTGGCCGAGCTGGCCAGGGCTGCGGATACAAGGAAGACGACGCGCAGGCGATTTCGCAAAAGAGAACTCCGTGGGTCAGGAGGCGGCAGGCAGGTGGTCTGCGCCGGGGATTCCGCTTCACGGTGTACTCATCGACAGAAAGCGCGTCGACATCTCTAAAAAGTGATATGCACAAGAAAAAACGGGACAGACCGGAGTGCGGTCTGCCCCGTTTCGGGAAGGGTACTGCTGGACTACTGCTGAAGAGCCGGAGGCGGCGTAGCGGCCGCCGGAGCCGCGTCAGGAGCCGGTGCGGCCGGGGCCGCGTTGGCCGGAGCCGGAGCAGCGTTATCAGCCGGAGTAGCCGGACCAACAGCGCCGGGGACGGCGGTCGGCGCGGCTGCTTCCTTGTAGTAGCCGAGCTTCATGTACACCGGCGTCACCTCGAACGGCATCTTGTCGCGTGCGTTCAGGATCGGCTCAAAGGCGGTGTGCATGGTAATCACCCGGTCGCTCCAGGGATCGAAGCGCAGGAAGCTGGCCAGCGGCATAGCGGCCTGCTGCTTGATGTCCTTCACGTCGAGCTTGGTGCCCTTGGCCACCATCGCCTGCATCCAGAAGGTGGGGTCGGTGTCGCTCTTTACCAGCGCATCGCCGAGCATCGGCTCGTTCAGGGCCTTCAGGGCCTTGGTCCGCTGCGCCAACTGCTGCAGGTACAGGCCGAAGTACTGCTGCCCGTCCACCAGCTCCTTGGCGTTCAGTAGCTCCAGGGCCTTCTTGGCGGCCTCGGTGTTGTCGGCATCCGTGTGGTGCATGGGGATGCGCTTGAACGCCGAGTTATCCGGGAAGAGCAGCCGGTCATTGAAGGCATACTTGGTGTCCAGCCGGTGGCCGCTGACGATATGCGCGAGCTGGAAGGCCAGCAGCGCGTTCAGGTTGCCCATCTGCTGCGCGCCGTCCTGCGTAATGACCGCAGTGGTGTCGATCAGGCTCTTCGAAAGAATGATCGTGTTGCCGATAGCCAGCGACTCCAGCGGCTCGGTCAGCAGCGTACGCACGCGGATCTGGCCGCCGATGGCGATGTTGTTATAGGCGAGGATGTTGTTCGCCAGAGCCTCGAGCGTCTTGTCGAAGTCGCTGGGCGCATCCAGCAGACCGGCCTGGAACAGGCGCTCGACGACATTGTCCTCTGCCTGCTTGATGAAGGCGCGCTGCGCCCCCAGCGGGCTTACATCCTGCGCGTCGTTCGAGACGTCGGTAGCCCCCACCACGTCGACCGAGGTGTTCTCCGCATCGCCCGCCGGAACCTTCAGTTGGTAGCCCCAAACGTAGTTGATCGCCTTGAACTTCAGCGTGTTGGTCCGGCTGCGCGGGTCGCTCTCCTCAACGTACACCGAGGTCGGCAGCCACAGGTCGGGCTGCACGTTCGTGCGCCAGCTATCGAAGTGGTAGAACTCCGCGTGGTCCTTATCGGAGCCGTCGAAGTCACCGTTGAAGCGGACGACATTGCCGTTATGGTTCTCGATCCAGATACGTCCGAAGAAGCGGCCCAGATCCTTCTTGCCGTTGGCGGGCGTTACATCGAAGACCGAGGTGGGCACATTGCCCAGAAAGTCATTGCGCACAAAGGCGAACTGGTAGTGCTGACGGTCGAACCCGTTCGAGTCCATCAGGATCATCTGGACGAAGCCGACCTGGTTGAACTGCAGGTGCAGCGACCCGCCCAGCCCCCCCAGGAATCCCAGCGAGTTCTTGAAGAACCCGCCCTTGCTGCCCTTGTCGCCCGCCTTCGGACCGGCCTTGTAGCTATCGTCGCCGATCACCTTGCCGAACTCGACCCGGCCCAGGAAGTGCTGGTCCGACTCCGGTGCCTGCAGCATCACCGCATCGGGCTTCATGTTCTGGATGTACGTCTCCACCAGCGGAGCCCGCTCCCTGACGACCTTGATGACCTCTTTTTCGCGCGCGATCGACTTGTCGATCAGGGCATTCTGGGCCGGGGTCAGCTTGCGGCCGTCGAGTGCGTTGTCCTTCTTCTTTTTGAACAGGTCGATGCCTGCCGCGTGGGCAGGGAGTGCGGAGGCTAGGAGGACTACCATCGAGAGTCCTGCGATTGCCTTCTTGATTGAGATCATGTTGTACGAGCTCCTGTGTTTTTCGATACCGGCGAACGCCCGAAAAGAAGGGCGGATATTAGTCATAACTCGATACTACTTAGATGCCGAACTCTTACTACTAAGACGCAACGCTAAGACAGAACGAGACATAAAGTTGAGACAGAACACGATTTCGGCAGGTCAATTGGCCATCTGGAAGGTGATATTGACGATGCCCTCCCAGTCCACAGGATGTCCCGAGGCGTCGGTCGCGGGCTGGAAACGCATCCCCGTGACCGCTCGTTCGGCGGACTGGTCGAGACCGTGGCCGAGGCCGCTGGTGACGCCCAAAATCTGGATAGCGCCCGCTGCCGAGACGTGAATGCGGACCGAGACGACACCTTCGAGGTGCATCGCGGTGGCTTCAGGTGTATACGCGGGCTTGGGCTTATAGAGCACCTTCGGCGCGGTGCTGGCGGGCGCGGAGGCGGTAACCGACCTCACCTGCGGCGCGGCCGCAGCCTGTCCCAACTGCACGGTAGCCGGACGCGTGCCCACTCCGTTGCCCGGCGCGGTGCCGGTGCCCCCGGTCACGCCGCCCAGCTTGACGCCCTGAATCGCCCGCGCCCCTCCACCGGCAACCGATCCTCCGGGCTGGCCCGATCCGAGCTGCACCTTGGTGGACGCCGGTCCCGTGCCGGTATTCCCGGCAGGCATCCCGGCCAGGCCGCGCTGGCCCAGGTCAACCGAGGCAGTAGCGGGCCGGTTGGATGGTGCAATGGGGTTATTAGCCTGTCCCAGCGCCACAGGGGCAGGGTGCGGCGAGTTATTGACCACGGCGGCGGACCGTCCCAGATTCACGGTGGTGGGCTTGGGAGCCGCTGCCGCGACCACGGGCTTCGGCGGCGCGGGAGCCACCGCGGGCTGCGGCCGCTCCACCTTGGGCACCGGCACGGGCTTGGGAGCCTCGATCTTTACCTCAGGCAGCGTGATCTTGGGCTCGACCGGCTTGATGACGGGCGGTGGCGGCTGGCGGATGAACTTGGGAGGCCTGGGCAGCTCGACCGGCGGCTTGGGCAACGGCGGCGCCACCAGCTCGGTGACCTTCTGGGTCTTGTCGATCGTTACCTTGGCGGCGGCTCCAATAATGATCGCGATGATCGCCAGGATCACATTGATCGTGATGGAGGTAACGAGCGATCCCTTGCCCTGACTGCCTGTATTGAGCACGCCAAAATGGGAGAACTGTTTGTTCTCGGCCTGGACATGTTCTTCACTCTGGAGCGGTTTCGCCATCGATCCGGATCCTTGCTGAAGGTCCTGGTGCAAGCAGGCCCTGTGTGAAAAAAGAGAAAGTGGAGCTACCGAACATAGAGCTATACAGCAGCGCTGATAAAAACTTCGGCAGGTCGGGTCGTCGAGCAGCGAGACAGGGGAAGCAGTGAGGCAAGGACTTTAGAACGAATCACACTCTATGTGTATTGATCTTATTTGTTTTTAGATGCCGAATTCATAATTGCATGTTGGCAAATATGAAAAACCTAATGAAATCTTTGACCTGAACAAGGATGCTGCTGCTCTCCCTATCGACTTGTTCGTCCGTTTTCTGAGTCTAAGTGTGCCAGAGAGAGGGAGGTTTCGCACGCTGCACTTATACTTTGGTTGCGCACGACCCAAAAAGGGATTCCAAAAGGGGTCCAGAAAGTTTCCGGAGATATCTTGATGAATATTCTTGTAACGGGAGGCGCCGGCTACATCGGCGGCACGCTCTGTCGGCTTTTGCTCGCCCAAGGGCACTCGGTCACGGTCTACGACAGCTTCTGCCACAGCCGCCGCACCGCCCTGGCCCAGGGAGTAACGCTGGTCGAAGGCGACCTCGCCGACCGCGCCCTGCTCGAAAAGACCCTCTCCGGCGCTCCCTTCGACGGCGTCATGCACTTCGCCGCGCTCATCGAGGCGGGCGAGAGCATGCAGAAGCCCGAGATCTACTTCCGCAACAACACCGCGGGCACGCTCACCCTGCTCGAGGCCATGCAGGCCACCGGCCAGAACCGCATCGTCTTCAGCTCCACCGCCGCCTGCTACGGCGAGCCGGAGAAGACCCCGATCCTCGAGGACGCCAAACTCGCCCCCACCAACGCCTACGGCGAGAGCAAGCTGCTGGTCGAGCACATGCTCCGCTGGATGAACACGCAGCGCGGTCTCCGCTACGCCAGCCTGCGCTACTTCAACGTCGCCGGAGCCATCGACGGCTACGGCGAGAACCACGAGCCCGAGTCGCACCTCATCCCCCTGATCCTCGACGTGGCTCTGGGCAAGCGGGCGCAGATCAAGATCTTCGGCCAGGACTACCCCACCAAGGACGGCACCTGCATCCGCGACTACATCCACGTTCAAGACCTCGCCGAGGCTCACCTGCTGGCGCTGGCGGCCCTGAACACGCCCGAGGGAGCGAACGGGCTGGTCTACAACATCGGCAACGGCGAGGGCTTCACCGTGCTCGAGGTCATCGAGTCGGTCAAGCGCGTCACCGGCCGTCCGATCCCGGTCGAGGTCTGCGACCGCCGCCCCGGCGACCCGGCGGTGCTGGTGGCCGGATCGGAGAAGATCAAGCGCGAGCTGGGCTGGAAGCCGAAGTTCGCCGAGCTGGACGCCATCATCGCCAGCGCCTGGAAGTGGCACCAGCGGGACGCCCGCTAATTCAATCCCACCCGGCATTAGGCTTTTGTTGTTGAAGACAGCGACAAAAGCCTAATGCCGGACGGGCGGCACTTCACGCGGTTCTCGACGCTGCGCGTGTAACCCTATTTCTGGCCGGAGTAAAATGGCATCATCATGGGTTTCTACTGGCCAGCAGCGATCGGTTTCTTTCTCGGCTTCGCCTTCGGCGTCGGTTGCGCGCTTGCCGTCATGTACTCGATCTACATGGGCGGCTACCGCGCCGCGCTGAAGGATCAGCTATTGCCGGTAGCTCCGGAGCGGCTCACCAAAGAGCTGGCCCGTGCCGCGCACTCCTAGCCCTTCTTGCCCGTAAGCTCTGCCCTCAGGTCTTCGATCTCGCGCGTTAGCCGCGCCAGCGACTCCAGTATCTCGGTGTTCTGAGCCTCTTCGGGCGAGGGTTGTATCCCCTCCACGTAAAACGTACCGCTCGGCTCCAGCACGCACCGCCGCACCTCGTGGAAGTGATCGAAGCTCTGCCTGTGCAACACCGAGAGCAGCTCCGTCTCGGTCAGGGCCTCGCGCTTCAGCGCCGCCTCGTCCACGCGGCCATCGACGATGAGCGTCGTGGACGTGCCTTCGAGCGCCTGGTTTAACCGCGGCAGCCGGAAGAGGATTCGGGAGAGAACCCAGTTGACGGTCAGCAAAGAGAACGCCCCGATGATGCCTCCGCTCACGGAGTTATCGTTTCCGATGATGGCGTTCTGCACGGTATTCGAGAGGCTCAGCAGCACCACCAGGTCAAACGGATTGAGCTGCGCCAGCTCCCGTTTGCCGAAGAGCCGCAGGAAGAAGATCAGCACGACGTACACGATCATGGGGCGCACGATCTTCTCAAGGAGCGGCAACTGCATCTGGAACATGCTCTGAGACATGCTTTGGATCAAAGGGCTTCCTCCGCCTCTCTCCTGGGAGCGAGGTGTACCGACATATTACGTCGTCGTCTCTCACGCGAAGCGCCGAGAACCGTACGAAGTGCCGCCCGCCCGGCGCAAGGGCGCCGTTGTCGTTGCCTGTTCTCTTGTTGCCATTCGAAAGGCGTTGAAGCGGGAGGCCTTAAGCCTTTGATTTCCCCACACTGCCCCGAGAACCGCACGAAGTGCCGAAGTGCTATTTGCTTATGCTGACCCTAGCTTTTAGACTAAGGGCTGCGAAAGCTCAGTTTATTATTGGCAGTTACCGTTCTGCAGGCGGATCCGTCTACACAGCATTCGCCGGGCAGCACGGGGAGGTTCGATGCGTCGTTTCGTTACGTTAGCTATACTGCTCCTTTTCACGCTCCCCTTTGGAGCATCCATCGCCGGTTGTGGCAAGAAAACTGCCGTCACTTTTTGCAACGGCAGCGCCGGTCTGGTGGTGGGGCAGCTAACCCTCCTGACGCTCCAGCCCCGACTCACCGGCATCTCGCTCAATCAGGGTGAGATCGGGCAGATCTCCACGCCCACCGGGGCCGACTGCAAAGGCAGCAACGTCTCGGTCAGCAGCTTCACCTACGGTACCCAGAACCAGGCCCTCGTCGACGTCCAGCCCACCACCGGCCGTCTCTGCGCCGGTACCTGGAACCGCAACACCGGCGGCGCCATCCCCGACTACACCACCTGCATCCCCAACAACCTGACCGGGACCACCTACGTCACCGCCACGGCCGACGGCGTCACCAGCAACCCGCTCGCCGTCTACGTACACCCCATCGTCACCAGCATCATCCTCGGCCTGCCCTCGACTAACTGCGTCACAGATCCGGCCAGTAACTGCGCCCTCGATCCCACCCAGACCAACGGCTGCAGCACCGCCGCCGTCTCCTCCTCGGGCTTCCCCAACTACAACGAGACCAGTTGCGTCTCCCAGGGGGCGATCGTTCAGCTCGCCGCCCGCGTCTACAAGGGCAGCAACACCGGCCTCTCGTCCAACAACATTAGCTGCCTTGTAGGCCCGCTCACCTTCTCGGCCCAGTCCACGACCACGGGCTCCACGGTCACGGCCTCGAACATCGTCACCATCAACCAGGTCGGCCAGGCGACCGCGGGCCAGCCCGGCTCGGTCGTCATCAACGCCTCGACGTCGGACTCCTCCAGCTCGGCCGGATTCTTCTCCACCTGCCCGCCCAAGACCATCACGCTCGCCTACCCCGGCGCGACCGGCTCCAGCATCAACGTCAACCAGAACAATCCGCAGCAGGTTGTGTCCACGGTGGTCGACACCAACAACAACCCCATGACCAACGTGAGCCTGGAGTATGTCTCCACCGCTCCGACCATTATTCCCATCGCCGGAGCCGTCGCTACCCCGGCCTTCCCCGGTGCGGCGGCCGTCACGGCCCTCTGCCAGCCCCCGGCCTGCAACACCGCGCCGTTCAACCAGATCGGCCTCTTCGGCAACGGTCTTCCGGTCACCTCGAACCCGCTGACGATCAACACCCCCGGCACCAGCAGCTCTGTACTCTATGTCGGCAGCACCGACTCCCAGTACATCCTGCCGGTCGACTTCACTAACCAGAACGCCGGAACCCCGGTGCGCCTGCCCTTTGCGCCCAACTCCATGGTGCTCAGCCAGGACCTGACGACCCTCTACATGGGCTCAACGACCGAGCTGATGGTGATGAACGCCGCCACCACAGCCCTGACCAGCGAGAACAACACGGTCTCAGGCTCGGTGCTCGCCGTCTCGCCCAACAACGCTGTCGTCGTCATCTCCGACCCTGTCCGCAAGCTGACCTACCTCTATAACTCCTCGGGCAGTGTCGCCACCCAGTACGGAGCCGTGGGCATCAAGGCCGAGTGGACGCCGGACAGCAACACGGTCTACATCGTCACCAACGACAACCACCTGCTCACCTACTCCACCTACACCGGCTGGAACCTGACCGACCTGACCGGAACCACCACCGCCGTCAGCGACCTCGCCATCACGGTGCCCAACTCCGGCGTCTTCCTCGCCGGAGCGCCGGAGACCGCGCGCACGGTCTGCCCCAACAGCACTCCCGGCAGCGGAACCGGCGTGGCCCAGACCGTGACCAACGTCTTCTACCCGCTCGCCGACACCACCAGCGTCACGTCGAACGGCGTAGCCGCAACCAACGACGGCCAGCACATCCTCAGCGCGAACACGACCCAGTTCGCCGATATCAAGGTCAGCGTTCCGCGTGGAGCTTGCCCCACCTCCGGCACACCCACCTTCGCTCCGCAGACCGTGGTCACTCCCGCGCTGGCCGGCGTCACCGCCGACAGCATCACGGGCGTCGTCGCTACCTCGGACTCGGCCTACGGCTTTGTCACCTATACCGGCACGGGCGGCGTGATCCCGCAGTACGATCCCGCGACCTCCACGCTGAGCAACATCACGCTCAGCGGTACGGCCACGGCTCCTGTGGCTGCGGTCATCAGCACGGATAACCAGTTGGTCTTCGTCGGCACCTCGGGCGACAACCTGATTCACATTCTGACCCGCGGAACCAGTGGATTCGCGGATTCCACCTCCACCACCGGCATCCCGATTCCGCTGGCTCCTCTGCTTCCCTCCATCACGGGCAGCGGTTTTGCCACGCCGAATCTGCTGGCACAGCGGCCACGCAAGCTCACCAGCTAATCGGCTGCAAGCCACGAAAAAGCCCCGCGACGATCCGTCGCGGGGCTTTTTTGTGGTCCGTAGAACACGGTGTTTTGTCGTTCTAACGTGGTCAGGTGACACGGAAAAACGTGGTGAACTACCCCAGCCGGGCCTTCAACAGATCCCGGGCGATGGCATCGAGCACCCCGTTCAGGAAGTGGATCGACTCCGGCGCGGCATACCTCCGGGCGATCTCGAGGCTCTCGTTGATGATGACCGCTGCCGGGGTCTTGGGGTAACCGAGCATCTCGCCTACAGCGCCTCGCAGCAGGCTGCGGTCCACCACCGGCATACGCTCCAGCCGCCAGTTTTGCGCGTGGCCCTCGATGAGGGCGTCGATCTCGGTCTGGCGCGAGGTGGCCAGACGGTAGAGGTCTTCGGCGAAGCCGCGAGTTTCCTCATCTACATCGGTCACGGAGGCCCAGAAGAGCTTGCGGACTTCGTTGGGGTTCTGCTTGCCCAGATCGCCCTGGAAGAGCATCTGCATGGTCAGTTCGCGGGATTTGCGGCGGGTGCCCATTATGCGTCCACCCCGGCCGCTTTCTTTCCTAGTTTGCGCTGGATAGACACCATCTCGATGGCCGCGCTGGCGGCCTCGAAGCCCTTGTTGCCCGCCTTGAGTCCGGCACGGTCGAGCGCCTGTTCGAGTGTTTCGCAGGTGAGCACGCCGAAGGCGTGGGGGATGCCGGTCTCCTGCTGGGATTGGCCGATGCCGCGGGCTACTTCGTTGTAAATCGCCTCGTAGTGAGCGGTCTCGCCGCGCAGAAGGCAGCCCAGGGTGATGATGGCGTCGTACTGCTTCGACTCGGCCAGGGTACGGGCGGCGTTGGGAATCTCCCAGGCTCCGGGGACGCGAACGACTTGCACGTCGGCACGGGCCGCGCCGCTGCGGTGCAGGCAGTCGAGCGAGCCTTGCAGCAGGCGGTCGGTGATGACCGTGTTCCAGCGGGTGGTGATGACCGCAAACTTCATCCCTACAGCGGAGAGGTCACCTTCGAGCGCGTCGGGCTGGCCGTGAAGGGGGTTCTCCGACTGCCAGAAGCCTAGTTCGAGGCCGCTTGAAAGCCGAACGGTGAAGAGGCGCGAGTTCCAGTGGGTCTCCTCAACTACGGAGAGGCGGGTGGAGACCTCTTCGGCCGGGTAGCGGGCGCTCAGCCACTTTGAGAGGGTGGCATGGAGGTGGTCCAGTTGGGTGGTCTCGATGAGAACCGGGGGGACGGAGGGGATGCGGCCGGTGACCAGCTCCAGGTTGCCGACGGGAGCGAGAAGGGCGGAGCCGCGGCCCTCGGCGTTCTGCCAGCCCTTGCCTTGTTCGAATCCAAGCGCAGTAAACAGGCTCGTCAGTTCGTCGAGCTCGTTAGGTGCGGCGATCTGCTGGACGAGGGTTATTCCTTTAATCATAAGTTTGATTGTAGAAGACGGCGGGGGAGTGAGTGTCATCGCAATATCTTTTGTTTCCCACCAACGGTGTGTGTTTGAGGCGCTGAGACAAGTGTGGAAGTCACGAAGTGACCGCCCTCCGCGCAGGAGGGCCGTCCGGCAGGACAGGTTTGTGGCAGGGATAGGGCGGGCTTTCAGCCCTCGGGTTCCGGTTCATACGGTTACCTAGGGCTTCGCCCTAGGCTGGTATAGGACGCGCCTTCAGCGCTTTTCGTCCGGCAGGATTTTGGGGTGGGGTGAGGAAAACATGCCTCGGGGGTAAAGCCCGCTTGCTTCTGGGTAGGTTGGTAGGTCCGGGCTTTAACCCGGACCTATCCCAGAGGCAACAGCAACGGCAACGGCAAAAACAACAGCAACGGCAAAAACAACAGCAACAGCAAAAACAGCAACAACTGCAAAAGCAACAGCAACGGCAACGGCAAAAGCAGATTCCTCCGCTTCGCTCCTGAATGACAACCAAGAAAACAGGCAACAGCAAGAACAAGTACAGGCAACAGCAAGAACAAGGACAAGCAACAGCAGGAACAAGGACAGGCAACAACAGCAGCAACGGCTGGTCGTGGCTGGGGGATTGTGTGCCTTCCTACCCTAACGGCGATGATGCCGTCGTGAGGGTGGGGCACTCGGAAGGTGTGTGGACAGGGTGTAGTGGGTGGCCCCATGTCTCAGAGATGAGACATGGGGTATTCCTATTTGACACCTAATTGGTTACTCATTTTTTCTTGTTACTTCTTTGGTTACAAGTTACTCTTCGTCGCTGCGGAGGCGGGCTATGACGGCGAAGTCTTCTAGGGTGGTGGTGTCGCCGGTGACCGTGCCTGTCGTGGCCAGCTCGCGGAGGAGGCGGCGCATGATCTTGCCGGAGCGAGTTTTGGGGAGAGTCTGGGTGAAGCGCACGTCGTCAGGGCGGGCTAGTGCTCCGATCTCTTTCGCTACCCACTGGCGCAGCTCCTGCTTCAATGCATCGGTGGGTTCGTGGCCCTCTTCCAGCGTGACGAAGACGGCAATGGCCTGTCCCTTCAGGTCGTCGGGACGGCCTACTACTGCGGCCTCCGCTACCTTCGAGTGGGCTACCAGGGCCGACTCGATCTCCATCGTGCCCAGGCGGTGGCCGCTGACGTTGATGACATCGTCGACGCGGCCCATGATCCAGAAGTAGCCGTCGGCGTCCTGACGTGCGCCGTCGCCGGTGAAGTAGCAGCCGGGGATGTGGTCGAAGTAGGCTGCCTGGTAGCGGGCGGGGTTGCCGTAGACCGTCCGGGCCATCGAAGGCCAAGGTTTGCGGATGACCAGAAGGCCGCCTTGACCAACAGGGACGGGCTCTCCCGTTTTTGTAACAATTTCAGGCACAATTCCGAAGAAGGGCCTTGTGGCTGAGCCGGGCTTGGTGGCGATGGCTCCGGGGATCGGCGTAATCATGATGGCTCCGTTCTCGGTCTGCCACCAGGTGTCGACGATGGGGCAGCGCTCGTGGCCGATCTCGCGGTGATACCACATCCAGGCCTCGGGGTTGATGGGCTCGCCTACTGTGCCGAGCAGGCGCAGGGAGGCCAGCGAGTAAGGCTTGACCCAGTGGTCGCCCCACTTGATGAAGGCGCGGATGGCCGTGGGGGCGGTGTAGAGGATGGAGATTTTGTGGCTGTCGATGAGCTTCCAGAAGCGGTCCGGCTCGGGCCAGTTGGGCGCGCCCTCATAGATCATGACCGTCGCGCCGTTTTGCAGCGGGCCGTAGACGACGTAGCTGTGGCCGGTGATCCAGCCGATGTCGGCGGTGCAGAAGTAGACGTCTTCGTCGCGGATGTCGAAGATGTACTTGGTCGTCAGGTAGCTGCCGACCGAGTAGCCGCCGGTGGTGTGGACCAGGCCCTTGGGCGTGCCCGTGGTGCCCGAGGTGTAGAGGATGAAGAGAGGGTCTTCGGCGTCCATCGGTTCGGGCGGGCAGATGGGCGAGGCGGCGGCCATGAGGTCGTGCCACCAGTGGTCGCGGCCGGGGTGCATGGTGGTCTGGGTTTTGGTGACCGGTGCTCCCTCTACCGTGTCGCGACGGTAGACGATGACGTTGCGGATGCTGGGGCAGCGGACGACGGCCTCGTCGACGATGGCCTTGAGGGTGATCTCGGTGCCGCGGCGGTAGCTGATGTCCTGGGTGAGGACGGCGACGCACTCGGAGTCGTTGATGCGGTCGACGAGGGCGTGGGCGGCGAAGCCTCCGAAGACGACGGAGTGGACTGCGCCGATGCGGGCGCAGGCGAGGAGCGCGACGGCCAGCTCGGGGCACATGCTCATGTAGACGGCGACGCGGTCGCCTTTGCGGATGCCGAGGCCGAGGAGGACGTTGGCGAAGCGCTGTACCTGCTCGTGCAGCTCGCCGTAGGTGAGGCGGCGGACCTCGCCGGGCTCGCCCTCCCAGAGGATCGCGATCTTGTCGCGGCGCGAGCCGAGGGCGTGGCGGTCGACGCAGTTGTGGCTGAGGTTGAGGCGGCCGCCATTGAACCAGGTAGCGTTGCCCATGGTGCCTTCGAGGACTGTCGTCCAGGGGGTGAACCAGTCCAGCTCTCGGGCGGCGTCGGCCCAGAAGGCCTCCGGCTCTTCGACGCTGCGGCGGTACATGGCCTCCCACTGTGGGAGGTTCTGAATGTGGGCCTTGGCGGCAAACTCCGCCGGAGGAGGAAAGACGCGGTTTTCGCGCAGCATGGATTGCATGTTTTCGTTGTGCGGTTCAGCTTCTACGTGTGCGGGCTCTGCATTCTTCGGCAAACGAGTCTCCCCTGAATTGTTCTCGCAAAAAAGGTACGCTACGCCATCAACGATGAGCAAATGGCGCTCGGCGAAGGCGTGAATCGAAAGGGGATGAACCCGAAGAGTTATGACCTTTGGGCTGCGGAATCAGGGAATATCGCTGGCCAAAGCTGCTCCGGTTGCCGTAGAAGAGGGGAGCACAATTCGATGGCGGACGAAGTATCTCGGAGCGTCGCCAATGAATCAAAGACTGAGTAACCTGGAGCCCCGACATGGCGCTTTCCTTTCTTGACCGCAGCCGCTCCATCGCCCCAGAGGGCTACAGCCGCTGGCTTGTTCCCCCCGCCGCACTGGCCATCCACCTCTCCATCGGGCAGGTTTACTCGTTCTCCGTCTTCAAGAATCCACTGCTGGCGTTGCACGCGGCGGATGGGTCGAGCTGGAACCTGAAGGCGGTGGGGTACATCTTCTCCATTGCCATTGCGTTTTTGGGGATCTCGGCGGCGTTGTTTGGGGCTTGGCTGGAGAAGGCCGGGCCGCGGCGGGCGATGTTTTATGCCGCCTGTTGCTTCGGCGCGGGGTTCTGGATCGCCGCGGCCGGGGCCAGTATGCACAGCCTGACGCTGATCTATCTGGGGTATGGGGTGATCGGCGGGATCGGGCTGGGGCTGGGGTATATCTCGCCCGTGTCGACGCTCATCAAGTGGTTTCCGGATCGTCCGGGGCTGGCTACGGGGTTGGCCATTATGGGGTTCGGCGGCGGCGCGATGATCGGATCGCCGCTGGCTACGCAGTTGATGGCGCACTTCAAGGCGGCGGGGCAGCCTGCGATCCCCTACACCTTTGTGACGATGGGGCTGCTGTACTTCTTTTTTATGATGTTCGGGGTGTTTACGATCCGCGTGCCGCGCGAGGGATGGAAGCCGGAGGGGTGGTCGGGGCAGAACAAGACCTCGGCGCTGATCTCGACCCACAATGTGGCCGTGACGGAGGCTTGGAAGACGCCGCAGTTCTGGCTGCTTTGGGTGATTTTGTTTACCAACGTGACAGCCGGGATCGGGATTCTGGAGCAGGCTTCACCGATGATTCAGGACTTCTTCAAGGGGTCGGTGGGGCCGGTGGCGGCGGGCGGGTTTGTGGGGCTGCTGAGCATCTTCAACATGGCCGGAAGGTTCTTCTGGGCGTCGATGTCGGACTTCCTTGGGCGCAAGGTGACTTACTTTATCTTCTTTGTGCTGGGGACGGGGCTGTTCTTCCTGCTGCCGCTGACGCGCGGGGATCATATGAACTCGGTGCCGCTGTTTGTGGGGGTTGCGGCGGTGATTCTCTCGATGTACGGGGGTGGGTTTGCGACGATTCCGGCTTACCTGAAGGATCTGTTTGGTGGGTATAACGTCTCGGCGATTCACGGGCGGCTGCTTACGGCATGGTCGACTGCGGGAATTGTCGGGCCGCTGATTGTGAATGGGATTCTGGACCACTATGTGGAGAATCATCTGAACAAGCAGGAGGCTTATCCGATCATTCAGCACATTATGGCGGCGTTGCTGATCGTCGGATTTGTGGCTAACCTGCTGGTTCGGCCGGTGGCGGAGCGGCATTGGATGAAGGAACAGAACCTGGAGCCGGTGGGGGCGGGGCATTGATCCCCGTGTACGAGGAGGATTGTTATGGCAGACGTTAAGAAGTCATCGCCGATCTTGATTGCGGCCGCCTGGATATTGGTGATTGTGCCTGCGGCCTGGGGTTTGAACTATACCGTGCAGAGTGCGTTGAAGCTCTTCCACTGAGGTACTTCGTACCGTTCTCGGAGCGGTATGGGAGGGATCAGCAGCATCGGCCTCGCGTTGGTCGGCAGCAGGAATCTTTGTGTCCTCCCAGCGGTAAGGGCAAAGAACGGGCGACGGTAAAGAGAATGGGGCCATGTCTCGGGTTTGAGACATGGCCCCATTGGTTTTGGTAGCGGTTTATTTTGCGGGCATCTGGGATTCGAACCAGGCCAACTCGCGCTCGATGCGGTCGCGGATGTGGTCGGGGTCGCGGAAGCCGTGGCCCTCGTTGGGGTAGATGACAAGCTGCGTCTTGACGCCCTGGGCGCGGAGGGCGTGCCAGAACTCGAACGACTGCGGAGCCGGGCACTCGCCGTCACGGTCGCCGACCAGGACCAGCGTCGGGGTGGTGACGCGCTTGATGAACTCGATGGCCGAGGACTTGGCGTAGACGGCGGGATCGTCGTAGACGCTGGCGCCGAAGAACGGCGTCATCCACTGGTCGATGGAGTTCTGGCCGTAGTAGCTCTTCCAGTTGGAGATGCCTGCCCCGGCGACAGCGGCGTGGAAGCGGTGGGTCTGGGTGACGCCGAACATGGTCATAAACCCGCCGTAGCTCCAGCCGTTGAGGGCTTCGCGCTCAGGGTCGATGGAGACCTTCTGCTCGACCGCGTCCATGCCCTTGAGGATGTCGCTGAGGTCGCCGTAGCCGAAGTCCTTGCGGTTGGCGGCGGTGAACTTTTCGCCCTGGCCGAAGCTGCCGCGAGGGTTGGGCTGGAACTCGAAGTAGCCGAGCTGCGACCAGGTGGAGCCGTCCCAGCGGGCGCTGGCCGAGGCGGACGGGCCTCCGTGGACGGTGACGATGAGAGGGTATTTTTTGTGGGAGTCGTAGTCAGCCGGGTAGGTGAGCCAGCCCTGGACGTGGAAGCCCTCGTTCTGCCACTCGATGGATTCGACGCGGGCCTGGGGCTTGAGACCGTCGTTGAGGTGGGTGATCTGGTGAAGAGATTGCGGGTCGCCGGCCCAGATCTCGGGCGGCGTGGCGTGGCTGGAGCGGACGAAGGCCAGGGTGCCGGTGCGGGAGACGGAGACGGCCATCTTGATGGGGCCGCCGGTGATGTTGGCTTCGCCGAGGTCGATGGAGCCCTCTTCGGTGTGGGAGTCGGTGTTGTAGGCGGAGAGGAGGGAGTGGCCGCTGCGGTCTTCGGCGAAGCCGATGGTGTGGCTGTTCTGCCAGACGAGGTAGGTGGGGGTGCCGTCGATGTCGGGGGTGATGTCGGTGGGGTCGCCGCCGGTGGCGGGGACTACCCAGATGTCGCCGCCGGTGGAGCCCTGATCGGACATGAGGCCGCCGATGAAGGCGATGTTCTTGCCGTCGGGGGAGAAGCGGGGGACTGCGATCTGGAGGCCGTGGAGGGCCGTGGAGGTGGTGTTGGGGTCGAAGACTACGGTGGGCTGCGCGCCGGGGGCGATGCTGTAGAGCTTGGCGATCCACCAGGTGTTTTCGCCGGGCGGGTTGGCGGCGATGAAGGTCAGGCTCTTCGAGTCAGGCGCGTGGTCGAACTCGTAGACATGGAGGCTGGCGGGGGTGAGGAACTGGCCTTTGCCGTCGGCGAGCGAGACCGAGTAGACGCGCTGGATCTCGACGCCGTCTTCGCCGATGACGCCGGACCAGGGTTTCATGGGGGCGAGGGCTCCGGCGGAGCGGGTGGCGTTTTCTACGAAGAGGAAGGCTAGGGATTTGCCGTCGGGGGTGAAGGCTGCCTGCTGAAAGATGCCGGTGAGGTGCGTGAGCTGGCGGATGGCTCCCGTGGCGCGGGTGTAGAGGAAGAGCTGGGGCTGCTCTTTTTCTTTTTCAGGCAGGCAGTTGGAGGTGAAGGCCAGGGTCTGGGAGTCGGGGGACCAGACGGGGGCGGAGTTGGCGCACTCGGCGGCGCTGGATGGGGTGATGGTTTTTTCCTGCTTGGGCTGGGCCAGGTCCGTCAGGCGGAGAGAGCCGCGTAGGGTCCAGGCGAGGGTGGTGCCGTCGGGCGAGAGGGCTACTGCGGATGGGGTTTTGGTGCGGCCTGCCTGGGCCAGAAGGGCGGTGAGGCGCGGGTCGTGGTGGGCGAGCGGCGGCATGGGGGCGGGATTGCCGCTTTGGGCGATGGATGTTCCGGTGAGGAGGAGGGAACAGAGGAGGGTGAGGGCACGCGAGGTCATTTTTTGAACGTATCACCTTGCAGCGTGGGCGGAGGGGTCTTTTGAGGGGGAAGGATTTTG
Source organism: Granulicella sp. WH15 (assembly GCF_009914315.1). Lineage (NCBI taxonomy): Bacteria > Pseudomonadati > Acidobacteriota > Terriglobia > Terriglobales > Acidobacteriaceae > Granulicella > Granulicella sp. WH15. The sequence goes on from NZ_CP042596.1 coordinate 558,805, forward strand.
ATCCCGACCAGCGGGAGGACCGAGCGACGCAGTAAAAAGACGTGTGAACGCCCGCTCTCCGCGCAGGAGGACCGTCCGGCAGGACAGTCTTTGCATCTTTTACAGAAAGAGTTCCTCAGCGGCTAAAGCCGGTTTATCGGCGTGCTCAGATGGCACGGCTGAAGCCGTGCCCTTAATGGTCTGGGCTGGGTTGAAGAAAGCATACCTCGGGGGCTGAAGCCCGCGTCTGGGGCAGGTTTTAATGTCCGGGCTAAAGCCCGGACCTACCCCAGAAGCAACGGCAAAAACAGAAGCAGATTCCTCCGCTTCGCTCCTGAATGACAACCAAGAAACCTGAATGACAACCAAGAAAACAGGCAACAGCAAGAGCAGGCCGTAGCCCTCCCGGATTGGTGGTGCTTAGTCTTTGGGGCGTTCCCAGGGTTGGAGGACCTTGACCGAGGACATGCCTGCGCGGGTGGCGGACTCGATGCCCATGTCGGTGTCTTCGAAGACGAGGCAGTCCTTGGGGGCGATGCCGAGGCGCTCGGCGGCCAGCAGGAATGGTTCGGGATCAGGTTTGCCGCGCTTGTAGTCGCCCGCACAGACCAGGGTTTCGAAGCGGTCGAGGATGCCGAGGGTCTCGAGTGAGGCGACGACCGAGTCGCGGGTGCTGCCTGAGACTACGGCGAAGGGGATCTTGCCGTGGGTGAGGTGGATGTGCTCGAGTACCTCGGGGACGGCCTGGAGTTGCGGCAGGACCTCGAAGTAGTGCTCCTCCTTGCGCTGGGCGACCTCAGCGACCGGCATGGAGAGGCCGTGCTTCTGGTTGAGCGTGGAGATGATCTCGGCTACCGGCATCCCGCCCCAGGCGTAGAAGAGGTCTTCGGGGAACTCGCAGCTCCACTCGGCGAGGGCCTTGTTCCAGGCGATCCAGTGCAGCGGCATGGAGTCGACGATGGTGCCGTCGCAGTCGAAGAGATAGGCTTTGAAGGGGCCGTCGGGAAGGGAGAGCTTCATAGTGAGAGGGTCCTTTTTCGTTGATTGACTGAGGTTATGCGGTGTTTGTTACAAAGTGAGGAAGCAGTCTCTTTAGGCTAACGCATGGGTGGGCGGGGGCTGGCAAGGGGGACAGGGCTGGAAGGGCGTTTTTTCAGGGAAAACTCCAGAAAAAAAGCTCGGAATCCTTGACCCTGAGGAAAACCCTTGGTATCGTAAGAAGGTTGCAATCCCTACGGGTGTGCAGCGCAGCAAGAGCAAGTCATTCTGCGCTACACTGGTAGGCAAGAGTTTTACCGCATGGCCTTCCGTTTGTCTGGATTTACTCTCGGAAAAGCCTGTTTTATGCGGCCCTTCGCCATCGTGTCTGCGCCACCCTCCACCTTGGATGGGCTATGCGGGCCGGAACAGCGAAACGGAATCGGCCCTCCGGCTAGTCTTTGAGAGCGATCTTCAAAGGCCCAAAGGGGCGCTCGGTCACCGTCGACTGTATTTCGTCTGAATGTAGTACCAGACGTACAGCTTGGGAACAATCCTTGCGAGAGGCGCTTTGAGCGTCCTCACTTTTTTGCGCGTTATGCGTAAGGGAGTCGAAATCGCGGCGGACCCGGGATGTACGCGACAAGTTTAGATGTCTCTGTGCGCGAGAGGTTGAGCGCGCACTCCCTGAAGTCGCAGTGTGCAACATTTGCTGTACCGCAATATCTGTACCGCAATACAAGGAGCTTTGAGTGCCTACGTTCCATCAGCTCGTCAAGCAGGGCCGCACGCCCACCCGTTACAAGACTGCCAGCCCCGCGCTGCAGGGCTCGCCTCAGCGTCGCGGCGTCTGCACCCGCGTCTACACCCAGACCCCCAAGAAGCCGAACTCGGCGCTCCGCAAGGTTGCGCGCGTTCGCCTGACGAACGGGATCGAAGTGACGACCTACATTCCGGGCATCGGCCACAACCTGCAGGAGCACTCGATTGTGCTCATCCGCGGCGGCCGTGTGAAGGACCTGCCGGGTGTGCGTTACCACGTTGTGCGCGGTACGCTCGACTCGGTCGGCGTGGCCAAGCGGATGCAGAGCCGTTCCAAGTACGGCGCTAAGCGTCCGAAGGCGCAGGCTAAGTAAATTTTTTGCGAGCGGCCGAAGCGATTCGGCCGCTTGTATGTGTGTACGAGCTGCAAAACAAGTTCAGGTCTTGAGAAGTCAACGGCCCTGAAGGAAGAAGAGAAGAGCAATGCCGAGAAAAGGTTATATCGCGAAGCGTGAGGTCAGCCCTGACCCCGTTTATGGTTCGACGCTGGTAACGAAGTTCGTGAACTCGATGATGTGGGGCGGCAAGAAGTCGACCGCGCAGGGCATCTTCTATACCGCGATGACGAACCTGGAGCAGAAGGGTGGCGACGAGGCCCTGAAGCTGTTCAAGAAGGCGATTGAGAACTGCAAGCCGCTGCTCGAGGTAAAGAGCCGGCGTGTGGGCGGCGCGAACTACCAGGTGCCGATCGAAGTGCTGCCGGAGCGTCGTACCTCGCTCGCGATCCGCTGGCTGGTGACGTATGGCCGCGCGCGTGGCGAGAAGGGCATGGTCGACAAGTTGACCGCCGAGCTGCTGGATGCCGCCAATGGCCGTGGAGCCGCGATGAAGAAGAAGGAAGACGTTCATCGCATGGCTGAGGCTAACAAGGCGTTCGCGCACTATCGCTGGTAAAGCAGGGCTTCGCTGAAAGTCTGTTGCTTTTAGATTTTGGGTTCTAACCGCAGGCTTAGCCTGCAGATAAGAGATAACCGTGGCACGCACTATACCTCTCAATCGTTGCCGGAATATCGGGATCATGGCGCACATCGACGCCGGTAAGACAACGACGACCGAGCGCATCCTCTTCTATACGGGCATCACGCACCGTATCGGAGAGGTGCACGAGGGAACTGCAACCATGGACTGGATGGAGCAGGAGCAGGAGCGCGGAATTACGATTACGTCGGCCGCGACGACCTGCACCTGGAAGGACATCCGGATCAACATCATCGACACGCCGGGCCACGTGGACTTCACCGCTGAAGTCGAGCGTTCGCTGCGCGTGCTCGACGGTGCGGTTGCCTGCTTCGATGCGGTTGCCGGTGTGCAGCCCCAGTCTGAGACCGTGTGGCGTCAGGCTGACAAGTACAAGGTGCCTCGGGTCTGCTTCATTAACAAGATGGACAAGGCCGGTGCCGATGCGGTGTATGCGACTTCGACAATTGTGGATCGTCTGGGCGCGCGTGCGGTGCCGATCAACATTCAGATCGGCGCCGAGGCGAAGTTTGCCGGTGTGGTCGACCTGGTCATCATGAAGGCGATCCTGTGGCACGACGAGACGATGGGCGCGGAGTACTCGGTGGAAGAGATTCCGGCGACCCTGCTCGAGACGGCCAAGATCGCTCGCGCAGCTCTGATCGAGGCGGTTGCGGACTCGGATGACGAGATCATGAACCTGTACCTCGAGGGTCAGGAGCCGACGGTTGCACAGCTCAAGGCTGGCATCCGCAAGGCCACCATCGCGATGAACATCTTCCCGGTGCTCTGCGGCTCGTCGTTCAAGAATAAGGGCGTGCAGACGCTGCTCGATGCGGTGGTGGACTACCTGCCCAGCCCGCTGGATATTCCTCCCATGATCGGGCACAACCCCGACAATATGGAAGAGGAGATCGTCCGCAAGCCGGATGATAGCGAGCCTCTGTCGGCGCTCGGATTCAAGATCATGACTGACCCGTTCGTTGGCCAGTTGATCTTCATCCGTGTGTACTCGGGCGTGCTGAAGACGGGCGATTCGGTTCTGAACCCGCGTACCGGTAAGACCGAGCGTATCGGCCGCCTGCTGAAGATGCACGCGAACAAGCGTGAAGAGATTACCGAGGTTCTGGCGGGCGATATCTGCGCCGCCGTTGGACTGAAGAACCTCATCACGGGCGACACGATCTGCACCGACAAGTCGCCGGTTGTGCTCGAGTCGATCGACTTCCCGAAGCCGGTTATCGAGGTTGCGGTGGAGCCGAAGACCAAGGCCGACCAGGAGAAGATGGGTATGGCGCTGGCCAAGCTGGCGCAGGAAGATCCCACCTTCAACGTGCGTACGGACGTTGATTCGGGCCAGACGATCATCGCCGGAATGGGCGAGCTGCACCTTGAGATCATCGTCGACCGCATGATGCGCGAGTACAAGGTCGAGGCCAATGTTGGTAAGCCGCAGGTGAACTACCGCGAGACGATTCGTGGCAATGCGGAGGCTGAGGGCAAGTACATCCGGCAGACGGGTGGTTCGGGTAACTACGGCCACGCGAAGATCCGGATTGAGCCGAACGAGCCGGGCAAGGGCTACGAGTTCACCAACGACACCAAGGGCGGTACGGTGCCGAAGGAGTACATCAAGCCGATCGACCAGGGTATCCAGGAGGCCATGCAGGGCGGAATTCTGGCCGGGTACGAGATGGTCGATATCAAGGTGTCGCTGTACGACGGCAGCTACCACGACGTGGACTCGAACGAAATGGCGTTCAAGATCGCCGGTTCGATGGCGTTCAAGGAAGCCGCGCGCAAGGCGAAGCCTGTGCTGCTCGAGCCGGTGATGGCGGTCGAGGTGACGGTGCCCGAGGATTATATGGGTACGATCATCGGAGACCTGAACAGCCGTCGCGGACGCATTGAAGGTATGGAGATGGTGGGCAACACGCAGGCGATTCGCGCCAGTGTGCCGCTGTCGACGATGTTCGGATACGCCACGCACATGCGCGGAGCCACGCAGGGCCGTGCCAACTACAGCATGCAGTTCAAGCAGTATGAAGAAGCGCCGCGGTCGGTGTCCGAAGAGATTATCGCCAAGGTTCAGGGTAAGGAAGTCAAGTAACCATAGCGGTTACACATACAGGTTTGCTTCATAACTGAAGTCGGAGATACGGAGAGCATTATGGGTAAGGAAAAGTTTGACCGTTCAAAGCCGCACGTAAACATTGGAACGATTGGTCACATCGACCACGGCAAGACGACGCTGACTGCTGCGATCACGAAGGTTCTGTCGAAGCACAACCCTTCGAACAAGTTCCGCTCGTTCGACACGATCGACAACGCTCCCGAAGAGCGCGAGCGCGGTATCACGATCGCGACCTCGCACGTGGAGTACGAGACGCCGAACCGCCACTACGCGCACGTCGACTGCCCGGGCCACGCGGACTACATCAAGAACATGATTACCGGAGCGGCGCAGATGGACGGCGCGATCCTGGTGGTCGCTGCGACCGACGGCCCGATGCCCCAGACCAAGGAGCACGTTCTGCTGGCGCGCCAGGTCGGCGTTCCGTACATCGTGGTGTTCCTGAACAAGTGCGATGCTGTTGAGGACGAAGAGCTGATCGAGCTGGTCGAGATGGAGGTTCGTGAGCTTCTGTCGAAGTACGACTACCCCGGCGACGACACCCCGATCATCCGCGGCTCCGCCCTGGCGCGCTGAACGGCGAGGCGCAGTGGGAGGCCAAGATCGACGAGCTGATGGAGGCGGTGGACAAGTACGTTCCGCAGCCTGAGCGCGCCGTGGATCTGCCGTTCCTGATGCCTATCGAGGATATCTTCTCGATCTCGGGCCGCGGCACCGTGGTGACGGGCCGTATCGAGCGCGGCAAGGTGAAGGTTGGCGAGGCTTGCGAGATCGTGGGCTTCGGCGACACGCAGGCTACGGTCTGCACCGGCGTCGAGATGTTCAAGAAGCAGCTCGATGAGGGTCTTGCGGGCGACAACGCGGGTCTTCTGCTGCGCGGTATCGCGAAGGAAGCGGTGGAGCGCGGGATGGTCCTGGCGAAGCCGGGTTCGATCAAGCCGCACACCGAGTTCAAGGGCGAGGTCTACGTTCTGAGCAAGGAAGAGGGCGGACGTCACACTCCGTTCTTCAACGGCTACCGTCCGCAGTTCTACTTCCGGACGACGGACGTGACGGGTTCGGCGAAGCTTCCTGCGGGCACCGAGATGTGTATGCCGGGTGACAACATCCAGCTCGAGATCTCGCTGCACACGCCGGTCGCGATGGAGAAGGGCCTCCGCTTCGCTATCCGCGAGGGCGGTCGCACCGTCGGTGCAGGTACCATCTCGGAAATCATCAAGTAGTTCCCGATAAACGAGGGCTGCCGGTTGGTGCAGAAGTTCATCGCCGGCAGCTACTCCAAACGATCTTTGTAAGACGAAAAGAGAAGTGACATGGCTGGACAGAGAATTCGAATCCGTTTGAAGGCGTATGACTACCGCGTCCTCGACACATCCACCGGCGAGATCGTCGAGACCGCCAAGCGTACCGGAGCCCAGGTTGCCGGTCCGATTCCGCTGCCGACGATGAAGAACAAGTACTGCGTTCTGCGCTCGCCCCACGTCGACAAGAAGTCGCGCGAGGCCTTCGAGATCCGCACGCACAAGCGTCTGATCGACATCCTTGAGCCGACCCAGCAGACCGTGGACGCGCTGATGAAGCTCGATCTGCCCGCGGGTGTTGACGTTGAGATCAAGACTGTACAGAAGTAGTTACATAAAAGAAGTAAGGCATAAAAGTCGTTACTAAAAAAGTAAGACACAAAAGCCATTACTTATTTTTCGATAGCAGGACCGGCAGAGCCCAGACGGGCTTGATGAGGAAAGGAAACAGATATGTCAGTAGTTGGGATTCTCGGTAAGAAAATCGGCATGACCCAGATCTTCGATGAGCGCGGTGATGTTCACCCGATCACCGTCATCAAGGCTGGCCCTTGTGTTATCACGCAGCTGAAGACGCTGGCGAAGGACGGCTATGAGGCCGCCCAGATCGGCTACGTCGACTTCATCAAGGCGTCGAAGGTCACCAAGGCGATGAACGGTCACTTCGCGAAGGCGAACGTTCCCCCGGTCAAGGTCATCAAGGAAGTTGCCATCGAGAAGGTGAGCGGCGAGGAAGAGGGCGTCAAGGCTGGCGATCGCGTGCTGGTCGACATCTTCGAGGATGAGCGTTTTGTCGATATCATCGGCACCTCGAAGGGACGCGGCTTTGCCGGCGTCATTCGTCGCCACGGCTTCGGCGGCGGCCCCAAGTCGCACGGTCACATGTTCCAGGTGCAGGGTTCGATCGGCGCTTCGTCGTTCCCCTCGCGTGTATTCCCTGGTCAGCGTATGCCTGGTCACATGGGCGCGGCGCAGATCACGGTGCGCAACCTGCGGATTCGCGGAATTGATGTGGAAGAGAACCTCATCCTGGTCGAGGGCGCTGTGCCCGGACACCGCGATGGCTTCGTTCTGGTTTCGAAGGCAAAGAACCCGCCGCGTGAGCGTCGTGGATTTGCCGGTGCCGCTACGAAGGACGCTCTGAAGGCTTCGAAGAAGGCTGCTCCCAGCAAGAAGAAGTAAGCAGGCAGAAAGAAATAAATAACCGGGATGCAGTAAATAAAAGGTAAAATTAGAAGTTCGTGATTTTACGGGCTTCCCGGTTATCAAGTTCTTGGATTGAGAACGACCCAGCCGCGGGTTTGGCGGACAAACAAGGTTAGGGCCTGGCGCACAGATGCCAGGCAAGAAGGACGAAATGGCAAACATCAATGTAGTGAATCTCGGTGGGACCAAGGTCGGGGAGTTCGAACTCCTCGATGAGGTCTTCTCCGCGGAGATCAACGACGCGCTCCTCTGGGAGGCGGTCAAGCACTACCGCGCTTCGCTGCGCCAGGGTACGGCCGCGACGAAGACGCGTAAGAACGTCTCGGGCGCAGGCAAGAAGCTCTGGAAGCAGAAGGGCACGGGCCGCGCGCGCGTCGGCTCGATCCGCACCCCGCTCTGGCGTGGAGGCGGTACGGTCCACGGACCTCAGCCCCGCAGCTACGAGTACCAGTTCCCCAAGAAGAAGCTGATGGGCGCGCTGCGTTCGGCTATCTCGGCGAAGATCGCCGATGGCAAGTTCACGATCGTCGACACGTTCGAGCTGGCTGAGGGTAAGACCAAGCTCTACCGTCAGGCGCTCAATAAGCTCGAGGCCGGTAAGACCACTCTGCTGGTCGAGTCGAGCCGCAGGCTCGAAGAGAAGCTGTATCTCGGATCCCGCAACCTGCAGGGCGTCGAGCTGGTCCTCTCCTCTGAGGTTCACCCCTACGACCTGCTCCGCTACGAGCACGCCATCTTCTCGAAGGACGCGATGGAAGCGATCCAGGAGACGCTGAAGAAGGCTGTTTCGAAGCGTCAGCACGCGGCACACGCTGCTGAAGCGACCAAGGAGGTTGCATAAATGCCTACCCTTTATACCGTTATCCGCCGGCCTCTCATCACCGAGAAGGGCATGACCATCAAGGAGACCGAGAACACCTTGGTCTTCGAGGTCGCCGAGAAGGCCACCAAGACTGAAGTGAAGCAGGCCGTCGAGACCCTGTTCAAGGTCAAGGTCGAGGGTGTTCGCACCGCGATCGTCGAAGGCAAGGAGCGCCGCCGCGGCAAGTTCGCCGGCTACCGCCCCGACTGGAAGAAGGCCTATGTTCGCCTGAAGGCGGGCGAGAAGATGCCTGAGTACCTGAACAGCATCTAGTACGGCTTTTACTGAAGCTCTTAACGAAATTGAAGCAGCACGCCCGGCGGAACAAACTATCGCCGGGCAGGCAAGGAACAAGACGATGCCGATTAAATCATTCCGCCCGATTACACCGACGCTCCGCTTCCAGACGAAGCTCGTCAACGACGACATTACGACGAACGAGCCTTACAAGCCGCTTCTCTCTGTGAAGCAGCGCACGGGCGGACGTAACAGCTCGGGTAAGATGACCATTCGCCACCAGGGCGGCGGTCACAAGCAGAAGCTGCGCTTGATCGACTTCAAGCGCGACAAGTTCGGGATTCCCGCGACCGTCGCGACGATCGAGTACGATCCGAACCGTAGCTCGCGCATTGCGCTCGTCCACTATGCGGACGGCGAGAAGCGCTACATCATCCAGCCGATCGGCCTGAAGGTCGGGCAGAAGATCATGTCGGGCCCGGATGCGGATATTCTCGTCGGCAACGCTCTGCCGCTCAAGTTCATCCCCACCGGTACGATCGTGCACAACATCGAGCTGCGTCCGGGCAAGGGCGCGCAGATGGCCCGCTCGGCCGGCGCGCAGGTCAACCTGATCGCCAAGGAAGGCGAGTACGCGCTGCTGAAGCTGCCTTCGGGTGAGACCCGTCGGGTCCAGGTCGAGTGCATGGCGACCATCGGCCAGGTGGGCAACACCGATCACGAGAATGTGACGATCGGTAAGGCAGGCCGCAACCGCTGGAAGGGAATCCGTCCTGCCAACCGTGGAGTCTCGATGAACCCTGTCGATCACCCGCACGGTGGAGGAGAAGGTAAGACCTCGGGCGGACGTCACCCGGTGACGCCGTGGGGTCAGCCGACTCGTGGATACAAGACTCGCAACAACAAGCGGACGGACGTATTTATCGTCAACCGCCGGAGCAAGTAACCGTAAGACTAGCCACTCCGTGAAAGCTCTCAGCAATTTGCTGGATTTCGTAAGGCACTTTGCTGAGAAGCTTTTTCTTCACCAAGTCTCGCACCTGAGAGATTCGTCGTATTCAGCCCCGTAGTAACTGGAGTCAAGCATGTCACGTTCCGCAAAGAAAGGCCCCTTCATCGACGGCCACCTGATGGATAAGGTCACGGCCATGAACCAGACGAACGACAAGAAGGTCGTTCGCACCTGGTCTCGCCGCTCGACCATCTTCCCCGACTTCGTCGGCCACACGATCGCCGTGCACAACGGCCGCAAGTTCATTCCGGTGTATGTGACCGAGAACATGGTCGGCCACAAGCTCGGTGAGTTCTCGGCGACCCGCACGTTCAAGGGCCACTCCGCCAAGACCGAAAGCTCTGCGAAGCCCCGCTAAACGGCAGTTGTCCGCAGTTTCGATTGATTCGATGTTCAGGCCGTCCGCGTACGGCACACGATTTTGAAGGAAGCCCATCATGGCGAAGCAAGCAGTAGCAAAAGTTCGAGAGTTCCGCGCTGAGGCCAAGTTTCAGCGCACCAGTCCGCAGAAGGCGAAGCTGGTCCTTGACACGATCAAGGGTCTGCGCGTCGAGGCTGCGATCAACACGATTCACTTCAGCACCAAGCGTATGGCTCCGGTGATTGAGAAGGTTCTGCGCTCGGCGATTCAGAACGCTTCTTACGTCTCGCAGGAGCAGGGCCTGGATGTCGATGTGGACAACCTGTACGTGCGTACGGCAGTGGCGAACGAAGGCCCGCGCATGAAGCGGATTCGCCCTGCGCCGATGGGCCGGGCGTTCCGGTACCAGCGCCGCCTGTGCCACATCATCGTGACGGTGGCGGAGAAGGGCAAGGCCGCTGAGGCTGTCGTCCCGATCGAAGCCGCGCCGGTGAAGGCCGCGGGCAAGCCGAAGAAGGCTGCTGCCGCGACCACCAAGGCTCCCGCAGCTAAGAAGCCGGCCGCAAAGAAGGCCACCGCCAAGAAGACGGCAGCCGCCAAGTAACTGCGGATTGCGGTAAAATTAAAGTTTGCAACACAGAAAGAACGCCCCGCCGGCTCAACCGGCCGGCCGGAGTAAAGGGAAGCTATGGGACAGAAAGTCCATCCGTATGGGTTTCGCCTCGGCATCAACAAGCCGTGGAAGTCGCGTTGGTTCGTCGAGCGTGGCTATGACAAGTTGCTGGTCGAAGACGTAAAGCTGAAGGCTGAACTGCGCGAGAAGCTGAAGGCCGCGGGCGTAAGCTCGGTCGAGGTCGAGCGTCCGGGCAACAAGCTGCGTCTGATTATCCGCACCGCGCGTCCGGGCATCATCATCGGCCGCAAGGGCGCCGAGATCGACAAGCTCAAGGCCGATATCCAGAAGCGCACGGCGCGCGAGGTGTTTATCGACATCCTCGAGGTGAACAAGCCGGAGCTGGATGCTCAGCTCGTCGCCGAGAATATCGCGCTCCAGCTCGAGAAGCGCGTCAGCTTCCGCCGCGCGATGCGCAAGTCGGTTGACTCGGCTCTGCGTTTCGGTTGCAAGGGTATCAAGGTCCGCGTGTCGGGCCGTCTGAACGGTAACGAGATCGCCCGTTCGGAGTGGTATCTGCAGGGTCGTCTGCCGCTGCACACGCTGCGCGCCGATATCGACTACGGCTTCGCCGAGGCTCACACCACGTACGGCATCATCGGCGTGAAGACCTGGGTCTACCGCGGCGATATCTACGAGCAGAAGAAGCGTCGCGATCAGGGCAGCGCCGTTACCACTTCGGGCGTGTTTGCTTCCTAAAGAAAAATAAACAAGAGCTTTTGTCTAAAGGATCTCCGTTATGTTGATGCCAAAGAAGGTCAAGTTCCGCAAGCAGCAGCGCGGCCGCATGTGCGGCAAGGCGTGGCGCGGCTCGGATCTATCGTTCGGCGATTTCGGTCTGAAGGTCATGGAGTGCGGTTACATCACCGACCGCCAGATCGAGGCCAGCCGTATCGCCATGACGCGCTTCATCAAGCGCGGCGGCAAGGTCTGGCTGCGTCTGTTCCCGGACAAGCCGATCACCAAGAAGCCTGCCGAAACCCGTATGGGTAAGGGTAAGGGCGCTCCGGATCACTGGGTCTGCGTCGTTCGCCCTGGCCGTATTCTCTTCGAGATGGAAGGCGTTACGCCTGAGCTCGCGAAGGAAGCGATGCGCTTGGCTGCTCACAAGCTGCCGCTGAAGACGAGCTTCGTCCAGCGTCATGATGTGAAGGCCACTGTCGCCGCGAAGTAGCTTCAAATTCCGTACTACTGCAATGCCGTTCAGGCAAGAAAAGAGAAGCAATGGAACTCGAAAAGATCCGCAACCTCAGTGACGAAGAGCTGAAGACGACCGAGAACTCGGCCGCCGAGCAGCTCTTCCGCCTGCGTTTCCAGAAGAGCCTTGGAAACCAGGAAGGCATCAAGAAGCTCCGCGTGTTGAAGCTCGATATCGCCCGCGCCAAGACGGTCGCCCGCGAGCGCACGATTGAGGCCGAGAAGAAGGCTAATCCGATCGTCAAGAACGCCGCCCCGGCGAAGAGCACACGCACCGAGCGTAAGAAAGCGAAGGCTTAATCATGGCAGAGACAACGATTACCACCGCTGAAGTAACGGCGACCACTCCTGCCGAGACCACGGCCACCACGCGTCGCAACGAGAAGGTCGGCATCGTGGTTTCGACCAAGATGCAGAAGACCATCGTCGTCGAGATCGAGATGCGCAAGGCGCACCCGAAGTACAAGCGCGTCATGAAGTCGAACAAGAAGTTCTACGCGCACGACGAGCAGAACTCGGCCCGCGTAGGCGATGTGGTTCGCATCCGCGAGGCACGTCCCCTGTCGAAGCTGAAGCGCTGGTCGCTTGAAGAGATCGTTCGCCGCTCCTCGCTGTCGGAGCCGGTTACGACCAAGACCGTGACCAAGTAATTTTGGGGGCGCAAGCCCCACTTTCCCGGTTTGTGATTTTGTAGTCTTTCGTTTTGTAACTTACAGGGGCTTAGCCCCGGGCATCCTGCCCAGGAGTTTGAATCATGTCCGTACAAATGCGCACCATGCTTGAGGTTGCCGATAACTCCGGCGCACGCAAGCTGCAGGTAATCCTGCCGCTCGGCGGTGGTCTCGGCAAGAAGGCTGGCCTGGGCGACGTCGTTACCGCGGCCGTCAAGGAAGCGTCTCCCGATGGCACCGTCAAGAAGGGCAAGGTCGTCAAGGCCGTAATCGTCCGGACGCGCAAGGAGTATCGCCGCCGGGATGGCACGTACATCCGCTTCGACCAGAACGCCGCCGTCGTCATCAACGACGGTATGGAGCCGGTCGGAACGCGTGTGTTCGGGCCCGTCGCCCGTGAGCTCCGCGAGAAGAAGTTCCTGAAGATCGTCTCGCTCGCGCCCGAAGTCATCTAGTTATGGGTTGCGGGTTGCGAACTATGTGTTCTCAACCCGCAACTCTCCCAAACGGCGGATTCCGGCTCCGCCCGCAGTAATGGATCGTCGAGGAAGGAAGTATCATGCCAGTTCGTGTACAGCCCAAGCAGCGCGTCAAACTCAAGATCAAGAAGAACGACCAGGTCGTCGTCATTGCCGGTAAGGATGCAGGCAAGAAGGGCCGCGTGCTGCGCGTGCTCGCCGAGAAGAACCGCCTGCTTGTCGAGGGCGTGATGATGATGAAGAAGCACGTGAAGGCCGATCCCTCCAAGCGCACGCAGGGCGGCGTCATCGAGCAGGAGTCGACCATCCACATCTCGAATGTCATGCTGGTGGACTCCGAGGGCAACAAGACCCGGGTTGGATCGCGCGTCGAAGGCGACACGCGGGTACGCTTCGCCAAGACCAATGGCGCGGTTCTGCCCACCAAGAAGCGTTAATTAAACGCTTCTGAGCAGGTTTTTCGTGACAAACCGGGTAATTTCCCGGTAAACTAACAGACGGTTCACCCCACGAAACGGTATACGGTGATCTCACCACCCCGAAGCCGTGGAGAAAGCGAAGTAACGATCATGGCAGCACGTTTCCGCGCGAAGTACGATAACGAGATCAAGGAGTCCCTGAAGAAGGAACTCGGAATCACCAACGTGATGGCGATTCCCAAGCTTGAGAAGATTGTGATCAACATGGGTCTGGGCGAAGCGACCCAGAACGTCAAGATCATGGACCCGCTGGTGGCTGACCTTGCCGCCATCGCCGGCCAGAAGCCGGTTACCACAAAGGCCAAGAAGTCCATCGCGCAGTTCAAGGTGCGTGAGGGAATGCCGATCGGCGCGATGGTTACCCTGCGCGGCGATAACATGTACGAGTTTCTGGATCGTCTGATCTCGATTGCTCTGCCCCGCGTTCGTGACTTCCGCGGCGTCTCGTCGAAGAGCTTCGACGGCCGCGGTAACTACACGCTGGGTCTGCGCGATCAGCTGATCTTCGCTGAAATCGACTATGCGAAGGTCGACAAGATCAAGGGCATGAACGTCACGATTGTGACGACGGCCACGGACGACAACGGTGCACGCTCGCTGCTGAAGGCGTTTGGAATGCCCTTCCGCGTAGGCGCCTAATCAATTTTCGTTTTCTCTCACGTATCAAAGAAGATAGGATCCGCAGACCATGGCAACAACCGCAAAGCGCGTAAAAGACGCAAAGAAGCCGAAGTTCAAATCCCGCCAGCACAACCGCTGCCAGCTCTGCGGACGTCCTCGCGCGTTCCTCCGCAAGTTCGGCGTATGCCGTCTTTGCTTCCGTAGCCTCGCCCTCAAGGGTGAGATTCCGGGTGTCGTGAAGTCCAGCTGGTAAGCTGGATGTTGGAGAGCTGAAGAGCTTTCTGTTTATTTTTCTATGGCCTCGGCCGTCATGTTCAGGACTTGGGTTTTGACCCTGTTGCCACATGCCGTCCTAAGGGGAGTTCACTCCTGAGGCCATGCAGCACCCGCAACAAACACTCCCGCTGGTTCTCGGAGAGACACTTCGAGCGAACGGGGAGTGCAGGAGAAGCAATGAATCTTACCGATCCCGTAGCAGATTTTTTGACCCGTATCCGCAACTCGATGCGTGCCCGCCACCAGAAGCTTGACGTACCCGCCTCGAAGCTGAAGGCCGAGATCGCCCGTATCCTCAAGGAAGAGGGCTACATCGCGAACTACAAGCCGACCGAAGAGGACGGCATGAAGGTCATTCGCGTGTACCTGAAGTACGGCCCGAACAATGAGGCTGTGATCCGCGACCTGAAGCGCATCTCGCGTCCCGGCTGCCGCGTGTACCTGGGCAAGAACGAGATTCGCCGCGTACAGGGCGGTCTCGGCATCTCGATCCTGACCACCCCCAAGGGTGTCATGACCGGTCGCCAGGCTCGCCGCGAAGGCGTTGGCGGCGAGATCCTCTGCGAAGTCTGGTAAAGAGAAATTCTCTTAGCAAAGTTTTTGGTTTTCTAGCAGCACGGCTGCAGTGGAATGTGGGCTGAACCCGCAGGACTCGCAAGCCACATAAGGATCTCAAGCATGTCACGTATTGGAAAGAAGCCGATCGCAATTCCCGCAGGCGTGAAGTACACGCAGCAGGGCAACACCCTGATGGTCGAAGGCCCCAAGGGTAAGGTAACGGCGCTGATCGCAACCGGCATCACCCTGGTCGAGAACAACGGTCAGATCGTGGTGGAGCGGCAGAACGACTCGCTGGCCGGTTTTCACGGCCTGACCCGCGCCCTGGTCTACAACGCCATCACCGGTGTGACGACGGGCTGGACCAAGGATCTCGACATCGTCGGTATCGGATACCGCGCCGAGATGAAGGGCAAGGACATGGTCGTGTTCACGCTCGGCTACTCGCACCCGATCGAGTTCCCGCTGCCCACCGGCATCGAGGTCACGATCGACCCGAAGCAGACGCACCTGACCGTCTCCGGCATCGACCGGCAGAAGGTTGGCCAGGTGGCCGCCGATATGCGCTCGCTGCGTAAGCCCGATCCGTACAAGAACAAGGGCGTTCGCTACACCGGCGAGAAGCTGAAGAAGAAGGTCGGAAAGACCGGCGCTAAGTAATTTTTAGCCGCTAGCTGTCAGCGGGATGCTGGCGGTTAGCGGCTGCATCAGTCACCGAACGTACTCAGCACTCTGGGTACGCTACTAGGAAGGAAGAGAGCCATGATTACACCACGTCAACGCAATGTCATTCGCCAGCGCGTTCACACCCGTATCCGCGAGAAGATGTCCGGCACCCCGGAGCGTCCGCGCCTCAACGTCTACCGCTCGCTCAACCAAATCTACACCCAGCTCATTGACGATCTGAACGGCGTGACCATCGCCTCGGCTTCGTCGATGGCGAAGAAGGGTGAGGAGAAGGTCTCCGGCGGAAACATCGCCGCGGCCAAGGAAGTGGGCAAGCTGATCGCCGAGCGCGGCCTCGAGAAGGGCATCAAGAAGGTGGTCTTCGATCGTGGCGGCTACCTGTATCACGGCCGCATCAAGGCTCTGGCCGACGCAGCTCGCGAAGCCGGCCTCGACTTCTAAACGGCTCTCCATCTTCCAGCTTTCAAGAGATTAGACAGGATAAACACTATGGCAATCCGCAAGAAACTCGACGCCAACCGCCTCAACCTGAAGGATGAGGTTGTCTCCATCAATCGCGTCACGAAGGTCGTCAAGGGCGGTAAGAACATGTCGTTCGCGGCCTTGGTCGTCGTCGGCGACCCGGCCGAGGGCGTTGTCGGCTACGGTTCGGGCAAGGCCAAGGAGGTTCCGCAGGCGATCCGCAAGGGTATCGAGTCGGCGAAGAAGAACCTGCTGAAGGTCAACCTGACCGAGACCACGATTCCTCACCAGGTGCTGGGCCACTTCGGCGCCGGCGAGGTGATGTTGAAGCCGGCTCCCGAAGGGACCGGAGTCATCGCCGGTAAGACGGTTCGCGCCGTCATGACCTCGGCTGGCATCCAGAACGTCCTCACCAAGTCGCTCGGAACCGCCAACCCGCACAACGTCATCAAGGCTACCTTCGATGCGCTCGCTCAGCTCCGCGACCGCGCCGAGGTTGCTGCGCTGCGCGGCAAGTCGGTAGACGAGCTGTAAGTTTCAGGTAAACGGAGAACTATCATGGCAGAGACCCCGAAGATCAAGCTCCAGTACTTCCGCTCCATGATCTGCGCGCCAACCAAGCAGAAGCTGACCATCAAGGGTCTGGGCTTCACGCGGTTGAACCAGATCGTCGAGCGCGAGGATACGCCCTCCATCCACGGCATGGTGAAGAAGGTTCCTCACCTCGTACGGATCGTAGACTAAGCAATTCGTTAGTCGTTATCAGATGTATTAACCATATGCGAGTCGGCCGATAACGCCGGCGTTGAGCGAGGAAACACAATGGCAATTCGTAATCTCTCCAATCTGCGCGCCCCCAAAAAGGCGAATGAGAACAAGAAGCGTGTCGGCCGCGGTATGGGTTCGGGCATGGGTAAGACCTCGACCCGCGGCCATAAGGGCCAGGGTTCGCGTTCGGGTTCGTCCCTGATGCGCGGTTTTGAAGGCGGCCAGATGCCGCTGCACCGCCGTCTGCCCAAGCGCGGCTTCACCAACATCTTCCGCGTGGAGTACACCGTGGTTGGCCTCGACCGTCTGGCTGAGATCAACGCAGCTACCAGTGAGAGCGAGTTCACGCTCGACAAGATCGTCGAGCTGGGCCTGCGCCGCCGCAAGAGCTCGCTGGTCAAGGTGCTGAACAACGGCGAGATCACCGCCGCGATCACGGTTCATGCGCACAAGTTTTCGGCCGCTGCCAAGGCCGCGATCGAGAAGGCCGGTGGTAAGGCCGTCCTGATCGGTGGCGAGACGGAAGCAGCCGCTTAGTTCTCTGAGACGGGGCGCCGCTTGTCGGCGCTCCATTTCTGTTGGTGCTCTGTTTCAGTTAGCATGGGAGATGCCTGAGAGTTTAGGCTCAGGGCTTCCACCCTGGTATTTCAAGTTCTTTGCAGCACGAACGACTAAGGACCCCAAGACTCCGATGTTCGAGAAAATCCTAAACATCTTTCGGATTCCCGATCTCCGCAAGCGCGTCTTCTTTACGCTGGGCCTGCTGGCCGTCTACCGTTTGGGTGCGCACATCCCGACCCCCGGTATCAACGCGGAGATGCTGGCACAGTTCTTCAATGCGAACTCCGGCTCGGCACTGGGCCTGGTCGACCTGTTCTCAGGCGGAAACCTGCGCAAGCTGACGATCTTCGCGCTGGGCATCATGCCGTATATCACGGCGTCGATCATCTTCCAGTTGCTCACGGTCATCTATGAGCCGTTGGCGAAGCTCCAGAAGGAAGGCGAACTGGGCCGCCGCAAGATCACCCAGTGGACCCGCTACGTCACAGTGCTGTTGGCCATTGTGCAGTCGTTCGCGATTGCTCTGACCCTGACCAGCACCTCGACCGGCGCGCCGATGGTGACGATCTCGAAGTTTGCCTTCATCCCGATGTGCGTGCTGACCCTGACGACCGGCACGGCGTTCATCATGTGGCTGGGCGAGCAGATCACCGAGCGCGGTATCGGCAACGGTATGTCGCTGCTGATCTTTACGGGTATCGTGGTCGGTCTGCCCAAGGGCATCGACGAGCTTTACCAGAAGGCAAGCACCAACGCCTGGGGCGCGTTTACCCCTATCGCCATCGTGATCCTGATTGCGATGATGATTGCTGTTGTGGCCTTCATCATCTTCGTCGAGCGCTCGGAGCGCCGGATTCCGGTGCAGTATGCCAAGCGCATCGTCGGCCGCAAGATGATGGGCGGGCAGTCGACGCATCTGCCGCTGAAGGTGAACTCGGGCGGCGTGATGCCGGTCATCTTCGCCAGCTCGATCCTCTCGGCTCCGCTGCTCTTCTCGGGCATGAGCTTCTTCGGCTCCGAGAAGCTCTCGGACACGAAGTTCTTCGGTCCCATCCTGCGCTCGATTGCGCCGGGTGAGCCGCTCTACGAGCTGGCCTACATGGCGGCGATCATCTTCTTTGCCTACTTCTACATCTCGATCGTCTTCCGTCCGGACGACATCGCGGACAACATGCGGAAGTACGGTGGCTTCATCCCGGGCATCCGGCCGGGCAAGCGCACCTCGGACTTCATCAACGATGTTCTGACGCGCATCACGCTGGTCGGGGCGATCTACCTCATCATCATCTCGCTGGTGCCGACGTTCCTCATCAGCGGTATTCACTTCAACCACCTGCCCCTGATCGGCGGCGTCTTCGACCACTTCCCAACCTGGGTTACGAACGGTCTGGGAGTCAACTTCTACTTCGGCGGTACCTCGCTCCTGATCGTCGTCGGTGTAGCGATGGATACGGTGCAGCAGATCGAATCGCAGTTGATTATGCGGCACTACGACGGCTTCAGCCCCAAGTCGGGTCGCATCAAGGGACGGCGTAGCTGGTAAGTTGGTACGCTTAGTTTCACGTTCTACTGTTTCAACCAAGCGGTGCGGCCTATGCCGTGCCGCTTGAACTTCGCAGGGAAGCTTTCGGATTGAGGAGGCTTCCTTACTTCGGGACTGCCTATTTTGAGTACGGAACCTAATTCGCTAGCGTCAAGTAAGAGTTTTCATCCTGGTCCAGTGCTGCTGCTGGGGGCTCCGGGTGTCGGCAAGGGAACGCAGGCCAAGGTCCTGATGGCCGAGTTTGCGATTCCGCAGATCTCGACCGGCGACCTGTTGCGCCAGCATCGGCGCGAGCATACGCCGCTCGGCATGATGGCCGATGAGCTGATGCAGCAGGGCAAGCTGGTTCCGGACGACTTGGTGAACCAGATGGTGGCCGAGCGGCTGGCGCAAGCGGATTGCGACCGTGGGTATATTCTCGACGGCTTTCCCCGGACGCTGGCGCAGGCGGCGTGGCTGGACGATTACCTGGAGCGGACGGAGTCGGCGTGGCCCGTGGTGGTCATCAGCATAAGGGTGCCGTATGACGACCTTCTGCAACGAATCACCGGGCGGCGCATCTGTCCTGATGGGCATATTTACAACATTTACACGCAGCCGCCCCGGGTTGAGGGGATCTGCGATGTGGATGGCAAGGCGCTGACGCAGCGGAACGACGATACCGAGGCCGCGTTCGAGCAGCGGATGAAGGAGTTCCACGAACTGACCGCCCCGGTGGTGCCGCACTACCAGGGCCAGGGCCGGTTTGCCGAGGTGGATGGGCTTAGGTCGGTAGACGAGGTGACCGAGGCGATCCGCACGGAGCTGGAGCGGCTGCGGGCGCAGGCGAGTGAATCTATAGAGACGGCAGGGAATCGGTAGCATGGCGATCATGATTAAAACGACGGCGGAGATTGAGAAGATGCGGCGGTCCGGCATCCTGCTGCGCCAGGTGCATGACGCAATTGCGCCGCTGGTGGTCCCAGGCGCGACCACAATGGATCTCGAAGAGGCTGCGTGCCGCAAGATCGAGGAGCTGGGAGCGATTCCGGCGTTCAAGGGATACCACGGGTTTCCCGCGGCGCTGTGCACCTCGGTGAACAACCAGGTGGTGCATGGGATTCCCAATGCGAAGACCGTCCTGAAGGATGGGGATATCGTTTCGATCGACTGCGGCGTGATTCTGGATGGCTATTACTCCGACGCGGCGGTTACTTACCCGGTGGGTAAGGTCTCGGAGCAGACGACGAAGTTGCTTGAGGTGACGAAGCAGTCGCTGGAACTGGCGATCAAGCAGGCGGTGGTCGGTGGTCGGCTGGGGGATATCTCGGCGGCGGTGCAGGAGCACTGCGAGGCTGCGGGGTTTGGCGTGGTGCGGGAGTTTGTGGGGCATGGGATCGGTAAGGCGATGCACGAGGACCCGCAGGTGCCGAACTACGGTGCCAAGGGCAAGGGGCCGCGCCTGAAGGCGGGCATGGTGTTGGCGATTGAGCCGATGATTAATGCCGGTGGGCCTGAGGTGAAGGTGCTGAAGGATGGCTGGACAGCGGTGACGATCGACGGTGGGTACAGCGCGCACTTTGAGCACACGGTGGCGATCACCAAAGACGGCCCGTACGTTCTCACGCGCTAGAAGAACACGTCTTCTGGAATAATAGTCCGGTTCGAGAGGACTCCTTCTAATGGTATTTCTACGACTTGTTATTGCCGCCTCGTGTGCCTTCGCCTGCGGCACGGGATACGCGCAGAGTTCCGATGTTCCGCTGACTCCGCGCGATGCTCCAGCGAAGAGCCTGCCTGTACCTACAGACGTCAGCCCTGAGATGCAGAGGCTGATCGCCGCACCGCTCCGCACGGACTGGGACGCGCAGTGGAAGACCGGTGAAGAGGCGCGCAAGGCAGCCGATGCCGCCGCCGCTAAGGCTATTCCGAACCTTGCCGCAATGCGCGAACGCCTGCACGTCACGGTCAAGCCGCAGGTGATCGACGGCGTACGGGTCTTTGTCGTGACGCCCGATACCATTGCCCCCGAACATCGCGACAAGCTGCTGGTTCACGTCCATGGCGGCTGTTATGTGCTCTCGCCCGGCGAGGCGGCAACGTCGGAGGCGATCATCATGGCGGGTCTGGGGCACTTCAAGGTGATCTCGGTCGACTACCGCATGCCGCCCGAGGCGTACTTTCCCGGTGCGCTGGACGATGCGATGAAGGTCTATCAGGCCGCGCTCAAGATGACTGCGCCGAAGAATGTCGGAGTCTTCGGCACCTCGGCCGGCGGCGCTCTGACGCTCGAGATGATGCTCGAGGCGAAGGCGATGGGGCTGCCGATGCCGGGTGCGATCTCCTCCGGAACGCCGATGTCCGACGTGACGAAGGTGGGCGATTCGTTCTATACCAATGAGAAGGTCGACAACGTGCTGGTCTCGCGGGATGGATTCTGCGATGCGGCGGTCAAGATCTACGCCCATGGGCACGACCTCAGGGACCCGCTGCTCTCGCCCGTCTACGGCGATATGCATGGTTTCCCTCCAGCGATTCTGACTACCGGCACCCGTGACCTGCTACTCAGCAACACCGTCCGGGTCCACCGCAAGCTGCGCCAGGCTGGAGTGGAGGCGGAGCTGGAGGTCTTTGAGGGGCAGTCACATGCCCAGTACGGCTCGAATGATCGAGTGCCGGAGACGAAGGAGGCCTTTGGAGAGATCACGGCCTTCTTCGACAAGCATCTCGGTCATTAATAACATTGGTTCGCGCCGGGATCGATTCTGGGTTATCATGAGAAGTGCTGCGCAGCGAAGCGCGGTGCGGAACCGTGGGTCTTTGAAGGGTAAATCTGCCGCAGGCAGAGAGCAATCCCCAAAGGCGCACCCTTTCCAAAGGAGATTCGTTTGTCGAAGGAAGATGCAATTGAGGTTATGGCGGTAGTCGTCGAGACGCTGCCCAATGCGATGTTCAAGGTGGAGCTTGAGAATAAGCACCAGGCTCTCGCCCACGTCTCTGGACGTATGCGCAAGAACTTCATCCGCATCCTCCCCGGCGATCGGGTCGCGATCGAGCTCAGCCCCTACGATCTCAACCGCGGGCGCATCGTCTACCGCTATAAGTAGTCAGCGTAACTATCGCGATGGACGTCAGCATCCCGGCCAATCCAAGCCGTTGCGAGTTGGCTCTAAGAGTTTTGTAAGCGTGGTTTTTCCACCTTCGGGTGTGGAAGCCGTGTGCAAAAAGTGTGAGGCCGTTGCTCACCAACCAGAAGGGAACCACAATGAAGGTCCGTGCGTCAGTAAAGAAGATCTGTGACAAGTGCAAGGTGATCCATCGCCGTGGCGTGGTTCGCGTCATCTGCGAGAACGCCAAGCACAAGCAGCGCCAGGGCTAATCTGGGCTGGTCATCTTTTGAAACGGCCCCGCCGGGCTAGTTAGCCGAAGTCAAGGCTTGCGTTGAACCTGGTGGAAGCACCGTAAACCAATCACCCCGCTCCTCGGGCCAGACCCGAGAGCCGCAACCGAAAAGGAACTCTCATGGCACGTATTGCCGGAGTCGACGTACCGAACAACAAGCAGGTACGCATCGGCCTCACCTATATCTTTGGTATCGGGGACTCGCGCGCAGCGAAGATCCTGGCCGAGGCCAACATCGATCCGATCGCCAAGGTCGGCACGCTCGATGAAGATCAGCTCAACGTCATCCGTCAGATCATCGAGAAGGGCGGCCAGATCGAAGGCGACCTCCGCAAGGAGATCTCGCTGAACATCAAGCGTCTGATCGAGATCCAGTCCTACCGTGGCCTCCGCCATCGCCGCTCGCTCCCTGTCCGCGGCCAGCGCACCCACACCAACGCTCGCACGCGCAAGGGCCCCCGCAAGGGCACGGTTGCCGGCAAGAAGAAAGCGACCAAGTAAATGGCGAAGACACAGAATCAGCAGAAGAGCGGCAAGGCTGCCGCTGGCAAGGGCAAGAAGTTCAAGAAGCGCGAGCGGAAAAATGTTCCGTACGGCCTGGTCTTCATTCAGGCTTCGTTCAACAACACCATCGTCACCATCACCGACCAGACCGGCAACACGCTGAGCTGGAAGAGCTCGGGCTCGCTCGGCTTCCGCGGCTCCCGCAAGGGAACCCCGTTTGCCGCGCAGCAGGCCGCTGTGGGCGCTGCCAATGCGGCCCGCGACCACGGTCTCCGTTCGGTCGATGTGCGCGTCTCGGGCCCCGGCTCGGGCCGTGAGTCCGCGATCCGCGCGCTCGCGACCGCCGGTATCGATGTGCGCAGCATCCGCGACGTTACGCCGATGCCGCACAACGGCTGCCGTCCGCCGAAGCGCCGCCGCGTCTGATCTTTCTTTTCTTTTCGGGTTGTCTGTCGTGTGTTCTGGAGTAAAGACACACGACAGGCAGCTCAGAACTTACAACTCAACTGGATCGTGACGAAGCGCAGCCAGCGCGTAAAACGATCGACACCCGAATTCAGGAGATTTCACAATGGCACGTTATACCGGACCCGTCTGCCGGCTCTGCCGCCGCGACGGCGTCAAGCTCTTTCTCAAAGGACCCAAGTGCTTTACCGAGAAGTGCCCCGTGGAGAAGCGTAACTTTCCTCCCGGCCAGCACGGCCAGTCGCGCAAGGTAAAGAAGGTTGTGGGCTACGGTCTGCAACTGCGCGAGAAGCAGAAGGCCAAGCGCATCTACTTCACGCTCGAGACCCAGTTCCGCGCCTACTACGAGAAGGCGTCGAACCGCACCGGCGTCACCGGCGAACTGCTGTTGCAGCAGCTCGAGACCCGCCTCGACAACGTCTGCTACCGCCTCGGTCTTGCCACCAGCCGCCGTCAGGCCCGCCAGGTCGTCCGTCACGGACACATCCAGGTCAACGGCCGCAAGGTGAACATCCCGAGCTTCCAGTGCAAGGTCGGCGATGAGATCGCGATTCGCGAGGGCTCGAAGGCTCTCGGAATCCTCGAGACCGCGAAGGAGTTCGCAGGTGGTCTCCAGTCCGTCACCTGGCTGGATATCAACCGCGACAACCTCTCCGGCAAGGTCATTGCCCTGCCGAAGCGCGAGGATGTTCAGCTCCCGGTCAACGAGCAGCTGATCGTCGAACTGTACAGCAAGTAGTTTTTTGTAAGGCAGCCGTTAGCCTCTGGCGCAAGCCAAGGGCTGACGGCTGCAAAGTTGTTTTACCAGTCAATCGTTGTATCCGGCTTTACTAACAATTCAGCAGGCAACCGCAGTATCCGCCCATCGCAAAATGCATCGCGGTGCGTGACGGAAAAGGAGAATTACCTATGCTCTGGAGAGGTTTCCAAAAGCCCAAGCGTCTCGCCGTCGAGACCGAGACTCTCACCGATAAGTACGGCAAGTTCAGCGCTCAGCCCTTTGAGCGCGGCTTCGGTACGACCATCGGCAACGCGCTGCGGCGCACGCTGCTCTCGTCCATCGAGGGCGCGGCGGTTACGGCCGTCCGCATCGAAGGCGTGCTGCACGAGTTCCAGTCGATCACCGGCGTGGTTGAAGACGCGACCGACATCATCCTGAACCTGAAGCAGATTCCGTTCAAGCTCGCGGGCGATGGCCCCAAGGCGCTCTATCTGCGTTCGGATGCGGCTGGCGTGGTCACCTCGGGCCTGATCGAGGCTGATGGCGATGTCGAGATCCTCGACAAGAACGTGTACATCTGCACCATCTCCGAGGGCGGCAAGATCGACATGGAGATGCGGCTGAAGCGCGGTCGCGGCTACATCTCGGCGGACAAGAACTTCGACGCCGACCTGGGCCTGGGCTTCATTCCCGTGGATTCGGTTCACTCGCCTGTTCGTAAGGTCAACTACGTCGTCGAGGCGGCTCGTCTCGGTCAGATCACCGACTACGACAAGCTCTCGATCGAGATCTGGACGAACGGCACGGTGCTTCCCGCCGATGCTCTCGGCCTCTCGGCCAAGCTGCTGAAGGACCACATGACCATCTTCATCAACTTCGAGGAGGAGATGGAGGCCGGTCACGATGGCCTGCACGATGGTCCCGCGATCCGCAACGAGAACCTGAACCGTTCGGTTGAGGAGCTCGAGCTTTCGGTGCGCAGCTACAACTGCCTGAAGAATGCGAACATCGCCACCATCGGCGAGCTGATCCAGAAGACCGAAGCCGAGATGCTGAAGACCAAGAACTTCGGCCGCAAGTCGCTGAACGAGATCAAGGAGATCCTCGCGCAGATGGGTCTGTCGCTCGGCATGAAGATCGACGAGAACGGCAACCCGCAGCCCGGTCCGACCTCGGTCCTGCCTGCTGCTACGCTCGCCGCCAGCTTCGGCAACTACGATGATGACGACGAGGACGATGATGAGGACGACGATCTCGACCTCCCCATCGAGCCTGAGAGCTTCTAACTTTTACTTTAGGCGGAGGGGGTAGCTCTGAGCTGCTTCCTCCACCTTTTCACCCGCAACACTGAAGCAAACCGACTCAGGCCAGAAGGTCAAGTCGAAGGAGATTCCACCATGCGTCACCGCAACGGCGGCTTTAAGCTTGGCCGCAACACCTCACACCGTCGCGCCATGCTGCGCAACCTCGTTACCTCGATCATCCTGCACGACCGTGTCGAGACCACCATCACCAAGTGCAAGGCCAGCCGTCCTATCGTCGAGAAGATGATTACGCTCGGCAAGAAGGGTGACGTTCACTCGCGTCGCCAGGCGCTGGCTTACCTGATGACCGACGAGGCCGTTACGCGTCTCTTCAGCGTCGTCTCGCCGCGCTACGCGACCCGGCCGGGTGGCTACCTGCGCATCGTCCGCACCAGCACCCGCAAGGGCGACGCAGCCGAGCTGGCTGTGGTCGAGCTGCTCGGAGCCGAGCAGGAGCTGAACGAGAAGGCACAGAAGCGCGCAGAGGCTCGCGAGAAGAAGCGCGAGGAGCTGCAAAAGCAGATGGAAGAGCAGAATCCGCCTGCCGAGCCGACCGAGTAGTTTCAGGCTTCAACAGGAACAAAGAAACCGGCGAGCCAGTGATGGCTTGCCGGTTTTTCTTGGTGAAGACAAAAGATGAAAAGCGCCCTCACGCCGGGCGGGCGGCACTTCGTTCGGCAGCAAAGTGCTAATGCCGGATGAGCCACATGATCCAGCTGGCGGCGATGGTGCAGCCGACGAACAGAGCAAAGCAGAGTGCGCCGAACTGGATCATCCGCCTGGGCTGCGAACGCTGGGTGATGCCGAATACGATCGACGTGAAGAGCGAGAAGAGCAGCAGCGCGCTGAAGTGAGAGAGGATCACGATGCCTTCCTTCCGTTGGCCAGCGAGTGCGCATCGACAGCGGAGACGATGTTCAATAGCCCCGCGACCACGATGAACTTGGTCCCGTAGTCGGCCATTGCGATCTGCGGCGGGGTGATGCCCCAGTCGAAGAGCCGCGCCAGCACATAGAGCAGGCCGGAGCCGAGGTCACCGGCGAAGCCCAGCATGTCCAGCAGCTCGCCCGTGTTGGGCGAGTAGATCTTGCCCTGGAGCGCAATGCCGATCGAGAACATGCAGACGACCGAGACGAACAGCAGCAGCGCCCGGACCCACTTCTTCAGGATCAGGTGGCCCGCTCCGGGGATGAGCCAGCCCGCGATGAGGACGATGGTTGCCAGTGCGGAGGCGTTACCGGCGGCTCTGGCCGGGGTTTTGACGTTGGTTGTCATTCGTCCTCAATGATAGCAGTTTCAGATTCTTACCAGCTCTCGCTGGATACGGCCGGTGACGCTGGCGGAGGTGCGGCGGGCGATCATGTTGACCTCGCTGCGCACGCCGAACTCTCCGGGGAAGTAGATGCCCGGCTCGACCGAGAAGCAGGTGTTGGGCAGGATCAGGCGCTCGTCGTGGGTCTCGAGGTTGTCGAGGTGGGCGCCGCTGCCGTGCAGCTCGGCGGCGATATTATGACCAGTCCGGTGGGTGAACCACTCGCCGAATCCGGCTTCACGGATGACGGCGCGGGCGGCGTCATCCGCCTCCCAACCGGCGATGGGGCGGCCTTCGCGGAAGGCGGCTTCGACCGTCAAGATCGCCGCGTCCCGGGCGTCGCGGACGGTGGTGAAGATGAGCTGGTCGCGCTCGGTCGGCTCGCGGTCGACGACGCCGGTCCAGGTGATGTCGTAGAAGATGGAGTCGGGGCGGTCGAGTTTTGCCCAGAGGTCGATGAGGACGAAGTCGCCGCGACGGATGGGCCGCGAGCTTTCGGGCGTAGGGTCGTAGTGCGAGTCCGCGCTGTTGGGGCCGCAGCTCACGTTGGGGCCGTGCTCCCAGACGAGGCCGACGGCCTGCATCTGCTGGCGCAGGTACTCGACCATCTCGTATTCGTTGGTGCCCGTGCTGCGGACGCGACGGCCCATCTCGAGCCATGCTTCGGCGAGGATCTCATCGACCAGCTTCTGTGCGGCGTAGTGGGTCTCGAGCTGCTCGTCGGTCAGGACGGCCTCGAACTCGCTGACCAGGTCGGCGGAGCTGACGATCTGCTTGCCCATCTCGCGCAGCAGCTCGACGGTGCCCGCGTCCACCATCGAGACGTACATGATGGCGTTGCGCGGGGAGTACTGCATGGCGAGCTTGGTAGTACCTGAGAGCAGGGTGTTCAGCTCGGACTCCAGTTCTTGCCACGAAGAGTAAGCGGCGAGCGTGCCGGGCAGGGAATCGAGACGGCCCGACTCGATCCGGTGGACCAGTTTGCGCGGCTCGCCCGTGGCGGGGATGAGGTAGAACCAGCGCCGGGTGACGTGCGCGTTCGCGTCCAGGCCGAGGATCCGGTAGGCCAGCGGGTCGCGGTGATGGTGGTCGTAGAAGAGCCAGCCATCGAGGTTCTGTTGCCGCAGCGCCGACTGAATCTTGTCGATGTTCATAGGTCGATAGTACTTCGTACCGTTCTTGGGTGTGTATGGGGAAGTTAGCTTCTGAGAGCCTCCCGCTGGTAGGCAGCGAGTATCTTTTCTTCCCGACCAACGGGAGGACTACGCGAAGCCGTAAAAAGGCGTGTGAACGCCCGCCCCGCGCGTAGCGGGCCTGTCCGGTAGGACAAGCCTTTATGGCTGGTAATGCACGGGCGGTTGTTTGGCTGCGGGAAGCGTAACGCCGAGCATCTCGGCGAAGCTTGGCGCGATCTGGCGCATGTCGATCACCTTCAGGTCGCGGCCAGCGGCAATGCCCCGGCCCTTGAGCATGAACGCCGAGCGCATCGCCGGGGTCGAAGGCAGATAGCCGTGCGTGCCGGTGTGGGGCGAGTCCTCGACGACGGCTCCGCTGGTGTTGCCGCCGGAGCCGAAGCCCTCCTTGAACTCGACCAGAAACGCCGCATTGGGGAAGCCTCCGCGGGCCGCGATCTCGTCGTGCGAAAGGATCTGCGCGATGCCGAGCTTCGGGTTGGCCTTCGCCTTGTCCAGTACGGCCTTTACTTTGGCCAGGGTGGCGGCGTCGTCGGTGTCGTGGAGCAGGATGGCGCAGCTTCCGCCCGCTGTCCATGCCTCGGCCTTCCAGGAGAGTACAGGGGCGTCATCCTCTCCGGCTTTCCTGTGCCCCAGCGTAATCAGCCCAGCCTTGGTGAAGAGCGCGTTGAGGTGGATGATGTGATCGATGCGGTAGAAGCCGTGGTCGGAGACAATGGCGATCCGGGTCGCGGGATCGACCGCCAGCGCGGCCTGCTCGATCTGGTGGACCTGCACGTCGAGCTTCTCGAGCGCGGCGTTGGCCTCGGGGCTGAAGGGGCTGTGCTGGTGCTCCTGATGGTCGAGGTTGGCCAGATGGACCAGCATCAGGTCGGGCTTGTCCTGCCGCAGAATCGCGACTGCCTCGGCGGTTTTGGTCTCGTCTGTATCGGCGTCTTTGGCGGGGTGGATGTGCAGCCGCTCAAGGATGTCCGGCGGGTTGTAGGGCGAGATGGCGGGCGTGGCCGTCTCCTCGGACTGCGCATGCTCGGCGATGTTGTAGTCGATGGGCGCGCCGACCGTCACCGGCCAGCTCACGGCACCGGTTCGAAGCCCGGCCTTGCTGGCAGCCTGATAGAGCGTCTCGACCTCGATGGCGCTGAACTCCCAGTACCAGACGCCGGGGTGCTCGCCGAGCGGGTCGAAGCGCACGTTGCTATAGATGCCGTGCTCGACCGGCCAGACGCCAGTGACGATGGTGGTGTGGCTGGGGTAGGTGACGGTGGGGATGACGCCTTCGACACCCTCGGCCCAGGTGCCCTGGGTGAGGAAGGTGCGGAGAGTGGGCACCTTGAGGCCGTGCTCATCGGCGTGGGTAACGTAATCAGGCCTCATGCCGTCGAGCGAGATGATGACCAGCGGCGCGGGCTTCTGGGCAAAGGCGGACAGGGCCGGGAACAGCGCCACGGCAGCGATGAGCAGGGACTTGTTCAGCATCTCTGCAAGATACCGCATTTAGATGAACAAAACGTGTCCTGCCGGACGGGCCTCTTGCGCGGAGGGCGGGCGTTTGCACGCCTTTTTACTGCTTCGCGTGGTCCTCCCGCTGGTCGGAAACGAATATTGCTCGCTGCCGACCAACGGGAGGCCCTCAGCAGATAACTTGCCCATGCTGCCCCGAGAACCGCACGAAGTGCCGCCCGCCCGGCGTTAGGGCGCTTTTGCTTTAAAAAGACGAAGGGCCGGGAGTGATCCCGGCCCTTCGTCTTTCCAATACCAACTTACGCGTTGGTGGCGAGCGCCTCGCGTTCCTTCTCGGCCTTTTCCGCCTTCTTGGCTGCCAGGGTGTTCTGCCCCAGCTCGGCCTCCAGCTTCTCGGTCGTGTAGGTCTCGATGATGTCGCCCACGCGGATATCCTTGTGGCCGGCCAGATCGATACCGCACTCGACGCCATCGCGAACCTCGGAGACGTCGTCCTTGAAGCGCTTGAGCGAGCTGATCTTGCCCTTCCAGACCTCCACACCATCGCGCAGCAGGCGAGCCTGCGAACTGCGCTTGATGAGGCCGTCGGTCACGCGGCAACCCGCAATCTGACCGACCTTGGTGATCTTGAAGACGTTGAGCACCTCGGCCCGTCCGGAGTAGTTCTCCTTGAAGACCGGATCGAGCAGACCGTACATGGCCTTTTCGATCTCGTCGCGCAGCTCGTAGATGATCGAGTGCAGACGAATCTCGACGTTCTCGCGAGCGGCAACCTCGGCAGAGTTGCGGTCGGGCCGCACGTTGAAGCCGATGATGACGGCGTTCGAAGCGGAGGCAAGCAGTACGTCCGACTCGGTGATCGCGCCGACGCCGGAGTGCAGTACGCGCACCCGGATCTTCTCGGTCGACATGTGCTGCAGATCCTCGGCGATGACCTCCACCGAACCCTGCACGTCGCCCTTGACGATCAGGTTCAGGTCCTTCGTTCCGGCCTGCTTGATCTGCTCCGCCAGGCCCTCGAGCGAGACACGCGCGCTCTTGGCCAACTGCGCCTCGCGCTCCTTCATCTTGCGGTACTGCGCAATGCCCTTGGCCTTGTCGCGGTCCGCCATCACGATGAAGGTATCGCCTGCGTCCGGCATCCCTTCGAGTCCAAGGATCTCGACCGGGGTCGAGGGGCCTGCGGTTTCGATGGGACGTCCACGGTCGTCGAACATGGCGCGGATCTTACCGAAGGTGTTGCCGACGATGTAGCTGTCGCCCAGCTTCAGGGTTCCGTTCTGCACCAGGATCGAGGCGACCGCACCGCGGCCACGGTCGAGCTTG
Source organism: Granulicella sp. WH15 (assembly GCF_009914315.1). Classification (NCBI taxonomy): domain Bacteria; kingdom Pseudomonadati; phylum Acidobacteriota; class Terriglobia; order Terriglobales; family Acidobacteriaceae; genus Granulicella; species Granulicella sp. WH15. The sequence continues at coordinate 589,296 of NZ_CP042596.1, forward strand.
GCTTCGATGACCGTACCGACGGCCGGACGATCCGGCTGCGCCTTCTGCTCGTTCACGTCGGCGACCAGGCAGATCATCTCCTCAAGCTTGTCGAGGTTCAGGTGCTTCTTGGCCGAGACTTCGACGAACTCGGTGTCGCCGCCCTGATTCGAAGGCTGCAGGCCGCGTGCGGCGAGCTGCTGGATGATCTTGGCCGGGTTGGCGTCGGGCTTGTCGATCTTGTTGACCGCGACGATGATCGGCACCTTGGCCGCGCGTGCGTGGTCGATGGCCTCAAGCGTCTGGGGCATCACACCGTCGTCGGCCGCGACCACGATGACGACGATGTCGGTCACCTTGGCTCCGCGAGCACGCATACGGGTGAAGGCCTCGTGACCAGGGGTATCGAGGAAGACGATCTCGCGTCCGAAGGCCGGGGAATCCGGCTTCGTCACATGGACCTTGTAGGCTCCGATATGCTGCGTGATGCCGCCCGCTTCGCCGCCTGCAACGTCGGTCGAGCGGATCGCGTCGAGCAGCGAGGTCTTACCGTGGTCGACGTGACCCATGATGGTGACCACCGGGGCGCGGACGATCTCGACCATGCCGGTCGTGTCTTCGAGGAAGCCCTCGATGGCCTCGTTCTCGAGCTGCTCTTCGACCGAGATGACCTGGGCGTCGGCTCCGAACTGGCGCGCGACATCCTTCACCAGCTCGCCGTCGAGCGACTGGTTGACCGTGACGAATACACCCTTCATCAGCAGGATCGCGATGAGATCCTTGCCGCGCACGTCGAGCTTCTCGGCCAGATCCTTCACGCTGATGCCTTCGGTCACCGTGATGGTCTTGGTGATCGGCAGGGGCTCGCGCGACATCTGGATGCCGCCGTAACGCGGTGGCGGCTGGAAGCCCTTCATCGGGCCTTCCTTCACCTTCTCGTAACGCTGTCCGCCGCGGCGCTGGCCGGGACGTGCCGGGCGCTGTCCGCCGGGAGTCTCACCCGGTCCGGGCATGGCTCCGGGAGCGCCGGGCGCTCCGCCGGGACGCGGTCCACCGAAGCCCGGACGCGGCGGGAAGCCGGGACGGGAGCCGGGGGCAAAGCCGGGGCGCGGCGGTCCACCCGGACCTCCAGGACCCGAAGGCCCGCCGGGATAGCTGCGGGTGGGGTGCATGGGGCGGCGTGCGCCGGGGGCCATGGGGCCACCCATGCCGGGGCGTGAGCCGGGAGCGCCGGGTCCGCCCATGGAGCCGGGTCGGGGACGCTCGAAGATGGGACGGCCGCGCGGAGGTGCTCCGGGAACCGGCGCGGGCGCGGTGTAGATGGGGCGCGGGCCGGTCTGCGGCATGATGATGCGGCGCGCCGGAGCGGCCGGAGTGGCGGGTGGTGCCGGAGCCGCAGGGGCTTCGGCGGCTGGAGCAGTGGCTGCTGCTACCGGCTCGGCTACGGGTGTTGCGGGAGCCGGTGCGGCGGGCTGGGCTGCTGCGGGAGCAGCCGGAGCTGCGGCCACAGGAGTCGCGGCTGGAGTCGGAGAGGCGGCAGCTACAGGAGCGGCCACGGCGGGCCTGGGGGCCGGAGCCGCGACGACGACCGGGGCAGTCCCGGCAGGGCGCGAGAGCGGCGAGTTAGCTGGAGTTGCTCCGGCGACCGGAGGCCGAACGACGACGGTCTGGGCCGGGGGACGGCTGGCGATCGCCGGTCCGCCAGCAGCGGGCGGGGGAGCGACGATGCGAGCGCCCTGGTTCGGCAGCGGCACGATGCGCCGGGGAGCCGGAGGAGTGTTAGGTGCGGGAGCGGCGGCAACCGGCGGCTGAACCCGAGGGGCAACCGGAGCAGTCGCAACCGGAGTTGCGGCGGCGGGAGCTGCCGGGGCCACGGGAACGGCAGTTGGTGCCGGAGCCGCAACCACCGAAGTTGCGGGTGCACCCGCAACGGGGGCAGCGACCGCAGGCCGGGCTACCGAAACTGCCGGAGCAGCCGCTACCGGGGCCGCTACGACAGCGGGCCGTTGCGGCGGGGCGTTCTTGGCTGCGTTCTCAGCCTGCTTGCGCTCGAGGATTGCCCGCATGGCATCACCTGGCTTCGATACGTTCGAGAGGTTGAACCGGCGCGCTGGCTCTGCGGGACGGTTGGCGCTGCTGCCACGGTTGCCGCCGTTGAAGTATCCACGGACCCGCTCGGCCTGATCCTCTTCGATCGAACTCGAGTGGGTCTTGCCCGTCACCCCGAGCGCTTCGAGCGCGTCAAGAATCGGCCTGCTTTTTACTTCCAGTTCCCGTGCCAGATCGTTAATGCGAACTTTACTCATCCGTCCCTTTTCATTTACTCCACCCGCGGCGCTAGCTGTTCATATCAGCCTCGTTCGGAGCAAATTGCGATTCGTCTCTATTATCACTGAAATCGCGGCAATCGCGATTCAAAGTATGTTTGCTTGCGTGGCTGGAGAAGCTAGCCACGGTCGTTTCCGTCCATATCGATGCCCTCGTCCGAGACCTCTTGCGCCTCGTTCACCAGCTCATCCACACTGTCGTTGTCCAGCTCGATCCGCTCTTCGCGGCGATCGGCTTCGCTGAAGCTGTCGCTCGTCGATTCGCGGTCCTCTTCTTCGGCGATATCTTCGCTCGAAACGCCGCTTACCTCTTCGAGATCACCGTGACCGGCCTGCTCGGAGAGAATCTCTTCGGGAGTCTTGGACATGGAACTCACCTCGTTGTGCTCGTTGGTCGAAGCCGGGTCCGTGGTCTCCGTCTGCGCGGCGGCTTCGGCGGTTGCGGCAACAACAGGACGCTCCTCGCCCTCTTCGTACTGGCCGAAGTAGTGGCGCACCGCGACCGAGATCTTCTCGACGGTCTTCTCGCCGATGCCCGGAACCTGCTGCAGCTCCTCGGCGGTCATATCGGCCAGCTCTTCGACCGTGGTGATGCCCGCCGTAATCAGCTTCTCGAGGATCTGCTCGCCCAGCTCGGTCACCTGCTCGATGGGCGTGGTCGGTCCGCCCGACATCGCTTGCATCTGCTGCTCGACCTCCTGGCGCTTCTCCTCTTCGCTCTTGATGTCGATCTTCCACTGCAAGAGCTTGGCTGCGAGCCGCACATTCTGGCCCTTCTTGCCGATGGCCAGCGAGAGCTGCGTGTCATCGACGATGACCTCGATCTGCTTGTCGGCCAGGTCGGTGATGGAGACGCGGCTGACCTTCGCGGGTTGCAGCGCCTTCTCGGCGAAGGTCGTGATCTCGTCCGAGTACTCGATAATGTCGATCTTCTCGCCGCGCAACTCGCGAATGATCGACTGCACGCGCATACCCTTCATGCCCACGCACGCGCCCACCGGATCGACGTCCTTGTCGCGGCTCATCACGGCGATCTTGGTGCGCTCACCCGCTTCACGCGCAATCGCGCGGATCGAAACAGTCCCGTCGTAAATCTCGGGAACCTCGCTCTGGAAGAGGTTCTGCACCAGCGCCGGAGCCGCGCGGCTCACGATCACCTGCGGACCTTTGGCGGCGCGGTCCACGCGCAGCAGCACCACGCGCACGCGCTCGCCGATGGCGAACTGCTCCAGCCGCGACTGCTCGCGCTTGGGCATGCGGGCCTCGGCTTTGCCCAGATCGAAGATCACGTCCATCGGCTCCAGCCGCTTGACGGTGGCGTTCAGAACCTCACCGGCGCGGTGGTTGTACTCGTTATAGACGGTGTCGCGCTCGGCTTCGCGCACCTTCTGGAAGATGACCTGCTTGGCCATCTGGGCGGCGATGCGGCCCAGCGGAGTGGTGTCCTTGTAGAAGCGCAGCTCACCGCCGACTTCGACCTCGGGGGCCAGCTCGCGCGCCTGCTCGAGCGTCATCTGGTTGACCTCGTCGTCGACCTGCTCGGTCGACTCGACGACGGTCTTGTAGACGTAGGCGCGAATCTCACCGGTCTCGCGATCCATCTCGCCGCGCATGTTTTCCTGCGTCTTGTAGAACTTGCGGGTCGCGAGCGCGATCGCGTCTTCTACGGCGCCGATGACGACATCCGCTTCGATACCCTTGTCCCGGCTCAACGTCTCGATAGTCTGGTACAGAACACTTGCCATTGCTCACTCGTCCTTACTTTGCACATTGCATCTGTTCGGATGCTTTCCTGCGAGGCTGCGGCGATCGTCCGCCGTGCCGGTTCGCCCTGGAGAAAAAGGGGGCTATATCTCTGCGATCAGGCTGGCCTTTTCCACGTTCGAAAGGGCAATCTCGACCGTCTGGTCCTGGGCTGCTGCGGACTTACGCGCCTTGCCCTTCTGCTTCACCGCCGCCAGGTCGAGGGTCAGGTTATTGCCCTCGAACCGGGTGAGACGGCCTTGAAACTGCCGGCTCTGGTTCACCGGCGTAAACGTCTGGAGCTTGACCAGGCTGCCCTGAAACCGCGTGTAATCTGCGGGTTTGGTCAGCTTGCGCTCGATGCCCGGAGAGGAGACCTCGAGAGTGTACTCCGCGCCGGGGATAATGTCTTCGACGTCGAGCAGCGTCCCAAAGTCGCGGGCAAACTGTTCGCAGTCCTCATGCGTCACGCCCGAGAGCATCTCGACGGGAACGCCCTTGGGGAGCTGCGGGGCCTCTTCGTCGCCCTCGCCCGCCTCCGCGGCCTTGGCCAGCTCGGCCAGTTTGGCGCGTCCCTCGGCGTCCTTCTCGATATAGATGCGCAGCGTGCGGAACTTGGCTCCGCCCGAGAACTCCACGTCGACCACTTCCAGATGGTGCGACCCGGCGACCCGCTGCGCTACTGCCCGAATTTCATCCAACTGAATTGCCATAGCCTTGAAATCTTTCGCTCTCTAAAACCTTTGGAGCAAAGAAAAAGTGGGCGTCAGCCCACTCCTCCCTTCCGCCCTCCCCCGGTGTGTTCACGCGGGTCTATCTGACGGAACAAATTCGTCGCAATCTTGATGATATCCGAATTTCGGGCCGATTTCAATCGGGTAGAGGAAAAGGGAACTCAGGAGGACACGTCGGGCCAGCAGAAACGAGAAGTCTGGGATCGACTCTCCGGCAAATTGCTTTTCCTGTAAGATTTCGTCCGAATCGACATCCAGTAAAACAAGGGACGGGAGAGAAAGAGAATATGCGTGGAGTTGAAAGACGCCTTGGAATCATTGTCTGTCATGTAGGTCTTCTTTTCATCGCTACGCGTGCCCTCTCTGCCCAGACGCCCGTCGAGAGCAGCTCGGAGACGCGGTTCCAGCTCGACCTGAAGGTTCCGGATGCCGCGCTTAAGGCCATGCTGCCAGGGGGATTTACCTCGAGCGTCGCCGCGCAGGGCCCGGCGAAGGATTGCAACCTGCGCCTCGTCTTTATCGACCGCATTACCGTAAACGCCCCCGAGGGCAAGCCCCTCGGCAAGGGGTCGAACCGGCTGGCCTACCTGGTTGCACCCGCCAAAGACGCCGCCGGAGCCAGCGTCCAGGTGGTCATCGGCGGCATCACCGAAGACCCGAACGACGCGCCCGGCCCCTTTGGCAACTATCTGCCCGCAACGACACACGAGATGCACAAGACCACCACTGCTGGAGCCTCCGGCCCCATTTTGGAGACGCAGGACTGGGTCTTCGCGGCCAGCTCCGGAGAGCATCTGGAGCTGCACATCAAGTACGAGCGCGGCGTGGGGAATCGTGGAGCCGCGTCTGACGCGAAGTTCTACTCGGCCAAATCCCCTGCGCTTTACCAGATCTCTCATCAGGAACAGGTGCTCGATATCCTGCGCAACACCACGACGAATCCGCCGGACCGGGTCAAGGAGTTCACGCTCAAGGCATCCGGCGGCAGCTACGACAAGCTGCTCGACAGCACGGTAAAGGTCTTGAGCTGGGACAACATTCTCTGGATTAACCGGACTGTCTCGAAGCCTTGACGAGCTGAGAGTAGTCTCCCGATTACCAGAACCGCTGATTCCAATATGGTTTTGGCCGTATTGGTGCGTCGAAACGGCACAGAACACATCAAATCTCGATAAGTTTATTTGCTCTCAGCCCGGGACCTCTCTACAATCGAGCAAATCCGAACCGGCCAATGAGCCCCAGACGAGCCCGGCCAACAGTCGCCCGGCCTAGAAAATCGAGTAACCATGATCATCGCACCGATTCCCGAAGCACTTACCTTTGACGACGTCCTCCTCGTCCCTGCCTATAGCGAAGTCGTTCCGACCCAGGTCAGCACCCAGGTCCAGCTCACCCGCAACATCACCCTGAACACGCCGCTGATGTCGGCCGCCATGGACACCGTCACCGAGTCGCGCCTCGCCATTGCGATGGCGCAGCAGGGCGGCATGGGCGTCGTGCACCGCAACCTCTCGATCGAGCAGCAGGCGATGGAGATCGACAAGGTGAAGCGTTCTGAGAGCGGCATGATCGTCGATCCGGTGACGATCTCGCCCGAGCAGCGCGTCTCCGACGCCCTCGACGTGATGCGGCAGTACAAGATCTCCGGCGTGCCGGTCACCAAGAACCGCAAACTGGTCGGCATCCTGACCAACCGCGACCTGCGCTTCGTCTCGCGCACCGACCTCACGGTCGATTCGGTGATGACCAAGACCAACCTCATCACGGTCCCTGTTGGGACAACCCTCGAACAGGCCGAACAGATCCTGCACCAGCACCGCGTCGAGAAGCTCCTCGTCGTCAACGACGAGTACGAGTTGAAGGGCCTCATCACCGTTAAGGACATCCAGAAGAAGCTGAAGTACCCGAACGCCGCCAAGGATTCGCAGGGCCGTCTGCGCGTGGCCGCGGCCATCGGCGCGACGGGAGACTTCCTCGAGCGCGCCGCCGAGTTGATTAAGTACCGCGTGGACGCTCTCGCTATCGACTCCGCGCACGGCCACTCCTCGCGTGTGCTCGAGGCCGTTCGCGAGTGCAAGGCGGCCTTCCCGCACATCGACCTGCTGGCCGGAAACGTAGCCACCTACGACGGCGCGCTGGCCCTGATGGACGCGGGCGCGGACGCCGTGAAGGTCGGCATCGGACCAGGCTCTATCTGCACCACGCGCATGGTCACGGGCGCGGGTATGCCGCAGATCACCGCCATCTCCGAGGCCTTCCGGGCCTCGCAGGAGCGCGGTATCCCCATCATCGCCGACGGCGGCATCAAGTACTCGGGCGATATCACCAAGGCCATCGCGGCGGGAGCCAGCGTGGTCATGATGGGTTCGCTCTTCGCCGGTGTGGACGAGAGCCCCGGCGAGACGATCCTCTACCAGGGCCGCTCGTTCAAGGCGTATCGCGGCATGGGTTCTCTGTCCGCGATGGCGCAGGGTTCGGGCGAGCGTTACTTCCAGGGCAAGGAAGACATGAACGAGTTCACGGCGGGCGACCGGCCTTCGCTGACGGCGCGCGAGGGAGCCTCGCAGAACCGGCTGGCCAAGTACGTTCCCGAGGGCATCGAGGGCCGCGTGCCTCATCGTGGGCCGCTCGAGGCGATGGTCTACCAGCTCGTCGGCGGACTGCGCTCGGGCATGGGCTACCTGGGCTGCGGAAGCATCCCGGAGCTGCAGCAGAACGCACGCTTCATCCGCATCTCGAACGCCGGACTGCGCGAGAGCCACGTGCACGATGTGGTGATTACCCGCGAGGCTCCGAACTATCACGCCGAGTAGGCCCTCTGCTGCTGTTACCGTTAAGGTTCATGCCCAACATCTTCCGTTACAGGCCGGATCCTCTGGCGATCCGGCTGCGCACCTCTGGCCTGGGACAAGTCGGCGTATGGCTGCCGACGCTCCTGGCGATGGGCGTCATCGCGATAGAGTCGACGCCCACCTTTGGGGCGCAGCAGACGAGCGGCTGGCTGCGTCCGATCTTCGAGCGGTTTATGGGGGCGATGTCCGAGAGCCGCTGGGAGGAGATGCATCATCACCTGCGCAAGACCGGCCACTTTACGGGATACGGGCTGGTCTGCCTGGCGTTCCTGCGCTCGTGGCTGATTACGCTGGCGGGGCAGGTGGATGTCAGCCTGCGCGGCTGGCGGGTGCGTGCGAGTGCTGCGGCTCTGTTCTCGACGGCCTGCATTGCCAGCCTCGATGAGTTTCATCAGACGATGCTGCCGAACCGCACGGGCACGCCGTGGGATGTGCTGCTCGATAGCTGTGGTGGGCTTTGTATGCTCCTGCTGGTCTGGCTTTTTCTATGGTTGAAGAGTCCTGCCGAGCAGTTAAATTAAGCCTTTCACGCGAAGCGTCCAAAACCGCACGAAGTGCCGCCCGCCCGGCGCAAGGGCGTCGTTGCGGTTGCCTGTTTTCTTGGTTGTCATTCAGGAGCGAAGCGGAGGAATCTGCTTCTGTTTTTGCCGTTGTTTTCCAGGAACAAAAACAAAGACGTCCTTGCGCCGGGCGGGCGGCACTTCGTGCGGTGCTCGACGCTGCGCGTGTTTTAGGTGCTGCCGGATAGATCGAACGGACGATACGGCTTGTTCAACACCATCGCATCGAACCGATGCCGTGTCCGAAATCCCGAGGCCAGATAAAGCTGTACCGCAGCGCTGTTCTGCTCGCTCACCGTCAGGGTAATTGCCTCATACCGCAGCGCGGCCAGCCGTTTCATCGAGTGCTCCAGCAGCAGCCGCCCCAGCCCGCGCCCACGGTACTCGGGAGCCATGCAGAGCTGCGTGATATGCGCCACATCCGCCGCGATCCGCGAACCCAGCACCACGCCTGCCAGCGCCTGCGTCCCGCGGTCGCGCAGCAGCCACGAGGCCTCCGCATCAAACTGCCCACAGCCGGGAAAGCGCACGATATTGTGCAGAAACCGCAGCGAGCCGTGCAGCGTTCGGTACTGGTCGTTGATCTCCGCGTCCAGGTGCCCTGCGTAGGCGGCATGGATCAGCTCGGCCACCGGCTGGTATGCGGAGGGCGTCCACGGGCACAGCTCCATATCGGGCGGCATCGCAATCGCCGGAGACCAGCTCCGCGAACGCGCCGCCAGATCGCACTCCTGGTAGAGCCGGGGAAAGCGCACGAAGCCCGCCTGACGAAAGGGCTCGGCCAACTCGAACTCGTTGTAGAGCAGCAGTTGCGACTCGATGCGGTCGAGGTCGGGCGAGGCCGAGGCGACCTCCAGCAGGTGCTTCAGCAGCAGCTCCGGCAGACGCCACTCCGGGTCGATGGCGTGCGAGACGTAGATGTCGCCGATGACTGCCTTGTAGCCCTCGTACACGCAAAAGATGTAGCCGATGACCTGTCCGCGCAGCGTGGCGACGAAGCCCGGCAACATGCGCGAGTCCAGATACTGCAGCAACAGCTCGATGGAGTCGCGGTAGTCCCAGAGCAGCCTCTGCTGCCACGCGGCTGCCTCCTGTTGCAGTAGCGGACGCAGGTCGTAGGCGGAAAAATGCCGCAGATCCAGCACCTCGACGCGGGCAAGGGAGGAGGCGGCGGTCTGGGGGACGGTGGCCATAGCGGTCGCCGAAGCGCGAAGCCTCGTTGATTGAGCTTATCGGCTAATTGGGAAAACGGCTATGGCTGTGCGTAGACCCGGTATACCGCAAGTCCCTGCTCGTCATAGAGAAAGAGCGGCTTGTACATGCGCCCGGCGAGCCAGCGGTCGAGTTCGCCCTCGTCCGCGCTGCGGATGACGAGCAGGTGCTCGGCTCTGGGCACGCCGTCGGAGTCGTAGTGAACCAGCGGCTCGTTACGGTAGAACGCCAGCCCGTAGTCCATATCGCGTTTGACCGACTGTACCGCCAGCAGCTTGACACCGGGGGCGTGGCGCTCGATCTCCTGGGCCAGGGGCCGCGCCGAGTAGTTCAGGTCCAGCTCGCGTCCGTGGAAGCCGAGCAGGAAGATCAGCGTCAACACCACCGGGATCAGCGTCGCGTTACGCACTGCCGGGATGCCGTAACGGCGGATCAGCAGCACCATCACCATGCCGATGAGTACGGCAGCGGCGGTAGCGGCGGCGAGCCAGCCCGCGGAGGGCACCAGGGTCTCGTACTGCATGTGCTGCGGGGCCAGCGTCAGCACAAAGACCAGCACGGCGCTCAAGACGGCGTGCGACCAGAGCAGCCACGGCGGCAGGCCCTCGCGGCGGATGCGGTTCAGGTAGTCGCCGGTCAGGATGGTCAGGGGCGGCAGCGAGGGCAGGATGTAGCCCGGCAGCTTGGACCCGGAGAACGAGAAGAAGAGGATCGGGAAGAGCGCCCACAGCACCAGGAACTCGGGGAAGGCGTCGCCCGCGCGCGAGTGGCCGAGGTACGGCTGGGGCTTGCGGCGCACCTTCCACTCGGCGACCGAGGTGTTGATGGCGTCGATCAGCGCACGGCCCGCCAGCACGGTCCACGGCATCAGCGCGATGATGAGCACGGCCAGGTAGTACCAGAAGGGCTGATGGTGCTGGTAGCGGTTGGTGGCGAACCGCTCGAGATTGTGCTCGAGGAAGAACTGGCGGTAGAAGTCCGGGTTACGGCGCTGGACGGCGATGTACCAGGGCAGCACCATCAGCAGGTAGAGAATGATTCCCGGCAGCCAGATCGTCCGGCGCAGCAGCGTCCACTCCCGGCGCAGCGCTACGAAGAGGAAGATGATGATGAGCGCCATGAAGGGCGCGACCGGCCCCTTGGCCAGCGTGGCCGCCGCGCCGAAGAAGTAGAGGTCGAAGAGCCAGAACTTCTTGCCGGTCTCGTACCAGGCGTACCAGCCCAGCATCCCGATGCAGAACGGCGCGGCGAGCTGCATATCGGTGGAGGCTCCGCGCGAGAACGAGAGGATGCCCACGCAGGAGCAGGTAATCAGCGCCGCGTCCAGATGCCCGCCCGGCCGGAAACGCCGCATGTGCAGGAAGATCAGCACGATCAGGAACGCCGCGCCGGAGGTCGAGGGCAGCCGCGCCGACCAGTCCGAGACGCCGAACTCGCGGAAGAAGCTCATCGCGCGCCAGTAGTAGAGGGCCGGTTTCTCCAGCCACGGCTGGCCGTAGAGGATCGGTGTTACGGTTCCTGCCAGTAGACACTGCGTGGCGCGGGTGATGTCGTCGCGCCGAAGGCTGTGCGGCACCATGTCGGTGTGGAGCTGGGCGCAGGTGGTGTCATGCACCTTCAGCATCTCGCGGGCCACTTGGGCATAGCGCGGCTCATCCGCGCCGACCAGTCCGAGCTGCGCGCCGCCGGTGACGGGCATAAGCCCGTACAGCAGCAGGAAGCCGCCGATCAGGCACAGGGTCAGGATCTCCCACGGCGAAGGCAGCTCCGGGTGATGGAAGAGGCGGCGATACCACGGCAGCTTCGCACTGATTTGCGCGGCACCGTCACCGGTGGAGGCGGGTTGGAGAAAGTCGTTCACTTTGGTCAGGCTGGGCGAGACAAGGCTAACAGAGTTGCACTCGATAGACGGCTAAGAATGCCCTGCGCCAGCTCGTCCATGGTTCCGGGCAGGGTGACGCCGCTGGCGTTACGGTGGCCGCCGCCGCCGTAGTGCTCGGCCACCTGGGCGACGTTGACCTCTCCCTTGCTGCGCAGGCTCAGGCGGATCTCGTTCGGGCCGTCCAGCTCGCGGAAGAAGGCCGCCAGCTCGATCCCGGCGATGCCGATCAGCGTGTTGACGATCCCTTCGCAGTCCTCCGATGTCGCTTCCGCCTCGCGCAGCTCGCGGTCGCTGATCGACGTCCACGCCACCGCGCCCTCGCGCTGCATCTTGTTCAGCGCGATGCCGAGAACGCGCAGGCGGCTCAGAGGATTGGAGAAGATGACGGCCTGCGCGATCCGGCCCGGCTCGACGCCGCGCTGGGTCAGGTCGTGCGCCATGGCGAAGGCCTCGGCATTGGTGGAGGAGTAGGTGAAGCCGCCGGTATCGGTCAGCAGCCCGGTGTACAGGCACTTGGCGATGGCTGTCGTGATCTGGAAGTCGGGCGAGCTGAGCGCGATCCGGTAGACCATCACGGTCACCGCGCAGGCTCCCGCGTCGATCCAGTTCAGCGCGGCGAAGTCGCGGCCGCTGCTGTGGTGGTCGATGTTCAGCAGCATCCGCCGCTCCAGCCCCGCGATCCCGGTGCGCTGGGTGCTGTTGCACTCCAGCAGGATCGCCGGACAGGTCTCATCCCCGGCGTGGTCGGCGATGCGAATCTTTTCGATCCCCGGCAGCGCGTCGAAGTTCGCCGGGATAGGCCCGGCCAGCACCATGTCGACGGTGCAGCCGATCTGCTCCAGCAGCCCGCCCAGCGCCAGCACCGAGCCGACGGCGTCGCCATCCGGCCGGGCGTGGGAGGTGATGAGAAAGCGGGGATGCGCCCGGAAGGCGGCAACAAACTCCGCGATGATTGCGGCCTCAGTCATTATTTCTCGGATACCGGGGCTTCCTGGGGGCTTGGGGCGGTCGAGACGGCTTCTTCCGTAGCGCGCTTGCGATCGCGCTTCTTCATCCGCCCCAGCAGCTCGTCCATGCGGCCGGTCATCTTCTCGGAGCGGTCGATGGCGAAGACCAGCTCCGGCACATGGCGGACGCCCATGCGCTCGCGGATCTGCGCCCGTATGAAGCCGCGGGCTGTAGTCAGGGCGGCCAGTGTGGACGCCTCTTCGGCCTCGCCGCCGTGGACCGCGACGAAGACCCGTGCGGACTTGCCGCCGGGCGTCAGTACCACCTCGGTGACGACGGAGGGGAAGATTCTCGGGTCGGAGAGTTCTCCTTCGAGCATCGCGCCGATCTCCTCGGAGAATGAATGGGCGACCCGGTTGCGGTGGTAGGTTCTGGCGCGTGGTTCAGGCATGTTTCACTTCCCTAAAGAACCAGCCTAGCAAATTTGCCGTTTTTTCGATAATTTTTACGGTTGCAACAGGGACTAATCGGGCAGAATTTCGGCGTAGGAGTCGCGTATCTCGGCGCTCAGGGTGGTGCAGATGCGATGCGCGGCCTCATCGATCTGCTGGAGCTGGCCGGTGAGGTAGTTGGTCGAGCCGGAGATGGCGGCGATGCCGATGGTGGCGCGGTTCCAGGCCACAGCCTCATCCAGCTCGGCGACGGAGATGTTGAAGCCGTGGCGGAGCTTGTCTTTGAGCGAGCGGACGACCTGGCGGCGATCTTTTAACGACTGCGCGTGGGGAATTTCGATCTCGAGGATGACGCGGCCAATGGGCATGGTACTTCGTACCGTTCTCGGTGTTGTATGGGCAAGATTATCCTCTTTGGGCCTCCCGCTGGTCGGCAGCGAGCATATTTTGTTTCCGACCAACGGGAGGACCACGCGAAGCCTTAAAAAGGCGTGCAAACGCCCGCTCTCCGCGCAGGAGGGCCGTCCGGCAGGACACCTGCCGGTTGCGCCGGGTGGCGGGAACCGATAAAATCTCACGAATAGCCAGAATTTGATCTGCGAGTTCTGAATGTCGTTTGCAAATGGCAAACGGAAGAAGTGATTCGCGCGGATCGAGTGCAATTCTGGACCGAAGGCTTAAGCGTAGACTTCTTGGCGCGGCGGTCCGTCAAACTCATCTGAATAGGACGCCGCTTGCCAGCAAACCCGAAAAAACGCTTTTACATCCTCTTCGTCAGCCGCGACACGGACGGAAACCTGCACAAGGTTCCGGTGCCTCTGCGCTATGCCTATCTATTTGTGGCGGCAGCGGTTATCGGTATGTTCACCATCACGGGAATGGCTGGGTCTTACTCGCGGATGCTGATTAAAACGGCGCGGTTCAACCAGTTGCGGGCCGATCACAACTCGCTCCAGAAGGACTACGCGCACCTGGAGAAACAGGCGCACGAGAAGGATATTCAGGCGGCCTCGCTGGGTTCTCTGGCGAGCGAGGTCTCGGCGCTGTACGGCCTGACGACCAGCAAGCTGGCCGCGGTGAACCGGGGACGGACGACCAAGGGCGCGAAGCCGGTCGTCGTCGATGCGGCCAAGTCGGCTGGGACGGCTCCTCTGGCCGATATCAGCGAGACGAATGTAGCCAGCCTGGCGGACGACAGCTATACCAAGTCGCTGGACGCCTTTTATACCCTGCGCTCGAACGCGATGAGCGGCGATACGTCGCGCTTCCTCGCTACGCCGGTGGATACCCCGCTCGGCGGGATGCTGCATCCGCTGGGCCGTGGCCGGGAGTTCGGCGGTCTGGACAGCGGATTGGACGTGGCGGATTCGCCGTCGCTCTGGCCGGTTACGGGACCGATCACCAGCAGCTTCGGCCAGCGGGAGGACCCGGTGCTTGGCAACGGTGAGGGTGAGTTCCATCCGGGCATCGACATCTCGGCGGTGCAGGGAACGCCGATCCACGTGACGGCGGACGGCGTGGTGCAGTCGGCCGAGTTCGTGAATGGCTACGGGCGCATGGTGGCGGTGGACCACGGGCACGGACTGGTGACGATGTACGGGCACATGAGCGGTTTCGCCGTGACGGCGGGCCAGCAGGTGAGCCGGGGCCAGGTGATCGGTTATGTGGGCCATAGCGGCCGCACGACAGGCAACCACGTTCACTACGAGGTTCGGATCAGGAATACTCCGGTCAATCCGCACAAGTACCTGCGGCAGACGCTGGCGCAGTTGGGTGGCGGGTTGCCGGGAGCGCAGTAGGTCTGAGCCGCGGAAACACGCGCAGCGTCCAAGACAGCACGAAGTGCCGCCCGCCCGGCGTGAGGGCGCTTTTGCTGTTGCTTCTGAGCTACGCTCTCTTCAACCTATCCACAAAATCCTGCTATCCAAAAGCGCTGAAGGCGCGCTCTATACCAGCCTAGGGCAAAGCCCTAGGTAACCGTGTGCATAGGCAAGGTGAGGGCTGAAGGCCCGACCTATCCCTTCGCGTGGTCCTCTTAGTGCAACTGGCCAAGCCTCTTAAGCAGATCGGCGGGCAGGTCGGCTGTGAGGATGGCCCGGTTCTTCTTCTGCTGGATGTGAATCGAGGCCGTCAGGTCCCGCAGGGTGCGGTCGCTATCGGTGCGGGCTGGTACAGGTTCTAGCGTGCGCAGAACGGCCAGCAGTCCAGTCAGCGCCTGACTGGACTGCTGCGCGTCGGCATCGCTGGGGGCGAGCTGCTCGATGCGCAGGTGGAGCTGCGAGGTGTAGCGGAGGCTGGCGACAAAGTCGGTGTCGCTGGCCAGCGGCAGCCCGAGGCCCATGACGCTGATATGACCGTCTTCCGCGAACGGTAGGCCGATGCGCCCGATGGCCCAGGCTGAAGCGAAGGACGGTACATCAGCGTAGCGAGCGGACAGGAGCAGTGGGCCGCTGACGAAGCTGCCTCGGCTGCGGTCGAGGATGGCGTGGATCTGCTCCGGCGTGGGGCAGTTGGAGGCGGCGATGGTGGTGGCGTCGAGTTGCGCGACGCGCAGGGTGCGGCCGTCGCTGGGGATGAGGTAGAGGGTGTGACCCGCGTAGGTCTCCTGCGCGCTGGCGATGGAGGCCAGGTAGCGGGTCAAGCGAGCGGCGTCGAAGCGTCCGACGAAGACTTCGGAGAAGGCCACGGGGCCGTTGGGGCCATGAGGGTTGGGCATGGCGTGGAGCGCAAAGGCGGCGGCGTCCAGGTCGCGCTCGGGCACGATGCCGGTGGCGTCGATGAATTGCTGAAAGTCGGGCGAGCGCGTGATGGGGTCGCGGTCGAAGTGGGTGGCCAGGCGCAGCGGAGCGACATCGAGGAAGACGATGGCGTCGGCTTCGGGGAGGAGACGTGCGGCTCGGGGGGCGGCTTTGGCGTGGAGATAGAAGGCCAGGGCCGCGATGGCGATCAGGACTACAGCAACGCCGAGAATAAGAGTGGTGCGCTTACGCATGGTGGGTTTGAGTTTACAAGCAACGACAACTACGCCCTAGCGCCGGGCTGGCGGCACTTCGTGGGGTTCTCGACGCTTCGCGTGTTACGTGCCTACTCGACGATGGCGAAGGTATAAATCTTGCCGCCGTTGGTCACATTGCCCGTGCCGGGCGGCAGGATGCCGTACTCTCCGCCGGGCGTCTTCTGGTCCAGCGTGAAGGTGTAGGTATGGGGCGCGGTCTGCACGGGTGAGAACGGCATCTCGTCCCTCTTGGCCCCGCCGGTCGAGTGGATGACGCCGCCGGTCAGCGTGCGGAATTCGCGGTCCTTGCTGTTCAGGCGGAAGAGGATCAGGTCGTATTCGCTGGCGGTGACGCCCTCGGGCGTGCAGATGAGGAACTCGATCGGCCGCGCCAGCACCAGCTTCGACTCGCGCCCGTAGACGCGGCCGTTGCGGTCCGGCTTGATGATGCCGTTGGTGACGGTGGACTTGATAAAGCCGCCCGAGACGACGTGGACGGTCTCCGAGTCCATCGGAACCCACTGGCCGTTGCGGTCCTTGTAGTAGAGGCCGGGCTCCGAGACCTCGGAGACGCGGACGACGGGCGGCTTCGAGCCGGGCGTCAGCAGGCGACGGTTGGCGGCGATCATGGCCTTCAGGATGGGGTCCGAGAGGCCCGCCTGCTTGAGTTTGACCAGGTTGTCGGAGTCGGTGTCGTAGGCTCCGGGCTGGGTGCCGATGGTCTGGACGATAAGGTCGTCGCCGAGTCCCGCATGGAACATCTTGAGGACGGAATCGTTGTTCATCACCGCCGGGCCGGAGTCCGCGGGCGGCGGTGGCGCGACACCGGGAGCCTGCGGGCCTTCGAGAATCTGCGGGGCGTCGGCGGTATGCGTTTGGAGCTGTGCCTGTGCGGCGAAACCGAAGGAGAGCAGCAGTGCGAGAGCGAGGATACGGCGCATAAATGGATGTCCGGCGAAGAGGTGAATTGTGGAGATTCTACCCTTCCGGGAAGGGCTTCCGGCTGGCGTTTTGTGCGCGGCCGGATTTGTGATAAAGTCAGGTCTTGCGGCAAGCTCTGCGCGGGCGGTTCTGCGTCGTTGGCTGGAGTTCTTCTGGCTGTAACGACAGGAAGGGTTCGAGTAGAGTAGATTCAAGGCTGTTTGGGCTGGCGTAGCTCAGCTGGTAGAGCATCTGATTTGTAATCAGAGGGTCGGGGGTTCAAATCCCTTCGTCAGCTCCAGTTACCTTAAAGCCAGTACATGCAGTTTGCAGGACGGATTTGGTTGTGCTGCTTGTCCCTTTCGTGGCTGCAGATCTCAAGCCACTCCCCTCGAAAAGAAGGTTCGCTTTCTTGAGTGGTTGGTGAGAGTCCTGCGTGGCGACAAGGTTCGGGCAGGGAAGTGCACAGGTGGCCGAGCGGTTAATGGCAGCAGACTGTAAATCTGCCACTCTTCGAGTTACGGAGGTTCGAATCCTCCCCTGTGCACCACTTACCTTTCCCGATTTGGCACGAGATGTAGAAGGACAGAGCGTATGGACCTGAGCCCCGGCAGCAACGGACGAATGGCCATCGCGCTGGTTTTGATGGGTCTGCTTGCGGTGTCGGCCTGGGCGACGATGGAGCCAGGCAAGTATCGGACACTGACGTTGATCCTGTTAGCTTTTTTTGCCGCACGCGTGATGCTCGGTAGGCTTCGTTCGCGGTAGGATAGTTTTGTTGTTGCAGTTTGGCTGGCGTAGCTCAGTGGCAGAGCACTCCCTTGGTAAGGGAGAGGTCGAGAGTTCAATCCTCTCCGTCAGCTCCAGAGTTTAGTAGCAGGGGTTTTACAAGCAGGGCGGGAGTAACTCAGTGGTAGAGTCACAGCCTTCCAAGCTGTTGGTCGCGGGTCCGATTCCCGTCTCCCGCTCCATCCGTTCCAAGTAGCAGCGCAGGAGTCCACGTTTGAGCACGACGTATGAGCAGCCGGTAATGCCGATCAGCGATCCGCAGGCCTATGGCGCGGTTCGAGCCGCGATCGAGAAGGCCTATTCGACGGCCAACGTAGCCAACTTTCTCCGCTCGCTGGAGCGGGGCAAGGTACGGATTCGCCAGTTCGAGCAGGTGCTGAAGCAGGGTCTGCTGGGCGCGACGATGGCAGCCAGCTACGACAAGCTCGAAAACGGCGACCAGGGACAGATCCGCGAGTTCTACCTGGCACAGCTCGAGCGCGTGGCGCCGGAGCTGAGGACGAAGTTCTTCAAGCTCTACGCGTACTACTGAGAGACAGCCGGACGCCTCTATCGGTAGAGAATCCACCTACAAGTTTTGTTGCAAAAGATCTAAGGAGATAGCAATGGGTAAGGAAAAGTTTGACCGTTCAAAGCCGCACGTAAACATTGGAACGATTGGTCACATCGACCACGGCAAGACGACGCTGACTGCTGCGATCACGAAGGTTCTGTCGAAGCATAATCCTTCGAACAAGTTCCGCTCGTTCGACACGATCGACAACGCACCCGAGGAGCGCGAGCGCGGTATTACGATCGCGACCTCGCACGTGGAGTACGAGACGCCGAACCGGCACTACGCGCACGTCGACTGCCCTGGCCACGCGGACTACATCAAGAACATGATCACGGGAGCTGCGCAGATGGACGGCGCGATCCTGGTGGTCGCAGCGACCGACGGCCCGATGCCCCAGACCAAGGAGCACGTTCTGCTGGCGCGTCAGGTCGGCGTTCCGTACATCGTGGTGTTCCTGAACAAGTGCGATGCGGTCGAGGACGAAGAGCTGATCGAGCTGGTCGAGATGGAGGTTCGTGAGCTTCTGTCGAAGTACGACTACCCCGGCGACGACACCCCGATCATCCGCGGCTCCGCCCTGGGCGCGCTGAACGGCGAGGCGCAGTGGGAGGCCAAGATCGACGAGCTGATGGAGGCGGTGGACAAGTACGTTCCGCAGCCTGAGCGCGCCGTGGATCTGCCGTTCCTGATGCCTATCGAGGATATCTTCTCGATCTCGGGCCGCGGCACCGTGGTGACGGGCCGTATCGAGCGCGGCAAGGTGAAGGTTGGCGAGGCTTGCGAGATCGTGGGCTTCGGCGACACGCAGGCTACGGTCTGCACCGGCGTCGAGATGTTCAAGAAGCAGCTCGATGAGGGTCTTGCGGGCGACAACGCGGGTCTTCTGCTGCGCGGTATCGCGAAGGAAGCGGTGGAGCGCGGGATGGTCCTGGCGAAGCCGGGTTCGATCAAGCCGCACACCGAGTTCAAGGGCGAGGTCTACGTTCTGAGCAAGGAAGAGGGCGGACGTCACACTCCGTTCTTCAACGGCTACCGTCCGCAGTTCTACTTCCGGACGACGGACGTGACGGGTTCGGCGAAGCTTCCTGCGGGCACCGAGATGTGTATGCCGGGTGACAACATCCAGCTCGAGATCTCGCTGCACACGCCGGTCGCGATGGAGAAGGGCCTCCGCTTCGCTATCCGCGAGGGCGGTCGCACCGTCGGTGCAGGTACCATCTCGGAAATCATCAAGTAACTGTAGTCGGCTGGGATCAGGCAGTACGGAATAGGGATGAGCAAGCGGGTACTGGTTGGGAGCAATCCTGCCAGTACCCTTAGCTTGCGAAATCGGATAGGATAAAGAGATGCGCGAAATTATTACACTGCAGTGCCCCGAGTGCAAGAACAGGAACTACTCCACGACGAAGAACAAGAAGACGACCACCGGCCGTCTGGAGTTCTCGAAGTTCTGCAATACCTGCCGCAAGCACACGGACCACAAGGAAACGAAGTAAGTTTGGGGCGGCTTCCGGTCTTTAGCTGAGAGCTGAGGCCAGAAGCTAACGGCTCCCTGGGGGGAGTAAGCTCAACGGTTAAACTGTCGGTCTCCAAAACCGAACTTCTCGGTTCGAATCCGAGCTCCCCCGCCAGTTTTGCTCCGCGCAGTTGATGCCGGACGGTAACAAGTAGTATCTAGATGGGCTCAGTCGAGCACGAAGGTTTGAGACACGGCGATGGCCAAGGGATTAGCAGTGGCGGAAGAGCAGCAAAACTCGGGAATGGAGCAGTTCAAGTCGGCTCCGGCGCGGCTGAACGAGTTCCTGAAAGATGTTCGGGCGGAGATGCGCAAGGCAATCGTTCCTTCGCGCGCCGAGGTCCAGACGACGACGATTGTGGTCATCGTGACGGTGTTCATCTTCGCCGCGTACTTCTGGCTGGTGGACAACATCATCGGTCGCGGCATCGAGATGTTGCTGCACAAGCTGATCACCAGGTAGTACGGCACGGCTAGACCCAAGCTCGACGAAAAAGGCACAATTATGGCAGTGAAAGAGACAAATCCGGACGATCTTCTCCCCGAGGAGCCAGTAGTTCCGGCCGCCGAAGGTGCAGCAGTCGAGGGCGAGCACCTCGAGCCGCCGGTCAACGAGAATTTTAAGTGGTACATCATCCACGCTTACTCAGGTTTCGAGCGCAAGGTGCGCGAGTCCCTGGAGAGCCGGATCCACGCCTATAACCTGCAGAACAAGATCGGGCGCATCATGATCCCGACCGAGCCGGTGACTGAGCTGCGCAATGGCAAGAAGTACACCATCGAGCGCGTCTTCCTGCCGGGCTACGTGCTGGTGGAGATGGACCTCGATAACGACCTGTGGCACGTGATCAAGAACACGCCGCGGGTGACGGGCTTCCTCGGCACGGGTGATAACCCGGTCGCGCTGAGCGAGCAGGAGGTCAGCTCCATCCTGTTCCGGTCCGACGTGTCGAAGGACAAGCCGGTGATGAAGATCAAGTTCGAGAAGGGCGAGCAGGTCCGAATCAATGAGGGACCGTTCGCAAACTTCAACGGCGCGGTCGACGACGTGAACGAGGACAAGCAGACCCTGAAGGTCATGGTCAGCATCTTCGGACGTTCGACGCCGGTCGAGATCGAGTTCTCGAAGGTCGACAAGGTAGAGATTTAGTCTTCTCCACGTCGATCAGAGAGTTTGAAGTAGGGCTTGCGGTCCGCCGAATGGGTTGTCTCCACCGGGCTTCTCGGAACGCTGCTTAAGATAAGTCTTAGGGGAACTTAAGACAGAAACTGCACCACTATTCCGCAGACGGCGCCTTATCGGCAGCCGCTGCCACAAAGCGTAAAGAGGATTCCCGCAATGGCACCGAAGAAGATTACTGGATACGTCAAGCTACAGGTTATGGCCGCCAAGGCCACCCCCGCACCGCCGATCGGCCCGGCCCTCGGCCAGGCGCAGGTCAACATCATGGAGTTCTGCAAGCAGTTCAACGACCGGACCAAGGATCCTTCGATGGCTGGCCTGACGATCCCGGTCGTCATCTCTGTCTACGCAGACCGTACGTTCAGCTTCATCACCAAGACCCCTCCGGCTGCGGTTCTGCTGAAGAAGGCCGCCGGCATCGAGAAGGGCTCGGGCACTCCGAACAAGGAGAAGAAGGGCAAGGTCACCGAGCAGCAGATCATCGAGATCGCCACGCAGAAGATGCCTGACCTGAACTCGACCACGGTTGAGGCAGCGGCGAGGAGCATTCGCGGTACGGCTCGCTCGATGGGTATCGAGATTGTCGGTTAGTTTCTAGATATGTTTGAGTAAAAAAGCGCAGAGCCAATGGCTCTGCGCTTTTTCTTTTCCTCCCGACCAGCGGGAGGACCGAAGCAGTTGATCTTGCCGAGACAAGTATGAAAGTCACGAAGTGACCGCCCCGCGCGTAGCGGGCCCGTCCGGCAGGACGTCTTCCATCAGCCGAAGAGCTTGGTCTGGATTGGAATCCCTATACCGGTTGGCGGCTTTTTGTTCTCTCCGACGGCTCGCAATATCATCACCTCGCCGGAGCGCTCGCCTACCCGGTGCCTCTGGCAGGACTCCTGGACCAGGGCTTGCAGCCGTTCCTGGTAAGGCTTTTCTGCAAAGGCCCGTTGGGCAAAGCGTTCGGCATATTCGACGGCGAGGTGGGGGTAGTGCTCACGAACGAAGCTCTGGAACGTTGGACGTGAGCACGACTTCAAATACAAGGGGTTGGCGGCGAAGAAGCTGGCGTCGGCTTTCGCGGCGTGGGCTGCCATGCGGTCGATGGCCTCGGCGGTGTCGGTGATGCCGGGCAGCAGCGGCGAGCAGAGGATGCCGGTGATGAGCCCCGCCTCCCGCAGCCGCCGGACGGTCGCAAGGCGCAGGTCGGGCCGGGGAGCACGCGGCTCGAGGATGCGGGCGAGCCGGGCATCGGGAGTGGTGACCGTGATGTGCAGCACGAGCGTGTTGCGGCGCGCGATCTCGGTGAGCAGGTCGATGTCGCGGGCGATCAGGGTGGACTTCGTGATAATGCCGAGCCTGCGGCCCGAGCGGCGGGCCAGCACTTCAAGCAGGGAGCGCGTGATGCGGGCGGTGCGCTCGATGGGCTGGTAGGGATCGGTGGCGGTGCCGATGACGATCTCGCCGAGGGGGTCGGTGCGGTCGAGCTTGCGCAGCTCCTGCTCGAGCAGCCAGGCGGCGTTCTGCTTCAGGAAGATGTGGCGTTCGAAGGCGGTGGCCCAGGGTTGAATCGCGTCGGGATCGCCGTCGCTGCTGCCCAGCGGGCCGGGTTCGAGGAACTCGTGGGTGTAGCGGGCGAAGCAGTAGCGGCAGGCGAACTCGCAGCCGCGGTAGGGGTTGATCGACCAAGCGATGGAGAGGCGGCGCTTGGAGATAGAGCGGTTCAGGATGGATCGGCTCTTGATCGCTTTGAACTCGATCAGGTGGCCGTCGGCAGTATGGGCGGCCTCGGCGGCGAGGCGGGCGAGGCCGGTGGGAACGGCATTGAGGATAGGGAAGAGCGTCTCCGAGTTGGGTTTTATTTTCGCCATTTATTCGCCTTTTGAGTACTATGCTCTCCGCTATCTGCGGCGTCAATGGGAATCTGGTTGTGGATTTTCCTGTGAGGGCGGGTAGGTGACGTCGACGGTCCCCGGGGTGTAACGAATGGCGGCAAATCTGTAATGATAAAGACGTGCCACTCTTTTATCTGCGCCGCCTGACCGGTACGCATCGAACGGAGATCGCCAACCGCCACCTGGCCCGCTACCTGGCCTTTGTGGCCGGGGCTGCGAACGCCGGGGGATTCCTCGCGGTCCGGCAGTACACCTCCCACATGTCGGGCATTGTTTCGGCCATGGCAGACAACCTCGCCGCCGGGGATCTGGAGCCGGTCTTCACCGGGCTGGCCGCGGTCTTCTCGTTCCTGATGGGGGCGTTCCTGACGACACTGCTGATCCGCTGGGCGCGCTCGCGGTCGCTCGAGAGCGAGTACGCGCTGCCGCTGGTCCTCGAGGCGTTGTTGCTGGTGCTCTTCGGCTTTACAGGACGAGTCTTCGCGGGTGGACGCGTGCTGGGCACGGTGATGCTGCTCTGCCTGACGATGGGGCTGCAGAACGCGATCATCACCAAGCTGTCGAACGCGGTGATCCGCACGACGCACCTGACGGGCATGGTGACCGATATCGGCATCGCGCTGGGCCGACTGGCGTTTAGGGCGGTGGCGCAGCACGAGTCGTCTCCCCCACCGGAGCTGACCACGCTGCAACTCCACCTGTCGCTCATCGCCATGTTCTTCGTCGGCGGCGTCACCGGCGCGACGGGGTTCAAGTACGCGGGCTTCTTCTTTACGCTGCCGCTGGCGGTGGTCCTGCTGGTGCTCGCGGCGATGCCGGTGATCGACGATCTGCGCCGTCCAGTCGTGACGCAGCAGGCAAAATCTTGACTTTGGGTTAATTTTCCGCCATACTCATAAAGTTGCCTCAACTCCCGTTGAGTGCAGTCGAACCACGCCGATGCGGAAGTGAGTATCGCGGGTGGAAGATAAAGGAAGAAACACTCATGGCAAAGAAGATCTCCAAGAACCTGGCGAAGGCGCGCGCGTTGGTTGAGCCGCGTCCCTACACGCTGGTCGATGCGGTTCCCCTGCTCCAGAAGGCCAAGTATGTGAAGTTTGACGAGACCGTCGACCTGACCCTGCGTCTGGGCGTCGATCCCCGTCACGCGGACCAGATGGTGCGCGGCACCGTCGTTCTGCCCCACGGTCTGGGCGGCAAGTCCAAGGTTGTCGCGGTAATCGCTTCGGGCGACCGCATCAAGGATGCCGAGGCTGCCGGCGCCGAGTTCTTCGGCGGCGAAGAGCTGGTCGAGAAGATTCAGAAGGAAGGCTGGACGGCCTTCGACGCGCTGATCGCGACCCCCGACATGATGAAGTCGGTCGGACGTCTCGGCAAGGTTCTCGGACCCAAGGGCCTGATGCCGAACCCCAAGACCGGCACCGTCACCACCGACGTCGCCAGCGCCATCCGCGAGATCAAGGCTGGTAAGGTCGAGTTCCGCACGGATAAGACGGCTCTGGTTCACGTTCCCGTGGGCAAGCTCTCGTTCGATCCGCAGAAGCTGGTCGACAACGCGATGGTCGTCATCTCGAGCGTCATGAAGGCGAAGCCTTCGGCCGCCAAGGGACGCTACGTCAAGGGCATCACGCTCAGCTCCTCGATGGGGCCTGGCATCAAGCTCGACGACGCGGTCACGGATCTCGCAGCCAAGGCTTAGTTCGCCGGCTGGGACGATTTTCCCCGCGAGTCTGCGGGCAGATATTCAAGACAGCCGGTGCAAGATCCGGCAGCTAAAGGCTAGGTTTTTATGGCAATCAGCAGGGCAACCAAAGCGGCGAAGGTCAAGGTCCTCACCAAGGAGCTTGAGTCTTCCACGTCCGCTATCATCGGCACCTTCAAGGGTATGACCGCCGCCAAGGACTTCGATCTGCGCAAGGTCGTTCGCGGCGCGGGCGGAAGCTATCACGTCGTCAAGAACAAGCTGGCCGCGCGTGCGAGCCAGGGTTCGAAGGTTGAGGCCGCTCTCCAGGGTCTCAAGGGCGTCTCCTCGGTCGCCTACACCTCGGGCGATCCCGTCGCGCTGGCGAAGGCGCTGGCGGCGTGGGTCAAGGACAACGCGGAGTTCACCTTCAAGCTGGGCATCGTCGACGGCAAGGTGATCTCGGTGCAGGAGATTGGCGACCTGGCCACGATGCCGGGCAAGGAAGAGCTGTTCTCGAAGCTGCTGTTCCTCATCCAGTCCCCGGCGCAGCGCCTGGCGACCGTCATCAACGCCACGGGCCGCGATCTCGCGGTGGTTATCAACCAGGGCGTCGAGAAGGAGAAGTTCTCGGGTTCGGCCCCGGCCGCTGTTGCGGCTCCCGTAGCCGAGGCTGCTGCTCCTGTTGTGGAGACGGCTGTCGAAGAGGCTCCTGCTGCAGAGGCAGAGGCTCCTGCGGTCGAGGGCTAACAAGTTTCGCTGTTCCGTCACGGGGGCGCCAGTCTGGGCGCAACGGAAACCCGGGAGGGGATGGCAGCCGAAGCGGAACGAGGCTTCGGAGATCACAAATGAAGTTCAGCAACAACATTAGAAACGGAGAAATCACATGGCGGACCTACAGCAGTTGGAAGATTCGATCGTTAGCCTGAGCCTGCTCGAAGCATCGGCTCTGGTCAAGAAGCTTGAAGAGCGCCTCGGCGTCTCGGCGGCGGCGGCAGTTGCAGCTCCGGCTGCGGGCGGCGGCGCTGCGGCGGCGGCTCCCGTGGAAGAGAAGACCGAGTTCACGGTCATCCTGAAGGACGGCGGCGCCAACAAGATCGCGACCATCAAGGCGGTTCGCGAGATCACGGCCCTCGGTCTCAAGGAAGCCAAGGACCTGGTCGACGGCGCACCGAAGCCGCTCAAGGAGAACATCTCCAAGGCGGACGCGGAAGCCATTGCCAAGAAGTTCGAAGGCGTCGCGGCAGTCGAGATCAAGTAGTTATTCCTAGTTGCACTTTCAGGCGGAAAGCGGTATCCTTAGCGATGAGGATACTGGCTTCCGCCTGATCGTGTGACATCAGGCAACTCTACTAACTACCTTACTGGGAAACTACCTAACTTCAGGTTGTTATCAGGTTTTATTCCGGCCTATGCCGCGTTGTGCGGTGTACGAGGTCGGCCATACCAGGCGTCAAGCGGCGGATGGCTGGTGTGAAACGGGCAGGCGGCAGCGAACTCTTGAGACACGGCGAGTCTCAAAGGGCGGCATCAATTACTCTGATCACGATAGGTTCGGTGCGAAACTCGTCTTTTGCGCTCTCGGGACACTTTGTTCCTGTGGGCGTTTTTGTCGTCCCTGCCAGTTAGTTTTATGCCTGGCTTCGAGTTTCAACGTGGTGCAATGCGGTGTTTATAGCAGTTCCATAACGGTACGGAAAGCGAAAAGTTGTTTGGTCGGTCTAATCCTCTAAACCGCTTGTTCCGGAGATTTTTCAGCAGGACCCAAGTTTGAGTTCAGCATGACCCCAGAGTGCTTCGGGGTCTCTGTTCCGGGTGATTTCACCCAGCAGCAAGAAGAAGGCCGGTCGTGATGACCGGAGAGAGTATGCGCAGAGGGTAGGCCGCACGCGAGGGCGGTCGGACCCGGAGTCGAATCAGGACAGCGCACAGCACGTAACCCGCAGAGCCGCAGTGTGGCTCTGCTCCTCGAAGGCTGGTTCCCTCATCGGTCATACGATGCCGGGAGTTTAGCTGGAGAGGCCTCGACGCGATCTTCAGGAGAGAGCATGTCCGGTCCAAAGAAAGAAATGCGCGCGATCCGCAGCCGTCTCGATTTTTCCAAGATTCCCACCTCCATCCAGATTCCGAACCTCATCGAGGTCCAGCGCCGCAGCTACGAGCGTTTCCTGCAGATGGACAAGCTGCCTCAGGAGCGCGAGGACAACGGCCTGCAGTCGGTGTTCACCTCGGTCTTCCCGATCACCGACTTCCGCAACGTGTCCGAGCTGGAGTTCGTTGATTTCTCCATCGGCAACTGGGAGTGCAAGTGCGGCTACCTCAAGGGCCTCAACCACCTGCGCACGGCCTGCTCGCACTGCGGCCACATGGTCATCACCGACCCCTTCCATCCGGGCGACGTCCTCTGTAACTTCTGCGGCACCTACAACAAGAACACCCCCGACTTCTGCACCAAGTGCGGAGACCCCGTGGGCCTTCAGCTCAAGTACGATCAGGCCGAGTGCGAAGAGCGCGGCATGACCTACTCGGCTCCGCTCAAGGTGACGATCCGCCTGAAGATCTACGACAAGGACGCCGAGACCGGCGTCAAGACCCTGCGCGACATGAAGGAGCAGGAGGTCTTCTTCGGCGATATCCCGCTGATGAGCCAGAACGGCACCTTCATCGTCAACGGCACAGAGCGCGTCATCGTCTCGCAGCTCCACCGTTCGCCCGGCGTCTTCTTCGAGACGGCGAACAACCGCACCTACTTCCTGGGCAAGATCATTCCGTACCGCGGCTCGTGGGTCGAGTTCGAGTACGACCAGAAGAACACCCTCTACGTCCGCATCGACCGCAAGCGAAAGTTCCTCGGCACCATCTTCCTGCGCGCGCTCGGCCTGCGTACCGATGAGGAGATCCTCAAGACCTTCTACACGGTCGACACCATCGGCATCGCCGACGGCAAGCTGAGCTGGAAGGTAGCCGAAGAGGGCAAGCCGACCAACCTGCTGGGCACCAAGCCCGCGGCCGCGGTCAAGCACAAGGGCGAGGAGATCGGCGTCGCCGGGCGCAAGATCAGCCCGAGCGTGCTCAAGGCTCTTCGCACCAACAAGATCGAGTCGGTCGAGGTCGAGACCACCGAGCTTGAGGGCGCGATGACGGCCTCGGACATCGTCGATATGACCACTGGCGAGCTGCTCTACGAGGCCAACCAGGAGCTGAGCGCCGACAAGCTGCACAAGATCATCCAGTCCGGCGTCACCACCCTCGAGGTCTTCTTCCCCGAGCGCGATGACGTGGGCAACATCATCACCAACACGCTGCGGCGCGACTCGGTGCGCAAGCCTGAAGAGGCCCTGATCGAGATCTACCGCAAGCTGCGTCCGGGCGACCCGCCGACGCTCGACACCGCGACCGCGCTCTTCGAGGGCATGTTCTTCGATCCGCGCAAGTACGACTTCTCGCGCGTGGGCCGTCTCAAGTTCAACATCAAGCTGTACGAGGATCAGTCGCCCGAGGGGCTCGACCACCGCACGCTGACCCCCGAGGACTTCTACGGCACTATCCGCTACCTGCTGAAGCTGCGCAAGAACATCGGCGCGGTGGACGATATCGATCACCTTGGCAACCGCCGCGTCCGCGCGGTCGGTGAGCTCATGGAGAACCAGTTCCGCATCGGCCTGGTTCGCATGGAGCGCGCGATCAAGGAGAAGATGTCGGTCTATCAGGAGATGTCGACGGCGATGCCGCACGACCTCATCAACGCCAAGCCCGTCATGGCCGCGATCCGCGAGTTCTTCGGTTCGTCGCAGCTCTCACAGTTCATGGACCAGACCAACCCGCTGTCGGAGATCACGCACAAGCGTCGCCTCTCCGCCCTTGGGCCTGGTGGTCTATCGCGTGAGCGCGCTGGCTTCGAAGTCCGCGACGTGCACCCGACCCACTACGGACGCATCTGCCCGATCGAGACGCCTGAAGGTCCGAACATCGGTCTCATCTCGTCGCTTTCCTGCTTTGCGCGCATCAATGAGTACGGCTTCATCGAAAGCCCGTACCGCCGCGTGAAGGACGGTCAGGCGCTGGATTACGTTGCGGTCACCAACGCGGGCGAGTCCGGTCTGCGCCAGGGCGATCACCTCGAGACCAGCGAGGCCGCAGCCAAGAACGAAGAGCTGCGCAAGGCCGGCAAGCGCACGATGGATCTGGAGCCCTTCAGCTTCTATCTCTCGGCGTGGGAAGAGGATCGCCACACGATCGCTCAGGCCAACATCGAGCTCGATGAGCACCTGAACATCGTTCAGAACATCGTCGATGCGCGGCGTCAGGGCAACTTTGTCCTGGTCAACAAGTCCGAGGTCGATTACGTCGACGTGTCGCCGAAGCAGCTCGTCTCCGTGGCCGCCTCGCTCGTGCCGTTCCTCGAGCACGACGACGCCAACCGCGCTCTGATGGGAGCCAACATGCAGCGCCAGTCGGTGCCTCTGCTGGTGGCCGAGGCTCCGTTCGTCGGAACCGGTATGGAAGGCGTCACCGCCCGCGACTCGGGCGCCGTCATCCTGGCCAAGCGCAACGGCATCATCGACTCGGTGGACTCGGAGCGCATCATCGTCCGTGTAGAGGGCGAGCATCACCCCACGCAGCTCTCGCGTGAGGTGGGTTCGGACATCTATCAGCTCACCAAGTTCAAGCGCTCCAACCAGAACACCTGCATCAACCAGAAGCCGATCGTCCGCAAGGGTGACCGCGTGCTGAAGGGGCAGGTAATCGCTGACGGTCCTTGCACCGAGCAGGGAGAGCTGGGTCTCGGACGTAACGTGCTGGTGGCCTTCATGCCCTGGCGCGGATACAACTTCGAGGACGCGATCCTGATCTCCGAAAAGCTGGTCCGCGAGGACTACTACACCTCGATCCACATCGAGGAGTTCGAGATCGAGGCCCGCGACACGAAGCTGGGACCGGAAGAGATCACGCGGGATATCCCCAACGTCTCCGAGCACGCGCTGCGTGATCTGGACGAGTCGGGCATCATCCGCATCGGCGCCAAGATCGGCCACAACGACATCCTGGTCGGCAAAGTAACTCCCAAGGGCGAGACGCAGTTGACCCCTGAAGAGAAGCTGCTGCGCGCCATCTTCGGCGAAAAGGCCGGAGACGTTCGCGACGCCTCGCTCACGTGCCCTCCGGGCATCGAAGGCACGGTCGTCGACGTCCGCATCTTCTCCCGCAAGGGACAGGAGAAAGACGAGCGCGCCAAGCAGATCGAGCAGGAGATGGTCGAGAAGCTGGAGCGCAACCTGGCCGACGAGATTCGTATTCTCACCGACGAGCGGTTGAAGCGTCTTGAGGCGATCCTGGGAGCTAAGGAAGTCTTGGCTGATTTGCATGACGAGCGCACCAACAAGAAGCTGCTCAACAAGGGCGAGATCCTCGACCGCGACATGATCGAGCTGATCAGCACCCGCAACCTGAAGCGCATCCGCTACGCCGACAAGGATCCGCGCGTGAACGAGCAGATCGACGAGATCGAAGAGATGACCTCTCGCCAGATCGACGTTCTGCGCAAGATCACGAACGAGAAGATCAGCAAGATGTCGAAGGGCGATGAGCTTGCGCCCGGCGTCATCAAGATGGTCAAGGTGTACATCGCGATGAAGCGCCGCCTGTCGGTCGGAGACAAGATGGCCGGCCGCCACGGTAACAAGGGTGTGGTCGCGCGCATCCTGCCCGAAGAGGATATGCCGTACCTGCCCGATGGAACCCCGGTCGAGATCGTGCTGAACCCGCTCGGTGTGCCTTCGCGTATGAACGTCGGACAGATCCTCGAGACGCACCTCGGCTGGGCGGCTCACACCCTCGGCCAGCAGGTCGCCGAGCTTGCGGAGAAGATGGAGTCGGCCAACGAGGTTCGCGAGCTCTTCAAGGCGCGCTTCGCGGGCACGGCTGCTCTCAACCAGTTGCTCAACCTCGACGACGAGCAGACCCTGCGCGTCGCCGCCGGTATGAAGCGCGGCATCTGGTTCGGCACGGCGGTCTTCGACGGCGCACGCGAGACCGAGATCAAGGCTCTGCTGAAGTCGGCGGGCCTGCCCAGCTCGGGTAAGACGCAGCTCTTTGACGGTATGCTCGGCGATCCATTCGAGCAGCCCGCCACGGTCGGCTACATCTACATGCTCAAGCTGTCGCACCTTGTCGACGACAAGATCCACGCACGCTCCATCGGGCCGTACTCGCTCATCACGCAGCAGCCGCTGGGTGGTAAGGCGCAGTTCGGCGGACAGCGCTTCGGTGAGATGGAGGTCTGGGCGCTCGAAGCTTATGGCGCTGCTTACATCCTGCAGGAGCTGCTCACCGCCAAGTCCGACGACGTCTTTGGCCGTACCAAGATCTACGAGGCCATCGTCAAGGGCGAGGCGGCGATCGAGCCGGGCGTGCCGGAGTCGTTCAACGTGCTGATCAGAGAGCTTCAGTCTTTGTGCCTGGACGTAGAGCTGATCAAGCAGTCGGACCAGAAGAAGGTTCCGCTGCCGTCGATTGCGGCCGCCGACTAACGAATCCGAGCTACTGGCCTCAGGCCATTAGCTCCTGGCAAGACTCGCCGGACCCATGGCGAGTTCCTCCTGAGCAAGGCCATCTGCTCAATGTTCAGGAGGGCTCGCCCGAGGGACCCCGGCACGAAATAGAAGAAGGCGATGAGACTTAAAGCACCACCTCCATCGCTCAGCATTGAACCGCACCAGACCCGCAGCTCCGCAACCAGGAGCTGCACCATACGGAGACGCATATATGTTTCGCTCCAGCCCCTTTGAACTGACCGGCCCCATCGCCGACTTCGACGCCATTAAGATTCAGCTCGCCAGCCCGGAGAAGATCCGTAGCTGGTCGCATGGCGAGGTCACCAAGCCCGAGACCATCAACTACCGCACGTTCAAGCCCGAGCGTGACGGCCTCTTCTGCGCGCGCATCTTCGGACCCGTCACCGACTGGGAGTGCCTGTGCGGCAAGTACAAGCGCATGAAGCACCGCGGCGTCATCTGCGACAAGTGCGGCGTCGAGGTCACCCTCTCGAAGGTCCGGCGCGAGCGCCTCGGCCACATCGAGCTGGCCTCGCCCTGCTCGCACGTCTGGTTCTTCAAGGGCCTGCCGTCGCGCATCGGCCACCTTCTCGACATCTCGCTGCGCGAGCTTGAGGCCGTCCTCTACTTCGAGTCCTACGTCGTCGTCGATCCGGGCGACGCGCCGGTCAAGGAGCGCGAGGTCATCAAGGACGAGAACCGCTTCCGCGAGCTCGACCAGCAGTACCGCCCCTCCGGCTTCAAGGCCATGATGGGCGCAGAGGCCATCAAGGAGCTGCTCAAGCGCGTCGAGATCCTCGAGCTTAGCATCGAGCTTCGGGAAAGAATGAAGACCGAGACCTCGCTCCAGAAGAAGCTCAAGTACTCCAAGCGTCTGAAGATCGTCGAGGCCTTCCGCAAGTCCGACAACCTGCCGCAGTGGATGATCCTCGACGTGATCCCCGTGATCCCGCCCGAACTGCGTCCGCTGGTTCCGCTCGATGGCGGCCGCTTCGCCACGTCGGACCTGAACGACCTGTACCGCCGCGTCATCAACCGCAACAACCGCCTCAAGAAGCTGATGGACCTGCACGCTCCCGAGGTCATCGTCCGCAACGAAAAGCGCATGTTGCAGGAGGCCGTCGACGCGCTCTTCGACAACGGCCGCCGTGGCCGCGTGCTGCGTGGCGCGAACAACCGTCCGCTGAAGTCGCTCTCCGACACCCTCAAGGGCAAGCAGGGCCGCTTCCGTCAGAACCTGCTCGGCAAGCGCGTCGACTACTCCGGCCGTTCGGTCATCGTCGTCGGCCCCGAGCTGAAGCTGCACCAGTGCGGTCTGCCCAAGAAGATGGCGCTTGAGCTGTTCAAGCCCTTCATCTATCACCGCCTCGAGCAGACCGGCCACTGCACCACCATCAAGCAGGCCAAGGAGATGGTGGAGATGCAGGAGCCCATCGTCTGGGACATCCTCGAAGAGGTCATCAAGGATCACCCGGTCCTGCTGAACCGCGCTCCGACCCTCCACCGTCTGGGTATCCAGGCGTTTGAGCCGGTGCTCGTCGAAGGCAAGGCCATCAAGATCCATCCGCTCGTCTGCACGGCGTTCAACGCCGACTTCGACGGCGACCAGATGGCTGTACACATCCCGCTCTCGCCCGAGGCTCAGATCGAGGCTTCGGTCCTGATGCTGGCCGCGCACAACATCCTCTCGCCCGCCTCAGGACAGCCCATCACGGTGCCCACGCAGGACCTCGTCCTCGGCCTCTACTACCTCACCAAGGCCAAGGTGAACGCCAAGGGTGAAGGCCGCGTCTTCGCGAACATCGAAGAGGTCTTCATGGCGCTCGAGGCCCAGCAGGTCGAGACGCTCTCGCCGATCCGCCTGCGCTACACTGGCAAGGTGCTCGACATGACCACCGCGTACGACGATCAGGATCTCGTCCACACCGAGGCCGTCGAGTACAACAACCAGTTCATCTCGACCACCGTCGGCCGCGCCATCCTCAACGACTCGCTGCCGGAGGGAATGCCCTTCGTCAACGGTCTGCTGAAGAAGAAGGGAATCGGGCAGCTCATCAACTACTGCTACCTGAACCTCGGACTCGAAGTGACCGTCAAGACCCTCGACCGCGTCAAGGATCTCGGCTTCCGCTATGCCACGCGCTCCGGTCTCTCGGTCGGGCTCGACGACATGGTCATCCCGGATTCGAAGTACACGCTGGTTGGCGACGCCGAAAAGACCGTCCTCACCATGCAGCAGCAGTACCTCGACGGAGCCATCACCAACGGCGAGCGTTCGAACAAGGTCATCCAGATGTGGTCGGGAGTCACCGAGCGCGTCGCCGATGAGATGTTCAACAACATGAAGCGCGCCGACAAGGAAGGAGCCATGAACCCGATCTACATCATGGCCGACTCCGGTGCTCGTGGTTCGAAGCAGCAGATCCGTCAGCTCTCCGGTATGCGCGGTCTGATGGCCAAGCCCTCGGGCGAGATCATCGAGACCCCCATTACGGCGAACTTCCGTGAAGGTCTCACCGTGCTCCAGTACTTCATCTCCACGCACGGAGCCCGTAAGGGTCTGGCCGACACGGCGCTCAAGACCGCGGACTCGGGTTACCTCACCCGCCGTCTGGTCGACGTGGCCCAGGACGTCATCATCTCGCACGTCGATTGCGGCACGGTCGACGGCATCTACGTCACCCCGATCATCGAAGCCGGTGAGACCATCGAGCCGCTGCGCGACCGCATCATCGGCCGCGTCTCGCTCGAGAAGCTCAAGGACTTCGAGGGCAAGACCATCGTCGAAGTGAACCAGGAGATCGACGAAGATCTCGCCTCGGCCATCCAGGCCGCGGGTATCGAGAAGGTGAAGATCCGGTCTGTTCTGACGTGCGAATCGAAGCGGGGAGTATGCATCCTCTGCTACGGCCGTAACCTCGGCTCGGGCAAGATGGTTGAGATGGGCGAGGCCGTCGGTGTCATCGCGGCGCAGTCCATCGGCGAGCCGGGAACCCAGCTCACCATGCGTACCTTCCACATCGGCGGAACCGCTTCGCGCGTCTCCGATGCGTCGCACCTCGAGGCCAAGAACGCGGGTTCGATCCGCTTCATCAACCTCGTCACGGTGCGCTCGAAGGACGGCGGCCTGGTGGCCTTCAACCGTAATGGTTCTATCGCCGTCATCGACGACAAGGGCCGCGAGAAGGAGCGTTACGCGATCGTCTACGGCGCCAAGCTGAAGGTCGAAGAGGGCCAGCAGGTTGCACAGGGACAGGTCATCGGCGAGTGGGACCCTTACACCTTCTCGCTCCTCACCGAGATCGCCGGAACGGTCCAGTTCAAGGACCTTCAGGAAGGCGTCACGCTCAACGAAGAGGTCGACGAAGTCACCGGCCTCTCGCGTCTGGTCGTCGCCGACTCTCCCGATGAGAAGCGTCAGCCCGCCATCATCATCAAGGGCGTCAACGGCAACAAGCGTTACCTGATGCCGTCGCGTGCTCACCTTATGTTGCAGGACGGCGACGAGGTCTTCCCCGGCGATATCCTCGCGAAGATCCCGCGTGAGACCACCCGTACCAAGGACATCACCGGAGGTCTGCCGCGCGTCGTTGAGCTGTTCGAAGCGCGTAAGCCTCGCGATCCCGCGATCATCTCGAAGATCGACGGTGTCGTCCGCTTCGGCGATGTGTCCAAGGGCCAGCGCAAGGTCTACGTCACGGCCGACAACGGGCAGGAGGAAGAGTACTCGGTGCCGCGTGGTGTGTACGTCAACGTCCAGGAAGGCGAGCGTCTGCGTGCAGGCGACGCCCTCATCGACGGACCGCGCAACCCGCACGACATCCTCGAGGTGCTCGGCGAGCGTGCTCTGCAGATGTATCTCGTGAACGAAATCCAGGAGGTCTACCGCTTGCAGGGTGTGACCATCTCGGACAAGCACATCGAGACCATCGTTCGGCAGATGCTGCGCTGGGTCAAGATCGAAGAGGTGGGCGATACGTCCTTCCTCGTCGACGAGCAGACCGATCGCTTCCGCTTCAACGGCGAGAACCAGCGTGTTCTGATGACGGGCGGCAAGCCTGCCATCGGGCGTTCGCTTCTTCTCGGTATCACGAAGGCGTCGCTCTCGACCGACAGCTTCATCTCGGCCGCCAGCTTCCAGGAGACCACCCGCGTCCTCACCGAAGCCTCGATCAGCGGCAAGATCGACACGCTGCGCGGCCTCAAGGAGAACGTCATCGTCGGTCGCCTCATCCCTGCCGGAACCGGCATGGAGTACTACCGCAACGTGCAGTTGTCGCCCGAACTCGAGGAGGCAGCCGCCCAGGTCCAGCAGGAGGTCACGGCAGCCATCGAAGCCGAGGAGCGAGAGCTGGAGCAGATGCGGATGGAAGGCGAACAAGAAGAAATGGCCGCCGAATAGCACTTCGTGCCGTTCTCGACGCTTCGCGTGAAACCTTAAAAGACAGCAACAACAAAGGCGGGTCGACTCGAAAGAGTCGGCCCGCTTTTTGTTTGCTGCCACTCCGAGCTGGTGCAAGCACAAGGCCCGGATGCCCAATGTCTCGCTTCTGAGAGGTGGGTTTGCCACTGATACTTCCACTTCGACTGTTGCTGTTGTCGTTGTTTGTTTTCTTGGTTGTCATTCAGGAGCGAAGCGGAGGAATCTGCTTCTGTCTTTGCCGTTGTTCTTGCTGTTGCCGTTGTTCTTGCTGTTGCCGTTGTTCTTGCTGTTGCCGTTGTTCTTGCTGTTGCCGTTGTTCTTGCTGTTGCCGTTGTTCTTGCTGTTGCCGTTGTTCTTGCTGTTGCCGTTGTTCTTGCTGTTGCCGTTGTTCTTGCTGTTGCCGTTGTTCTTGCTGTTGCCGTTGTTCTTGCTGTTGCTCCTGGGGTAGGTCCGGGCTTTAGCCCGGACATCAAAACTCACCCAAGAAGCGGGCTTTAGCCCCCGAGGTATGCTTTCCTCTCCTCACCCCAAAATCCTGACGGACGAAAAGCGCCGAAGGCGCGTCCTATACCAGCCTAGGGCGAAGCCCTAGGTAACCGAACGCATAAAAGAGAAGAGGGCTGAAGGCCCGACCTATCCCCGGCACAAATCCATCCCGCCGGACAAATCCACTTTGAACGCAAATATTCTCTTTGCCAATGGTCTGACCATCATCTGACGCAACAGAGGTTGCGCCTCCTGAATTACAATCAGGCCACGAACATCAATCGCTGGAGCAGGGGTGGGCATGAGGGGTGGTTTCGAGATTCAGAGCCGTGGCTTGCGCAACACGCTGAGCTTTCTAGGATTGCTGTCCATACTCACCGCAGCCGGTTGCCGTCAGGACATGCACGACCAGCCGAAGTTCTTCCCCCAGCGCGGCACCTCTTTCTACGCCGACGGGCGCTCCGTCCGCCCGCAGGTCACCGGCACCGTCGCCCGCTCGCAGGGCGACCCCACCAGCTACCTGCACACCGGCATGATCGACGGCAAAGAGGGCGACGTGATGCCCTTCGCCGCGACGGCTGACGTCCTCGCCCGCGGCCAGGAGCGCTACAACATCTACTGCACCCCCTGCCACTCCCGCGTCGGCAACGGCGTCGGCATGATCGTCCAGCGCGGCTACTACCCGGCGGGCAACTTCCACACCCTGCGCCTCCAGTCCGCTCCCCTCGGCCACTTCTTCACGGTCATGACCAACGGCCTCGGAGCCATGCCGGACTACGCCGCGCAGCTTACGCCCGAAGACCGCTGGGCCGTCGCCGCCTACATCCGCGCCCTGCAACTGAGCCAGCACGCCACCCGCGCCGACGTCCCCGCAGGCACCCCGGTCGAGAACCTGAAGGACATCGCCGCCCGCGAAGGTCTCCCCGACAGCTTCGCCGAGCCCTGGACTGCACCCGCGATGACCTCCGTCCAGACCGCAGTGCAGGCCATCCACGCCGCTCCCATCGCGACCCCAGAGCTGGCCAGCTCCACTCCCATGCCGCCCGCGGCCACACCCACACCTTCGGCGACCACCGCATCCCCCACGGTTCCCATCCCAACGGCGAAGCAGACCGCCTCAGCAGCCGGAGCAGCAACCGCCAAGGCCGAAGCCCCTGCTGAACCCAAGCCGGTGGTCCATGCCGCTCCCAAGCGAGACGTCGCGGCGGGCCAGGCCATCTACATGAAGAACTGCTCCATGTGCCACCAGCCCACCCGCGCCGGTATGCCTCCCGTGATCCCCGCGCTGATCGGTATCGTGGACAAGGTGGGTGAGGACCACATCCGCAGCGTGGTCACGACCGGCATCCCCACAGGCAAGCCGCCCATGCCGTCGTTCGCGGACAAGCTCTCCGCCGACGACATCAACAACCTGCTCGGCTTCCTGAACACCAAATAGGCGGACACGCCGCAAGAAAGTGGCGTAAACAGGCGTTTTTCCGGTTCGCGGCGCGAGACCTTGGTGTACGCTTGCGGCTATGCCATCCGGCATCAGAGGCAGCGCGAGTCTCCACTCCGGCAAGCTTCGCTGGCTGGTGGCTCTCGCAGTGCTGGTTGTCGTCGGCGTGTTAGCTGGAATCAGGCTGCGCAAGGCGGCTCCCGCTACCGCCTATGGTCCATCCGACCCCTCTGCCCGCCGCGAGTGGTCGATCATCCGGCGCAGCCAGCTCAACACCATGACGCCGATCTGGCTCATCGACCACTGCGGCTATCCCGTCAAGAACAACGTTCGCGAGTACGCCAGCGAGGTCGGCACCGTTCCCCGGCGGTATATGACCTATCCCAGCCCCGACGGCTCGACCAAGCTGGTCTCGTTCCTCTACATCGAGGGCCACTGGCAGGCCCCCACCATCTCCGAAGGGGTGGAGGACAGGTATCCCCTCGCCACCGACAAGGACCTTACCCATATCCTCGACATGCTCCCCTGCCTCGGCAGATGAACTGCACTACTTCAAGTGCAATCCACCACGTCGGCTCACCATGTTTTACCGTCCGCTATCCACGTTCTATCCATCCTTCCGGTACGCTATAGAGATGGCAAATCGGTATGGTGAGGCCGCCTTGATGGCGGTGAAGATGGATACCTTCGGCAAGGCGTATACGCCGGAGGAGCGTTGGCAGGATGCGGTCGGCAAGCTGTATCCCACGACGCCGATCGGGCAGAAGAAGGCGGGTCCGCGCAACGCGTTCCTGGGCCTCTGCGAGGCGGGGCTGGTGAAGGATATTCCGGCTGGGCAGTATGCCTCCTGGACCTCGAACGGCAATCGTAACAAGGCTTACGCGGTGCAGGCCGTGGAGCTGTTGAAGGCCGGGACGCATAAGACGGTCTCGTCGCTTTGGGCTGCGGTGACCGATGGCGAGAACGTGGAGCACGGCAGCCAGATGGACGTGGTTCTGGCGTTGTGGAAGAACGGGCTGATCGTCTGAGCTGCGACTTCGCCGGACATATATCGTCTAACTTCGCATGATTGCCAAGCTGCGGTTTTCTCTGGCTCGCTGCTTCTCCGTTGGTCTTGCCTTGTCCGTTGTTTGTTTGGCCGCGCACGCGCAGGCCGCGAAGCCCGCGACGGCGGACAGTAGCGCCATTACGACGATCAGCACGCAGGCGCGGCTGGTGAATCTGCCGGTGGTGGTGCGGGACAAGAAGGGCGGGCTGATCCATTCGCTCACCAAAGACGACTTCGTCCTGAAGGTGGACGCGAAGCCGCAGGTCATCCGCTACTTCGATCAGGATGCGAATCTGCCACTGACTCTGGGGCTGCTGGTCGATATCAGCGAGAGCCAGCGCAGCGTGATTGACGAGGAGCGGACGGCCAGCTCGGCGTTTCTCGACAAGATGCTGGCGCCGGATCGGGACAAGGCGTTCGTGGTCCAGTTCGGCAGCCAGACGGAGCTGTTGCAGGACCTGACCTCTTCGCGGCCCAAGCTGCAGCAGGCGCTCAAGGAGATTGGCAGCACCTCCGGCTCCAGCAGCAACGACGACGACAGCAACTCGCGCTCGTCGCGGCGCGGAACGGTGCTGTACGACGCGGCGTTTCTGGCCGCCGATGAGGTGATGAAGCCGGTGAAGGGGCGCAAGGCGCTGATTCTGCTGACCGACGGCGGCGACCGCAACAGCCGCGAGACGCTGAATAAGGCGATTGAGGCGGCGCAGCGGGCGGACACGATCATCTACGCGATCTACTTCAAGGGCGAGGAGCCGCATCAGGATTACAACAACAACGGGCGGCAGCACGGTGGCGGTTATCCGGGTGGAGGGTATCCCGGCGGGGGCTATCCGGGGGGCGGATACCCGGGTGGAGGCGGACGGTTTCCGGGGGGCGGACGTCCCAGCGGCGGTGGTGGGAACAACCTGCCGAACCGGGTGGACGGAAAGAAGATTCTGTCGCAGATGGCGGCTGAGACCGGCGGGCGGATGTTCGAGGGGAAGAAGAACAACCTGGCGGATATCTATGGGCAGATCGGCGAGGAGCTGCGGGCGCAGTACCGGCTGGGATATACGCCGGATGCGGATATGGCGTCGGACGGGTATCACCAGATCGATCTGACCCTGAAGGATGCGAAGAAGGGATATACCGTGCAGACGCGGGATGGGTATTACACGGGCAAGTAGATTGAAACACGCGAAGCGTCGAGAACCGCACGAAGTGCCGCCCGCCCGGCGTTAAGGCGCTCTTGTCGTTGCTTTTGAGGTTGAGAAAAGAAAGCATACCTCAGGGGCTAAAGCCCGCTTCTGTGGTGAGTTTTAATGTCCAGGCTAAAGCCCGGACCTACCTCAGAAGCAACGACAACGACGAAAGCAAAAACAACAATAGAAGCAGATTCCTCCGCTTCGCTCCTGAATGACAACAAATAGAACAGGCAACAGCAACAACGCCCTCGCGCCGGGCGGGCGGCACGTCGTGCGGTACTGGACGCTTTGCGTAAAGGCAAAGATTTCAAGGCTCCGCTCTTATCCCCTTTTTCCTTTTTCATCCCCGTTTGCTTTGTCCTTTGTCCTAGTGATGATCCCGCGCGGTTGGTTTAGGGTGGTGGTGGGAGTTTTTCAGATGGTCAAGATTGTGGAGTGTCCGCGCGACGCGTGGCAGGGGTTGCCGGGCGTGATGCCCGCCGAGGTCAAAGCCGACTACCTGCGGGTGCTGGTAGAGGCAGGGTTCAAGCACATCGACGCAGTGAGCTTCGTCTCGAAGGAGGCGGTGCCGCAGATGGCCGACTCGGAGCGGGTGCTCGAGTACCTCGACCCGCCGGAGAGCGTGGAGATCATCGGAATCGTGGTCAACGAGAAGGGCGCGGAGCGTGCCGTGAAGACCGGCGCGGTCTCGACGCTGGGGTTCCCCTACTCGATCTCGACGGAGTTCCTGAAGCGCAATCAAAACCAGACGCCGGAGGAGTCGCTCGAGGCCCTCGAAGCCGTGGGGACGCTGGGGTACAAGGCGGGGCTGGACGTGGTGGCGTATCTCTCGATGGCCTTCGGCAACCCGTATGGGGACGCGTGGGATATCGAAGAGGTGGTGGCGGCGTGCGATCTGCTGGTGGACTGCGGGGTGAGCCAGATCTCGCTGGCCGATACGGTGGGGCTGGCCACGCCGCGTCAGATTGAGGACGTGGTGAGCGATGTGATGGCGGTGCACGACCGCATCGAGATTGGGGTGCACCTGCACGCACGGCCGGAGATGGCTCCGGCACTGATCGAAGCGGCTTACCGGGCCGGATGCCGCCGGTTTGACTCGGCGATCGGCGGGCTGGGCGGGTGTCCGTTTGCGCAGGACGCTCTGGTGGGCAATGTGGCGACGGAGACGCTGCTGGCCGAGCTGAAGCGGCTGGGTGCGGAGCTGCCGGAGCTGGCTCCGCTCGATAGCCTGATCGCCGGAAGCGCGGAGATTGCGAAGAGGTTTGGGCCGAAGATTCAGTAAGGGATTTCGAGGAGGAAGTGATGGGCGAGCAGTTGGTGTTGCGGTCGGAGCAGGGCGGGGTGAGGACGTTGACGCTGAACCGTTCGGAGCGGCGCAACGCGCTGACGCCGGAGATGCAGGACGAGCTGATCGCCGAGTTCGAGGCGGCGGGCCGGGACCCGGAGGTGAGGGTGCTGGTGCTGGCCGGGGCGGGCGAGGTCTTCTGCGCGGGGCTGGACCTTGCGGCGTTGCAGGCGATGGCGACGAAGAGCGCCGAGGAGCATGAGGCGGACTCGCGGCGGATTGCGCGGGTCTTCCAGGCACTGTACGAGGTGCCGGTGCCGACGATTGCGGCGGTGCATGGATACGCCATCGCGGGCGGCGCGGGGCTGGCGTCGATCTGCGACTACACGCTGGCGCTGGCGGGGTCGAAGCTGGGGTATACGGAGACGAAGATCGGGTTTGTGCCGGCGCTGGTGTCGGCTTATATGACGTTG
Organism: Granulicella sp. WH15; assembly: GCF_009914315.1. Classification (NCBI taxonomy): domain Bacteria; kingdom Pseudomonadati; phylum Acidobacteriota; class Terriglobia; order Terriglobales; family Acidobacteriaceae; genus Granulicella; species Granulicella sp. WH15. Next base: position 630,397 of record NZ_CP042596.1, read on the forward strand.
CAGGTGGGCGAGAAGCATGTGCGGGAGCTGCTGCTGACGGGGAGGATTGTGACGGCGGAGGAGGCGTTCCGGATGGGGCTGGTGAATGAGGTGGTGCCGTGGGAGCTGCGGGCGCGGGTGGATGCTGTGGCTCGGGAGCTGATGGAGTGCAGTCCGGCGGCGCTGCGGGCTACGAAGGGGTTGCTGGCGGCGCAGAATGAGGCTTGGCTGGATGCGGCTTTGGCTGAGGCGATGAAGGTGAATGCCGCGGCAAGGGAGACGCCGGACTTTCGTGAGGGGATTGCGGCGTTTCTGGAGAAGCGGCCGCCGGTGTGGCAAGGATAAAAAGCGCCCTAACGCCGGGCGGGCGGCACTTCGTGCGGTTCTCGGGGCGATATAGGTGAATGATCTTCTGAGGGCCTCCCGTTGGTCGGCAGTGAACATCTTTGTTCCCGACCAGCGGGAGGGCCACGCGAAGCCGAGAACAGCACGAAGTGCCCTGGCCGGCAGGACATGGTTTTTAGTTAGACTGGCATCAGAGAGGCGATTGCAATGGCGCGTGAGATTAGCTGGACCGATACGGCGGAGATTGGGATTCAGTTGCAGGAGAAGTTTCCGGAGGTTGAGCCGTACAGCGTGCGGTTTACCGACCTGCATCGCTATGTGACGGAGCTGGAAGGGTTTGTGGGTGATCCGCTGAAGTCGACCGAGCCGATCCTCGAGGCGATCCAGACGGCGTGGAACGAGGAGTACGAGGACGCGCGGTAGGGCGTCGATTGTGGTTCCATTGCGGTTCTCGGGGCAGGCGAGTAGCTTCCTCTAAAGGAGGACCATCGCATGAATGACTTCGATCCAGCGGATGAGAGCTTCCTGAGTGAGAGCGAGATCGTGGCGCGGGTGCCGGTGTGGACCGCGCTGGCGCAGCTCTTCAGCGATAACAAGATGCAGGGGGCGGACTACGATGCCGTCTCGGCGGTGCTGCGCGGCGCGGGGCTCGATGCGGCGGCGGCGCGGCACATCCTGGTGCACGAGGTCGCGCCGGTGTTTTATGAGCAGCTCGATGAGGCTGCCGAGAAAAACTGGACCGGGTGGAGCGCGGCCGAGGTCGAGCGGATGATGCGGGAGTTTCTGGCCAGGAGCGCCTCGCGCAGAAAGTGGCTGGGCGTGCAGGCGGGGCGGATGTCGCGGCGGGTGATGCTGGGCGGGTGGGATGCGGTCGAGCGGCGGATGTTGGAACAGACCGGAGGATGACGGGGTAATCCGCCGCTCGAACAGCTAGTTTTGCTGCGATGGGGCTGCCGGGTGGGTGGTGGCCGCGGCCACCACCGGCTGGCCGGGCACGGCGTCTACCGTGCCGATCCGGCCCGAGGCGGTGACGCGGACGGTGAAGCGCACGCGGACGGCCTTGGGGTCTGGGATGAGGTCGTAGCTCAGGTTCAGGCCGCGCTCCAGACGTCCCGTGGGCGGCACGGTCGGGGGTGCGGAGCCCTTGATAACCCTGGCTTCGCGCTTCAGCTCCTTGCCCTTCTTGTCGTAGGTGGTGACCATCAGGATTACCTCGGCGCGGCGCGGCTCCGTGTCGGTGGCGTACGTCCAGGCCAGAGAGCGCGGCTCGATGTGGATGACGTAGCTATCCGGCTTCTCGGGCAGGTTTTCAAGGCGCAGCGGGACGCCGTCGTAGACCATCGTGCTGCTGTCGGCGGCGGCGAGGTCGGCCATCAGCCTGCGCGACGGGTTGACGGGATCGACCCGGCCCGGGCCGCGTTGCAGGTAGTAGCCCTCGCGGGTGTAGACCTTTACGCCGGGACGGTCCACCGTAACGACGATCTTGCGGAAGCGGGTGGGGTTGGGCACGGTGGCCGTCGGGCGGTAGGTGAGGGTGTAGGAGCTGGAGCCGTCGCGGATCGCGGTGCCGATCTCGGCGTCGACGTCGTTGCGGCCGTAGAGCGTGCGGCCTCCGGTGGCCGTGGCTAGCTTGGCGAACTGGTAGTTGCCGCCGAAGGGGTCGTTGAACTCGGCGGCGGGGCCGTAGGTGTTGTAGACCTGTAGCCCGGCGGGGTCGATGGTGTAGAGGGTGACGCGCGCGTCGCGCAGCACGTTCACGCACTCCTGCACGGCGTTGTAGACGCGGTTTTCGGTATCGACGGGCATGTTGGCGAAGTTGACGGCGGGGAAGCCGCGCCCGATCCAGATCATGTTCTTCTGGCCCTGGTGGCCGACGACGGCCTGGGCGACGCGGCGCAGCGACTCGAAGGCGGTGGCGTAGCGCTCTCCTACCCAGGAGTACTGGTGGGCCTGCCAGGGGTTGCCGGAGAAGTGGTGATCGAGTGCGGAGATAATCTCGTCTTTATTTTGGGTGTAGTCGCGCAGGACGGTGAAGTTCTGCAGGCTGACGGCGATCAGCATGGTGGGGATGGCGAGCTTGCCGGGCTGCCGCTCCAGGAACTTCTTCAGGGAGTAGCGGGCGAAGGCCATGTCCTCGAAGCGCGTGTTGAACTCGTCGAGCAGGATGATGTTGACGGGCGCGCGGGGAGCCTGCTGGTCCAGCTCGGCGGTGGAGTTGATGTTGAGCTCGGGGGCCGGGGTGTGGGCTCCGGAGGGATCGAAGTTCAGGACGGTCTGCGGCTCGCCGGACTCGGTGACGTGGAAGTCCTCGCGCTTGAGGTCATCGACTACGTGCCCTTTGCTGTCTTCGACGACGAGGTCCAGTATGACCAGGCGGGTGCTGGTGCGGATGGTGTAGGGAACGGGAGCTGGGGGCTGGGCGGCGGATGCAGGCTCGGATGGCTGCTGGGCAGGCAGGGTGGTTGCGGCGGCGAACAGGGCGAGTGCTGCGAGGCGGCGGAGGACAGTGTTGAAGCTCAAGGCGGCTCCTGATTGCTTCCTGGTCCCCGAGTATATCGTTCGGTGATTAAGAGGACGTTTGTTTCTTATAGACGAGATCGTCAGCGATGAAGTCTCCGGAGGATCTCGTCGAGGAAGGTGGCGCGGGTGAGGCGCAGTGTGGCGAAGCAGAGGGCTGCCCAGATCAGACCTCCGGCGATGAGGACCGCTAGGTCGCCCGTGCGCGAGAGGCCGTGGGGGATGACGGGCGAGAGCAGGCGCAGGCCGACTCCGCTGACCAGCGCGGCGGCGGCGGTCTTGGCGATGTCGGCGCGGTCGAGGCCGAAGAGCGGGACCAGGTAGCGGCGGTGAGCCAGGACCGCCAGCGTGAGGGTCTGGATCAGGATGGCGATGTTTGACGCCCAGGCCAGGCCGAGCGAGCCGAAGTGCTGGTGCAGGAACCAGTAGACGGGCAGCGAGATCGCGGTGATGAGGGTTCCGGCAAGCATGGGGGCGCGGGTCTCGCCCGCGGCGAAGAAGGCGCGGGAGTAGATGCTCTGGGCCGACCAGAGGGCCAGAGAGATGGAGAAGACGGCGAAGTAGATGGCGGTGGAGGCGGTGTCGGTGCGGGTGTACTTGCCGCCGCGGAAGATGAGGTCGACCATGGGCAGCGCCAGCGCGAACATGGCCGACGACAGCAGCAACGAGGCCGACAGGATGCGGGAGACCGAGCGGTTGACGGCGGCGGCGTAGTCCTCGAACATGCCCCGGTTGTAGAGCGAGGCGAAGAAGGGGAAGGACGCGGCTCCGGCGGCCTGGCCGACGATGGCCATGGGTGCGGTGAAGAGCTTCTTGGCGTTGAGCAGCCGGGTGATGTCTCCGGCGGTGTGCTTGGCGAACCAGGAGAGGATGTTCGAGTCCATGAAGACGACGGTGACGCCGAGCATCAGGGGCAGGGACATGACGACCCAGTCGCGGAGCCCCTGGTTCTTGAAGTCGAGCACCGGCTGGTAGCGGACACCGGCCTTGCGGGCGGCGTAGGCGTTGACCAGGAAGGGGCCGCCGATGGTTCCGGCCAGCACGCCGATGGCGAGAGACGGGATGCCGAGGGTGCGCGAGAGCAGCACGCCGCCGAGGATGATGAAGACGTTGTAGAGCAGGCTGCCCATGGCCTGGTAGCCGAACTGCTTGCGCACGAGGGCGACCGAGGCGAGGACTCCTCCCGAGAAGAAGAAGATGGGGCCGGGGAGGATGATGCGGGTGAGAGTGGTGCAGAGGGCGGCTTCGGAGGGGTTGTCGGGGAAGTAGAAGCGGCCGAAGAGCGGGGCGAAGATCTCGGCGAGGAGGATGGCTGCGCCGAGCACGACGAGCATGGTGTTGAGGATGACGGAGAGGGCGCGGTCGCCCTCCTCCTGCTTGCCCGCCTCTTTGTAGCGGCTCAGGATGGTGACGAAGCTGATGCTGGCGGCTCCGCCGACGAGCAGGTAGTTGATGAGGTCGGGGAGGACGAAGGCGACGTTGTAGGCGTCGGTGCCGGGGCCTGCGCCGAAGGTGTAGGCGATGTACTTGTCGCGGATGAGGCCGATGACGCGCGAGAGCAGGGCGAAGGCGGTGAGGAAGATGGTTGCGGAGAGGGCTGTGTGCTGGTGAGAGAGGCTCAGGAAGCCGAAGCGGGGGGCCGGTTTGGAGGCTGAGGGAGGCACTGTCGTTAGTCTAACTGCGGTTGCCTTTACGCGAAGCGGGCGTTCACACGCCTTTTTACTGCTTCGCGTGGTCCTCCCGTTGGTCGGAAAGAAAGATTCTCGCTGCCGACCAACGGAAGGCCCTCAGAAGATCGTTCACCCACGCAGCCCCGAGAACCGCACGAAGTGCTTAAGAATTCGGTTCAGGCTCGTCGAGCTGATCGAAGAGGCTCTCGAAGGGGATCGGTTTAGATAGTACGCGCGGGGCGGGCTTGGGCTTAGGTGCCGGCTCGGGAGCGGATCGGCGGATGGGCTGGACGGTGGACTTCGCCGAGGCCGGACGCGAGAGCAGGGAGTGCAGCTCGGCCAGCTCCTTGCGGATGGCCTGGAGATGGTGTGCGCCTACCGCGTTGGGCGGGGTGTCGGGGGCTGCGGTGTCGTCCGGAGCGGTCTGCTGCGGGTCTTTGCTGCTGCGCAGCTCGAGCTTGAATGCCTGGCGCGCGCCGGGGATGGTGTAGCCCTCGTCGTAGAGCAGGGTCTTGATCCGGAGGGCCATCTCTACGTCGCGGCGGCGGTAGAGGCGCTGTCCGGTGCCGCCCTTGTTGGGGCGGAGCTGGGGGAACTCGCCCTCCCAGAAGCGCAGGACGTAGGCGGGCACGGCGCAGAGCTTGGCGACCTCGCCGATGCGGAAGTAGAGCTTGTCGGGAATCTCCTGACGAGAGCTGGAGGAGCCGGAGCTGCCCGAACCCGAGCCGCGGGGGGAGCTGCCGCTACCTCTTCGGATTGGCTCGTGGTGGGCCATGCGATTGCTCTCCGTTGACTGAATCGAGACGACTGGACCGCAGGGATCTTCGATGTTGAAGCGGACGTTCGGGCAGGCGAACAGGTCTGCCGCTGGCTTATCAACAGTATAGGGCAGGGTGGGGTGGATGGAAGTAGGTAAGTTGATGCGGAAAAGTAGGGACTCAGGGCATGGGCAGGTTATTCTGATGCGAGTCCACAGGTTTAAGGGAATCGCCGATGAAGCTCTGGTCCGTTTGCGTTGCCGCTGGTCTGCTGCTGGGAGTGCCGTTGGGTGCCCAGGTGGCGGCGCATGCGCCTAACTCAGCTTCGGAGTTGCGGACCGCGAGGGCGTTCGATAAGGCCAAGGCGGGTGGGCCGCTGGAGCTGAACGCGTTTCTGCGCGAGATGCCCAAGGGCGGCGAGCTGCATATGCACCTGAGCGGCGCGGTCTACGCCGAGACCTACATCAAGGAGGCGGCGGAGGAGCTGCTGTGCGTGAACCCGGCGACGCTCTCCCTGACCAAGAATGTGGGGACGACGCGGCGGATGCCTCCGCAGGCGGTGTGCGCCGAGGGGAGTGTCTCGGCGGCCTCGGTGCTGAAGGATCAGAAGCTGTACGACGAGCTGGTGGACGGCTTCTCGATGAAGAGCTACACGCCGAGCGAGGGGTGGAGCGGGCACGACCAGTTTTTCGCTACCTTTGGCCGGTTCGGGACTCTGGCGGCGACGCATAAGGGCGAGTGGCTGGACGAGGTGGCGACGCGTGCGGCCTCGCAGAACGAGCAGTATCTTGAGATTTTGGATACGCCGAGCTTTCAGGCTTCGGTCAAGCTGGGCTACGAGTTGGGCTGGCCGGGGCAGTTGAAGCCGGTGACCACGGCGGAGACCAGCGCGGGGGACGACCTGACGGGGACGTCGCGCGAGGAGCTGGCGGCTCTGCGGGAGAAGCTGCTGGCAGGCGGTGTTCGGGCCGAGGCGGAAGAGGACAGCCGCGAGTTTACCGGCGAGCTGGTCGAGCGGGAGCGTTTGGAGGGCTGCGGGACGGCGGCGGCCAAGCCCGCCTGCGCGGTCAAGATTCGGTTCCTGTACCAGGTGCTGCGGGCGTTCCCGCCGCAGCAGGTCTTCGCGCATACGCTGCTGGCCTTTGAGGTGGCATCGCATGACCCGAACGTGGTGGGGATCAACTTTGTGCAGCCCGAAGATGCCTACATGGCCATGAGCGAGTATCACCGGCAGATGCTGATGCTGGATTATTTGCATTCTGTCTATCCGCAGGTGCACATCTCGTTGCACGCGGGCGAGCTGGCTCCGGGGATGGTTCCTCCGGCGGGGCTGCGGTTTCATATCCGGCAGGCCGTGGAGCTGGGGCACGCGGATCGGATCGGCCACGGCGTCGATGTGATGTACGAGGACGATCCCAAGGCACTCCTGAAGGAGATGGCCGCGAAGAAGGTCGCGGTGGAGATCAACCTGACCTCGAACGACGTGATCCTGGGGGTGACCGCGAATCGGCACTCGCTGCCCGCGTACCGGGCGGCGGGGGTGCCGGTGGCGCTCTCGACCGATGACGAAGGGGTCTCGCGGATCGATCTGACGCACGAGTACGTGCGGGCCGCGACGGAGTTCGGGCTGGGGTATCTGGACCTGAAGAAGATGGCCCGGAGCGCGCTGGAGTTTTCGTTCCTGCCCGGAGGCGGGCTGTGGGCGGAAAAGGGCGTGTACGGCAAGGTGGCGACGGCTTGTACGGGGCAGGTTCTCGGGGCCGCGACGCCGAACGCTGGTTGTCGGGCCTTTCTGAAAGAGAACCTGCGAGCTACGGAAGAGTGGGAGCTGGAGCACCGGTTCGCCGCCTTCGAGGCGGGTAAGTAGCACCGGCTTCTCCAGCAAAAATTATCGAACAACTGAAGATAAGGCACTGGGATACAGGAGGCATTATGAAGATGCTGGCTCTGGTATTGAGTGGTTTGCTGTTGGCCCCGACGGATGCGACGCCGACGGGATATCGTGCGCAGGTGGAGCGGGCGCGGGAGCAGAGGGCGAGCACGCTGGCTGGGCCGGAGGATTGGCTCTCGCTGGTGGCGCTGGAGTGGCTGAAGCCGGGGGAGACGACCGTCGGGTCGGCTGCCGGGTCCAAGGTGCGGCTGGAACACGCTCCAGCCGCGTGGCTGACGTTGCATGTGGATGAGGGCGGCGGGGTGTCGGTCAGCTCGGTTGCCGCCGGGACTACGGCGAATGGGCATCCGCTGGCCGCCGGGCCTGTATCGAAGGCCGATGGCGACGCCGGATTCCGGCAGGGCAGTCTGGTGGCCACGGTGATTCGGCGTGGCGACCGCAAGTACCTGCGGGTGAAGGATGCCTATGCCAAGACGCGGGTGGAGTTCCGTCGGCTGAACTGGTATCCGGTGGACCCGAAGCTGCATGTGATCGCCAAGTGGATTCCGGCGGCGACCCCGACGACGCTGACGATCCCGAATGTGCTGGGACAGGTGAGCCAGGCTCCTTCGCCGGGCGTGGCGGAGTTCACGCTGAATGGGCAGACGATCCGGTTGGCTCCGATCCAGGAGGAGAAGAACGCCTTGTTCTTCATCTTCCGCGATGCGACCAGCCGGGCGACGACGTATGGGGCGGGGCGGTTTTTGTACACGGCGCTGCCCTCGAATGGGCTGACACAGGCCGGAACGGTGGAGCTGGACTTCAATCTGGCGACGAATCCGCCGTGCGCTTACACGCCCTACGCGACGTGCCCGCTGCCGCCGGAGCAGAACCGGCTGACGGTGGCGATTGCGGCGGGAGAGAAGCGGTATGGTTCTCGAACCGGCGAGGGGGAGTGATCTGCTGAGGGCTCCCGTTGGTCGGCAGCAAGAATCTTTGTTTCCGACCAGCGGGAGGATCACGCGAAGCAGTAAAAAGGCGTGTAAACGCCCGCCCTCCGCGCAGGAGGCCTGTCCGGCAGGACGTCTTTGCCGTTTTGAAGAAAGCATACCTCGGGGGCTAAAGCCCGCATTGGTGGCAGGTTTTGATGTCCGGGCTAAAGCCCGGACATACCTCAGAAGCAACGACAACAACAGCAAAAATACCCTTCGACCCAGGTGAGAGTTGGCACGGCTTTAGCCGTGCCCTTAATGGTCAGGGATTCGATAGAACCTTATCGGCGAACTCTAACAGGGCCGCGTTGAACTGTTCGGGCCGCTGGAGCGGTGCGAAGTGGCTCACGCCGTTGAGGAGGAGCAATTCGGCGTTTGGAATGGTCCGGGCCAGGTACTCGGCGTGTTCGAGCCGGATGAACTCATCCTGTTCGCTCTGTACGATCGTGACCGGCACGCCGATCTGCGCAAGATCGTGCGCGGTGTAGTTGGGCTGCGTCTGCTGCATAAGAGTGAGGTCTCGGACGAGATCTTCGAAGCGATCCGGTGTGTCTGAGAGCGCGGCGTAGTCCCTGGTGTGCCGGGCCAAGCAGCGGTTCAGGGTAGGGGTGGCGGCAAAAGGCTTTACGCCGCTGGGGTCCATATTACAGGCAAAGAAGAAGACGCCGGAGACGCGGGAGGGAGCCGTCGCGGCGAGGACCAGGGCGGTGCAGGCTCCATCGCTCCAGCCTGCCAGAGCAGCCTTTTCCAGAGACAGCGTATCCATGACGGCCAGGACGTCGGAGGCCATCAGTTCATAGGAAAATGGCTGCTCGTCGCGCGTGCTGCGGCCGTGGCCACGGCTGTCGATCAGCACGGCACGGTAGCCGCGGCGGATCAGCGCCGGAACCTGGTATCCCCAGTTGCCGCTATGGCCGAGGCCGCCGTGCAGCAGGATCAGCGGGATTAGCGGCTCGCCGGAACCGTAGGTGGCGTACCAGACGCGGACCCCCGCGTGTTCCACGTAGCCCTCGCGATCCGCGACCGGCAGCGGCAGCGCTCCCTCTGCTTCGAACCTTTGGAGGTCGTCGTCGTGAGCTTCCATCTCGTTCTTCCTCAATTTTCACTGTTGGTTAGACCAGTGCGCGGTAGACTCTAGGCGAGTCCTTGTGATGAAAACAGTTCTTTTCAGCTTCGTACAACTTCTGCTCTTCCTTGGAGTGTTCCTGGTCGGAAGCTTCATGAACCCTCTGCATATGCGGTGGTTTGTGACTCATCCTACGCCGGAAAGCACACGGTTCTTCGCTCCGGGCGGCCTGCTGCTGGCGCTCGCGGTCTACGTCCTCATCCTGTTGGTTCAGGCTGTGACCAAACGGATGACGATCAGCACAACGATTGCCTTCCTACTGGCGCTGGCCCTGGGGCTGGCGGCAAAGTTTGGTTTTGTAACTCAATAGGTAGGTGGAGTTACCTCCAGAGTCGCCTGTAAGAGGGCTCGGCGGGCATAGCGGGTTTGGTAGTCTGTAGAAGTTTCGGGCACGACTTGCCGCACTTTTCTTTCCTTTGCTGCCGCATCTTTCAGAGCCGAGAGACGACGCCCAAACGCAATACAACCGAATTTAGACCAGCCCGCCGATTCTCATCCCGTTCGTCGCGCTCGTCCATCTGAGCGGAGAGCGGAGTGGTGACCGGCACACGAGGAATCGATCCGTATGAGCCTTCCGCCGAGCCTAGCGAATACCACGACCACCCCGAAGTTCTCCTCCACCCCCGACCTGAAGAGCCGGTCTGTCGCCTATTTTTCGATGGAGATCGCGCTCTCCCCAACGCTGCCGACCTACTCGGGCGGCCTGGGGATGCTGGCCGGGGACACGCTGCGCTCGGCCGCGGACACGGGCGCGCCGATGCTGGCAGTCTCGCTGGTCCATCGGCGGGGGTACTTCAAGCAGCATCTGGATGCGAACGGGCAGCAGACCGAGGAGGACGTCTCCTGGACGCCCGAGACCATGCTGCCCAGTGCCGAGCAGGTGGTCACGATCACCATGCAGGGCCGCACTGTGAAGGTGCAGGCGTGGCGGTTTGACGTGGTGGGCGTGGCCGGACACGTGATCCCGGTCTTTCTGCTCGACACCGATATTGAAGGCAACGATCCCTTTGACCGCAAGCTCACCGACCACCTGTATGGCGGCGATACGTACTATCGGCTCTGTCAGGAGACGGTGCTGGGGATCGGCGGCGCGGAGCTGCTGGCGGCGCTGGGCTGCGAGTTGAAGGTCTATCACATGAACGAGGGGCACGCGTCGCTGCTGTCGCTCTCGCTGCTGGAGACGCAGGTGGAGAGCCGCACCGGCAGCAAGTCGCTGATGGCGGCGACCGAGGAGGATCGGCTGGCGGTGGCTCGGCGCTGCGTCTTTACGACGCATACGCCGGTTCCGGCGGGGCACGACCAGTTCGGCCTGGACCAGATGTACGCGGTGCTGGGTGATGAGCGGAGCAAGGCGCTGGAGCGTTTTGGCGGGCTGCACAACAACCTGCTGAACATGACCTATGTGGCGCTGCGCTTCTCGCGTTGGGTGAATGGCGTGGCCATGCAGCACGGCAAGGTCTCGCAGGCGATGTTCCCCGACTATCACGTGGAGTCGATTACGAACGGCGTGCATGCGGCGACGTGGATGGCGCAGCCGTTGCAGGAGCTGCTGGACAAGGAGATTCCGCGTTGGCGTCACGATAACCAGTACTTCCGTTCGGTGTACGGGGTGACTCCGGCGAAGATCGCCAACTGCCATCGCCTCACCAAGCGGAAGCTTCTGGAGCTGATCGCCGAGCGGACGGGCGAGTTTCTGGACGAGCGGGTGTTGACGCTGGGCTTTGCCCGGCGCGTGGCGACCTACAAGAGGGCCAATCTGCTGCTCGAAGACCCGAAGCGGCTGGCCAAGCTGGCAAACAAGATCGGCGGGTTGCAGATTATCTACGCGGGCAAGGCTCATCCGGCCGACGCGGCGGGCAAGGGGCTGATCCGCGAGGTCTTCGAGTTGGCGGGGAAGATCAACACGAACTCGCTGCGGATTCTGTATCTCGAAAACTACGACTGGGAGCTGGGCGCGAAGCTGACGCAGGGCGTGGACGTGTGGGTGAACACGCCGCGGCGTCCGTATGAGGCCTCGGGTACCAGCGGGATGAAGGCTGCGCTGAACGGTGTGCCGTCGCTGAGCATTCTCGACGGCTGGTGGATCGAGGGCTGCGCGGAGGACGTGACGGGCTGGGCTATCGACGACGGCGACAACGATGAGGCGGAGGCGGGGAGCTTGTACGAGAAGCTCGAGCAGCGCGTGGCTCCGCTGTATCAGAGGCCGAACGCGTGGGCGCGGATGCAGCAGCACTGCATTGCGATGAACGGCAGCTTCTTCAACACGGACCGGATGCTGGGGCAGTACTTCGCGAATGCTTACTTTCCGCAGGAGCAACCGACGTATGCGACCCCGGCGATTGAGGCGGAGGTAGAGGCAGAAACACCAGTCGCTGCCGCCATCTAGGGGGTACTTCGTACGGTTCTCGGGGCGGTATGGGTGAGTCATTGGCATGGGGCCTCCCGCTGGTCGGCACAGCGAACATTGTTTGCTTCCGACCAACGGGAGGACCATGCGAAGCTCTAAAAAGGCGTGCAAACGCCCGCCCCGCGCGTAGCGGGCCTGTCCGGCAGAACGAGTCTTTCCACAATAGAAAAGCCGCTGTCTCGTTTTAGAGACAGCGGCTTTTCTATTGTGGAGTTTAGTCTCCGGCGACGGGGTGTGGGTCGTGGTGGTGGGCGTGGCCGAGGGTGACCGGCTTGATGCCCCGGACCTTTTCCAGCCAGAGGCGCAGCCGGTCGAAGGCCAGGTAGACGACCGGGGTAGTGAAGAGTGTCAGGCACTGCGAGACGATGAGGCCGCCGACGATGGTGATTCCCAGCGGACGACGCAGCTCGCTGCCGGTGCCGTGGCCGAGAGCCAGAGGCAGACCGCCGAGGAGCGCCGCCATCGTGGTCATCATGATGGGACGGAAGCGCAGCAGGCAGGCCTGGTAGATGGCCTCCCGTGGCGTCTTACCCTCCTCGCGCTCGGCGACGAGAGCGAAGTCGATCATCATAATGGCGTTCTTCTTCACGATGCCGATCAGCAGGATCACGCCGATCATGGCGATGACCGAGAGGTCGGTGTTGGTGACCAGCAGCGCCAGAATGGCTCCGACACCGGCCGAGGGCAGCGTCGAGAGGATCGTCATTGGGTGGATGAAGCTCTCGTACAGGATGCCGAGGACGATGTAGACCGCGACCAGCGCCAGGCAGATGAGGACAGGTTCAGTCGAGAGCGAGTCCTTGAAGGCCTGGGCCGTGCCCTGGAAGCCGCCGCGGATGCTGACGGGCATCCCGATCTTGAGGCGCGCAGCCTCGATGGCGTCGGTGGCGTCGCTGAGGGCCGCGCCGGGGCTCAGGTTGAAGCTGAGGGTGGCGGCGGGTGTCAGCGACTGGTGGTTGACCGAGAGCGGGATGCGCTGGGTCTCGTAGCGGGTGACGGCGCTGAGCGGGACCATGGTGCCGGTCGTGCTCTTGACGTAGATGTTCTTGAGCGAGCCGGGGTCAAGCTGCCACTTGGGGTCGATCTCCATGACGACGTGGTACTGATTGAGCGGCATGTAGGTGGTCGAGACCTGGCGCTGGCCGAAGGCGTCGGCCAGCACCGAGTCGACCGCCAGCGCGGAGACGCCGAGGCGGCTGGCCGTGTCGCGGTCGATGATGATCTGGTCGCGCAGGCCCTTGTCCATCTGGTCGGTGTTGACGTCCTTGATGGCGGTGATCTTCTCCATCGCGGCCATTAGCTGGGGCGACCACTCGTTCAGGTCCTTCAGGTTGTCGGAGGTGAGCGTGTACTGGTACTGCGCGGCGGAGCTGCGTCCGCCGATGTTCAGCTCCTGCGCCGATTGCAGGTAGAGCCGCGCGCCGGGGATGCCGTGCGTGGAGTGGCGGAGCCGGTCGAGGATGACCTCGGCGGTGTCGCCGTTCTTCTGCCGGACCTCGTCGGGCTTGAGCGAGAGGAAGAGGTGCGAGCTGTTGGAGCCGCCGCCGCCACCGCCGCCGCCCATGAACATCATCACGTTCTCGACGCCGGGGTCCTGCCGCACCTTGGCGACGAGGTCGGTGGACTTGGCCTTGAGCAGGTCGAAGCTGACGTCCTGCTGGCCGTTGATCTGTCCGCTCATGCGGCCCGTGTCCTGCTGGGGGAAGAAGCCCTTGGGGACGATGACGAAGAGCACGCCGTTGAGCGCGATGGTCAGGATCAGGACGATCAGGACGAGGGTCTGGTGGTTCAGAACCCAGCGCAGGCCGCGGTCGTATTCGTCGGTCATCCAGTTGAAGGCGGACTCGCTGAAGCGGTAGATGCGGCCGTGCTTGCGCTTGTTGTGCGGTTCGAGGAAGCGCGCGCTGAGCATGGGCGTGGTGGTGAGCGAGACCACCAGCGAGACCAGGATGGCCGCCGAGAGGGTGACCGCGAACTCGCGGAAGAGACGGCCTACGATGCCGCCCATCAGCAGGATGGGGATGAAGACGGCGATGAGCGAGATGCTCATGGAGATGACGGTGAAGCCGATCTCCTGCGAGCCGATCATGGCGGCCTCGTAGGGGCTGAGGCCCATCTCGAGGTGGCGGCTGATGTTCTCGATGACCACGATGGCGTCGTCGACGACGAAGCCGGTGGAGATGGTGAGGGCCATCAGCGAGAGGTTATCGAGCGTGTAGCCCAGCATGTACATGATGCCGCAGGTGCCGAGCAGGCTGAGCGGCACCGAGACCGACGGGATCAGCGTGGAGCGGACCTCGCGCAGGAAGACGAAGACGACCAGGATGACGAGGAAGATCGAGAGGACGAGGGTCTGGGTGACGTCCTTGACCGAGGCGCGGATGGTGGTGGTACGGTCGAGAGCGACTTGCAGCTTGACGGCGGGCGGGATCGACGCCTGCAGCAGCGGCATCAGGGCGATGATCTTGTCGACCGTCGAGATGACGTTGGCTCCGGGCGACTTGAAGACCGTGATGAGGATGCCCGGCTTGCCGTTGACCAGGCCGCCGGTGTGAATGTCTTCGACGCTGTCGACGATGTCGGCGACGTCGCGGATGCGGACCGCGCCGTGACCCTGGGTGGAGGTGCCGCTGGTGACGGTGCTGGTGGTCGCGGCTGGGGCGGCGGTCGTGGTGGTGGTGGGGTTGACGGCAGCCGCGGCTACGGCTGCGGCCACGGCTGCGGGCAGGCCGTTTGAGGCGGCGGCCGAGCTGACGGCTCCGCGGTCGGTGGAGATGATGAGGGGGGCATAGGCGGCCGCGCCGAAGAGCTGGTCGGTCGTGGTGACGGCCATGCGGCGGTCGCCCTCGTTGAAGTAGCCGGTGGGCTTGTTGACGTTGACCGTGCCGAGCGCGGCGCGCAGCGCCTCAAGCCCGATGCCGTAGGAGGTGAGCAGGGTGGGGTTGGCCTCGATGCGCACGGCGGGCTTGGCCGAGCCGCCGATGTTGACCTGGCCGACGCCGGGGACCTGCGAGATCTTCTGGCCGAGCTTCGAGTCTGCCTCGTCGTAGAGCTGCGGGATCGTCATCGTGTCCGAGGTGAGGGCGAGGATGAGGATCGGCGAGTCCGAGGGGTTGATCTTGCGGTAGGTGGGGTTCGAGGGCAGATTGGTGGGAAGCTGCGAGCGGGCGGCGTTGATGGCGGCCTGGACGTCGCGCGCGGCTCCGTTGATGTCGCGCGAGAGGTCGAACTGCATGGTGATGGAGGTGCTGCCGACCTGCGAGGACGAGGTCATCTGGTTGACGCCCGCGATGCGGCTGAACTGGCGCTCGAGCGGAGTGGCGATGGCCGAGGCCATGGTCTCGGGATCGGCTCCGGGGAAGGACGCGGAGACGTTGATGGCGGGGAACTCGACCTGCGGCAGGCTCGAGACCGGCAGCAGCATGTAGGCGACCGCGCCCGCCAGGATGATGGCGATGGAGAGCAGGAAGGTGGCGACGGGGCGCTGAATAAAGGGCGCGGAGAAGTGGACGCCGTTGACGTCCGATTCGAGCGGCGTGCCCTCTTCGTGGAACTGACGGTCGAGCCGTTGCTGGTCCTCGACGGTGGCGTGTTCGTGCGGGGCGCGGTCGCCGCCTTGGTGCACGCGGCCGTCGAGCTTGGCCTGATCGCCGGGGAGAGCGTGGTCGGTGGGGGTACGGTCGCCGGGTTGGTATGGTTCGGCCATGGTGTCTCTCCGCTTGCGGGACGGCTCTGGGCTGCCCGTAAGCCTTGCTTCCGGATATCGCATCCGGATCGTGCTGTCAGGAGATTCGCTCCGGCGTCCTGCCTCCGGGCAAATCTCCTGACGTTGCTACGGTCTTGCTGCCGGGGCTGCGCCCCTGTGTTCTTACTGCTTCGACGAGCTGAAAGCTGCGTCGGTTAGTGAAGGTCTGTTCCTGAGGCGCGGGCCGGTTTAGTCTCCGGCCGCGTGCGTGTGCTGCTCGTGCTCATGCGCGTGCTTGTGGAACTCCGCGTCGGCTTCCTGGGTGTGCAGATACTTGCGGCCGATGCGGTCGAAGAAGAGGTAGACGACCGGCGTGGTGAAGAGCGTGAGCACCTGCGAGACGATGAGGCCGCCGACGATGGAGATGCCGAGGGGCCTGCGCAGCTCGCTGCCGGTGCCGGTACCGAGAGCCAGAGGAACGCCGCCGAGGAGCGCGGCCATCGTGGTCATCATGATGGGCCGGAAGCGCAGCAGGCAGGCCTGGTAGATGGCCTCGATGGGCTCCATGCCGTGTTCGCGCTCGGCTTCGAGGGCGAAGTCGATCATCATGATGGCGTTCTTCTTCACGATACCGATCAGCAGGATGATGCCGATCAGCGCGATGACCGAGAGGTCCACGTGGAAGACCATGAGGGCCAGGATGGCGCCCACACCGGCCGAGGGCAGCGTGGAGAGGATCGTGATGGGGTGGATGTAGCTCTCATAGAGCACGCCCAGCACGATGTAGACGACGATGAGCGCGGCCAGGATGAGCAGCGGCTCGTTCGAGAGAGAGGCCTGGAAGGCGGCGGCCGAACCCTGGAACTTGGCGTTGACGCTGGCCGGTGGGTTCAGCTTGGCCTTCACCGAGTTGACCAGCTCGACCGCGTCGCCGATGGACTTGCCGGCGGCGAGGTTGAACGAGATGGTGGAGCTGGGGAACTGGCCCTGGTGGTTGACCGCGAGCGAGGCCTGGCGCTGCTCGAAGTGGGTGAAGGTCGAGAGCGGCACCTGGGTTCCGTTCGAGCTTTTCACGTAGATATTGTCGAGTGAGGAGGGATTGCGCTGGAACTTCTCGGCGACCTCCAGCACGACGTGGTACTGGTTCAACTGCGTGAACATCGTCGAGACCTGGCGCTGGCCGAAGGCATCGTCGAGGGTGTCGTCGATGTTCTGCGGCGTGATGCCGAGGCGGCTGGCGGTGTCGCGGTCGATGACCAGGTGGGCCTCGAGTCCGGCGAGCTGCTGGTCGCTGCCCACGTCGATGACGACGTCCTTATGCTTGGCCAGCTCGTCGACGAGCGCCGCGGTCCAGTAGTTCAGCTCCTTGGCGTCGGCGTCCTCGATGGAGTACTGGTACTGGGTGCGGGAGACGCGGTCTTCGACCGTGAGGTCCTGTAGCGGCTGGAGGAAGCACTGGATGCCGTCGACCGCGTCGACTTTGGGCTGCAACCGCCGGATGACGGCGATGGCGTCGCTCGAGCGATCCTCGCGGTCCTTCAGGTTGATCTGGATGCGGCCGCTGTTGAGCGTGGTGTCGGTGCCGTCGATGCCGATGAAGGACGAGATGCTGAGCACGTCGGGGTCTTGCAGGATGACCTTGGCGAGCTGCTGCTGGCGCGTGCTCATGGCGTCGAAGCTGATGGTCTCGGGGGCCTCGGTGATGGCCAGCAGGACGCCGGTATCCTGCACAGGGAAGAAGCCCTTGGGCACGATGACGTAGAGGTAGAGCGTGAGGACGAAGGTGGCGACCGTGACCAGCAGGGTGATGCGCTGGTGCCTGAGCACCCAGCGGACGCCGGTGCCGTACTTGGCGATGGTCCACTCGAAGAACTCTTCGCTCTTGCGGTAGAAGATGCCCTGCTCGCTGGCCGGTTTGTGGCGCAGCAGCTTGGCCGCCATCATCGGGGTCAGGGTGAGGGAGACGACAGCCGAGACGAGAATCGTGACCGAGAGGGTGACGGCGAACTCGCGGAAGAGGCGGCCTACGATATCGCCCATGAAGAGCAGCGGGATGAGCACGGCGATGAGCGAGACCGTGAGCGAGAGGATGGTGAAGCCGATCTGCTCGGAGCCCTTGAGCGCGGCATCGAGAGGCGTGTCGCCCATCTCGAGGTAGCGGTCGATGTTCTCGATCATGACGATGGCGTCGTCGACGACGAAGCCGGTGGAGATGGTGAGGGCCATCAGGCTCAGGTTGTTGAGCGAGTAGCCGAGCAGGTACATGATGCCGAAGGTGCCGACGATCGAGAGCGGCACGGCGACCGACGGGATGATGGTCGCGGCCACCGACCGCAGGAAGAGGAAGATGACCATGACCACCAGGGCGATGGTGAGGACGAGCTCGAACTGCACGTCCTTGACCGAGGCGCGGATGGTGTTGGTGCGGTCCGTCAGGACTTCGAGGTGTACGCTGGCCGGGAGCGACTGGCGCAGCGTGGGCAGAAGCGCCTGCACCTCGTTGACGACGCCGATGATGTTGGCACCGGGCTGGCGTTGGATATTGACGATGACGGCGGGCTTGAGCGAGAGGTTCGTGGCCGGGGTCTCGGAGGTCGCGGGCTGGGCGGAGGTGCCCATCCACGCGGCCTGGTAGAGATTCTCGGTGCTGTCAACGGAGTTGGCGACGTCTTTGAGCCGCACGGGCGAGCCGTTGCGGTAGGCGATGATGACGTTGGAGTAGTCGACGCTGTTGAGGAGCTGATCGTTGGCCCCGATGGTGTAGGCCTGGCGGGTTCCGGTCAGGTTGCCCTTGGCCTGGTCGACGTTGGCGGTGCCGAGGGCGGCGCGGACGTCCTCGAGCGAGAGGCCGTAACCGGCGAGCGCGGTGGGGTTGGCCTGGATGCGGACGGCGGGCTTCTGGCCTCCGGCGATCGAGACGAGACCGACGCCCGAGAGCTGGGAGATCTTCTGCGCCAGGATGGTGTCGGCGAGGTCCTCGACCTTGCTGAGGGCGAGCGAGTCGCTGGTCAGCGCGAGGGTCAGGATGGGCGCGTCGGCGGGGTTCACCTTGCTGTAGATCGGCGGGTTAGGCAGATCGCTGGGCAGGTAGGTGAAGGCCGCGTTGATGGCCTCCTGCACGTCCTGCTGGGCGATGTCGATCGACTCGGAGAGCGAGAACTGCAGCGTGACGACGCTGCCGCCTCCGGAGCTGGTGGAGGTCATCTGGGTCAGGCCGGGGATCTGGCCGAACTGGCGCTCAAGCGGAGCCGTGACCGAGCTGGCCATGACGTCCGGGCTGGCGCCGGGGTAGAAGGTCATGACCTGGATGATGGGGTAATCGACCTGGGGCAGAGCGGAGACGGGCAGTTGGAGATAAGCGACGGCACCGGCAAGCAAAATGGCCACCATCAGAAGCGAGGTGGCCACCGGCCGGAGGATAAACGGCCTTGAGGGGCTCATGGTTTTTGTCCTTTGTGGCCCTTGCCGCGGCCATCGGTTGAAGCATCAGCATTGTCGGCGGCGTCGAGGCCCCGGGGCTTGTGCGAGGGCTTGCCGGGGTCGAGGGGCTGGGTGGAGGGGCCGTTCGCGGAGGCGGCGGTCTGCTTGGGGCTGACGTTGCTCTGCTCTTTCAGCTTCTCCTGGCCGTCGGTGACGACGTTGTCGCCCGCCTCCAGGCCACTCTTGAGGATGACCTGCGAGCCTTCGATCAGATCCACCACGACGGGCTGCACCTCGACGTGGAACTTGGGACGGCCGTGATTGTCGTCCTCGGCCTCGAAGTTGTGGCCGGAGACGGGCTTCAGCTTGGCCGCGGTCTCGGCGTCCATCTTGCCCGCGCCGGGCTTGACGACGTAGACGAAGGTGCCGTGAATGCCGTTCTGGATAGCCGAGGCCGGGATGACGAGGGCGTTCGGACGCTGCTGCAGCACGATGCGGACGTTGACGAACTGATTGGGGAAGAGGGCGTTGTCCTGATTGGCGTAGACGGCCTTGCCCTTGACGGTGCCGGTGGTGGTGTCGATGGTGTTGTCGATCGTGAGCAGCGAGCCGCTGGCAAGATGGGTGGTCTCAGACCGGTCATAGGCCTCGACGGCGAGCTTGCTGCCCGCGCGCATCAGCTTGAGCACCTGCGGGAGCTGGTCTTCGGGCAGGGTGAAGATGACACTGATGGGCTGGAGCTGCGTGACCAGAATCAGGCCGGTGGCGTCGGCCGCATGGACGATGTTGCCGGGATCGACCTGGCGCAGACCGACCACGCCGTCGATGGGCGAGAGGATGCGGGTGTAGGTGACGTTGACCTGGGCGGCCTGGATGGCGGCGCGGTCGGCGTCGAGCGTGCCGGTGCTCTGGCCCGCGTTCGAGATCTGGGTCTGCTGGCTCTCCTTGGAGACGACTCCGGCCTGGTAGAGCGAGGTGTAGCGGCTGGCCTCGGCGGCGTTGTAGTTGGCGGCGGCCTGGTCCTTGGCGAGCTGGCCTACGGCCTGTGCGAGCGCGGCCTGGTAGGGGCGGGGGTCGATCTGGGCCAGAAGCTGGCCCTTGCGCACGGCCTGACCCTCGCGCACGTTGACGCTCATCAGCTCGCCGTCGACGCGGCTCTTGACTGTGACCGAATAGTACGGCGTGACCGTGCCCAGGGCCGTCAGGTAGATCGGCATGGTCTTCTGGACGACCGCGGTCATCTGGACCGGGATGGGACGGTTGGCGGTGAAGACGGTCCGATCGGCCTCCACGGCCTGTTCCGCCTGGTTCTGGCGGATCTTCCATACGGCGAAGGCGGCGACGCCGACAAGCACAAGCACGATCAGCACGCGGCGCACGATGCCGCCGCCTGACTTGCCCTCGGGTTCAGGCTGCGATTTCTGCGGCTGGGACGCAGGCAAGGCGGCAGGATCGTGTGGAGTTGTTTCCAATAACGCCATAGGGATAATTCACCGTTCTCTGGCCTGGGGGCCGGAATCTTATTTTTTTGTCGCGAAGCTGTGTCTCAAAATTACATCAGCTACGTATGTCAATGGTATAGGTGAACTGACGAATCGACGGTAAAGAAGGTTTCATTTCAATTGGAGCCGGATGGATGAAGAGGGTGGCGCGGAGCTTCCGGCTGCGCTACCCTCCAAAGGGGAGCAGACTATTGCTGGAAAAATCCGTTACATCGCTGACCGATAAGGGCTTCACGACGACTCTACCCCTGTGTGTGGATCTTGACGGAACGCTGGTCAAGTCGGATACGCTGGTCGACTCTGTGCTGGTTCTGGCGAGGCAGCATCCGGAGCTTCTGCTACGGATTCCGGGCTGGCTGGCTCAGGGTAAGGCCGCTTTTAAGCAGCACGTTACCTCGGCGGTCGAGCTGGATGTCGAGCATCTGCCCTACAATCAGCCGCTGCTGGAGTTCCTGACGGCCGAACACGCAGCCGGACGGCCGATCTACCTGGCGACCGCGGCCGACTCCACGCTGGCGCGCCGGGTGGCGTTGCACCTGGGTATCTTTTCGGGAGTGCTGGCGTCGGACGGCAAGCTGAACCTGGCCGGGGGCAATAAGCTGGCGGCGTTCCGGCAGGAGTTCGGCGACGAGTTCAGCTATATCGGCAACGCCACGCCGGACGGGCCGGTGCTGGCGGCCTGCAAGGAGCCTATGGTGGCCAATCCCACATCCGGTCTGCGCTCGGCGCTGGCCGGTTCGGGTACGGTTCCGATCCGGACCTTTGAGGACAGCAGCTCGACCCTGAAGGCGTGGCTGAAGGCCGTCCGGTTGCACCAGTGGGCTAAGAACGTCCTGATCTTTCTGCCGCTGCTGCTGGCGCACGTGCGCTCGCTGGGGCTGCTGGTCGCTGCTGCAATTGCGTTTTTGAGCTTCGGGCTGTGTGCCTCGGCCACCTACATTGTCAACGATCTGCTGGACCTCGAGGCCGACCGGAAGCACCGCACCAAGCGGCGTCGGCCCTTTGCGGCGGGAAATCTTTCGGCTATTTCAGGCGTCGCCGTGGTGGCGCTGGGGCTGTTGGCGTCGCTGGCTCTAGCGCTGGGGCTGCCGTATATTCTGGCCGCCATCTCGCCGTCGGAGGCTCTGGGGTCTCCGTACAAGTTCGCGGCTTGGATGGGGATCTACCTGGTGACGACGCTGGCTTACTCGCTGCGACTGAAGCGGATGGTGCTGGTGGACGTGATCGTCCTCTCAGGGCTGTACACGATTCGGATCATGGCCGGATCGGCGGCGACCGGGGTTCCGGTCTCGACGTGGCTGGGCGGGTTCAGCGTGTTCTTCTTCCTGTCGCTGGCATTTGTGAAGCGCTTCGCGGAGTTGGAGAGCCTGCGCCTGCGGGATAAGGCTCCGGCGAATGGGCGCGGGTATCTGATCTCGGATCTCGAGCAGCTGCGCAGCTTCGGCACGGCTACGGCGCTGGCGTCGGTGGTGGTGTTTACCCAGTACATCTCGAACCTGAACTCGCGGCTCTACCTGCATCCGGGGCGGCTCTGGTTTATGGTGCCGGTGCTGCTGCTGTGGCTGTTGCAGCTTTGGCTGCTGGCTTCGCGGGGGCAGCTCGATGAAGACCCGGTGGTGTATGCGATTACGGATAAGAAATCGCTGATGCTGGGCGTGCTGGTGGTGGCGGTGGTGTTGTCGGCGCTGTAGGAAACACGCGCAGCGTCGAGAACCGCACGAAGTGCCGCCCGCCCGGCGTCAGGGCGCTTTTGTTCCTAAACGTGCCCCGAATCTGGGAGGACATGCCTAGCTCGCTTGCTTGTCCACCGCACCCAGATTCCTGAACTTGATCCAGCTAATGACAGATAAAAACGCAGCTACCAACGACGTGAGCAAGCAGGCCGGTATGTCGATGAAGGCCGAGTGAACATGCGTTATCAGGTGGTCGATGATGACGCCCGCCACGCCCCAGCTCAAGATGGCAAGCACAAAATACTTCCAGAACTCTGCTCGTATCTGCGGTCGAGAGAGCGTCCGTCGTCTGCGTAGCTCTTCAGAGAATTGACTTGTCTGCATGAACGTTACCCCTCAGTTTGAGCGGGAGGCTGCGTGATTATAGTACTCCGCGGGCGTTTGCACGCCTTTTTATTGCTTCGCGTGGTCCTCCCGTCGGTCGGAAATAAACGATGCTCGCTGCCGACCAGCGGAAGGCCCTCAGAAGATCATCCTGTCCATGCCGCCCCGAGAACGGTACGAAGTACTAAACTCTAAAGATCATGCAAGACGTTATCTCTCAAGTGATTCCCCACCTCTCCGGCTACGACGAGCCGACGCTGGACACAGCCTTCAGCGTGCTCGCCGAAGAGGTGAGCGCGTCCGCCGCAGCATCGGCGGCCAACGACCCCGAAGCCTTCCGTCTGCTCTGGCTCGGACGCAAGCAGGGCCGCCTCAAGTCGATCAGCGAGACATGGCTGAAGGACGCGCCGCCAGAGGCCCGCAAGCCGCTCGGAATGCGCTTCAACCAGTTGAAGCAGCAGATTGAGGCCGTGCTCGACGCGCCGGTCGCGGCCAAGGCCGCTGTAGTGCAGGGAATCGACGTCTCCCTGCCCGGCACGGCGCATAAGCCGGGTATTCCGCATCCGCTGTTGACGACGCTCGATGCCATCGTGACCGTCTTCCATCACCTGGGCTACTCCACGCGGCTCGGCCCGCAGGTCGAGAGCGATTTTTACAACTTCGAGGCGCTGAACTTTCCTCCGAACCACCCGGCCCGTGACACGCAGGACACGCTCCAGATCGCCGGGCAGGAGTCGAAGCCGGGGCGCGACCGGCTACTGATGCGGACCCACACCTCGCCCGTGCAGATACGCACGATGGTGGCCGAGCAACCGCCGCTGCGCATCGTCATCCCCGGCAAGGTGCACCGCAACGACGCCGCCGACGCCACGCACTCGCCGATCTTTCACCAGATCGAGGGGCTGTGCGTCGATACGAACATCACCTTCTCGGACCTGAAGGGGACGCTCGACCATGCTATGCGGGCGCTCTTCGGATCGTCGGTGAAGACGCGGTTCTTCCCCAGCTTCTTCCCGTTCACGGAGCCTTCGGCCGATGTGCAGATCTCGTGCATCTTCTGCGGCGGCTCGGGCTGCCGCAAGTGCAAGCACTCGGGTTGGATCGAGCTGCTGGGCTGCGGCATGGTCGACCCGGCGGTCTTCGACGCGGTGACCGGCGAGCGGCGCAAGCTAGGCCGGGACGACGGCGCGTACGATCCGGCGAAGGTCAGCGGATTCGCCTTCGGCATGGGCGTCGAGCGGTTCGCGATGATCCTGCATGGGGTCTCGGATATCGGCCAGTTTTATTCGGGCGATATGCGCTTTTTGGAGCAGTTTTCATAACGAAGTGCCTCTGCTCCGGGCAGTTACACTGGAAAGCGTCAAACCATGAAGATTCTTACAAGCTGGCTTCGTTCTTCCGTCCCCGGCATCACCGTGGACGACCAACAACTTGCGGAAGACCTGACCCTGCGCGGCATCGCGGTGGAAGGCGTGCACGATCTCGGTGAGGGCGCGGGCCATCTCTTCGAGATGGACATTACGACCAACCGTGTGGACGCGATGAACCACTATGGCATCGCGCGCGAGGCGGCGACGATCTACGACGTGCCCCTGATGCCCTTCGCTCTGGACTTGCCGGAGCCTGTGCCCGCCGCGCCGCTGCCGGTGCGGATTGAGGCTCCCGAGCGCTGCGGACGGTTTACGGCGCGGGTGATTCGCGGCGCGACGATTTCGCCTTCGACGGGTGTCACGGCGAAGTACTTCGAGCTGCTGGGGCAGAAGGCAATCTCGAACGCGGTCGATGCGACCAACTTTACGCTGCTGGGCATGGGGCAGCCCACGCACGCCTTCGACCTCGACAAGATCGAGGGAGGGATCGTGGTGCGGCTGGCGCACGCGGGCGAGCAACTGCGTCTGCTCGACGGGACCACGCGCACGCTGACCGCTGAAGATCTGGTGATCGCAGATGAGAAGAAGGCGCTCTCGCTGGCCGGCGTGATGGGCGGCTGGGACTCGATGATTACGGCTGAGACGAAGAACATCGTGGTGGAGTCGGCGTGGTTCGAGCCGGCGGGGATTCGCGCCAGCTCGCGGCGGCACCTGATCCACACGGACGCCTCGCACCGGTACGAGCGCGGCGCGGACTTCAACGCGGCGCCCATCGGCAACACGCTGGTGACGCGGCATATTCTTGAGGCTTGCGGTGGACAGCTCGATGGTGAGTTGGTCGATGTGATTGTGCCCGCGCTGGCCTCGGTTACGGCGGATCGTCCGGCGATTACGCTCTCGGTGAAGCAGGTGCAGCGGCACCTTGGGACCACCATCGCCAGCGAGGGGATTACGCGGGAGCTGGTGGTGCGTTTTCTGACGGCGCTGGGCTGTGGGCTCACGGCGGTCGATGATGATGCGTTTGAGGTGAAGCTGCCGAGCTGGCGGCTGGACCTGACACGCGAGATCGACCTGATCGAAGAGGTGGCGCGCGTTTACGGCTACAACGGCTTTGCTAACACGCTGCCGACGCCGGGCATTGTTGAGGCGTATCCCACGGCTCGTGCGGAGAAGGCCGTGCAGCAGCGGCTGCTGGCGCTGGGCTATTCGGAGGCCGTGAGCACGACCTTTGCCAGCCCGTCGGAGAGCGTGTTGTTTGCGCTGGATCGCCCGGCGATTCCGCTGGAGAATCCGTTGAACGAAGAGGCTTCGCTGCTGCGTCCGTCGCTGGTGCCGGGCATGGTGGCGATGCTGGCGCACAACCTTAATCGCGACGTGTTGAACGTGCGTCTGTTCGAGGCGGGGGCGCGGTTTACGGGATCGACGGCCGAGGTGGTGGAGTCGCGGTCGCTGGCTCTGGGGCTGACCGGGCAGGTGGCCGCGAATGCGCTGGCTAGTGCTGCGGACGCGCCGTTCTATGAGCTGAAAGGCGTGGTGGAAGCGGTGCTCGGGTTATTTGCTACTTCGGGTGTTACGTATGCAACTGAGGGGGTGCCGGGGTATCTTGAGGCCACTCGTGCGGCTGCGGTTTTGATCGGCGGCAAGAGCTTTGGGTGCTTCGGCCAGCTTGCCCAGGCAGAGCAGCAGGCGCGCAAGCTGCGGCAGCCGGTGTATCTGGCCGAGCTGGATCTCGAGGCTCTGCTGGCGCTTCCGTTGCGGCATGTGACGGCGCGGGAGCTGTCGCGCTTCCAGGCCGTCGAACGTGATTTTTCGGTTACATTTTCTGATGCCGTCGTGTGGCGGCAGGTGGCCGAGGCAGTCGAAGGGCTGGGGTTTGCGGAGCTGCAACGGCTGCTGCCGGTCGAGGTCTTCCGCGACGCGAAGAAGAACCCCGGCCACTACTCGCTGCTGCTGCGGACGGTCTTTCAGTCGCCGGACCGGACGCTGCGTGAAGAGGACCTGACGGCGTGGCAGGGCGCGATTATCGCGGCTCTGGAGAAGCTGGGCGGGGTGATGCGGTCTTGAAGGGAAGACGAGGGAACCAAGCTAGGTTCTACCTGGAATCACTCCTTGAGGCTAAGGCTACGAAATCCACTGAGGGCGAGTCTATACTCGCGACAGGGAGCACCCGCGTGAGCACATCGGCAGTCTTGAATCTGGTGGATACGGAAGAGAAGAGTATGGACGAGAGCACAAACACCGCTGCTGTTTCGGAAGTGAAGCAGAGCTTCAGCGCCGAGGACTTTCAGGCGATCGAGCAGAAGATCCTTCGCGCCGTCGAGATTGTGCGGCGGGAGCGCGAGGCGCGCGCCGCGGCAGAGGCCGAGGCTGCCAGCCTGCGCGAGCAGCTCGATGCGCTGATCGGTGCGTCGAACGAGACGCAGACGCAGCTTACGGCGCTGAACCAGGAGCGCGATGTGGTGCGGAGCCGCGTGGAGAAGCTGATGCGGCAGATGGATGAGTTGATTTAAAACTGGGCCAGGGGAATGCGGATTGAGTGAATTTGATGATCTGAGAGAGGCTCGGGACACGGTCGCGATGGGTGAAGATCAGGCCCGCGCGGATGCAGTGTCGGTCGAGATCTACGATCAGGTCTATCATCTGCGCGGCACCGACCCTGCTTATATTCAGCATCTGGCGTCCATTGTGGACGCCAAGATGCGGGCCGTCTCGGCGCTGGGGGCCACGGTGGATTCGCTGCGGGTGGCGGTGCTGGCCTCGTTGAATATCGCCGATGAGCTGGCAGTGCTGCGGGCGCGGCACGATGAGCTGGCGAGTGCTATAGCCGAGTCGCAGTCGAGCCAGACGACGATGCGGACGCTCTCGGGGATGCTCGATGAGCTGCTGGATGCGGAGCTTGAGGGCCGTGAGGCTCGGCGGGCGGGATAAAGAAAAACAGTAAGTGTCTTAATCTGGTCTAAATCGTATCCAGACCGCTTGACTTGCGCTTGTCTGCGGACACGGTTAGCATCCAAACCAGAACGCCGGCCTGCAAAGCAGGTGCGCGAACAACGCAGGTTGAACCAATACTCATTGAACAGGGGTTTGGCTCGTAGATATGGCTCGGTGTGCTAGGTCCGCCAGTTCGGAAAGCCTAAAGAGCCACGGCTAGATCCCACCGTCTTAGACGGGTTCACCTGCGCTTCGTCGCACGGCCCAGTGGGTCGGTTTTCTTCTTCTCTTCTTCTTTCACGCGAAGCGTCGAGAACCGCACGAAGTGCCGCCCGCCCGGCGCCAGGGCGCTTTTGCTGTTGAGCAGATAGACTGTTGTAAGCCGTGTATCCCTACCTCCTTCATTCCGGGCACCTCTCGATTCCGACCTTTGGCGTATTGGCTGCGGTGGGGTTGATGCTGGCGTTGCTGCTGAGCCAGCGGACGGCTGCGTGGGTAGGGCTGGCTCCCGATGAGGTTTGGGACGCGGGGCTGTCCGCGGTGATCGCGGCGTTTGTGCTCTCGCGGCTGCTGCTGGTGGTTGAGAATGTGCATAGCTTTTTGCAGGCTCCGCTGCTGCTGTTGATGGTGCCTTCGCTGACCGCCACGGGGATGGCGGCCACGCTGGTGGTGATGCTGATCTGGCTGCGCAGGAAGCATCTGCCGGTATGGAAGGTGCTGGACGCGTGGGCTCCGTGCGCGACGCTGACGTGGGCGTTTCTGGCGCTGGGGCACTTTGCCGAAGGCTCGGACGCGGGGCTTCCGGCTCGGTTCGGGATCAGGATGCCGGGCGAGTCGACCCCGCTGCATCCGGTGGCCCTGTATGTGGCGTTTTACGCGCTGCTGCTGACCGATGGGCTGCTCTACTGGCTGCGTCGGCGACGTCCGGCGGTGGGAGGGGTTACCGCTGCGGCTCTGTTTGCGGCTGGGGTGGGGCAGTTCCTGATCGGTTTTCTGCGGCAGCCGGATATGTTTGGATCGACCTCGATGCTCGATCCGCTGCAATGGGTCTCTGTGGGGATGATGCTGGCCGGAGCGGTGGTCTATGTGCTGACTACACCGGCGGAAGAGGCGTCCCTCGTCTGAGGCCGTGCCCTTAACGTGGCGGGTCGCTACGGATTTTTGTTTGTCTCGCTATCGCAGCGAAGAAGGAAAGGTGTTCGATGCCCTCGAAGAATATGTTGCCCAAGGGCCAGCGCCGCCACTCGGTGCGGGCGGAGTATGTGGCCACGCGCGGCGTGGACCCGGAGATGCCGCCGGTGGTGCCGGTGCTCGACTTTGAAGACGACGGCGATGTGACCGACGCTACCGTGCGGACGTTTGTGGCCGATCCTGTGGCCGCGGGGATGCGGCTCGACCTTTACCTGGCGCAGGCGCTGCCGGATATCTCTCGGGCGCGGGTGCAGGTCCTGATCGACGCCGGGCAGGTATGCGTGAACGGCGAGACGCCCAAGGCCAAGGATAAGTTGAAGGGCGGCGAGACGGTCGAGATCGAGGGCCAGCCGCAGTTGGAGCCGCTGCACGCTACTGCTGAGGATATTCCGCTGGATATCGTCTTCGAGGACAAGTATCTGGCGGTGGTGAACAAGCCTGCGGGCATGATGGTTCATGCCGGCGCGGGCGCGACCGACGACGACCGGAACAAGGGCACGCTGGTCAATGCGCTGCTCTTTCATCTGGCCAAGCTGTCGGATATCGGCGGGCAGCTTAGGCCGGGGATCGTGCATCGGCTGGATAAGCAGACCTCCGGGCTGATCGTGGTGGCGAAGGATGACAGCACGCACCGCAAGCTGGGGGAGATGTTCTCCGAACGAACGGTAAAGAAGACCTATCTGACCCTGGTGCACGGGCATCTGGCCAAGGACGATACGACGGTAACGCTGCCCATCGCGCGGGACTTGCAGCGGCGCATCCGCATGACGACGCGGAGGCCGGATGGGCGCAGCGCCGTCTCGCACATGCACGTGCTGGAGCGGATTACTACGCCGTTCGGCGCGTTTACGATGGTCGAGGTGAAGATCGAGACCGGAAGAACGCACCAGATTCGCGTGCATATGCAGTCGCTGGGGCATCCGGTGGTGGGGGACTTTTTGTATGGCGCTCCGCATGTGATTCGCCGGGTGGATGGCGGTGAAGGCGTGCTGGAGCTGGAGCGGAACTTTCTGCACGCGGCCTCGTTGCAACTGACGCATCCGCAGACGGGCAAAGAGCTTGAGCTGGAGGCTCCGCTGGCGAAGGAGTTGGTAGAGTTTCTGGAGCAGTTGCGGGAGGGATAGATGGGCGGTCTCAAGGGCAGGGTCGCTTTGGTGACGGGTGGGTCGCGGGGGATCGGGCGGGCCTGCGCGATTGCTCTGGCCGAGGCCGGGTGTGTGGTCGCGGTGAACTATCTGGCGTCGGAGGCTGCCGCGCAGGAGGTGGTTGCGGCGATCCATGCGGGTGGCGGCGAGGGCTTCGCGGTGCAGTGCGATGTCTCGAGCGAGCCGCAGGTGGCGGAGATGGTTGCCGCGATCGAGAGCCGGTGTGGGGCTATCGACATTGCGGTGAATAACGCAGGCATCAGCATCCGCAGGCCGCTGGCGGAGATTACGAGCAGCGACTGGGAGCGGTCGATCTCGCAGAACCTGACCTCGGCGTTTCTGGTCTCGCAGGCGGTGTTGCCGGGGATGCGGGAGCGTCGCTGGGGGCGGCTGATCTTTGTGTCGTCGATTGCGGCGCAGAGCGGCGGCGTGATTGGCCCGCACTATGCGGCGAGCAAGGCCGGGATGCTGGGGCTGACGCACAGCTATGCCAGTCTGCTGGCGAAGGAGGGGATCACCTCGAACGCGATCGCCCCGGCGCTGGTGGTGACGGATATGATCCGGGGAAATAACGCGGCGAAGCCGGAGTTGCTGCCGGTGGGGCGTTTCGGTGAAGCAGAGGAGGTCGCCGAGGCCGTGGTGATGGTGGCGGGAAATGGATTTATGACGGGGCAGACTATCAACCTTAACGGCGGCTGGTACATGAGTTGAAAGGGCGCGTCAGAACCGTGCCGGGTGATAGGTTGGGCCTTCGGCCCTCATCTTTTTGCTCATTCGGATACCTGGGCAACGCCCCCGGCCCCCGGTAAATGTTTCCGCGTATGGACGAGGGTTGAAGACCCGATCTATCGGTTTTGCTGCCGAATCCCAAAGGGCCTTCAGATTTGTGGTGGGGTTGAAGAAGGCATACCTCGGGGGCTAAAGCCCGCTGTGGCTGGTTTTAATGTCCGGGCTAAAGCCCGGACCTACCTTAGAAGCAACGGCAAGAACAGAAGCAGATTCCTCCGCTTCGCTCCTGAATGACAACCAAGAAAACAGGCGACAGCAACAGCGCCCTCACGCCGGGCAGGTGGCACTTCGTGCGGTCTTGGACGCTGCGCGTGAAAGGCAAAGACCTTCAGGCTCCACTCTTATCCCTTTTTCCCTTCTTATCCCCGTTTCGCCTTGCTCTTGCGTTTTAGGATTTTATTGCACGCGGCTGTGCTTGTAGCCCTCGGCGGTGAGGGCGGCCAGTAGCTCGATGACCTGCTCGCGGCCTCGGGTCTCCATGGTGATGTCGATGACCGTCTCGCCCAGGTTCACGCCGTAGTAGGCGCGGTTGTACAGGGTGTCGACAATGTTGGCACGATGGCTCGCAATGACGCGGGTGAGGTCCTGCAAGGCTCCGGGCTTGTCGAGCAGGTGGATGCGCAGGCGGATGAGACGGCCATCCTGCACGAGGCCGCGCTCGATGATGCGCGAGAGCAGCGTGACGTCGATGTTGCCGCCCGAGACCAGGACGCCGGTGCGGGCTCCCTTGAGCGAGGTCTTCTGCTGCAACAGCGCGGCCAAAGCGGAGGCTCCGGCTCCTTCGGCTAGAGTTTTTTCCTGCTCCAGCAGCATCAGGATGGCGGAGGCAATTTCGTCCTCTTCGACGGTGACGACCTCGTCCACAAGTGCCGCGACCATGGGGTAGGTGACGTCGCCCGCGCGGCGGACGGCGATGCCGTCGGCGATGGTGGTGGAGGGGGGCAGCGTGACCGGGCCGTGGTTGGCGAGCGCGGCGGGCATGGAGGCGAGCCGCGCCGTCTGGACGCCGACGATCTTGATGCCGGGCCGGAGGGCCTTGGCCGCGCAGGCGATGCCGCCGATGAGGCCACCGCCGCCGATGGGCACGACGATGGCGTCGAGGTCGGGGACCTGCTGGAGCATCTCGAGGGCGATGGTGCCCTGTCCGGCCATGACGGCGGGGTCGTCGAAGGGGCTGATGAAGGTGAGGCCGTCGACTTTGCAGAGGCGGGTGGCCTCGGCGGCGGCCTCGTCGTAGTTGGCGCCGTGCAGGACGACCTCGCCGCCGAAGCGCTGGGTGGCGGTGACCTTGACCAGCGGCGTGGCCAGGGGCATGACGATCCTGGAGCGGATGCCGAGCTTGGTGGAGTGGTAGGCGACGCCCTGGGCGTGGTTTCCGGCGCTGGCGGCGACGACGCCGCGGGCTGCCTCTTCGGGCGTGAGCAGGGAGAGCCGGTTGAGGGCTCCGCGCTCCTTGAAGGAGCCGGTCATCTGGAGGTTTTCGAGCTTGAGGAAGATGGACTGGCCGGTGGTGCGGGAGAGCATCTCGGAGTGGGGGAAGGGCGAGAGATAGATGGAGCCCTGGAGACGTTCGCGGGCGGCTTGGACGTCGGCCAGGGAGATGGGCAGGCCGTTCGAAAGAGAACTCATCTGGCTAGGGTAAATCGTGCAGATGGGGGAAGGCTATGTGCACAGCAATTGCCCGGGGTTAGGATGCGATCGTGGTGGTGATCCGGGGTGATGCAGTAGTACTGGCGAGCTTTCTACGGAGGAAAGTTCGGACGGGTATGTCATAGAAACGATCGAGTAAGAGAGCGAGCATGATCGTGAACAGAATGGAGATGATACTTGCCCAGGGATGCTGATTGTCTGAGCTTCGAGCTAAGGAGTGTCTGACACCGTCCAGGAGGCGGCTGCACGGTACGTGCAGCATGTAGACCGCATAGGAAGAGATACCCAGCCAATGGCAGAGTTTCACGAGGCGCGGGCCAGGTTGCGACGAAGCGCCCACCAGGAGCAGTACCGGGAAAAATAGAACCACAAGGAGCAGATCGTACATCGTTTTGAATTGGGGCATGGCCGGAGCCCCCAGCGAGAGGAGGAGCAGAATGGCAACGAAGAATGGATGAACGCGCAAGCGAACTTTTCCTGACTTCCAAACCATGAGCAGGAGCATACCGATGAGATAAGAGAACAGGACGCGGGAGAAGGTGTAGAAAGCATGCGGTTGGCTAACGCCGAAGTCGATCGTGCCAAACTTGCGAATGGAATAAATGAACGCCATTGCAACGACGCCGAGGGTTCCAAGAAGAAACTTCCAGCTTCGCCTTCTCAGGAAAAGGGCATGAAAGATATTGGCTGCGACCTCAAAGAAGAGGGACCAGGCAGGCTGGTTGTAAGGAAAGATGATGTGATCCCGGGTTGGAACGCCGACCGCGGGGAGAAGGAGCAGGCCATCGAGTATCAGGATGGAGATGGTACGGGCACCCGGGTGGAGATGGCTGGAGTGATCGTGCATTGTATTGAGAAAGATGCCCAGCACAAGACCGATAAAATAAAGGGGGTAGAGGCGGACGAGGCGGGTCACAAGAAACGAACGGGTAGTCCAGCCGCGATCAAGCTTCGTCTGGTAGGCGAAAGTTAGAACGAAACCGCTGAGCATGAAGAAAAAATCGACAGCGAGATATCCGTGCGGAAAGAACTGGTGGCCGAACTCGCCACTGTAGTGAAAGGTCATGACGGCAATCGCGGCGACTCCACGGAGAGCGTCCAGCGTCAGAAAGACGTGTGATGTGTCAGGAGATGCCGATGAGGTTGCTTTCATGATAATTACGCCCATTCTACAGATACGGAATTGCCTGGGGTAGTTGACCTGCGGGCTGGGACTCCATAGGCTTGTAGTGTGCTGATTATTCCGCTCCAACTCGAACAGGAACCGTTATTTTTTGAAGAAACAATCGCTCCGGGCGTGATCGACTACCAGGAGGACACGCGGCAGATCGGCGAGATGCCGGTGGGCGGGCGGGCCGACCTGATCCTCGAGCACCGGGGGCCGCAGGATACGGTTTCGGATATTCGGGTTCGCGCCGGGTACAAAGGCGAGTTCGAGGTGCTATGCGCGCGCTGCGTGGACCCCGTGTCGGTGCCGCTTTCGGGGAGCTTCGACCTGATCTTCAGGCCGGAAAGTGCAGATGCTGAGGCCGGAGAGCGATCTATTACCGAAGATGAGACCGAAATAGGGTATTATGGAAAAAGCGGTCTTCTGCTGGAGGACGTCGTGCGGGAGCAGGTGTTGCTTTCCCTGCCCGGTCGGACGCTCTGCACGCCGGATTGCAAGGGCCTATGCCCGCGTTGTGGCCAAAACCTGAACGTTGCCACTTGTAAATGTGCCGAAACCGTGGTCGATCCGCGGTGGAATGCGCTTGCCGGGCTGGCTGGACACATCGAGAAGTAAGGTACTGCGAATTTAGATTTTTGTGTGGCCATGCTGCGCTCTGTGCCGGCTGGTTTGAAAGGGAACTGAAATGCCTAATCCGAAACGGCGTCACTCGAAACAGCGCACTGCCAAGCGCCGCAGCCATGACTTTCTTACCCCGGTGAACTCGGGTTTCTGCCCGAACTGTCAGGAGCGCAAGCTGCCGCACCGCGCATGCCCCAAGTGCGGTGAGTACAAGGGCCGTGCAGTGCTTGCGGCCAAAGAAGTAGCCAGCTAACAAGCTCTTCGACTACAACGGCTTAAGAGACGAATGAAAGCAGAACGCGCCTGATGCCAGTCGATATAGTCGTCGATGCAATGGGTTCGGAGAAGGCCCCGGAATCGGAGATTCGCGGGGCTATTCTTGCGTGCCGCGAGTTCGATGTGCGGGTGTTGCTGGTTGGTCCCGAGGATCAGGTGGCCCCGGCGCTCGAGGCGGCTACACGCGGCATGATGTGGAAGCCTGCCATCGAAGTTGTCCATGCGAGTGAGTGGATCAGCATGGACGATAAGGCGGCGCAGGCTGTCCGGTCCAAGCGCGACTCCAGCATGAGGGTGGGGCTGAAGCTGGTGCGCGAAGGCAAGGCCCAGGGGTTCTTTACCGCGGGCAATACCGGCGCGGCCATGGCCACGGCCAAGATGGTGCTGGGGATGCTGGCGGGGGTGGAGCGTCCGGCGATGGTGGCCACGCTGCCGACGACGACGGGCTATCCGACGCTGCTGCTGGACGTGGGCGCGAATGTGGACTCCGACCCCGATAACATGGTGCAGTTTGCCGTGATGGGGTCGATGTACTCGACGAGTATTTTGAAGGTGGCGAGCCCTCGGGTGGGGTTGCTTTCGATCGGTGAGGAAGACTCCAAGGGGAACAACCTGACGCGGGATACGCTGCCGCTGCTGCGGGCGATCAAGCGGATTAACTTTATTGGCAATGTGGAAGGCCGCGATCTTTATAACGGCGCTGCCGATGTGGTGGTGTGCGACGGGTTTGTGGGGAACGTCGCGCTGAAGACGTCGGAGGGGCTGGCGCGGCTGGTGAACTCGTCACTGCGGCAGTCGCTCAAGTCGACGGTGACCTCGCAGGTGGGGGCGCTGCTCTCGCGGAAGGCGTTCAGCGATTTCAAGAAGCGGCTGGATTACTCCGAGTATGGTGGCGCGCCGTTGTTGGGGGTGCGTGGGGTGTGCATTATTGGGCACGGGTCTTCGAATGAGCGGGCGATCATGAATGGGATTCGGGTGGCTGCGGAGTTTGCCGAGGCTGAGGTGAACTCCGGGATTGAGGATGCGTTGCGCGGGGTTTAGGTTTTTACGCGAAGCGTCTAAGACCGCACGAAGTGCCGCCCGCCCGGCGTCAGGGCGCCTTTGCCGTTGTGGTTGAGAAAAGAAAGCACACCTCGGGGGCTAAAGCCCGCATCCGTGGCGGGTTTTAATGTCCGGGCTAAAGCCCGGACCTACCCAAGAAACAACGGCAAGGGCAACAGCAGATTCCTCCGCTTCGCTCCTGAATGACAACCAAAAGAACAGGCAACAGCGCCCTCACGCCGGGCGGGCGGCACTTCGTGCGGTTCTGGACGCTGCGCGTAACAGCACAAATCTTCAGGCTCCGCTCTTATCCTTTTTTCCTTTTTATCCCCGTTTCGCCTTGCTCTGGGCTGGGCTACAGGCTGGCGGTGGAATATAGCTCGCGGTAGAGGCGGTCGAGTACGGGGTAGCAGGTGCAGGCCGCAGACTTCAGCAGGCGGCGGTCGAGGATCTGGATGCGGCCGCGGTTGTAGCCGATCCAGCCGTTGCGCTTCATGATGGCTGCGGCCATCGTGATGGTGGTGCGGCGGGAGCCGAGCATCTGGGCCAGGCAGGCCTGCTTGACCGGCACGGTCTTGCCCTCGACGCGGTCCTGCACCATCAGGAGCCAGCGTGCGAGCCTCGCCTCGGCGCTGTGGAGGCGGTTGCAGGCCGAGATCTGGCCGAGGCCCGCGATGGTGTTCTGCATGAACTCGAGGGTGCGGCCACGGACCTCCGCGGATTCGTGCAGTAGCTGGCGGAAGGCGTCGACGGGGATGCGCAGGCCGTCGCCGGCGATCTGCATAATGCAGCCGGTGGAGCCCTGGCCGAAGAGGTCGGCGGCGCCGATGGGGCCTTCGCGGCCGCAGACGCCGACCTCCGCGGTGCTGCCGTCGGGCATGGTGTTGACCATGGAGGCCAGCCCGGAGGTGAGCAGGTAGACGTACTGCGTGGGCGCACCCTGCTCGATGAGGATGCTCTGCGCGGGCAGGGTGACTACGTCGGCGAGTGCCGTCACTGAACTGTCGGAGGCTTCCCCGAGTGAGTTCAGGAAGAGATTTTGGAGCCTGGGATACATGGAGTCCTCTACTTCGGCCCGTAGAGCAGCTAGCAGTTGTAGCTGAAGGTCAGATTCCGAAGATGGACTTCGAGGAACGGGCGCGCGGGAAGAGAAGCTCAGGACACCGCACGGATAAATCCGGAAGTCTTTTTCTTTAACGTATCAGAGACTGAAAGGTCTCGTTTAACTTCTTTGTTTTAAAGGTATTTCGTGTCGTTCTCGGATTTGCCTGGGCAGGATCTGAGGCAAAGATCCTCCCGCTGGACGAAAGGAAAGATGCTCGCTTCCGACCCCAACGGGAGGACCTCAGAAGATCGTTCCCCCGCACAGCCCCGAGAACGGTACGAAGTACCTACTTGTCGATTTTGAGGTTGATGTTGAACTGGCTCTTGCTGTCGAAGGAGCTGATGGATTTGGAGTCGCTCTTTTTGCCTTCGAGCGCGGCCCAGATCTCGTAGTCGGTGTTGAGCGAGAGCTGGCCGAAGCGGTAGCTGCCGTCCGTGTCGGAGATGGCGCTGCGAACCGAGGAGGTGCGGCCATCACGAAGGTAGACGATGGCTCCCTTGATGGGGGCTCCGTCCTTGTCTTCGACCTTGCCCTGGATGACGCGCTGCACGGCGCCGCGCTGCTGGGCAGCCATAGGTGTGGCCGTGACGATGGACAGGCCCGGTAAGGAGGCAGAGAGGGCGAGGATCAAGGCGAGGCGACGAACCGAATGTGCGACTGGCATCATAGGCTCCAGTATAGCTGCCGGTAAGAACCCGGCCCGCATCGCCTGGTTGCGGGGCCGAGCGGCGTAAAAGGTTCGGCGAGGAAGCATTGGGCTTTCCTCACCGTCTCAGGGACCGTCTGGGGTTAGTTATTCGTCGTCTTCCTCGTCGTCGTCGTGCGAGAGGTCTTCGTCGTCGTAGCCTTCCATATCGACCGGTGCAAGCTCGATGGGGTCGAGGGAGACGACCTCGAGGTCGGTTCCGCACTCGTCGCAGGTTACAGTTTCGCCTTCTTCTACTTCGTCCGCATCCACCACAATCGGGTTATCGCATTCGGGACAAACAACAGCCATCTCGGTTCCACCTTTCCGTCTTTCCTTACTGTCTTTTTTGCGTTTTTGAACTACACCACAGTCTGGGTGAGAGGGTTTCCCATCGCCCCGGCCTCCTTGGGATGATAGAAACACATAGGAAGCACCCGCTTAATCTTTTCCCGAAGTAGCGGACACGTCAAGCAATAGAGTTTGAATTTGGTTTGGCTATAGAGCTTGAATTTGGTTTGGCTATAGAGCTTGAATTTGGTTTAACTGAACTGACCTGAAAAAGAGAGGTACTCAAACGTTGAAGCCCGCGACCAGCAACCGTATGGAGCACACGAACCGATTCATGATAGCGGCATTGGGGCTGCTGATGGGGCTGCCGGTGACGCCTTTGTTTTCTCAGGCTGCGCAGACTAAGCCTATGGCGATTGCTCCGGCTCCGGCCGACCCGGCGATTGCGGCGGCTCTCGCGAAGATCTCGCCGGTGCAGATTCGCGCCGATATTGCCAAGCTGGTGAGCTTTCGCACGCGCCTGACGATCGGGAGCATGGATAAGGAACTGGCTCCGGGCGAGGGTGTGACGGCGGCGGCGGACTGGGTCGCGGCGGAGTTTCAGCGCATCTCGGTGGAGTGCGGCGGGTGTCTGGAGGTGAAGCGCGACGACTACATCGAACCGGCCAGCGCGGCCGGCAACTCGCGCGTGAAGCAGCCGACGCGGGTGCAGAATATCTACGCGGTGATGCGGGGTTCGGACCCGGAGCAGGCCGACCGGCGGGTGCTGGTGACGGGCCACTATGACACGCGAGCGACCGACGTGATGGACACGAAGGTATCGGCTCCGGGGGCGAACGATGATTCGAGCGGCGTGGCGGTCTCGCTGGAGTCGGCGCGGGTGCTCTCGAAGCTGAAGTTTCCTTCGACGATTGTGTTTGTTGCCGTGGCCGGGGAGGAGCAGGGTCTGATCGGCAGCAGGCACCTGGCGAAGGTGGCCAAGGCCGAGGGGTGGGATCTGCAAGAGGTGCTGAACGACGATATCGTCGGCGGCGACACCACTCCGGGACAGGAGAAGTTCGAGGACAAGAACGTGGTCCGGGTCTTCTCCGAGGGCGTGCCCGCGAATGCGACGCTCGAGCAGTTGCACCAGATCCAGACGCTGGGCGGGGAGAGCGACTCCAGCTCGCGCGAGCTGGCGCGAGCCATCGCCGAGGTGGATAAGAGCTACTTTAAGCCGGTGGCGGGCAAGCCCGCGTTCCATCCGGTGCTGGTCTTCCGGCGCGACCGCTTTCTGCGCGGTGGGGACCACTCGAGCTTCAACAACGAGGGCTTCGCGGCGGTGCGGTTCACCGAGTGGCGCGAGAACTACGACCACCAGCACAACACGCCGAGGACCGAGAACGGCGTGAAGTACGGGGACTTCATCGAGTACGTGGATATGGATTACGTGGCTCGGGTGGCTAGGCTGAACGCGGCGTCGCTGGCTACGTTTGCGAGTGCGCCGGGCAAGCCGGAGGACGTGAAGGTCGCCACCGGCGGGCTGGACAACGACACCGAGCTGCTGTGGAAGGCCCCCAAGGGCGCTCCGGCGGACACGAGCTACGAGGTGGTGTGGCGGACGACCGAGTCGCCGCTGTGGCAGACGGTGGTGAAGGTGACGGGCACGGACTGCAAGCTGCCCGAGTTCTCGAAGGACAATGTGATCTTCGGGGTGCGGTCGGTGGATGCGAAGGGGCATCGCAGCCCGGCAGTGTTTCCGATGCCGGACCCGCTGGCGGGCGTGAAGCCGGGGAAAAAGCCGTACGCGCCGCCACCTTTGAAGTAGCACTTCGTGCCGTTCTCGGGGCGGTATGGGTGGGGTGATCTTCTGAGGGCCTCCCGTTGGTCGGCAGCGGGCATTTTGTTTTCGACCAACGGGAGGACCACGCGAAGCTTTAAAAAGGCGTGTAAACGCCCGCCCCGCGCGTAGCGGGCCTATCCGGCAGGACAAGTTTTAGCCTGTTGGGTACGGTGCGGCCGCCGATATGGTGAAATGAGAGCAGCATGGCACGTTCCAGCCCGATCTCGATGACTCTGCCCCCCTTCGCGGGGGCGACCCGGCGTCTGATCCTTATCAACGTCGTTGTGTTCTTCGCGCTGCCGATTCTGCACTACTTCGCCCCGGCGGCGGTGGACTTCGCGGAGGGACATCTGTTGCTGGAGCCGCTGGCGGTGGCTCATGGGCAGGTGTGGCAGCTTCTGACGTACGCCTTTCTGCCTCTGGATCTGCTGGGGGCGCTCTTCGGGATGCTGGCGCTGTGGTTTGTGGGCAGCTACCTGGAGGGGATGTTCGGCAGCCGCTGGCTGTTGGAGTTTTACCTGGCGTGCACGGTGCTGGGCGCGGCGATCTCGTCGGCGCTGACCTTTACGCATCTGCCGGGGCTGCGGCCGGACGTGCCCATGCTGGGGGCGTGGCCGCCGATCCTGGGGCTGATGGTGGCGTTCGCGGTCTTCGCGGGCGAGCAGGAGGTGCGGCTGTTCTTTGTGCTGACGCTCAAGGCGAAGTACATGGTGGTGATCTATGTGCTGTTCAGCCTGGCGATTTTGTTGAAGGGCGGCGACAAGTTCGGCGCGCTTACGGAGCTTTGCTGCGCGGCGGTGGGGTTTGTGTATGCGCGGATGGCTCCGCGGCGGGGGATCGCGTTTGGGGTGAGCGAGCAGTTTTTCGCGCTGCGGAATGAGTACTACCGGATGAAGCGGCGGAGGGCTGCTCGTAAGTTCGAGGTGTATATGCGGAAGCAGAACCGGGTGGTTCACTTCGATAAGGATGGCCGGTACGTGGACCCGGATGAGGCGCGTCGGGACCCAAAGGACCGAAGCTGGATGAATTAGGCACTTCGTGCGGTTCTCGGGGGCGGTATAGGGAAGTTAGCTTTTGAGGGCCTTCCGTCGGTCGGCAGCGAGCGGTTCTTGTTTCCGACCAACGGGAGGACCACGCGAAGCTTTAAAAGGCGTGTAAACGCCCGCTCCGCGCCGAGCGGGCCCGTCCGGCAGGACAAGTTTGTGGCAAGGATAGGGTCGAGCTTTCAGCCCTCATCTGCTTATGCGTTCGGTTACCTAGGGCTTTGCCCCAGGCTGGTATAGAGCGCGCCTTCAGCGCTTTTCGAAGCTCATCCGGAGATTATTGCCCTCCCCAAAGCACACCGTGAGGGTTCCCCAAAAGCAGGAAGTGCCACGGGACAAGAGCGCCAACGGCGCGTCCTATACCAGCCTGGGGCAACGCCCCAGGTAAATGTTCACGTGTCCGGATGAGGGCTGAAGGCCCGACCTATCCCTACCGCCGACTCCAAAGGAAGGTCGTGCCCCGGGTGAAACCCATGTCTTAGAAGCGAGACATGGGTTTCACCCGGATTTGTGGCGGGGTTATGTCCTTGCGATGACGCGCAGGCTCAGGTCGCGCAGTTGGATATCCGAGACCGGCGTGGGGGCGTCAACCATCAGGTCGATGGCCTTGGCGGTCTTGGGGAAGGCAATGACCTCGCGCAGGCTGGACGCACCGGCCAGGATCATCACGATGCGGTCGAGGCCCAGCGCGATGCCGCCGTGCGGAGGCGTGCCGTACTCCAGCGCGTCGAGGAAGAAGCCGAAGCGCTCGTGCGCCTCCTCGTCCGTCATGCCCAGCGAGCGGAAGATCTCCGCCTGCACGTCCTTGCGGTGGATACGGATGGAGCCGGAGCCCAGCTCCGTGCCGTTGAGCACGATGTCGTAGGCCAGCGCCCGGACCGCGCCCTTGTCGTTGACCAGGCGGCCGGAGGTGATGTCGTCCTCGTGCGGGCTGGTGAAGGGGTGGTGCGCCGCGTTCCAGACCTTGGCCTCTTCGTCCCACTCGTACATGGGGAAGTCGGTGACCCAGAGGAACTTATAGTCGGCCGCGGTGCCGGTCTGCTCGAAGAGCTTGTGCTTGTCGGCGTACTTCTTTGCAAGGTCCAGGCGAAGCTGGCCGGCGCGCTTGTAGATCCACTGCGGATCGTAGTTCCACATGGCGGGCGTGCCCAGCTTGGGGGTGACGACGGTGACGAGGTCGTCCGGCCCGGCGCCGAGCTGCGATTCGATGGAGGCCGCGAGCGGGGCGAAGGTCTCGTTGGTCTTCAGGCGGGCGACGTCGAGCAGGTCGAGTCCGCTCTCGCCGAAGCTGGCGCGGACCTCCGAGAGGAGCGCCTTGCGCTGCGAGCCGGATAGCTCGCCGACCGAGGGGATGATGAAGCCGAGGACGGGCAGCTCCGGCTCGATCTTGAGTGTGACGCGCAGTTCGGGCGTCAGCGTGTCGGTCAGCTCGACCATCGCGGGCAGCCGCATGTCCGGCTTGTCGATGCCGTAGCGACGGATGGCGTCGTCGTAGGACATGATGGGGAAGGGCGGCAGCAGGTCGACCCCGGCGGCCTTGAAGGCGGCGGTTAGGAAGCCCTCGACGGTCTTGAAGATGATCTCCTGCTGGGGGAAGGTCATCTCCAGGTCGATCTGAGTGAACTCGGGCTGGCGGTCGGCGCGCAGGTCCTCGTCGCGGAAGCAGCGGGCGATCTGGAAGTACTTGTCGAAGCCCGAGACCATCAGGATCTGCTTGAAGATCTGCGGCGACTGCGGCAGCGCGTAGAACTCGCCCTGGTGGACGCGGCTGGGGACGAGGTAGTCGCGCGCGCCCTCGGGGGTGGAGCGGGTCATGAACGGCGTCTCGATCTCGAGGAATCCGGCGTCCGAAAGGTAGTTGCGGATGGCGCGGGCGACCTCGTGGCGGACGCGGAAGTTCTTCTGCATCTCGGTGCGGCGCAGGTCGAGGTAGCGGTACTTGAGCCGGACCTCCTCGTTGGCGATGGCGTCCTCGGCGGGCGAGAAGGGCGGGGTCTTGGCGTCGTTGAGCAGCAACAGGGTCTGGGCGACGACCTCGATCTCGCCGGTGGCCATGTTGGGGTTGACGAGCGCGGGGTCGCGGCGGCGGACGGTGCCGGTGCAGGCGACGACGTACTCGGGGCGCGCGGCCTCGGCGCGGGCGTGGGCCTCGGGGGCCAGCTCTTTGTCGAGCACGACCTGGGTGATGCCGGAGCGATCGCGGATGTCGAGGAAGATGAGGTTGCCGTGGTCGCGGCGGCGGTTGACCCAGCCCATGATGACTACGGTTTGGCCAGCTTCGGCGGGGCGGAGTTCTCCGCACATATGTGTGCGCTGCAGGGTGCCTAGAAAGTCGAGTGTCACAATACTTCTATTGTACGAAGGATTTGGGGCGGAAGGGGCAGGGAAGGTGGGGGAGAGGATCGGATTCAGGTTGCTGAGGAGCGAAGGAATCGCTTATTGGCAAAAAGGACGTTGGCCGGTACGTGTTCTTCGAAATCACCTTCTAGTTACTCTGCGCTCGGGATGATTCATCGCGAGACGGCGTATCTAGAGCCTGTTATGAACTTTAGGGAGTTCATGAGGGGCGCAGACAGGCAGGCGCTCATATCGCGACAGTGCCCATAGAGAGAAAGACAGGACGCAGACGCTTAGATAGGAGAATTCGTATGACAGCTTTTTCGCATGGAGGGAGAAGGCGATAACGAACGGCGCCAGCATCACGAAGCTGGTAATGCTGAGGGTGAGGAAAATACGCGGGAGATTCATATGCACTAAAAAAGTGGTGCAGGCCACAATCACGGCGAGCACCGGAAGGGTCCAGCGAGGATGAAGCGCGCTCGGGATATACCGCAGCTTGCTGGCATTCTGGTCAAGCTGTTGGAGGAGATGCGTGAAGGCGTGAGGTGTAAAGACTGGAAGAGTAATGGCGGCTGCTGCGATAAGAATGATGGCAAACAATGCGATAGTACGAGAGCGCGAAGTGCGTTGCAGAGTAAGCGCCAGCAATGGAATCAGAATAAGCGCATAGACAATGCGAGAAGAGAGTGTGACCCCAAGAAAGAGCGCGGCGGGAATGCAGACGTAAAACGTGCGGTCAAGCGATCGAATGAAGAGAGCGACAGCGATTGCGAGGTAGAAGAAGTTGGTGAGGTAGTCACCGCCTGAAGTGAAGTCGCTGAGATTTGCAGGTGCTAGCAGAAGAAACACGGCGAGGAAGAGGAGAGCGGTTGCGCGATAGCGGAAGAAGCTAATCGTGAAGATGAAAAAGAGGGCGAGCCAGAGGAAGTTTTGCCAGGCGATGTGCCCGAACGCGAAGAAGGGTGCGGCTAGCAAAACGGCTCCGGGCAAAGGGGTGGGGGGATTGCCCAGGAAGGTATGGGTGTCATACGGGTACTGATGGTGATGGACGGCATTGAGTTCTATGCGGAGAGCATCTTCTCGGTCAGAACCAGAGTTAAGAGTGTGTTTCAGGGATATGGGGTAAAGCACTGCAAATGCTGTCGTGAGGATGAGAAAAAGAAGCAGGAACCAGCCGGTGCTG
This sequence comes from Granulicella sp. WH15, assembly GCF_009914315.1. Classification (NCBI taxonomy): domain Bacteria; kingdom Pseudomonadati; phylum Acidobacteriota; class Terriglobia; order Terriglobales; family Acidobacteriaceae; genus Granulicella; species Granulicella sp. WH15. The sequence continues at coordinate 673,376 of NZ_CP042596.1, forward strand.
ATCTGACGTTGTTGCTGGTTGAGCCGCTCGAGCCAGTACATTCCCAGAGCGATGAACAGAATTCCGAGCAACATTGCCGAGATGGCTTTGCCATGAGTCAGATACTTGAAGATGGGGGCAGAGGAAATGAGCGCCCAGGCAGCACAGATGCTGAAGATAAGTAGAGACCGGCGGATGGATAAATTCATCTTTTGGGTACCATAGAGCGATCCCATCGCTACTGTGTCTCAGGATTGTCCGAGAAATGTCATTTTGTGGGAAGACTCGGTCACCTTGCCTTTGTTCATAGTCTTTTCCTCAGATCTGGTGTGGCATTTCCGCCGTGTCTCGTTCCTGCCACCTTCGTTTGTGTCGGGATTCTTCTGTGAGATCGCCGAAGAAAGTGAATCGCCGGGTCGGGGCCTCGAATCGAAATTAGACATTCATGGCAGCCGCTACCGTATCGCTCGACAGTTCGCAGGAGATCTCCGCCGCTCTGTGGCGGCCGCGCGCCAACCCCTGGGCCATCGCCCTCACCGTCACCCTGGCGACGTTTATGGAGGTGCTCGACTCCTCCATCGCCAATGTGGCGCTGCCGCACATCGCCGGGTCGCTGGGCGCGTCGCAGGACGAGGCGACCTGGGTGCTGACCAGCTACCTGGTCTCGAACGCCGTGATCCTGCCGGCGAGCGCGTACCTGACGACTTTCATCGGGCGCAAGAAGTTCTACATGATCTGCGTGGTGCTCTTCGGCATCAGCTCCATGCTGTGCGGGCTGGCGCCGTCGCTGCCGATCCTTATTCTTTGCCGCGTGTTGCAGGGCGCGGGCGGCGGCGGGCTGGCTCCGTCGGAGCAGGCGATTCTGGCCGATACCTTTACCCCCAAGCAGCGCGGACAGGCGTTTGCGCTCTATGGGCTGGCAGTGGTGTGCGCCCCGGCCATCGGGCCGTCGCTCGGCGGCTGGATTACCGATAACTACGACTGGCGCTGGATCTTCTTCATCAACGTGCCGATTGCGATTCTTTCGCTCTTCCTGACGAACCGGCTGGTGGAAGACCCACCGCACATCGTCAGCGAGGTAAAGAAGGCGGCCAAGTTCGGGCTGAAACTGGACTTCTTCGGCTTCGGGCTGCTGGCTACGGGCTTTGGCTCGCTGGAGTTCATTCTCGATAAAGGCCAGGAGGACGATTGGTTTGGCTCGCACGTCATCACGTTCTTTACGGTGCTGTGCGTGGTCTCGCTGGTGGTGCTGATCCTCTGGGAGCTGTACCAGCTCAAGATCGGCAAGCGGCCCATCCTGAACCTGACGCTCTTCAAGCGCAAGACCTTCACGATCCCGTTCATCCTGATGTTTGTGCTCGGGTTCTCGCTCTATGGAACGACTGTGCTGATCCCCCAGATGGTGCAGACGCTGTTGGGATACACCGCCGAACTGGCTGGGTTTGTCATCTCACCGGGCGGCCTGTGCATCATGCTGATGATGCCGGTGGTGGGGTTCCTGATCGGGCGCTCGGACCCGCGTTGGCTGATCGCCTTCGGGTTCACGATCCTTTCCACCTCGATGATGCTGATGCACACGCTGTCGCTCGATTCGAGCTTCAAGTACATCATGTGGGTGCGTATTTATCAGGCTTCGGGGTTGGCGTTCTTGTTCATCCCGATCAATACCATCAGCTACACGGGCGTGGCTCAGGCGCAGAACAACGACGTCGCCGGGCTGACGAACCTGTCGCGCAACATCGGCGGTTCGGTGGGTACGGCGTTTGTGGCCACGATGCTCTCGCGCGGACAGCAGCGGCATGAGGCGTACATGGTCCGCAACCTGACGCCGGGGAGCCAGGGGTTCATGAACCAGGTGAATGCGCTGAAGGGGATCTTCCACGGCGGCGGCAATGGGATGGGGGCGGGTTTCGGCTCGCGCGATCTTGGCGGCGTGCAGACGGCGCAAGGGTTCATCTACCAGCAGTTGCACCGGCAGTCGGCCATGCTGGCGTACATGGACATCATTGCGATCCTGGCGGTGTTCTGCCTCTGCATGATCCCGCTGGTGTTTGTGATCGGGAAGATCAAGCCCGCGGCGGACGGACCGGCGTTGCATTGAGGCTGTAGTTCCCCCTCTGCATCGTTTTTAGATGTTTCAACATCTATTCGGGCAGAGGTAAGAACAATGGTGACGATACGACCGGCGGCAGAGCGTGGCCATGCCAATCACGGATGGCTGGATTCGCGGTTTTCCTTCAGCTTTGCGGATTACTATGACTCGCGGCAGATGGGGTTTCGTGCGCTGCGTGTGATTAACGAGGACTATGTGGCTCCGGGGACGGGCTTCGGCAAGCATCCGCATCGGGACATGGAGATCTTTACCTACGTGCTCGAAGGTGCGGTGAAGCACCAGGACACGACGGGCGCGAGTGAGACGCTGGTTCCGGGCGAGTTGCAGCATATGACGGCTGGCTCGGGCGTGCAGCACTCGGAGATGAACCCGTCGGAGACGGAGACGCTGCACCTGTTGCAGATATGGTTGATTCCCAATGCGTTTGGCATCGCGCCGCGGTATGAGCAGAAGCGTTTTGCGGTGCAGGATGAGCCGAACAAGCTGCATCTGCTGGCTTCGACCGATGCGCGGGATGGATCGTTTCGGGTTCACGCCGATGCGGAGCTGCTGGCCGCGAAGCTGGAGGCGGGCGGCAGCGTGACGCATGGGTTCAGGCTGGGGAATGGATGGTTGCAGGTGGCTCGCGGGAGCGTCGAGGTGGCTGGAAAGACGCTGACGACGGGGGATGGTTTGCAGATTGAAGAAGAAAGCTCGTTGACCGTGACTAGTCAGGATGGCGGGGAGTTTTTGCTGTTTGATCTGAAGTAACACGTTCTTGGATTCGGAGGCGGAGCCGATAGGTCGGGCCTTCAGCCCTCATCCGCCTCTACGCATCCGGTTACCTGGGACGTTGCCCCAGGCTGGTATAGGATGCGCCGTTGGCGCTTTTGACCCGTGGCGATTTTTGCTTTTGGGGTGGGCTTTTACGGTGTGCTCGCGGGGAGAATACTCTTGGGGAGGAACATCTCCGTACGAGCCTCGGAAAGCGCTGAAGGCGCGCTTTATACCAGCCTGGGGCAACGCCCCAGGGAAACGACCGAGTAGGAAGATGAGGGCTGAAGGCCCGACCTATCACTCGGCACGGCTTTAGAGGATTTTGCCGTCCTTCATCTGGATCGTGCGGTGGGCGTAGGCGGCGGCTTCGGGGTTGTGGGTAATCATCAGGATCGTCTGCCCCAGCCGCTCGTTCAGGTCGCGCAGCAGGTTCAGCACAATATCCGAGTTCTTGCTGTCGAGGTTGCCGGTCGGCTCATCGGCCAGCAGGATCGCAGGCCCGTTCACGATGGCGCGGGCGATGGCGATGCGCTGCTGCTCGCCGCCCGAGAGCGCGCGCGGCTTGTGGTGCATCCGGTGCGCGATGCCCAGCATGTTCAGCACTTCAAGGAACTTGTCGTCGAAGTCCACTGGCCGCCCGGCGATGTCGCGGACGATCTGGATGTTCTGCTCGGCCGTCAGCGTGGGCAGCAGGTTGTACTTCTGAAAGACGAAGCCTACCTGGTGCTTGCGCAGGTCGTTGCGCTGCGCGGGCGTCATCTTCGAGAGGTCGATGCCGTTGATGCTGACCGTGCCCGAGGTCGGCGAGGTGAGGCCGCCGAGGATGTTGAAGAGCGTCGACTTGCCCGAGCCGGAGGTGCCGACGATGGAGACGAACTCCCCGCGCGTGATGTCAAGATCGACGCCGCGCAGCGCCTGCACGTCCACCTCGCCGATGTGGAAGGTCTTGACCAGACTGCGGACCTGGATGATGGGCTGGTTGGCGAGCGGAGCCTTAAGCGGCTCGAGGTTCGAGGCCTGATTATTCATACGAAAGCGCCTCGGTAACATCCTGGTTGACGGCCTTGGTGGCGGGAATGATGGTGCCGACGACGGCTCCGACGACGGCGATGGCTCCGGCGATGGGCCACCACCAGTAGACCGTCTCCTGCACCAGCGAGGCGGGCACGGCGTGGGCCATCAGCCACTGGGTTCCATAGGTCATCAGGATGCCGACGGCGGTGCCGATGAGGGCCAGCAGGATGGTCTCGCGGAAGAGGATGTTGACGATGTAACTGGAGCTGGCTCCGACCGCCTTGAGGATGCCGATCTCGCGGGTGCGCTCGAGCACGGCAGTGTACATGGCCATGAAGACGACGATGAAGCCCACGATGGAGGCGATGCCGATGACCACGTAGATGAAGTCCTGCAACATCTTGACGGAGGAGACGCTGATCTGTGCGGTGAACTCCTCGACGGTATAGATCATGTAGCCCGGCAGGGCTTTCTTGAGCTGCTCGACGAAGTCGTCGGCGTGGCTGGGGTCGGTGAGCTTCAGGTAGACGGCGGAGATCTTGCCGGGGTTGCCGGTAAGGTTCTGCAGCGTGTCGATACGCACGAGGACCGTGGCCAGCTTGCCGGACTCGAAGACGCCCGCGATGTTCCAATCGTGGTTGAGGAGCGTCAGGTGCTCGCCCGCGTGGATTTTCTTCTGGCGCGCGTAGACCTGGTCGACGATCATGTCGTCGGGGCCCACGAGCGGGCCGCCTTCGACGAACTTGAAGCCCCCGGCCATCTTGTTGATGGAGGGGAAGTCGATGCCCTGGATGGTGTCGAAGCCGCCCATGCTCTGGACCATGGTGCCGGTGGCCTGGGCGACGCCGGGCCGCGCGGCGAGAGCGGGGACGACCTTATCGCTGAGGGGCGCGGAGGAGAGCGACATGACCGAGCTGCTGGGCGGGCGGACGAAGACGTCCGCGCCGATGCCGCGCGCACGGCGGGCGCTGGCGTCGAGCGTGCCGTAGGAGACCCCGACCAGGGTCAGGATCATGGTGACCTCGACCCCGATGGCGATTACAGAGAGAAGGGTGCGCAGGGGACGATGGGCGAGGTTCGCGAAGATGAGCTTATTGACCAAGAGTTTCAGTATAGAACGTCACGGACGGGGTGATGGTTCAGGTACTCCATGAATATAAACACAGGGGTTATGACGGGTGGAAGCTTGAGGGGCGGTTCCCCGTTCAGTGCCCGAGAATACCGTTCGCTGCGGATTCTCGCCGTTCGACGGTAGGTGGTTCTAATGCTGGCCGTAGCTGACTAAGCTGGTGCGAGTCATGTCCACTGCGCGAAGGTGCGGTTGACCTGCATAAAAAATGAGTCCGCACGAATGGATTCAGTATCTTGCATCTATACCGACCCCGTCGCCGGGGAGTCTGTCAGGAGACAAACATTATGGCTAAGGCCGCGCCTACTAAGTTTTTCGAGAAGTCCATGGTTCAGATCGCCAAGGTTGGTTGGGCTGTCTTCAGCCGCCTGAACTCGATCAGCCCCAACGACAGCTTTACGCCCAAGTGGAGCGATAAGCCGCTTCTGAAGAGCTACCAGAAGGAGAAGCCGCCCCTTGGCTGGCCGCGTACGACCGACTCCCTCTGCCCGCGCTGCCTGCCGGAGATCCGCCAGCAGATCGTGGACGGCAAGCTGCCCCACGAGATCCTGCTCAACGAGAAGGTCGGCGAGATCAAGGCGCAGATCATCGAGCGCGACGGCCAGATCCTGATGGTGAAGGACTGCCCGATCCACGGCCACTTCGAGGATGTCATGTCCATCGACCCGGCCTTCATGAAGCATCTCGAGGACGTCTTCCCGGGCCGCGATATCCGCGCCCACAACGACGAGAAGCTGCACAACCACGGCACCTCGACCGTGACCCACGGCCGCGGCTCGGTGCTGACGATCGACCTGACCAACCGCTGCAACATGATGTGCGACCCCTGCTTCATGGACGCGAACCAGGTCGGTTTCGTGCATGAGCTGACGTGGGACGAGATCAAGACCATGCTCGACAACGCGGTGACGATCAAGCCCAAGCGCCAGATGTCGGTGCAGTTCTCGGGCGGCGAGCCGACGCTGTCGCCTTACTTCCTGGACGCTGTCGCGTATGCCCGCAAGGTGGGCTACACCTCGGTGCAGGCGGCCACCAACGGTATCGAGTTCGCCAAGAGCAAGGAGTTCTCGAAGGCCGCGGCTGAAGCGGGTCTGCGCTATGCGTACCTGCAGTTCGACGGTATCGGCAACGCCGCCAACTCGCACCGCAAGGTGGGCAACGCGTTCGACGTGAAGCTGCAGGCGATCCACAACCTGCACGAGGCCGGTGTGGATATCGTTCCGGTCACCACGATCGTCAACGGCATCAACAACGAGCAGGTTGGCCGCATCATCGAGTTCGCGCTCGACAACCCCAAGAAGATCAACTTCCTCTCGTTCCAGCCGGTCTCGTTCACGGGCCGCGACGAGGCGATCTCGGACGAGCGCCGCATGGCGCAGCGCTACACGCTCTCGCACCTGGCGCACGATGTGAAGAACCAGACCGGCCTCGGCGAGCCGACCCGCGACTGGTTCCCCATCTCGTTCATGAGCACCTTCTCCGACTGGGCCGACCTGGTTCACGGACCGGATCGCGACTGGGGCCAGCTCTCCTGCGGATGCCACCCGAACTGCGGCATCGGCATGGGCCTGATGATCGACAAGGAAACGAAGGAAGCGGCTCCGGTAACGGCGTTCATGAACGCTGTGCAGCTTGCCCAGGACGTCGCCAAGATCAACGACGCCGCCCGCGGCAAGTTCCTCTCGATTCTCGGCGTGACGCTGGCCCTGCTGCGCAACTACACGCCGGAGAACGCGCCCACGCACTTCAAGATCAAGGACCTGATGCAGAAGTTCGATAAGAGCTTCGGCGCGACGGGCCGCAGCTACGGCAAGGTGACGGCCGATCGTACGATGGCCGACATTCAGCAGCGCCGCTCGGACCGCTGGAACTTCCTCTTCATCGCGGGCATGTGGTTCCAGGACCTGTTCAACTACGACTTCCGCCGCACCGAGCAGTGCATCATCCCGTACGCGACGCAGGAGGGCGAGATCAGCTTCTGCGCGTACAACACGGGTGTGGGCTGGCGCAACATCATCGAGAAGATGCACATGACGAGCACGCTCACCAAGTGGTACGAGGAGCATGGACGGCATGAGATCTTCGCGGGCGGCAAGAAGGTCGGACTCGAGAAGGAGTCGAGCTATGACCTGGTGCTGAACGACAGCCACGTGAACGCGGCGGCAAACGACACGTTCGACAAGAGCGGCATCGCGAAGAATGCGCGTGAGGAGAAGATCCGGGCGCGCGATGCGAAGCTGAAGCAGGACGCCGAGAACGCCAAGATGGCGGCTCTCTACCGCAAGGAAGTGCTGGGCGAGAAGGCTCCCGAGGGCGGTTTCGTGGCCATCGGCGGCATCAAGCCGGCACCCCGGGTTGAGGCTCCAGCCGTCGACAAGGAAGAGACAGTCGCCGGAGACTAGGCTTCTGGTGTAAAAATGAAGGGCCGCCGAAGTCGGCGGCTCTTTTTATTTCTTACTTATGGTCAGACCTTTATAATGCCCGGGGACGCAAGAAAAAACGGATACACTAGTCATACCTCTAGGCATATCCGGTTCCACGCTTTACAATCAAACGGCAAGCACTAATCGCCTCCCGTTTTCCTCGTCTGACAGACTTTATGCCCTTCTTGCTTAAGGAGAACCAACGCCCCATGAAATTGACCGCACGAGTTTCGGTGACGGCTGCGCTTCTGGCCCTTTTGACCCTGTCCGCCACTGGATGCAACCGGCTTAAGGCTCGCGACGAGCTGAATAAGGGTGTGCAGGCCTTCAAGGCCGCCAAGTATGAGGAAGCAATCAACCACTTCCAGACCTCGATCAACTTGGATCCGACCTACCCGAATGGCCAGCTCTACCTTGCCACCGCGTACAGCTACCAGGTAGTTCCGAACCTGGACTCGCCGGAGAACCTGCAGATCGCGCAGAAGGCGTTGGACGGCTTCCACGCGGTGCTCGATAAGGACCCGACCAACCAGACCGCGCTCAAGCAGATCGCTTCGATCGACCGCAACATCAAGAAGCTGGATGAGGCGAAAGAGTACGAGAAGAAGGTCATCGCGCTCGACCCCAACGACTCCGAGGCGTACTACACCATCGGCGTGGTGGACTGGCTCCAGGCGTATGACAACGCCCGCAAGATCCTGGCCCAAAACGAGGGCGGCCCCGGCGGCGGTCTGACCGACGACGGAAACGGCAACGTGAAGAAGAGCAAGCAGGCCTGCGCGGCGTTGCAGGCGGCCAACACCAACCTGGTGGCCGATGGTCTGGCGAACCTTCAGAAGGCTGTTGAGATCAACCCCAGCTACGACGACGCGATGCAGTACCTGAACCTGATGTATCGCCGCAAGGCTGACCTCGAGTGCAACGACGATGCCGCGCGCAAGGCGGATATCGCTCAGGCTGACTCCTGGACCCAGAAGGCGATGGGCGCTCGCAAGGAAAACGAGAAGAAGAAGGAAGAAAAGGCTGGCGGCGGCGTCAGCATGAACTAAATGCCGTCGGCTGATCGACGAAGATCGGCCGGTTTGCAAAAGAGGCCTCCCGTGCGGGAGGCCTCTTTTGCTTGAGGGAAGGAAAGAGGGAAGCATGGCGGCTGTAGGAACGGTTCCAGAGGGCACGATACCGGCGTTCTTTGCCCCGCAGGAGCTGCGACGGGTCTTCGCGGCGGGTGAGGTGCTGTTTCTGGCCGACGCGGCCCGCCTGGAGGCTCTGGGAGGGGATCGGCTGCTGCGTGAGCTGGTTGCGGGGGACCGGCGGCGAACCCCGCAGGCTCTGGCCGAGGGAGCGGCGGTGCCAGCGATTGGGCTGGAGCCGGGGTACTACACGGTCATGGCGCGCTCCACCGAGACTGAAGGGGCGATGGCTCTGCTGTCGAACATCGTGTTTTCCGCCGGGTTCATCCTGGGCACGGCCAGCGGGGAGTTGCAGCTTTGGAGCGGCGATCGGGTGGCCCCGGATCGGGACGCCGAGCGTGGAGAAGCTGTAGATCGCAGGATTACGGTCACGCCGGGGTGGTACAGGGTGACGGTGGTTGCGGGGATTCGGCTGGACGACGAGGGAGAGGAGACGCGGGAGTGGGTCTGCTGCTTCCTGCTGGAGCCGAGCGCCGCGCAGCCCGAGCCGCTGGGGGATATGAGCAAGACGCTGGGGCTGTTCGGCTCGTAAGCATTTGTCCTGCCGGACGGGCCTCCTGCGCGGAGGGCGGTCACTTCGTGACTTTCACACTCGTCTTGCTGACTCAAAGTGCAAAGGTCCTCCCGCTGGTCGGAAGCAAAGATTGCTCGCTTCCGACCAGCGGGAGGACCTCAAAAGATAATCCCGGCTATGCCGCCCCGAGGACCGCACGAAGTGCTTACTCCATCCAGCGCTTGAAGACCAGCGAGCCGTTGGTGCCGCCGAAGCCGAACGAGTTCGAGAGCGCGTAGTCGATCCGCGCGGGCTGCGGCTTGTTGGGCACGTAGTTCAACCGGCACTGCGGGTCCAGCTCCTCGATGTTCATGGTCGGGGGAGCGATCTGGTTGAGCAGCGCCATCAGCGTGATGCCCGCCTCCAGCCCGCCCGCGCCGCCGAGCAGGTGCCCGGTCATCGATTTGGTGGAGCTGACCAGCAGCTCGCCCTCGATGGCGCGCTCGCCGAAGAGGTTCTCGATCGCCTTCGACTCCATCGCGTCGCCGAGCGGGGTACTGGTCGCGTGAGCGTTCAGGTAGTCGATCTTGTCCGGCGTGATGCCAGCCACCTTGAGCGCCGCCGCCATTGCTCGATAGCAGCCCTCGCCCTCGGGGGCCATGCCGGTCATGTGGTAGGCGTCGGCCGACATGCCGTAGCCGATCACCTCGCCCAGAATCTTCGCGCCGCGCGCCTTGGCGAACTCCAGCTCCTCCATGATGAGGATGCCCGCGCCCTCGCCGACCACGAAGCCGTCGCGATCCTTGTCGAAGGGGCGGCAGGCGTGCGTGGGGTCGTCGTTGCGGGTGGAGAGGGCCTTCATGGCCGCGAATCCGCCGACGCCCATGGGAGTGATGGCGGCCTCGGTGCCGCCCGCGATCATAGCGTCGGCATCGCCGCGCTGGATGATGCGGAAGGCGTCGCCGATGGAGTGCGCCGATGAGGTGCAGGCCGTCGCGGTGGCCTCATTGGGACCCCGCGCGTTGTACTTGATCGAGACATGGCCCGCGGCCAGGTTCACGATAGAGCCGGGGATGAAGAACGGCGAGATCTTGCGCGGTCCACCGGCCAACATCGCCGAGTGCTCACGCTCGATCACGTCGAAGCCGCCGATGCCCGAGCCGATGTGTACGCCGAAGCGGTCGCGGTTCGTCTCGTCGATCACCAGACCCGAGTGCGCCATCGCCTCGGCGGCGGCCGCCAGCGCGAAGTGGATGAAGCGTCCCATCTTGCGGGACTCTTTCTTCTCGACAAAAAGAAGCGGATCGAAGTCCTTGACCTCCGCTGCAAATCGAACGGAATGGCCGGTGAGATCAAAAGCCTTGATCTCGGCCATTCCGCTCTTGCCGGCCAGTAGACCCTCCCAGACCTCGGGAACGGTTTTGCCTACGCCGCACACGAGACCGATTCCGGTCACCACGACCCTGCGCTGTTCCATGCTCTTCCTTGCTCCCGACTACTGCGTTGCTTCTACAGACGACCTTGCCCTTGCAGTCCGTGTTGCTTCTGCAGACCAGCCCGCTTACTTCTTCTGGTTCTTCTCGATGTAGTCGACAGCGTCCTTGACGGTCTTGATCTTCTCGGCGTCTTCGTCGGGAATCTGGATGTCGAAGGCTTCTTCGAACTGCATGACGAGCTCGACGACATCGAGCGAATCTGCTCCGAGGTCCTCCTGGAAGCTTGCGCCGGGGGTCACTTCGGCCTCATCCACCTGAAGCTGCTCGACAATGATCTGTTTTACTTTTTCGTCTACCGCTGCCATGTATATCTCCTGGAACGTTCTTGGGTCAGAGTTTGGATGTGTCTGCGTTCAAAAACACGCATAGTCCAAAGGATACTGAGAGCCTTGCCGAGTGTAAAGCAAACGGCGAGGAATCGCCCGCAAGGAATATGAGGATTTCCGGCTGAGGGAAGATTCTTTTTCCCCTGTTGATGTCTTATGGACGCAATTTCAGGCTTTTTGCGAGCATCTGGGAGCATCTTTGCAGAGGAGGGTCCTGCGGCGGATGAACTGCGTCCAACAGGTATGGCTCGCGAAGCAAAACGGTGGTTGCTGACGGCGGTTGCGCTTGGGATGGTGCTGGGGACAGCTTCGGACGGCGTGGGGGAGGAGTACAAACCGCCCCGCAAGGTGCCGGGAATCAGGCCGTGCCCCCGGTTCGCCGGGCCGTCGCGCCGGGTGATGGACCACGGGCGCGAGGCCATCGAGATGGTGACCAAGATGAACGTGGATGTGGACGGCGCGCCTAACGCCTACGGTCCGCCGGGCAAGAAGGCGCTCGATATCGCCGAGCATTCGCTGTCTCCCGCCGATGCCGAGCATCCGGGCGCGGTGGTGGGGTACATGACCGAGTACGAGGGCGGCCCGCCGACGGTCCAGAAGCCGGGCGACCCGTATCCCGGCTACTACGTCTCGCAGACCGACTTCGCCGACAAGGACAATCCGCGCATGGAGGACCCGCGCCGGTACGTGGACGCCACGAAGATCAACTACCTGGTGCAGGGGCGAGTGGCGCGCAAGGCCGGTGTCGTGATGGGAGATTACGCGACTGTCTACAGTTGTCGCACGGGTAAGTCGGCGTTTGCCATTGTGGCCGACTCGGGCAACGAGCGCGGCGACGAAGGCTCGCTGGCGCTGGTGCAGGCGCTGGGATACCCCATCAAAGACGGCATCGACCAGTCGGTGGACGACCCGGAGATCGTGATCCACTACTTCCCGAAGTCGAATCCCGGCAAGACGTTCTTCAAGACGCAGGCCGCGCTGGATGAGGCGGCGGCCAAGCTGGGGCTGAGGAAGTAGCGCTTACTCTTCTTCGCCGCTGGCCACCAGTCGCGGTGCGATCCCGTCGAAGCTGAGCACGTTGTCCTCTATCGCATCGGTCTCGCCTACATCGCGCAGGTTGCGGTTGATGGCGCGCGTCCGCACGCCCAGCTTCTGGATCGTGTTTTGCACCGTGCCCACCTGCTTCTCCATCGAGGTCATCAGGTCGCCGAACTTCTCGAACTCGGTGCGCGTCGAGGCCAGCACCTTCCAGACGTCGTCGCCCTTCTTTTGCAGGTTCAGCATGTGGAAGCCCATCTTGAAGCTGATGAGGATCGCCGAGAGAGTGCTAGGGCCAGCGATGGTGACCCGGTAGTTGCGTTGCAGGTCGTCCTGCAGGCCGTCGCGCCGGATTACCTCGGCGTACAGGCTCTCGGTGGGCAGGAACATGATGCCGTACGGCGTCGTCACCGGCTCGTTGATGTACTTGCTGAAGATGCGCTTGCCCTCGGTGCGGATCGCCGTCTCGAAGGCCCGGCCTGCCACGGCGATCTCCTCGGGGATGCCGGTCTCGTAGGCTGTCTCCAGCCGCTCCCAGTCCTCGCGGGGGAACTTGGCATCGATCGGGAGCAGGGTCTCGCCCGTGGTGCCGGGGAACTTGACGGCGTACTCGACGACCTCTTGCGTGCCGGGTTTTACCTGTGCGTTGTGGACGAACTGGCTGGGCGCGAGCGTCTGCGAGATGAGCTGGCCGAGCAGTACCTCGGCCATGCCGCCGCGCGATTTGACGTTGGTGAAGATGCGCGAGAGGCCGTCGACGCCCTCGGAGAGCTTCGACATCTCGCCCAGGCCGGTATGGACCTTGGTGAGCTGGTCGGTCACCTGGCTGAAGGACTCGGTGAGCCGCGTGTTCAGCGTGGCGTGCAGCTTCTCGTCCACGGTGGCGCGCATCTCTTCGAGCTTGGCGGAGTTATCGGTGTTGAGCTTGTTCAGGCGCTCCTCGACGGTCGAGCGCAGCTTGTCCTGATGGGCGGAGTTGCTGTCCATCAGCCCGATCAGCCGGGTGCTGAGCGACTCCTGTAAGGCGGCGTGCTTGCGGCTGGTCTCTTCTTTTAGCTCGCCAAAACTCTGTGAGATGGAGCGCATCTTCTGCTCGACGTCGCCGCGCAGGCGCTCGGCGGAGGCGGTGCTGTTCTCGCCGAACTTGGCCAACTCGGTCTTGAGAGTGTTGCCGAGCGTGGTGATGTTGCCGATAACCTCGTTGCGCAGCGCGGCGGCGGCGGCTTCGTTGTCCTTGCGAGTGCGGCTGGCCTCGGCGGGGATGTCGCTGCGCATCTGGGTCAGGGCCTCGCGCAGATAGGCGTCCAGATAGGTGTCGAGGCGCGTGAGCTGGGCGGGCAGGGTCTCGGCTAGTTGGGCTAGGCGTGGGTCGGCCTCGGGTGCGGTCGGCTTGCGCAGAAACAGCGCGGCTACCGCGATGAGGACGACGATCTGGAGGAGAAGCAGAGCGATCAACATTCGATTTTCCTTCGCCTAAGGATAGCTCAGGATTGCGTCGCCGCGAGCAGAATCTTGTCGGCGACTGCGGCGGCTTCGGCGGCGGGACGGATCTCGTGGACGCGCAGGATGTGCGCGCCCGCGAGGATGGCGGCGACGTTCGAGGCGGTGGTGGCGTGGATCTCCTTGCCGAGAAAGCCTTTGCGCGAGGTGCCGACCAGCAGGGGATGGCCAAGTTGTTGCAGATCAGCGAGATGTGCGTGCAGAACGAAGTTTTCCTCCCCGCGTTTGCCGAAGCCGAAGCCGGGGTCGAGAACGATGGCGTTTGCCGGGATACCAGCGGCGCTGGCCGTGGCGAGCTGGCTGCGGAGACCTTCGAGGACTATGGGGATCACCTCAGATGGGGCGAGCCGCGTCTGCGTGGCCCACTCCTGTGGAGTCCCGCGAGTGTGGGTGAGGACCAGTCCGCAGCGCGTCTCCGCCGCAGTGGAGGCCATCTCCGCGTCCCACAGCAGGCCGGAGACGTCGTTGACGATCTCGGCCCCGGCCTCTGCGGCGCGGCGGGCTGTGGAGGCGTGGTAGGTGTCGATGGATATGACGGCATCGGGACGGGCCTTCAGGATCGCGGCCAGCACGGGCAGGATGCGGGCCTGCTCCTCCTCCGCCGTGACGGGTGTGGAGTCGGGACGCGTGGACTCGCCGCCGAGGTCGAGGATCGCGGCTCCCTCGTCGAGCAGCCACAGCGCCTGGTCGAGGGCGGTCTGCGGGGAGGTGAACTGGCCGCCGTCCGAGAAGCTGTCGGGGGTCAGGTTCAGGATGCCCATCAGGAGCGTCTCTTCGCCGAGCGCGAGGGTGCGGGTGCGGAGCTGCCAGTCGAAGCGCGGGCGGGTGAGCGGGAAGGCCATTCATAAATTCTACGGGTGCGGTTTTGCCGGGTAGACTCGACGGATGAAGCGGATTGCGAGTTTTTTCCTGCTGCTGATGATGAGCGGCACGGCGGCGGCACAGGACGGCATGGCCGCGCAGATTGCGGCGTTGGTCGCCGAGCCTGCCGTGGTGCGGGCGCACTGGGGCGTGGCCGTGGCGGGGCTCGATGGGGAGAGGATCTTCGGGCTGAACGATGGGCAGCTCTTCCAGCCAGCCAGCAACGCCAAGCTGTTTACGACGGCGGCGGCGGTGCATCTGCTGGGGGAGTCGCAGCGGTTTACTACGGTGGTAGAGGGGCCGCCGGGTTCGGCTGGGGCAAAGGTGTTGAGGGGCGACCTGACGTTGCGCGGAGCGGGCGATGCGAACCTCTCTGGCCGCACGGTGCCATATGCGGGGCCTGCAGGGGCTGACGCGGCTGCGTTGCGTTATCTGGAGGAGCTGGCCGACGGTGTCGCGGCGGCGGGTGTTCAGCGGATCACCGGGGATATTGTGGGCGACGATACACGCTTTCCGTGGCAGCCCTACGGGGCGGACTGGGCCGTGGACGACCTGCTGTGGGGGTACGGTGCGCCCGTCTCGGCGTTGAGCGTGAACGACAACCAGATTCGGCTGAAGGTGACGCCGGGTGTGAGCGCCGGGGAGGCCGCTACGGTGGAGCTTGATCCGGCGGTGCCGTACTACACGGTTGCCGCGTCGGTGCGGACGGTGGCGGCGAAGAGTGCGGCTGCGGTGGAGATCGAGCGCGACCCCGGCTCGAAGGTGCTGCGGGTCTCGGGGACGATTGCGGCGCGGTCGGGAGTCTATGCGGAGGAGATCGCCATTCAGGACCCGGCGGAGTACGCCGCGATTGCGTTGAAGGCGATGCTGGAGGCTCGCGGGATTCGCGTGGATGGACGTGCCCGCAGCGAGCATCGGGTGATCCCGGAGCCGGTGAGTTTTTTGAAGGAGACGCGGGAGCCTCTGCCCGGCCTGCCTGTTGAGCCATTGGGAGGCGTGAGCAGGCTGCTTACCGGGAAGGGCGTCTGCATGGATGCCTGCCCGCTGCGGGTTGAGCATACTTCGTTCACGGTTATCGAAGACGTGACCGTGGCTAACAAGGTCAGCCAGAACCTGCATGCGGAGCTGCTACTGCACCAGTTGGGCAAGAGCTTCGGCAATGACGGCTCGACGGCGCAGGGGGCGCGGGTGGTGCGGCAGTTTCTTATCAATGTGGGGCTTGATAAGGACGATTTTGTGTTCTACGACGGCTCGGGGCTGAGCGGGCACGACTTGGTGACGCCGAGGGCGACGGTGCGGCTGTTGACCTATGCAGCGCGGCAGCCGTGGTTTGCGGAGTGGAAGGCTTCGCTGCCGGTGGGTGGCGTGGACGGGTCTTTGTCGGGGCGCTTCGCCAAGGCTCCGCTTCTCGGTAAGGTATTGGCGAAGACGGGGACGCTGGGTGAGGCGCGGGCGCTGAGCGGGTATGTGGTGTGTGCGAGCGGGCGGACGGTGGCGTTCTCGGTGATGGTGGGGAACCATGCGCCGGGTACGAGTGCGGACAGGGATGTGATGGACCGGATTGTGGCGACGATCGCGGCAGCGAATTGAGGCATGGGCCTCTCGTTGGTCGGCTTTGTTGCCGAACAACGGGAGGCGCGCGCGAAGCAGTAAACAGGCGTGTGAAGGCCCGCTCGCCGCGTAGGAGGCCCATCCGGCAGGATGAGTTTTAAGGGCACGGCTTTAGCCGTGCTCTTAATGTTCTGGGCGGAGTGGAAGAAAGCATACCTCGGGGGCTAAAGCCCGCTTTGGTGGTGAGCTTTAATGTCCGGGCTAAAGCCCGGACCTACCTCAGAAGCAAGAGCAAGTGCAACGACAAAGGCAGAAGCAGATTCCTCCGCTTCGCTCCTGAATGACAACCAAGAAAACAAACAACGGCAACCACGAAACAAGCACTGGCAGCAGCACCCTTCTTTGGAGAAGATAGAGGGCGCGTTAGTAGTGCACGGGCTGGCCTTTTAGGGTCTGCTCAATGACTTCATGGACCTGTACCAGCGGCCAGGGAGTGTTGTTGAACTCCGGTTTTGACTGGCCGGGCTGGTGGATGATGAGGGCCGGGCGCGGGTCGAAGACGTCGCGGCTGGCAGCGTCGTCCTCTTCGGTCCAGGCGGGCAGGCCGTCCCAGATCTCAGTGCGCCAGGAGTGGTCGCCCTGGATGATGACGGTTGTGTCCTTCCAGCGCGGCGAGCCCTGGAGGATGGTCATCATACGGCCCAACTCGCGGTCGGCCAGGGCCAGCGAGTCCAGGTAGGAGCTGTCGCAGGTGCCGGTGTAGTTGTCGTTGATGCGGCTCCAGATGTTGGGGCTGTGCGGGATGGCCAGGTGCAGGTAGACGAAGTCGGCCTGATCGCCGTGGAGGACGTCGAAGCTGTGCTGCTCGAGGTCGAGGTGTGTGACCAGGCGGCGCTGCACGTCGAGGGTGCATAGCTCGCGCTCGGCCTTCGAGGGCGACTGGATCTCGCGGGCCATCTGGACGAATGGCCGGGCGACGTTGCGCCAGATCGGATCGGACTGCACCATGGGGCCGTCCATCTTGTCGTGGTTGCTCCAGTAGCACTGGTCGAGGCTGTCGCCGTAGAGGGTGCAGTAAGGGTTGTACCAGCCGACGGCGGCGGTGCGCCAGCCGCCGGCCTTGGCGTCGCCGAAGACGGTCTCGCGGCCGGTGACGGGATGCCAGCCGGGAACGCCGGTGTAGTGGACCTTGAGCTGGTTGGAGAGGCTGTAGCGGAAGTCGTCGACGACGCGGCCGGTGAAGAGCGAGGGGATGACCTTGACGGTGCGGATGCCGGAGGGCTGCACGTTGGTGAAGACGGTGCTTTGGTCGCGCAGGGCATCGAAGGAGGGCAGGGGCAGGTCTTTGGCGCGGTGCTCGTAGACCTGGTCGTAAGATAGCTCGTCGAAGACGACCCAAATGAGACGCGGGTGCTGGCGAGGGGGCTGCTGCTGCGACCAATGCGCGTCGATCTGTTGCGCGCCGGGCCGCCAGCGGGCTATCCAGAGCAACTGCAGAATGCTCGAAAAGGCGAAGATGGCGAAGCAGGCGGCCAGTCCGCTGGCGAAGCGCATGACGACCCGGTACCAGACGGGGAACATCAGCATCAGCATCAGGAGCGCGCCGCCCCAGGCCAGCATCAGCAGAGGCACCGCGCTGCCGAGCGTCTGGAGCGGCAGGATGGACTGCGTGCGGACGAGCAGGTAGGGCGGGATCGCGATGGCCAGGACGAGGCGCACCCAGCGGTAGGCGCGCGTGCGCTCGAGCGGGCGCAGGATGAGGAAGATCGCCACGCCGAGCAGCAGGATGTCGGCGATGGAGGCCAGGCAGACGCCGGTGAGCGAGCGCGGGTAGTGCATCCGCACGTCGCTGCCGCCGCCGAGCAGGTCACCGTAGTTGACGACGAGGATGAGTGAGGAGAGGCCGATGCACTGGCAGAGCCGCTTCAGCATTCGCGGCCGGAGGGTGTTGCAAAGATGGAAGCACGAGTCATCGCTCCCCAAGATAGCGTACTTCGTGTACTTCGGCACTTCGTGCTGTTCTCGGGGCGGCATGGGAGGGATTATTTGCATGGGGCCTCCCGCTGGTCGGCAGCGAGAATATTTATTTCCGACCAACGGGAGGAGCACGCGAAGCAGTAAAAAGGCGTGCAAACGCCCGCCCCGCGCGTAGCGGACCCGTCCGGCAGGACTGAGTTTCTATTGAGTGGATTTTTCGAAAAAGAGCAGGACGCGGCCGTTGTCGAGCGTCTGGCGGCAGAGCAGCGTGAAGAGGCCGTCGCAGGCCGTGTGCAGGTCGGATTCTGCCAGCGCGCCGTAGAGGCTGACGCGGCCTCGCATCAGGCTCTGGTACATGGGGTCGGCGACTGGAACCCACTCGACCAGCCAGTGACGTGCGGCGAGGCGGTGGGCGAGATCGACGATAGCCGGGATGGGTATCTGCTCCATCAGGATGAGGTGATGGATGACGGCGAGCATCAGGACCAGGTCGCACTGGCCCGCGAGCCGGGGGATGAGGGCGCTGGACTCGGCGTTCTCCCAGCCGACGGCGGGGGTGGGGCGGGCGAGGTCGGCGTGGATGGTCTGGATCGGCAGCGAGCGGGCGCGGCTCATGCAGAAGAGCCGCTCGGCAGCGGCGGCGTCGCGCTCGAGGGCGATGACCTCGGCTCCGTTTTCGGTGGCGAGGGCGCTGTACTCGCCGGTGTTGGCGCCGATGTCGAGGACGCGCGCGGGCTTGTGCTTGAGCAGTGCGGCGCGGACCCACTCGCGCTTGCTGGCTGCCTGTTCGGCGGTGTAGTGGGTCAGGGTTTGCTGGTACTCGGCCCAGGCGGAGCCGGAGTTACGCGGCATTGCGCGGAGAGTGCGGCGGCGCAGGTCGGCAAGAGTGCGGTGGAGCAGGTGCGCGGCCAACTCGGAGTCGTCTTTGTGCCCGATTGTCGGGTTGGAGCTGGTGGCCTCGGCTTTTTTGCCGCGCTCGAGCCATGCGGGCAGAGTGATGGGCCAAAAGACCGAGCGCGAGAGCCGCTGCGGCCAGCTCATGGCCTGGTACAGCTCGGCGGGCTCGTAGCCGTCGCGCTTGAAGAGGCTGAGTGCGAGCGGCCAGGATAGCTCGCGGTTCATCAGCAGCGGCAGCAGAAAGGTGCGCATGTACTGCCCGTAGGCCAGCCAGATGGAGGCGTGCGGATCGTGCTGCTCGAACGAGAGGATATCGACGAAGACGGGCCGGTGGCCGACGAAGAGGATGTTGAGGGGAGTGGCGTCTTTGAGGATCCAGCCGTGGCTGAGAGCCTCTTCGCAGAGGGCGAGCGTCAACTCGGCGGCGGCGAGCCACTGTGACGGCGTCCACTCCCACGGGTATGTGGGAACGGGGATGCGCGGGTGGATCAGGCGCAGGCCGCCGGGAGCGTCGTCGATGCAGGCGGCTACGAGGTCGCCCCGCTGCTGGGCCTGATGGCAGAACTCCGACTCGAGGAACTCGAGCGTGGACTGGCGGGCTGCGGGGTGGATGCTGCGGACGACTCGATCCGCCTCAAAGCTGAGGGAGCCCGCTGGGTCTCGAAAGGTGGGTGTGACCTGGCTTTGACTGGGGGCCCGATTTGCAACGTTCTGGTGCAAGATTACGCTCACGCGGCGTTGGCGGAGTTGGATTTTTTGGCTGCGATGGGCAGATCGGTATCGCTCTTTTTGCGGCTGAAGAAGCCGAAGATGCGGCGGCGCATGAAGTATCCGAAGGCGGCCGCTACCGAGGCGATGCTTTGCAGGGCGAGCAGGCCCGAGCCGGGATCGACGTAGCCGAAGGCGAGATGCTCCGACGCAATCAGAAGACAAAAACAGGTAAAGATGCCGAGCAGTACGGAGGCCAGTCTTTTCATTGGTGTGTCATTCTCCCTGAGAGGCGCTTACGATCTTTGAATCAGAAGAACGCCCGTGAAAAAAGATCTGCCTACGAGCGCATGGGTTAAGGTCTGCCCTGACGGGACGTGGGACATTGAGGTAGACGAGAAACGTTTGCGATCGTTGCAGTTATGGGCAACTTCCCGCTTCTCATTAACGTGAATGAAATAGAACTCTTCATCCAACAGACGGGTATTGGCGGCGAGAAGACGCAGCCGTCGGCCGTTCTCTTGTAAGAGATGCGAGAATTGAGGGATGAGAGGGCTACAAGCTGGAATGTTTTTTGCCGGACTGGGGCTGGTGGTGGTAGCGGCTGTCGGCTGCCGCTCTACTCCACCGCCGCTGCCGTTGGCGCAGTTGAATCCGCAGCAGGCGCACGGGCACGCCATCTTTGGGACGCAGTGCGCGGTCTGCCACTACGATCGGCAGAGTGGAGTGTTGCACGGTCCGTCGCTGGCCGGGCTGTACAAGAAACCAGCGCTGCCCAGCGGGGCCGCCGCCACGGACGAGCGCGTGAGCGCGACGATCATGCAGGGGCGCAACAACATGCCTGCGATGAGGCAGCATCTGGAGCCGGGCGATCTGGACGATCTGCTGGCCTATCTACATACGTTGTAAGGGATTAGGGGACGGTATGGAGCCGGTTGGAGAGAAGAAGATCGTGAAGGGGCAGTTGCTGCCGGGAGTCGCCGGAATCGCGATCTACATGCTGTCGGTCTCGCTGGTGGGCGTGGTCGGGGTCATCCGGGGCCAGTATCCGGGCGCGGCGGCCAAGTATGCGGTGCTGCCCATGTGTACGCTGGTGGTGGTCGGGGTCTTCGGGCTGCTGAGGATGCGCCGGTGGGGTTGGGCGCTGGTGATGGCGGGCACGCTGATGCTTTCGTTCGGCTATGCGGCTATGTCCCGCATGACGAAGAACCCGGCGATGATGGTGATGGCGGCGTTGGACCTCTGCCTGTTCCTGTACCTGGTCAGGACCGAGGTTCGGGAGCGGATGCGGTAGGCAGTCGCTGTCTTCACGCGAAGCGTCGAGAACGGACGAAGTGCCGCCCGCCCGGCGTGAGGGCGCTTTTGCTCTACAATTTAGAGGATGACTCCTCCAGTGGCGGAACTCGTACAGATTGATTTGAGTCCGAAGGTGCCGGTGCGCAAGCCGGAGTGGCTGAAGGCCAAGGCTCCGGTGGGCGAGACCTTCCACTCGCTGAAGAAGATGGCGCGCGAGCTGAACCTGCACACCGTCTGCGAGAGCGCGCAGTGCCCCAACATCGGCGAGTGCTGGAACCAGAAGGCCGCGACCTTCATGATGCTCGGCAACCTGTGCACGCGGCGGTGCGGCTTCTGCGCGGTGCCCAAGGGCAAGCCGGAGCCGATCGACTTTGACGAACCACGGCGTGTGGCCTATGCGGTCGCGCAGTTGGGGCTGAATCATGCGGTGGTTACGAGCGTCAACCGCGACGACGACAACATGGGCGCGGCGAGGGCGTTCGTCGAGGTGATTCGCGAGATTCGTTTGCAGGCTGTGGGGTGCCGGGTCGAGGTGCTGACGCCTGATTTTCAGGGCAACGAAGAGGCTCTGAGGCTGGTCGTCGATGCCGCGCCGGAGATTCTGAACCACAACATCGAGACGGTGCCGCGGCTTTACAAGATTGCGAAGTCGGGCGGACGGTATCCACGCTCGTTGGAGTTTCTGGCCCGCGCCAAGGCGATGAACCCCGCACAGGTGACCAAGACCGGCATCATCGTCGGCATGGGCGAAGAGATGCACGAGCTGCTGGCGGTCTTCCGCGACCTGGCGGATCGCAAGGTGGACATCCTGACGATTGGCCAGTACCTGCGGCCCTCCAAGGACCATCTCGTGATGAGCCGCTTCTACACGCCCGAGGAGTTCGCCTTCCTGAAGCACGAGGCGATGGCGATGGGCTTCAAGCACGTGGAGTCGGGGCCGCTGGTGCGCTCGAGCTATCACGCGCAGGAGCAGGCGGAATCGACCGGGCTGGCTTAGGGAGATTCGATGAAGCCTTCTGAGGTCGTCCGGGTCGAGAAAGCACTTGAGACCGGCAATAAACGCGAGCTGGAGTGGTCGCTCTGGTATGCGCGGATGCGGCAGTCCGTGCCCTCGGCGAGGCCTGCGGATGTGAAGTACTGGGGCGCGGTCGAGGCGCAGGTGCAGGGTGTGCTGGAGCCTGTCGAGGCTCCGAAGGTGTATCCCGCGAAGAAGAAAAAGAAGGGCGTGCGCGGGCTCGGAGTCGGGCCGCTGCCGGGCGAGGCGAGCACGCCGGAGCAGGGATAGTTTGTCTCCGCTAAGACAGCGGCAAGGGCTTTTCAGTAGAATCGCTTGAGGCGCTTCAGCGCTTTGTGAGGCAAGTAAAGATATGGCATCGGCGATGGCGAGTATTGTGGCTTTGAAGGACGTTCACCAGCAGCTGAAAAGCCGCTTCGAGAAGACCGTGGAAGACTTTCGGGCGAACCTGCTCTCGACCCGGACCGGGCGGGCGAGCGTGCACATGCTGGACCAGGTGAAGGTCGACTACTACGGCACCGATACGCCGATCGCGCAGGTGGCGCAGGTGACCACGCCTGAGGCCCAGCTCATTTTGGTGCAGCCGTGGGAGATCTCGCTGGTGACGGCCATCGAGAAGGCTATCCGGACCAGCGGGCAGGGCTTCAACCCGTCGCATGATGGGCGGATCATCCGCGTGCCCATCCCGGCGATGACCGAGGAGCGGCGCAAGGAGGCGGTGAAGCATCTGGCGGGCGTGCTCGAAGGGCACAAGACCTCGATGCGGAACATCCGGCGCGAGGGCAACGAGCAGGTGAAGAAGGCCGCGAAGGACAAGCTGATCTCGGCCGACGACGAAAAGCGCGCCAATGAAGAGATTCAGCAGTTGACGGACGGCGAGATCAAGCGTCTGGACGACCTCTTCAAAGCCAAAGAAAAAGAACTAATGACCGTCTGAGGTACTTCGTACGGTTCTCGGGGCGGTATAGGGAAGTGATCTTCTGAGGTCCTCCCGCTGGTCGGAAGCGAGCAATCTTTGCTTCCGACCAACGGGAGGACCTTTGCACTTTGAGTCAGCAAGACAAGTGTGAAAGTCACGAAGTGACCGCCCTCCGCGCAGGAGGCCCGTCCGGCAGGACGCTTAGGACTTGGGGTTCAGGTGGCGCTGGGCGATGCGGGTGGCTTCGAAGTTGGTGATCTTCCATACGCCGGAGGGCAGGCGCAGATAGACGCGGGTGTAGCGGTAGGTGCCCGTCATGCTGATGCCCTCGTTGGTGCCCTCGATCTCGGCCTGCGAGGTGACGATGGCGATGCGGCCGAGCAGCTTGATCTTGGAGTCGCTGAGGGCCATGCTGGTGATGACCAGCGTGCGGTTGCGGGTGCGGTCCAGTTGCTGGACCTTGGTGTTGACCTGCCCGGTCAGCGAGATGCCGATGTAATCGTCCGAGAGCAGCCGTTCCAGGGTGGGAACGTCATTGGCGATCTGAGCGACCCGCCACTGCTCTTCGAGCTGTTCTATCTGGCGTTTTTCGTCTTTTTTATCGCTGTGAGGCAGCGAGGCAAAGGCGATGCGGGACGCGCCGAGCAGGGCAATGCAGAGCGCGAGCGAGAGGAAGAGGGGGAGCCGACGGGATGGGGCGGCGCAGCGCATAGGAGTACCGGATAGTAGTCTGGATCGCGCTCAGAGTCAAAACAAACTTCTGTTGCAAAGCCAAAAGCTTGCTATCCCGCTATCGGGGTCACTTCGAGCGGTTCTCGGTAACAGGCCGAAATTCTTAGCTGCCGACCAACGGGAGGCCCTCAGAAGAGCATCCTGCCTATACCGTCCCGAGAACCGCACGAAGTGCCGACCGCCCGGCGTGAGGGCGCTTTTGCTTTTTAGCTGATGGCGATGAGAGCTTCCCGGGAGCGGTCGCGCATCTTCTGGTAGAGACCGCCGATGGCGTGCTGGGCGAAGTGCGGGGTGGTGCCGTGGAACTCGACTGCGGCTTCGTCCAGATACTGCTCATAGATCAGGACGGTATTGGGATCGTCCTCGATGAAGTGGGCGATGTAGCTGACGCAGCCGGGCTCCTTGCGGGAGCCCAGTTGCAGTGCCTGCAGGTGAGCGGTAACCTCGGCGTGGTCGGCCGGATCGAAGCGCATACGAACGGTAAAGCTGATCATGGTTCCGTCTCCTGGTTAGATGATCCGGTTAGCGGTTGAGCGCCTCTTCGAACTCAGGCAGATTGATGGTCTGGGTGCGGTCGGGGCCGGTGGAGACCATGCCGATCTTCGCGTTCGACTCGCGCTCGACGAAGTGCAGATAATCCTGCGCCAGTTTGGGCAGCTTGTCGAACTCGGTGATGCCCTCGGTGGAGCAGTTCCAGCCCTTGAGCGTGGTGTAGATCGGCTTGATCGACTCGAAGCCTCGGATATCGGCGGGAATCTGGTCGGTCTCCTTGCCGTTGATCTTGTAGCCCACGCAGACGGGGATCTCGACGCACTCGTCCATCACGTCCATCTTGGTGACGACGAGCCACTCGGTGGCGTTGATCATGTTGGAGTAGCGGAGCAGCGGCAGATCGAGCCAGCCGCAGCGGCGCGGACGCCCGGTGACCGCGCCGTACTCCTGACCGCGTGCGCGGAGCAGGTCGGCGGTGTCGTCGCTGATCTCGGTGGGGAAGGGACCCTCGCCGACGCGGGTGACGTACGCCTTGGTGACGCCGATGACCGTGCCGATGCGGGTCGGCCCGACGCCCGTGCCCGTGACCGCGCCGCCCGCCGTCGAGGACGAGCTGGTGACGAAGGGGTAGGTGCCGTGGTCGATGTCGAGCAGTGCGCCCTGCGCGCCCTCGAACATGACCTTCTGGCCGTCGGCGATGGCCTTGTTGAGCATGACGGCCGTGTCGGTGACGAAGGGAGCGATCTGCTCGGCCAGGCGCGCGTACTCCTCGTACATGGCGCGGGGATCGAGCGGCTCGGTGCCGAAGAGGGCGTGGGCGATGGTGTTCTTCTCGTGGCAGGCGTTCTGGATGTGCGTGCGCAGCAGCGAGGGGTTCAGCAGGTCGGCCACGCGGAGGCCGTTGCGGTGGATCTTGTCCTCGTACGCGGGGCCGATGCCGCGGCGGGTGGTGCCGATGGGCGTGCGGCCGGGCGCGGTCTCAGCGGCCAGCTCGATCATGCGGTGGTAGGGCAGGATCACCTGGGCGCGGTTGGAGACAAAGAGCTGGCCATCGACGGGCAGACCGGCTTCCTTGAGCTTGCGGACCTCGTTCAGGAAGGCCAGGGGGTCGAGCACCACGCCGTTGCCGATGACGCCGATGCAGCCGGGGCGCAGGACGCCGCAGGGGATAAGCTGCAGGACGAACTTGCGTCCGTGGATGATGACGGTGTGGCCGGCATTGTGGCCTCCGGCATAGCGGGCAACGACGGAAAACTTCTCCGAAAGGACGTCGACGATCTTGCCCTTGCCCTCATCGCCCCACTGGGCTCCGAGGATGACGGCGGACTGGCGCTGGTTGTGGCTCACGAGGTGGGTTGCTCCGGGGGAACTTCTAATGGGAAGTACGCGTTCAGGTTCGATCGCGCCCGTAAGTCATTTTATACCGTGGCGGGTTATACCGGGGCGGCTCAATCGCCTACGATAAGAGACTGCTGCGTATAAGGGGATTGTTGCGATGCCTGAGTTGCCGGAGGTGGAGACCGTTGCCAATGGGGTGCACGAGCGCGTGCACGGGGTGACGGTGGTGTCGGTGTGGACGAGCGGGAAGCCGCAGACCTTCAAGTCGGCCCCCGAGGTGATCGAGGCGGCGCTGACCGGGGCGCGGATCGAGCGGGTGCGGCGGGTGGGGAAGACGATCGTCTGCGACCTGCTGCGGAAGGGAAAAGGGGCGCAGTTTCTGGTGCACCTGGGGATGACCGGGCGGCTGCTGGTCTCGTCGCCGGACGTGCCGCTGCCGCCGCATACACACGCGGCGCTGTCGTTGAGCAGCGGGCAGGAGCTGCGCTTTGTGGATGCGAGGCGGTTTGGGCGGCTGTCGGTTGCGGATGGTGAGTATGGAGGCCCGGGGACGGAGCCGCTGACCGTCTCCGAGGATGACTTTGTGGCGCTCTTCCGGGGGCGCAAGACGCCCATCAAGGCCGCTCTGCTGAACCAGTCGCTGCTGCATGGGGTGGGGAATATCTATGCGGATGAGAGCCTCTTCCGGGCGGGGATTCGCCCTCGGCGACAGGCTGGGAGCCTGACCCGGGCGGAGTTGCTGCGGCTGCGGACGGCGCTGGTCGCGGTGCTGAAGCACGCGATCAAGCTGGGGGGATCGTCGGTCTCGGACTACGTGGATGCCGATGGCGTGCGCGGGTTCTTCCAGCTCGAGCACAAGGTGTACAGCCGCGCCGGGGAACCCTGCAAGGACTGCGGGGCAGAACTGAAGAAGCTGTCGATTGGTGGAAGGACGACGGTGTACTGCCCGGGGTGCCAGAAGTAGGGTTTAAGCCTTTGGGTTCGACGGTAGGGATAGGTCGGGCTTTCAGCCCTCATCCGTGCACGGGATTGTTACCTGGGGCGTTGCCCCAGGCTGGTATAGGACGCGCCGTTGGCGCTCTTGTCCCGTAATTCTGCGTGGTTTTGTTGTGGGCTTTTATGGTGTGTTTGGGAGACCGTTTCGGGATGGGAAACATTCCCGAATGGACGCCGGAAAGCGCTGAAGGCGCACTCTATACCAGCCTAGGGCAACGCCCTAGGTAACCGTGTACAGAGGCAAGATGAGGGCTGAAGGCCCGATCTATTACTCGGCACGGCACTGTCCTGCCGGACGGGCCTCCTGCGCGGAGGGCGGGTGTTTGCACGCCTTTTTACTGCTTCGCATGGTCCTCCCGCTGATCGGAAGGAACTATCGCGCCGCCGCCTGCTCCGCCGCCACCGCCGCGCCGATAACGCGGGTCTCGGCGTAGTCGTCGCAGATTTCGAAGGAGTAGCTGAGCAGCGGGCTCATCTTGACCATGTTCTTCATCTCCTCCTTCAGCAGCGCCATGTCCACGAACTTCACGTTCAGCCCGGTCAGGTAGATCTTGCCCGGCCCGCTCATGTGGACGGTGCTGGCGCTGCCCGCCGCCAACGCGCGGTGCCAGAGCTTCTTGAACTCGACGCAACGCGGATCGCCTTTGGCGGCGTTCTCGAAGACCTCCTCCGGCTCCATGTCGAGGAAGCGCAGCCGCATGGCCCTGTGCCCCATGATGCCCTCCATATGGCCGCGCCCGCCGCAGCCGCAGAAGCGCTCTTTTTCATCCAGAGTGACGACGGTGTGACCGCCCTCCCAGACGCCGGGAGAGAACGGGTAGCGTCCGTAGCCTATGCCGATCCCGAGTGTCCACACCCGGATCAGCGAGTCCAGCTTGCCCTTGGTGGCGGCCAGCCCCGCGGCCACCGCATCGGCGTCGTTGAGCACGGTGACCTTGGTGCGGATCCCATGCTCGGACAGCATCTCGGTGAGCTTCTCCTGGATCTTCGCACCCTTGAGCTGGGGCAGGTTAGGAGCCTCTTCGACGACGCCGTTGCGCACGAAGCCCGGCAGCGCGACCCCCACGGCGGCGATATCGCGATCCTCATCGGCCAGCTTGACCACCTGCTCGCAGATCTTCCGCATCATGGCTTCGGAGTGCATCTGGACGAGTGCATCGTCGGTCTCCACGCTCTCCGGATAGCTCTGGAGCGGACCTGCCAGCTTGTGATCGACGATCAGGCCGGCAAGAATTCGCTCCGATAAGGTCACGCCAATGGTCTTAGCCATGTCTCTACTCCGTCTGCCATTTGGGGGTCTTCTCTGTGAGCAAGAGTGTGCAACCTACTCGAACTTACTCACGCGGTTCAACCCGTTGAACGCGGCCACTTTATAACATTCGGCCAGAGTTGGGTAGTTGAACACGGTTTCCACAAAATAGTCCAGCTTGCCCCCTAAAGCCATGACGGCCTGACCGATGTGCAGCAGCTCGCTGGCTCCCTCGCCGATGATGTGAACGCCCAAAATGGCGTGGGTCATGCGGTGGAAGATGAGCTTGAGACGGCCCGTGGTATCGCCACGAATCTGGCCACGGGCGATCTCGCGGTAGTAGGCCACGCCGACCTCGTAGGGTACGTCCTCTTCGGTCAGTTGCTCCTCGGTCTTGCCGATGAAGCTGATCTCAGGAATGGTGTAGATGCCGTAGGGATAGAAGCTGGGGTTGGAGATGACGGTGTCGTCGCCGAAGGCGCGGGCGGCGGCGATGCGGCCCTGCTCCATCGAGACTGAGGCCAGCGAGGGGAAGCCGATGACGTCACCCACGGCGAAGATCGTCGGCTGCTTGGTGCGGAAGTCCTTGTCGACGGGGATGCGGCCGCGCGAGTCGGAGTCGACCCCGACGGCGGCGAGGTTCAGCTCGTCCACGTTGCCCTGGCGGCCTACCGCGTAGAGCAGGGCATCGCCCTGAACCTTCTTCTTCGATTCGAGGTTGGCGACGACGGTGCCGTCCGGCATCTCTTCGACGCTCTCCACCTCTTCGTTCAGCCGCATGGTCACGCGGGAGTCGCGCAGGTGGTAGCTGAGGGCTTCGATGATCTCCTGGTCGGCGAACTCGAGCAGGCGCGGGCGGCGCTCGATGAGCGTGACGCGGACGCCCAGCGCGGCGAACATGCAGGTGTACTCCACGCCGATGACGCCGCCGCCGACCACGATCATGGTCTTGGGCAGGTTCACCAGGTCCAGTACCAGGTCGGAGTTGATGATGGAGTGGCCGTTGATCGGCACTTTGGCCGAGGCGGCGGGCTTGGTGCCGGTGGCGATCAGGATGTTCTTCGCCTCGTAGACCGTGGACCCGCGGGAGTTGGTCACCTTGACGTGGGTGGTGTCCTCGAAGCTGGCGATGCCGGTCAGCATCTCGATGTTGTTGCGCGAGAGCTGCGCCTCGGTGACGTCGATCTCGGTCTTGATGACGTGCTGTACCCGGAAGGCGAGGTCCGCCATGGTGATGCGTTCCTTCACCCGGTAGTTCATGCCATAGATGGACTTGTAGTTGTAGCCGGAGAGGTGGAGAACGGCCTCGCGCATGGTTTTGGAGGGGATGGTGCCGGTGGAGATACAGGCTCCGCCGACGACCTCACGCATCTCCACCAAGGCTACTTTTTTGCCAAGTTTGGAAGCGTAGATAGCGGCTCTCTGTCCTGCCGGGCCGGACCCGATGACGATCAGATCGTAGACTGTGCTCATGCGCGGTCGGACTCTTCCTTCATGCATCTGGACGGGCCAGTTGCAGTTAGTGGACCCTTAGCCCGCGCCGTTGTGCGCCAAGCGATTCGAGTGCCAGTTCCAGCGAACCGAGGCCGGCTTTTGGGAAGCGTTGCCGGACACTCGCTGCCTAGAAACTACCACATTCCGATATACGGACCTATAAATGCAGCAGGACTTTACACTGTTAACGTGCTGCGTTACGCCATTACCGATCGAAGCCTGTTTGCGGTGGATTCGTCGGATCGGTTTGGAGCGTTGATTGCACGGTGCGTCCAACTGGCGCAGAGTGGCGTGGATCTGTTGCAGGTGCGTGAAAAGGATCTACCGCCGGAGAAACTGGCCGAGCTTTCGCGGCGGCTGCTGGCGGCGGTTCGGGCTGCGGGTGGTGCGATGCGGGTGCTCATCAATAGCCGTGTGGACCTTGCCCTCTCTATCGGCGCGGATGGGGTTCACCTTAGTTCCGCGCCGGGGCAGGCTTCGCCGGATGCCATTCGGCTGGAGTATCGCCGCGTCGGGCTGCCGGAGCCGTTTGTGAGCGTCTCCTGCCACAGCCTCGACGAGGCGCGGCGCGCGAGAGAGATGCGGGCATCGGCGGTATTGTTCGGGCCGGTTTTTGGCAAGACTGTCAGCGGCGAACAGGTGGTTGCTCCGGCGGGGCTTGGAGCGCTGCGGTCGGCCTGTCTGGAGGCGGGAGAGATGCCTGTGCTTGCGCTGGGCGGTGTGACGCCGGATCGGGTGCAGAGCTGTCTGGACGCGGGTGCTGCGGGGGTGGCGGCCATCCGGATGTTCCTTACGGGCGATCTCGAGCGGATCGGCTGATAAAATCGCCGCCTATGCCGTCTTCTTCCAAGCTGCCTAAACCTACACCGCAAGAGGCTCGTCTCGCCGAGTTGGAGATTCGCAACCGCTTCGCAGAGCAGGGTGTCGGTGCTCCTGCGCGTGGTGCGGGTAGGCTCTCGGCTCGGGAGCGGATTGCCCTTCTGCTGGACGAGGGCAGCTTCGTCGAGACGGGCAAGCTGGTCACGCACCGCGCCGTTGAGTTCGGGATGCAGGAGATGCGCGTGCCGGGTGATGGCTGCATCACCGGCCACGGCAAGGTGCAGGGCAGGGTGGTCTTCGTCTTCGCGCAGGATGCTTCCGTCTTCGGAGGCACTCTCTCTGAGGCCAACGCGGCGAAGATTGTCGCGACGATGAATCGTGCGATGAGCGTGGGTGCGCCCATCATCGGCCTGTACGATTCGCAGGGCATCCGGATTGAGGATGGCATCTCTGCACTAGCTGGGATGCAGGAGGTTCTGCTGAGTGGTGCTAAGGCCAGCGGGGTGGTGCCGCAGATCGCTGTGCTGCTGGGACCGGCTACGGAGGGCACGCTGCTTGCCGCTTCAATCGCGGATTTTATTGTGGCTCGGGATTATGTAACAGAAAATGTTTCGGATGTTGCGCACCTCTTTGCGGCCGATGACGAGGCTTGTATTCGAACGGTGCGTGAGCTGCTCGGCTTCCTGCCTTCAAGCTATCGTGACGTGCCGCCGATGAGCGCCTATGCGGGGCAGGATGCGGACGTTCCCGAGATTGCGGATGAGCCGTATGACATGGTCGATGCGATCTCGAAGATCGTGGACAAGGGATATCTGTTGCAGGTGCAGGAGCACCACGCCCGCAATTTAATCGTTGGCTTTGCGCGGATGGAGGGGCGGACGGTGGGGATCGTAGCCAATCAGCCTCTGTATCTGGACGGCGCGCTGGATGGCGATGCAGCGGCCAAGGGGGCGCGTTTTGTGCGTCTCTGCGATGCGTTCAACGTTCCGATTCTCACCTTCGAGGATGCTCCCGGCTTTCTGCCGGGAACGATTCAGCACAGTGCAAAACTGCTCTGCGCGTATGCAGAGGCGACGGTGCCGAAGTTGACCGTAGTGATGCGGCGGGCGTATGGCGCGGCCAGTTGCGTGATGGGTGCGAAGGCCGGTCTGAGCCTTGCGTGGCCGTCGGCGGAGATTACCGTGATGGCTCCCGAGGATGCGGTCGATGTGATTCATCGCCGCGAGTTTGAGGAGCATCTAAAGCACGCTCAGGCCATGTGGCCGCAGGGGATGGCCTTCAGCGAAGAGAAGAAGTCCGAACTGCTCACGCGGCTGCGGGAGGAGAAGATTGCAGTGTTCCGCGAGCGGTTTGCGCATCCGTACAACGCCGCCGAGCGTGCCTATGTGGATGCGGTGATTTACCCGAACGAAACGCGGCGGCGGTTGATCGACGGGCTCGATATGCTGGCGAGAAAGCACCTCCAACGCAGTGGGAAGAAGCATGAACGCGATTAGCAGAGATAACGCCGAGCACTATCGCTGGGGCCACGAGTGCGATGGCTGGCATCTGGTGCGCGCGCCGCAGTTGAGCGTGATCGAAGAGCGTATGCCCGCGGGCACGGCGGAACGGCGGCACCGGCACGAGAGGGCACGGCAGTTCTTCTATGTGCTGGCCGGGGAGTTGACCCTTGAGGTAGATGGGCAGGTGACGACGCTCACGACGGGGCAGGGGCTGGAGATTGCCCCCAAGACCATGCATCAGGCGATGAATCGCAGCAGCGGCGATGTGCGCTTTCTGGTAACGAGCCAGCCGCCGAGCCACGGAGACCGGATCGACGACCCGCAGGGCGTAGAGGAGAAGATGCGATGAGATGGATTGCTGTGATCTGCCTGCTGGCAGGTGTAGCCAATGCGCAGGAAGTTAGCGCGCAGGATATGACGCCGGAGCTGCGTGGCCGTGTCGATGCTGCGATTCGTCAGGTGGTCGAGTCGACGGGCGTGCCCAGCGCCTCGGTGGGCATTGTTCGCGGTGGCCACATCGTGATGACTGCGGCTTACGGCAAGGCTCGCCTGAGCCCTCCACTTGAGTCCACGCCCGCAATGGCTTATCCCATCGGCTCCATCTCGAAGCAGTTCACGGCGAGCTGCATTCTGCTGCTCGAACAGGATGGCAAGCTGAAGCTCGATGACACGGTCAGCCGCTGGTTTCCTGAGCTGACGCAGGCAAACGAGGTGACCGTGCGCGAGCTGCTCTCGCACACCTCGGGCTACGAGGACTACGCCCCGCAGGACTATACGATCCCCGCGTGGATGCAGCCGAACGACCCGCACGCGCTGGTCGAGACCTGGGCGAAGAAGCCGCTGGACTTCGCGCCCGGCACCCAGTGGCAGTACAGCAACACCAACTTCGTGCTGGCTGCGCTCATCGTCGAGAAGGCGAGCGGGATGCCGTACTTCGACTTTCTGCGGACGCGGGTGTTGCAGCCGGCGGGGATCACCGAGGCTCTGAACCTCGACACCGACCGCGCCAAGCTGCAAGTACAGGGCTATGAACGGCACGCGCTGGCTCCGCTGCGGCCCGCTGTTTTGGAGGCTCCGGGGTGGTACTTCGGCGACGCTTCGCTGGCGATGCCGGTAGCCGATCTGCTGCGCTGGGATATCAGCATCCTGGGACGGACGGTGCTCTCACCCGCGTCTTACGCGGCCTTTGAGAGCGAAGTGAAGTTGAAGGATGGCAAGGGTACGAGTTATGGGCTGGGCATCACGGTGCGCACGCACGATGGCAAGCGGATGCTCGAGCACAGCGGCGAGGTGGGTGGATTCGTCGCCGAGAACGTGGTCTTTCCCGATGACGGGCTGGCGGTTGCGGTGTTGACCAACCAGGAGGCCAGCCCGGCGGCGCAGCAGATTGCGCGGGCGGTGCTGCCGTTGCTGCTTACGGAGAAGAAGCCGGAGCCTGCGCCCCATACGGCTGCGGAGGATCAGGTGAAGACGATCCTCAACGGACTGACGCATGGGCAGATCGACCGCAGCCTGTTTACACCGGATGCGAACTTCTACTTTTCGCCGGAGACGATGACGGATTTCTCGAGCAGCCTTGGCCCGCTGGGGTCTGTGACCAGCGTGATCCAGCAGCAGGAATCGTTGCGCGGAGGCATGACGGAACGCTCGTTTGTGGCGGTGTTTTCGGACGGAGCCAGCGTCTCGATCTCGACCTACGTGATGCCGGATGGGAAGCTCGAACAGTTTCTGGTGACAGGTAAGTTATAGAGACAACAGCAACAGCGCCCTAACGCCGGGCGGGCGGCACTTCGTGCGGTTCTCGACGCTTCGCGTGAAAGGCTTTTATGTTGTGTGTGCAAAGGCATCGTGCGCGATCTGGCCCAGCAGCACGATGTTCAACGCAACGATGATGCTGACGATCACCCACCCCGCAATACGCGTATGCAGCGCGCTGACGAACGAATCCATCACGCTGGTCCGGTTGGTCAAGATGAGCAGCGGCACCAGCGCGAAGGGCAACGTGAAGCTGAGGATGACCTGCGAGAGAAGAAGAATCTTCAATGCATCGAGACCGAGGCCGATCACCACGAACGCCGGGATGATGGTGATGAGGCGGCGCAAGAAGATTGGGAAGCGAATGGCGAGGAAGCCTTCGATGATGACCTGTCCGGCCATGACGCCGACCGTCGAAGAAGAAAGCCCGGAGCAGAGCAGTGCCACCGCGAAGGCGGTCGCCGACGCCGGACCGAGCAGCGGTCCCAACGTCTTGTGCGCGGTTTCGATGTCGGATATCGGCTCGGCCATATGGGTGAAGGCGACCGCTGCCATCACGATCATGGCCGAGTTGATGAGCCACGCGCCGTTCATCGCCACGAAGACGTCGATCAGCTCGAAGCGCAGGTAGCGGCTGCGCTGAGTCTTCTTCACGATGGCGTCGTGCGCCGCCATCTGCGTCAGGCGCGGCTGTACCAGCGCCGAGTGCAGGTAGATGACGTGCGGCATTACGGTCGCGCCCAGCATCGCGACGGCGAGGTAGATGCTGTCGTGAAAGCCCTGTGGAGACGAGGTATCGAGCGTGGGGATGAGGGCGTGGATGGCCGCCAGCCGCCAGTCCGGGTGCACCAGGAAGACCTCGAAGCCATAGCAGAAGCCGATGGCTCCGACGAAGAACATGATGCCGCGCTCGAACCAGCGGTAGCCCGCGAGATCGAGCGCGAGGATGGCGAAGACGAGCACGGTGGAGAAGAGCGCCGAGACCAGCAGGCTGCCCGTACGCGAGAGCCCGTGGGCCAGCATCATGGGGCCGATGAGGAGGTAGATGCCCATTGCGGCACCGAGAAATTCGGCCAGGTCGGTGGCGATGGCGGCGATCTCGGCCGCGATCCAGAGGGAGAAGTTAATCGCGGGCGCGAAGTGCTTGCGGCAGTTCTGCGGCAGCGTCAGGCCGGTGACGATGCCCAGCTTGGCCGAGAGGTACTGGATCAGGATGGCCATGGCGTTCGACCACAGCAGCACCCACAGCAGCCGGTAGCCGAAGGCGCTGCCGCCCTGGATGTTGGTGGCGAAGTTGCCGGGGTCGATGTACGCGACCGAGGCGACGAAGGCCGGGCCGAAGTAGGTCCAGATCTCGTTGCGGCGGAAGGGCGTCGGGGGTGGAGCCGCGTTGGCGGCTGTATTGGGGGAGGCGCTCGGCAGATCGCGAGGAGTGAGACCTTCCATTGTGTCCAGTATAGCGGTGGATTTCGCCCCTGTGGGTTACAGCGGAGCGACGAAATCGGCTAGGCTCAAAGGGATGGCTTGCAAACGAGGTGAGTTGGGATGAAGGTGTTGGTGATTGGCGGCGGTGGCCGTGAGCACGCGCTGGCATGGGCGCTGAAGAAGAGTGCGCGGGTTAGCGAAGTGGTTTGTATGCCGGGCAATGCCGGAATCGCGGAGCTGGCGCGGTGCGTGCCGGTGGCGGTAACGGACCTGGAAGGCACTCTGGCGCTGGTCGAGCGTGAGCAGCCGGGGTTGGTGGTGATTGGGCCGGAGGTGCCGCTGGCGCTGGGGGTTGTGGATCTGCTCGAGAAGCGTGGGGTGCGGGTCTTTGGGCCAACGGCGGATGCCGCGCAGCTCGAGTCCAGCAAGGCGTTTGCCAAGGAGTTTATGCGCCGGTTCGATATTCCGACTGCTGCCTACGCTGTTTGTCGCTCGGTGGCCGACGTCGAGCACGAGCTGAAGGACTTTGCCTCGCAGGTGGTGGTCAAGGCCGACGGGCTGGCGGCGGGCAAGGGCGTCGTCATGTGCGAGAGCCACCGCGAGACGCTGGAGGCGGCGGGGCAGATGTTCGATGGCGTGGTCACGGGCGAGCCGATCGGGCAGTTGGTGATCGAGGAGACGCTGGTGGGGCCGGAGATCAGCTTCTTCGCGGTCTGCGACGGCACGCACGCGGCCACGCTGGGCGTCGCGCAGGACCATAAACGCGTGGGCGAGGGCGACACCGGCCCCAACACCGGGGGGATGGGCGCGTACTCGACCGACAGCCTGGTGACGCCGGATATGATCGAGTGGCTGCGCGTGAACGTCGCCCAGAAGGTCGTGGACGGGATGCGCTCGGAGGGGATGCCGTTCGTCGGCGTGCTCTTCTGCGGCATGATGCTGACGCCTGATGGTCCCAAGGTACTGGAGTTCAACACGCGCTTCGGCGACCCCGAGACCCAGGCCCTGATGCTGCGGCTCGAGACCGATCTGCTGACGGTCTTTGAGGCAGCCATCGACGGCCGGATCGACTCGCTGCCGATCCGGATGAAGCGTGGCGCTAGTGTCTGCGTTATCGCCGCGAGTGGGGGGTATCCCGGTAGCTACACCTCGGGGAAGGCCATTACGGGAGTCCCTGTGCCCTCGTCCGATGAAGTTGTCTTTCACTCCGGCACGGCCATCAAGGATGGGCAGTTGGTGACAGCAGGTGGGCGTGTGCTGGCTGTCACCGCCGCCGCCGCGACGCTCGAAGATGCTCTGCACAAGGCTTATGGGGCATTGGCGGGGATTCGCTTCGAGGGGATGCAGTATCGCCGCGATATTGCCTGGAGAGCTTTAAAGAACTAAAAGCGCCCTCACGCCGGGCGGGCGGCACTTCGTGCGGTTCTCGGGGCGGTTTGGGTAGGATCAACAGCAAAGGTCCTCCCGCTGGTCGGAATTGAGATATTCATTCCGACCAACGGGAGGACCCTTACTTTTTCTTGACCCAGACAAGGTATACGCGTCACGAAGTGACCGCTCCGCGCGTAGCGGGCCCGTCCGGCAGGACAGAGCCGGTTAGACCGGCTTGGGGTTGCGCTCTACGAACTGGCGCTGGTGCCAGTACGGATAAGCGATTGTCGGCTCGCTGGCGGCGTCGAGCTTGGCTACCTGTTCCGGCGTCAGCTTCCAGCCCACCGCGCCGAGGTTCGCGCGTAGCTGCTCCTCGTTGCGAGCGCCGATCACCAGCGTCGACACCGTCGGGCGTCCCAGCAGCCAGTTCAGCGCAATCTGCGGAACCGTCTTGCCGGTCTCGGTGGCTACCTCATCGAGCGCGTCGACCACCTTGTACAGGTACTCGTCCTCCACCTGCGGGCCGAAGTCCGCGGTCTTGTGCAGGCGGCTCTTCTCGGGCAGCGGCTGGCCCCGGCGGATCTTGCCGGTCAGGCGTCCCCAGCCCAGCGGCGACCACACCAGAGCGCCCACGCCCTGGTCGAGCGCCAGCGGCATCAGCTCGTGCTCGTACTCGCGGCCGATCAGCGAGTAGTAAACCTGGTGCCCAACGTACTTGGCCCAGCCGTAGCGCTCGGAGATCGAGAGCGACTTCATCAGGTGCCAGCCCGAGAAGTTCGAGCAGGCGATGTAGCGCACCTTGCCCGAGATCACCAGGTGGTTCAGCGCCGAGAGCGTCTCATCGAGCGGCGTCAGCGCGTCGAAGCCGTGCAGGTGGTAGACGTCGATGTAGTCTGTGTTCAGCCGCTTCAGGCTGTTCTCGACCGCCTGAATGATGTGGTAGCGCGAGGAGCCCACGTCGTTCGGCCCCTTCAGGTTGCCCTGGCGGAAGGTCGTCTTGCTGGAGATCAGCACGTCTTCGCGGTGCAGGTGGGCGATGGCCTTGCCCAGCATGGTCTCGCTGGCGCCGTCCGAGTAGACATCGGCCGTGTCGAAGAAGTTCAGACCGGCTTCCATGCAGATGCTGACGATGTTGGTGGCTTCATCCTGGGAGGTCTCGCCCCAGGCCTTGAAGAACTCGTTGCCTGCGCCAAAGGTACCTGCCCCGAAACATAGCTCGGGAACTTTGAGTCCGGATCTGCCTAGATTTCTGTATTCCATGTGGGTTCGATGCCTTTCGATTTGGATGGTCGCGAAAGTTTAAGCGGCCGCAAAACAACACGACAGCGTCTCCCGCATTCTACGGGGGAAGCTGTCGCCTGTGTATGAACCGGGGTGGCGCTGGGTTACGACATCATCGCCGGCTGGAAGCCGTCGCATCCGCTGGTGGGGGTGACCTTCAGATGGAGTGCGGCGTTCTTGGGCAGGCCGCAGGCGTCTACCAGAGACTCGGGTGCCTGCTTGGTGGTGAGGATGCTGACGAGAACCTGGTTTCTGGCGTGTTCTTCGCCGAAGTGGCTACAGAGACCGCATTGACCGTCGTGAACTGAGAGCATGGCAGAACCTCCGTGGATTGGTGCTGATTAGGTAGATTCCTCTTTTGCTCTCAAAGAAGTACGACCGAGATGGTCGGAAACGAGTTTTTGAGTAACCTAAGGGAATGGCTTCGTTTTCCCGTTCCCTGTTCCCCCGGCCTGAGGCTGAAGTAGCCGGTGACCCCGAGGTTCCCACCGCTGGGCTGGATTCGCTCTTCGGCGATGTGCCCGATATGGACCCGGTCTGGGCCGAGGGCAGCGAGTTTTTTCATATCAAGGATCGTTGCAGGCGGTATCAGGCGATCGAAGAAAAGAACAAGCGTAGCCAGAAGGCCGAACCGGTGGGGAAGATGCTGTGCGAGATATGTCGGCAGATATCGCTTAGAGGCCGCAAAGGATAAAAAGCGCCCTCACGCCGGGCGGGCGGCACTTCGTGCGGTTCTCGGGGCGGTATGGGAGGGATGATCTTCTGATGGCCTCCCGTTGGTCGGCAGCTAAGATTTTTACGCCGTTGCCTTGCGCACAATCGGCGCTACCTTCGTGCCCAAAATCTCAATCGCCCGCATCAGCTTGGCATGTGGCAACGACGCCACACTCATCTGGAAGCTGATCCGCGAGATGCCTCCCAGCGCCTCGCTATGCTGCAACAACTTCTCCGCCACCCGCTCCGCATCGCCCACCAGCAGCGCCCCCGTAGGCCTCAGCAGGGCATCGAACTGAGCCCGCGTCGTCGGCGGCCAGCCCCGCTCCTTGCCGATCTCGGTGAAGGCCTGCGCGTAGCCGGGGAAGAAGTCATCGGCGGCCTGTTCATTGGTATCGGCGGCGTAGCCCAGAGCATGAACGCCGACTTTCAACTGCTCCCGCGGAACCCCGGCCCGCTTGCCCGCCTCGTAGTAAAGATCGACCAGCGGCCGAAAACGGTGCGTCTCGCCGCCGATGATCGCGACCATCAGCGGCAGCCCCAGCGCCCCGGCTCGAGCGAACGACTGCGGCGTCCCGCCCACCCCCAGCCAGATCGGCAGCGGGTCTTGCAGCGGCCGCGGATACACCCCCTGCCCGTTCAGCGAGGTGCGATGCTTGCCGCTCCAGTGGACGTGCGTGCTCTCCCGCAGCGCCAGCAGCAGGTCCAGCTTCTCGGCAAACAGGGAGTCGTAGTCCTCGAGCTTCAGCCCGAAGAGCGGGAACGACTCGATGAACGAGCCGCGGCCCACGATGATCTCGGCCCGGCCTTTCGAGATGAGGTCCAGCGTCGCGAACTCCTGGAAGACCCGCACCGGGTCGGCGGCGCTCAGCACCGTCACCGCGCTGGTCAGACGGATCTTGCTGGTGCGCGCGGCTGCGGCGGCCAGCAGCATCACCGGGGCCGAGTCGAGGTACTCCTGCCGGTGATGCTCGCCCAGGCCGAAGTGGTCGAGGCCCACCTGGTCGGCCAGCTCGATCTCTTCCATCAGGTTGGCAATGCGCTCCACCGGGCTGACGGTAATGCCGGTGACGGGGTCTTTGGAGGTTGCTGCGAAGCTGTCGATGCCGATCTGCATACCAGCATTATCACCGGGAATCCCGGCAGATGCCTGGTTCGAATCCGTAAGTCAGGCTGTATCATCTAAAGAGCGATGAACTTTGCCAGCGCAAACCCGGTGAGCTGCTCCCGCATGACGCCCCCGCGTCATGACTTTGCCTAGCTGCGCCTGCCCGCACCCCCTTTTCCTTTAGAAAATTCAGATGGATACCCTGCCGCGACCGGCAGGAGGAGAGACACCATGTTCGACCGCCTTGCCCAAATGGAAGCCCGCTACAACGCCCTCAGCCAGCAGATGTCCGACCCCGCGCTGGTGACCGATCAGAAGAAGTTTCAGGCCACGGCCAAGGAGAGCCGCGACCTGGAGCCGGTGGTCGAGAAGTACCGCGAGTGGAAGAAGGTTTCGGAGGGTATTGCCGAGGCTAAGACGATGCTGGCCGACAGCGACGCCGACCTGCGCGCCATGGCCGAGGAGGAGCTGGCATCGCTTGAGCCGCGCCTCGAGCCGATTGAGGAAGAGCTGAAGATCATGCTGCTGCCCAAGGACCCGAACGACGATAAGAACGTCATTGTGGAGCTGCGCGCGGGCACCGGCGGCGACGAGGCCGCGCTCTTCGTCGCCGAGGTCTTCCGCATGTACCTGCGCTTCGCCGAGCAGCACCGCTGGAAGGTGCAGGTGCTCTCGGAGTCGGAGTCCGGCATCGGCGGCGGGCTGAAGGACGTGACGGCGATCTTCGAGGGCGACAAGGTCTACTCGCAGATGAAGTACGAGAGCGGCGTGCACCGCGTGCAGCGCGTTCCGGCTACCGAGACGCAGGGCCGCGTCCACACCTCGGCCATCACGGTGGCGGTGCTGCCCGAGGCCGAGGAGGTCGATATCAAGGTCGAGGCCAAGGACCTGCGCATCGACACCTTCTGTTCGTCGGGGCCGGGCGGCCAGTCGGTCAATACGACCTACTCGGCTGTGCGGATCACGCACCTGCCCACCAATACGGTGGTGAGCTGCCAGGATGAGAAGTCGCAGATCAAGAACCGCGAGAAGGCGATGCGCGTGCTGCGCTCGCGGCTGTACGAGGTGGAGGCGGAGCGCATCCACCAGCTCCAGGCCAAGGAGCGCAAGCAGCAGGTCGGCTCGGGCGACCGTTCGGAGAAGATTCGCACCTACAACTTTCCGCAGAACCGGCTGACGGACCACCGCATCGGGCTGACCAACCACCAGTTGGCGATGGTGATGGAAGGCCAGTTACAGCCGACGATTGATGCGCTGATCGCGCACGACGTGGCCCAGAAGATGAAGGGCGAAACAGTAGACGCCGCCTGAGCACTTCGTGCCGTTCTCGGGGCGGTATCGGTAGCAATCTTCTAAGGTCCTCCCATACCGCCCCCGAGCACGGTACGAAGTACCTGAATGTCTGCAAGCAAACTTTATTTTGCGTTCTTCCCGGCGACGGGTTAGGCTTCTTGGCAATTGCTCGTTGAGTTTGGAGGCGGAATGAAGCTTGGTCGGTTGGCTGGCAGAATAGTTCTCGGCTGTGTTGCGTTGGCGATGTTGCCTATGCCGTCACAGGCAGCACAGGATCGGGGCAAGGAGCAGGGGAAGCGTCCGGAGACGCGGCCCGCTCCGGCGGCAAGACCGCAGCAGCCCGGCAACGGCGGCAATCGCCCCAATCCGGGGAACAACCGTCCCAATCCAGGCAATAATCGTCCGAATCCGGGCAATAATCGGCCCAACCCTGGCAACAACCGTCCAAATCCCGGGAACAACCGTCCCGGCGGTAATCGTCCGCCTGCCCGGCCCAATCGCCCCAGCCGTCCGAATCGGCCCAGTCGGCCTCCGCAGTGGGGACGTCCGCCGCGGAACCGTCCGTCGTACAACTTCCGTCCCAATGACCGGAGTGTGCTCTTCCGCTTCTATCAGGGCCGTTTTGCCTCCATCAACCGGGCGCACCGTCCGCACTTCGCCATCGGCGGATTCTTCCCGTACGCCTATATCCCGTACATCTCGCCGCTGCCGCCGGATCTGTACGGCACGTTGCCTCCGCCGCCGCCGGGCTACTCCATGGGCTACTACGACGGCTACGTGGTCGTCTACGATCCTGTGAGCTACTTCATCGCGAACGTGATCGACCTGTTGCAGTAACTTCGGCCAAGGTAGATCCGGCATGAGACTCCACGTATGAAGATCGGAGCCGCAGGCCGGATCGCCGCCTCCTGCATCGCCGCCATCGCCCTGACGGGCCTGGCGGTGCAGTGCATTGTGGTCTATCGCGAGAACTCGTCGATCCTGCTCACCCTCTGGATCGTATTCGCGTTCTTTACCATCACGACGAACCTGCTCGTGGCGGTGGTTTTCACCAGCATCGCGTCCGCTCGCTCCGGCTTACGGGCGGATTGGGTGGTCGCGGGGACGATGCTGGCGATTCTGCTCGTCGGCGTCATCTACGCCCTTCTGCTGCATGGCACGACGGAGCTGTCGGGCGGCTCCGCCGTCGCGAATGTGCTTCTGCACATGGTCACGCCGGTGCTCGTTCCCCTCTTCTGGATAGAGTTCTACCGGAAGGGCGGCCTTGAGTGGCGACACGTTCTCCTGTGGGCCATCTATCCGCTGGCCTACCTGGGGTATGCGCTCGCGCGTGGTGCGGCGACGGGCCGCTATGCCTATCCGTTTTTGAACGTGTCCGTACTCGGCTGGCAACAGACCGCGCTGAACGCCATCGTGATCGCAATCGGCTTCATGCTGTGCGGATGCGCCGTCATCTGGCTCGACCGCCGTGCCGGTTTGAGCCGCTAGTTACGTATTCTGCGGCTCTACCGACTTGAAGCCATACGTCTCATACCGCGTCGTCAGCCTGCCGTTCGCGACGCTGACCACGGTGAACCCCTCCGGCGTGCCCATGCGCGTGCCGTGCCACCAGTTGCCGCACACCGCGCCCGAGGTGATGTACGGAACCCCGTGCCAGACCACCTGCTCGTTGATGTGGGTATGGCCCTGCAACACGCCGAGAACGTTGTGCCCCTCGAAGAGCTTGATCGCCTCCGGCCCGTTGACGAAGGTAAACCCGCTCGGCGAGGACTGCGGCGCGGGCGGCGTGTAGCTGTTCATCGCCGTCACCAGCGGAATGTGGGTGGTGACGATGATCGGCGTGCCCGCGGGCGTCGCGGCCAGATCGTTGGCCAGCCACTGCATCTGGTCGGCGTCGATGCGTCCCTGGTAGTGGTGGTCGTCCGTGATGCCGATGGAGTCCAGCACGATGAAGTGATGACCCTTGTGGTCGAACGAGTACCAGGTGGGGCCGAAGCGGTCGGCGAAGAGCTTCTTGCCGTAGAGCGGGTCGGTCGGCGGCACCCCGCCGCTGGGGTAGATGCCGAGGACGTCGTGGTTGCCCAGCGTGTGGTGGACCTTCAGCCCCAGATCCTGCTCGGCCTTGTCGTAGAGCGAGTAGTTCTGGAGCACCGTGGCCTTGGGCGTGCCCAGCGCATCGAAGATGTGGTCGCCGCCCTGGATGGCGAAGTCGGCGCGGAGGCTGCGCGCGTGCTTGAAGGCCATGGTGGTGCCGTCGACGCCGCGAAGCTCCGGCTGAAGATGCGAGTCGGTGAGGAAGAGGAAGCTGAAGTCCTCCTGCTTCGGAGCGGCAAAGGCCAGCGCGGAAGAGGGCAGCGCAGCGGCGGCGGCTCCAGCGCCCAGCAGCGAGAGGAATTGGCGGCGATTGAACGAGGACGGCATGTGGGGAATGATAGCGGACGATGGTGCCGAATGCGTCACAGATCTGTCAAAGGAGCAGAGCGTTCGATAAAAGAGACGAAGGATAAAATAACCGGATGCGAAATATGGTGTTGCGAGTCCTGATTGCTGCGCTGGCTCTGGCCGGTCTGGTGGTAAGCGTAATGGCCCTGCGGGTGCACAACATGGACCCGGCTGCCGCGCCGCCATGCGCCGTCAGCGAGCACTGGGACTGCGGCGCGGTGAACCACTCGCGCTTCGCCGTCTTCCCGCCGCGTTCCTACGACGAGGACGCGGGCAGCAAGAAGCTGCACATCCCGGTGGCGACGGTGGGGATCGCAGGCTACTCGCTGATGCTGGTGCTGGCGCTGCTGGGCCGGTTCTGGATCGTCCTGCAACTGGCCGAGATCGGCTTCGCTGCGGCCTGCTTCCTCAGCTATCTTGAGGCCTTCGTGCTGGAGAAGTGGTGCATCTACTGCGTCTGGTCGCAGGGCATCGTTACGGTGCTGCTGCTGACGACGGTCGCGGCGCTGATCCTGCGGCGGCGAGAGGCGTAAAATTTCCTTATGGGTATCAGTCGGGAACAGGCGCTGGATTGCTTTGCAAGTGATGATCTGATCGGGATTGGGATGGAGGCGGACGCCGTGCGTCGGCAGCTTCATCCCGAGGGAGTGGTCTCCTACCTGGTCGATGGGACGGTAGACGTGGCGGAGATGGCCGCCGAGACCGCGAGCTTCGACACCATCTACACCCGCATTGGCACCATCGTCGAAGCGGGCGGCACGGGGATACGGCTCGCGGGCACCTCCTCCAGCCAGTTCACGATGGAGCGGCTCGAAGGTCTGCTCGCCGCCATCAAAGACCGCTTTACCTCACTGTGGGTACAGGGCTTCAGCGCGGGCGAGATCCTCGCTCTGGCCAATCGTGCAGGCATCTCCGTGGCCGATACCATCCAGCGGCTCCAGACCGCTGGGTTGGACTCGATCCCCGGCACGCCCGACGTGGAAGGCTGGGCGGACGTCCACCGCACCGCGCACCGGCTGGGCATGAAGACTTCGGCGGCGATGATCTTCGGCGCGGGCGAGACGATGGAGCAGCGCGTGGCCCAGCTCGAGGCGATCCGTCAGCTCCAGGCCGAGACCGGCGGCTTCACGTCCTTCGTCCCCTACACCTTCCAGCCCAGTGGCGCGCAGCGCGCAGGCGGTCTCGAAGAGGCCACGGCGGTCGAGTACCTCAAGACCCTGGCCATCGCGCGCATGTACCTCGACAACATCGAGAACGTGCAGGCCAGCGTCGAGACGCAGGGGCTGAAGGTAGTGCAGATGGGGCTGCGCTTCGGCGGCAATGATGTGGGCAGCGCGCTCTCGGGCGCGGCGGGATACACGTCTGGCGCGACCGAAGAGGAGCTGCGGCGCATCATCCGCGACGCCGGTTTCAAGCCCGCGCAGCGTGATCCGCTCTATAGAATGATGTTCCTGAACTAAACAGATCGCAGAGGACAGGCATGACGGTTCAGGAGGCGTTGACCCGGGGCACCGGCCAGCTTGCGGCGCACCCGCAGTTGCGCGAGCGCGCGTTGCAGGACGCGGCGCTGCTGCTGATGCACACGCTCGGTATCTCGCGCACGGCGCTGATCGCGCACCCGGAGCGGATCTTTACGCGTGACGAGCAGGCCGCCTACCAGCGGGCCATCGAGCGACGTCTCACCTTCGAGCCGATCCAGTACATCACCGGCGAGCAGGA
This sequence comes from Granulicella sp. WH15, assembly GCF_009914315.1. Taxonomy (NCBI): domain Bacteria; kingdom Pseudomonadati; phylum Acidobacteriota; class Terriglobia; order Terriglobales; family Acidobacteriaceae; genus Granulicella; species Granulicella sp. WH15. The sequence goes on from NZ_CP042596.1 coordinate 717,787, forward strand.
GTTTTACGGGCTTCCGTTTCATGTAACATCTTCGGTGCTAATTCCACGGCCCGAGACCGAGCTGCTCGTAGAGGCAGTATTGGCGCGGGTTTCCGGCGCTGGCCGCATTGTGGACGTGGGCACTGGCTCGGGTGCGATTGCGGTTGCGCTGGCTAAATATCTGCCCCATGCGGCTGTCACTGCCGTCGATCTTTCTCCAGCGGCACTCGCTGTTGCGAGAGAGAACGCCGCGCACAATCAGGTCGCGATCACGTTCGTCGAGTCCGATCTGCTGGCTGCGTTGAAAGATGAAGCCCTCTTCGACGCCATCGTCTCGAACCCCCCGTATATCCCCGAGGATGATGCAGCCTCGTTGCACCCTGAGGTGCGCGAGTACGAACCCTCGCAGGCGCTCTTTGCCGGAGCGACGGGAATGGATGTGTACGCCCGGCTGGTGCCTCAGGCCGAGCGGCATCTGAGGCCGGGCGGCCTGCTCGCAATGGAGATTGGCTTCGGGCAGCGCGAGCCGATTGCGCAGTTGCTGACGGGCTGGCAGGATGTCGAGTTCCTCGATGACTTGCAAGGGATTCCCCGCGTAGCCCTGGCGCGGCGGCATCAAGAGTCGTAATCGGTTACATAATCTTAGGCCGCTTGCCTCGCCGTTCTGGCGTCCAGGTTACGGAGGATACCTCCAGGGCTCAACTTCCCGCTGAAGTACTCTGCCTCCTCTGCCGATACACCTCTTATGGAGGAAGCCCAGCCAGCAGGCCAGTCCTGGGCAACGGAAGGGGGCGATGAGCTTGAGCGGGGAAGAGGCTGCGGGGGCAGACGGGGTGTCCGAGACGTTCCTCTTCAAGGACGATCCGGAGTTCATGGTCGAGTTCTTGCTGGATACGGGCGAGCACCTGAGCGGCATAGAGGCGCAGATCCTGCTGCTCGAGGGTAACCCCGCGCAGATGCAGGTTGTCCACAGCGTCTTTCGCGCGTTTCACAGCATCAAGGGGCTGGCCGGATTTCTCGGGCTGGTCAAGGTGCTGCGGGTGACGCACGAGGTCGAGACCCTGCTCGATCACGCCAGAAATCTGCGCACCACGATCACTCCCGATCTTGTGGACCTGCTGCTCGGCGTCTCGGAGTATCTGAAGCAGGAGGTCGAGGCGCTTCAGTGCAGGCTGAGTCACAGGTCCGAACCTCCGGTGCGCGAGATGAACTCGCTGCTGGAGTCGCTGCGGGGGGTGAATCAGAAGATTGTCGCCGGCTTGCCCGGCACCGCGCTGCTCGCGCCCGAGCATCTGCGCTGGACCGCGCCGGCCGTGCGCCAGCAGCCCGGCGAAGACTTCGAGCAGCGCACGGTCCGGGTGGAGACAGCGAAGATCGAGCGGCTGATGGAACTGCTCGGCGAGATGGCGAGCGTGCAGGTGCGGCTGCGCAGCCACATGCGGTCCGCCGTCGCGAGTGAGGAGTTTTCGCGGCTCGAGCACATTACCGGAGAGGTGCGGCACTGCGCGATGAGCATGCGCATGATGCCCGTCGGCGCTCTCTTCCTGAGGTCCGCGAGGATGGTGCGGGAGCTGTCGCGCCGCAGCGGCAAACAGGTCTCGCTGGAGTTGGCGGGGGAGGACGTCGAACTGGAGCGGAGCATCGCCGAGGAGCTGGCCGACCCTCTGGCGCACATGATCCGCAACGCGCTCGACCATGGCATTGAGACGCTGCCGGAGCGCATTGCCGGGGGCAAGCGGCCGGTGGCCCACCTGCGTCTGATGGCCGGGTACCAGGCGGGGCAGGTCGTCGTCTCCGTCGCCGACGATGGCCGCGGGCTGGATGCGCAGCGCATTCTGGCCCGCGCGGTCGAGCAGGGGATCGTCGCGGCCGACTCTCAGCTCTCGCAGGATGAGATCTTCCGCCTGATCTTTTCCCCAGGTTTTTCCACAGCGGTGGAGGTCACCGAGACCTCCGGCCGCGGCGTCGGCATGGACGTGGTGCGGCAGTATGTGGAGAAGCTGCACGGCAGCATCGAGGTCCACTCCGAGCCGGGGCAGGGAACGACCTTCTTCCTCTATCTGCCGGCGACGCTCGCCCCTGCTGCGTTCCACAAGACCGCCGTTATCGCGGGCAACTCCTAGCGGACAGATCAGCTCAAAAGGCTTGTCAGAGACAGAAGCAAAGACGTCCTGTGCCGGACGCTGTTTTTGTACTTTCGACCTGGCCAAGTCTCTTGCTTTTAAGTTATCTTTGGCGATCGCTGCTCAAGTAAGCGGCGCTCCCCGTCGATGAAGTAAGTTCATCGACCCCTGAAACACCCCATAAGAACTGTCACAAGAGAATGAGGGAAACCATGCGTACTCTGTCACAAGGTCCGTTTCTGTTTGGTATCTGCGCCGTAGTCGTTGTCCTGGTGGGCAGCGTCTTCATGGCCTTTTGCGAAGGCTTCTAACCCTTGATGGAACCCCTTCCATCGACGGCGTGGCCAGCCCGGCTCGGGGCTGCAGCCCCCTCCTGCGTTTTGAAATAGCAAAAAAATAAGCCATTCTTCCGCCCAAAATCATGGCAGACTGAATGCAATTCGGCTATCCCTCCTGCTCTTACTCCCAGCCGAATCCGCGATTCGACGACATCTTCTGACCGCGAACCAGACCGCACCTCTCTACTTCGGAGAGTTACTGGCCCAGGATCGCGACACCAGCCAGCTCCTGGCTCGCCGCAATGCGTTTCGACCACTCCGCCGGACCCGTCTTATGCACTGACGTGCCCTTTGAATCGACCGCCACCGTCACCGGCATATCCACCACGTCGAACTCGTAGATCGCCTCCATCCCCAGGTCCTCAAACGCCAGCACCCGCGAGTGCTTGATCGCCTTCGAGACCAGGTAGGCCGCGCCGCCGACCGCCATCAGGTACACGGCCTCGTTGTCGCGGATCGCCTCAATCGCGGCATCCCCGCGCTCGGCCTTGCCGATCATCCCCAGCAGCCCGGTGGACTCGAGCATCTGCCGCGTGAACTTATCCATGCGGGTCGCAGTCGTCGGTCCGGCAGGTCCGACGGCCTCGTCGCGCACCGCATCCACCGGCCCCACGTAGTAGATAAATCGCCCGGTAAAGTCGACCGGCAGCGTCTCGCCGCGGTTCAGCATGTCGGTCATGCGCTTGTGGGCGGCGTCGCGGCCGGTCAGCAGCTTGCCGGTCAGCAGCAGTACCTCGCCCGGCTTCCACGACTTCACATCATCCTTAGTCACGGTATCGAGATTCACATGCGTAGCCGTATGCACGTCGTACGTCAGCTTCGGCCACGAGGCCAGGTTCGGCGGATCGAGCGCCACCGGTCCCGAGCCGTCCAGCACAAAGTGCGCGTGCCGCGTCGCGGCGCAGTTGGGGATCATCGCCACCGGCAGGTTGGCCGCGTGGGTCGGCCAGTCCAGAATCTTGATGTCGAGCACGGTCGTCAGCCCGCCCAGTCCCTGTGCGCCGATGCCGAGCGCGTTCACCTTGTCGTACAGCTCGATGCGCAGCTTTTCGATGTTCGTCTGCGGCCCGCGCGCCTTCAGCTCCTGCATGTCGATCGGGTCCATCAGCGACTGCTTGGCCAGCAGCATGGCCTTCTCGGCCGTGCCGCCGATGCCGATGCCGAGCATCCCGGGCGGACACCAGCCCGCGCCCATCGTCGGCACGGTCTTCAGCACCCAGTCCACGATGGAGTCCGACGGGTTCAGCATGGCGAACTTGGTCTTGGCCTCGCTGCCGCCGCCCTTGGCCGCGACGATCACATCGACCTTCGCGCCGGGAACCAGCGCCACTTCGACGACGGAGGGAGTGTTATCCACCGTGTTCTTGCGCGAGAAGGCGGGGTCGCGCAGGATGCTGCCGCGCAGCTTGTTATCGGGGTCGAGCCACGCCTTGCGCACGCCCGCGTCGCACATCTCTTGTAGCGAGAGCGTGGGCGAGCCACCGTCGTCGCCGACGAACTGGACCTCCATGCCGACCTTGAGGAAGATGGTCACGATGCCGGTGTCCTGGCAGATGGGACGATGGCCTTCGGCGCACATGCGGCTGTTGATGAGGATCTGCGTGATGGCGTCTTTAGCGGCGGGCGACTGCTCCAGCTCGTAGGCTCGCGCCAGGTTTTCGATGTAGTCCACCGGGTGATAGAAGCTGATGTACTGTAGCGCGTCCGCTACGGACTCGACCAGATCGCCTTGCTTAACCGTGACCATTGTTTGTGATTCCCTCGAAAAGATTTTAGCGCGGGTATTCAGGTATTTTGAGGAGGCTCGATCAAGAGCAAGATCCTCCCGCTGGTCTGGAAGGATGCTCGCTTCCGACCAACGGGAGGACCTAAGAAAATCGTTCCCCCATACCGCCCCGAGAACGGTACGAAGTACCTACTTGAGCTTGCCGAACCGGTAGACCAGGCCCATGTCGAAGCCCTTGTTGTTCTGGACGCTGCCGCCGAAGGTCGTTGCCTTGTAGAGCGGCGAGATACGCAGGGCCAGGTTGGGGTAGAAGTTGTAGTCGAAGTTCACCCCGGCCGAGACCGCGCCCGAGTAGCCCGAGTTCCACAGGTGATAGCCCGCGTCCTGGAAGTCCTGCGAGGTGAATCCCTTGGAGTCGCCGTCGAACTTGCCCAGCGCCAGACCGCCGGTGACGAAGACGCTGAGCGCGTACTTCTCCCGCATCCGGAAGCGATAGGTCGGACCCGCCATAAAGGTGTACTCGGAGATCTTCGGGTTGTACTGGATCAGCCCGTTGTTCCCCAGCTTGGCGTTACCGTAGGAGCCGTTTACCTGGCCGGTGATGCCGAGCTTCCGGTCCAGATAGTAGGTATTGTTCGCCCAGAACGAGACCTCGGAGCTTTGCTGCAGGTTGCTGCCCGAGCGGAAGCGCAGGAATCCGCCGCCGCCGCCTGCCTCGTAGCGATGGCTGTAGGTTTCGTCGACCGTGCGCTGAATCCGGTTCTTCCGGTTCTGGTTGCTCTCGCGCCGAATTCTGCTTGCGCTCTGCGCCTGGGCCGGAACCGTTGCTGCTACTACCGCGGCCGCGAGACAGGCCGCAACAAGGGCGCGTTTTACGCCCAGAATTTTCTTCGTGCCAACAGAGTTCAACGCTTCGCTCCCGCAGTTTGATACCGTAATCGGACAGGTCCGGCGATGGTAAGTTTTCTTCGCCGCTGCATCTTTGTATTAGAACACCCGCCGCTCGATTCTGGCGGCAAACACGATAAACTCAGTCACCTCGTTGCGAAAGGTTTTCTGCTCCCATGGCCACACGATCCAGCTCAGGTAGACGTTCCGGCGGCTTTCTCCCGTTTTTTCTGGGGTTTTTACTGGCGCTGGTGCTAGTCGCCGCGGGCGGTTGGGCGTATCTGCATTTTGGCCATCTGCCTGTCTCGACCGGCGATCCGGCCTTTCCGTTCGAGGCCCAGGTCGTCCATGTCCCGCTGCACGCCCGCATCGCCGGGGAGATGAAGCACCCTCCGTTCGGCATCAGCGAGGATGTTTTCGAGGCTGGAGCCCGCGTCTACCGGGCCCAGTGCGCCGAGTGCCACGGTACCCCCGGCCACGACCGCCCGTATGCTCGCTATATGTTCCCCAAGGCCCCGCAACTGTGGAAGAAACACACCGCGAGCAGCGTCGTCGGGGTCTCGGACGACGAGCCGGGCGAGACTTACTGGAAGATCGCAAACGGGATTCGCCTGTCGGGAATGCCCAGCTACCAGCACCTGCTCTCGGATACCCAGATGTGGCAGGTCACGCTGCTGCTGAAGAACGCCGATCAGCCCCTGCCCGACCCGGTCCAGCAGATTCTGAACGGGCCTCCGGCGAAGTAGGCATTGTTTTTGCCGTTGTTTCTAGGGTAGGTCCGGGTTTTAGCCCAGTTCTTTGGCGAGTTTTAATGTCGGGGCTAAAGCCCCGACCTACCCCAGAAGCAAAGACAACAACAAAAGCGCCCTCACGCCGGGCGGACGGTACTTCGTGCGGTTCTCGACGCTTCGCGTAACAACAATCCGTCCCGCAAAAACCGCCCAAATCCTGAAAATTTGTTCCAGTTAAAGGAATTTGTTGCCAATTGTTTACTCATAGGCTTACTATCCGTTTCGCACTCGGCTCAGTACGGTATTCGCGCACGCGCCAGGGTGAACTCGTTCGAGGCCAGGTAATACTAACCGTCTTATTTCACCAACTTACGCCGGATCGGGCACTAGACCCCCCAGGCGTCTCGGAGCGTCAACGCCATGGCATGGTACGCCTACTGCATCGCAGAAAGAATGTCTTTTCCGGAACTGCTTCGTCACCGCCGTCCAATGCCCCTTACCGGCGTCACCGGCATCTTCAACAACCAGACCTTCCTCTTTCCAACCGGAGACCTGGCCGTTATCGTCTCCGAGCACGCTGAAGACGACAAGGCCCGTCTCGACCAGCAGGCCGCCAAAGATCACGCCCGCGTCATCGCCGAGGTATTCAAGCTCTCCACCGTCCTGCCCTTCCGGTTTTCCACCACGTTTCAGGACGACGACAGCCTCCGTCGCTCCGTCCGCTCCAACCAGCGTCACTTCCTGGCCAATGTCGAGCGCCTGCGCGGCAAGGCCGAGATGCACCTGAAGGTGCTCGTCGACGACACCTGCCCCGGCACCTCTGCCCGCGACATGACCGTCGGCCAGCAGTACCTGACCAGCCTGCGCGAGAGCGCCAGCCGTCAGCGCGAGCGCCAGTCCCGCGCCCGCGCGCTGTCCATCCAGATGCACCGGATGTTCCTGCCGCTGGCTGAGGAGATCACCTGCAAGCGCACCGACTCCGGCAAGATGCTGCTCGACATCGCTCATCTGATCGACAACAAGACGGTCGAGCGTTACCAGAACAAGTACACCTCGGCCACGGCGGAGCTGAAGGAGTGCAGTATGCAGCTCTCCGGCCCCTGGCCGCCGTACCACTTCGTCCAGCGCCACAGCGCGGTCGCACACCACGCGTAGTCGATGACCCAAGTCACCAAAAAGCCCGGACTAAATGGTCCGGGCTTTTTGGTGTCTGCAAAGATATGTCATCCCGGACGGGTCTCCTGCGCGGTGGGCGGACGTTTGTACGCCTTTTTAAAGCTTCGCGTGACCCTCCCTCTGGGCGGGATTGAGCGTTTTGCTACGAACGTGCATCTGCAACATCGGACTACCTTTCCTCTCTTCCGGGCATCCGTATAAGCAGCGTTGTCTGCAAGCACTGCCGGTTCCGCTCCAGGAGACTACGACTCATGAATCTCAGCACGATCGCACGCCGCCGTACCCCCGCCTTTTTCCTTGGCGCCGCCTTCGCTCTTTCGCTCTCGCTGCCTGCCCTGGTCTCCGCGCAGGAGCCGAACCCGACCAGCGTTCCCGCACCCGCCGGAGCCGTCGTTACCCAGAACGGCGACGTCTTCTTCTACCAGGTAAAGGTCGTCCAGCGCGACATCGACGCCGTCAACTACCTGCACCGCAGCGGCTCGACCAAGATCGGCTTCGTCGGCACCGAGCTGCTCCAGGCCGCCAAGGGCGAGGCTGTCGTCAAGAGCCAGAACGGCCAGACCAGCATCGACGCGAAGTTCTCCGGTCTCACCCCCGCCAACAGCTTCGGCGCCGAGTACCTGACCTACGTTCTCTGGGCCATCACGCCGGAGGGCCGCCCCGTCAACCTGGGCGAGATCCTGCCCTCGTCGGGCGGCAAGTCCAGCATCCAGGTCACCACCGCGCTCCAGGCCTTCGGCCTCATCATCACGGCCGAGCCCTACTTCGCCGTCAGCACGCCCTCCGATGTCATCGTGGTCAAGAACGTCATCATCAACGACAAGACCAACGGCGTGCTCGAGAAGGTGAACACCAAGGCCACCCTGATGCCGCGCGGCATCTACACCTTCCAGGGCACCAACGAGAACCCCATCACCCGCAATGAGAAGTCGCCGCTGGAGCTGTATGAGGCCTATAACGCGGTCCGCATCGCCCAGGCAGCCGGGGCCGACCAGTACGCTCCCGACATTATGGCCAAGGCCAAGCTGGCGCTGAAGAACGCGGCCGACATGGACTCGAACAAGAAGCGTGACCTGAAGATGGAGATCACCTTCGCCCGCGGAGCCGTTCAGAGCGCCGAGGATGCCCGCATCAGCACCCTGCGCAAGAAGGCCGACGAGCGCCGCCGCAACGATCAGGCAGCTAAGGAGCGGGCGCAGCGCGAGGCTGAGCAGTCCCAGCTTGCCGCTCAGCAGTCGCAGCTCCAGGCTGCCCAGGCCCAGGCTGCTGCCGCCCAGTCCGCTGCCGCACAGGCCCAGGCGGAAGCCGAGCGTCTACGCGCCCAGCACGCCGCCGCCGCTGCTCAGGACGCCGCTGCCCGCTCCGCTGCGGAGGTAACCGCCGCCCGCGAGCGCCTGCGCGCTCAGCTCAACAAGGTGCTCCAGACCAACGAGACCGCTCGCGGGCTCATCGTCAACCTGTCCGATGTGCTCTTCGATACCGGTCGCTACACCCTGAAGCAGGACACCAAGATCTCGCTCGCCAAGGTTGCGGTCATCCTGCAGGCGTACCCCAGCCTGAAGCTGCAGGTGGAGGGCTACACGGACAGCGTCGGCAGCGACGACTATAACCAGAAGCTCTCGGAGAACCGCGCCAACACGGTCAAGGACTTCCTGATCTCCCAGGGCACGGACCCGGGCAGCATCACCTCGGCGGGCTACGGCAAGGCCAACCCGGTGGCCGATAACGGCACCGCCGCTGGCCGCAAGCAGAACCGCCGTGTCGACCTGATCGTCTCGGGAGCGGCTATCGGCGTGCCGACCTCGGCTCCTCCGGCTCAGTAACCATTCGGTAAAACACTGTCCCCACTGCTCCTCCGCACCCTTGAGCCGCAGTGGGGATACTTATTGATGCACGGCAATGGTCAAAGCTGGTACAAAGGTATGACCATGCTATCTCTTCGCGGAAAGATCGTCCTCATCACCGGCGCAACCTCGGGCATCGGTCGTGCCACTGCCTTCGCCTTCGCGGCTCTCGGAGCTAAACTCATCCTCTGCGCCCGCCGTCTCGAAGTCCTCACCGAGCTGACGCCCCAGCTCCTCGAAGCGGGAGCCGAAGATGTGCTCAACATCAAGCTCGACGTGCAGGATCGCGCCGCCGTTGAGGCCGAGCTGGGCGCCGACCTCGATCCCGAGTGGCAGGAGATCGCCGTTCTGGTCAACAACGCAGGCCTCAGCCGCGGACTCACCAAGCTCTGGGAGGACGACGTCCAGAACTGGGAAGAGATGATCGACACCAACATCAAGGGGCTGCTCTACGTCACCCGCACGGTGGTCCCGGGCATGGTCGCGCGCGGTGCGGGCCACGTCATCAACCTCGGCTCCACGGCGGGCCACGAGACCTACGCCAACGGGGCCGTCTACTGCGCCACCAAGGCTGCCGAGCTGGCCATCACCGAGGGCCTCCTCATCGACCTGATCGCCTCCCCCGTCCGCGCCACCTCCATCGACCCCGGCATGACCGAGACCAGCTTCGCGGAGGTTCGCTTCCGTGGCAACAAGGAGCGCGCCGCGCAGGTCTACGCCAACATCACGCCGCTACAGCCGGAAGACGTCGCCGATACCATCGTCTGGGTAGCGACCCGCCCCGCTCACGTCAACATCCACGACATCGTGATGACGACGGTCGATCAGGCCAACTCAACGGTCTTCAACCGCCACTCCTAAACGGCCACAGAACCGGGTGGGGAAGCAAACAATCCCCACCCACGACCAGCCGTTGCCTGTTCCTGTTCTTGTCGTTGCTTGTTCTTTTGGTTGTCATTCAGGAGCGAAGCGGAGGAATCTGCTTCTGTTTTTGCTTTTGCCGTTGCTTTTGTTGTTGCTGTTGCCTCTGGGGTAGGTCCGGGCTTTAGCCCGGACACTTAAAGCCATGCACAATGCGGGCTTTAGCCCCCGAGGTATGCTTTCTTCAAAAGAGGAAAGACGTCCTGCCGGACGGGCCCGCTACGCGCGGGGCGGGCGTTCACACGCCTTTTTACTGCTTCGCATGGCCTCCCGCTGGTCGGGACTGAGATTCTCGCCTACAGGTGCAGCGTCCAGCCCAGCTCGGCGAGCTTCTCTTCAATATCCGCCAGCGCATTGGTCAGCGCCGTCCGCCGATGAACATTCGACGTCCGCTCCGAAAGGATGCGCTCCCGCTGCAACTCCAGCTCCTGCACCTTCCGCCGGCGATTCGCGTCGGCCACAATGTTATTTTCGGCGACAACCTTCGCCGCAGCCTTCTCAGCCGCTGCCGCCTTAGCCTGCGTAGCTTCCGCCTGCTGTCCTTCGACCGATTTGCTTTCCCATCCTTGCGCCATATCCCGATTCTACCGCTTCCGATTCAACGAAGGTGCCTATAATCGGGTCAGGCACGCGAGATAGGCCCAGACCGGGAACTAGAACAGGGAATCCGAGTGATCGTAGAAGTCCAGGGACTGAACAAGATTTACGAAGGTAAGCAGCGCGTCGTCGCCGTCGATGGCATCGACCTCGCAGTAGGCTCCGGCCAGATCTTCGGCCTGCTCGGCCCCAACGGCGCGGGCAAGACGACCACCATCAGCATCTGCACCACCCGCGTGCTGCCCAGCTCCGGGGTGGTCCGCATCGCCGGAGTGGACGTCGTCGCCAACCCTGCCGTTGCCCGCCGCTCTATCGGCGTCGTGCCCCAGTACAACACGCTCGACCGCGCCTGCACCATCGCCGAGAACATCAACTTCCACTGCCTCTACTTCGGCTTCTCCCGCGCCGAGGCCAAGGCCCGCACGGCCCAGCTCCTCGATCAGTTCCATCTCTCCGAGCGCGTCAACGCCTACCCCTCGCAGCTCTCCGGAGGGCTGGCCCAGCGCGTCCAGATCGCCCGCGCTATCGCCCACCGGCCCAAGGTGCTCTTCCTCGACGAGCCATCTGCGGGCCTCGATCCGCAGTCCCGCATCGCCATGTGGGAGGCCGTGCGCGGCCTGCGCGAGGAGGGAATCACCGTCGTCCTGACCACGCACTACATGGAGGAGGCCGACGAGCTGTGCGACCGCGTCGCCATCATCGACCACGGCAAGATCCTGGTCGAGGACACCCCCGCCAACCTGAAGAACTCGGTCGGTGCGCAGAAGGTCTACGAGCTTCAGCTCCGCGACTCGCGGGGCATCGCCACGCTGGCAGCTTCGCTCAAGTTGCTCTCCGGCGTTACGAAGGCCGAGCCGACTCCCGAGGGCATCCGAGTCTTAGCTCACGGGGCCGACGGGCTACTCTCTGAAGTCGTTACCGCCGCGAACCCCTTCGGGCTGCGCGACATGACCATCACCGAGACCAGCCTCGAGACCGTCTTCATCCAACTGACCGGCCGCGATCTTCGCGAGTAATCCGACTCCCAAGAGGTCCCCATGAGCACCACCGCCATCCGCACGGCCACCATCGAGAGCCCCGCCTCGAACCTCACCCAGTACACCCGCGCTTTCGCCGGACTCTTCCTGCGCGACCTCTACGTGCTGCGCCGCGAGCTGTTTCCCTTCGTCATCCGCGTCTGCATGAACCCGCTGCTCTTCCTCTTCGTCTTCACGTACATCATGCCGCATATCTCGGGCGGCGGAGCTGGCGCGGGCATGAACCCCACGGCCCACATGGCCGAGGCCACCGGCTCTAACTTCTCGACGATCCTGCTGCCGGGCCTGATGGCGGTGGCGATCATGTTCTCGGGCATCGCCGCCGTGGCCCTGCCGCTGGCGCAGGAGTTCGGCATCACCCGCGAGATCGACGACCGCGTGATGTGCCCGCTGCCCGTGGCCGCCGTGGCTGCGGAGAAGATCGTCTTCTCGGCCATGCAGAGCATGATCGCCGCCGCCGTGGTCTTCCCGCTGGCCTACTACGTGCCTTCGACGCCGGTCGTCGCCCACGTCTCCAGTTGGCCGTTCCTGCTGCTGGTGCTGGTGCTGGCGAGCCTCACTGCCGGGGCGCTCGGCCTGACCATCGGCACCTCGGTCAAGCCGCAGCAGATCGGCCTGATCTTCGGCGTGGTCGTCATGCCGATCACCTTCCTCGGCTGCGTCTACTACCCCTGGGCCGCGCTCAAGCCGATCCCGTACCTGCAATATGGAGTCCTCATCAACCCCATCGTGTACATGAGCGAGGGTCTCCGCGCGTCACTGATTCCCGGCGCACACATGCCCGAGCCGCTCATCCTCGGGATGCTCTGCTTCTTCCTTGTGCTGCTGAGCTGGCTGGGGATGCGCGGTTTCCTGCGCAGGGTAATCGGGTAAAGATAAAAAGCGCCCTCGCGCCGGGCGGGCGGCACTTCGTGCGGTCCTCGGGGCGGGCGTGGGTAAGTCAATATCCGAGGGCCTCCCGCTGGTCGGCAGCGTGAGGCCCGAGAAATATTAGCCCTTCGCTAGAGTGCTGAGCGAGGCACGCAGCGAGTCCGCAATCAGCTTCCCGTGGAAGCGTCCGTTCTCGATAAACACCTCGTTCGTCCGCTCCCCAGCCACGATCACGCCCGCCAGATAGATCCCCGGCACATTGCTCTCATGCGTAGCCGGATCGCACACCGGGCACCGCGCATTGGCCTCATCCAGCTTCACTCCCAGCCGCTCGATGAACTCGAAGTCCGGGTGATACCCCGTCAGCGCGAACACAAAATCATTCGCAATCGTTACCTCTCCGTCAGGGGTAGACAGCACTACCTCATCCTCTCCAATCTTCTTTACCGAGCTGGAGAAGTAAGCCGTAATCTCCCCGTTCTTCACGCGGTTATTGATATCCGGCAGAATCCAGTACTTCACATGCCGGTGCATCTCCGCGCCGCGATGCACCAGAGTCACCTTGGCTCCATGCCGCCACAGGTCCAATGCGGCAATCGCAGCCGAGTTCTTCCCCCCGATCACCAGCACGTTCAGCCCAAAGAACGGGTGAGGCTCGTGATAGTAGTGCTTCACCTTGCTCAGCTCTTCACCTTCGATACCCATGTAATTCGGCAGGTCATAGTACCCGGTCGAGACGATCAGCTTCCGTGCCCGAACCTCCACCGCTCGCCCGAATTTATCGGACATATGCACGGTAAACTCGCCATCCGCGCCCGAGACCCGCTCCACCGTCAGGTACTGCCGCACGTCCAGCCGATAGTGCTCGGCGACCTTGCGGTAGTATTCGAGCGCCTCATTGCGGTTGGGCTTCTGGTTTGGGCTGGCGAAGGGCATATCGCCGATCTCGAGCAGCTCCGGCGTCGTAAAGAAGGTCATATGCGCCGGGTAGTGAAACAGCGAGTTGCACAGGCAGCCCTTATCGACGACCACCACGGAGAACCCCGCCCGCTGCGCATCAATCGCACACGCCAACCCCGTCGGCCCCGCCCCAATCACCAGCACATCGTAGATCCGGTTCTCAACTCGCGCATCCATGCTCATGTGTCTATTCTAGGGATAGCTCTTGTTCCCGCGCCAGAAGAGGGCGAAAATGAAAGCGTCGGGCTGGATTATGGACAAGAATACCGTTCTCGAGATTCTGCGCATTCACGCCCCCGAGTTGAAGGCCGCCGGGGTAGCTCACCTGCGCCTTTTCGGCTCGATAGCCCGCGACGAGGCCAACGAGCACTCGGATATCGACCTGATGGCCGACCTCGATCCCGCGATGAAGGTCACGCTCTTCACCCTCGGCGGCCTGCAGCACCAGGTCAACACCCTGCTCGGCACCGAGGTCGACTTGACCTTCACCGCGATGATGCGCGAGCCTATCCGCCAGCGTGCCCTGCGGGAGGCGATTATTGCCTTTTAGAGATCCCCGCACACACTTTCAGGACATTCTCGACAGCATCGCCCTCATACGCAGCTTCGCAGCTGATCTCAGCCTGGAGGAGTATCGGCTCGATATCAAGACCAAGTCCGCCGTGGAGCGTCAGCTCCAGATCATGACCGAAGCAGCCCGCAGGCTTGGGGACGACGCCGAGTTGCTGTGTCCGGGGCCGGACTGGAGGGCGATTCGCGATCTGGGCAATGTACTGCGGCATGCCTACCACAGCATCGACGACGGCATCATCTGGGATGCGATCCACGATCAACTCCCCGCGCTGGAAGCCACGGTCGCACAGGCTCTGGCGGCTCTTAATCCCTAATCCATCTCCACCAGTTTGTGCGCGATGGAGAACAGCGCCAGCTCCAGCCGCGTCGAGACGCCGGTCTTGTCGAAGATGTTCGACAGGTGCCGCTTCACCGTCTCCTCGCTGATGCCGAACTGCTTAGCGATGTCCTTGTTGCTGCACCCCTCCACGATGCACCGCACCACCTCCAGCTCGCGGGGTGTCAGCCCGTAGGTCTTCCGCTCGGTCGCCGCGGCGGCCCTCTGGGTCAGCTCGGCCAGCGCCTTCAGCAGGTTCGCCACTCGCTCGCCGCCGATCCAGTAATCTCCGCCCACCACCGCCCGCAGCGCGTTCGCCAGATCCCCGGCCACCGAGTCCTTCAGCAGAATGCCGCGTGCGCCGATCTGCAACGCCTCGATGACCTGCTGGGTCGAGATCGTGCTCGTCAGCAGCAGTATCTTCACTCGTGGCGACCGCGCCATGATGGCCCGCATGGCCTCCAGCCCCGGCAGGCGCGGCATCATCAGGTCGAGCAGCAGGATATCCGGCTCCAGCTCCAGCGTCTGCGTGATGGCGACGTCGCCGTCCTCGGCCTCGCCGACCACGGCGAAGCCAGGCTCGCTCAGCAGCATGTTTTTTACACCGAAGCGCACCACAGGGTGATCGTCCGCGACGACGATCCGTATCGTATGAGCCGTGGCCGTCGCCGGGGTGCTAAGCGCCGAGACGCTGCCAACAGTAGGATTCATGCGTTATATCGCTCCTGTATTGAATCCGGGGAGAACCTGCAGGTACAGCAGAAGTACATTATTCCTGAGCGTCCAGCATACGCTGAAGCCTGCCGCAGGCTGCAAGGAATCCGTCGAGCGCCCGCAGCCGGACATCCCGGTCGACATTCTCCTCCATGCCCTCCATAGCCGCCGCCAGCTTGTGCAGCTCGGTCGCGCCCACCAGCCCGCATCCGCCCTTCAGCGCGTGAGCCTCGCGGACATAGGCCGCATGGTCGTCTGCCTCGGCTGATTGCCGCATCCGCGCCACGCGCTTTTTAGCATCTTCAAGACACATCGCATACATCGCCCGGCGCTGCTCTACGCCCATCGCTTCCGTCAGGCTCCGCAGGGTGCTCTCGTTCAGCACCTGCGCTTTGCCGTCGAGCAGCGCGGACAGCTCCTCCATCGCAAACGGCTTCCGCAGAAAGCCATCGAAGACCTCGCCTCCGCCATCGCCGCTCGCGCTCATGGCGATGATCCGGGTTCCCGTCGCGCAGACCTCACGCAGGGCCGAAGCCAGGGCAGCGCCGCTGGTCCCCGGCATCCGCAGATCGGTCAGGATGATCTCCGCAGGCGATCCTTCGGCCAGTATCGTCAACGCCGCATCGCCCGATTCGGCGGCTGTAGCCTGAAATCCGGCCTCCTCGGCCAACAGGCACAGCACCTCCCGGCTCACCGCATCGTCATCCACAATCATCAGCCGCTTCGCCATAACCCTTTCCCACTCCGGCATATGCGGAGTCTGTTCCATCCGGTACAGCCAAACATAGCAGCAAAAAATAATCCCAACGCGTTACAGTAGGGCGATGGCCCCGCAGCATCCACAACCGGAGCAGCCCAGCCAGCCGGAAGCCCCTTCGGAGGCTTCCGTTCTCGCCGATCTCACCGCCCGCGTCGAATCGCTGGAGCGCCAGCTAGCCGAGCTTCGCCAGCAGCCCGTGAGCCTCCGGCCCAGCGCCAGCCTGCCCATAAAGCCTGTCGCCGCGCCCGCTCCGCCGCTCGAGCTGCCGCCGCCTCCCCCGAAGCAGTCCCTCGAAAACCGCCTCGGCTCCCAGGTCTTCAGCCGCGTCGGCATCATCGCGTTGCTGGTCGGCACCACCTGGTTCCTCAAGTGGGCCATCGACAACCAGTGGATCGGCCAGACCGGCCGCGTGCTCATCGGCCTTCTGGCCGGAGCGGCTCTCATCCTCTGGTCCGAGCGCTTCCGCCGCACCGGCTTTTCCGCATTCTCCTACACCCTCAAGGCCGTCGGCTCCGGAGCGCTCTATCTCTCGCTCTGGGCGGCCTTCCAGCTCTACCACCTGCTGCCCGCTCCGGTCGCGCTCGCGGCCATGCTGCTGGTCACCGCGTGGAACGCGTGGATGGCGTGGGCTCAGGACGCCGAGCTGCTCGCCGCCTATGCGCTCATCGGAGCCTTCGCCACGCCGGTACTGCTCTCTACCGGCGGTAACAACGAGCTATTCCTCTTCGCCTATCTCGCCGCCACGGACTTGGCCACAGTCGCGCTCGTCCGCCTCAAGCCCTGGCCGCGCCTGCTGGTCCCGGCCTTCGCCGCCACCGTGGTCTACTTCACCGGCTGGTACATCCAGTTCTTCTCGCCCACTGTAACCGCCGCGCAGGACCAGCTCCCCACCACCCTCATCTTTCTGGGCCTCTTCTTCGCGCTCTTTGCCGCCGCCTCCATCACGTCCAAACCCAACCTCGCGCGCCACTCCCCCGTCATCCTGGAGATCGCGCTCCCGCTGGCCAACGCCCTCTTTACGGCCCTGGCGGCCTACGCGGTGCTCGACGGCAGCGGCCACCATGCCCTGCTGCCCTGGGCTGCCGTCCTGCTCGCCGCCACCTACCTGGGCCTGATGCGCCTGCACAAGACAGCCGCCGCCGCTGCCGTCCACCTCTCGCTGGCCATCGCCTTCCTCACCATCGCGATCCCGCTCAAGGCCAGCGGCCGCTGGATCACCATCGGCTGGCTGGTAGAGGGCACGGCCTTGCTCTGGTCGGCCAGCCGCCTGGCCTCCGCCGCTCAGCTTACTTACCAAGCCCTGCGCCTGCTGGCCCTGGCGGCGCTGGCGCTGGGCTTCTGCGGCCTCGTCAGTTTGCCCTTCTGGCTCTTCGGACAAGTCCCCACGGCTTTTTTCAATGATCGCTTCGCCACCTCGCTCGTGGGGATAGCCGCCTTCGCGTTCTGCGTCTTCATCGCCCGCACGGCCGCTCCCGAACCCTTCTGGACCCGCACCGCCATCGCCGGAACGCTCGCCCTGAACCTCGCCGCGCTCCAGTCCGGCGTCACCGAGATTGTCACCTTCTGGCACACCACCACCGGCCTGGAGCGGGCACTCAAGTCCGATCTCTCCATCTCCTTCTTTCTGGCCGGATACGGCGCGGCCTTGCTGGCGATCGGCTTCTGGCGGCGCTCCGCCTTCCTTCGCTGGCAGGCGCTGGCGCTGATCGTCTTCACCATCGCCAAGGTCTTCCTCTACGACGTCTCCGGTCTCTCGCAGGGCTATCGGGTCGCCAGCTTCCTCGGCCTTGGAGCCTTGCTGCTGGCCGTCAGCTTCGCCTACCAGAAGAACCTGCTCGGCCTGCGCGAAGCCCCCCAGCCGACCCACGCAGAGGAGGCGCAGCCATGAGCTTCCTTGCACTCCTGCTCTTCCTCTTCGCCGCTGCCCCGCCGCCCGAGCAGCTCCACTTCCGCTACCAGCGCCCGGTCATCGTCGCCCCCGGAGCCGCGCCGCAGGCCTGCACCGTCCTCGGAGCCGACCTCTTCGCCCACGCCTCCGGCTCGCTCGCCGACCTGCGCCTCTACAACGGGGCCGCGGAGGAGCCTTACGCCCTCACGATGTCCGAGGCCGCCACGCCCACGGACGACCCCGCCACCGTCCAGAACCTCGGCTCTCGCTCCGGTCACATCGTCTTCGACCTCCAGATGCCCGCCCGCTCCTACACCAGCGTGGACCTCGGCCTGGCCGCCAAGGACTTCCTCGCCACCGCCAAAGTCTCCACCCCCTCCGGCACCCAGCTCGGCGAGTTCACCCTCTTCGACCTGACCGCCCAGCACCTCTCCCGCAGCACCACGCTGGCCCTCGCGGAGTCCACCTTCCCCCGCCTGCATGTCGAGCTGACCCTCACCCCCGCGCCCGGCACCCCCGCCCAGAGCTTCGCGCCAAGCATCGTCACCGGAGCCTCGGTTCCGCCCAGCCGCGAGGCCCAGACCCTCTACACTCCGGTCGCCGAGGTAACTTCTTTTACGCACCGCGACCGCAAGACCATCGCCGAGCTGCACATTCCCGCCCGCGTCCCCGTGGAGCGCGTCGCCTTCCGCCTTCCGCCCGAGTTCAAAGCCAACTTCAGCCGCCCGGTCCAGATCACCGCCTACGCCGACAAATCTCCTAACCCCGCCCACGAGGTGGTCTCCGGCGAGATCAGCCGCGTCCACCTCGACGCCGCAGGCCACCCCGTCCGCGAGCAGCTCCTCACCGTCCCAGCCACGCTCGGGGCCAACCTGCAATCGGACGCCACTGTCCAGGTCGCCATCGACGATGGCGACGACCACCCCCTCCCCCTTGCCGCTGTCCATCTCGAGATGCGCCAGCGCCAGCTCTGCTTCGATCCCGGCTCGCCCTCCCGCGCTACCGCCCAACCCGTGCTCTTCTACGGCGACCCCGACCTCCATGCCCCTGTGTACGACTACGCTCGCCTCTTCACGCCCTCTGCCGCCATCCGCACAGCCCGCCTCGCACCTGAGCAGGTCAACCCGGCCTTCACCCCCCGAGCCGACACCCGCCCCTTCACCGAGCGTCATCCCGAGCTGCTCTGGATCGTTCTTCTCGCCGTCATCGGTGTACTCAGCGGCGTCGCCTTTCGTGCTGCGCGACGCCTGCCCCGGTAAAAGAGCTTCGTTAAAAGGCGCTACCTCATTGAAAATGGATCGAAGGAGTGGTGAGGTAACATTGCGCAGCGAGGATGTTTGGTCATGAGCCGAAGGCCTGTGCTGATGTTGAGCCGAACACCCCTGGCGCGTATCCTCCTGTTTTTCTCCGCCACCCTGCTGGGCGCGTTTCTGGCCTTCACCCTCTCGCGCCTGATAGGGCTGCACTCCGAACGGGCCGCGCTGGCTCGCGGCTCCCATCGCCTGCTCGACCAGGGCAACCTGCTCGGCATGGAGATCCGCCAGAGCCTCGACCACCTGACCCAGAACCCTCCGCCCGCCTGCTCCGACAGCGACATCGCCTTTATGCGCGACCTGGTCTTCAGCTCGCTGCACATCCGAGACGTGGGCCGTATGCACGAGGGCAGGCTCCTCTGCGCGGCGGGTGTGGGGCGGCTGGCCCAGCCGGTGGACCCCGGCGCTCCCAGCTTCACCGTCCGGGGAGCGCAGGTCTGGCCTGCGGCCAACCTGATGGCCTCACCCGCATCCCACGGCTTCATGATCGAGCAGGGCGGCGTCTTCGTCGTGCTCAACCCGGAGACCCTGACGGAGGTGCTCGACCCCGCACCGCACCACGCCACCGGCTTTCTCTACGACCAGCCGACCGGCCGCATGGTCCGGGTCTCGGGCGAGCCGGTCCCGCTCTCGGTGGCGGAGATCGCCGCCAGCCGCTTCCTCGTGCGCGACCACGTCTTCTATCAGCCGCTCTGCACCCCCACCTCGACGATCTGTACCGTTGTCTACGAGCGCTGCCGGGAGTACGAGGCCCGCACCCGTTCGCGCGTGGTCCTGCGGACGCTTGGCGGCGCGATTCTGGGCGCGCTCTTCGCGCTTTCGGTCATCACGCTCGATATCCGCTGCCGCTCCATGGAGTCGCAGCTTCGCCGGGCCATCCGCCACGGCTGCCTTACGCTGGTCTACCAGCCCATCGTGGACCTGGCTACCGAAGTTGTCACTGGGGCCGAGGCGCTCGTCCGCTGGGTCGACGAGGACGGCGAGGAGATCGGCCCCGAGGTCTTCATCGCGCTGGCCGAGTCCAAGGGGTTTGTCACGGGGATCACCCGCCTGGTGATGCACCGGGTCGTCGAGGAGCTGAGCGACCTGCTTGCCCAGGGCCGTCTCCGCATCTCGCTCAACATCACCGCGCAGGATCTCCAGAACCCGTCGCTGCTCGAGGAGCTGAACCTCTGCATGGACACGGCCCAGATCCACCACTCGCTCATCGGCCTGGAGCTGACGGAGCGGTCTACCGCTGACCACGGGCTGTCGTCCGGGGCCATCGCGCGGCTGAAGCAGGCGGGCTACTACCTGTATATCGACGACTTCGGCACCGGCTACTCCAGCCTGGCCTACCTGCACCAGCTCTCGGCGGACGCCATCAAGATCGACCGGACGTTCACCCACCTGGTCGGGGCTCAGGCGGACGGGAGCAGGTCGGTTACCTCTTCGGTCGTGCTGCAGATCCTCGAGATGGCGCGCCTGCTGGAGCTTCAGGTGGTCGTCGAGGGCATCGAGACTCCGGAGCAGTCCGAGTACTTCCGCAGGACGCTGCCCGGCATCGCGGGCCAGGGTTGGCTCTACAGCAAACCCCTGACGGCCCCGGAGCTGCGCAAGCTGCTC
Organism: Granulicella sp. WH15; assembly: GCF_009914315.1. NCBI lineage: Bacteria > Pseudomonadati > Acidobacteriota > Terriglobia > Terriglobales > Acidobacteriaceae > Granulicella > Granulicella sp. WH15. The sequence continues at coordinate 738,146 of NZ_CP042596.1, forward strand.
CAGGAGACGTCCTCGAGGAAGTCCACCGGAAAACTGTTCTAGCTCTTCGTGCGGTCTTTGGACGCTTCGCGTAAAGACGTCAAGCGCCTACCGCAGAGCCGCGTCTACTTCGCTGAAGTAATTCGGCGACTTCAAGATCTCCCGCGGCTTGCTCCCGTCCGCCGGACCCACCAGCCCATCCTTCTCCATCAGGTCGATCAGGTGCGCCGCCCGTCCATAACCCACGCGCAGCCGACGCTGCAACAGGGAAGTACTCGCCTTGCCAAACTCGAAGACCAGCCGCACCGCATCGTCGTACATCGGGTCGTCGTCATTCCCATCCGACTCGCCGTCTCCGCCCTTATCCTTCTCGTCCTTCGGCCCTTCGAGGAAGCCTTCGACGTACTCCGCCTGCCCCTGCGCGCGCCAGAACTCGGTCACCGCCGAGATCTCCTTCTCGGTCACAAACGGAGCATGAACCCGCTGCAAACGGCTCGTCCCCGGCGGTAGGTACAGCATGTCGCCTCTGCCCAGCAGGCTCTCCGCACCGTTCGAGTCGATGATCGTCCGCGAGTCCACCTTGGTCGCCAGCCGGAAGCTCATACGCGTGGGCACATTGGCCTTGATGAGTCCGGTAATCACGTCCACCGAGGGCCGCTGCGTCGCCAGAATCAGGTGGATGCCCACCGCGCGGGCCATCTGGGCCAGTCGCGTAATAGACTCTTCCACGTTCGACCGGTCCAGCATCATCAGGTCAGCCAACTCGTCGATGATGATGATGATGTAGGGCAGCGGCTCCTGGTTCACGTCCTCGAACAGGTACTCCGAGCCGCTATCGAAGAGCTTGTTGAACTGGTCGATGTTGCGGACGTGATTGGCGGCCAGCAGCTTCAGCCGCCGCTCCATCTCCCTCACCGCGTTACGCAGCGCATTGGCGGCCAGCTTGGCCTCGGTGATGATCGGGGTGAAGAGGTGGGGAATCCCCTCGTACATGCCCAGCTCGACCCTCTTCGGGTCGACCAGGATCATCCTCACCTGCTCAGGCGTGCTCTTGAAGAGCACCGACATGATCATGGCGTTGATCGCGACTGACTTACCCGAACCGGTAGAACCGGCGATCAGTACGTGCGGCATACTGGCCAGATCAGCGGTCACGATGCGTCCGTTGATGTCCTTTCCCAGCGCGATGGCCAGCTTGCTCTTCGACTGCGCGAAGCTCTCGCACTCGACCACGTCGCGCAGCCAGATCGTCTCGCGGTCGTGGTTCGGCACCTGGATGCCGACGGTGGACTTACCCGCCATGCGCTCGATCAGGATGGACTCGGCGGCCATCGCGAGGCACAGGTCATCGGCCAGCCCGGTCACGCGCGAGTATTTCACGCCCGCATCAGGCCGGAACTCGAAGGTCGTCACCACCGGGCCGGGGTTGATCTGGGTCACCTGCCCGTCCACGCCGAACTCGCCGCACTTCTCCACCAGCACCTTGGCCTCTTCGCGCAGAGCCTCCTCGCGCACGATGGCCTCTTCGCCGCTCTTGTACAAAAGCGACGAGGGCGGCAGCTTGTAGCCGCGCACGGACTTCGCCGTCATGGCCACGGGCTTGATATCGGTGTCGGCCCGCCGTCCGAACGAGATCGCCTCGGCCTGGGGCGCGGGAGCCTGATACGCCGGAGCCTGAACCGGCGGGGCAACTCTCTCGGGAACAATCCTCTCGGGAGCAACCCGTTCAGGCGCAACCCGCTGCGGCTCCGGCCATGCCGTCGCCTGCGGCTTGCTCACAAATCCGAACGGTTCTTCCTCCACCACCGGCTCGCCGAACTCGCGCCCATCGTACTCGTAGCTGATCTCGTCGATCTGCGGGGGCAGGGGAGCGGCCGCAGCCGCCAGCGCGTCCGCATACGGAGCCGCCGCTGCAGCCGCCGTGCCCAGCGCCGTCACCGGGGCCGCATCGACCATCAGCCGCGGCATGGCGTTCCAGACGCTCTGCGCCGGAGCCTCCACCGTCGCCTCATCCTCCGCCGTGGCGGCCACCTCGCCCTTGCGACGACGGCTCCACCAGCCGAAGAGGCTTCCCAGCAGGGTGTTGTTCGCGCCCGCCGCCCGCGCCGCCTCCTTCGCGGCCTCGCGCTCGGTCTTCTCGCGCTCTTTCCTGGTTGCTTCGAGCTGCTTGGCCCGCTTGCTGCCGTACTCTTCTTCGTCCTCGTCGCCGAAGCCGGGGATCGCCGCCTCGCTCTTCCGGTTCCGGAAGGCCATCCACCGCTCGCGCAGCACGCCCACAAAGGCGAAGCGCGTCGAGGTCCACTCCTGCGCCGTATTGAAGGTAAAGGTCGTCGCCAGGTACAGCGACAGAGCCACCATCAGGGCCACGACGATGCAGGCTCCCGGCAGGTTCAGGAAGTGCACCATCCCGTCGGCCACCATCCGGCCCACCATGCCCTCGATCGGCAGGGCTTTGTGCAGCAGCATGTGTCCCGGCAGCAGCGCGATGGCGGCGGGAGCAAAGAGCACCCACAGAAGCATCCCGATGGCCTTGGCCACGCCCGAGCCCGCCGCGACCGACCGCATCCAGCAGATACCCACGCGCCCCAGCAGCAGAGGCAGGAAGAACGCCGCGATTCCGATGATCTGGAGCAGAATGTCGGCCAGATAGGCCCCGGCGATGCCGGTCCAGTTGTGCGCAGGCCGTCCCGTCGCGTAGCCGCCCACGGTGTTGAACGAGGGATCGGTAGGCGTGTAGCTGACCAGCGCCAGCAGCAGCAGCCCGGCGGCCACCAGCACGATCATGCCCAGGATCTCGTTCACGCGTCGGTAGCGGGTCGGTGTGGAGACGAATCGAACGGTCTGCATGGTCTTCATGGGGGAGTCCTTCCAATCCTGAAACAAGCCCGAAAAGCGCGACAGAGCCCTCGGCGGATGCCGACAGCGGTGCCAGTCTCAATTACAGCAGAGCCCCGATTGTTTCGGGGATCTACGCAAGCTGCGGAATCAGGATGCAAACCCTTGCCCCCGCCGGGCATCTACCTTGTGCAGTGCAAGCCGGACCGCGGCGTATGCGATCCGGTCTCCAGAACACGGGTTGCGGGGCGCGGGGTTTTCGCGATTTCTTCCGCTTGCCGCCGGCGCAGGAGAATCGCGCCCAGCCGGCGAACCCGCCCCGATCTGGCAAATCCGTAGTAGCCAAGGGTACCCATCATGTCGACCGATGCAGTTAAAAACAGCACGCTTGAATCCACCGTGAAGTCAGTCATCAACGTTCTCCAGGACAGCCAGAAGGGCTTTGCCGATATCGGCGAGCACCTGAAGGATGAGACCCTGAAGCGCTACTTCTTGGCCGAGAGCCTCAAACGTGCCCGCTTCCGTGCCGAGCTGGAAAACGAGCTGCATCGCCACGGCGTCAAGGATGTCCACGAGACGGGCACCGTCTCCGGCACTCTCCATCGGGCGTGGGGCGATCTGAAGGGCAAGGTCTTCGGCTCCTCCGACCATGAGCTGCTGGCTACAGCCGAGCAGGGCGAGGACGTGGCCAAGAAGACCTACACCGAGGCGCTCGAGCAGGAGCTGCCGTTGCCTCTGCGTCAGTTGCTGACCGAGCAGTTCGCCCACATCCAGACCTCGCACGGTTACGTGAAGCTTCATCGCGACGAGACGAAATAAGCACGTTGAAATGCAAAATCCTCCCGTTGGTCGAAAACGAAGAATACTCGCTTCCGGCCAACGGGAGGACCTCAGAAGATCACCCGCCTATGCCGCCCCAGGGACGGCACGAAGTGCTAATAGCCTGCGGTGAACAGGTAATACACCACACCCGAGGCCACCAGGCAGTAAATCCCGAAGAGCCACCACTTGCCCGTCTCCAGCCACGAGCTGAGCCACTTGAGCGCTACCAGCCCGGCCAGGAACGAGAACACCATTCCCAACAGGCTCGAAACCAGGCTCGCCTTCAGGTCAATCGCCGCGCCGGTAGCCGCCGCTTCGTGCGAAGCCTTCAGCAGCCGCAGCGCCTCCATCCCCACCACAGCCGGTGTAAGCACCACCGCCAGCGCAAAGCTGAAGGTCTCCGCAGGTCCCTTCTTCGCGCCCACCAACATTCCCGCCGAGATCGTCGAGCCTGACCGCGAGAAGCCACGGAAGGGAAGCGCCAGCCCCTGCACCGCGCCCATCCAGCCCGCCTGCTTCATGGTGACGCTGGTGCCCGCCGTCGAGAGCAGGGAGGTGGACGACGAGGCCGCAGCCTTCTGGTTCCGCTCACGCAGCCCGGCGATCAGGATGATGACGCCCGCCGCCGCCAGCGCCGGAGCGATCAGGTCCAGCCGCCCGAAGAGCTGTTCCAGTTCGGCCTTGGGAGCGCCGTGAAAGAGCGTTTTCTCGATGATCTTCTTGATAACCTCGCCGATGACGCCGGTCAGGATCGTCGCCCAGATGACCCGGATCGCGAACCGCTTGAAGGCGTCGGCCGAGGCGAAGTACGTCTTCACCCACTGCTTCCAGAAGTACACGATCACCGCGAACATCGTGCCCGTGTGCAGCATCACCAGCAGCAGCGTCATCGCCGGGGAAGACGGGTCGAGGCCCATCAGTTTTTCAGCCACAATCACGTGCGCCGAGCTGGAGACCGGCAGCAGCTCCGCCAGCCCCTGCACAATCGCGAGGAGGATCACTTTGAGAAGAGTCATGCAGCCATTCTAGCTGTGAATTCTCAAGATTCCGTGAAGGGGTAAGTGTCTAGTTATCAGTCCCGGTCGCTGCCGAAGATCGGGATGCCCTGACGTACTTTATAGGCGATGCTCTGCGCGCGGGCCGCGTAGTCCGTCTTGCCGAATCGGTCCTTCATCTCCGCCGCCAGCGCCTGTACCTGCTTGGCTGCGTCGTCGGCCCGCTTCTTGTCTTCGTCGAAGTTGTACATCGAGACCAGCACGCCCTTGCGATAGATCGCGTGGTACATCGCCTCGGCGGCGCGCGGCGACTCCGGGAACTGGTCGGCGTACTTCAGGTACAGCACGGCCTCCATCTCGGGACACTTGGGCAGCCCCTGCCAGTCGCCGCACAGCTTGTTGTCGATCAGGTCGTACGCCGCCAGCATCGCCTGCTTCGACCCCGGATACATCTTCATCACCCGCTTCATCTCGCCCTCGTAGAGCTGAGGCCGCAGGTAGGATTCCTGCTCCTTGGCCGAGGGCAGCGTGCTCACGTCCCGCTTCTCGAGCTGCCAGCGGATATCGGCCGAGCGAAAGGCCGCCTCGGATGCCAGGGGCGAATCCGGAAAGTACTCCCACACCCGCCGATACAGCAGATGAGCGGCACTCGCGGCGTCCTTCGGAGCGTGAGGCTCGCTGGCCTCCTCCTCGAGGTTCGCTGCCGTTCCGAAGAGAATGGCGTCGCCACCCTCGGTATGCGCGTCCACGACACCCTTGTCCTTGATCCAGCCCGACTCCGGCGACTGCACCTGCTCCTCCGCAAACTCGGGTCGATCCTCCGGCTGGTCCGGTGTGTCCGAGTTGGCGAAGACCTTGATCCACGGGCCGCTGCGCTGGATCACCACGACCTCGTGGCCGGGCGTCACCTCGGAGACCTTCTGCGCAGCATCGTCCGCGCCGACGTAGACGATGGCGTCGTGCAGCAGCGTGGCCCGCGCCGAGCGGTCGTACCCCGAGCGATTATCCGGCTCCCCGTTCTTCGGCTTCTTCTGCGCCACGAGCGCACAAGGCAGGCAGACCCACGCAACCGCAATCCAGACTCGCATCATCCTCGCCTTCCGGTATCGAAGAACAAAATAAGCAAATGCAAGAACAAAGCAAACGGGGAAAAAGGGATAAAAAGGATCAAGACGGATCAAGCAAAAACAAAGCAAAACGGATCAAAACAAGCCGAGACAGGTCATGCAAAAACAGATTAAAACTTAAAACGGATCAAGCAAAAGCAAGTGATTGACCCTTGGCCACGACCAAATCCCTCTTGATGTTGCTTTTGTTTTAATCCGTCTTGATCCTTTTTATCCCTTTTTCCCCGTTTGCTTTGTCCTTCTCTTACCCAGTCGCAACCTCTTCGCGGAGCTTCTCCAGCAGCACCGGCTCCACGTTCCGCCCGCTCAGCACCACGACGACCTTCTCCACCTGAGGCAGCTCCTTGGCGTGGAAGAGCGCCGCTGCCGTGGTAGCCGCGCCGCTCGGCTCCGGCACCAGGTCGGAGTGGCGCAGCATCACCCGCATCGCCTCCAGAATCTCATCCTCCGACACGGTCACAATCCCGTCCACATAGCGCAGAATGTGCTCGAAGTTCCTCTTGCCCAGTGACTGCGTGCGTAGCCCGTCGCTGATGGTGCGGGTGGTCTTCGCCGCGGGCCACTCCACCAGTGTCTTAGTGTCGAAGCTCTCCTTGGCGTCGGCGGCCAGCTCCGGCTCGGCCCCCCAGACGCGGGTGTTGGTGCCCCGCTCCATGCTGGCCAGACGCACCGCCGTGGCCACGCCGCTCAGCAGCCCGCCGCCGCTTACCGGCGAGATGACCAGCCCGGCGTCGGGCATCTCCTCCACGATCTCCAGCCCGCAGGTGGCTTGTCCGGCGATGATGTGCGGATGGTCGTACGGGGGGATGATCGTATAGCCGAACTTCTCCGCCAGCTCCTCGGCCTTCTCCTTGCGCGCCGAGCTGGCCGGACCGACGAAGACCACCTCCGCCCCCAGCGCCCGCGTGGCCTCGATCTTCACCTCCGGCGCGTTGTCCGGCATCACGATGACTCCTTTCGCTCCCAGCGCCCGCGCCGCGTAGGCCACACCCTGCGCGTGGTTTCCGCTGGAGTAGGTGATGACCCCGCGCCCCAGCGCGTCGGCCGGAAGCTGCGCCACCATGTTGTACGCGCCGCGCAGCTTGAAGCTCCCGATGGGCTGGGCGGACTCGCACTTTACCCACAGCTCGAAGTCCAGCCCCGGCACATCCAGCCGCACCAGTGGCGTCTTTACCGCCACCCCAGCGATCCGCGCCTGAGCCGCCCGAATCTCCGCCAACGTCACCAACTCACTCATCGTTCTCTCCGCGACAACTTGATCGAGTCCATCTTATCGGCTCCCAGTCTATCGACTCTCGGCCTCGTGCATCACCAGAGCAAACAGATGCACCAGCTTCCACTGCTCCCACAGACCCGGACTGGCCGCGACGTCGATGTGCGAGATCACCGGGCTGACCAGCATCGCCCGCAGGCTCGACGGCGGCAGCTCGCGCGCCATCCACAGCGTCTCGGCGGCGGGGATGATGTTGTCGCCCTCGCCGTGCAGCAGGTACACCGGCGTCTTTAGTTGCTTGAGACGATCTCCGGGAGACAAAGCCTCCATCTCCCTGCCATGTTTCTCTATGGCCTGTTCGAGCCGCGCCTGCGTGGCCACAGAACCCGCATCCATCATCGCCACCGCCTCGGCCTCCTGGGCCTCGTTCAGCTTCGCCTTAGCTGCGTCCTCGGCGGGTTTGTCCTCGTAGAGATGAGCCCGCAGGACCGTCCTGACCGCCTCCACATCTGCCGGGGGGACGAAGTCCTCGATGTACTCGTACTCCAGCACCAGCGGACCGTACTCGTGCGCGGGCAGGCGCTCGATGGTGCCGTCCGGCCTCGCGTCCGCGCCGGTCCTGAAGTACTGGGCCACCCGCTCCATGCGGTCCTGCGACCCTACCGCAAACACAAACTTGAAGTTTTTCTCATACAGCGGATCGGTCGCCGCCACCAGCGCCAGCCCGCCCGAGAAGCTAAGCCCCATCACCCCGACCGGCCCACCTGTCTTCTTCGCGTACCACGCCACCGACTCGCCGATGGTCTCGACCGACTTCTGATCGACGTGGTAGTCCTTGATATCCGGTAATTCCGGCGTCAATACGCGCAGACCGCAGCTCGCCATCGCCGCCGCAAAGCTCTCCAGCCGAGGCTCGTCGATGCCCAGGTGATGGACCCCGTGGAGCACGATCAGCGAGGGAGCATCGGGCCTGTCGGTGGGCAGGTAAACCCGCGCCCGCACCTTGCCCGACGGCACCTCGAAGCTAAGGTCTTCAACCGAGATCGACTCGCCCACGATATTGCCGACGATTGCAGGCACCGGCTTGTTGCTCACCTGTTGCAATACCGCAATCGCCTGCAAATGCGCCCGCGCAAACGGCCACCCCGCCACGGCCAGCATCCCCGTCAGCCCCACGACCAGGGCCGTCCACCCGATCTGCCGTTTGTTGCGCTCCAGAAACCCCGGTTCCCGCACTGCCGGAGCCACCCTCTTTGCCGATCTCTTTTGCTTTGCCACCGTGGCTACGAGTCTACCAAGCAAGCCGGAAAGATATGTCCTGCCGGACGGGCCTCCTGCGCGGAGGGCGGTCACTTCGTGACTTTCATACTTGTCTGGGTGATTTAAAGAGCAAAGATCCTCCCGCTGGTCGGAAACGAAGATTGCTCGCTTCCGACCAGCGGGAGGACCTCAAAAAATCATCTCGGCTATGCAGCCCCGAGAACGGTACGAAGTACTAGATTTCCATGATGACGGGCATAATCAACGGCCTGCGGCTGGTGCTCTTCTGGATGAACCGCTTCAGGTCGTTGCGGATCTTCTCCTTGATGACGCCGTAGTCCTGCTTCTCTTCGGTGTTTGAGGAGTCCAGCGTCCGCTGCACGATGTTCCGCGCCTCGGCCATCACCTGCGCATCGTCAATCGCGAAACCGCGCACGACGATCTCCGGCTGGCTCTCTACGCGTCCGGTCCGCTTGTTGATCGCCAGGATCGGCAGCATAATGCCATCCTCAGACAGGTGCTTGCGGTCACGGATCACGACGTCCTCGACCACATCAATCGAGCCGCCCGAATCGATACAGATCCGCCCGGTCGTTACCTTGCCGTTCTTCTGCGCCGTGTCCTTGGTGAACTCCAGCACCTCGCCGTCTTCGAGCAGGATCGTCCGCTCCGGAATCCCCGTCGAAGCCGCCAGCTCGGCGTGCCGCTTCAGGTGGCGATAGTCCCCGTGGACCGGAATAAAGAACTTCGGCCGCACCAGGTTAATCATCATCTTCAGCTCTTCCTGGCTGCCGTGCCCGCTCACGTGGATCAGGCCGTTGGTGCCATCGTCGTGGATAACGTTGGCGTCGCGCCGCTCCAGGTGGTCGATCACCCGATAGATGGACTTCTCGTTGCCCGGAATGACGCGCGAGCTCATCAGCACCGTATCGCCCGCGTCGATTTTGGCGAACTTGTGGTTGTTCACCGCCGCCCGGCTCAGCGCGCTCATCGGCTCGCCCTGAGTGCCCGAGATCATGATGCAGAGCTTATCCGGCGCGAAGTCGCGGATCTGCCCCGGATTGATGAGCAGCCCCTGCGGAATCTTCAGGTAGCCCAGGTCCTGCGCGATCTCGGTCGAGTTATCCAGCGACCGTCCGATCACCGCAACCTTGCGCCCGTACTTGTGCGCCAGCTCCATCGCCAGGCTCAACCGGTGGATCGACGAAGAGAAGCAGCTAAAGAACATCTTCTTCTTGGTCTGCGCGAAGATCTCATCGAGCCGCGGACGTACGGCCTTCTCGCTCGGCGTCCAGCCCTTGCGGTCGACGTTGGTGGAGTCCTGCAACAGCGCCAGCACGCCGCCCGTCTTGCCCAGCTCGGCGAAGGCCTGCAGGTCGAAGGGCCGCCCGTCGGTGGGAGAGAGGTCGATCTTGAAGTCGCCGGTATGGAGAATGATCCCCACCGGCGTATGGATGGCCAGCGCCACGCAGTCCACCAGCGAGTGCGTCACCCGGATGGGCATGATGGAGAACGGCCCCAGCGTAAACCGCTTGCCCGGCAGTATCTCGATCAGGTCGGCATCGTCCAGCAGGCCGTGCTCGTCCAGCTTGCCCTCGACGTAGGCGAGCGTGAACTCGGTGCCGTACACCGGCACGTTAAGCTCGGAGAGGATCCACGGCAGGCCGCCGATGTGGTCCTCGTGCCCGTGCGTCAGGATGATCGCCTTCACCTTGGACCGGTTCTCGGTCAGGTAGGAGATATCCGGAACCACGATATCGACACCAAGCAGTTCTTCTTCAGGAAACATCAGGCCGGCGTCGATGACGATAATGTCATCCTGCCAACGGAGCGCCATGCAGTTCATACCGAACTCGCCAAGGCCACCCAGCGGAATCATTCTTAATTTATCTAGACTCATCAACTCCCGAGTCTAACAGCTATGCGGTTTTGGGGCTTTTTAGCTTTGACGTGCGGGAGTTTTGTCGTTGTTTCCGAAGTAGGTCCAGGCTTTAGCCCGGACATCTCAAGTTGCCCCGAATGCGGGCTTTAGCCCGCGAGGTATGCTTTTCTTTCCCCAGCCACCAATCCGGGTGCCCATGTCTCGGGTCTGAGACATGGGTTTCAACCAAGGGTACCCTTCGAAGTTAAATCGAGCGCAGAGCCCGGGCGGGGAGCAGGAAGATCGCCGCAACCAGCCCAAAGACCCCGGTGACGACGATTCCGACCAGCCGGAACGGCAGCAGAAGCAGCCAAACGATGGGATAGAGCACCAGCGCCATCAGGGCGACCGGCCAGCAGATGACGAGCAGAACGCAGAAGAGCAGAAGTTTCATGGAGATCAGCTTCCTTTCCCCATCAGATACGCAGACGGCGGAACCGAAGTTCCGCCGTCTGCAATCATCCCATAGGAAATCGAGCTAGCGCAGCAGATCTTCGAGCGCCAGCGACAGCTCCGTCTTCTCGTCGCGGTACTTCACGATCACCGGCGTCGCCAGGCTCAGCCCCCAATCCTTGCCGATCCCCGACGTCACCTGCCGCGACCCCGGTACGACCACCGCGCCGCTCGGGATAATCAGCGGCGTCTCCGCCGTGGCCTTGTAGATCTCGCCCTTCACCAGGTCATACACCGGTGTCCCGCGCGTCAACACGGTTCCGGCGGCCAGCACGGCCTTCGAGCGCACGATGGTGCCCTCGTAGACGCCGGTGTTGCCGCCGATCAGGGCGTCGTCCTCGATAATCACGGGCGAGGCGTTTACCGGCTCCAGCACGCCGCCGATCTGCGCCGAGGCCGAAAGATGCACGCGCTTGCCGATCTGCGCGCAGCTTCCCACCAGCGCGTGCGAGTCCACCATCGTGCCTTCATCGACGTACGCGCCCACGTTCACATAGGAGGGCGGCATCATCACGACGCCTTTGGCCATATAGGCTCCGGCCCGCACCGAGCTGCCGCCCGGCACCACGCGCACGCCATCGGCCACGGTAAACCGCCGCGCCGGGTACGTCGCCTTGTCTACAAAAGAAGCACCCGTGGGGCAGCCCATCTCCTCCAGTGCGCCCAGCCGGAAGCCCAGCAGGATGCCGCGCTTGACCCACGCATTTACCCGCCAGCCCGTCGGCGACGCCGCATCCGGCTCAGCCGACCGCAGCTCGCCCTTCTCCAGCCCATCGCGCAACTGTGCAAACGCCGCCAGCGCCTCGGGGTTGCCGATCGCCTCTGTACCCTTGCCGAACCAATACTCCACTACAGCTTCCAAACCCTGCTCGCTCAAAACCTCTCCGTTCCTGTTGTCATTTGTTCTTTTGTTGCTCTGTTCGAGCGGCCCGCTGTCTGTTTAGAAGACCCGCAGGTTATCCACGCGTCCGGTCGGGGCCTCCACCAGCAGCCCCAGCTCGCCCACCAGCGTCTCGAGCCGCTTCCGCGTGGCCTTGCTCACCGGGACCATCGGCAGACGCAGCACATCCTCGCCCTTGCCGACCATCGCCATCACGGCCTTCACCGGAGCCGGGGAAGCCTCCCAGAAGTGCGCCTGCATCAGCCGGAAGTACTGCCGGTTGATCTTGCGCGCCAGCTCCCAGTCGTCGTTCAGCGCCGCCCGCACCATCTGAGACATTGCCTGCGGAATCACGTTCGAAGCCACCGAGATCAACCCCGCGCCGCCCACCGAGATGATCGGCAGCGCCAGCCCGTCGTCGCCCGCGAAGACCTTGAAGCTCTTCGGCACCAGCGTCAGCAGCTCGGTAATCTGGACCAGATTGCCGCTCGACTCCTTGATGCCGACCACGTTGGCCAGTTCGGAGAGCCGCACCACGGTCTCCGGCTCCAGGTTCGCGCCCGTGCGCCCCGGAATGTTGTAGAGCAGGATCGGCAACGGCGTCGCTTCGGAGATGGCGCGGAAGTGCTGGTACTGGCCCTCCTGCCCGGGCTTGTTGTAGAAGGGGTTGGCGGTCAGGATGCCGGTCAGCCCCGGAACCTTTTCGAGCTGTCTGGCCCGAGCCACGGCGATGTGCGTCGCGTTGTGGGTGCATCCGGCGAAGACCGGCACCCGCCCCGCCGCGGCCGCGCAGGCGATCTCGATGGCCCGCAGCCACTCGGCTTCGGTCAGGGTCGAGGCCTCGCCCGTCGTGCCGCACGGCACCAGCAGCTCAATACCATTTTCGATCTGCCAACAGACCAGCGCGTGCAGCGCCGCCTCATCGAGCGATCCATCCCCGCGAAAGGGGGTTACCAGCGCAGTTCCACACCCGGAAAGTTCCATAGCACAGTTGAGTTTACAACCTCGAAGGTACTTCGTACCGTTCTCGGGGAGGTATGGGCGGGATTATCTTCTGAGGGCCTTCCGCTGGTCGGGTACTTCGTACGGTTCTCGGGGCGGCAGGGAAGGGATCATCTGCATGGGGCCTTCCGCTGGTCGGCAGCGAGCATATTTTTGTTTCCGACCAACGGGAGAGCCACGCGAAGCAGTAAAAAGGCGTGTAAACGCCCGCCCTCCGCGCAGGAGGCTCGTCCGGCAGGACAAGTCTTTAGCGTTTACGAGGCAGCGAAAGGTCCAGGTCGCCTCCGGTCAACTGCTTCGTCAGCACGATGATCTGTCCGGCGTGCATCTGCAGATGCGCCACAATCTGAAACACCGCCTCCAGAATCGTCATCGCCCCGTGAATCCCGGTCGGCTGTGGATTGATCTTCTCGAGCATCCGCTCCGCCGGAACCGACCCCACCACCACACAACACTCGCCCAGCGTCGCGGCAAAACGCTCACGCGTCTCGGTGACCTGAGCCTCAGTGATCTCCGCAAACTCCTCGTCTCGCTCGCGCACATCCGGCTGGCCGCCGATTCCATGCAGAAACCACTGCCGCATATTGCCTTCAAGGTGCAGCAGCAGGTTGGCGATGGAGTTCTCGTGAGCCGCGCCGCGATGTGCGATCTGAGCGTCGGTCAGCCGGTTCAGGCAGGCGTCGATATCCTGCTTCGTGCGCTGCATCCGCCATACGGCGAAGGTCAAAAACGTTCCTGCAAATTCATCCGGGACATGCCCCTGATTCTACCCGCGCCGCTCACCTCTTCGCTCGCGACAGCACCAGCTCGACCCCGCCGACAAAGCTGCGCCCCTGCATCTGTACGTTGTCGATCTCCTGATAGCCCGTGTTCGCGAGATTCGTCATGCGCAGGTAAGGATGCACTCGCCCCGCCTCACGCGCAATCGAGGCGTCCCACACCGCGTAAGGCGCATGGTGATATCGCTCGACGACGCCGAGCCGCGTGTCAAAAAGTATGCCCTGCTTCGAGCGCCAGCGATACTCCGTGCGCCCGTTGTTCACCGGGTAGTTCAGCACGTACTCCGATTGCAATCCGCCCAGCGCCTTCTGCGCGCCGGTCAGCAGCGTCCACGAGAGCTTCACCACGCCGCCACGGCTCGCCTGCCAGCCCAGCGATCCCTCCAGTCCCTTGAACGCCAGCCCCGGCAGGTTGCTCGCCTGCCACGGCTGCGCGCTGCTCGCCCGCGTGTAGTCGATGGTGTTCGTCTGGTTCGAGTAGAACCCCGTCAGCGTCGTCTCCAGCCGCGGTACTGGGAACCAGTTCAACCCCAGCTCGTAGCTCCACGCCGACTCCGGCTTCAGGTTCGCGTTGCCCAGCGTAGTCGGGTCCGAATAGTAGAGATCGAGATAAGTCGGCAACCGAAAGCCATAGCTCGCCGACCCTTTCAGGCGCAGCGAGTGCGGCAGCCACAGCGTGCCCGCAGCCATCGGGCTGGAGACCACGCGCCCGCCGCTGAAGACCTCCTCGCGCAGCCCCGCCGAGAGCGACCCGCGCCCCGGCACGCGCCACTCCACCTCACCGTAACCCGCGCCGCGATTGCGTCCATGCTGGCCCAGGTTGGTGCTATTGATCTGCTCGGTCGTCTCCTCAAGCCCGGTCTGCAAGGTCGTATTTTTGAAGATCTCGCGGCTGTCCCGCAACGCGCCCTGGAAGCTGTTGTCGATGTGTTGATTTTTATATCCGTCGGGCTGGTCCTTCTCGAGCAAGAAAATATCCGTGTGCCGCCGATACCCGAAGGCCGCCAGCGTGTGCTCGTCGAACTGCTGCGTCGCGCCGGTAAACCAGCCCTTCGTGCGTTCGCGCGAGTTGTAGTCGCCGAAGAACTGCGCTGCGCCGAACTTGCGGTCGTCAGTGGCCAGCAGCAGGTCGGTCGCGCCCAGTGCGCTTTTCAGCCGCGTCTCAGAGCTGAGATCCTCGGTGCGGTAGTCGCGGTCGGCGATAAAGCCCGTCGAGAAGTTGCGATCCCCGGCCAGTACCTCGCTCCAGCGCCTCTTCACCAGCGACGCCAGAAAGAGCTGGTGGTTCTCGTTGTAGCTGCCCACGCCCGCGTCCAGCCGCAACGTATCGGCCTCGGGCTGCCACGTCATCACGTCCACCACGCCGCCGATGGCGTCCGACCCATACACCGTAGAACCCGCGCCGTGCAGCACGTTCATCGAGCCGGTAGCGGCCAGCGGCACGGGCAGATCGAGGTTGAAGTGCGAGGTCTCGACGTTGGTCATGCGCAGCCCGTTCAGCAGCACCAGAGTCTGCTCGAAGGTCGCGCCACGCACGGAGATATCGGACAGCACCCCGGCGGGCGCACGCTCCTGAATATCAATCGAAGCATCGGTGCGCAGGTAGTCTTCGACGCTGCCGTACGCTTCGGGATGCTCCTGCGTGTCCAGCGCTACAACGGTCCGGGCCGACTCGCCCTCACTGACCGGCGTCACATTGCCCAGCACCACCACCGAGGTGTGCACCGGCGGAATCGCCTGTTGTTGCTGGCTGTCCTGCGCCTGTGCGGTTATGCTGCCTGCTGCCAATAAAGCCACGCCAATCGTTCGTTCGATGCTCAATGAGTACACCCCTCATCTGTCATCGTCAGCCCTGTTGTTACTTGTCACAAGGATAGTTCGGTACAGCTCTTGATAGTTGAATCATTCAATTATCTAATAGGAACATGCGTATCAACGCGTTTCTCTTTGAAAGCCCCATGTTCGCCATCACCCGCGCCGCACGCCGCTTCGACGCACTCGCGGCCCAGGCTCTCAGCGCCGAGGGGCTAAGCTTTCTCGAAGCCCTGGTGCTCGCGGCGGTCTTCTTCGAGTCGCCCCAGGTCATCAAGCCATCTCAGCTTGCCGAGACCTTCGGCACCACACGCGGCAACGTAAGCCACTGCATCTCATCGTTAGAAGCTCGCGGCCTGTTGCAACGCAAGATCGACCCCGCCGACGCCCGAGCCTATTATCTGCACCTGAAACCGCAGGGCAAACGGGCCGCGTTACAGGTCATCGGTGCGCTCGACCGTTTGCAGCGCGGCTTCGAGAAGGAAGTCGGCAAGAGTGCCTTGAGCACCATGCTGCAAACACTGCGCAGGCTCGAAACGACTTACAACGACTAGTCCTGCCGGACGGGGCACTTCGTGCTGTATTCGGCTTCGCGTGGTCCTCCCGTTGGTCGGAATCAAACAATGTTCGCTGCCGCCCAACGGGAGAATTACGTGTCTTACACCCACTCGCCCGCGCGCATCAACGGTTCGCTCGTTCCATCCTTCGCAACGCCATCCACGTTCATCTCACCCGACCCAATCATCCAGTCCACATGGATCAGGCTCGCGTTCGCACCCTTTGCCGCCAGCGCATCCCCATCCATATGCTCGCCATCAATCAGGCACGTCGCATAAGCCTGCCCCAGCGCAATGTGGCTCGCCGCATTCTCATCGAAGAGCGTATTCCAGAACAGAATCCCGCTCTGCGCAATCGGCGACGAGTGCGGCACCAGTGCCACCTCACCCAGCCGCCGCGCGCCCTCGTCGGTCGAGATCAGCCGGTTCAACACATCCTCGCCCGACGTCGCAGTTGCCGAGACGATCTTGCCGCCCTCAAAGACACAAGAGATATTCTCGATCAGCGTGCCTTGGTGCGAGAGCGGCTTCGATGCCTTCACGCGGCCATCCACGCGGTCTTTGTGCGGCGTGGTGAAGCACTCCTCGGTCGGAATGTTGGCGTTGCAGAAGATGCCGTTGCCCGCCTCGCCGCCGCCGCCCGCCCACAGATGATCGTCCGCCAGCCCCACCGTCAGGTCGGTCGCGCCGTCATTCGAGTGGAAGCGCAGCGCGTAGTACCGCTTCTCGTTCAGGTAGGCCACACGCTCGTGCAGGTGCCGCGAGTGCGCCTTCCAGGTAGCGACCGGATCTTCCTCGGTCGCGCGCGACGCGGTAAAGATCGCATCCCACAGCTTGGCGACGCCCTCTGCCTCGGGCAGGTCAGGGAAGACCAGCTTCGCCCACGCCGGAGTGGCGGCGGCCAGGATCGACCAGTTGATCGCATGGCGCGTAATCAGCTCCATCGCGGGCTTGTTGGCCTTCGAGCCAGCGATGTTCGCGCGCGAGACCTTTGCCGGGTCCTGCCCGGCCAGCAGCGCGGGGTTCGATCCGGCCAGCGCCAGCCGCGCCGCACCGCTGCCGAACGCGGCGGCGATCCCATCCGCCATCCACTGCGCGGCGTGGTCGAACGAGGCGTCCTGGGCGTACTTGTACCGCGCCAGCACGGCCTCATCGTCGCTGTAGAAGGTCGTCACCAGCAGCGCGCCAGCCTTGTACGCGTGCTCGGTGATGCGCCGCACCAGCGGCATCATTTCGGTGGTGGCCGAGATGACCAGCTCCTGGCCCTCACGCAGGTTCAGGCCCACGCGCACCGCGACCTGAGCGAAGCGGTCCAGCTTTTCTTCAAAGGGAAGGGATGCGAAATCGAACTCGAAGGGCGAAACGGCGGAAGCACTCATGCTCACAAGAATACAACTTCACGCCGTTGCCTACAGCTTCGAGAAGACCTCGCGGAAGTCGTAGCTCCCGCTCTTCTGCTTCACCAGCCACTCCGCCGCCCGCACCGCGCCTTCGGCAAAGCCGCGCCGCGAGAACGAGTCGTGCTGCAACACCAGCCGGTCGGCCTCGCTGGTCGCAATCAGCAGGTGAGTCCCCGCCGCATCGCCCACGCGCTTGGCCTCGATCGGCACAATCGCCACGCCAGCAGCCTCTTCCACCACTTCAGCCAGGCTCAGCGCAGTGCCCGAAGGCGAGTCGAGCTTGGTCACATGGTGCGTCTCTTCGATGGTGAAGGCATAGCCCGCGTCCTTCAGGCTCTTCGCCATCTGGGCCGCCACCTGCATCATCACCTGCACGCCGACGGAGTAGTTCGTGCCATAGAGCAGGCTCGCGCTGCGGCGCTCGGCCAGCCCGCGCATATCGGCCAGCTTGTCATACCAGCCTGTGGTGCCGATCACCATCTTCGCCCCCGTCGCCAGGCAGGCGCGCATGTTCTGCACCACCGCCTCGGGCGCGGTAAAGTCGATCACCACGTCGAAGCCCGCCACGAACGGCGGCGTCAGCGCCGCGGCGTCCTTGTTCTCCTTGGCGTCGAGCACGTGTACGCCGTGCCCGCGCTCGGCCGCCACATCCGCCACCAGCTTGCCTGTCTTGCCGTGCCCCAGTACCAGAACGCGCATTCCACCCTCTTTCAATACCAGCTTATCGGCGGCCGACTCCATCGAATCCGTCTGGATCTGTCGACGGCCGCCGAACAGACAGCCTACACCTTCGCCATTCGCGCTGTCGCATCGAACACAGCTTCATCAGGATCGGAGAAGAACTCCTGATGCAGAGAGCGCACCGCCTCCTCTACATCTTCCTCGTCGATCATGAAACTCATGTTGATCTCGCTGGCTCCCTGCGAGATCATCCGGACATTGATATCGCGCACCGCACCGAAGACCCGGGCGGCGATACCGTTGTGTCCGCGAATATCCTCGCCCACCAGGCAGACCAGCGCCTTGCGGCCCTCATACTTCACGTCGGCGATCTTGCCCAGCTCCGCGCAGATGGCCGGAAGCTGCTCGTTCGAGTCCACCGTCACCGAGATGCTCACCTCGCTGGTCGAGACCATGTCGATGGCGCAGTGGTACTTATCGAAGACGTCGAAGACAGCCTTCAGATAGCCGTGTGACATCAGCATACGGCTCGCGACCACATCCACAATCGTCAGCCGCTTCTTTACCGCGATGCTCTTGAGCGGGCTGGCGCACTTGGGCGCGATCGGCGTGATCTTGGTGCCTTCGTTGGAGGGGTTGCGCGAGTTGAGAACATACACCGGAATGCTCTTCTGCACCGCCGGAAGAATGGTCGCCGGATGCAGCACCTTGGCTCCGAAGTAGGCAAGCTCGGCGGCCTCTTCGAAGCTGATCGTCTTCACCCGCAACGCGTCGGGACAGATGCGCGGATCGGTCGTCATGATGCCGTTCACGTCCGTCCAGATCTCGATGGCACCGGCATACAGCCCGCCGCCGACGAGGGCCGCGGTGTAGTCGCTGCCGCCGCGTCCCAGCGTGGTGGTGACGCCCTGCTCGTTGGCTCCGATGAAGCCGCCCATCACGGGGACCGCGCGGGCTTCCACGAGAGGCAGTACGTGTTCTAACAGCTTGGCCTCGATGATCTCTTCGAGTGGCGCGGCCTTGCCGAAGTGCGAGTCGGTGATGATGCAGGTGCGGGCGTCGACGTGCGCGCCCGAGAGGCCGCGATGCTCGAAGGCGCGCGCGACCATGATGCTGGAGAGGCGCTCGCCGAAGCTGACGACGAGGTCCGTGCTCCGCTCGGTCAGCTCTCCCACTGCGGCGATTCCGCGCAGCAGGTCGTCAAGCGCGTCGAACTGGCGATGCAGGAAGTGCGCCAGCTCCGCGATCTCGCGGCCGACGATCTGGTCCGCCGTGTCGAGGTGCCGCTTGCGCAGCTTGAACGAGATGGCCACCGCGCCGTCACGGTCGCCGCCTCCGGCTGTGGCGGCAGCGGCCAGCAACTGGTCCGTCACCTTCGCCATGGCCGAGACCACCACGATGGGCTGCAAGCCCTGATCGCGCCGCCCCTTCACGATGCCGACGGTGCGCTTGATCGCCTCTGCATCCTCCACCGAGGTGCCGCCGAACTTCATTACAACAATCTTGGGCCTGGGTTCCGACACCGCTGCGCTCATGCCGTCACCAGCCCTGCTGCCGCTCCCTTGGGGGCGTCGAGCTTGCCCAGCATGGCCAGGATCTCCGCGTTCAACAAGGCTGCTCCAGCGGCTCCGCGAATCGTATTGTGCGAGAGCACCACGAACTTCCAGTCCAGCAGGTTACACGGACGCAGGCGTCCCACGGTGGACGCCATGCCGCGTCCACGCATACGGTCCAGGCGCGGCTGCGGACGATCTTCCGCAGCGTCATACTCCACCGGCTGGTCCGGGGCCGAGGGCAGGTCCTGCCCCTCGTGAATCCCGCGCAGCGGCGAGAACTCCGCCCAGGCCGCGAGAATCTCCTCGCGGGTCGCGGGCTTGCGGAACTTGATGCTGACGCACTCGGTGTGGCCATCTTCCACGGCCACGCGGTTGCAGTGCGCGCTCACCTTTACGTCGAGCATCTCGACATGGTCGCCGCGCACCGCGCCCAGCAGCTTCGCAACTTCTTCTTGCAGCTTCTCTTCTTCGTTCTTGATGAACGGGACGACGTTGCCGAGAATGTCCAGCGAGGCGACGCCGGGGTAGCCCGCGCCGCTGATGGCCTGCATCGTGCTCACGAAGAGGCTCTCGATGCCGAAGCGTTCCTCAAGAGGCTTCAGTGCCAGCACCAGGCCGATGGCCGAGCAGTTGGGGTTCGTCACCATGAACCCGCCCGACTCCTTGCGCCAGCTCTGCCCGTCGATCATGCCCAGGTGGTCGGCGTTAACCTCCGGCACGACCAGCGGCACATCGCTCGTCATGCGGAAGGCGCTCGAGTTCGAGATGACGGCGCAGCCTGCTGCCGCGAACTTCGGCTCCAGCTCGAGGGCCACGCTTGAATCCAGCGCCGCGAAGATGATCTTCGGCAGCTCGCCCGAAGGCGTGCCCTCGGGCACGTTCGGCATCAGGGTCATGGCTGCGATCTTCGCCGGAATCGGCGTATCCAGCTTCCACCGGCAAGCCTCGGCGTAGGTCTTGCCTGCGCTGCGGTCGCTCGCCGCCAACCATGCAACTTCGAACCACGGGTGGTCCGCCAACATCTGAATAAACCGTTGCCCGACCATGCCGGTCGCGCCCAGAATCCCAACTTTGCGTCGTTCCATGATCCCTCTAGGATACAGCAACCTTTGGTCCGGAGTGCGCATCCGGGCACCATGCCCACGGCGAAAACCTACGAACCAACAGCTTTTTTAAGCATAGTCACCCGCAGATAAAGACGGCATAAGTACTTCGGCACTTCGTGCGGTTCTCGGGGCTGCATGGGAGGGATCATGTTTTGAGGGCCTCCCGCTGGCTGGCAGCGAGCATCTTTTGATTCCGACCAACGGGAAGACACCATGCGAAGCTATAAAAAGGCGCGCAAACACCGCCCCGCTCGTAGCGGGCTCGTCCGGCAGGACAGTGTTTTTAGAGGCTGTTCGAGCGCCAGCGTTGCGTGTGATAGCTGCCCGACCCGCCCCAAACCATCAGCGCAACGATGGCGTGGATGAGGAACCACATCGTCAACCCCTGATCGCGATAGATGAGCACCAGGATCAACACGCGCGGCAGCAGCAGCGCCAGGATCGGCGAGAGCAGCGAGTCCAGATGAAACCGCACCAGGTCGCGGTCGAACCAGGCGATGATGAGCGCGATGCGCGGCAGAAACAGCGAGAAGACCAGAAACCAAAGCGGCAGTGCGTGAACCGCAAGGGAGTTGACGTCGAGAAGATGGTTGCTCATGGTCGTGTTGGTCCTTCCAGCATAGGTGTTGCTGTAGGTGCGATGTGCGGCCAGCCCGGATGGTTGTTAGGCCCTGTCGTTACTTACTGAAAGCAAAGTCAGCCTTGGCTTCACCCTTGGCCGTTACGGTCACGGTCAGTGTCTGCTCGCCCAGCTTCTCGTGTACCGCGCCCAGCGTGTACGTGCCTGCAGGCAATCCCGCAATGCTGAAGTTCCCCTTCGCATCGCTCACCGCGAAGAACGGCGTCTGCGACACGTTGATAAACGCATTCATCCACGGATGATTGTTGCAGCGCACCGGGATCATCAGCTCCGGCACCTTGAACTGCTTGCTCTTCGGAGTGCCCTTCGGACTCTGCGATACATCCACCGTCTCATTGCCGACCACCGTGGGCATCGTATGGATGTTGTGCATCGTCACATCCGAGTTGTGAAACTCGACCGAGCCGCCCCGCACTACGCCCACCACGTGCGGCTCGTACTGGCAGCCCTTCTGGTCCATCACCACCGGCGCGCTCATGCTGCTGCCGATGGCCATCGCCGCCGCCGGACCGCTCTTCACATACACGAAGACGTTCGCCAGCTTGCCCTCGTGGACCACATACTGCTCCGAGAACATATCCCCGCCACCGCTCATGCCGCACGCCGGGTCCATGCTCGTGTCGATCCTGACCGGAGCAGGAGCCTTGCCGTTGAAGTGGATCGTTCCGCTCACCGCGCCCAGCGTAGCCGGGTCCAGCTTCACGGTGGGCGCTGCCGGGGAGTAAGCCTCGGATCGCGGCGCAGCGCCACTCTCCGAGGTGCTCTTCACCGCGGTATCCGGCTTACATCCAGCCAGAGCCAACACCGCAAAACCAGCCAGCAGAACGATCTTCTTCAACGCAAAGCTCCCTTTATAAAGACCTGTCCCGCCGGACGGGCCCGCTACGCGCGGGGCGGGCGTTCACGCGCCTTTTTACTGCTTCGCATGGTCCTCCCGTTGGTCGGAAACAAAAGATGCTCGCTGCCGACCAACGGAAGGCCCCATGCTTTTTACTTACCCATACCGCCCCGAGAACGGTACGAAGTACTAGCCGATTGCCGCGATGACCGCATCCGCAAAGGCCTTGGTGCCACTGTTGCCGCCGACATCCTTCGTCAGCGTCTTACCTTCGGCGTATACCGTCTCAAGCGCGGTTTGCACCTTCTCGGCCGTCGCAGGCTCGTCGATGTGGTGCAGCATCAGCACCGCCGACTGCAACAGCGCCGTCGGGTTCGCCTTATCCTGGCCCGCGATATCCGGAGCCGATCCATGCACAGCCTCGAAGATCGCGCACTCCAGCCCGATGTTCGCTCCCGGAACCAGACCCAGCCCGCCCACGAACGCCGAGCACAGGTCGCTCAGGATATCGCCGTACAGGTTCTCGGTCAGGATGATGTCGTACTGATAAGGGTTCAGCACCAGTTGCATACAGGTGTTGTCCACGATGTGCTCGGCATAGGTCACCTCGGGAAATCCGGCGGCAACCTCCTGGCAGCACTTCAGGAACAGGCCATCCGACAGCTTCATGATGTTGGCTTTGTGGATGGCGTGAATCTTCTTGCGCCCATGCTTCTTCGCGTAGTCGAAGGCCGCCTTCGCGATCCGCGTCGAGCCCTTGCGCGTGATGATCTTCAGGCTCTGCGCCACGTCCGGCTGCACCATCACCTCGAGTCCCGCGTACAGATCCTCGGTGTTCTCGCGGAAGATGATGAGGTCGATGTTCGGATAGTTCGTCTTCAGCCCCGGCAGCGACTTCACCGGCCGGAAGTTCGAGAACAGGTCGAACTTCTTGCGCAGCGTCACGTTGATCGAGCTGAACCCGCCGCCGATGGGCGTCGTCACAGGCCCCTTCAGGGCGACACGATTCTGCTCAATCGACTCATATAGCGCCTTCGGGATGTACTCCCCGGTCTTCGCGAACGCGTCCGCGCCCGCATCGTAGCGGTGCCAGTCGAACGAGCATCCGGTTTTCTTGCCAGCTGCCTCCAGAATCGAGACAACCGCGGACGAGACCTCGGGGCCGATGCCGTCCCCAGGGATCAGTGTGATCTTGTGTGCTTCGCTCATGCACTTCCTTTCTTATGCTTGTTTTCCCTGACGTTCAACAACTCTTCCAGCTCTGCCTTGAACTCCCGCACGTCCTTGAAGTCGCGGTACACGCTGGCAAACCGGATGTAGGCCACCGTGTCGATGCCCTTCAGCCGGTTCATAATCAACTCGCCGATCTCGGTCGTCGTGCGCTCGCGCTCGGGCGAATCGACGACGAAGGCCTCGGTCTCATCGACGATCTCTTCGAGCTGGCTGGCGGAGACGTTGCGTTTCTGGCACGCCTGCATCAGTCCGCCCAGCACCTTCTGCCGGTCGAACTTCTCTCTGCGCGCGTCTTTTTTCACGACCATGTAGGGGATCTCGTCGATCCGCTCGTAGGTGGTAAACCGTTTATTGCATCGTTCGCACTCGCGCCGTCGGCGGATGGAGTCCGCCTCTTTACTTTCGCGCGAGTCCACGACCCGATCCTGCCCGAAACCGCAATAAGGACACTTCATGGAGATAGGCCCGATTCTATCAGCAGTACTTCGTACCGTTCTCGGGGCTGCATGGGCAGGATTGACAGCAAAGGGCCTCCCGCTGGTCGGCAGCGAGCATATTTCTTTCCGACCAACGGGAGGACCACGCGAAGCAGTAAAAAGGCGTGCAAACGCCCGCCCCGCGCGTAGCGGGCCCGTCCGGCAGGACAAAGCTTTTGTGGATGTTTTTTCTCCCCTCCAGCTACATCCCCAAACCTCCTCCGCATCCAATCAGCCACATGGAGGTTCCCATGCCTGCTTCAGCCCGCTTCGCATCTCAACCCCGAGTCACTCTTCCCGGCAGCGAACGATCCCCATTCGTCCCCGCAGCAGGAACTGGTGAGCCAACCCCGCACCCCACGGCCTCCAAGGTTACGGTCTCGGTCCTCGTGCGGCCCAAGCAGCCACTCGACCCCCGCACCCTGGGCCAGCTCGGCACCCGCCTGACCCGTGCCGCCTATGCCAAGCAGCATGGCCCTGACCCCGCATCGCTCCAACTGGTCCGCGACTTCGCCGCCGAGTACGGTCTCACCACCGAGACCACCCCCGTCCCCCACACCCTCCACCTCACCGGCACCTGCGCCGCCATCCAGAAGGCCTTCGGCGTCCAGCTAAAGCAGCACACCATCGCGGGCCGTCAGTGCCGCCTCCGCGAAGGAGCGATTACCCTTCCGAATGAGCTGGATGGCCACGTCCTGGCCGTCCTCGGCCTCGACACCCGCCCACAGGCCAGGCCCCACTTTCGCGTAGCCCGCGCCGAGGCCGTCAACACTTCCTACACCCCCGTCCAGGTCGGCCAGCTCTACGGCTTTCCCGCCGGAGCCACCGCCCCCGGACAGACCATCGGCATCCTCGAGCTGGGCGGTGGCTACCGCACCGCCGACCTCACCGCCTACTTCAAAACCCTCGGCCTGCCCGCGCCCAGCGTCACCGCCGTAGCGGTCGACGGCGGCAAGAACACCCCCGGCGACGCCAACGGGGCTGACGGCGAGGTCATGCTCGACATCGAGGTCTGCGCGGCCATCGCTCCCGGCGCGAAGATCGTCGTCTACTTCGCCCCCAACACCGATCAGGGCTTCATTGACGCTATCTCCACCGCCGTCCACGACACCACCCACAAGCCCGGCATCCTCTCCATCAGTTGGGGCGGCCCGGAGTCCTCGTGGACCAAGCAGTCCACCACCGCGCTCGACGCCTCCTGCCAGGCCGCCGCCGCCGTCGGCGTCACCATCACGGTGGCCGCGGGCGATAGCGGCTCCTCGGACGGCGGCACGGGCAATAACGTCGATTTCCCCGCGTCCAGCCCGCACGTCCTCGCCTGCGGCGGCACCAAGCTCGAAGGCAGTGGCACGACCATCACTTCGGAGGTCGTCTGGAACGAGACCGCCGCCGATGAGGGCGCGACCGGAGGCGGTGTCAGCACGGTCTTCCCGCTGCCCACATGGCAGCAAAACGCCAACGTCCCCAGCAATGGCCGTGGCGTTCCCGACGTCGCAGGAGACGCCGACCCCTCCACCGGCTACACCATCCGCGTCGACGGCGAGAGCGCGGTCATCGGCGGCACCAGCGCCGTCGCGCCGCTCTGGGCGGGCCTCATCGCGCTCGCCAACCAGCAGAACGGCACCGACGCGGGCTTCCTCAACCCCACCCTCTACACGGCCCCGTCCGCCCTCCGCGACATCACCTCCGGCAATAACGGAGCCTACACCGCCGGTCCCGGCTGGGATGCCTGCACCGGCCTGGGCAGCCCCATCGGCACAGCCGTCATCGAAGCTCTCGCTGGCATTAGTAGCAAGCCGGTCAAGAAACCCGTCGGCAAGACGCCCAAGCCGGTGAAAAAGCGCGCCTAAGGAGATACATCATGCAGTCTGAAAAGCATCCCATTCGCGGCATCCTCGCCGGAGTAGCGGGCGGTCTCGTCGCTGCCTGGGTGATGAACGAGTTCATGGCCGGTCCCGGCACGAAGCTCACCCACGCCATCCAGTCCGACGAAGAGAACGCCAAACAAGCCCAGCATCGACGCCACCATGAAGGCCGCCGACGCCATCGTCAACACCGTCACCGGCGGACGCCACCTCTCGCTCGAAGAGAAACAGAAAGACGGCCCCATCGTCCACTACGCCTTCGGAGCCCTGATGGGTGGCCTCTACGGCGGCCTCGCCGAGTACAGCCCGCTCGTCCGCTCGGGCTTCGGAACCAGCTTCGGCGGCGTCCTCTTCACCGGGGCTGACCTCATCGCCGTCCCCGCCTTCAAGCTCTCGGGCGCTCCCACGGAGTTTCCCGCATCCGCCTACGCCACGCCCTTTGCCGCCCACATCGTCTACGGAGCCACCACCGAGCTGGTCCGCCGCATCGTTCGGGCTGTTCTATAAATCTGGCGTGAGATCATCCTTGAGATGCAACCCGCGTTGAAATCCCGGCTCCGGCAGGAGGGCCAGCTCACTCTCCAGGTCAAGGTCATCCCCCGCGCCCAGACCAGCCACGTCGCCGAGCTGATGGCCAACGGCGCGCTCAAGATCAAGGTCAACGCCATCCCCGAGGACGGCAAGGCCAACGAAGAGGTCCGCACGGTGCTGGCCGATTTTCTGGACGTTCCCAAGCGCAACGTGGAGATCGTCCGCGGCCACACCAGCCAGCAGAAATTGGTTCGGGTTCAAAGCTAAAGGCAAAAGCGCCCTAGCGCCGGGCGGGCGGCACTTCGTGCGGTACTGGACGCTTCGCGTGTTTCTAGCCGATCACGGCTTCTTCGGCCTCTTCACTGCGCCGCGCCAGCGCCTCCAGCGAGATCCCCTCCACCTTCGCATACACCAGCCCCACCGGAATCACGCCCATCGTCGTAATCAACCAAAGCATCAGCCCCGAGCTGACCGCCAGCTCCTGCGGAATCCCAAACAGCAGCGTCAGCGCCGCAATCGTCATCGCCTGCGCCCCGCCGCCCACGCCCGGCAGTTGCACCAGCGATCCCACCACGCTGAACCCCATCAGCAGCAGCGTATGCGCAACGGTCAGGTGCGAGACCGGAGCCGGAAACGCCTTCATCACCAGCACATACGAGACCGCAATCGTTGCCCAAAGCACAATGCTGATCCCCGCCACCGAGGCAAAATCCCCCCATCCCGCGATCACATCCAGTCCTTCTCGAAACGCGTGAACCTTCTCCGCAACTGATGCCCCGGCGTTCTTCGAGACGATTCCGACGAACCCACTCATCAGCCGCGCCATGACGCCGCCCGCCACCCGCACGCTGACCACGAACGCTGCGACAATCAGCGTCAGCCCCGCGATCACATAGCCCACCTGATGAAACCGTTCATGGAACGGCAGCGAATCCAGCCCCGGCGAGACCGCCAGATTCAGCCCGAAGAGCAGCCCGAACGCCCCCAGATCGAAGACCCGCTCCACCGCCACCACGGCGATCTGCGAGGCAAAGCTCAGCCCTGTCCGCCGCGCCACCAGCAGAGGTCGGATTAGCTCGCCAATGCGCCCAAAGAGAGAAAGCCCGGTAAATCCGACAAACTGCGAGCCGACCAGTTGCCACCAGCGCGCCGTCGAAGGCGTCCGCCGCAGAAACACCGCCCAGCGCACCGCCCGCAGTACGTAGTTCACGTAGATGACGAGCAGCGCCGCCAGCAGCATCCGCCAGTCAGCCGTCCTCAGGCTGCGCCCGAAGCCCGCCCAGTCGAAGTGCGACGTGTGCAGCTTCCACGCGACGAAGCCCGCCAGCGCGGCCAGCAGAACCCACGGCAGCGCCTTCCGCACACTCACTGCGCCGCCACCAGCTTGGTTTTTAGGGCTAAGTCCTGAAGAGCAAGCTTGCGCCGGTTGTACTCGAGAATTACCCGCCGCACATACTCCCGCGTCTCAGGAAAGGGAGGCACGCCGTGGTACTTGTCCACCGCGCCCGGCCCGGCGTTATAGGCGGCCAGCGCCCGCTGCAAATCATCCTTATACCGCGTCAGCAACTGGTCCAGATAAGCCGTTCCCCCGGCAATATTCTGGTCCGGCAAAAACGCGTCCTTCACTCCCAGAGTCGCCGCCGTTCCGGGCATCAACTGCATCAGCCCACGAGCACCGGTGCGCGATACCGCCAGCGCCCGCCCGCCGCTCTCGGCCTTGATAACGCTCGCCAGCAGGTCCGTGTCGATGCGATGCTCGGCCCCGGACTTGGCCACTAACGCCTGTATCTGGGCCGCAGTGGTGGGTGCCGTTTTTACCTCTGGAACCGGAGGCTCGACCCTCTCCTCCAAGACCTCGACCTTATCCACGGACCCCGCCGCCACCTCGACGTAGTTATCGGCGGTCAAGTAGAGCCGTGCCCGATCTCCGTCGGCCTCGCGCCGCACCACGTGGTCGAACTCCTGCCCGTTCTTCAGCGTCACATGCTCGGCGGCACGAGCCAGCGGCGTCGCCAACACAAACGCCAGCGCCAATCCGATCTGCCCTCGCCCGAAGCCGCTCATACCCAAAAGCCTACCATCTAGCCTTTATCGGCTCTACCGTGCGAGCGCCGACATCGCCAGCAGTTCCTCGACCACCACCGCGACGCCATCCTCATGGTGCATCCCGGCCATCTGCCAGCCGCGCTCCCGGGCCATCGCCTGCAAGTCCTCCGGGGCGTTGCCCATCAGTACCGGCGAGCCCGCAATCTCCAGCATCGACAGGTCGTTCCAGTTATCGCCAAAGGCCATAATCTCTTTGTTATCAATCCCCATCGAGGCAGCCAGCCGCGCCAGAGCCACGCCCTTCGAGCAGCCGCCGGGCAGGATATCCAGCAGGCAGAGATCGCGCTCGGGGTACTCGGCCTTGTGCAGAGCCACCGCCGCATCGGCCCGGTCGTCGCCCACGCCCGCGACCCAGGGCAGCTCCAGCATCCTGTCCGCCGCCGCCCTCATCCGCTCAATCGAGCCGCAGAGCATCATCTGGATCGTCGCGGCATCCGCGTCAAGGCACACTTCGATCGGCTGCATGTTCTCGATGTAAGCCGCGTTCGCCTCCATCCAGCGGCCGATGCTGATGTGCAGGTCGGCCAGCTCTTCCACGACCAGCGAGCCGCGCTCGTCCTCACCATCGGGCAGCACCTTGTCGAACGTAATGACCAGCGCGTTGCGGAAGCCGTCGAGGTGCCCGCAGAGCTGCCGCGCCCGCTCGACGGACATCAAGTTACGGTCGAGCAGCCGGGTGGGCTGGCCCATGGTGCGGGTCACGGTTCCGTTCGAGCTGACGAGCACGGTCTCGGGGCCGAGGCCGATCTCCCGCAACGGCCGCATGGCATAGCAGTGTCGCCGCCCGGTCGCCACGACGACGGCGATCCCCGCCGCCTCTGCCGCCCGCAGTGCAGCGGCATTGCGTTCGCCGGGCCGACCGTCGCGGGCCAGCAGCGTTCCATCTAAATCGACAGCAATCATCTTTACCAAAGCCATATCTCATTCTCACATCAGAGAGCATCTTTATTTCCGACCAGCGGGAGGACCACGCGAAGCTTTAAAAAGGCGTGCAAACGCCCGCCCTCCGCGTAGGAGGCCCGTCCGGCAGGACAGCCGTTGTTTTAGGAGCACGGCTTTAGTCGTGCCCTTAACGAGCCGGGCTGTATTCTGATCTGGATACGAGTCAGGCACCTGCGGCACGGCTTCCCGTACGGATGTCACAGGTTTAAGGGTAATCAAATGAACATCTTGCGTAACCGCGCCGGGGA
Organism: Granulicella sp. WH15; assembly: GCF_009914315.1. Classification (NCBI taxonomy): domain Bacteria; kingdom Pseudomonadati; phylum Acidobacteriota; class Terriglobia; order Terriglobales; family Acidobacteriaceae; genus Granulicella; species Granulicella sp. WH15. The sequence goes on from NZ_CP042596.1 coordinate 767,403, forward strand.
GTGCCGATGCGCGTAGCCATTGACAGCGGCGGCACCTTCACCGACTGCGTCTTCCTCCGCGACGGCCGCCTCGAAGTCCTCAAGCTCTTCTCCACCCCCGCCGATCCCGGCCAGGCCGTCCTCAATGCCGCGAGACAGGCCGCAGGCCCGGAGCAGATCGAACTTCGCCACGGGACTACCGTTGGGACCAACGCAATGCTCGAGCGCAAGGGTGCCCGCGTGGCTCTGGTCACCACCGCCGGATTCGAGGACGTCATCGCCATCGGCCGTCAGGCTCGCGCCAGCCTCTACGACTGGTTTGACACCCCGCCTCCCTGCGTCGTCGAGCAGCCGCTCCGTTTCGGCATCGACGAGCGCGTCACCGCGGAGGGAGCCATCCTGCGGACCCCTACCGAGGCCCAGCTTGCGGCCCTTCGCGAAGCCATCGCGGCCAGTGGAGCCGAGTCCATCGCCCTCTCGCTGCTCTTCTCCTTCGCCAACCCGGCCAACGAGCGCCTGATCGCCGAGGCGCTGGCCCCGCTCGGACTGCCCATCTCGGTCTCGCACCGCATTCTGCCCGAGTTCCGTGAGTACGAGCGCACCGCGACGGTCGTGGTCAACGCCTACTTGGCCCCGAAGGTCGGCAGCTACCTCAACGCCCTCGAAGCCGCGCTGCCCGAGGGCGGCGTCAGCGTCATGCAGTCTTCGGGCGGCATCGTCCCGGCCTCGCTGGCCGCGCGCGAGCCGGTCCGAACGGTCCTCTCGGGACCGGCGGGCGGCGTCATCGGAGCGTGGCACATCGCCCGGCAGGCGGGCATCCCCCGCATCATCGGCTTCGACATGGGCGGCACCTCCACCGACGTGGCCCTCATCTCCGACGCCGGGCCGACCACCACCAGCGAGTCCATCGTCTCCGGCCTGCCGGTTGCCGTGCCCATGCTGAACATCCACACGGTCGGCGCGGGCGGCGGCTCGCTGGCGCGCTTCGACGCGGGCGGCATCCTTCGCGTCGGCCCGGAGTCGGCAGGCTCGGTCCCCGGCCCCATCTGCTACGGGCGCGGCTCGCTCCCCACGGTTACGGATGCAAACCTAGTTCTAGGCCGTCTCGATCCCGACCTCTTCCTCGGCGGAGCGGTGAGGCTGGACGAGCCGCGCACCCGCGAACTGATGGGGGCCGCACGCGGCAGCCTCGGCTCGGTGGAACGGTTCGCCTCGGGCATCCTCACCCTCTCCGAGACTGCCATGGAGAAGGCTATCCGCGTCATCTCCATCGAGAGCGGCTACGACCCGCGCGAGTTCCCGCTGGTCAGCTTCGGCGGCGCCGGCCCGCTGCATGCCTGCTCGCTGGCCCGCGCGCTGCGCATCCCCCGCGTGCTGGTGCCGTGTATGCCGGGGGCCCTGTCGGCGCTGGGCATCCTGATCGCCGACGTGGTGCGGGACTACTCGCGCACAGTGATGCTGCCGCCCTCGTCTGACCTGCTGGCCACGCACTACGCGGAGCTGGAGACACAGGGCGAGCAGGAGCTTCTGGCCGAAGGGCTTCAGGGTACCAGCGTCCGCTCCGCCGACGTGCGCTACGTGGGACAGGGCTACGAGCTGAACGTCCCCGCGGGCGAGACGATGCTGGAGGAGTTCCACCGCGCGCACGAGCGCCGCTACGGCTATGCCAATCGTGAGCTGCCCGTAGAGGTGGTCAACCTGCGCGTGCGGCTCACGGCGAAGTCGGATGCCATCGAGCTTCCGCGCCGTGCCGCACGTCCAGGTAACGGTGTTCAAGCGAAGATCAAGACGCGGCCCATCTGGTTCGAGGGCGAGTGGCGGGAGAGCATCGTCTACGACCGCGACCGGTTGCATCCGGGCGACGTATTCTCCGGACCGGCGCTCATCACTGAGTACAGCTCCACGACCGTGCTGCCGCCGCGCTGCGTGGCCACGGTGGACGAACTCGGCAACCTGTTGATTGAGGTGAATCAATGAGCGCAATCGACCCCATCGAGCTGGCCGTCTTCAAGAGCGCCACCCACTCCATCGCCGAAGAGATGGGCGCGACCCTGCGGCGGACCTCTTTTTCGCCCAATATCAAGGAGCGCCGCGACTACTCCTGCGCGGTCTTCGACGCCTCGGGCGAGGTGATCGCGATGGGCGACCACATGCCCGTCCACCTCGGCTCGATGCCCATGTCGGTGCGGGCGGCCATCGACGCGCTCACGCTGGGGCCGGGCGACATCGCCCTGCTCAACGACCCCTACGCGGGCGGAACCCACTTGCCCGATTTGACTATGGTGTTGCCGGTCTTTACCAAGGGCGAGTCCGCGCCGGTCTTCTACGTGGCCTCGCGGGCGCACCACGCCGACGTCGGCGGCATGTACCCCGGCTCGATGGGGCTGTGCCGCGAGGTCTACCAGGAGGGCCTGCGGATTCCGCCGGTGAAGCTGGTGCGGGCGGGCGAGATCGACCCCGGCATCCTCGGCATCATCCTGCATAATGTGCGCACGCCGCGCGAGCGGGAGGGCGATTTGCTGAGCCAGATCGGGGCCTGCCGGGTGGGCGAGCTGCGGCTGCGGGAGCTGCTCGAAAAGTACGGTGCTGCACAAGCTCGGCTGTTTTCGACCGCGCTGCTGAACTACGCCGAGCGCCTGATGAGAGCGGAGATCGCCAAGGTGCCGCAGGGCCGCTTCGAGGCCGAGGACTTCCTCGACAACGACGGCTTCGGCAGCGAGCCGGTCCGCATTGCGGTGGCCATCACGGTTGCGGGCGAGGGCGTGACCATCGACTTCGCGGGCTCGCACGCGCAGATCGCCAGCAGCCTGAACGCGGTCTACGCGATTACCTACTCGGCGGTCTTCTACGTGTTGCGCTGCCTGCTGCCGGACGACGCTCCGGCCGCGGCTGGCCTCATGCGGCCGGTGACGATGCTGGCCCCGCTTGGCTCCATCGTCAACGCGCAGCTTCCGGCTCCGGTGGCTGGGGGCAACGTGGAGACCTCGCAGCGGATCGTGGACGTGCTGCTGCGGGCGCTGGCTGCGGCGCTGCCGACGAGGATTCCGGCGGCCAGCTCGGGCACGATGAACAACCTGACCATCGGCGGCGTGGACCCGAGAACCGGGCGCGCGTTTGCCTACTACGAGACGACCGCCGGAGGCCAGGGCGCGCGGCCCGGCGCGGACGGCCTCTCCGGCACCCACGCCCACATGACCAACTCGCTCAACACGCCGGTGGAAGCGCTCGAGTACGCCTACCCCTTCCGCGTCCGGACGTACGGCTATCGTGTTGGCTCGGGCGGCGCGGGCCAGTTCCGTGGAGGCGACGGGATCATACGCGAGATCGAGCTGACCACCCCGGCGCGGGTAACTCTGCTGGCCGATCGCCGCGTCTTCCAACCCTACGGGCTGGCAGGCGGCGAGTCTGGTGCGGCAGGCAGATCGTTGCACCGCTCAGGCGAAGAGTTGCTCGAGCTTCCGGGAAAGACAAGCCTCGAAATCAAGGCTGGCGATTCAATCCGAATCGAGTCCCCGGGCGGCGGCGGCTGGGGAGCTGCATGAGCTATTAGGGCAAAGCTTTAGCCAGACCTCTAATAGCTCGAAGACGCCTTTGCCGTTGCTTGTTTTCTTGGTTGTCATTCAGGAGCGAAGCGGAGGAATCTGCTTTTGTCGTTGTTCTTGCCGTTGCTTCTGGGGTAGGTCAGGGCTTTAGCCCGGACATTAAAACTCGCCACAGAAGCGGGCTTTAGCCCCCGAGGTATGCTTTCTTCAATTCGCCACAAATCCGGCGATACAACAGGAATCGCTTACTATGCAGGCATGACGTTTCTGCACAGCAGCGGTGGTGAGACCTTCCGGTTCGAAGACCTGCGGACACTGCTTGCCAAGGCCAGCCCGCTGCGCTCGGGAGACGAACTGGCCGGAGTCGCTGCCACCTCCGCCATCGAGCGTATGGCCGCGCGAATGGCTCTGGCGGACGTGCCGCTGAAGGAGTTTCTGCGCGAAGCGGTCATCCCCTACGAGAGCGACGATGTGACCCGGCTGATCGTGGACACGCATGACGCGGTAGCCTTCGCACCGATCAGCCACCTGACCGTGGGCGGTCTGCGGGACTGGCTGTTGAGCGATTCGTTCGACGAGGACGGCGTCACCCCAGCCGCGCTGGCCGAGGGTTTGACGCCGGAGATGGTGGCCGCGGTCTCGAAGCTGATGCGGAATCAGGACCTGATCCTGGTGGCCCGCAAGTGCCGCGTGGTGACGCGGTTTCGGACCACGGTGGGGCTTCCGGGCAGGCTCTCGGTGCGGCTCCAGCCCAACCACCCCACCGACGACGTGCAGGGCATCGTGGCCTCGACCATCGACGGGTTGCTCTATGGATGTGGGGATGCGGTCATCGGGATCAACCCGGCGGGCGACTCGCTCCACAACGCGGTTCGCCTGCTTCAGGTGCTGGACGAGTTCCGCCTACGTTATGAGGTGCCCGTGCAGAACTGCGTGCTGGCCCACATCACCCACGCCCTGCGGGCGATGGAGCAGGGCGCGCCGGTCGATCTGGTCTTTCAGTCGATTGCGGGAACGCAGGGGACGAACGAGAGCTTCGGGGTCTCGCTGGCGCTGCTCGAAGAGGCGCACCAGGCGGCGCTGGCGCTGGGGCGCGGCACCGTGGGGACCAACTGCATGTACTTCGAGACCGGGCAGGGCAGCGCCCTTTCGGCTGGTGCGAATCATGGGGTAGATCAGCAGACGTGCGAGGTGCGGGCCTACGCGGTGGCGCGGCGGTTCTCGCCGATGCTGGTCAACACGGTGGTCGGGTTCATCGGGCCGGAGTACCTCTACGACGCCAAGCAGATCATCCGCGCAGGGCTTGAGGACCACTTCTGCGGCAAGCTGATGGGGCTGCCGATGGGCTGCGACATCTGCTACACCAACCACGCCGAGGCCGATCAGGACGACATGGACAGCTTGCTGACGCTGCTGGGCGTGGCCGGGGTGAACTTCATCATGGGCGTGCCGGGGGCGGACGACATCATGCTGAACTACCAGAGCACCTCGTTCCACGACTCGCTGTACGTGCGTGAGGTGCTGGGGCTGCGGCGAGCGCCGGAGTTCGAAGCGTGGCTTGCCGGAATGGGGATTGTGGATGAGCGCGGCAGGCTGGCGGCCTCGCGGGCGGTGGCGGAGAGGCTGTTGCCGGTGGGGTTGCGATGAAGGATGAGCTGGCGCGGGATGCGTGGGCGGGGTTGGCGCGGTGGACTCCGGCCCGGATCGCGCTGGGGCGCGTGGGGGTGAGCGTGCCGACCGGGGCCACGCTGGAGTTTGGAATGGCCCACGCGCGGGCGCGGGATGCGATCCATACTCCGCTGGATGTGGCTGGGCTTGCTGCGGAGCTGCGGGATGCTGGCTTTGCGACGGATGCCGTGACGACCCGGACTTTATCGAGGGCGGAGTATTTGCTGAGGCCGGATCTGGGGCGGCGGTTGTCTGCGGCTTCTCGTGAGGCGATTGTTTGCGATGGTGCTGCGGGCCGATTGACCGTGGTGATGGCCGATGGTTTGTCGGCGCTGGCTCCACGGCGTCATGCGGTGCCGTTGCTGGTGGCACTGCGGCAGAGGCTGATCGACTGGACGCTCGATACGGTGTTTATTGCAACGCAGGCTCGCGTGGCTGTGGGTGACGAGATTGGCGAGCTGCGCGGGGCGGAGGCAGTGCTGGTCCTGATCGGCGAACGGCCAGGGTTGCAGGCCAGCGACAGCTTGGGGGCTTATCTGACGTACGCGCCGCGAGTGGGGTGCTCGGATGCGGAGCGGAATTGCGTCTCGAATGTGCGGGTGGGTGGGTTGGGTTATGAGGAGGCGGCTGGGTTGTTGGGGCGGCTGCTGGAAGGTGCAAGACGGCTTGGCGGCAGTGGGGTGGGGTTGAAGGATGAGGGTGAAGAAAAGAAAGCATACCTCGGGGGCTGAAGCCCGCTTCTGTGGAGAGTTTTAATATCCGGGCTAAAGCCCGGACCTACCCCAGAGGCAACGGCAAAGGCAACAGCAAAGACAACAGCAAGAACAAAGACAGAAGCAGATTCCTCCGCTTCGCTCCTGAATGACAACCAAGAAAACAAGCAACAACAAAGAAACAGGCAACAACGAGGGGGTTCATTCATTGACGGTTTCGTCGCCGATGGGTGGATGACTTCAAGTGCAAAAGCGCCCTTGCGCCGGGCGGGCGGCACTTCGTGCGGTTCTGGACGCTTCGCGTGTTTTTAGCCGTGGCTCATCCACGCAAAGCGTGCCAGAAAGAGCAGCGCCAGCAGGTAAAGCATCCAGTGCTGACGGCGGCCACGGCCCGTGGCCAGCTCGAGGACCGCGAAGCTGATGAGGCCGAAGGATAGGCCGGTGGCGATCGAGTAAGTGAGCGGGATCGTGATGAGCGTCAGAAAGCTGGGGATGGCCACGCGCGGCTCGTCCCAGTCGATGCGCGCCGCGCCCGCGACCATGAGGGCTCCGACCAGAATTAGCGCGGGCGCGGTGGCGAAGTCGGGGATGGCTCCTACGGCGGGGGCGACGAAGATCGCAGCGAGAAAGAGGAGACCGGTGACGATGGCTGTGACGCCGGTGCGGCCTCCTGCTGCTACTCCGGCTGACGACTCGATGTAGCTGGTGACCGTGCTGGTGCCCGCGAGCGAGCCTATTACTGTTGCCGAGGCATCCGCGAAGAAGATGCGGTCGAGACGCGGGATGGTGTGGTCTTCGGCGATCAGGCCCGCGCGCTCGGTGACCGCGACCAGGGTGCCGATGTTGTCGAAGAGATCGACGAAGAGGAAGACGAAGATAATCTCGAGCGCGTTCATCCGTAGCGCCCCGCGCAGGTCGAGGTGGAAGGCGGTCTCGCGGATGGCCAGCGGGTTGAAGGTGGACGGGTGCCACTGCACCTGGTGGCAGGCGATGCCGAGGGCCAGCGTCGTAAGTACGCCGAGCAGCATCGCGGCCTTGACCCGGTAGGCCGAGAGTATGGCGATGAAGACGATGCCGAAGATGGCGAGCTGGACCGAATGATCGTGGAGGTTGCCGAGCGTGACCGTGGTGGCCGGGCTGGGCACGATGAGGCCGGAGTTGCGCAGCCCGATGAAGGCTATGAAGAGGCCGATGCCCCCGGCCACGGCGGCGTGGAGCTGGTAGGGGATGGCGGCGACGAGTCTTTGGCGGATGCCCCCGAAGGTGAGCAGCAGAAAGATGACGCCCGAGAGGAAGACGGCTCCGAGTGCGGTCTGCCAGGGGATGCCCATGCCCTTGACGACGGTGTAAGTGAAGTAGGCGTTCAGCCCCATGCCGGGCGCGAGCGCGAGCGGGTAGTTGGCCAGCGCGCCCATCAGGATGGAGCCGATGGCCGCGCAGAGGCAGGTGCTGGTGGTGACGGCGGCCAGCGGCATCCCCGTCTGCGAGAGGATGGCGGGGTTGACGAAGATAATGTACGCCATGGTGATGAAGGTGGTGAGACCGGCGAGGGTCTCGGTCCGCCAGGTGGCGTTGTGGTGTGCGAACTGGAAGTGCTCTTCGAGGCGCTGCTGCAGGGTCATGGAGGGGCTTTCGCGGGAACGGCCGCCAGCCTTGTGAGCTGGCGGCCGAGTTAAGCATAAGGCCTTGCGTTAGAAGGTAAGACCGAGGGACATCTGGATCTGGCGCGGTGCTCCGATGGTGTGCTTGGTGATGCCGAGGCCGCCCGCCTGCTTGGTGTAGAGGCTGTAGGGATCGGTGCTGTAGCCGGGGGCGTTGTTGTAGCCTTCGTTCTGCGAGACGTTGTCGGTAGGGATATCGAAGCTGCTGGTGTTGGTGACGTTGAAGACGTCGAAGGTGTAGCGCAGCTTGAAGATATCGTGGATAGGAAGTACTTTGACCAGCGAGGCGTCGGTACGCTTCTGCCAGGTCTGGCGGAAGATGTTGCGCTGGCCGCTGGTGAAGCCGGTCTCGAAGACGTCGCCGTTGGGGACGCCCTGCGTGCCCTGGGCGATGAGCGGGATGGTGAAGCAGGAGGCCTTGAGGGCCGCGCCGGTCTGGGTTTTTTCGTTGTAGAAGGCTCCGGAGTCGCCGGTGAGGGCGTTCTTGGGAGTGCAGCCGGGAGCCAGGGGGACGATGGGGTTGGTGATGCCGTCGAAGGTGCTGTAGTAGAGGCTGCCGACGGCTCCCGAGTAGTCGATGACGCTGTAGGGCTGGCCGCTCTGGATGATGCCGATACCGTTGAGGGACCAGCTATTGAAGAGCTTGCCCCTCAGGGTACCGTCGCCGTAGAACTTGGGCAGCGTGTAGCTATAGGTGAAGTTGAGGACGTGGGTGCGGTCGAAGTCGGCCGAGCCGTAGCCGCTGCGCAGGTTGTTGGGATCGTTGCCGTTATAGAAGAGGCCGAGGGCGCTCTGTTCATCGGTGGCGTGCGAGTAGGTGTAGGAGAGACCGGCCTGGAAGCCGTGGCTGAGGCGCTTCTCCACGTGCGCTTGAAGCGCGTGGTAGGCGGAGATTCCAGCGGCGGTGTAGGTCTCGGACTCGGACGAGAGGCCGGTGTAGGGGACGCGGAGGTCGACGTTGCCGCCCTCGTAGTTCTGCTGCATCTGCCCGTACTGGCAGTTGCCCTCGGTGGGGTCGTTCACGCAGATGGGGGCGAAGGTGTTGTTGTCGAGGACAGTGTAGCCGTAGCTGAAGTATTGGGCGTTGGGTCCACCGGCCAGAGTGGGGTTGTTCTTGGTGGCGACGTGTGCCTGGTTGAACGGCAGCGGGATGACCTGGTGACGGCCCAGGTTGCCGACGTAGCCCAGCTCGACCATCAGGTAGTTGGTCGGCTGCCACTGCACGTTGAAGGTGAAGTTGATGCTGTAGGGCAGCTTGTTGGCGCGGTTGTAGTCACCCAGCGTAAAGGGCTGCGCTCCGGCGATGATGCTGGCCGCATTGGGCAGGGACTTGGTGACGTCGGCGGCGCTGGGGTTCGACGGGCCGGGGCCGCGCACAGATCCCCAGGGCGTCGCCAGCGAGTAGTCGCTGGTGTCGGGGCCACCGGGGGTTCCGGCTCCGCAGACGGGGATGTAGAAGTCGTAGAGATAGCTGGTTTTGCCGTAGGGGGAGGAACTGTAGCTGCAATGCTGCTCGGTGACGAAGGGCGGTGTCTGGCTGACGCCGAAGGGGCCGCCGGAGATCTCGCCCGCCGCGTATCCGGGCGAGAGGTAGGTGTACAGCTCGCCGCGGTCGTAGTACATGCCGGTTCCGGCGCGGACGACCACCTTGTTCTGGAAGATGGTCGGCTGCCAGGCGGCTCCAATGCGGGGCGCGATGCCCCACTGGCGGCCGGTGAGTGTGGTGTTGCTGACGCCGCTGGTGCCGTTGGCGTTGTTGCCTGCGATGATGATGCCTGAGTTGGCGATGATGTCGCCGCCGACGTTATAGCTGTAGAGCGAGGGGTCGAAGTTGTAGAGGCGGCCGTTCTTTTCGGTCAGGCCACCGTTCCAGTCGTAGCGGATTCCGGCGGTGATGGTGAGGTTCGGCTTTACCTGGAACTTATCCGAGAGGTAGAGGCCGAGCTGGTTGGCGCGGTAGTAGCGGTTGGCGTCGCCCTGCAGGTAGGTGGTGGCGACGAAGCCGTTGGTGCTGTACGGAGTGATCCAGTTCTTGGCGAAGGTGGCGAAGTCGGGCGACGCCACCGAGCCTTTGCCGGTGCGCTGGTCGCGCACGTTGAGCTGCGTGTACGCGTAGCTGCCGCCGAAGGTGACTGCGTGCTTGCCCTTGGTCCAGATGGCGTTGGCCGAGGGCTGGAAGCGGTTCTGGAAGATGCCGGTGTTGGGGCTCTGCGACGAGGCGGCAGGCCCGATGCTGAGCGACTGCGCGCCCAGGCCGTCGGGGGTGTTGGAGCCGAGCGTATCCACTATCGTCAGGCCGGGGAAGTAAGAGCCGAAGGCCGGGGTCATGGCCGCTGCCGGGGTGTTGGCCTGTCCGGGAGCCCAGGGCTGGTCGTTGGTGCTATAGGCCTTCTCGCGCACATAGCCCAGGGTCTCGGTGATGCTGAGGCTGGGGCGCAGCGACTGTACGTTATTGATGGAGATGACCTGCGAGCCGGTGTCCATGTGCTCGGTGAAGCCGCGCACGTTGGAGACGGCGAAGGGGGAGCTGTTGGGATCGTGCTGGTAGTAGTACTTGATGGCGAGAATGTCTTTGGGCGTGGCGTTCCAATCCAGCGAGGTAGCAAGCTGATCGGAGATGAACGAGGACGTGCCGGTCTGGAAGGAGTTGTAGGGCGAGAAGAAGCTGGGCGCGTGGCCGTTGTCGTTCGGGATCAGCCAGCTTCCGTCGGGGTTCTTGGCCTGGAACATGGCGAGGCCGACCGGGTTGGTGGACCAGTCGCGGGCGGTGACGTCGAAGCCGTTCTCGCCGATGGTGAGCTGGCCGGGATTGTTGGGATCGGGCACGCCGAAGCTGTTATTGACGAGCTGAGCCAGCCCGATGGGAGTGCGATTAGTGTCGCTGAGGCCGACCGGCACGGGAGCTTCGGTGTCGCCGGTCTCCTGGTCGGAGATGTAGAGGTGCTGGTAGCCGATGAAGCCGAAGAGCTTGTCCTTGATGATGGGGCCGGAGATCGTTCCGCCCGCGATGTAGCGGTGGAGCTGCGGGTTCTTGTCGCTCTCGGGGACGTTGGAGTCCTTCTTGAAGAAGAAGGGCGCGGCGTTCATAAAGTTGGTGCCGCGGTGCCCGTAGGCGCTGCCGTGGATGGCGTTGCCGCCGGACTTGGTGCTGAGGTCGATGTGCGCGCCCGAGGCCGAGCCTTGCTGCGCGTCGTACATGCTGGCGTTGACGCGGGCCTCTTCGATGGTTTCCGGCGCGGGCGTGGGGATGGCGTTGCCGATGGCGAGATAGACCGATGACGCGCTCTGGATCAGCCCGCCCGCCCCGGCGATGCCGTTGCCGGTGTTATTGATGACGCGCGCCGAGGCCACCTGGCTGGTGCTCTTGCCGTTGAAGAGGTTGCTGCCGTCGACGCCGTTGAGCTGGAAGCTGTTGGAGGTGTCGCGCTGGCCGTTGGCCCATATGGGCGAGTTGCCGAGGCCCGAGTTGACGCCGGTGCCGCCGGGTAGCTCCGCATTGACGCCGGGCGAGAGGATGGCCAGCCCGGTGAAGCTGCCGGTGGGCAACGGGATGGACTCGATCTGCGTCTTGTCGAGGACGTAGCCGTTGGTGGTGTCGGCGGCGTTCAGCAGCGGGTTCACGTCGACCGTCACCGAGTCTGAGACCGCGCCGACCTGGAGCTGCGCGGGCAGGGTCACGGTGCGGTCGGCCTGGACGAGGATGCCGGGGAAGCGCTTGGTGGAGAAGCCGTCGCGGCTGAAGACCAGCGTGTAGTTGCCAATGGGGAGGTTCTGGAAGGTGTAGAAGCCGTTGCTGCCGGAGGTCTGGGTGCGCTGGATGCCGGTCTGCTCGCTGGTGGCGGTGACGGCGGTGCCGGGCAGGATAGAGCCGGAGGGATCGGTGATCTCGCCGGTGATGCCCCCGAGGGTCTGCTGGGCGAGCGCGGTGGAGGAGGCAAAGAGAGCGAACAGAAGAACCAGGACGGCGGCGAAGGTACGGCGACAGTTGAACATAGGGTGCCTCTCCACGGATGAATGTTCGGGATGCTGCTGGTGATACAGGACTGCGCGCCATGCTGCTGAAGCGCTGGTGGAAAGACGATAGCGGCCCCGTCGAGGGGCGATCCGTGCAAGGTTCTGTGATGTTGTGAAATGACAATAAACCATCGCCGGGGCTGTGCCTAGAATTAATTCAAGAGGAAAAAACATTGTCTTGCCGGATGTGACTCCTACGCGTCGGGTGGGTGTTTTCATTCCTCTTTGAAAGCTTCGCGTGGACCTTTCCGTCGGCGGTAAAAATGCTTGCTGCCGACCAACGGAAGGCCCTCAGAAGATCATTCTGCCCATACAGCCCCGAGAACGGTACGAAGTACACTGGTTAGGCATGATTCTTCCGTTTGTCCGCGATCTGTTCGCCGATCTGAAATCGTCTGACTCCTTTGAACGCGTTCGGCGGCACTTGCAGTCGGGCCAGGGGCGGCGGCGCATCGCAGGACTCACCTTCACGGCGAGGGCGCTGTACCTGCCCTACATGGCGAAGGCGTCCGAGGCTCCGGCGCTGGTGCTGGTGGCGGACAACAAGGCCGCCGAGGCGTTGCACCAGGCCGTGCTGGCCGCGGCCGAGCTGACCGGCGCGATGTCGGCGCCCGAGATCGTGCGCCTGCCCTCGCACGACGTGCTGCCGTTCGAAAACCTCTCGCCGCACCCGGAGATTCAGGAGACCCGCGCGGCCACGCTGTGGAAGATCACGACGGGCACGGCCCGGCTGGTGATCGCGCCGGTCGAGGCGGCCTGCATGAGGCTCTTCGGCAAGGACTACTACGCGTCCTTGGCTCTGCGTTTGAAGGTCGGTGAAGAATATCTGCCCGAGATGCTGGTGGAGCATCTGCTCTCGGTGGGCTATACGCGCGTGGACGTGGTGGAGATGCCGGGGCAGGTGACCGCGCGCGGCGGCATCGTGGACGTCTACTCGCCCGAGCAGGAGCGGCCGGTGCGGATCGACTTCTTCGGCGACGAGATCGAGTCCATCCGTAAGTTCGACCCCGAGACGCAGCGCTCCAGCTCGCACCTGGACGAGGCGCTGCTGCTGCCGCTGACCGAGACGCCGGTGACGGAAAAGTTATTACAGGCGATCAACGCGCGGCTCACACGCTCGGGTATCGCAGGCGCGGAGCTTGAAGGCGGCGAGACGCCGCGTGAGCTGGAGACGCATGTCTCCACCCGCACAGGCTCCGACGCGACGGTCTTTCCGGGCTGGGAGTTCTTCGCCCCGGTCGCGGGCGCGAAACACAACCTGCTGGAGCTGATGGGACCCTCGACTCGCGTGTTTGTCGAAGAGCCGGCAATGATCAAAAACCAGGGCGAGCGCTGGTGGAACAAGGTTGAGCAGCGGCACGACCGCTCAGGTATCGGCAATTTGGTGCGGCCCGAGGATGTGTACCTCTCGCCGTGGGATCTCGACGACCGGATACGCGGCTTCTGCGGCGCGGAGCTGGACCAGCTGGGCGCGGTGGATGTGCTCGACGCAGACCGCAGCGACCTGAGCGAGGTGGAGTTCGCGACGCGGCCCACGATGCGGTTTCACGGTGCGATTCCGGCCATGATCGACCAGGTGAAGGTGCTGATCCGGCAGGAGGCGCGGATCGTTCTGACCGCGCCGAATCAAGGGGAAGTGGAGCGTCTGGCCGGGCTGTTACAGGAGTACGGCGTAGCGTATCGGCTGGGTTCGCGCAACACGGCGCATGGCTCAGAGACGATGTACTCGGAGTCGAGTCATCTTGCGGGTGATCTGCGTGCGCCGGTGATCGTGCGGACCGCGATTGCCAACGGTGTGCAGGTGCTCGATCTCGACCATGCCACGGCGCGGCAGCTCGTGGTCTTCGGCGCGAACGACCTCTCCGACGATGCCGATATTCAGGCGCGTCCGGCCACGCGCAAGTCGAAGACCTCGGCATTTATCTCGGACTTCCGCGACCTTGCCGTCGGCGATTACGTCGTTCACGTGGAGCACGGCATCGCGCAGTACTGCGGGCTGCGCGTGCTCGAAGAGGGCACGGACGACGCGTTGGAGCTGATGATCCTCGAGTTCGCCGAGCAGGCCAAGCTGTACGTTCCTCTGACTCGATTGGATCTGATCCAAAAGTATCGCTCGACCGAGACAGGACCCGCGCCAGTGTTGAACAAGCTGGGCGGGCAGGGCTGGCAGAAGACCAAGGCACGCGTCAAGAAGGCCATGGCCGATATGGCCGCGGAGCTGCTGAAGCTCTACGCGCAGCGCAAGGCCGCCGAGGGCACGGCGTTCTCGCCGGATAACCACTTGCAGCGCGAGTTCGAAGACGCGTTCGCGTTTACCGAGACAGACGACCAGCTCTCTGCCATTGCGGACATCAAGAGCGACATGGAATCGACGCAGCCGATGGACCGCCTGCTCTGCGGCGACGTGGGCTACGGCAAAACAGAAGTGGCGATGCGCGCGGCCTTCAAGGCCGTGCAGGACTCGCGCCAGGTAGCTGTGCTGACGCCCACGACGGTCCTCTCTTTCCAACACTACGAGAGCTTCAAGAAGCGCTTCGCGAACTTCCCCGTGAACATCGAGATGATCTCGCGCTTCCGCACGCCGAAGGAGCAGAAGGCGATTCTCGAGAAGGTCGAAGAGGGCAAGGTCGATATCCTCATCGGCACGCATCGCGTGCTCTCGAAGGATTTGAAATTTCAGGATCTCGGGTTGCTGATTGTCGATGAGGAGCAGCGCTTCGGCGTGCGCCACAAGGAGCGGTTGAAGCAGATGCGCACTGCGATTGATGTGCTGGCCATGTCGGCCACGCCGATCCCGCGCACGCTGCATATGTCGCTGGTGGGGCTGCGCGATATGAGCGTCATCGAGACGCCGCCCAAGGACCGCATGGCGATCCAGACCATCGTCGCGAAGTTCGATGAGAAGCTGGTGCGCACCGCAATCGAGATGGAGCTGGAGCGCGGCGGCCAGATCTACTTCGTGCACAACCGCGTGGAGACGATCTACGACATGGCCGCGATGATCCGCGAGCAGGTGCCCTCGGCGCGGGTTGTGATCGGCCACGGACAGATGCCGGAGGCGGAGCTGGAGCGCGTGATGCTGGCCTTTATGAATCACGAGTACGACGTGCTGGTGGCTACGTCGATCATCGAGAACGGGCTGGATATTCCGCTGGCCAATACGATCATCATCAACCGCGCGGATCGGCATGGTCTCTCGGAGCTGTATCAGTTGCGCGGCGTGTGGCCGGTCAAACCGGCGTGCTTATTCGTACCTGCTGATTCCGCCCGATACCGAACTGACGGAGATTGCGCGGCGACGGCTGGCTGCGTTGAAGGAGTTCTCCGATCTTGGCGCGGGGTTCAAGATTGCCGCGCTCGATCTTGAGCTACGCGGCGCGGGCAACATGCTGGGCGGCGAGCAGTCGGGGCACATCGAGGCCATCGGCTTTGAGATGTATACGACGATGCTCGAAGAGGCCGTGAACAAGATGAAGGGCGAGGGTGAGAAGCCCGCGCACGCGACCACTGTGCTCAACCTCGGCATCTCGGTGCGGATCGACTCCGATTACATTCCCGAGGAGAACCAGCGGCTGCGGATGTACAAGCGGATCGCGGGCGCGGCGGATCAGGCGACCATCGACGATGTGCGCTCGGAGCTGCATGATCGCTATGGCGCGCCGCCGGAGAGTGTGTTGAACCTGCTCTCGGCGGGCGAGCTGCGTCTGCACTGCGAGCGGCTGGGGATCGCGCAGCTCGACCGCAAGCGGACGCAGATCGAGCTGCCGAATCCGAACGGAAATAAAAAGGCTCCGATCAAGACGTTTGTGGAGATGCTGCATCTGCGGTTTGCGGTCCCCGAAGAGGGCACGCTGGCTCATGCGGCGGTCGATCCGGGGATGCTGATGAAGCTGGTGGCGCGAAACGCCAAGCGAGGCGCGCAGTTTACGCCCCAAGGGATTCTGCGCTGGCCGTTGACGAGTGCGAAGGCGGAGGATGTGCTGGCGGAGACGCGGGCGCTGCTCGATTCGTTAGATCCTGCCTAGAGTTTGTTCTGCCGGACGGGGCACTTCGTATGGTTTCGGTTTCGTGTAACCCGCTGGTCGGAAGGAAAATTCTCGCTGCCGACCAGCGGGAGGCCCTATGCTGACGATTTACCCAGATCGCCCCGAGAACGGCACGAAGTGCTTTGGGCTAATCTAGCTGCATCATGTGCAAGACCCTGCTTGGCCTGCTTTTCTTCAGTGCGTCGTTCGCAATGGCGCAGACGCCGCGTCTTGTCATCGTCGATCAGGACGGCTCCGGTCCCGGTGGATCGAACCAGATGGCGATGATGGTGCTGCTGCAATCGCCGCAGGCTAGGGTGCTGGGCATCACGATGGTGAGCGGCAACGCGTGGGAGCCGGAGGAGGTGCAGCACACGCTGCGGATGCTGGAGCTGATCCATCGCACGGATGTGCCCGTGGTGCCGGGCGCGGTCTTTCCACTGGTGCGCAACCGTGAAGAGACGTTGCTGTGGGAGAAGCGGTACGGCACGGTGCCGTGGCTCGGCGCATGGGGCGATGCGGCGAAGCACTCGGGTTCGTCTCCGTGGCACGAGCCGATGGTGGTGCCGAAGCTCGCAGAGGGCGAGCCGACGACCAAGCCGTTGGCCGAGGATGCCGCGCACTTCCTCGTGAGACAGGTGCGAGCGCATCCGCATCAGGTGACGGTTTACGCAGCCGGGCCGCTGACGAACATCGCATTGGCCATCGCGATTGATCCCGAGTTCGCCGCGCTGACGCAGGGCATCGTCATCATGGGTGGAAGCTTGAACCCGGTGTCGACAGAGGCGGAGTTCACCACCGATCCGAGGCACGAGTTCAACTTCTGGTTCGACCCCGAGGCCGCTCACATTGTGCTGCGAGCGCACTGGCCGCGCATCGACCTGACGACCGTCGATATCTCGATCAAGGCGATGTTCACCGAGGCGATGTTGAAGGAGATTGCGTCATCACCCAATCCTGCTGCGCAGTACATCGCGCACTACTCCGAAGACCGTTACTTTTTGTGGGATGAGCTAGCTGCTGCTGCATGGCTTGATCCGAAGATCATCACCGGCGAGCGGCAGTTGTATCTCGACGTAGACCTCTCGCGCGGAGCGACATATGGCGATACTCTGGCATGGACTGCGGACAACAAGCCGGAGCTTGATCTACAGTTGGTTCACGCGCAGATAGACCTCGATCTGCCGCGATTTACCAAGCTGTTTGTGGAACTGATGCGCCGCCCCGCGAAGGCCGCGCAATAGACAGAAGAGGGCTTCGATTTAGACTGTGCCTTGAGGGTTCTTATGCGCCGACTTCCCCGACTCTTTCTCGCCTTCGCCGTATCGACCGGAGCTATTCTCATGCCGCTTGCCAGTTCTGCTGCCCCCGCGCAGCGCCTCTCCGCCGATGGCGCGGGGCAGACGTTTCACTTCCTCGCCGACCAGTACTTCGAGCAGGCGTACTTTCCTTTCTCGCCGAGCGGCGGCACCGCGCTGGGGCTGCATCAGTACGACTCGCAGCTTGAGGATTACGCGCCTGCCGTGATTCAGAAGCAGATCGCGCTGCGCAAAGACTTTGAGAAGAAGATTGCGGCGATCGATCCTTCGATGCTCGATGCCTCGGTGGCGGCGGATCAGCAGATTCTGCTGGCGAACCTGCGCTCTTCGCTGCTGACGCTCGAGACGATCAAGCCGTGGGAGACGAATCCGGATACGTACTCCTCGGGCTGCGCGGGTTCGGCGTTCGTCATTATGAGCCGCAACTACGCGCCCGCGAACACGCGGTTGAAGTCGCTGGTCGAGCGCGAGAAGCTGATGCCCGCGCTGTTGACTGAGGCGCGGACGAACCTGAAGAATCCGCCGAAGATTTATACCGAGATCGCGCTCGAGCAGATCGACGGGCTGGTGAGCTTCTTCGAGACCGATGTGCCTTCTGCGTTCAAGGACGCGACCGACCCGGATATCAAGGCCGATTTCGCGAAGAGCAACGCCGCCGTGATTGCGGCGCTGAAGAGCTACGGCGCGTGGATGAAGAGCGACCTGCTGCCGCGCTCGACGGGCGAGTATCGGCTGGGCGCGGAGACCTTCAAAAAGAAGCTGGCGCTGGACGAGATGGTGGATACGCCGCTCGACCGGCTGCTCGAGATCGCCTATGCGGACGCGCACAAGAACCAGGCCGAGTTTGCGCGCATTGCCAAGGAGGTCGATCCGACGAAGACGCCGCTTGAGGTGTTGGCCGAGCTGGCGACGATCCACCCCGCTCCGGACAAGCTGCTTAATGCCTTTCAGGACCAGTTCTCGAGCCTGATCGCCTTCATCAATGCCAAGCAAATCATCACCATTCCTGCGACGACCGAGCCGACGCTCGAAGAGACGCCGCCGTTCATGCGCGCCACCACGCAGGCCTCGATGGACTCGCCCGGGCCGTTCGAGAAGAACTCGACCAAGGCTTACTTCAACGTGACCCTGCCCGAAAAAGACTGGACGCCCGAGCACATCGCCGAGCACATGGCCGCGTTCAACATCGGCACGGTCACCTCGACGGCGGTACATGAGGCGTATCCGGGGCACTACGTGCAGTTCCTGTGGCAGTCGCACTTTCCCTCGAAGATCCGGCAGGTGATGGGCGCGACGACCAACATCGAGGGCTGGGCGCACTACTGCGAGCAGATGATGCTCGACGAAGGTTACCTGCCGACGCTGACGGGCTCGCCCGAGGAGCAGGCCAAGCAAGCCAAGCTGATCCGCCTGGGTCAGTTGCAGGACGCGCTGCTGCGCGATGCGCGGTTCATCGTCTCGATCCGGATGCACACTGGCGTGGGAGGAGAGCTGAGCTTCGACCAGGCGGTAGACGTCTTCGTCAAGGAGGGCTACCAGTCGCATGCGGTGGGCGTGATGGAGGTGAAGCGCGGCACCAGCGACGCCACCTACCTCTACTACACGCTGGGCAAGCTGCAAATTATGAAGCTGCGCGCCGATGTGATGCAGCAGCAGGGCGCGAAGTTCAACCTGAAGACCTTCCACGATGATTTTATGCGACAAGGCCCGGCCCAGATCAAGATCATCCGCAAGTCCATGCTGCATAATGATTCACCGGTACTGTAACGTTCTGCGTGTAAAGTGCATCCCACGGAGGTGGCATAGTTTCATGCTGCTTGCTTGTTAGCATGGGTATGCTGACTCCACAGAAAAATCTCACAAAGGGTTCATTTCAACGACATGACACAGATCAAGCCGATGAAGATTCGCAAGGCCGTCATTCCCGCGGCCGGCATGGGCACGCGCTTTTTGCCCGCAACGAAGGCCACGCCGAAGGAGATGCTGTGCCTGGTTGACAAGCCGCTGATCCAGTATGGCGTGGAAGAGGCCGTGGCCGCGGGTTGCACGGAGATCATCATTGTGACTGGACGCGGCAAGACCACGATGGAGGACCACTTCGATAAGTCGTCGGAGCTGGAGGCCTCACTGGCCGCGAAGAACAAGACCGCTCTGCTGGAGGTGGTGCGGTCGGTGTCGAAGCTGGCGAAGATTACCTACACGCGGCAGGCGGAGCCTCTGGGGCTGGGCCACGCGGTCCTGATGGCCAAGGAGATTGTGGGCGATGAGCCATTCTGCGTGCTGCTGCCGGACGATATCGTCGATGCGGATGTGGCTTGCCTGAAGCAGATGGTGGAGGCGTTCAACGAGACCGGCAGTACCATCCTCGGCTCTGAGGTCGTGGAGGGCGCGGCGATCTCGGCGTACGGCTGTTTGGACTGCACGGTCGATGCGAAGAACCCGCAGCTGCTGGCGGTGAAGAACATGGTCGAGAAGCCGAAGGCGGAGGAGGCTCCGAGCCAGAATGCGATCATCGGGCGTTACATTCTGACGCCGCGGATCTTCGAGATGATCGAGGGGATCAAGCCGGGCGCGGGTGGCGAGCTGCAACTGACCGATGCGATCAAGGCGCTGTTGCAACATGAGAAGGTGTACGGCTTCAGCTATAAGGGCAAGCGGCACGATGCTGGGGACAAGCAGGGCTTCCTGCGGGCCACGGTGGAGCTGGGGTTGAAGCACCCGGTTCTGGGAGCGTCGTTTCGCGAGTGGCTGAAGGCTTTTCCTGTGTAGGTTCGAGCAAGAGGGCCTCTCGCTGCCGACCAGCGGGAGGCCCTTTGCTGTTTCTACTACCCCGACAAGTATGAAAGTCACGAAGTGACCGCCCTCCGCGTAGGAGGCCCGTCCGGCAGGGCGTCTTAAGGCAGCGTCCTCGCGATATCGGGGCCGAGTATCTCCTGCGCAGAGGGGGCAGGCTCCTCGGGCACCGGCTCGGCGGCGGGCTTGCCTATGAGGTGCTCGCTGAGGCCCGCCTTGAGCATTGCAAAGGCCTGCTCCGGCGTATCGGCGAACTGGACTAGCTCGAGATCCTTCACCGCGATGGCTCCCTTGGCGGCGAGCAGGTCGAGGTTGATGACCGACTTCCAGTAGCTGGAGCCGTAGATGATGACGGTGATCCGCTTGGCCAGCTTGCGCGTCTGCGCCAGCGTAATCAGCTCGAACATCTCGTCGAGCGTGCCGAAGCCTCCCGGAAAGACGACCAGCGCCTTGGCCAGATAGGCAAACCAGTACTTCCTCATAAAGAAATAATGGAACTCGAAGTTCAGCTCGGGCGTGATGTACGGGTTGGGCATCTGCTCGAAGGGCAGCTTGATGTTGAGCCCGATGGTCTTGCATCCGGCCTCGTACGCGCCGCGGTTGGCTGCCTCCATGATGCCGGGGCCGCCGCCCGAGGTGACGACGAAGCGGTGACGCCTGCCAGGCAGAGACTGCGCCCAGCGCGCGACCATGCCCGCGAGGGTTCGGGCGTCCTCGTAGTACTGGGCCATCTCGACTGCGGCCGTGGCCAGTGATAGCTGGAGCACGGTGGCCTCGCCGCTGGCGATCTCGTCCATACGGGCGGGCTGTTCCTGTTCAGGCGCGGGGGCAGAGGAGCCGGTGTTCTCGAGCAGCTCCAGCGCGTGGCTGGCCTCGTCGAGCGCGCGGAACCGGGCCGAGCCGAAGAAGACGACGGTGTCCTCGATGCGTTCGCGGCGGAAGCGGACGAGCGGCTCCTGGTACTCGGCCATGATGCGGAAGAGGCGGCCGTCGGGCGAGTCGAGAAACTCGGAGTTTTCGTAGGCCAGGGGAGCGCGGTCGAGCGGGTCGGGCGCGGAGCGTCGTTGGGAGTCGTCGGGCATTGGAGCCTCAGCCGCGCTGGTCGCGGTAGTTGACGGCCTCGGAGATGCCGATCCAGATATCGAGCAGGCCGAGTCCGGAGATGAAGCCGCGCACCGAGCCGAGCTGCAGCACCGACCACAGCCGGGTGTGCGAGAGCAGGAAGAGGTTGTGGTCCCACAGCGTGGGCCACCACGGCAGCACCACCAAAATAACCCCGAGGTAGACGCAGAAGAGCACCAACACAAAGAGCGACATGCGTTGCAGCCACAGCGGCGCGGGCTTGCCTTCGAGTGGCGGCGGAGGCGCAGGAGAGTGCTTGACCGGTTCGAGCGGCGGCGCGGGTGGGTCGGGAAAGAGTTGAGGCTGGGCCGGCATTCGGGTGGTGCGCTCTCCAAAGCTTGAGGTTAGCAGAGCGGGAACGCGATTGGGGCCCGATGCCATGCTGTGACTCCATGCTATAACCTGCGCGGGCTGGAATCGAGGTCGTTACGAAACTCAAATCAGGAGACGCTAGAAGGACGCAAATATTCTCTTTGAGGCTCCAGGGAATTTCGGATTGAGCACTTAATAGCTGGGCATGATCAGTCCGGATGAAGAGCTTGCACCAGTTTTGTTGCGCCGAGCACATTTGTGATGCGCTTTAGGTTGTACGCCATGGTAGCGAGGCCGATTTCGATCTTTGCACCGGATAACCCACGCATCAATAGGCGTGGATGCCCGAAAATGCGGTACTTGATCGTTGCGAAGGGATGCTCGACCGTACATCGACGTAGCCTCATCGCCTCAGGTGTCAACCGCTCTTGCATCCGGTTTAACGCTTCTTCATACAGGTGGCGAGCGAAGCCACGTCTCGGAGCCTGGGTACAACGTGATTTGAGCGAACAAGCACCACAGTCGAGCGACGAAGCCCTGTACATGATGTAACGATCTTTATGGTTGGTATTTTTGCGTAGTAGCCTCTTGTTGCCAGGATAGAGATAGGTATCGGGATCAGGTTCGTAGCGAAAGTCCTGACGCCCGAACAGTGTGCCATCGCCCTGGTTGTTCACTGTACGCATAACGGGAACGTACGGCGTCATGCCCGCAGCTTCGCAGTGGGCCGCCTGTTCTCCATTCGAGTACCCAGTGTCGGCTACTACCTGAAAACTGTCTAGGTCGAGTGCTTTCTTTGCAGCCTAGGCCATGGGCTTCAAGCAACGGATATCAGATGCATCGAGTACCACAGCGTGTGCCACGATTAGTGCATGTTCCGCGTCGACGGCAGTCTGGACGTTGTATGCGGGTAAAGAGTTCTGACGCATCAACATAAAGCGGCCTCAGGTTCGGGATGCTGCTTTAGCTTCTCCAGCGCAGCTTGCACGGCAGATGAATCAATGCTTGTCTGTTGTTCGTCGTCCGCTTCCTCGATGCTGTCGAGATAGCGTTTTAGAGCGAGTCGTTCGCGGGCGCTGTCAATGCTGGCCACAGCGCGAAACTTTGAACCATCGATAGCGATCCACTCGCCCCGAATGAGTCCGCCGCCGCGTGCGAAACGAACAAGTTCGCCTCCCGCCGTCGTAATTGCATCGCGGGGCATCCGACGGAACTCAGCGATGCTCTTGTGGTCTGGATACAAGCGCTCTAGAAGCCACATCATCTCGACATTTCGGCGACACTCGGCTTCCAACCGCCGTGACGAACGGATCTGGTTCAGGTAGTCGTACAGATACAATTTCAATAAATCGCGTGGATTGTAACCGGGTCTTCCCGTTTCAGCAGCCTGAGCACGCTCGAAGCCAAGCTCCGACATCACAAGCTTTTCGACGAACGCGTCAATCACGCGGCACATATGATCGACTGGCACAAAGTCGTCCAACACCAAAGGAAACAGCGTTCCCTGATTTCACCCCTCGCCTTGGGTATAACCCATAAGAAGAAATACCTCCGCTTAGCAAGGCAATCTTCTCATCGATCTCTGTTTAAAACATCGATCACACAACCCAAGATTTTTAGTACGTCGTACGACGCGCCGTGTTCAAGACTTTCCGATCTCGACTAATTTTTGATGACCGGCCTTACTCATTCTGAGCTTTCGACCATCAATAAGAATTATGGAACCCTCCGTCTGCCCTTCCCGATAAATTTCTCTGATCTGATTCAGATTGACGATTAAGGACCGATGAATGCGGACAAACTGTGTGGGGTCCAGCCTCTCGCTTAGGTTGGTAATGGTCTCACGCAACATGAATCTGCGACCATTCGAGTGAAGACACGAGTAATATTCCGCCGCTTCGATCCACTCAATCTTCTCCACCGGAAGAAGAATTTCCTTGACACCATCTTTGACCAGAAAACGGGAGGGGTACGCCTTGGGCTCATCGCCGGCATTTCGTAATCCATTGAGTACCTCTGCGAGTTGCGATTGGGTCAAGAGCGCGGCCTTTGCCGCAATCTTTTCCCGAACCCGTACCAGCGCGGCCTGAAGTCGCTCTGCTTGTACGGGCTTTGTCAGGTAGTCGATTGCGTGAATCTCAAATGCCCGCACCGCGTGCTCATGATAAGCAGTCACAAAGACAGTCGGCGGAAGGTGCGGCAAGCCGACTTGCTCCACGACATCGAACCCACTGATCTTCGGCATCTGAACGTCAAGGAATAGCAGGTCTACCGGTTCGGATCGAAGGTAGTCGATAGCCCCTTGACCGTTCTTGCACTCCGCGACAACCTCAACGTCCCTATAATCGGTAAGCAATATCCTAAGCAACTCTCGCCCCAACGGTTCATCGTCGACGATCACGGTCCGTAGAGTCATGCGTCTGTCCGTTCGAAAGGTATTTGTATCGTAACTTCATATCCCCCCGTAGCCAGCGGCGCGGCAGTAAACTCATGCGTCCCTGGATAAAAGAAAGCAAGGCGTTCTTGAGTGTTCTGCATTCCGATCCCGTGCCCCTTGGTAGACGAACCAGTAGAGCCGCATCCATTGTCTCGGACCTGCATCCATAGGCTGTCTCCTACTCGCTTGACGTGGGTCTCAATCAACCCGCCACCCTCCATCGGCGCGATCCCATGTTTGACTGCATTCTCGATAATGGGTTGAAGGAGGAAGCACGGTACAAGTCCCTCCAGTGCTTCCGGAGTCGCTTCGATCTTAACTTCCAGCCGATCGGCAAACCGAACCTGCTGGATTGCCAGATAGCTTTCAACAACCCGCAATTCTTCGGTGAAGGGCACCTTCTCAGGGGCACGGCGCTGGAGCGTCGTGCGCAGGATTGTATTGAGGTGTCCGAGGGTTTTTGTCGCTTCCGGGTTTCTCCCTTGCGCCACCAGGCTGGCCAAGGCATTCATCGTGTTGAACAGGAAGTGAGGTTCCATCTGCATCTGGAGGGCTTTGAGCTGGGACTGCGATAGCTGCCTTTCCAGTGACAGCTTCTGCATGGCATCCCGCTGCCTTTGGGACTGTGTAAACAAAAGAGCGGAAACGCCGAATGCAAAACCATAAACCAGGAGCTCTATGCCAAAGCGGTTGAGGTCGAAGTACAGCGCCCAGATGTGTTTGACGTTTCCATGGACGGGCCACCCTGGAACAAGCGAATGGATAATCCCGATTACGAGTAAATGCAACAGGCCAAGGGTCGAAGCAGCGAGCAGATGAAAGGTAACCGTTTTGGGAGTAAATCTCAGGGCTGAAGGTTTCCACCGTCTTAGCCTCCATAGCCCCAGCGCAACCAGACCCCACCAGCCTGAAAAGACCGCCCCGTACCGAAGCGACGCCAGCGCCGTGATCGACCGGCACTCACTTGCCATCAAGAGTGTGAGCACGACAGATGTGACCAGGAGCACCTGCCAATCCTGAATCCGTACGATCCATTGCTCGCGCCCATTAGAGGCGAATTCCTCAGTCGGGGGAAGTGCAGAATTGCTATCCACAGGTTTGGAAGTGAAATACCGCATGAGCGTCCTTTCACAAAACATCAGCAACTTCATATTATTCGCCCAGCTTTCCGACTGAATGATTTAAAAAGCAAACCGCGCTCCCAACTCCAAGCGTCGCCCGGCTTCGCCAGATAGGGGCTGTCCCAGGTTGGGCGACAATACTGTTTGGACCGCCGTGACGTTGGTATGATTCAGTAAATTGGCGCTCCGGACATTGAATGTGAGGGTTCGTGTCTGTGACCTATCATTCGTCTTCAGGTTGAAGATCCGGCTCATGTTCGCGTCGAGGTGGATCAGGGAGGGCATGGTCCCCAGATTGCGCGGCACGTCCCCGTTAACTGCGTTCGCGGTGAGCAGCCCAAAGCGAGTGCTGTATACGCCCGCACCAGGAGCGGAAGCATAAGCGGGGCGGTTATTAAAGTTGCCATCGCCGTTATTGTCCGTACCCGTGATGATGTTGTACGGTGTGCCCTGCTGCGCGGCGAACTCTGTGGATAGGACCAAGCGGTACGGCAGGTTTAGATTCCCGTTAAGAAAGAAGCCGTGGGTACTCGCCCAGTCGGCTCTGGCCGATTCGCCTATGTCGCTGTAGCTCGACTGAGGAATCCCGTCTCCACTGCCGCCATCGGTCCTGGAGTTCCGATATGCATAGTATGCAAACAGCCCGAAGCGCTTGTAACTATGCTGATCTACGACGAAGGAGAGGACATTTCCTGCAAAATGACCTGAGTTCTGATATTGCAGAAGATTTTCGTTAGAAGCGATCGGCCTCGGCGCAAGAAGAGCTGCTGTGGGATTGGGAGCCGTGTCGACGCCGCTTTTCACCATCGGCGCATTGATGTTTCTGATCCGGACAACGTTCCAGGTCTCACCAAGATAGAAGTTCACTCTGACGCTCCAGTGATGAGGAAGCTCATGCTCAGCATTGAAATATCCTGCGAATTCAAGTGGTTGCGCAAGCGAATGTGGAAACTGTTGGGTGGTGCCAACCTCGATTGACCCGGGAACTTGCACTAATGGATCGACGTAACTGGGCGAATATACGGTCACCTGCTTCTGCAGCACATCATTCAGCCGGGCGACTTCGAGCGCATGATGGGGGCTGATCGATCCACTGAAAAGACCGATCCGAGCGCGGAAAATCCAGGTTTCCTTCTTGTCGGGACTCCATGAGAAGCTTGCACGCGGCCCAAAATTGCCGACGCTATCGGGTGATGTTTGAAAAGCGTACCGCAGACCGGCATTCACAGTGAAACGCGGTCCAAGCTTAATGATGTCCTGCAAATACAGACCCAGCCGCCACTGCGTAAGTGGGACAAGCGGAGTTCCACCAGTCACTTGATAGGTGGTGGGTATGCCACCAGGAAGATTATTTTGAGCGCGCCGGTATTGCTCGATTGCGCTGATGGTTGTCGTCTGTCCGGTAGGACTGTTGTTTGCATCTAGGACTGGAGCGCTCCCGCCCCCAAAAACATAAGTACCGTTGAAGTTATTCGGATTGTAGTCATGCTCAAAGATACCGAGCGACTGAACGCCGAATTTCAACTGATGTTTGCCGTGTGTGATCAGCAAGTCGTCATCTATTTCGAGGTCACGTTCCCGGTCGTTCAGATTCTGACCGCTTGAGCCACCACCGATGAAGTAGCCGGAGACCTGGAGTGCCGGAGACGTCGACAGTGGAGACTGCTCCGTGCGCTTCCATGAATAGCCAATATGGGTCGCGTGCAACAGATTAGCGTTGGGTATTAGCGTATTGGTAAATCGAAGATCGTTCTCACTCAAGAGGCTTGAATATCCTGCCTCAGCCAACGTGAGACCACCGACGCCCTGATTGCCCAGATTGTTGACGTTGGAGGAGAAGGAGAACACTGCAACATCTTTTGAACTCACTTGCCAATCGCCGCGAGCCGAAGCGATCCAAAGCCTCTGTGGGGCCGAAATCGCCTGCCGCAACGGTACTTGATTCCCACTTCCATCCAGTGTTACTGCATTGACGATGTTGAATTCATCGATATCGCGCTTTTCCAGCGCGAGAGCGAAGCCGCTCTTTTTCGGGAGGACCGGCCCGCTCAGTTCAAATCCATACCGGCGCTTACCGGCCGGTGTGGCCGTAGCCGAGAAAGGATCGGTCGCATTGAAGCTGCTGTCGCTATCTGAGTAAAAGAGTGCCCCATGAAAGGAGTCGGCGCCAGGCTTGGTGACGATCTCGATGACTCCGCTGCTAAATGGAGGAGTCTGGTATTCGGCAGAGAAGAGATCCGGATTGACACGGATCGTGGCGATGGAACTCTTGGGCGGAATCGCGCTTCCATTCTGAAAGCCGTCGACCAGGATAAGCGTTGAGGCGGGAGAGCCTCCTCCGCTCGCAGAGAGCGCCTGCAATTGCCGGAGAAAATCATCAGGATCATCGGCGAGCAACTGCACGTCTTTTGTGCTCAACGTAGCGGTTCCCGAACCGCGATCACTAGAGCTGGCATCGCCGTCCACCTGCACTATCGTCTCCACATGGGCTATCTCCAATTGGAGATTGAGATGAACACTTCCACCAGCCTGTTTTTCAATTGTGGCTGCCTTAGGAGTAAAGCCCTCGGCTTGCGCCATTATTTTGTTGGAGCTTATCCGAACGCATGGCAATAAAAAATAACCCGCCGCATCGGAGATCGTCTTTTCTCCGTCGGCAGTCTGTACCTCTGCTCCAGGAATAACCGCTCCCGTCGGATCAGTAATGGTTCCGTCGATGCGGATACCCATTGTACAAGGCTGTTGTGCCACCGCCAGATATGGAAGCATCAACCCAGCCCATATCAACCAATTCTTGCAATTCCTGCCCATGGGTCGCTTGTCTCCTGATCTAAAAATCCCAGCGACCGCAGACATGATCCAATGGTTTGCAAGGAACATCAGGATTGATCAGGGGAATGACCATTTTCTTATGGCAAAGCTGCGAGCCTATCGGGTGAGGATTAGCCCTTACACCAACCGTTCACATCCCAAGTGCAGAAGCTGTTCATAGCGGATGACACAATATCTTGACCCATCTCAGTAGATCGGAACCCACCATTTCGCTGATTGAAGCGCGACGTTTCAAGCAGCGGACGGATGATCGGCAACTTGGAAGTTGAACCAACGACAACCTGGACCCGAGCATAGGTTTCGTAACAGTCTCGAATCGACCCCGCAGAGGTGGCCGGGCAGGGGAGTGTGAATTGCAATCGCGTGCGAACGGGCGCAGGACGCGTCAGGATGCGAAGATAGGGATATGCTCCAACTCTCAGCGGCCGGCAAGCGATTCGGCCAGAAGCTCCTCTACGAAGATATTAATTGGCTGATCACCCCGGACGAACACACCGGGCTGGTGGGTGGCAACGGAACCGGCAAGTCGACTCTGCTCAAAGTGCTGGCGGGGATCGAGACGCTCGACTATGGGACGCTCTCTCGGGTCAAGGGGATGACGCTCGGCTACCTGCCGCAGGACGGCCTCGCGCTCAAGGGCCGCACGGTCTTCGAGGAGTGCCTCTCGGTCTTCGACGCGCTGCGCGGCCTCGAGCAGGAGGCCGAGGTGCTCTCCGGTAAGCTGGCCGAGTTCGCCCCCGGCAGCGCCGAGTACGAGGCCGCCGCGACGCGCTACTCGCACATCGCCGACCTGATGCACGCCCACGACATCTACACGCTGGATTACCAGGTGGGCACGGTGCTCGGCGGCCTGGGCTTCGACAAGAACGACTGGAGCCGACAGACCGAGGAGTTCTCGGGCGGCTGGCAGATGCGTATCGCGCTGGCCAAGTTGTTGTTGCAGAAGCCCTCGCTGCTGCTGCTCGACGAGCCGACCAACCACCTGGACCTCGAGACGCGCAACTGGCTCGAAGACTATCTGCGCAACTACGAGAACGCCTTCATCCTGATCTCGCACGACCGCTACTTCCTCGACGTAACCGTGACCAAGATCGTCGAGCTGTGGAACAAGAAGGCGCACTTCTTCTTCGGCGGCTTCGAGAAATACGTGAAGCAGAAGGAGGAGCGGCTGACGCAGATCATGAGCGCGTACAAGAACCAGCGCGATCAGATCGAGCATCTGGAGTCGTTCATCAACCGCTTTCGGGCGCAGGCCACCAAGGCGAAACAGGTCCAGTCGCGCATCAAGGAGCTGGAGAAGATAGTCCGCATCGAGGTGCCAGAGGAAGAGGCGACGATCCACTTCACGATTCCGCAGCCGCCCGCTTCGGGGCGGACGGTGATCGACGTCAAGAACCTGACCAAGCACTACGGCGAAAAGCGCGTGCTTGAAGACGTCAGCTTCTCGATCGACCGCGGCGATCGCATCGCGCTGGTAGGCGCGAACGGCGCGGGTAAATCGACGCTGATCCGTATGCTGGCGCAGCTCGAGCCGCCCACCTCCGGCGAGATCAAACTAGGCCACAACGTGCTGGCCGACTACTTCGCGCAGGATCAGTACAAGGTGCTCGACGGCAACGCGAAGATGCTGGACGACATCAGCGGCATCGCTCCGAAGGTGCCGCAGACCGAGCTGCGCAGCCTGCTGGGCTGTTTCATGTTCACGGGCGACGACGTCTTCAAGACGCTGGGCGTTCTTTCAGGAGGAGAGCGCAACCGTTACGCGATGGCCAAGATGCTGGTCTCCCCGGCCAACATGCTGCTGCTGGACGAGCCGACGAACCACCTCGACCTGCGCGCGAAGGACGTACTGCTGGACGCGATCCGCAACTTTAGCGGCACGGTGCTCTTCGTCTCGCACGATCGTTATTTCATCGACGGGCTGGCGACGCGGGTCTTCGAGGTAGAGGAGCGCCGTGTGCATATCTATCCAGGAAACTATGAGGATTACCTGTGGAGAAAACAGGGCGGCCCAGAAAAAGTAATAGAAACGATTACAAATACTCCAGTATCTGTGCCCGTGGTTGTTACACAAGTAAAAGTAGAGGAAAAAAAGCAGATCAAGCGGCTTAATCCGATCAAGCTGAAGCTTCTTGAAGATCAGGTGCAGGAGGCTGAGGAGAGGATTCCGAAGCTGGAAGAAAAGATCGCCGAGGCAGAGGCGGCGATGGCGGTCTTTACCACGGCGGAGGAGGCGCAGAAGTCGGCGGCTCGGCTGGAGGCGTTGCGGACGGAGCTAACCGAGACGATGGCGGAGTGGGAGCGGCTGGGGATGGAGCTGGAAGAGCAAAGAGATTAGCGAGAATCTTTGATCCCGACCAACGGGAGGACCACGCGAAGCCGAGTACAGCACGAAGTGCCGCCCGCCCTCCGCGCAGGAGGCCCGTCCGGCAGGACTATCTGCCTTCGCGCAGCCGCAGGGCTAGCCGTTCGGGCAATCCGGCCATCAGGATGCGGCCCTGCGCACGAACCACGTCGTAGGGCACGCGATGGAAGGTAATCGTGGCGGCCTCGGTGTCGTAGATGGCATAGGCAGCGCGCCAGTCGTAGTCCCGGGGCTGGCCCACCGAGCCGGGGTTAATCAACTGCCGTGTCTCCGCCGGAATCTCGAAGACCCAGGAGCCTGCCTCGTTGGCGCTGGCGTACGCGGGCCGCAGCTCGTGCCAGTCGTGCTCCTTCTGCGAAAACCCTCCCTGCAGATGAGTGTGCCCAAAGAAGGTGATGGAGGTCGTCATCTGCTGCAGCGGAGCCCACGCATCGCGCATACTCAGGATGTACTGGTCTTCATTGAGCGGTGAGCCATGGGCGCAGGTGACGCCGGGTTGCGCCGGATGCAGCGGCCCCTGCTCAAGCGCCCGCAGCCATTCCGTATTCTCGGCCGTCAGCTCCTCGCGGGTCCACAGCGCGGCGGCGCGGGCGACGGGGTTGAACCCATTCGGCGAGGTCAGCCCGCAGCAGACGCGGTCGTGGTTGCCGCGCACGGTCAGGCTCGAGAGCGGCCGGATAAGGTCGATGACCTCGTTCGGGCTGGCCCCATAGCCCACGATATCGCCGAGGTTCCAGAGCGCGTCCCACCCGCTGGCAGCGTCGAGGACGGCCTGAAGGGCTTCAAGGTTTCCGTGGATGTCGGAGAGGACTAAGGCACGCATGGGGCTCGCATCGGACTTGTATGAAAGGTCTTCGGCAAGCCTGAAAGGCGAAAAAAGCCGACTCCCAAGAATATCTTCCGAGGGCTATGGTGTCGAATCGGTGACTTAGGCCAGGGAAGCGAGCGGTAGGCCGCGATCAGTCTGCATGGTGGGGGTGGAGGCCAGCAGCCGCCGGGTATAAGGATGCTGGGGCGCGCGGAAGAGTTCAGCGGCAGGAGCCTGCTCGACGATTCGGCCATGCTGCATCACGGCTACCTGGTCGCCGGGCTGTCCGCACGCTTGGGCGACGACAGCTAAGTCGTGCGATATGAATAGCATGGCCAGCGAGTGAGAGCGGCGCAGGCTGGCCAGCAGCTCCAGAATCTGAGCCTGAACGGTGACGTCGAGCGCGGTGGTCGGCTCATCGGCGATGAGCAGCCGGGGCCGGTTAACGAGCGCCATGGCGATGAGGATTCTTTGGCGCTGTCCCCCCGAAAACTGGTGCGGATAGTGCCCAAACCGCGCCGCCGGGTCGGGCAGGGCGACGTCGTGCATCGCCTCCAGAACCTTTTTTTTGATGGCGTTACGATCCATCTCGGGGTGGTGCGCCTGGACCGCCTCGGCGATCTGCTGCCCCACGGTCATGGCCGGGTTCAGTGCCGACATCGGCTCCTGAAAGATCATGGCGATGCCGCTGCCGCGCTGGCGGCGCATCTCTGGCTCGGGCAGGGCGAGCAGGTTCTGTCCCGCAAAGGTGATGGAGCCGGTGACCTGTGCCGAGGGCGGCAGCAGCCGCAGCAGCGCCAGCGAGGTGGCCGACTTGCCGGAGCCGGACTCGCCCACCAGCCCGAGCGTCTGCCCCTGCCGGATGGCGAAGGAGATTCCGTGGACGACGGGACGGCCTCCGAAGGCGACGGTGAGGTCCGAAAC
Organism: Granulicella sp. WH15; assembly: GCF_009914315.1. Taxonomy (NCBI): domain Bacteria; kingdom Pseudomonadati; phylum Acidobacteriota; class Terriglobia; order Terriglobales; family Acidobacteriaceae; genus Granulicella; species Granulicella sp. WH15. The sequence continues at coordinate 799,038 of NZ_CP042596.1, forward strand.
CTCGAGCAGCGGGTTGTCCGATTGGGAATCCACCACATGAATGGTAGCTGAATGGAGGCATCGGCTGGCACGACCTGCCGGATATCGCGTCTAATGCCAGTATGAGGATCTGCGGCAAAGGTCGGGTCGCGTCGGCGGTCGCCGGAGTCGTTGCGCTTGCCTTGCCCGTTGCAGTCCCCCTTGCCGCCCAGATGCACGCTGTCAAAAAGCCCGAGACCGTGGTGCGGGCGGTGGGGGTCTACGAGTGGACCGGCGACGTGGCTAAGCCCGCGGCCAGTCGCCTCATCCCGGTCACGCTCTTCATCGACGGCAGTTTGCAGGACGCTGGAGTCTACCTTGCCCGTCCCGTCCCCATGGCGCTCGAGACCGGAACAATCTTCGAGCTGGACCAGTCCGGCGTGCCTAAAGGGCTGCTGGATCTTGCATTTGCGCGTCACCTGCAACCGGCCGAGGAGAGTTCGGCGGCTCCGTACGACGACGGCTGGTTTGGCTACGGGCAGTACAAGGCGCTGCCCACGCCCAAGCTGACGCCGCCTTCGGGCAAGGTGCGTCTCTCGAAGGGCACGGTGCAGAGCAGCAAGCCGGATACTGCGCGTCCGCATTTTTCTTCAGACAACAAGAGTCCGGACAGCACCGCAAACAAAAGTGCGAGCACCACGGCCAACAGCGATCCGGACCGCCCGACGATGCGGCGGCGGGACGACTCCGGCAGCACTTCGACGTCCACGCCCTCGGCCTCTTCGAGCACCCCCACAACGACGGCTTCAACCCCCAAGCCGGACGATGATCCGAACCGTCCGACAATGAAACGCCGCGACGACTCGGCTTCGAGTACTCCCTCAACTCCTGCGGCTTCTACAACTTCGCCCCCTTCCACACCAAGCACGACGGCTTCTACAAGCAAGTCGGACGACCCCGACCGTCCGACGATGAAGAGAAAGTCGGATTCCGGCAGCGATAGCTCCTCGGCAGGCTCTTCGGATTCAAAGACCTCCAGCAGCGACTCTGACCCCGACCGTCCGACGATGAAGCGCCGAAGCGATTCCGGTAGCACGACGGCATCCAGCAGTACCCCCGCCGATGACCCGGACCGTCCGACGATGAAGAGAAGGTCGGATTCCGGCAGCGATAGCTCCTCGGCAGGCTCTTCGGATTCAAAGACTTCCAGCAGCGACTCCGACCCCGACCGCCCGACGATGAAGCGTCGGAGCGACTCCGGCAGCACCACGGCGTCGAGCGACTCCCCGGCCGACGACCCGGACAGGCCTACTTTAAAAAAGCGTAGCCCAGCCGAGAAAAAGGCGGCGCAGAAGGGAGGCGGAGCGTCGGTCTCCGAGGTCGGCTCCTTGAATGACGACCCCAACCGCCCCAACCTGCACCGTGGCAAGCCCACCCACGCCATGACCGACGACGACCTGCCCAAACTGATCGGGCTGCCGCCGGACCTGCACCAGATGGTCGCGGTATCGGACGCGGTCGACCGCCCCCAGCACGACTTCGCCCGTGCCTGGGAGAGCAAGGAGGAGCAGGAGACAGTGCTGGGCAAGATGCGCGATCTGGCCCGGAATCGGCTGAAGACATACGCCGGAGTCGCTCCCGCTTCGCCGCCGACCAAGCCAATAGTCGTTCGTACCGGAGCCCATCGGAGCAAGGCCGTAACTCCGCCACCTCCTCCTCCGCTGCCGCTGTCGGATGAGGTGTTGAAGGCTTACACCCTGAGTTACGGCGGCGCGCCGACCTACAGCTTCTCGGCCTCGTCGCCGAGCCCGGATGGAGCCACCGTCCAGTACGTGACGGTGATTGCCCAGGCCGACGCCAACAACGACCTGCGGGTAGCGCTCGACAACGTCACCGACTCGCGGCACCTGGACCGCACGCCCCGGCTGCGGCTGGTGGACGTGGTGGATGCGGAGGCATCGAACCGGGCCAGCCTGCTGGTCGAGCTGCGCGCGCAGCACAGCCGTACCTTTGCCCTATACCGCCTCATCGGGGCGCAGGCCGAGCAGGTCTTTTCCACTGGAAGCACGCAGTAACAGCAGAAAGCAACCCCTTGAAATACAAGAATTCCCGGGTACTTAAGTGCTTAGGTATCAAGCGTGATCCCCTTTTTGAAGCACCATTGTTGCAGCAGTCACATCCCCTTCATCTTGTGGGGAAATACTTGCAGCGAAAGGTAACCTAAGGCACGGGGAGGGGGTTCTATGAGCCAGTCGAGCATCTCATATTGGTGGCGCGAGCCGAAGGCGACCGAAGGTTTTCGTACCGGGGTCTCGTTGCACAGCCACACCAGCATGTCGCGGGAGACGCTCGACTTCATCGCGGAGCTCTCGAGCGACTGGCGCTGGCTGCAGCGTGTGATGCGTTGGGCCGAGGACCGCTCGGCGCGCTGCTCGGGCATCCGTCCCAACTACGCGGCCAGCTACTGGACCCCACCGTTGACGCCGCGTCTGGCTTTTGACCTGGAGCGTACGCAGGTGGAAGAGAAGCTGCAACTGGCGTCCCTGGTCTCGATCACAGATCACGACGACATCCGCGCCCCGATGCTGCTGCGCTCGATCGACAGCGCCCGGCACATCCCGGTCTCGCTGGAGTGGACGGTGCCGTACGGAGCCACCGCATTCCACCTCGGCGTCCACAACCTGCCCAGCGCCACTGCCTTGGAGTGGATGGTGCGGCTGGAGGCCTTCACGGCGATGAAGTCGTCCGAGCAGCCCGCGGGGATGCTGACGGCGATGCTGGCCGAGCTCGACGAGCTGCCCGGCGTGCTCATCGTCTTCAACCACCCGCTCTGGGATCTCTACCGCATCGGCAACGCCAAGCATGAGGCGCTGGTCAACGACTTTCTGGCGGTGAACGGCCAGTTCATCCACGCGCTGGAGCTGAACGGCCTGCGCGATTGGAAGGAGAATCGCGAGATCTCGACGCTGGCGGGCAAGTGGAACCAACTGGTAATCTCGGGCGGCGACCGCCACGGGGTGGAGCCGAACGCGAACGTGAACCTGACCCACGCGACCAGCTTCACCGAGTTCGTCTACGAGGTGCGGCGCGAGCGGATCTCGCATGTGCTCTACATGCCGCAGTACGCCGAGCCGTGGAAGCACCGTATCCTGCAGTCGACGCTGGACGCGATCCGCGACTACCCGCACTTCCCCGAAGGCTCGCAGCGCTGGGATGAGCGCGTCTTCCACCCCGACTCGAAGGGCGAGATCCGCCCGCTCTCGACGCTGTGGAACGACGGTCAGGCCCCGGTTTATCTGCGGTTCATCCTGAACGCGGTTCGTATGATGGGCGCGGCTCCGGTCTCGGGCGGCCTGCGCATGGCATGGAGCGACACCAGCGAGATGCGCGCCGCGCTGAGCAAGCTAGACGCATAGCACTTCGGCACTTCGTGCGGTTCTCGTTGCGGTATGGGCGGGATTCTCTTCTGAGGTCCTCCCGCTGGTCGGAAACGAGCATTTTGTTTCCGACCAGCGGGAGGACCGTTGCCTCTTGAGTCATCGAGACAAGGTATACGCGTCACGAAGTGACCGCCCTCCGCGTAGGAGGCCCGTCCGGCAGGACAATGTCTTTTAAGGCCACGAAACTATGCCGATGTACCCTAGTTCGATGCAGGCTCCGCGCATCGCTTACTTTCCGGATTCGTTCCACGAGGTCAATGGGGTCGCGCATACCAGCCGGAACTTCGTGGCTTATGCGGAGCGGCACGGCCTTCCCTTTCTGTGCGTGCGCGCGGGCGACCGCGACACCGCCGAGCACCGTCGCGGCGAGCTGACCACGCTGGAGCTGCCACGGAGCTGGGTCGCGGTCGGCATGGAAAAAGACCTCTCCTTCGACCCGCTCTACTGGCGGCACGGAGACGTGATCGAAGAGGCTTTGCTGCGCTTCCGCCCCGATGTCATCCACATGACCGGGCCGAGTGAGCTGGGGATCTTTGCCGCGTACTTTGCCTGGAAGCTGGGGATTCCGCTGGCCGCCTCGTGGCACACCAACGTACACGAGTACGCGGCGCGGCGGCTGGACTGGCTGACGGCCCTGCTGCCCGAGGCGATGGGCCAGAGCACCTCATCCGGCATCGAGGCCGGGGCGCTGGAGCTGACGGGGCGTTTTTACCGGCTGGCCAAGGTGCTCTTCGCGCCCAACACGGAGCTGTGCGCCATGCTGGAGCAGGCCACCGGCAGGCAGTGCCAGTTGATGCAGCGCGGCGTGGATACGGAGCTGTTTTCTCCAGCCCATCGGCAGCCAGACCAGCCGGAGAGACCCTTTACACTGGGGTACGTCGGGCGGCTTTCGGTGGAGAAGAACGTCTCCCTGCTGCCGCGGATTCAGGACGCGCTGACGAGCGCCGGGATCGATGCACGGTTTCTGATTATTGGGCACGGGGCGGAGGAGGAGGCGCTGCGGCGTGCTCTGCCCACGGCCGAGTTTGCCGGGGTGCTGCGCGGGCCGGATCTGGCGCGAGCCTATGCCCGCATGGACCTGCTGGTCTTTCCCTCGCACACCGACACCTTCGGCAACGTGGTGCTGGAGGCGCTGGCCAGCGGGGTTCCGGCGGTGGTGACGCCGGACGGTGGCCCGAAGTACATCGTCCGCGAGGGCGAGACGGGGCATATCGTGCCGGACGAGGGCTTTGTCGGCGCGATCTCCGGGGTGCTGAACGATCCTGAGCAATTGGTCCGTATGCGCGCAACGGCGCGGCAGTATGCCTTGGGGTGCAGTTGGGATTCGGTCTTCGATCGGGTGTATACGGCGTACGTGGAGATGCTTGAGCGTGAGGCAGCGGTGAAGCGGCTGGCATAGCAGTTGTTACGCGAAGCGTCGAGTACCGCACGAAGTGCCGCCCGCCCGGCGTGAGGCCGCACTTGCCGTTGCCTGTTGTTGGCTGTCATTCAGGAGCGAAGCGGAGGAATCTGCTTCTGTCGTTGCCGTTGCTTCTGGTCAGGTCGGGGCTTTAGCCCCGAGGTATGCTTTTTTCTCCCTACTTCAGATGCGGCTCGCCGATGTAGACCCCATATGGCGGCAGCGTAAACGAGCCCACCTGGATCGGCTGAATGTAGCTCCCGCTCGCGGTCGAGGGGATCAGGTTACGCAGGAATCCGGCGTGCAGGTCGTGCGTCAACGAGGCTTGACTGGGGTGCGAAGCCAGGTTGAGGACGATGACCACGGGATCTCCGGACGCGGGCCTGCGGATCCACCCGACCACATCGGGATTGCCTGTATCGAGCAGCGTGCTGGCGCCGGAGCTGAGGGCTGGATTGTTGTGGTGCATCGCGCTCAACTGGCGATACCAGCCCAGCAGGGACTTGGGATCGGGGTCTTCGGCGGCGACGGTGGCTGTCGTATTGTTTATCGGCAGCCAGGGCTTACCGGTACTGAAGCCGGGCGTTCCGCCCCAGGGCATCAACGCCGGAGCCACGGCCGCAAGGGATGCCTGCGCGGCGGCTGGAAGCGACTCCGGTTTGGTTGTGGAGGCTGCCTGAAGACCAATCTCCTGCCCGTAATACAGGTTCGCGGCGGAGCGGCTGGTCAGCAGCAGGGTGGCCAGCAGGCGTGCGATGGCAGTGCTCTGCGCGGGATCGGCGTAGCGATCCGGGCTGCGCGGGTGGTCCGGGGAGTCGGTGAAAAAGACCGGGGCAGTGCGATTCGGAGCCAGCGAGTCGAGCAGGGCGCGGCGCAGGTCGGAGCCGCTGAGATGATCGGTGAGGGCCAGCGGCGGCGTCAGGGCCAACTGGGCGGAGGCAGCGCCAAGCTCGGCATCGGCCAGGATCACGCGCTGGCCGCCAAAGCCGTCGGCCACCTGTCTTAGCTGGCGCGCGGTCTGTTCGACATCGGCGGCGGTCATGGGGGCTTTGGCGTCACGTATCAGGCGAAGTCCGGCGATGCCGCGGCTGAACCAGAAGCGGGCCAGTCCGGTCATCTCGGCGGCGGAGCGCCCGGCGGTGAGCGGCAGGTCGATGATGGTGCGGATGCGGCGGCGGCTGGCCTGCTGGATCAGGTCGTCGAAGTCGCCCGGAGCGCCGTAGAGCGGGTCCGGCTCCGGAGCTGCTCCGGCAGTGAGGGTGATCTTCAGCGGCGAGAGCAGGATGGCGTCGACGTTGAGCGATTGCAGGTAGTCGAGGCGTTGGGTGACCCCGGCCAGATCGCCGAAGCCGTCGCCGTTGGAGTCCTGGAAGGTGAGGGGATCGATCTGGTAAAAGACGGCGGTGCGCCACCACGGGTCCGCCGATATGCCGTCACCGGCCCAGTGCGAGTGGGCCAGTGTCTGGGCCGATGCGCCCGCGCCCGCACCGAGTGCAAGGGCAAGCAGAAACAGGATGGGGAAGCGTTTTGGGGCCTTGCGGGACGCGGGTGAAGCCGGGGAGATCATGATTTTGATGCTACTTGAGTTGAATGTTGATGCAAAAACGCCCTCACATCTGGCAGGCGGCACTTCGTGCGGTCTTGGACGCTTCGCGTGTTTTCCGATCTAGAGGACTGGTTCAAGGCTGCATGTGCGCAGGGCCACGGTCTGGTCGAGAATCCGCGCGGCCATCAGGCGTTTGCTGCTCTCGGGCAGGGGGACCGAGACGGTAGGGGTAAGGAAGATGCCCGCGTTGGAGTCCGAATCGAAGCCCAGGCCGGGCAGGGAGACGTCGTTGATGACGATGGCGTCGGCCCCTTTGCGCAGCAGCTTGGCGCGACCATTCTGTTCGGGCGAGTCGGTCTCGGCGGCAAAGGCTACGACGAGGGTGTTGGCGCTGCGCCCCGCGACCACACGGGCGATGATGTCCTCGGTTGGCTCGAGTTCCAAGGTGAGCGGCCCGTTACGGCGAATCTTCGATCCGGCAACCTCGGCGACGCGGAAGTCGGCCACGGCGGCGGCCCCAATGATGATGGTGGTGGCGGGCAGGTGGTCCAGAACAGCGTGCATCATCTGGCGGGCGGTCTCGACGCGGACGACCGTACAGCCAGCCGGTGCCGCCAGCGTCGAGGCGGTGACCAGGGTGACGGCGGCCCCACGGGCGGCGGCCTCCTCGGCCAGGGCGTGGCCCATCTTGCCGCTGGAGCGGTTGCCGAGGAAGCGCACCGGGTCGATAGGCTCGCGGGTGCCCCCAGCGGTGATCAGAATGTGCTCATTCGTAAGGTCTTTTGTCTTGAGAAGCCTTTGCAGAACTGCCTCGGCGATTACCTCGGGATCGGCGAGACGGCCTCCGCCGGTCATTCCGCAGGCCAGGTAGCCGGAGCCCGTCGGGACGATCTGGACGCCGCGCGACTCGAGCGTGCGCAGGTTGGCCTGGGTGGCCGGGTGGTTCCACATATTGACGTTCATCGCGGGCGCGAGCAGGATCGGCGCGGTCGTGGCCAGCGCGAGCGTAGTCAGGAAGTCGTCGGCCAGCCCGTGGGCCAGCCGGGCGATGGTGTTGGCCGTGGCCGGAGCGATGACAAGGGCGTCGATCTGCTGAGCGACAGCGATGTGCTCGATGCTGAACGGCCCGGCTTCGCCGGAGGTCGCCTCTGCCGAGGGCTTCCAGAGTGAGGTGAAGACCTGATGGCCGGTGAGCGCGGCGAAGGTGAGGGGCCGGATGAACTCCTCGGCGGAGCGGGTCATGGCCACCTGCACGTCTACTCCGCGATTTTGCAGGGCGCGGACCAGTTCGGCGGCCTTGTAAGCGGCTACTCCGCCTGCGACTCCCACGAGGACGTTCATGCGGAGACCTCCTGCGCGGTTGTTTGGACAGCAATAGGCTGCATGGGAGGAAGAACCATATTGTCGATGAGGCGCGTGTTGCCGAGGTACGCAGCTACCGCGACGAGGGCTCCGCGCTTGAGATTGGCGATAGGCTCCAGCGTGTCGGGATCGACGATCTCGGCGTACTCGAAGCGCAGGCCGGGGGAGCTACGGATGGCGGAGGTCAGGTTGGCGACGAGGGTCGGGACCTCATGGATGCCCTCGGAGACGGCGGTAGAGATGAGGGCCAGGGCGCGGGAGAGCGCGAGCGCCTGGGTGCGCTGCTCGGTAGTCAGGTAGCGGTTGCGGGAGCTGAGAGCCAGCCCGTCGGGGTCGCGCACCGTGGGGCAGACCATTACGTGAAGGGGGAAGTTGAGGTCGCGGACCATGGCCCGAATGGTAGCCACCTGGGCGGCATCCTTCTGGCCGAAGTAGGCGAAGTCGGGCGAGACGATGTGGAAGAGCTTGGCCACGACGGAGGCGACGGCGCGCAGGTGGCCGGGGCGGAAGTGCCCGTCGAGCCGCTCGCTGATGCCGGGCACCTCGACGAAGGTGCGGTTAGGATCGGCGGGGCCGTGGGGGTACATCTCCTCGGGCTGGGGCGCGAAGAGGAGATCGACTCCGGCCTGCTCGAAGAGCTGGCAGTCGCGCTCGAAGGTGCGGGGGTAGCGGCTGAAGTCCTCGTTGGGGCCGAATTGGGTGGGGTTCACGAAGAGCGAGGCGACGACGCGGCCGCACTGACTGCGGGCGGCGCGGACGAGCGAGAGGTGGCCCTCGTGCAGGGCTCCCATGGTGGGAACGAGGCCGAGCGTGCCGGAGCCTGAGGCGATGGCCTGGCGCAGGCTGGCGATGGTGGTGTGGATCTGCATTGGTTACTTTCCTGCTGGGATGGGCGGATGCTCGAACTCGGCGCGGACGCCGGACGAGAGGTGATAGCTCTCGGAGTCGCTGGGGAAGGTGCGCGCGGCGACGGCCTCGCGGAAGTGCCGAAGCCCGCTGCGTACCAGGTCGCCCGCGCTGCCGAAGCTGCGGACGAACTTGGCGCGGTGGAGGAAGGTCAGCTCGAAGATATCGTGGAAGACGAGAATCTGTCCGTCGCACTCCGGCCCCGCGCCGATGCCGATGGTGGGGATGCTGGCCGCGGCGGTGATGCGCGCGGCGACCTCGCGAGGAACGCCTTCGAGCACCAGCGCGACGGCTCCCGCGCCTTCGAGGGCGGCGGCGTCTTCGAGCAGCCGGTCGATGGCCGCGACGGTCTTGCCCTGCACCTTGTAGCCGCCCATCAGGTTGAGCGACTGCGGCGTAAGGCCGATGTGGCCAACGACGGGAATCTTGGCTAGGGTTAGCTGCTCGACCAGCGCGGCGCGCTCGGCACCGCCTTCGATCTTGACCGCCTCGGCTCCGGCTTCCTTGACGAAGCGGAGTGCGTTGCGCAGCGCGTCTTCGCTGCCGCAGTGGTAGCTGCCGTAGGGCATGTCCACGACGAGAAAGGAGTTACGACAACCCCGGCGCACGGCCTTGGCGTGATGTAGCATCTCGTCAACGGTGAGGGGTAGGGTGGAGTCGTAGCCGAGAACGGCCATGGCCACCGAGTCGCCGACCAGGATCATGTCGATTCCAGACTCGTCTATCAGGCGCGCGGTCGGGTAGTCGTACGCGGTAAGGGCCGTGATGGGCTGGCGAAGTCGCTTCTTGTCGGCCAGAAGCTGAGGGGTAACTTTGCGCGAAACACCACGCTCGACGTTATCTGCGAGTTGAGTAAGGCTCATAGTCATCTCCAGTGCTGCTCTGCCAGAGTGTTGCGACAGATGCCGCCCGAACTTGGCTAGTATACGCCCCGCCCGAAGGTCTTGTCCGGGACAGCCGGATCGCCGGAGGCTGACAGATAATGGAAAGTACCCTGTTATGAGCCTGATGTGCCTTTTGTTATTGACGATTTAGTAAAGGTTACCGTACACGTTGCACGAATGTTGTATTTCCATTTTGCCGCGGAAGTAGAGAGTAGATAACGTGAGCTTTTTCCTCGGTACAGAGAAGGTCCGAACTCGGGTCGTGCGCCTGGTCGTAGTGCTTCTGAGCACGTTTCTGCTCTTTCAGTTCGTCAGCCTCTATCTGGGCTGGCAGAAGCAGATCGTGGTCGGCATCGTCAGCATCCTGCTGGCGATGATCCTGAACCGCTTCAAGGGATCGCGCGTGGTGACCATCGCACTGATGCTCATCTCGCTGGCCGCGACGCTGCGCTACGGGTGGTGGCGGGTGTACACCATCATCCAGTACTTCGGCGACGAGGCCAACCCCCGCTTCACCATCGACGCGGTGTTGATGCTGGTGCTGATCTCGGCCGAGGCGTACACGGTCCTCATCATGGTGCTGGGCTTCATGCAGACCAGCGCGCCGCTGCGGCGCAAGCCCATGCCGCTGCCCGAGGACGAGGCCGAGTGGCCGCATGTGGACGTGCTGATTCCGACCTACAACGAGCCGCTCTCGCTGGTGCGGTACACGGCGCTGGCGGCGAACAATATCGACTATCCGCCGGAGAAGCTGCACGTCTATATCCTCGACGACGGCACGCGCGAGGGCTTCCGGCGCTTCGCCGAAGAGGCCGGGGTCGGCTATATTGTGCGCGCCGAGCACAACCACGCCAAGGCCGGAAACATCAATCACGCGCTGACCACGATGAACTCGCCGCTGGTGGCCATCTTCGACTGCGACCACGTACCCACGCGCAGCTTCCTGCAAGTGACGGTGGGCTGGTTCCTGGCGGAGAAGAAGCTGGCGATGTTGCAGACGCCGCACTACTTTTACTCGCCCGATCCGTTCGAGCGCAACCTGCTGCAATATAAGTCGATCCCCAACGAGGGCGAGCTTTTTTACGGCATCATCCAGGACGGCAACGATCTGTGGAACGCCACGTTCTTTTGCGGCTCGTGCGCGGTCATCCGGCGCGAGGCCCTGAACGAGGTAGGCGGAATTGCCACCGAAACTGTTACAGAAGACGCGCACACCTCGTTGCGGATGCAGAAGAAGGGCTGGAACACGGCCTACATCAACCTGCCGCAGGCTGCGGGTCTGGCCACCGAGACGCTTGCGGCGCACGTAGGCCAGCGCGTGCGCTGGGCGCGCGGCATGATCCAGATTCTGCGTACCGACAACCCTATGCTGGCTTCGGGGATGAAGCTCACGCAGCGGCTCTGCTACTTCAACGCCATGCTGCACTTCATGTACGCGGTGCCGCGGCTCATCTTTCTCTGCGCTCCGCTGATCTACATGCTGCTGGGGCGGACAGTTATTCCGGGGTACTGGGTGGCGATTCTGGCGTACGCGATGCCGCACCTGGTCATCTCGAGCCTGACCAACTCTCGGGTACAGGGCAGGCATCGCCACTCGTTCTGGAACGAGATCTACGAGACCGTGCTTGCGCCTTACATCCTGCTGCCGACGCTGCTCGCGCTCATCAACCCGAAGCTGGGCAAGTTCAACGTGACGGACAAGGGCAGCACTCTGGCGGAGACGACCTTCGACCGCCACATCGCGGCTCCCACCACGTGGCTGTTGCTCCTGAACTTTCTGGGAGTGTGCGCGGTGCCTTACCGTCTGCTGGTCACCGATCCGACGCACCCGGGCACGGTCCTCAGCAACCTGGCCTGGATACTGTTCAACATGGTGATTCTGGGAGTGGCCGCCGCGTGCGCCAACGAGCAGCAGCAGCGTCGCAGCTCGGTGCGGATTCCGGCGCAGCTCTCGGTGCGTCTGCGCCTGCCGCAGGGCGAGCTGATCTACGGCATGACGGAAGATATGTCCGTGGGTGGTGCGTCGCTCCGGTGCGGCAACGCCTACGAGTTTGAGCTGGGGCAGTCGTTGCAGCTTGCCTTCCCGGCACAGACCGGCAACGCGGAGATTGGGGCGACGGTGGTGGGGATTCGCGAGGGTGCGGTGCGGCTGCAGTTCAACACGCCGACGATCGAGGAAGAAGAGACGCTGACCTGTGCCCTGTACTCACGCGCCAACTCGTGGATCAAGCTGCGCGATGACGTCGAGGTGGATCGTCCGATGGTCAGCCTGGCGCGCGTGGTTCGTATCTCCTTCGCGGGCTTCAACCAGGTACTCCGCGGCCTGCTGCCGCGTAAGAAGAAGGCCGCCGCCGCTGCGGTAACGGTGACCTTGCTGGCGCTTGCCATGCTGCCGGGGCGGGCTCATGCGCAGATTCCGGGCGCGCAGAGCTCCGGGGCTGCGGAGCAGCAGCCTGCTGCCGATACCGCTCCGGTAGCTATGCCGTCTGCGGTCTCCTCGCCAGTTGCCTCCGCGACGAAGCGGCAGCAGATCACATTGCTCACACCGCCGGCCACTACGGTGACGAGCGGCCAGGCGAACGACAGCATCACGTTGAAGGATATGGGAGTGCATAACTCGGTCGAGATGCGCGGCCCGCACTCGTACTACTCGGTCAAGTTCACGCTGGGTCATACGCGGCTTCCGCGGCGCGCGACGCTCGACCTGACCTATCACTTCAGCTCGGAGCTGCCGCCGCACACCGGCACCATCAAGGTGACTCTGAACGGCTCGCCCATCGCCGAGATCGCCGCACCGGACCAGCCGCAGCAGTATGCCGAGTACGGCTTCGTGGCGCTGCCGATCCCGGCCGAGCTGCTGATCCGCGACAACGACATTACGTTCGAGTTCACGGGCGGCACAGTGTCGCAGTCGGGCAAGGCGACAAGCTCGATAGTGCTGGCGAACATCGGAGCCAGCTCCACACTGCTGATCGCGGGCGACCGCGTGCCGTTCCAGAAAGACCTGGGACTGCTGCCGCTACCGCTCTTCGACACCGATCTCCAGACCACGACGACGATCCCGTTTGTCTTCCTTTCGCCGCCGACGCCGCAGGCTCTGCAAGCGGCGGGGATTGTGGCCTCGTGGCTGGGCACCCTGGCCAGCTCGAAGCCGCCGCACTTTTCAGTTGCGATCGGCGCGATTCCTCCGGGCAACGTGATCGTCTTCTCGAACCAGCCCAGCCGTCTGCCGGATGGGTTACGGATTCCCGCGGGTGGCCCGTCGCTGAATATCAAGTCCAACCCCTCCGACCCGGATGGAGCGGCGCTGATCCTGTCGGGCGACAACGACGAACAGTTGATGCATGCGGCGCTCGCGCTCGCGCTGATGAAGGTCTCGCATCCGATGGCCGGTACGGCCGCGCCGATGTTGGGCGAGAGCGTGCGGATCGGCGACTTTGCGATGCCGGAGCCGCGTCAGCCGGACGACGCTCCGCGCTGGCTGTCGACCGATCAACTGACGCCGCTGTGGCAGCTCAGCTCGCAGGAGGCCTTGCAGGCGGACGGAACCAAACCGCTGCCGGTCTACCTGCGCGTGCCGCCGGACCTTTACTACGGCGAGAAGCAGAACCTGAAGCTGGCTCTGACCTATCGCTATAACCCGCTGCCTCTGGGTATGGGCTCCGCGCTGCGTGTGTTTGCCAACGGCTCGATGATTAACGAGACGGCGCTGCCGTCGGGGAACCAGTTCGCGGATCATCATCGGACGGTGATGATGCCGGTGCCGCAGATGCGCCCGTTCGGCAATACGCTGCTGTTCAGCTTCGACTTCATTCCCGCCAACCCGAATATCGACCGGCAGAGCGGGCCGGGGGCGCTCTCGGGCGCGATCCTGCATGACTCCTATCTCGATATACGCGGGCTGACGCACTGGGCGACGATGCCGAACCTGGAGCTGTTTGCCAATGCGGGTTTTCCGTTTACGCGCCGCGCCGACTTGGCCGACACGGTGATCGTGCTGCCGTCCACGCCGACGCCGAACGAGATCACTCTGCTGCTCTACCTGATGAGCCACTGCGGCACCCAGACGGGCTATCCCGCTCTGCGGCTCTCGGTGGCCGGCCCGGACGTGGTAATGCGCGGCGACCGCGACTACCTGATGCTAGGCAGCGTCTCCGACCAGCCGGTCTTCTCGTCGCTGGATGCGTTGCTGCCGGTTACCTTCGATGCCAGCGGACTGCATGTGAAGGGGCCGAGCGGGCTGACGGAGCTGCTGCGCGCGTACTGGCAGCGGATGAACGGCGAAGCTTCACCCGAGGAGCAGATCTCGGACACCTCCGATGGGCTACCCGACCTGCTGATGGAGGGGCTGGAGTCGCCGTTCTTCTCGGGCCGCTCGATCGTGATGCTGGAGCTGCGCAACGACGAGGCGCTGAACGGGTTTGCCGATATCTTTCTGGAGCGTTCGCAGTCCAGCGATATCTCGCACACGGTGAGCCTGCTGCGCAACGGCAGGTTTACCTCGTACGAACTGGGCTCGCGGGTGTACCACGTGGGCAATATCGCGCCGTACGCGATGCTGCGGCTGTGGATGGCGGAGCACTTCTGGCTGCTGATGGTGATGGTGATGGCACTGAGCCTGGTGCTGGCCGCGTACGCACGCGATTACCTCGCGTTGCTGGCAGCCGATCGGCTGAGGGTCGAACCGAAGTAAGTGATCGGATTAAATAACAAATTTTGTCACAAATTATCTTGTAACATTTTTCGCTACAAATAGAATCCGAAAATCCGAATAGCGCATGGGGAGTCTATTGCTGCTGCCTCTGGGGTAGGTCCGGGCTTTAGCCCCGAGGTATGCTTTCTATCCCCATCCACAAAGCTCCACTCTTGGAAAAGCAACAACCTTGTCCTGCCGGACGAGCCTCCTGCTCGGAGTGCGGGCGTTCACACGCCTTTTTACTGCTTCGCGTGCTGGTCCGAAACTAAAATCCTGCTGCCGACCAACGGAAGGCCCTCAGAAGAGAACTCACCCATACCGCCCCGAGAACGGTGCGAAGTACCCATTTATAGTGAGGGCAGGCTTATGAGATATAACCTGCTTCAACCTGGCGGTCCGCGCGTTTCAGTGATCGGCTTCGGAGCTTCGGCCCTGGGCAACGTCTTCGGCGATATCCCCTTGAGCGAGGGTGAGCGAGCGGTCCATCTGGCCATCGACGAGGGCATCAACTTCTTCGACACCTCTCCCTACTACGGCCTGACCCTGAGCGAGCAGCGCCTGGGCGCGGCGCTCGAGGGTCGGCGCGACCGCGTGGTACTGGCCACCAAGTGCGGACGCTACGGCGCCAGCGCCTTCAACTTCTCGGCCAAGGCAATCACGCAGGGCTTCGAGGAGTCGCTGCGTCGCCTGCGCACGGACTACGTCGATCTGCTGCAGGTGCACGACTGCGAGTTCGGCACGGTGGAGCAGATCGTGGAAGAGACGCTGCCCGCACTCGAGGAGTTGCGCACAGCGGGGAAGGCGCGGCTGATCGGTATCACGGGCTACCAGTTGGAGAACCTGCGGACGATCGCGCGGCAGGCAAGCGAGCGCGGCATTCGGCTGGACAGTGTGCTGAGTTACTGCCGCTACAACCTGGCCAACACCACGATGGAGCGTGAGCTGCGGCCGTTCGCGCAGGCGGAGGGGCTTGGCCTCATCAATGCGTCGCCGCTGCACATGGGGCTGCTGACGCAAGCGGGCGCTCCTGCGTGGCATCCGGCGACGCCCGAGGCGCGGGCCGTCTGTGTCCGAGCGGCGGAATTCTGCACAGCGCAGGGCGTGGCCATCGAGACGTTGGCGCTGCGTTTCTGCCTCGACTACTCGCATGTGGCCACCACGCTGGTCGGGATGGGAACGCCTGAGATTGTGCGGGCGAACCTGCGAGTGCTCGAGGGCGAGGAGCATACCCAACTGGCGCACGAAGTCATGGAGATGCTGCGCGCGGGCGGTGCGGAGACCTTGTGGCCGAGTGGCCTGAAGCAGAACTGGGACCCAGGCACGCCGGTTCCCGAGGCATAGCAGCGGTTTGGAGCTACGGGGCGATAGTAGTGGGCCGAGGTTACGAATTCCTTTGACCTCTCTATCGCCGTTTGTTATAGCTCTCATCTATGACCTCTAACTTTGCTTGCTCCACTCCGATCCGGAGGTGGGCCTTCGTCCCTCCGATCGAGAGCGCCCGTCGCGTCATCCTTGCCGGTCTCCTTGGTGCCACTCTGGCGAGCACCGCGCTGGCCCAGTCTGCCGCCAAGCCCGCCGCGCCGCAGAAGAACGACGAGGAGTACACGCGGCTGATCCACGAGTACCTCTCGGACCCTCGGTTCACGACGGAGCTGGTCGATCACTTGCCCGCGTCGGCGACGATCCCCACGCCATTGAAGTTCTTCGGCAAGATGCCGGGGCAGCCGGGCGAACTGTACTACTCCGAGGAGATCAACAAGTACTACGAGGCGCTGGCCAAGGCCGCGCCGGGGCGGGCGAAGTTCTGGACGCTGGGCAAGAGCGAAGAGGGGCGCGACATGGTCGTGCTCGCCATCGGCAGCGAGGATGCGATCAAGAACCTCGATAAATACAAGGCCGACCTGGGCGCGCTGACCGATCCGCGCAAGACCAGCGAGGCCGAGGCCCAGAAGATCATCCACACCTCGAAGCCGCTCTACTGGATCACCAGCGGCATCCACTCGCCCGAGACCGGCGGCCCGCAGATGCTCACCGAGCTGGCCTACCGGCTGCTGGTCGAGGACACGCCGCTCATCAAGAACATCCGCGAGCACACCATCGTCTTCATCACGCCGGTCGTCGAGACCGACGGCCGCGACAAGCAGGTGGACACCTACTACTACGGCAAGAAGACCGGCAAGCCGCGTCCTCCGCTGATGTACTGGGGCAAGTACGTGGCCCACGACAACAACCGCGACGGCATGGGTCAGGGCCTCGCGCTGACGCAGCACATCACCGACGGCGTACTCACCTGGCACCCGACCATCCTGCACGACCTGCACGAGGCCCAGAGCTACCTTTACGTCTCGACCGGCACCGGCCCCTACAATCCTTCGCTCGACCCCATCGCGCCCGACGAGTGGTGGCTGCTGGCCGAGACCGAGGTGATGGAGATGGCCAAGCGCAACGTGCCCGGCGTCTTCACCTATGGCTTCTACGACGGCTGGGTGCCGAACTACCTCTTCTGGATCGCCGAGACGCATAACTCCTTCGGCCGCTTCTACGAGGTGCAGTCGTACGGACCTGACGTGCAGGAGAAGTTGCAACTGCCCGCGACCACGACGAGCCGCGAGTGGTACCGCACCAACCCGCCGCTGCCCACCATCAAGTGGGGGCCGCGCAACAACACCAACATTCAGGAGTCGGCGATCCTCTTCGCGCTGGACAAGGTCTCGACCGATCACTCGCTCTATCTCGAGAACTACTGGCTGAAGAACAAGCGTTCGGTGGACAAGGGCAAGGACGGCCCGGTCTACGGCTGGGTGATCCCCGCCGCACAGGCCCGCCGCAGCAACGCGGCCGACATGGTCAACGACCTGCGCCGCCAGGGAGTCGAGTTCAACATCGCTACGTCGGCTGGGCAGTTCGGCTCGACGGCGGTGGCTCCGGGCGACTATGTCATCCGCGCCGATCAGCCCTTCCGCACGCTGGTCGATATGTACTTCAGCCTGCAAAATTACCCGGTGACCAACCCGCTGCCCTACGACGACACCGGCTGGACGATGCCGCTGATGCGCAATATCGTGGTGCATCCCATCACGGACAAGACCGTGCTCTCGGCCACGATGAAGCCGCTGACGGAGGACGTCGTACTGCCGGGTACGGTCAACGGCACTGGCTCCACGCTGGTGGTCGACGCCAACACCGACAACGTGCTGGTGACCTTCCGCTTCTCGAACCCGTCGGTGCCGATGCAGGCGGCTGAGGACAACTTCGACCTTGACGGACATCATCTGCACGCGGGCGCGTTCATCGTTCCCGACGGCGCGAACAACGCGGCGATCAAGGCGTCGATCCAGAAGCTTGGCCTGATCGCCTACGCTACGTCGTCAGCTCCCGCGGTCAAGACGCATCCGCTCACCGTGCCCCGCATCGGCTACGTCCACTCGTGGCAGCGCACGCAGGACGAGGGTTGGGTACGCTTGGCGCTCGACCGCTACGGCGTCCCGTTCACCTACTTCTCCGACCAGAAGCTGCGCGAGGGCCATCTGCGCGAGAAGTACGACGTCATCGTCTTCCCGAGCATCGGCGGCTCGTCCATCTCGCAGGTCAACGGCATCCCCAAGACCGGTCCCGATCCGATCCCCTACAAGAAGTCGGAGCTGACGCCGAACCTCGGCGCGGAGGACTCGAGCGACGACATCCGCGGCGGCATGGGCGTGGACGGCCTGAATGAGCTGGCTAAGTTCGTCCGTGAGGGCGGAACTCTGCTGACTGAAGGCTCGACCACGACCATCCTGCCCGACTACGGCATCACCGCCGGCGTTCATGTGGAGCATCCTACGCATCTCTACACCAAGGGCTCGATCATGCGCGGCATGATCGTCGATCACAAGAGCCCCATCGTCTACGGCTACACGGGCAACGACCTGCCGGTCTACTTCAGTGCGGAGCCGGTGCTGGTAGCCGGTGCCGCCGCTGCCGGTGGCGGACGCCAGACTAGCTCGGTGGTGCCCGGCGTGGCCTACGACATCACGCCGAACGCCAACCCGGTGAAGCTCTCGCCCTTCGTGGTCGAGGGTGACGATACTCCGCCCACGCCGCCGCCCACTGCCGCGCAGATCTCCGAGGCAGAGGGGATGCGGCAGATGATGCGTCAGTTCGGCTTCGTCGACGATGCGACCCCGCCGCGCGTGGTGATGCAGTTCCCGGAGAAGAGCTCAGACATCCTGCTTTCGGGCGCACTCTCCGGTGGCGAGGCTCTGAGCAAGCGCGCTCTGGCGCTTGATGTGCCGCTCGGCCAGGGGCACGTGGTGATGTTCGCGCTGCGTCCCTTCTGGCGTTGGCAGACACAGGGCACCTACATGCTCGGCTTCAACACGCTGCTGAACTGGGATCATCTCGACGCAGGCAAGGACGCGGCCAAGCCCGCGCCGCGCAACCGTGGCTCACGCGGAGAAGATGCCGCTGGTGGAAGCAACTAAGCATTGCGTCATCGCAGGATGAGGGGTAGTGATTGCCAGTCGGTTAGGGCGGCTGGCAATCACTACCCCTTCGTTTTCTCTTGTATCTACGGCTTGATAGTAGAGAAGTTTTTTTCGA
Source organism: Granulicella sp. WH15 (assembly GCF_009914315.1). Classification (NCBI taxonomy): domain Bacteria; kingdom Pseudomonadati; phylum Acidobacteriota; class Terriglobia; order Terriglobales; family Acidobacteriaceae; genus Granulicella; species Granulicella sp. WH15. Next base: position 817,810 of record NZ_CP042596.1, read on the forward strand.
AATCGTCATAAAGCCTGCGTCTCTGCAACAGATCTCTACGTCTTCGCTAACAGTCCCGTAAACCAATGCAGCCAGCCCAGGCGTCTCTTCGTCTGGCTTTCAGGAGATTCTTAGTGCCAAGGTTCCATACCTCTGCCCTTCGTCTTGCCAGCACCCTCTGTACGGTGGCGCTGGCTTTGCTGCCTGTCGCGCACGCCCAGAAGCCGCGCACCATCACTTCTCCGCAGCAGCAGTTCGGCCACGAGATCGGCGCCGACTACCAGCTCGTCAACTACACGCAGGAGACCGAGTACCTGCAAAAGCTGGCGAAGGAGTCCGACCGCATGAAGCTGGTCGACATCGGCCTGACCGCTGAGGGACGCCACCAGTACATGGCCATCATGAGCGCGCCCGAGAACATGGCGAAGCTCGAGCACTACCGCGAGATCTCCGAGAAGCTGGCCCGCGCGAAGGACCTGACCGACGAGCAGGCCAAGGCCCTGGCCGAAGAGGGCAAGGCAATCGTCTGGATCGACGGCGGACTCCACGCCTCCGAGACCGTGGGCGCGCAGCAGCTCGTTGAGACTATTTACGAGCTGAACAGCAAGACCGACCCCGAGACGATGCGCTTCCTGCACGACGACATCGTGCTCTGCACCTTCGCCAACCCCGACGGCATGGAGCTGGTTTCCGACTGGTACATGCGCAACCCCGATCCCACCAAGCGCGCGATGGCTGGGGTGCCGCGCCTGTGGCAGAAGTACATCGGCCACGACGACAACCGCGACTTCTACATGAGCAATATGCCGGAGACGACCAACGTCAACCGCATCCTCTCGCGCGTCTGGTATCCGCAGATCGTCTACAACCACCACCAGGCTGGCCCGGCGGGCACGGTCATTTTCATGCCGCCCTTCCGCGACCCCAACAGCTACCACTACGATCCGCTGCTCGTCCTCGGCATCGAGGCCGTAGGCACGGCGATGCACGAGCGCCTGGTCGAAGAGAAGAAGCCCGGCTCCATCTCGCGCACGGGCACCTCGTACTCCACCTGGTACAACGGCGGCCTGCGCACCATCTCTTACTTCCACAACCAGATCGGCCTGCTGACCGAGATCATTGGCGACCCCACGCCGCAGCCTCTGCCGCTGGTGCCCGCGCAGCAGCTCCCACGCAACGACCTTGTCTACCCCATCAAGCCGCAGATGTGGCACTACGCGCAGTCCATCGCGTACGAGCAGACCAACAACCGCGCGGTGATGGACTACGCCTCGCGCGAGCGCACGCACGTTCTCTACAACATCTACCTGATGGCGAAGAACTCGGTCGACGCAGGCAGTACCGACTCGTGGACAGTGACGCCGAAGCGGGTCGAGGCGCTCGAAGCCGCAGCCGAGAAGGCGGGCGTGCACGTAAGCCACGGCGGTCCGCTCGATCCCGGAGCCGAGAACGGCGGTGTTCGCGGCGGCGGCGTTCCGGCCGACCTCTACAACACCGTGCTGCACGATCCCGCCATGCGCGATCCGCGTGGCTACATCATCAGCGCCGATCAGCCCGACTTCCCCACGGCCACCAAGTACATCAACACGCTGATGAAGACCGGCATCGAGGTCGAGCAGGCCACCGCAGCCTTCGACGTAGCGGGCAAGCACTACCCCGCCGGATCGTATGTCGTGCTTACCGCGCAGGCCTTCCGCCCGGAGATCCTCGACCAGTTCGAGCCGCAGGATCACCCCAACGACTTCCCCTATCCGGGCGGTCCCCCGAACCGTCCCTACGACACCACCGGCTGGACGCTCGCTTACCAGATGGGCGTCAAGTTCGACCGCGTGCTCGACCCCTTCACCGGCCCCTTTGAGCTCATCAAGACCGACTTGGCGAAGCCCTTGCCGGGCACCATCGCCGGAGTCAGCGGCACTCCGGCGGGCTACCTCGTCAGCCACGAGTACAACGACGCCTACACGCTCACCAACCGCCTGCTCAAGGCCGGGCAGCCGGTCTACTGGCTGAAGTCCGCCACCTCAGCCGGTGGCAAACAACTGCCTCCGGGCGCTCTGTGGCTGCCCTACTCGGCTGACACCGCCAAGCTGCTCGATACAGCAGTGAAGACGCTCGGCATCAACGCCTTCGCGGTCGCGCAGGCCCCCACGGGCGAGGCCATCCAGGTCCATCCCATCCGCGTCGGCCTGGTCGATCAGTACGGCGGCTCGATGCCCTCGGGCTGGATCCGCTGGCTCTTCGAGCAGTTCGAGTTCCCCTTCACGGTCGTCTATCCGCAGACGCTCGACGCGGGCAACCTGCACGATAAGTTCGACGTGCTGGTCTTCGCGGATGGCTCCATCCACGCGGGCGGAGGCCGTGGCGGACGCGGCTTCGGCCAGCTTGCGCCGGAGGATGTCCCGGCCGAGTTCCGTCCCTGGCTGGGCAACATCACGCCGGAGAAGACGATCCCTCAGCTTGAGGCCTTCGTCAAGGATGGCGGCTCGCTGTTGGCTATCGGAGGCTCCACGTCGATCGCTTCGTTCCTGAAGCTGCCGCTGAAGGACGCTCCCACCGAGATCGTCAAGGGCAAGGAAGAGGCGGTTCCGCCGGAGCGCTTCTACATTCCCGGCTCGCTCTTGAAGGCCCGCGTCAACTCGGCCGATCCGCTTGCTTACGGCGTTCCGGCCAAGGTCGTCTTCGACTTCGATCACAGCCCGTCGTTCCAGCTCTCGCCCGATGCCCAGATCAAGGGGCTGCGGACGGTGGCGTGGTATGACGACGAGAACCTGCTGGCCAGCGGCTGGGCCTGGGGATCGAAGTACATCAACCACAGCACGGCCATTGCCGAGGCTCCGGTAGGGAAGGGCAAGGTGGTGCTCTACGGGCCTGAGGTTACCTTCCGTGGCCAGCCGCACTCGACCTTCAAGTTCCTCTTCAACGGGGTGCTGGATGGCGCGGGCACGGAGGTTACGCTGAAGTAGAAGAGCGACATAGCAACGCAAGAAGGGCCGGGGAAAATCCCGGCCCTTCTTATTTTGAGAGAACGTTGTTGCTTATTTTCTTGGTTGTCATTCAGGAGCGAAGCGGAGGAATCTGCTTCTGCTCTTGCCGTTGCTTTTGTTATTGCCTCTGGGGTAGGTCGGGGCTTTAGCCCCGAGATTAAAACCCTTGACAGATGCGGGCTTTAGCCCCCGAGGTATACTTTTTCCCCGAACCCAAAACTCTAAAAGTCCTCACCAAACCCAACCTCACCCTGCACAGCGCTCTGATACGCAGACACGCGGCGCTCGAAGAAGTTGGTAAGCTCCTGCACATCCTGAAGCTCCATGAAGGAGAAGGGATTCTTCGCATTGAACACCGGAGCAATCCCAAGCCGCTGCAACCGCGAGTCAGCCACATAGCCCAGGTACTGCCTCATATCGCGCAGCGAAAGCCCGGCCACACCACCGGCGAGCAGGTCTTCAGCAAACTGAGCCTCGGCATCGACAGCCTCATGCAGCATGGTGACGATGTCCTTCTCCAGCTCAGCATCCCAAAGATCTGGCTCCTGCGCACGAACCACGTTGACAACCTCGAACGCAAACTCCAGGTGGCAGCTCTCATCGCGGAAGACCCAGTTGGTGCCCGCAGCCAGCCCATGCAACAGACCCTTCGAGCGGAAGAAGTAAACATAAGCGAACGCGGCAAAGAAGAAGAGGCCCTCGATGCAGGCAGCAAAGCAGATCAGGTTGAGCAGGAACTGGCGGCGATGCTCGCGGGTTTCGAGCGCCTCAAGCTGCTGGATAGAGTCCATCCACTTCATGCAGAAGTCGGCCTTCTTGGAGATAGAGGGGATGTTCTCGACCGCGGCAAACGCGGCGGCGCGCTCATCGGGGTCGGGCACGTAGTTGTCGAGCAGCGTCAGGTAGAACTGCACATGCACGGCCTCTTCAAAGAGCTGCCGCGAGAGATACAGCCGCGCCTCGGGCGAGTTGATGTGCTTGTACAGGTTGAGCACCAGGTTGTTCGAGACGATCGAATCTCCCGTAGCGAAGAAGGCCACCAGCCGCTGAATAACATGCACCTCGGCGGGCGTAATGCGCTGCTTCAGATCGGTAAGGTCGGTCTGGAAGTCCACCTCTTCTACGGTCCATGTGTTCTTGATGCCGTCGCGGAACATGTCGTAGAAGACGGGGAATCGCATGGGCCGCAGCGTGAGGCAGAGGCCGGGGTCGAGGATGTGGTCGGGCGCGGCGACGGAGTTATGCGAGCTATGGGCGACGGGGGCAGTAGCTTCGGACATGGAGTGGTCCTTTCGGGGTGACTTCAGGTGGCGTTAGACGCGCCAAGAAAAGCGCCCTTCACTGATACAGGACGCTTCCCTGGCATTTCAAAGCGATACGTTACTGGCAAGCCTCGCACGACTCAGGATTCTCGAGCGAGCAAGCAATGGCCTCTTGAACGGAAGCGGCAGGCAGGGCATTCGAAGCCGCCGCGCCCGCGTGCGACGAGGTGTTCTGCACGGTGGTCTTGGCGATCTTCGTCGCGGGCCGCGAGCGCAGGTAGTAGGTGGTCTTCAGGCCCTGCTTCCACGCGTACATGTACATGGAAGAGAGCCTGCCGATGTTGGGTGACTCGGCAAAGAGGTTCAGCGACTGCGACTGGTCGATGTACGCATTACGCGCTGCGGCCATGTCGATGAGCGCGCGCATGGGAATCTCCCACACAGTGCGGTAGAGCAGCTTCAGATCGTCGGGCAGCTCGGCGATGTTCTGGATCGAGCCCTCGGCCATCTTGAGCCGCATCCGCATCTCCTCGGTCCAAAGCCCGCGCAGTTGCAGCTCATCGACGAGGTAGCGATTCACCTGCAGGAACTCGCCCGAGAGCGTCTCACGCTTGAAGAGGTTGGAGATCTGCGGCTCGATGCACTCGTAGCAGCCGACGATAGAGGCGATGGTCGCGGTGGGCGCAATCGCAATCACCAGCGAGTTACGCACACCGGTCTTGGCGATGCGAGCCCGCAGCTCCTCCCAACGCGCAGTGTCCGAGGGCGTCACATTCCACAGATCGAACTGGAACTTACCCTCCGCCATCCGCGTGTCCTTGAAGGTCGGGTGAGGCCCATCCTTCTCAGCCAGCGCAGCCGAAGCCGTAAGCGCGTGGAAGTAAATCTCCTCCTGAATCTTCGTCGAGAGCGCCTGCGCCTCGGCGGAGTCAAAGGGAAGATGAAGCTGGAAGAACACATCCTGCAAGCCCATGATGCCAAGCCCGATGGGCCGCCACTGCACGTTCGATCCAGCAGCCTGCGCGATGGGGTAGTAGTTGATGTCGATCACGCGATCGAGCATCGGAACCGCCGTGCGCACGGTCGCGCCGAGCTTCTCGAAGTCGAAGCTGGCGTTGCCGTTCTCATCCGCAATGACGTGCCGCGCCAAGTTGATCGACCCCAGGTTGCACACGGCAGTCTGGTCGTTCGAGGTCACCTCGGTGATCTCAGTGCAGAGGTTCGACAGGTGCACCACATTGCCCGGCTTGCCGGTCTGGTTGCACTTCAGGTTGGTAGCGTCCTTGAAGGTCATCCAGCCGTTGCCGGTCTCGGCCAGCGAGCGCATCATGCGCGCATACAGCTCACGCGCCTTGATCTGGCGATGGTAAAGCTTATCCGCCTCGGCCTTCTCGTAGGCCAGGGTAAACTCCTCGCCATAGAGATCGGGCAACTGCGGCACGTCCTTCGGATCGAAGAGCGACCACATGCCGTCAGCCTCAGCACGCTGCATAAAGAGGTCGGGAATCCAGTTAGCGAGGTTCAGGTTATACGTACGCCGCGAGAGGTCTCCGGTGTTCTCACGCAGCTCGAGGAACGACTCGATATCCGCATGCCACGGCTCCAGATAAACGCAGCAAGCACCCTTGCGCTTACCGCCCTGATTGACGGCAGCAACGGAGCTATCCAGCGTCCGCAGCCACGGCACAATGCCGTTCGAAAGCCCATTGGTAGCGCGGATCAGCGATCCCTCCGAGCGCACGCGATGAAAGGCCAGCCCGATGCCGCCCGAGAACTTCGAAAGCATGGCGACGTTCTTATACGTGTCGTAGATGCTCTCGAGCGAGTCCGTCGGCGAGTCGTGCAGATAGCACGAGGACATCTGCGCGTGCTTGGTGCCGGAGTTGAAGAGCGTCGGCGACGAGGGCATGTAGTCGAGCGACGCGATCAGCCGATAGAACTCGATGGCCTCATGCGCCGTGCCCGCCAGCCCGCACGCCACGCGCAGAAAGAAGTGCTGCGGCGTCTCGATCACGCTACGTGAGATCGGATCACGCAGTAGATAGCGGTCATATACCGTGCGCAGCCCAAAGTACTCGAAGCGGTCGGAAAAGGTCTCATCGACGGCGTGGTTCAGCTTGCGCGCGTGGGTCTGGACGAACTCGGCGGTGGCCTTTGAGACCACACCCTCCTGGTGCCCATATGCGATGGCCTGCGAGAACGAGTGCAGGTTCAGCGCCGAGACCTCTTTGACGATGGTGGCGAGCAGCAGCCGCGCCGCCAGCCGCGAGTACTGCGGCTCCTCGGCGATCAGAGAGGCGGCCGTATCAATGGAGATGGTGTCGAGTTCGCGCGTGGTGGCCCCGTCATACAGGCCGCCGATGGTCTTCGATGCAACGCGGATCGCATCGACATGAGTCAGCCCGTAGGACGAGCGTTGTACAGCGCGGACGATCTTGTTGACGTCCACTGGTTCGAGCGCGCCGTTGCGCTTGCGAACGTGCATGATGGGCGTCTCCTCGCGGGCGGGGAATCCGGGCGCGAGATCGGAGAGGCTGGTCTGGATGTGGGTCGAATCGGAGGTCGAGTTTGCGAAAGTGGCCATGGATAATCTCCTTGGCCTCGGGAAGCTTGCGAAGAGACAACGGACCACCTCCGGGGAGCGAGGAACAAACGGGCCACTGCCGCCTCGCCTCTCCTCGGAGGCGCGAGCAAATGTATCCGTGGCAGGTCTTCGGACTTCGCAGGATCAACCCTACCGGCCTGACTTCCCAGAGCGTCGCTCCAGTGCCACCCAGGCTTTCGTACCTGCTTACCGCTGCGGGACAGCTCCGGACTCTCACCGGATTCCCTTTTCACCCCAAGCCGTCTGGTTTGGAGAACCACGAATAAACCTACCCTATCTTGCGCTGTGCGCCACGGCAAGCGCTATATCTAGATGTGATGTGGAAAAGTAACCAACGTCGCGTGGTTACAGGGTTACCTAAGTCGATAATGACTCCGCAGACACAGCTTTTTGACCACCACTTGTCCTCCCATGATCGCTGTTGCTTGTTTCCGTCGTTGCAGTTGCTTGTTTTTTTGTTGTCATTCAGGAGCGAAGCGGAGGAATCTGCTTTCGTCTTTGCCATTGCTTGTGTTGTTGTTGCTTCTGGGGTAGGTCCGGGCTTTAATCCGGACATCAAAACCAGCCACAGAAGCGGGCTTTAGCCCCCGAGGTATGCTTTCTTCACCTTGACCTAAGCCCTCGGGGTGCCTCCCAAAAGCGCTGAAGGCCCGACCTATCCCTGCCACAACCTTGTCCTGCGGACGGGCCTCCTACGCGGATGGCGGTTTTACTGCTTCGCGTGGCCCTCACGCTGGTCGGGAACAAGATCCCTCCATCCCATCCCAGGGCTGTACGAAGGTAGGATAGATATGTGCAGGTGCAGGGCGCGGGAGCGTCCTGCCCATGGGAAGCCGGTGGAACTCCGGCACTGTCCCGCAGCGGTAATGGGAACGAACAGCATACGGTCCTCCGCGGACCACGCACTGCCTCCACCTCGGAGGTGGGAAGCGATGCCAAGTAGGCGGCCCTAAGTCCGAACACCAGCCTGCCGCCACCACCGTGGAGGAGCGCCCGCGCTCCCACCATGGCTGCGCTGGAGAGCACCGGCCTCGTGGATTGGGTCTGGCTTTCATCTGTCCGCTGACGACGTGCGCCCCACGCGCGAGCGTCCTCGTACACCTGCGCAGTGGTGGTTCCTTCGATACGCACGAGAGAGGAACCGCACCATGAGCACCAACACACCTTCGATACCAACTGCCGTCCTTGGCTTCCCGCGCATCGGACGCCAGCGTGAGCTGAAGTTTGCCCTCGAGAGCTTCTGGAAGGGCACCACCTCCGAGGCCGACCTGCTGGCCGTCGCGCACAGCCTGCGCGAGCGCCACTGGCTGCAACAGCGGGCGGCGGGCATCACCTTCATCCCCTCCAACGACTTCTCGCTCTACGACCAGGTGCTCGACGCACTGGTGTTGGTAGGAGCCACCCCAACCCGCTTCGGCAGCGGAGAAGTGACGTTGCAACGCTACTTCGCCATGGCCCGCAACAGCAGCGAGCAGACCGCGATGGAGATGACCAAGTGGTTCGACACCAACTACCACTACCTGGTCCCGGAGTGGTCTGCCGACCTGACCTTCGCGGTCGACACGCGCAAACTGCTCGCTGAGTTCCAGCAGGCCAAGGCTCTGGGCATCGTCACGCGCCCCGTGCTCATCGGCCCCGTGACTCTGTTGAAACTGGGCAAGTCCATAGATGGTTCCGATTCTCTGGCGCTATTGCCCAAGCTGGTAGCGGCCTACAGCGCGATCCTTGCCGAACTTGCCAACGCCGGAGCCGAGTGGGTCCAGATCGACGAGCCATCGCTGGTCACTGACCTGCCCGAGGCTTACGTTGAGGCCTATCGCACAGCCTACGCAGAGCTGACCAAGTCTCCAATCAAGCTGATGCTGACCACTTACTTCGGAGCACTTGACGAGAACCTTGCCCTGGCGACCTCTCTCGGCGCCGCCGGTCTGCACATCGACGCGGTACGAGCACCGGGCCAGGTAGAGGCGGTCGCCGCCTCGCTCCAGCCGGGTCAGATACTCTCGCTCGGCTGCGTGGACGGCCGCAATATCTGGCTCTCGAATCTCGAGGCGCTTGACAAGCTGATCTATAGACTGACCGGTCGGTTGGAATCCGGCCGTCTTCAACTGGCTACCTCTTGCTCGCTGCTGCACTCGCCGTACGACACCGCCGACGAGACCAAACTCGATCCACGAATCCAGTCGTGGCTCGCGTTCTCTCAGCAGAAGCTCGAAGAACTCGCAGCACTCTCCGCAGGGACGCAGGCAGCGCCTGAAGCTTTCGCGCAGAGCGCCCGCCGCATCGCCGACCGGGCCAGCGCCGAGAGCAGCTTCGACCCCACCGTGCGTGCATCGGTCGCTTCATTGGAGGAGCAGCACTTCCAGCGGCTCTCTTCCTACCCGGAGCGCGCCAAGGTGCAGCGCAATGAACTCAAGCTACCCCTGCTCCCCACCACCACCATTGGCTCCTTCCCCCAGACCGCGGAGGTACGACAGAAGCGCGCCGCGCACCGCAAGGGCCACCTGGACGATGCCGCCTACGAGCAGTTCCTGCGCGAGCAGACCGAGGACTGCATTCGCCGTCAGGAGCGGCTCGGCCTCGACGTGCTGGTCCACGGCGAGTTCGAGCGCAACGACATGGTCGAGTACTTCGGCGAGCACCTGAAGGGCTTCGCCTTCACGCAGAACGGCTGGGTCCAGAGCTACGGCTCGCGCTGCGTCAAGCCGCCGGTCATCTACGGCGACGTCTCGCGCCCCGAGGCTATCACGGTCGGCTGGTCGAGCTACGCGCAGTCCCTGACCACGCGGCACATGAAGGGGATGCTCACCGGCCCGATCACGATCCTCCAGTGGTCCTTCGTCCGCAACGACATTCCCGAGCGCGACACTGCGTTCCAGATCGCACGTGCCCTGCGCGATGAGGTCTGCGATCTCGAGCAGGCGGGCATCCGCATCATCCAGGTGGACGAGCCTGCACTGCGAGAGGGCCTGCCGCTGCGCAACGCCGATTGGGAAGCTTACCTGACCTGGGCAACCGAGGCCTTCCGACTTGCAACCTCGGGTGTTACAGATGCCACGCAGATCCATACCCACATGTGCTACTGCGAGTTCGAGGACGTGCTCCCCGCCATCGCCGCGCTCGATGCGGACGTCATCTCGATGGAGTCCGCGCGCTCGCGCATGGAGATGCTGGAGGCATTTGGACGCGAGGGCTACCCCAACGAAATCGGCCCCGGCGTCTACGACATCCACTCGCCGCGCGTGCCTAGCGCGGAGGAGATGCAGCAGCTCCTGAAGCTCGCGCTCGAGGTACTACGGATCGACCAGGTCTGGGTCAACCCCGACTGCGGCCTGAAGACTCGAGGCTGGCCGGAGGTCGAGCGCGCGTTGACCAACCTATGCGAAGCCGCACGAGCGACCCGCGCTGCACTCAACCTGTAGCTATAACACTCCGTGGCTGGCGCAACAGCCAGCCACGGAGCCACGCATCATCGAGGCTGCGCGTAGTATCCATCGCGCGTTCGAGCAATCAGCCCAGGCTTATCCAGCTTGATCTCGATATGGTGATACTCGTTCGGCTTCTCAGAGACCACCGCGTCGAAGTCGATCTCGTACCAGGCATCGAGATCCTCAAGCGACTGCTTCAGCAGGCCCGCCGTATCGCTGCTCGACTCGAAGGTAAGCCCGCCGCTCTGGATCGCCAGCACCTGCAACCCAAGATCGCCGAGGTCGACCTGCGATGGTTTGCTGATGCCCTTCAAAAAAGTCTGGTAGTAGTTCGAGCGCAGCAGCCCCTCGGATGCACCGATGGGGTTGATGTTGTAGAGCGTCAGGTTCGCCTCCCGCATCTCGGTGGAGTACGCGACCACATCGCCGAAGACCCCCTGTTGCTGCTTCGCATTCAACTCGATGCGCGGGCCTGAGAGCAGCGCCCAGCCCGGCGAGATCCAGAGCAGCGCCTTGCGCCCAGGGAGCGTCGCCGCATAGTTCGTAAGCTGACGAACAGCCAGGGTCGAGATCTGCAGCCGATCGTTCGCGCCGTAGATGCCGGTAGAGCGCGTCAACTCGCGCAGCCCGATCTCGTAGTGGCCCAGCGCATCGGCCAACGCATTGCCGTCGCGCGAGAACGCGGGCTGCATCTGCACGCCCTTGTCGGTCAACACGGCGACCGCCGTTGGATGCGTCAGGTGCCCGCCGTTGCTGCGCAAGAACTTCTGCGCCTCATCCCGCTCGTAGGCCACGGTCGTGAACCGTGTGTTGAGCGCATCGATCAGCAGGATTACCCGCGTCGGCGCATCGCTCCCGCGAACGGCCTTGAAGGCCGTGATGGGTCGGGGCAACTTATTGTCGATCAGGGTAAAGTCCTGCTGCTGCAAGTCCGCAACCGGCGGTCCGGCCTTGGTCCCGGACCCGGACCGAACGACTACGTTAAGATGAATGCTTCGAGACTTCCCCGTCTCGGGCGTCTGTTGCGCCGAAGCAGTGCAGAGAGCCGGTAGGAGAGCTGCGAGAAACAAACAGACGCGCATCTTAGTAGACATGAATTTAATCCGATCGGCGGTAAAGATAACCATGCGCATGATTCAGATGGCTCTTATGTTGGCGATGCTCTGTACCTCTTCCATCCTATACGCCGTGCAGGCGCCCACGGCCGCGGCCGCTCCACTCACCCCGTCCGAGCTGCTGAAGCCCTCGCTCGACATGTTGCAGCAGACGGTCGGCGAGCTGCGGCTGGAGAAGTGGAAGGGCGGCACGGTCCGCCAGGAGGCTGCATCGAACATCCAGTCCATCCAGCACGATCTTCAGGCCAACCTGCCGTCGCTGCTGGCCGACGCCGATGCGGCTCCCCAATCGCTGCGCAGTGCATTGCCGCTGCTGCGCAATCTCAATGCGCTCTACGACGTGGTGCTCCGTGTGAACGAGGCGGCGCGGGTCTCGGCTCCGCGCGAGCAGATTGAGCTGCTCGCGCAGACGATGGCGAGCCTCGACGGAGCGCGCCGCACGCTGGCCGATAACGCGCAGGAGACAGCCGTTGAGCAGGAGAAGCAGCTCGCCGATCAGCAGCGGGCTCTGCGCGCGCAGGCCGCGGCTCCGCCGCCTGTTGTGTGCGCCCCGGCGGAGCCTGCCCCGTCGCGGGTTGCGCCGAAGAAGAAGCGCAAGGTTGTGCCGAAGACTGCTCCGAAGGCGACGCCCGCGCCAGCCGCCGCCAAGTGACAGGTTGCTTCCGATAGGTTGGGCCACAAGAGCGCCAACATCGTGTCCTATGCCAGCCTGGGGCAAGGCGCCGGGTAGTTGTGCGTGCGGATGAGGGCCGAAGCCCCCGCTCTATCGACTCTCCCTCCGAGTTCAAAGCCAAGACCTATCCGGAAGCACCTCGCGTCGCTAAGGAAGCGCGTTTAATACGGGAGACCACATACGGCTTCTGAACAGCGCGCTGGCGTCGTGATTAAAACATGCGACGAATAATATCGGATTTGAAGGTGTTCCTTCCAGAACGCGCGATTTTCTTCCCTGAAAAATCAAATAAATGCGCTCGATAAGCTCCTAGTTTTCATATCTTGACGCGGTCATTGCACTATTTGCACACTCCCCAAAAAAACTTGTTGACAAGCTTACTCCCAGTCTTCTACAAGTGCTCGCGCAAATAATTCGCGTCGCATAGGAATCGAAGCGGAAAAGCGATCTCTCAGCCGGAAGGGGCAGGATCGCAGGATGGCTTCATTTGTATCGGCCTTCGTTAGCAGCGGTATGGGAGGGACGCAAAACCTCGTCTCTGGATTTCGTTTTCGCAGCACATCGCGGCCAGCAATTGCTTGACCGGACGCGGTGAATAAAGAAGAAAAGATCCTTCGGGACACCAAACGGGTTCGCATGGCGACTGAGCAGACTTGCGTCTGACGGAAGACCTGCGTCCTTCATCAAGCCGTTCGGCAGTTACCCAAGGATCTCTGGAACTCACGATTGATCCATATGCCCCGCTGGGGCTGGAGGCAGTATGCAGCATACGAAACACTTCAAGGTCAGCTCGCTCAGCCAACTCTTTCATCAACTGGTCGTTCGGCGCGCAGGCTTCATCCTCGCGCTTGCCCTTTGCCTCTTCGGCGCGCTCAGTCTGCACGCCCAAACCACCGCAACCCTCTCCGGTTCGGTGCAGGACGCCACCGGAGCCCTGGTTCCGAACGCAACCATCACCCTCACCAACGAGGCATCCAAGGACGTTCGCACCGGCACCAGTAACGGCGACGGCGTCTTCGTCTTCCCGGCGCTGCTGCCCAGCTCCTACTCGGTCAAGGTGACCGCCACCGGCTTCGCGGGCAAGGAGATCACCGGCATCGTGCTGCACGCCGGAGACTCGCAGACGCTGCCTGCCTTCGCGCTCGCCATCGGAACCACCGACACCGCCATCACCGTCGAGACGGCCGATCAGATCCTCTCCATCTCGAACGGCGAACGAACCGCTGTTCTTGAAGCCAAGGACATCGAAGACCTCACCCTCCAGGGCCGCGATACCAGCGAACTGCTCAAGGTATTGCCCGGCGTCGTCAACGTCGCCAACGGTCCGACGAACAACACCTCCGGCTTCAATCCCACCAACATCACCGCGGGCCAGAGCGCCATCGGATCGGGTCTCAACGTAGGCGGCGCACCCAACCGCGGCGGCACGGCGCTACTGCTCGACGGCATCAACATCCTCGACATCGGCAACAATGCCTCGAGCCTCGTCACCATCTCGCCTGAGATGACCCAGGAGATCAGCGTCCTCACCACCAACTTCGGTGCCGACACCGAGTTCGGCCCCGTCGTCATCAGCGCCATCTCCAAGTCCGGTGGCGACAAGTACCACGGCCAGGGCTACTTCAACGCCCGCAACGACGTTCTCAACGCCAACGACTGGCAGAGCAACCACCAGGGGCTCAAAAAAGGCGGAGCCCACTACTACTACCCCGGCGGCAGCATCGGCGGCCCGGTCCCGTTCACGCACGACAAGCTCTTCTTCTGGGGCGGCACCGAGATCCTGTTGCAGAACCAGGGCAACGCCAGCACCCTGCAGTCCTTCATTCCCACCCCGGCCATGTTGAACGGCGACTTCAGCTCGGACGACGCGGCCAATGCGGCGCTCTGCCCCGGCGGCTTCAACTCGGCCTCCTCCAGCACCTACTGGTGCAGCAGCCTCGCCGGAACCACCTTCCTCGACGGCGCGGGCAATCCCGTGACGCCCACGCCCGTAGCCGGAGCCTCCGGCTATAAGATCCCCTCCTCGGCCATCAACCAGAACATGCTGGCTCTCACCAAACTCTGGCCCAAGGCCAACGCCAACCCCTCCACCACGCCCGGCGGCTACAACTACGTGCAGCCCGTCATCAACGTCAACAACGGCTGGATCTACCGCATCCGCGTCGACTACAACCCCAGCGAGAAGGACAAGTTCTTCATCTCCTACCAGCAGGGCTACAGCAAGCAGCTCGCGCAGGGCAACGGCGCGCACATCTACAGCACGCCCAACTATGCCATCCCCTTCCCGGGCGGCGGCCTCTCCGGCACCACCTACTCCAAGGGTCTGGCGGGCCACTGGGTCCACACCTTCAACGCCACCACTACCAACGAGTTCGTCGCCGCCTGGACCTACGGCTACATCCCCTACGGCGCTGCGGACATCACTGCGGACTACCGTTCTGCAGTGGGTTACAACCAGAGCTTCATCTACGGCGGCGGCGCTTCTAAGCTCGTGCCCACCTACAGCGCACCCTCGGCCATGAGCATCCCGGACTACTCCCAGCGCGACTACTTCGAGTATCCCGGCGGGCTCTACCCGGCCAAGAAGCAGATCCCCCAGTACACCGATAACCTGACCAAGGTCATCGGCAACCATACCTTCAAGTTCGGCGGCTTCACCGAGAACGTGGACAACTACCAGGGCAACATGGCTGAGTACCCCAACGGTGGACTTACCATCGCGACCAACTCCAACCCGAACTTCCTCTGCACCTCCGGCACCTGCCCCAACATCGGCTCCTTCAACGGCACCGCCAACTTCATCACCGGAACCTTCTCGGCCTACCGCGAAGACTCCAGCGATCCCATCCAGGACCTCGCCTACCAGATCGTCTCCGGCTACGTCGACGACTCCTGGAAGGCGACCAAGCGCCTCAGCGTCGAGCTGGGTTTCCGCTTCGATCACATCGGCCACTTCTACGATCGTCAGGGCATCGGCATCGCGGCCTTCTTCCCGGGCCGCGTCCTCGCCGACTATGAGTCCGGCAAGGTCTACCCCGGCTTCTACTGGCACGGCATCGACCCCGGCGTCCCCAAGGGTGGCGCTCCCGACCGTCTCGCCTTCATCTCGCCCCGCTTCGGTGTCTCTTATGACGTCTTCGGCAACGGCAAGACGATGGTGCACGGCGGCTGGGGAGCCTACCGCTTCCCCAACCAGTACAACGACTCGGCCAACGCCCTCATCACAGCGCAGGCTATCGTAGGCTACAACTCCACCTCCAACTACTCCGGCAAGACCTTCCAGCAGACCCAGATCGGTTCGCTGCAGCCGCCGACCTGCTTTAGCAAGTGCCTCACCACCACCGCTCCCACCGGCTTCGACGCCAGCGACTACGGCACTCCGCTGACCTATGACTGGAACTTCAGCATCGATCAGCAACTGCCCGGCCGCTTCCTACTCGACGTAGCCTACGTCGGCAACAGCAGCTCCAAGCTGCTCAACTCCAGCCAGACCATCGCCGGCAGCAGCTACACCGGTATCGCCAACGTGAACAAGACGCCGCTCGGAGCCTACTTCCAGCCCATCTCGGCTGCTGTCGGCGACAACCCGCTCTCCCCCAACATCGGCCTGAAGACGCAGAACCCCGAGAACCTGGGCCAGGGCGGCACCGGCATCACCGCATCGGACTATCGTCCCTACGGCTATGCCTACGGCGCCAACAGCGTCACCGAGTTGCAGAGCACCAACTACGCCAACTACAACTCGTTGCAGGCCGCCGTACTCAAGCGTACCGGCAACCTGACCATCAACGCCAACTTCACCTGGTCGAAGGCTCTCGGCACCGTGCTGGCGCGCAGCCCGTACAACAATCGCCTCAACTACGGACCTCAGCCCACCGACCGCCCGTACGTCTTCAACTCGTCTTACATCTACCGCCTGGGCAAGCTCTACCACGGCAACAAGCTGGTCGAAGGCACGGTCAACGGATGGACGATCTCGGGCGTCTCGTCCTGGCAGATCGGCACCTTCCTGCAGCCGACCGTGAGCGTGACGTATGCTCCCGGAACCTCGCCCTACAACACCGCATCGACCTCGCTGACGACGGCTTCCTACTTCGGAACCGACGCCGGTTCGACCATGCCCATCCTGCCGGTAGTCACCTGCAATCCGCTCTCCGGCCTCGCCTTCCACCAGTCGTTCAAGCAGTCCTGCCTGGTCGCTCCCAACCTTGGCCAGCAGGGCGGACAGAACTTCCCCTACATCAAGGCGGCCTCATTCCTCGAGAACGACCTGGCCGTCTACAAGACGTTCAACATCCACGGCGGCAACAACATCCAGTTCCGGGTCTCGGCCTTCAACTGGCTCAACCATCCTCTGCCGCAGTTCAGCGCGTCCACGCAGTACCAGATCAACTACACCGTCAACGGCAAAACCGGGGCGGTCACCCAGGCCACTCAACCTGCGACGGTCGGCTTCTTCGACTCGAAGAACGGCGCACCCGGACAGCGCAATATCGAGCTGGACGTGAAGTACACATTCTAACCCACAACCCAACCTTGAACACGTAACTAATCTGGTGGCAATAACGGGTACCCCATTCATCGGCGGTTTCATCGTCGATGGGTGGGGTACACCGCCGTCTAACTCCCCACAGCTCTACGGAGGTCTTTCTTGTCTGCCCGCCATGCACTTCTGCTTGTGCTCGCCTGCTCATTGCCCTGCGTCGCGTCCGCTCAGACTCCCGCTCCGCCTTACGTCAACGCCCCCCTCGGCGACATCCCCGCCATGCCCGGAGACGGCAACGGAGCCTACAAGACCCATCACTACCGCGACCTCTTCTCCGAGCAGGGCCACACCCCCGCCGAGACCCAGGCCAAGATCGACCAAGCCTTCCGGCAGCTCTTCCACGGAGACGGACAGGAAGAGCGTCTCTACTTCGAGACCGGGGCCAACGCCAACGGTCCCCTCGCCTACGTCACCGACTGGGCCAATAACGATGCCCGCACCGAGGGCATGAGCTACGGCATGATGATCGCCGTCCAGATGAACAAGAAGCGCGAGTTCGACGCGCTCTGGAACTGGGCCAACACCTACATGCTCGTCACCGATCCCAAGAACCCCTCGGTAAACTACTTCGCCTGGTCCATGAGCACGGACGGCTCGCCACGCTCCACCGGCCCCGCGCCCGACGGCGAAGAGTATTTCACCATGGCCCTCTACTTCGCTGCCCATCGCTGGGGCAACGGCAAGGGCATCTACGACTACCAGGCCCAGGCCGATAAGATCCTGCGCGGCATCCGTCACCACCCTGTCCTCAGCGGGACCGGCCCCTTTCGCATTCACCCTGAAGACGCGCCCTTTGTGTATCCGGGCCACCCCTGGCCCAGTCCCAACAACACCACGGCTGCCCGTGAAGCAGCAGCCAGCGGCAAACCTCTTCCCATGCGCCCGGCACCGCGTGGTCCGCAGACCGAGACCATCGGCCCGATGGTCGATGAGCCTCATTACATGATCCGCTTCGTGCCTAACGTCGAAAACGGCATCAGCGACGCCTCCTACCACCTGCCCGCGTTCTACGAGCTGTGGGCGCGCTGGGGTCCGGCGGAGGACCGCGCCTTCTGGGCCAAGGCCGCCGACGTCAGCCGCAACTACTTCGCTATCGTCACCGGCCCCGAGACCGGGCTGACGCCGGAGCGCAATAACTTCGACGGCTCCCCGGTCATCACCCGCTACGGCTCGGCCACCTTTGGGTACGACTCGTGGCGCAGCGTTAGCAACTGGTCGGTGGACTACTCCTGGTGGCAGAAGGACCCGCGCGAGGCCGTCCTCAGCGACCGCGTGCAGAAGTTCCTCTTCAGCCAGGGCATCAGCTCCTTCGCCGACCGCTACACGCTGGACGGCAAGCCGCTTTCGACACGCCACTCAACGGGGATGCTCGCCGCCGCGGCCGTGGGCAGCTTCGCCGCCGCCTCTGGCCCTACTTCAAAAGCCTTTGTAGAGGAACTTTGGAACACGCCGATCCCATCCGGCGAGCAGCGTTACTACGACGGAATGCTCTACCTGATGAGCCTGCTGCATTGCAGCGGCAACTTCCGCATCATCAACTGAGGGGGCAGGCTCTCTGGTATTTCACGCGAAGCGTCGAGAACCGCACGAAGTGCCGCCCGCCCGGCGTGAGGGCGCAGTTGCTTGTTTTCTTGGTTGTCATTCAGGAGCGAAGCGGAGGAATCTGCTTTTGCCTTTGCTTCTGGGGGGAGGTCCAGGCTTTAGCCCCCGAGGTATGCTTTTTCTTCCTAGCCACAAAGGCAACAACAAAAGCGCCCTAACGCCGGGCGGGCGGCACTTCGTGCGGTTCTCGACGCTTCGCGTAAAGGCTACCCTTGCGCCAAAAATGCCGCCAACCGCTCCACTCCAAGCTCATTCTTCGTCCACTGCGCGGCATAACACCACCGCAACCACCCCTCACCCTCCGGCCCAAACGCCCGTCCCGGAGCCAACCCCAACCCCACCTGCTGAATCAACCTCTTAGCCAGACTGACCGAATCCTTCTCCCCATCAATCCGCAGAAAAAGATACATAGCCCCATCCGCCTCCGGCACCTCAATCCCCGGCAGCACCCGAATCGCCGCCGTCAAACGGCTCTTGGTCTCGGCCAGTTCCGCCCGAAGCTGCTGAACATAAGACTCCCCATCGAGAATTGCCTTGGTAGCAGCCCGTTGCGAGAACTCCGCCACGCAGGAGGTATTGAACTCGATGAGCGCCGCCAGATCGGCCACAACCGACGTAGGCACCACCATCCAACCCACGCGCCAACCCGTCATTGTCCACGACTTCGAGCAGCTATTCACGATGATGACCCGATCTTCCGCCTCGGCAATCGTAAGAAAAGACGGAGCCGACTTCATCCCCTCGATATAGACCAGCCGCTCATAGACATCATCGGCAAGAATCCATATCCCCAGCCGTCGACAGTGCTCAAGGATCGTCTTCTGCTCCTCCGACGAGATCGTCCAGCCGGTAGGATTATTCGGCGAGTTGATGACCAACATGCGCGTCCCCGGCGAAAGAGCATCCAGCAACTTCCCCATCGGCAGCGACCACCGGCCATCCTGCGCCTCAAGCGAAACGCACTCCACCACGCCGCCCACCACCTTGGGAATCTCCACCGCATTAGGCCAGAGCGGCGTGATCGCGACGACACGATCCCCAGGGCTTACAAGCAACTGGCAGGTAAGCATCAGAGCCGAGACGCCGGAGCTGGTGGCGGCGATGCGGTCGACACCGATGGGCAGTGAGTGCAGCCCTGTCAGATAAGTCGAGATTGCCTGACGCAGATGCGGCCGACCCAGATTCTCCGAGTAAAAGGTTTCGCCTTCTCGTAGGGATTCGATTGCGGCTTCGCGGATGAACTCGGGGGTAGCCCGGTCGGACTCGCCGAACCAGAAGGGCAGGACGTCCGTGCGACCCGCGGCGGAGTTAGCTACTTCGCGGATGAGAGAGGGGGAAAACCTCGGTTGGGTATTCATGGCGATAGACTTCTTTATACCCTACGAAGTGGTGCGCAGAACGTGGTTTTGTGACGGTGAAACACGGGCAGGTGACGGTGTAGTTTGCGGTAAAAGTTGTGCAAGTCCGGGTGTCTCGTCTCTGAGACACCCGGACTTGCCGGATCGAGTTAGCGGACCTTCCAGCGAGTAGAAAGCTCGGCCAGCTTGTCCTCGATGGACTTGGGCGGAGCGGGCTGTTGCTGCCGCGGTTTCGGATGCGGCTTGCCTGCTTGAGCGGGTTTAGCAGCCGGTTCAGCAGGTCGGGATGGGGTCATCAAAGCCTTCATTGAGAGGGCGATGCGCTTGGTCATCACGTCGGCGCTGATGACCTTGACCTTCACGATCTGGCCAGCTTTGACGGCTTCGCTGGGATCTTTAATGAAGCGGTTAGACAGCTCGGAGATGTGAACGAGGCCGTCCTGATGAACGCCGATATCGACGAAGGCCCCGAACTTCGTCACATTGGTGACGACGCCCTCTAGAACCATTCCGGGCTGCACGTCAGCCAGCTCGCGGACGCCCTCGTGAAAGCTGGGGGCGACGAACTTGTCGCGAGGGTCACGGCCGGGCTTGCGCAGCTCTTCGAGGATGTCGTTGAGGGTGAAGGTGCCAGCGGATAGTTTTGAGCGGTCTACGTTGTCGAGCAGGTGCGGGGTGGCGATGATCTGCTGGATGGGCGCGCCGATGCTGGCGGCGATCTGCTCGACCAGCGCATAGCTCTCGGGGTGGACGGCGGTGGAGTCGAGGGGCTGCGAGCCGCCGCGGATGCGCAGGAATCCTGCGGCCTGCTCGAAGGTCTTCGCGCCTACGCCGGTGACCTGCTTGAGCTGGGCGCGGGAGGTGAAACGGCCGTTCTCGTTGCGGTACTGAACGATGTTGAGGGCCATGCGCTCGGTGATTCCTGCTACGTAGCGGAGAAGCGTCCATGACGAGGTGTTGAGGTCGACGCCGACCTTGTTGACGCAGGTCTCGATGGTGGCTTCGAGGGACTGCTGGAGCTGGCGCTGGTCCACATCGTGTTGATACTGGCCTACTCCGATGGACTTGGGATCGACCTTGACCAGCTCGGAGAGTGGGTCTTGCAGGCGGCGGGCGATGGAGATGGCTCCGCGAACGGTGAGGTCGAGGTCGGGGAACTCCTGGCGGGCGACCTCGGAGGCGGAGTAGATGCTGGCTCCCGACTCCGAGACCATGACCTTGAAGATCTCGGTCAGGTTCTGTTCGGCGAGGAAGTCGCGGACGAAGGCGTCGGTCTCGCGGGAGGCGGTGCCGTTGCCGATGGCTATGGCGCGGACGTTGTGCTGGCGCACGAGCTGGGCCAGTGTTTGGTTGGCCTTGGCGGTCTGGCCGGTGTGGGGGTAGATAACGTCGTGGGCGAGGAACTTGCCGGTCTCATCGACTACGGCGACCTTGCAGCCGGTGCGCAGGCCGGGGTCTAGACCGAGAACTGAGATGGGACCGGCGGGTGGCGCTAGGAGCAGGTTATTAAGGTTGTCGCGGAAGACCTGGATGGCGTCGAGGTCGGAGCGCTTCTTCAACTCGAGGCGCAGCTCGCCCTGGATGCTGGAGGAGAGGAGACGGCTCCACGAGTCTTCGATGGCGAGGTCGAGTTGAGCAGTCCAGTCGCCCTCGGGGCCGAGGATGTGGTTGCGGATGATGCCGGTGGCACGGGCTGGCTCCATCTCGATGAGGAAGTAGAGGATGGACTCAGCTTCGCCGCGGCGGATGGCGAGCATACGGTGGGACGGAATGGTCTTCACGGGCTCGCGGTAGTCGTAGTACATCTTGAACTTCTCTTGCGGGTCGTTGGCGTCCATGGTCTTGCGGCTGACGATGGTGCCCTCGTCGTGCAGGAGCTGGCGGAGGGACTTGCGGACCTCGGCTGTTTCGGCGATGCGCTCGGCGACGATGTGGCGTGCGCCCTCGAGGGCTTCGCTTACGGTGAGGACTTGCTTGGCCTCGTCGATGAAGGTCGCCGCGAAGTCTAACAGCGATTGCTCGGCGGGTTGCTGCGACCAGAGGTAGTCGGCTAGGGGCTCGAGGCCGCGCTCGCGGGCGATGGTGGCCTTGGTGCGGCGCTTGGGGCGGTAGGGGAGATAGAGGTCTTCGAGCTCGCCCTTGTCGAGGGTGGACTCGATCTTCTGGCGCAGCTCGTCGGTAAGCTTCTGCTGCTCGGAGATGGAGCTGATGATGGTCTCGCGGCGGCTGAGTAGCTCGCGGAAGTAGGCGAGGTTCTCTTCGATGGCGCGGATCTGGACCTCGTCGAGGGCGCCGGTGGCCTCTTTGCGGTAGCGTGCGATGAAGGGCACGGTGCCGCCTTCGTCGAGGAGAGTGATGGTGGCTACGAGCGAGTGAAGGGGGACGTTGAGCACTCCAGCGATGTGGAGAAGGATTTCGGGGGGGAGAGAGCGAGTGTCGTTCATGTTCTAGACCATCGTAGACGTATGGCGGGAGGAAAAGCCAGAAGAGTGATGGACTTGTCGGAGTGTGGCTGTGTGTAAGTTGTCCGGTGAATGTTGACTGATTGTCAGACACTCTGCATTTGATGGGTGCTGAAGATTGCAATCGTCCAAAGGGGTATGTTACAAGCGTGTTATCTCACTCCTACGGCTGGTGATCCACGATAAGCGTCTAACTGAGGCGCTGCTCTGTTCTTCAGCCCACATGTATATGCGGCTCTGCCGCCGATACTGGTACGCGGCTCAAGCCGTTGATGTCGCGCGTTATGGAACATTGAAGGACTTTGCTTTCTCGGGACTTGTTTCAGGGGGGATCCGTGTCTAACAGCGATGAGAGTCATAAGTGTCGTTCCTTTGCGGGGCATGAGCTGGCGCGTCGTAGCTTTGCCGATTTTGCAGTTTCAGAGACGAAGTACCTTCCGGACCAAGAGATACCGACTCACTCACATAACTTCAGCTATATCTCGATTGCTCTGCAGGGTTCGTATACGGAGAAGTGCTGCTCGGTATCGTCCGATATTCTGCCGGGGCAGGTGATTCTGCATGTGCCTGGGGAGTCGCACTCGAACCGTTTTCATCAGATAGGTGGGCGGGTGCTGAATGTAGAGCTATATCCCAGCTTTCTGGCGCGGCTGGCGGAGTTTCAGAATATACGTCCGGATGGGCAGAGGCGTTTGCGTAACTCGTATGGGTTGCAGTTGGGGACGCGGCTATATAGAGAATTTTCGTGTCGGGATGTTACTTCGTGCTGGTCGCTTGAGGGACTGACGATGGAGCTGATGGCGGAGATCTTTCGCCAGCACGCGCCAAAGATCAGGGAAAGTAACTGCGCGTGGCTGAGTAAGGTGATCGAGTTACTGAAAGATACTTACAAGCAGCCGATGACGCTAGAAGAGATTGCAGCGCATGTGTCGGTGCATCCGGTGCATCTGGCGCGGGCTTTCAGGAAGCGGCATCACTGTAGTATTGGGGAGTATATGCGGAAGTTACGGCTGGAGGCTGCGTGCAGGGAGCTACTTGGCTCTAAGTGCTCGATCGCTGAGGTGGCGCTGCGTACAGGGTTTTCGGATCAGAGCCATCTTTGCCGCTCTCTGAAAGAATATGCGGGAATGTCACCGCTTCAGTATCGGAAGAGTCATAGCGTGTAGTTACTGTTGGAGTTAGAAGTGCATAAGCCTCTGAATATGCCCTATTGGGGATTCAGAGGCTTTTTGTATGTAAGTCAGAGTTACAGGCGAGAGCGCTAAGCCTGTTCAAATGTTCTGCCGGTTCAAGACAGTCGTGTGACTCCTCTCTACTTTGATGAAAAGCCTTTCACACTTAGTTATGCCTGCGGCCTTATTGGGCTGGGAGATCATATGACCTTATTGAACCGGGTTCGACATGCTGTCTCGACGTGTATGAGGCGGCTGTTTGTTCTGTTGTTATTTACGTTTGCCTCGATACCGTTGTTGGCGCAGGGAGCGGCAGGCACGATTGTTGGCCGCGCTCTCGATCCATCTGGGGCTTCGATTGTGAAGGCGTCGGTGACAGTGAGAAATCTCGGCACAAACGAGACGCGTGCCGCGACGACTGGTGTAGATGGTCAGTATAGTGTGCCGCTGCTTCCGCCGGGGACTTATGAAGTTACTGTAACTGCACCGGGATTTAGTAAGTCGGAGACGCAGAATATTACCCTACTGGTGGACCAGACGGTGCGTGTGGATGCACGAATGGCGGTAGGTCAGTCGACAGAGGTAGTTGAGGTGACGAGCGCGGCTCCGGTGGTGCAGACGGATAGCTCGTCGCTGGGTGGCGTAATCGATCAGCGGAATGTAAGTACGCTGCCTCTGAACCAGAGGAATTTTGTGAGCTTTACGTATCTTGTGCCGGGTGTACAGATTCCGGCGGAGGGTTCGATTGACTCGACGCAGGGACTTGCGCTGAGCGTGAATGGATCACGTGAGACGGCGAATAACTTCTTGATCGATGGTATCGATGATAACGATCTTGTCATCAATCAGTACAGTGCGATTCCTTCGCTCGATGCGGTGGAAGAGTTCAAGGTGCAGTCGGGTAACTACACGGCCGAGTTTGGGCGAAGCGGCGGTGCGCAGATCAATGTTGTTTTGAAGAGCGGCACGAATAAATTTCATGGGACGGCATTTGAGTTCTTCCGCAATCGTAAGATGGATGCGCGAAATTACTTCGATCGTCCGGAGTGTACGGCTAACTCGATTGCGGGTACTTGCGGTCCGATCCCTAACCTGGATCGCAGCCAGTTTGGTGTTTCTTTGGGTGGGCCGATTATTCGGGACAAGACGTTCTTCTTTGCGGCTTATGAGTATCTCGATCAGAGGGAAGCTTCGACGCGGCAGGCTTCGGTGCCTTCTCTGGTGCAGTTGGCTAGTGCTTTGGCTGCGGTTCCTAATCCGAACTCGGCTGGTCTGGCGATTTTGAAGCTGTATCCGGCGGCGAATGTGGGAACAAATCTGACTACTTCGAACACCTTTGTTTCGGCTCCGGTGTCGAAGCAGACTACTCCGTTTGGCGTGATCAAGATCGACCATAAAATCGGGCAGAACGATATGATTTCGGGCCGCTATGTGGTGTCGAATGGGACTTCGTTGAATGCGTTCGACCCGCTCTCGCCTTATACGAACCTGCCTGGGTATGGGACTACTGTTTTGACGAATGGGCAGCTTGCCGGCGGCACCTGGGATCATATCTTCAATGACCACATGATTAACCAGTTGCGGGGTGGGTTCAATGGGGAGAATGGGTCATTTCACCAGACGGATAATACGAATCATAATGCCGCGCTTGGCTTTCCGACTGTGTTGACGAATCCGATTGATTTGGGTTTTCCGAATGTGTCGGTGTCGGGTTTTGCTTCGATCGGGCAGCCCACGAATACGCCGCAGGACCATTCGACGCATACGCTGCACCTGGCGGATGACTTGAGCTGGAATCCTAAGTTCAACGGTGGACGGCATCAGTTCCACTTCGGTGCGGAATATCGGTATTACTGGTACCCACTGCTGTTCGATACGGATGCGCGTGGCATCTGGAACTTCCAGGGGCAGCTTGCAAATTCGTGTACGCCGACTAAAGGCAATGTGCTGGTCGAACTGCTCTGCGGCACGCCTGATAATGCGACAACTGTGCTGCAAGGCGTAACAATGAATCTGCGTGCGCCTTCTTATGACGCGTATGTACAGGATGATATTCATCTTACGTCGCACCTGACGATGAACGTCGGTGTGCGGTGGGAGTTGAACGTTCCCCCATATGAGCTGCAGAACAATCTGAGCACGCCGGATCTAAGCTCAAATTCTGTTACGTGTAATCCAAAGCCGGGATGCCAGTGGCTTACGGCGGGTACGAATGGTGTGCCGCGTGGACTGTATTCTTCGACTTACCATAACTTTGCGCCGCGAGTTGGATTGGCGTGGAGGCCGTTCGATACGGATAAGTTCGTGGTGCGATCGGCGTTTGGAATCTTCTATGACATCGTGCCGCTGAATGCGAACCTGAATGCTCGTTTGAATCCTCCGTTTCGCAATACGCTGACGATTACGAATCCTAATGGAACTGCGACGATTCAGACGATTCTGAATCAGCCGCCGGGAGCGATTGGGTCGACGGGTACGTTTATGGATCGCAACTTCCACGATGCCTACATGGAAGATTGGAACCTGGATATGCAGTACCAGTTCTGGCATAACACGCTGCTGGATGTGAACTATGTCGGGACGCATGGTGTGGACCTGCCTGGGAACACCAATCTCAACCAGCCGAATGTGGGTGGGCCGATACCTTATCCGCAGTTTGGTCCTACGCTGACCGATATCATCAACAATCGGTATAGCGCGTACTCGGCTTTGCAGGTGAAGGGTGAGAAGCACTCGGCGAATGGACTGTCGTTCCTGCTGGCTTATACCTTTTCGCGGTGCCTGGATAATGGCTCGACCTTGTTTGGCGGGCTGGGTGGTGGAAACACTGCGCAGTATGCCCATAATCTCGATGCGGAGAAGGGGCTTTGCAGCTTTAATGCAAACCATCGGCTTGTGATCAGCACGGTCTACTCTCTGCCGTTTGGCAAGGGGCAGAAGTACCTGAGCAGTGGCGGTGTGGCGAGTGCGCTGGCTGGGCACTGGCAGGTGAGCGCGATCAATACGGATCAGACTGGGCAGCCCTTCACGGTTGTGCGTGGAATTGCTCAGAGCGGAACCTACCCGACTGCGGGTGGAGACCGGCCAAATCAAGTGGGTGATCCGATGGTGGGTGGGCCTGTGGCCGGTAATCCTGGTTGCGCGGCGCCTGCGACTGTCAGAAATCCGCAGCATTGGTTCAATCCATGCGCCTTTGCAGCGGCGCCGGGACAGTTCGGTAATGCTGCTCGCAATAACCTACTTGGACCACGGTTCGATGATTTGGACTTTACGGTGCTGAAGGAGATTCCTCTGATGGGCAATGCGCAGACGCTGCAACTGCGGGGGGAGTTCTTCAATATTCTGAATCATCCTAACTTCGATCTGCCTACCAATAACTTTGATTCGTCGACTGTAGGTGCGATTCAGACGGCGAATGCTTATGGTGGACGGCCGCCGCGTCAAGTGCAGCTTGCGATCAAGTATATTTTCTAACTTGGCTCTGTCATAAACCGGGAATAAAGGAATCAGGAGTTTATATGAAGTTTTCTAGAGGTATGTTGTTATCCCTGATGGGGTATGGGCTGGTTGTAACGGCCCATGCCCAGGATGCGGTTACTAAGACTCCAGTGGTCAAAGCCATTAAATTCGGTAAGTTGATTGATGGTACTGGCAAGGTGACGACGAATGCGGTTGTGGTTATCAAGGGTGACCGCATTGAAAGTGTCGGCACGGGAGATAGTGCTATCCCGAGTGGAGCGCAGGTGATTGATATGTCGAATCGGACTGGTATTCCGGGCCTGATCGACGTGCATACGCACATGACTTACTGGTGGGATAAGAACCCGCGTACTACTCCGAATGAAGGGGCGGCGAATCTGTTGCCGCAGGAGCTTGCGTTTCTTGCAGGGGAGAATGCGCGTAACTGCATTGACATTGGTGTAACTACGGTGCGCGATATGGCGGCGCGTAACTATACCGATATTGCGATGAGGAATTTGATAAACCGCGGCGTGATGGTGGGGCCGAGAATGTTTGTGGCGGGGCCTGCGATTGCTGCAGGTGGAGCGGTGCCGCGTTGGGGACAGGCGTTCCCGTGGGTGCCGCCGAGCCAGAATCAGGCCTCGGGAGTAGAAGGGGTGATGACGCTGGCGAGGCAGGAGATGGCGGCGGGTGCGGACTTCATTAAGATGTTCGGCTCGTCCGGTGGGTTCCAGACGGTGGAGACGCACCAGACCTTTACTTATGAGGAGATGCAGGCCGCTGTCAACGTTGCCCATACGAATGGAAAACGGATTGCGATCCATAGCTATGGTGCATCGGGCGCGCGCGATGCGGTGAAGGCCGGTGCGGATACGGTGGAACATGCAATCGACATTGATGATGCGACCTTTGCGGAGATGAATAGAAAGCACATTATCTATGTACCGACTGCTTACCATAATGTCTGGTATATCCAGAACTATAAGGAATTCAAGTGGCCGGAGAGTGAGAACCTGAAGATTCAGGCTTATCAGGATAAGGTCGAGGAGACTACGCGGCGGGCCATCAAGGCGGGTGTTCGGATTGCGATGGGTTCGGATGCGGTCTTCGAGCTGTTTGGGCACAACACGGAGGAACTGACTTACCTTGTCAAGTCGGGTATGACTCCGGCGCAGGCTCTTGCGGCAGCTACTGTGAATGGTGCGGCGGCGCTGGGGATGGAGAACGATCTCGGGCAGGTAACGCCGGGGCACTATGCCGATATTGTTGCGGTCGATGGTGACCCTCTATCCGACATCAGCGTTGTGGTGCACAACGTGAAGTGGGTGATGAAGGGTGGCAAGGTGATGGTGGATAAGACCGCTAAGTAAGTTTATAAGGTTGGGCCACCATAGACCCACCATGAGGTCTTGTAGTTATCGAGGCTTCATGGTGGGTCATTTTTTGTTTATTCGGGGATATTGTTATTTCATTTTTTCCAGAACTACTTCGCCAAAGGTATCTTTGCTTTTGCCCTCGGGAGAGAGTTTGGTGGTGGTGTAGGTGAGGCGGTCGCCCTTGAGGGTGAAGTAGCGGGTGTGGGAGCTGCCTTCAAGCTGGGGGTGGCTGGCGTGATCCATAAAGAAGGTGACGGATTGTTCGGCTTCGTTGACGGTGTAGTGGCCGTAGTCCGCGTTGTTGCCTTCGACGGCGGCCTTGTACTCTTCGGGCGTGCCTTCGGTGAGGACGATGAGAGAGTAACGGCCCTGGTTGTCGAAGATTAGCAGGCCAGCGGGGTGTGCGCCGTGGCGTGGGGCGCGGGTGCCGTCGGGTTTGACGTTATCTACGCTTAGTAGCTTCCAGTAGCCTACTAGTTGGGACTGCGTGGCTTTTTGTTGGGCGGAGACTGGGATTATTAGTAGAAGTAAGGTGGCCAGGAATAGCAGGTGGTGTCCCAGTCTTTTTGTTGCTGCGCTCATTGAACTCTCCTGATAAGTGTCGGCGACTTAGAAGGTGATCTTACCGCCGATTTGTAACTCGCGGCCGAAGGATGCTCCGGTTATTTTTCCGAAGTTGGCGTCGTTTACGTTGGCGTCTACGGTGGTGCCGCCTGCGGCGTACTGCGGTAGAGATGGGTTGGGATAGAACTGGGGATGGTTCATGGTGTTGAAGGTCTCGAGGCGGAGTTGTAAGTTGACCCTTTCACTGATGGCGACATTTTTGAAGAGGCCCAGGTCGAAGTTATTGATGCCAGGCTGGCGCAGGAAGTTGCGACTGGATGTGCCGTAGAAGCCCAGGGCGGGTTGGGTGTAAGATGCCTTGTCGATCCACTGGGTGCGCGTGCCTTTGAAGCCCGGGGTGCCGGGGACTTTGTTGGCGCGCTGAGAGCTGGTGCCGAGGAAGCCGCTGATGTCAGTCGCCAGGACGGAGAAGGGGAAGCCGGTTTGGGCGGTGTAGATGCCGGTTAGCTCCCAGCCTCCGAGTAAGTCGTTGGGGAGAGTGGTGAGGCTGCTTAAGTATTTTTGGCCGCGACCTATAGGGAGATCGTAGACGACGCTGGTGACGAAGCGCTTGTCCACGTCGAACTCCGAGGGGCCGTAGTCGAGGTTGGGGCGGTGGTTGTCCATGAAGCCCTGGAAGCCGCCGGTGTCGGCGCCGATGGCTCCGGCGACGGAGTGGTCGTCCATGGACTTAGCCCAGGTGAAGATGGAGGTGATGGCAGTTTGGTGGGCGCGGTGCTCGAACTTGATGTTCATGGAGTTGTAGTTGGAGTAGGCGGTGGGGGTGCTGTCGATGAAGGTAGAGAAGTAGGGGTAGGGTTGGCGCGCGAGGGTGGAGCAGCCGGGCGAGGTGGGCGCGGCGATGCAGGCGGCGCTGGGGGCTACGGCCTGGTTGATCTCGGTGCGGGCTAACAGGTGGGTTCCTTTGTTGCCGATGTAGTTGATCTCGAGCGTGGTGTTGCGGGCCAGCTCGCGCTGGATGGAGAGGGTGTACTGCTGGGCGTAGGAGTTGTGGGGGTGCTCGGGGATGACTACGGCTAGGAAGGTGTCGACGCCGGTGAGGCCGGGGACGGCGGGGCCTACGGTGGTGGAGTAGTTGACGAAGAGGTTGTTGGTTGTGTTAAGGCCAGCGATGAGGCCGGTGCTGGGCGTCTGCGAGAGTGAGGTGCGGATGAGGTAGGGGTAGATGTCGGCGGAGCCGTCTAGTTCCTTTCCTTCCATTGCGTCCCAGTAAAGGCCGTAGCCGCCGCGGACTACGGTCTTCTCGTTGTTGAAGGGGCGATAGGCAAAACCTATGCGTGGACCGAAGTCGAACTTCTCGGTGGCTGCGGGGTTGTTGCGTCCGCAGTAACGGTAGAAGGGGCCGAAGCCGGGGGCAGGGGCGGTGACGCCGGAGGAGACGAGCGACTGGTCGGCGATGCAGAGGCCGCCGTTGGGATTGCTGGTGTCGAGCCAGCCCATGTGGTTGTGGGTCTCGTAGGGGAAGGGGCGGTAGTCCCAGCGAAGGCCCGCGTTGATGGTGAGGTTGGGAGTTACTTTCCAGTCGTCCTGGAGGTAGGGGGCGAAGTAGCTGAAGTTGAACTCGCGGGGGTTGCCCTGGTTGGAGCTGGCTCCGGAGGGCTGGAAGACGCTGGCCGCGGAGTAGTAGCCGAGGTCGAAGTCGGCTACCTGGTTGCCGCTCCAGTAGTCGCTGTAGGTGAAGCCGCCGAGTGGGTTGACGGCGAGGTTGCGGTCGAGCTTCCACTTGCGGAACTCGGCTCCCATGGTGAGGGTGTGACGGCCGCGAACCATGGTGAGGGTGTCGCTGAAGACGTACATGCCGGAGTTGCCGATGGTGGAGTGGCCGCCGCCGCCGTAGGCTCCGAGGTTCTCGCCGAGCTGGTTGCCGAAGCCGAGCTTGGGGGCGGTGCGGTACTGGTCGGGCAAGCCGGTGAAGATGCCACTGAGGCCGAGGGCGGAGGTATCTTCAGCAGAGACGGGGACGCCGCTGATGATGGCGTTGGCAACTAAATAGCCGCCGATGAAGTTGTTGACGATGCGTTGGCCGATGCTGACCGTCCAGCTTGCTTCTACGTTGCGGGATATCTCGTCGATGTGGCCCTTGGCGGCGGTGAGGGAACTGGAGTCCTGGGTTACGGTGTGGAAGGGGTCCTGGCTGTAGCGGCCGAAGAGCTTGCCGTAACGGCCCAGGTCTTGATCGATGCGGTAGGTCTGCTGGTCGCTCGATGTGGGGAGGATGGGGGTTTGCTGGTGGTTGAAGCCGTTGCAGAGGCCGGGGCAGTTGGGGGTGTCGAAGTAGCCGACGCGATTGGCGACGTTGGCTACACGGGAGAAACGGGTGGTGGGGATCACGTCGCCGGGGAAGCGCGCTCCGGTGGTGGGGTCGATGGGGATGCAGTTGGCGACGATATGGCCGGGGACGCAGGCCGAGTTGGCGGGGTTGGCGGCGAGTGCGCGGAAGTCGCCCTGGAGGTAGAGCGGGTTGGGCTCGTTCTGGAAGGTGATGTTGCCGGACTTGATGCGCTGGCCCTCGTAGTTGGCGAGGAAGAAGGTCTCGTCGTGGCCGTTGTAGATGCCGGGGATACGGACGGGACCGTTGAGGACGTAGCCGAACTGGTGCTGGCGCAGAAGGGGATGGGTGCCCTTGAGATTGAAGTAGTTTTGCGCGTCGAAGAAGTCGTTGCGACCGAAGTAGAAGGCGGAGCCGTGAAACTGGTTGGTGCCGCTCTTGCTGGAGATGTTGACCTGGTTGGCGCTGAAGCCGTACTGGGCGGGAGAGACGGCGGTTTGCTCTTTGAACTCCTGGATGGCGTCGATGGAGAGAACGACGGCGGGGGTGTTGAGGGCCTGATCGGTGTTGGTCATGCCGTCGAGCATGTAGTTGTTCGACTCGGGGCGGGCTCCGTTGATGCTGACGGCTGCGCCTTCTCCCTGGCGCATGGTGCCTTGCTCGGCTCCGACTGTTACTGCGCCTGCGCCTATGTAGAGAAGCTGCAGGAAGTTGCGGCCGTTGATGGGGAGTTCGACTACCTGGCGGTTGGTGACAATGTTGGAGACGGTTGCGGTGTCGGTGTCCAGCTCTACGCCGTTGGCTTCTACGGTGATCGTCTCCTCGACTGCTCCGGCGGTCATCTTGACGTTGATGCGGGCGGTTTGGGCGACGACCAAGCCTACGTTGTTGACGATGGAACGCTCGAAGCCCTTGGCCTCTACGGTGATCTTGTAGGCTCCTGGGTTCAGGTCGGGCAGAGTGTACTCGCCCGATCCGGTGGAGCGTGTGCGGCTGACGTTGCCGGTCGCGGTGTTGGTTGCGCTTACGTTGGCATCGCTGATGGCGGCTCCGGTGCTGTCGACCACGATGCCGACGATGGAGCCGGTGGCTCCGGCCTGGGCTAAGGCGTGGATCGTTGTGAGCAGGACGATGAGGGAAAGCAAGGTCAGCTTGCGTAGAAGCATTGGAGTGGTCCTCCGAAATTTGAACTGCGTGCGGCTTCTCTTGCGAAGGTGCCGGGGTGGAAGTGATGCAGACTACGCTTCGCAGAAAGACTTGTTTTCGCTACGGTGGTGGACGCTACCACTCGATAAAGATGAATGTCAACAGAAAATCTATTTCCTATTTGAAATACTGAATGCCTGGAAAGGGCTACGGTCATCAGCTTGTCTTCTGGTATGACCTCTGGAGTGAAACTTCGGAAAAGGCAGTGTTTATAAAGGCCAAAATGAGGCGATTAAGAATGAATTCGCAGAGCAGACGTATCCTGTAAATTGAATTTCCTAAATGAAATAGTTTCAAAAAGTTTGGAATAATGTAGGGCGGACGCATAGGATGCGATTGCAGTGGCTACGCTACGTGGCTTGTGTCGCAACCTGGATACGCGGGGGGATGCTGCGCAAGTTTGTTGGTTCAACCACTTTGCTTCAATGAGGCTCTGGAGCGTCTGGCAGGGAAAAGGCGTAGTAGATGCCGCCGGTGGGCGCGTGTGGGTTGCGGCCCTCGCCTCCGCAGGCGACTACGATGTACTGCTTGCCGTTGATTGCGTAGGTCATCGGTGTGGCGTTTACGGCGAAGGGTAGTACTTTTTCCCAGAGTAGTTTGCCGGTGGCCTTGTCGAAGATGCGGAGCTTGTTATCGAAGATGGTTGCGCCGATGACCAACAGGCCGCCGCGTGTGACCAACGGGCCTCCGTAGTTCTCGGAGCCGGTGTCTTTGATTCCTTTAGCTACTAACTCGGGGTACTCGCCGAAGGGAATCTTCCATAGGTACTCGCCGGTGTTCAGGTTGATGGCATTCAGCGTGCCCCAGGGAAAGGAGTTGGCGGGGTAGCCTTCGGGGTCGTAGAAGCGATGGTAGCCGTTGCTGCTGTAAGAGATTGGGCCGCTGGGCTTGGTCTCCTTCGGCTCGCCGTTGATGAGGTAGGAGATGAGGTCTTTGCGCCTGTCGCCGGTGATGGCGGGGAAGGAGGGCATTCTTCCGCGACCCTTTTGTAGAAGATCGACTATCTGCTCTGGGGTTAGTTTTTCCTGGATGTTGATGAGGGAAGGGATCGCTGGTGGTGCGCCGGTGAGGCTCTGGCCGTGGCAGGCGGCGCACTGGCTGAGGTAGATGGAGCGACCGCCGCTGGCCTCTTGTTTGGAGAGAGATTCGGTGTGGACGAACTCGTTGGAGTTGACGTAGAGGACATTGGTGATGGGGTCGAGCGCGGGGCCGCCCCACTCGCCGCCGCCGTCGGCGCTGGGAAAGATGACGGTCTCGCGGCCGGTGCCGATGGGGGTGAACTGGCCTTTGCTGATGAGGTTACGATAGTGCTCGAGTGCCCAGGCGTGGGCCTCGGGGGTGCGGGTGGTCAGGTCGTTTTCGGTGAGAAGTTGGCGGGCGAAGGGGGCGGGTTTTGTCGCGAAGGGCTGGGTGTCGGCGGTGATCTCGCCCGGGACTGTGCTTGCCTCAACTTTGCGGAACTCGATGGGGAAGAGAGGGTGGCCGTTGGTGCGGTCGAAGACGAAGATATTGCCTTGCTTGGTGGTTTGGGCGAGGGCGGGTGTGGCTTTGCCGTGGATGTGCGCGGTGAAGAGCACGGGTGGGGCAGGGAAGTCGCGGTCCCAGAGGTCGTGATGGACTCCCTGGAAGTGCCAGAGGCGCTTGCCGGTGGCGGCGTCGAGTGCAAGTAGCGTGTCGGCGAAGAGGTTGTCACCAATGCGGTCGGCGCCGTACCAGTCGGTGGCGGGAGAGCCGGTGGGGGCGTAGACGATGCCGCGCTGCTGATCGACGGACATGCCCATCCAGTTGTTAGCGGAGCCGGAGTAGGTCCACGCGGACTTCGGCCAGGTGTCGTAGCCGAACTCACCGGGATGGGGGATGGTGTGGAAGGTCCAGCGCAGCTTACCCGTGTTTACACTGTAAGCGCGGATGTCGCCGGGAGGGGATGGAAGGCTCTCGGGGGTGGCGTCGCCGACGATGAAGAGGTCTTTATAGATGACGGCGGGGCTGGTGATGACGAGGGATTGCTGGGCTGCGGGGCGGTCGAGGTCTTCGCGGAGATCGATGCGGCCGTGGTCGCCGAAGGTGTCGATGGGCTTGCCGGTGGTGGCGTCCAGTTCGTAGACGAAGTTCATGATGCCTGCGAGGATGCGCTTGTCTGAACCTTTGCTGGAGCGCCAGAAGGCGACTGCTCGGGCGGGGCGGGAGCCGACGATGCCGGAGTCGAACTTCCACAGCAGCTTGCCTGTGGTGGCGTTGATCGCTATGACCTTCTGGGTTGGGGTGTAGGCGTAGAGGATGCCGTCGACCATGATGGGGGTGGTCTCGAGGCCGCCCTTTTCGCCGGTCTCGAGGGCCCATGCTTGTTGGAGGCTGGCTACGTTGTGGGTGTTGATGGTGGCGAGGGGAGAGTAGTGGGTGTTGTCAGAGGAGCCGCCGCTGATGGGCCAGTCGGAGGGATGCACGGCCTGGCCGGAGGCGCTGAGGCAGGTGATGATGATGCTTCCGAAGAGGATGGCTGGTTTTTCGAGCTTCAGGTGCATGGGCTTCCTCTTCGGGCTTGTCGCGGACATGTAACTTGAGTTGTTGCTTACATCATGCCTAGTTGTTTGAGGGCTTCTCCGGCGCCGCGTAGGGTTGTCAGCTTCATCTCTGAGTATTTGCGGGAGAGGAGGATGCCGTCGGCACCGCCACGGAAGGCGGCTAGTACGGCGTCGCGT
Source organism: Granulicella sp. WH15 (assembly GCF_009914315.1). Lineage (NCBI taxonomy): Bacteria > Pseudomonadati > Acidobacteriota > Terriglobia > Terriglobales > Acidobacteriaceae > Granulicella > Granulicella sp. WH15. The sequence continues at coordinate 852,632 of NZ_CP042596.1, forward strand.
GTGCCCTCGGGTGTGCATTTGCTGTGGCCGTCTGCGGTGGGGACGTCGAGGTCGAGACCGGACCAGAGTTTTGTCTTGGTACCTGCAAGGTCTTCGCGGCTGCGCTTGGTCTCGCGGTAGACGTAGTCGGGAGAGAAGCCGACGGAGGGGAGCTTGTCGAAGTTGGCTTCGCGGAAGTCCATGACGCGGGCATGGAAGTCGAGGAGTTGCTGTGAGGGGATGTCGCCGAAGATGGTGCCGCCTACGCTGTTGAGGTAGTTTACTTCGCGCTCGCCCGCCACGTTGTGGTACATCACTACCTTCAGGAAGTCAGAATATTTTGATAGCTCTTGTAAGTCGAGCTCGGCGCGGTAGATGGGGTTGAAGGTGTTGTTGTGCCAGAGGTGCCAGCCTACTTCTACCTTGGGATTGGCGCTGTGGACTCGCTCGTAGACGGCGGCTTGAATGTCGTGGAGGCTGTCGGTCCAGAGGGTCTCCCACTGGAGTAGCTCGGGGTAGCGGAGGAGGATGCGCCAGAGCTGCACGTAGTAGCCGTCGGTGGGACGGTGGCCCTGGCGTGCGGTGGTGACGAACTTGAGTAGCTCGGTGAAGCCGGTGCGGGCGCGGTCGGGATTGATGCCGGATTTGCGGGCGCGGGTGATGCAGAACTCGCAGAAGCAGGTGACGGTGTCGGGCTTGGGCGGGGTGTGGCTGGCGCCGAGCATGTCGGAGAAGGCGCCCTGGCGCTCGGAGCCCCACATGATGCCGTCGACGTCGTAGCTGCGAGCCCAGTCTTCGGTGAGGTCGAGGAGCCAGTTGCGGTAGTCGGGATTGTTGAAGCAGAGGGTGACGGCGTTCTCGCCGTTGAACTGCTTCTCTTGCAGCTTGGTGATGTTGGGGCGGTCTTTGCGGTAGACGTCTTCCATCCAGCAGATGGTCTTCATGCCGCGCTTCTTGGCTTCGGGGAGGACTGCTTCGAGTACGTCGTAGTCGCCGAAGTCGGGGGCGCGGAAGTCTTGAAAGACGGTGTTTTTATAGTACTTCGGATTTACTTTGGTGTAGCTGCCGCCGTAGAAGTTGGTGTCATACTCGCGCTTGCCGTGGTCGGGGAAGGGCTGGCCGGGGATCTGGCGGCCAGCGGTGCCGCGGCCGTAGGTGAAGGTGGTGACGAAGAGGGTGTTGATGTTGGCGCACTCCTGCAAGGTGTCGAGCGCGCCGTTGACGCCCTCGTCGACGAAGGAGACTGCGCCGATCTGGATGCCGATGGTTTTGTCGGTCTTCTTGTTCGTGGGGGCCGCTTGGGCGATTTCGGGGAGGCTGGTGGTGAGTGCTGTTGCGGCAGCGGTTTGCAGGAAGGTGCGGCGATTCATCTCCATCAATTGCCTCCGAAGAGTTGCAGTTAGTTCAGGCCCAATAGATGGGCTGGATTGGTCTTGGACATCTGGTCGAGTTCTGATTGGGTGATGCCTAAACGCTTGAGGCCAGCGAAGTAGGCGATGAGGCCATCAGTGGGGATGGGGTTGTCGGCCTGACCGAGGTCGCTGGCGAGGATGCAGTGGGATGGGCCTATGGCGCGGATGGCCTTGACGTAATCGGCCAGCTCGAACTCTTTGAAGTGGCCGACGGTGCCGTTGTAGACGAATTCGATGTAGGCACCGAGGGATGCGGCTTGCTGCATCTGGGGGATGGACATGTGGATGGGGGCCATCATTGCGTGGGTTACGACGATGCGGTCGATGCCCTGGAGTTTGGCTTCGCGGATGAGGAGGAGATCTTCTTGCGGGGTGTTATGGCCGGTTGCCAGGGCCAGGTGGTACTTCGCGATGGTGATGATGACGGCCTTGGTCTCGAGAAGTAGCTCGCCGTTTTTTGAGATGGCTACGAAGGGGCGGGTGGTCTTTTCGGATCGCACCTGGGTTTCGGTGTCGAAGGAACCCATCCATACGATCTTGCCGTAGCCGCCGGACATCTGGGCCATGCGCTCGACTGCCGCGGGGTTCATGCCGCCTACGCTGAGGTTGAGGGCGATTCCACCGAAGACCTCAATGCCGGGAACCGCTTTGCGGACCAGGAAGGCTTGTGCGGAGGTGGAGTCGTAGTGGTTCTTGAGCACGATGGCGCGCATCCCCTGCTGCTTTGCGATGCGGGCTGCTTCGATGGCGTCGATGGAGCGGGGGACGACATCGGGCATGAAGTGCGCGTGGATGTCGATGACGCCCTCGAGCGGTCGGGCTGCCTCTTGTGCGTTTGCGTGTAGGGAGAACGCAAGGATAGCTGCCGTTGTGAGCAGGATGGCTTGTTGGACGATCTGTCTCGCGGACTTAGCTCTCATGGTTTGCCTTCCAATGCGAGAACAACTTCTTGCCAGGCGTGAAGCATACAGGTGTAGGGCACTGTCTGGCGACGGCAGTGCATGGTGTCCCGGCGAACTAGGAATCAATGACGACGGAATCATAGGGGTGGAAAGAAACTAATGTCAATCTGGATATAAATTTCCTAATGGTTTTTTCGGAGATAGAGCTGGCTACTAACGTTTATTGCAATTTAAAGCCATAAGACACGGCTCTATACGTTTTGTATTGTGCGAGTCGGCATCTGTTCATTTCGCTTTCATCAGTAATTGCTTGTTTTTGGATTGAAATAAGTTCTCTTTAGGGGATAGTCTTACCGCGTCCGTTGCGGTGGCTCTATTACGGTGGCATTCGAGGAGAGACGATGAAGAGATGGAAGCCTGTGGCTGCGGGTGCAGCTTTGGTTCTGGCTGTGGTGGGTGTTGCGAGTGCGCAGAATGCGGCGATTACGCCGCAGGAGTTTCGCGCGCCGCCTGAAGCTGCGAAGCCGCGGGTGTGGTGGCACTGGATGAGCGGCAATGTGACGCGGGAGGGGATCACGGCCGATCTGGAGTGGATGCACCGCGTGGGCATTGGTGGGTTGCAGATGTTCGATGGGGATATGGGGGTGGCGCAGTATCTGGAGAAACCGGTGATCTGGATGACGCCGGAGTGGAAGGCGGACTTCAGGCACGCGGGGGCGGAGGCTGAGCGGCTGCACCTGGAGATGTCGATGGCGGCTTCGGGTGGGTGGAGCGAGACGGCGGGGCCGTGGGTGAAGCCGGAGCAGGCGATGAAGAAGGTCGTCTGGAGCGAGATGGTGGTTAAGGGAGGGCGGCACTTTCATGGGGCGTTGCCGCAGCCGCCGAGGACGAATGGGCCGTTTCAAGGGCTGGGGTTGATTGATCTGCCGAATCCTCCGATGGTGGGTGGTGCGCCGGGGATCGCTCGCGCGAAGCTGGAGGAGGCTAAGGCAGATCCTACCTTTTATGCGGATACGGTGGTGCTGGCTTATCGGCAGCCGAGGGTGGAAGAAGAGGCGGTGAGGCTGCGGCCGAAGATTACGGCTAGTGATGCGACGCTCGATGTTAGGGCGATCAGTGACCGGAACTACGATACGGTGGGGCGGTTGAAGATGGCCGAGGGGAGTGATCGGGCGTGGGTGCAGTGGGAGTTTGAGCGGCCTGTGGGGGTGCGATCTTTTGTGTTGCAGATGACTCCTCCGCCTACTCGGCAGGCGGCTGCGCTGCCGAATGGGAAACTTGAATGGAGTATGGATGGGAGGCAGTGGACTAAGCTGCTTGCGCTGCCGGGCACGCCGCAGTACGTGGCTCTGATGGGATCGAGGACTTACTCGTTTGCTCCGGTGCAGGCGCGATTTTTTCGGATGATCCTGGAGCGTCAGGTCTTTGATCTGGATGCGCGGATGCGTGGCAATGTCGCACCGAACTTCTTTGACATTGTTCAGGCTGAGTTGAGTGTGGCGCCGCGTATTAATTTTTTTGAGGATAAGGCTAGCTTCGGTATTTATGTGGATCTGCCTGAGTCTCCTACTCCAGTTACTAAAGCTGGTGAGGCGATTGTGCCATCAGAGGTTGTCAATCTTACGGGGAAGATGCGGACGGATGGGACGCTCGACTGGGACGTGCCGGAGGGTGAGTGGGTGGTACTGAGGGTGGGGTACTCACTTACGGGGAAGAAGAATCATCCGGCTACTCCGGCTGCTACTGGATTTGAAGTAGACAAGCTAAGTGCCGAGCATGTGCGCGAGTATATGCAGACTTATACGGGCATGATCTCAGGGGCACTTGGTGAGAATTATGGGAAGAGCTTTCGATATTTTCTGATGGATAGCTGGGAGGCGGGAAGGCAGAACTGGACGGAGGATATGATCCCTGAGTTTGTGCGGAGGAGAGGGTATGATCCTACGGCTTATCTTCCAGTGCTGACGGGGAAGATCGTTGGTAGTGCGGCCGAGAGTGATGCGTTTCTTTGGGACTACCGTAGGACGATTGGTGAGATGCTGGCCGATAACCACTATCGGCTGGCTAAGGAGTTTTTGGCGAAGCAGTCGATTGGGCTGTATGGCGAGGCTATGGGGGTGGCCATGCCGACGACTGGGGACGGTCTGCTGAACAAGGGGCAGGTGACGGTGCCGATGGGGGAGTTCTGGACGCCGAAGCCGGGCGGCGTGGATATGGCGACGCGAGAGACGGATGTGGTGGAGACGGCTTCGGCGGCGCATATTTATGGGAGGCCGATTGCGGCGGCGGAGTCGTTTACTTCGATGCCTAGTACGCCGGGTTGGGGGCAGTCGCCTTTTTATCTGAAGGGGCTTGCGGATCAGAACTTTGCTCGTGGGATTAATCAAATTGTTTTTCATACGTCGGATCATCAGGCGTTCGTAGATGACAGGCATAAGCCGGGGATGACGCTGGGTTACTTTGGCCAGCATTATTCGCGCAATATTACCTGGGCCGAGCAGGCGCTGGCTTGGAATACTTATCTGGCGCGGTGTTCTTATCTATTGCAGAGTGGTGAGCCGGCGGCGGATATTGCTTACTTCTATGGAGAAGGTGCGCCGGTGACGGTGCCTTGGTGGAAGAGGTTTTCGCCTGCGCTGCCTAAAGGGTATGCCGTCGATTATCTGAACTCCGATGTGTTGTTGCATCAGGCCAGCGTGGTGGATGGAAAACTGGCGTTGAAGGCTGGGCCGCGCTATCGGGTGCTGGTGATTCCGGATGAAGAGACTAAGTTGACGCTGGCTATATTGCGGCAGGTTGCGGAGCTGGTAAAGGCCGGGGCGGTGGTGGTTGCGCCGCGGACGATTGGCTCGCCTAGTCTTGAGGATCGACCGCATATGGGTGAGTTGCGGAAGATTGCGAATGAGTTGTGGGGTAGTGGTGCGCATGGTTCTCATGCGTATGGGAAGGGCAGGGTTTATTGGGGGAGTTCGCTCGAGGAGGTCTTTGTGGCGGAGCATATTTCTCCGGACTTCTTGTATGGAAAGCCGCGAGTGGAGCGGGCTTATGAGTATCCGCTGCCGAATGCGCAGGCGGAGGATGTGGTGTGGATTCATCGTAAGTCGATGCCGGGGGATGCTTATTTTATCTCGAACCAGAGAGCGCAGTCGGAGGTGCTGCCTATTAGTTTTCGAGTGACAGGGAAGGTGGCTGAGTTATGGCATCCCGATACTGGAACGGTGGAGCCGGTGTCTTATAAGACTGAGGGTGGCCGTACGGTTGTGGATCTGCGACTGGGGCCGCTGGGGTCTGTCTTTGTGGTGTTTCGTGAGGCTGGTCCGGCTGAGAAAACTGTGCCGGAAGTGAAGACGGAGGAGCTAGTTAGATTGCCGGAAAACTGGAAGATTAGTTTTCCGCCTAAGCTGGGTGCGCCTGAGCAGGTGGAAGTGAAGAAGCTTGCTTCGTGGACAGAGAATAGTGATACGGGGGTGCGTTATTTTTCGGGGACGGCGACTTACTCGCAGGATGTGAGCTTGACGGAGAAGCAGACGCAGGGCGGGAAGATATTGCTGGAACTGGGGCGTGTGCGGGAGATCGCCGAGGTGACGGTGAATGGCAGGGAGATTCCGGAGACGCTTTGGAAGCCGCCGTTTACGGTGGATGTGACTGAGGCCTTGCGGGCGGGGGCCAATCATATTGAGGTAAAGGTGACGAACCTATGGCCGAACCGGATCATTGGGGATCAGCAGCCGGATGCGAAGGAGAAGTACACGTTTACGGTCTATGGTGCGTATCAGGCGGACTCGCCGCTGGTTGAGTCTGGACTGCTGGGGCCGGTGAGATTGGTGCGGGTGCGCTGATGGTTTGTGGGGTGCTCTGGGAAATGCGCTACCCTAGATGACATCTGTAATAGATTGGGTGTTATTGAAGGAGTCTATCCGTTGGCGCAGCCTAGAATACCTCGTCTCTATCTCATCCCTGTTTTGTGCAAGGCTCTCGATATTCTGGATCTGCTGGAGCGGGAGAAGAGCCGTGTGCCGCTCGAAGAGATATTCCAGAGGGTGCAGATTCCTAAGACTACGGTCTATCGGATTTTGAAGACGCTGGTGCATCGTGGGTATCTGGCGCAGTCGCCGGATGGACGATATCACGCGATCTCGCGCTCGAGGAAGATTCGCTTTGGGTTTGCGAGTCAGAGTGCGGCGATGCCGTTTTCGGAGGAGGTCACGACCAGCTTGCAGCTGGCGGCTACGCATAATGGGGTCGATCTGCAGATTCTCGATAACCAGTACAGCGCGGATGTGGCGCTGGAGAATGCGAAGAAGTTTGTGGCTTCGAATGTGGACCTGGTGATTGAGTTTCAGATTGACGATCGGGTCGCGCCGCGGATTGGGCACACGATTACGAGTGCGGGGATTCCTTTGATCGCGCTGGGGATTCCTCATCCTTATGCGGTTTACTTTGGCGTGGATAACTTCCAGGTGGGATTTGATGCGGGAGATTATCTGGCACAGTATGCGATCGAGAAGTGGAAGGGGAAGGTGGACTATGTGGTGGGGCTCGAGATTACCGAGGCTGGCTCGTTTGTGCAGAGTCGAGTCGCAGGTGCGTTTGATGGGGTTAGGAGGAGGTTGCCGAGCTTTCCGGAAGAGGGCTTTGTGCGGTTGGAGTGCAGCGGGATTCGGCAGAGAAGCTATAGCGTGATGGAGAAGTTTTTGAATGGGCATAAGGGGGCTAAGGTGCTGGTGGCTGCGGCTAACGACACGGTCGCGCTAGGGGCGTTGCGGGCGGTGCGGGAGTTGAAGCTGGAGAAATTCGTGGCGATTGTGGGGCAGGATTGTATTCCGGAGGCGCTCGAGGAGATGCGGGCGAATCGTGGTGGGTTGGTGGGGTCGGTCTCGCATGAGACCGATACGTATGGGCCGCGGCTGATTCAGTTGGGGCTATCAATGCTGAGAGGAAATGCGGTGCCGCCTTATAATTTTGTCGGCCACCAGGTTGTTACTCCGGCCAGTTTGAAGTAAATGCCGGAATATTCCTTGCAATTGCTCTGATATTTTACGGAATTTGAAGTAGGCTACTCTTATATCCATCAACCCAACTTATTTTTGCGTGCTCTCCAGAGGTGCTTGCGGAATGATGAAAGACAAGAAGTTTCTTGCCTCGCGATCTCTCGTTCTATTGTTGCTGATTTTCTCTGCTGTTTCTGCATGTTTTGCCCAAGGGCTGCCGAAGGTTAGGCTCTTCTCGACCGGCGGGACGATTCAGGGCTCGGGGCCGAATCGGGATGAGATCTCGAACTATAAGCCGGGTAAAATTTCTCCGAAGGAACTGCTCGAGAATGTTCCCGAGGCTAAGGCCGTCGCGGATTTGAGCTATGAGGAGATCTCCTCGGTGGGGAGCGGCGGTGTCAATACCAAGATTCTGCTGAAGCTGGCGAAGGCGATTAATGCGTGGCTGGCGCAGCCGGATTCGGCTGGTGCGGTGGTGACGCATGGCACGGCCACGATGGAGGAGACGGCTTACTTTCTGAATCTAGTGGTTCACTCGGAGAAGCCGGTGGTGGTGGTGGGTGCGATGCGTCCTTACACGGCTATCAGCCGCGATGGTCCGTTCAACTTGTATAACGCGATTCGCACGGCGGCCGATCCGGAGGCGCGGCGCAAGGGCGTGATGGTGCTGCTGAATGAGGAGATTCAGGCGGCGAGGGATGTTACTAAGACCAACACGGAGCGGGTGAATACGTTTGAGTCGCGGGACCTGGGGCCGATTGGCTTTTCGGATTCGGATCGGATTGTTTTTTATCGCAACCTTCTTTACAAGCACACTTATAAGTCTGAGTTCGATGTGAGTAAGTTGGATGAGCTGCCGAAGGTGGATATCGTCTATGGCTACCAGGAGGGCGAGCGGACGGCGGTGGATGCGTTGATCGCGGCTGGGGCCAAGGGGATTGTGCTCGATGACAGTGCACCGGGATTTGCCGATGCCGTGAAGGACGGGCGGGCCAAGGGCGTTGTCTTTGTGCAGAGCGATAGGAAGGGCAGCGGGCGTGTGATGGAGGATCCTGAGCTGAAGAAGGGGGTGGTCACTGCGGACAACCTCAATGCTCAGAAGTCACGCCAACTGCTGCGTCTTGCGCTGACCAAGACTACCGATATTAAAGAAATTCAACGCATGTTTGATGAGTACTGAGGCTGACTATGAAGATTGCCGTCATCGCTGCGCTTGCTGCTTTTACCGTTTTCTCTTCTGCGCCTATTGCTGCGCAGGAGATTCCAAATAATCTTCCTCCGATTACGAAGGACCAGTCGCATCTTCCGCATGTGGTGCTGATGTCGATGGGTGGGACGATCGCCAGTCGGGCGTCGGATCGGCTCAATATTACGAACTACGGCGGCAAGGGGATTCCCCGGGTGGATCCGCAGGACTGGGTGCACGATATGCCGGAGCTGGCGAATGTCGCTCGGATTACTACGGAGGATATGAGGCCGCCGGCTACTCGGACTGACTCGAGCGATCTGTTTGAGGATCTGCGCAGGGTGGCTAAGAGGCTGAATGAGTTGGCTAAGGACCCTGGTGTAGACGGGATCGTGGTGACGCATGGCACGAATACCATGGCGGAGTTTGCCTACTACATGGACCTGACGGTCGATACGGATAAACCTATTGTGTTTGTTGGGTCGCAGAGGCCTTGGACCGGCATCTCAGGCGATGGTCCGCTGAATCTTTATAACGCGGTGCGGGTTGCTGCTTCACCGATGGCTGGTGGCAAGGGTGTGTTGCAGTGCATGAACCAGAACATCAATACGGCGCGGGATGTGACCAAGGCCAGTGCGTATCGGGTGCAGACCTTCAGGGGCGTGGATGTAGGGGCGATTGGATTTGCTGATCCCGATAAGGTTGTCTTTTACCGAGAGCCTACGCGGAAGCACACGACGCAGTCGGCCTTTGCCGGGATGGACTATGCCACGTTGCCGCCGGTGGAGGTCTTTTATGCGTATACGGATGCGCCGGGTTATCTGATTGACGCCGCCGTGGAGCATGGGGTCAAGGGGATAGTGGTCGATGGTACGGGGGCGGGGTCGCCGACGGCCTCGGAGACTGAGGCGATTAAGCGCGCGCAGGCCAAAGGGGTGGTCGTGGTGATAACGGCCAGGGTGCATGGCGGGCGGGTGCAGGAGACGCCTCGGCGGACGGAGGCGCAATTGGTGAACGGCGATAACCTGCCGCCGGAGAAAGCGCGGCTGCTGCTTCAGTTGGCGCTGACGAAGACGAACGACTGGCGTGAGGTTAAGAAGTACTTCGACGAGTATTGATGGAGTAAGAAGGTTCGCCTGTCGTTCGCTTTGTTGATGCGGATGGCAGGCGATTTATTTTGCGGGGGTGGTGAGGGGAGTCTTCTGCAACGCGTCTTCTGTGCTGGGTAGATCGGTTGCGCCCGCGGGGAAGCTGTTCGCGCTGAGGATGTAGGCCAGGACGTCGGCGGTGTCGGATGGCGTGAGAGAGCCTGGAGCGGTGGCGGGCATCGTCTTCTGGATCTTGTTGAAGAGGACGAAGATAGGCTGGTCGGTGTACTTGGATAGGAACTCGTTGTCGACGAGCGGTGGGGCTTGTCCGACGCCGCCGAGGTCGGCGCTGTGGCAGGAGGTGCACTGCTTCGCGTAGAGCGCCTTGCCGCGGTCGGACTGAGCGGTAGAGTAGAGGGCCGCACCGGGGGCTGCATGGACCGGAGGCTGGCTGTAGAAGACTCCAGTGGCGAGCAGGGCGATGCAGAGTGTGGGGAGTCGTTTCACGAACATCGGAAGAATCTCCTGGTGTTTTTGCTATTCCGCTGATGCTCTCTATATCATCGCTGGCAAGAGACGAATGTGCCAGTCTTCAACGCATCCTTCAAAAGACATATTTCAAGGAGACGATATGAGCTTAGTTCGAGGGGGAGTTGTAGCAGCGGGAGTGTTCTTTCTGACCAGTGCGGTATCGTTCGCGGCGGCTCCGCCAGCCTGCGACAGCGATAACGGAGGGCTCAAGCTGCCGCCGGGATTTTGCGCGCAGGTGGTGGCGGATGGGTTGGGCGCGGCGAGACATGCGGTGGTGGCTCCGAATGGCGACCTGTATGTGGCGCTGATGGATGGCGGTGTCGTCGGGCTGCATGATGGTGATGGCGACGGCAGGTTTGAGGTGAAGGAGAAGTTTGGCACGGTGAGCGCGACGGGGATTGCGTTGCGCAACGGATACCTGTGGGTGGCGCATCCGACCGTGATTGAGCGATACAAGATGACGCCGGGGCAGTTGAAGCCGAGTGGGGAGGCGGAGGTGGTTGTAGATGGGCTGCCGACCGAGCATGAACATCGAGATAAAGGTCTGACCTTTGATGGTAAGGGCTCGTTCTTTATCAATGTCGGCTCGCCCTCGAATGCTTGTCAGTCGAAGGATCGGCAGCAGGGAATTGTGGGACAGGACCCATGCCCGATTCTTGAGCTGCATGGCGGGGTGTGGCGGTTCGATGAGACGAAGCTGCACCAGAAACAGGCGGATGGAGAGAAGTATGTGACTGGGCTGCGGCAGGAGCCGGCGATTGCCTGGCATGATGGTGCGGTCTACATTACGATGAACAGCCGCGACCAGATGGATACGCTGTGGCCGGGGAAGTTCGACTCCACCGAGAATGCGATGCGGCCTGCGGAGCCGATGTATCGTGGGGTGAAGGGGAGTAACTTCGGCTGGCCCTACTGCTACTTCGATTATGGACAGCAGAAGTTGCTGCTGAATCCGGAGTATGGCGGCGATGGGAAGACTGTTGGGCGGTGCAGTGCGTTTGCGCTGCCGGTGGCGACCTTTCCTGCTCACTGGGCTCCGGTGGACATGATCTTCTATAGCTCGGTGAAGAGTGCTTATGCGTTTCCGGAGCACTATCGCGAAGGGGCGTTCATTGCGTTTCATGGATCGTGGAATCGGGCTCCGCTGCCGCAAGAGCCAGCGAATGTGACCTTTCAACCGTTCGCGCATGGCAAGCCTGCGGGTAAGTATGAGATCTTTGCCAGTGGTTTTGCGGGGAAAGATCCGCTGATGAATCCCTCGGATGCGTTGGCGAGGGCAGACGGCGTGGCTGAGGCTCCCGATGGGACGCTCTTTATTACGGAAAGCCAGAAGGGGAAGGTTTGGCACGTCTTTTATACCGGTAAGAAGTAAGAGGCCGACGTGGATGTTGAGAGGTGTGGTCACTTCTCAACATCGACTTATACAGACTTTGGTCCTACCTGCGTCAGGTATTTGATGTACTCGGCGAATCTCTCGGGGACGACGCGATAGAAGACGTTGAGGCCGTCCTTGCGAGAGGTGATGAGGCCGAGGTCGTGCAGCACCCTCAAGTGATGCGAGAGTGTGGCGGGAGAGATGATGTGCTTGGCGTGCATCTCGCCGCAGAAGAGCTCGTCATGCTGTGCGATCTGCGTGTAGATGGCGAGACGGTTGGGGTCTCCCAGTGCCTTGCCGATCTGCGCGACCTCGACGTCCGTAATTCTTCCCATAACGGTTAGTTAATAAGACGCGCCAGATTCGTTTTGGAAGCAACTAGAATTTGTGAATCCATCTATTTCGACATTCATCTAAATACTCGGTAAGTGCCAAGAGTACCTGTAGATGGAGAACTCAAGATGTGGATCGTACGACTTGCTCTCAACAAACCTTACACCTTTATTGTAGCTTCGATCCTGATTCTGGTACTGGGCTTCAGTTCGATCGCTACGACGCCGACGGATATCTTTCCGAATATTGATATCCCGGTGGTCACGGTGATCTGGTCTTACTCCGGGCTGCCCGCGAAGGAGATGGAGGAGAGGGTGACTACCTTCAGCGAGTTTGTGATGGCCGTCGTGAATGACGTGAAGTCCATCGACTCGCAGACGACCAGCGGTGCCAGTGTTATTAAGATTTCGTTTCAACCACAGGTGCGGATTGACGCTGCGGTGTCGCAGGTGGGAGCGGCGGTTAACTCGATTCGGTTTCGGATGCCGGCGGGTGTCAATCCGCCGTGGATTCTGCGTTTCAGTGCTTCGACAGTGCCGATTATTCAGCTTGCGCTCTCGAGCGACACGCTCTCGGAGTCGGAGATTTATGACTACGGGCTCTTCCGGATTCGCCAGCAGCTAACGACGGTTCCGGGGACTTTGTTGCCTACTCCGTATGGCGGTGTGGCGCGGCAGATCATGGTGGATCTCGACCAGAATGCTCTGCTGGCGAAGGGGCTGACTCCGATTGATGTGACTGCGGCTATTAATGCTCAGAACGTTACGCTGCCGTCAGGTACGGCCAAGGTTGGCAATAGCGAATATACCGTCAGTACGAACTCTAGCCCTGTCGATGCGCTGATGTTGAATGATGTGCCGATTAAGACGGTCAATGGATCGCTGGTCTATATGCGGGATATCGCGCATGTTAGGGATGGTTGGTCGGTGCAGCAGAATGTGGCGAGAGCGAATGGGAAGCCTGCCGCGCTGCTGGCGATTATGAAGACGGGCTCTGTCTCGACGTTAGATATCGTCAACCAGATCAAGAACGATGTGCTGCCTGCGTCGCGTGCGGCTGCTCCTAAGGGGCTGAAGATTACGGAGTTGTTTGACCAGTCGGTCTTTGTGAAGGCTTCTATTGTCGGGGTGTTGCGCGAGGGGGCCATTGCGGCGAGTTTGACTGCGTTGATGATTCTGCTCTTCCTGGGGAGTTGGCGCAGCACCTTGATTATTGCGATCTCGATTCCGCTCTCCATTCTTAGCTCGATCATTGTGCTGAGTGCGATGGGCGAGACGATGAATACGATGACGCTGGGTGGGCTTGCGCTGGCTATCGGCATCCTGGTGGATGATGCGACGGTGACGATTGAGAATATTCACCGCCACATGGACTCGCAGCCGCTGAGAGAGGCTGTGCTGATTGGAGCGTCGGAGATTGCGACGCCTACGCTGGTTTCGACGCTGACGATCTGTATTGTCTTTGTGTCGGTTGTCTTTTTGACGGGGCCTGCGAAGTTTCTCTTTACGCCGATGGCGTTGGCGGTTGTGTTTGCCATGCTCGCGTCTTATGTTTTGTCGAGAACGCTGGTGCCGGTGCTGGTGAACTTCTTGCTTGGCGCTGAGCATAGCTTTGAAGGGCATCCCGAGGGAGACTTCACTGTCGATGTTTTGAATCATGCTCCGCGCTCTATCTTTGGACGGATCAACGATCGGTTCAATGAAGGGTATCTCTGGGTGCAGAGCCGCTACACTCATGCTCTTGAAGCTGTTCTAGGGAATCGAAAGACGGCGTTGATTGCTTCGATTGCGATTATGTCCACGGCGTTCGTTCTGCTGCCTTTTGTGGGGCGGGACTTCTTTCCTTCGGTTGATGCGGGACAGATTAAGTTACATATAAGGGCTCGGCCAGGGACGCGCATCGAGAGCACCAAGGTAATTTTCAGCCAGGTGGAAGATCAGATTCGTAAGGCGATTCCTGCGAATGAGATCGAGTTGATTACCGACAACATCGGGCTTACACCTGAGACCTTCAACTATGCCTTCGGGGATGGTGCGACTATCAGCAGCGCCGATGGCGAGGTGTTGATCGCGCTCAACAGCGAGCATCATGGGCCAACGCAGGAGTATGTGAAAGAGCTGCGGTCTCAGTTGCAGAGGCAGTTTCCGGATCTCACGTTCTTCTTCCAGCCTGCGGATATGGTCACGCAGATTCTGAACTTTGGACTGCCTGCGCCGATTGATGTTCAGGTACAGGGGTATGATCCGGGGAACTATGAGATTGCACGCCATCTGCGTGAGCGGCTGGCCACGGTGCCGGGTGCTGTCGATGTGCATATGCACCAGGTTGTAGATGCTCCCGATCTTCATCTTGATATTGATCGTGTGCGCGCGGCGCAGTTTGGTTTGACCCAGCAGGATGTGGCGAACAGCTTGTATATCTCGCTCAGCTCGAGTGCTGCGGTGCAGCCGAATTTCTGGCTCGATCCGAAGATGGGGATCACCTATACGGTTGCGGCGCAGACTCCGCAGTACAACATAGACTCCATCAACGCGATACAGAATACACCGATCCCGATTCATACTCTGGCGAATCGTACTGAGGTGCTGGGCAATATGGCGACGCTGTCTCCTGCTGTGCTGCCTGTCGTGATTAATCACCATAACGGTGCGCCGGTCTTCGATATCTTCGCGAATACGCAGGATAGCGATCTTGGATCGGTGGCGGCGAAGGTCAACAAGATCGTGAAGGAGGAGAGCAAGTCTCTGCCTCCAGGGACGAAGATTGTTGTTCGTGGCCAGGTGGAGAGTATGAATGAGGCGTTCAATCGTCTTGGCCTCGGGCTTACCTTTGCGGCGTTGCTGGTCTATCTGCTGATGGTCGTGAATTACCAGAGCTGGCTCGATCCATTCATTATTATCTGCGCACTGCCGGGGGCGTTCTGCGGTATTGTTTGGGCTCTCTTTCTTACGCAGACTACCTTCAATGTGCCTAGCTTGATGGGTGCGATCATGTCTATCGGTGTGGCTACGGCTAACTCGATTCTGCTGGTCACCTTTGCCAATGAGTTGCGTTTGAAGGGCATGGCTCCGCTTGAAGCTGCGGTGACAGCGGGTTATACGCGTCTGCGGCCGATCATTATGACTGCGTTCGCCATGATTATCGGCATGTTGCCGATGGCGCTTGGCATCGGTGAGGGAGGCGAGCAGAATGCTCCGCTCGCCCGGGCAGTTATCGGTGGCCTCGGCGTCGCAACTTTTGCCACACTCTTCTTCGTTCCCTTGATGTTTACCTTGATCCATGGAAGAAACGCCAGCACGACCCAGGAGGCCGCATGACACAGCAGATTGAAAACCAACCCAGCGAACAAAGACAGGGCATTCCTTCCGGAACAAAAGTAACCATTACAGGAGCATTTGCTCTGCTGCTGGTTCTGCTTGCCGTGGGTATCATCCCGCGTCTCGGACGTCAGCGAGCTGCGCTGGCCGCGGTGAATGAGTCTACTGTTACGCATCCCATTGTCTCGGTTGTTCATCCGAAGCAAGGGGAGCCTACTTCGGAGTTGTTGCTGCCGGGTAATATTCAGCCGCTCTATAGCGCGAGTGTTTATGCGCGGGTGGATGGCTATGTTGACCGTCGCAATGTTGACATTGGTGCGAAGGTGAAGGCTGGCCAAGTGCTGGCTGTTATCTCTGCGCCGGAGGTCGATCAGCAGCTCTTGCAGGCGCGGGCTACACTGGCGCAATCGCAGGCTACATTGCAGCAGGCTAAGGCTTCGCTGGAGCAGGCGAAGGCGAATGCTGAGCTTACGCGGTTGACTCGGGAGAGGGATCTTCCGCTTGGGGAGGAGCACGCTATCTCGCAGCAGATTGTGGATGAGGCTGTGCAGTCGCACAATGCGCGTGTGGCGGATGTGGCGGCGGCGAATGCCAATATTACTGCTGCTGAGGCAAATGTGACCGCGAACCGTGCCAATGTGGCGCGGCTGGAGCAGACGCAGGGCTTTGAGCGGGTTGTGGCTCCGTTCGATGGTGTGATTACTGAGCGCAATGTTGAACGTGGAGACCTTGTGGGTGCTGGTGGTGCCTCTGCCAGTAAGCCGCTCTTCTCTATCGCACAGAGTGGGACGCTGCGGATTCAGGTGGATGTGCCGCAGTCGCAGGCTGTCAATATTCAGGATGGCCAGAAGGCTACGGTCGATGTGAAGGAACGGCTTGGCCGTGAGTACGTTGGGACCGTGGTGCGCAGCGCCAGCTCGCTGGATAGCGCAGCGCGTACGATGCTCACCGAGGTGCAGCTCGATAACCGCGATGGATCGCTGCTGCCGGGGATGTATGCGCAGATCAAGTTCACGCTGGCGGAGAAGCGTGCTTCGTACATCATTCCTACGAGTGCTCTTGTGATTGATCGGGCGGGAATGCACGTAGTGACGGTTGCCAGCAATAGCACTGTTCACTTTGTGCCGGTCACGATTGGACGCGATATGGGGATACAGGTCGAGATCCTTAATGGGCTGACGGGTTCTGAGGCGCTTGTGGCCAGCCCCAGCGACCTGCTGAATGAAGGCCAGCATGTTGAGGTTCGGTAAGAACTGTTGCAGGTGGAGAGATGAGAAGGCATGGTATGAAGCGAATTGCTGATGTATTGATGAAGCTTGCGGTGCTCGTTGCGGTGGTTGGGTGCAAAGTCGGGCCTAACTATAAACGTCCGGCGGTGGATGTTCCGCAGAGCTATCGTGGGGCGCTGGCGCCGGATGTTGCGGTGGCTGCTTCGACTGCCTCTCTGGGCGATGAGCAGTGGGCGGCTATCTTTCAGGATGCTGCGTTGCAGCGCTTAGTCAAAGAGGCGCTTGCGAACAATCTCGATCTTCGTATTGCTGCTCAGAGGGTTCTCGAAGCGCAGGCGCAGGTGGGGATTGCGCGTTCGCAACAGCTACCCTCGGTGAGTGGTGGCGCGGGTTTTACAACGTTGCAGATTCCCTCGTCGCTTGCGGGGACGAATAGCAATGGCAGTCCGGCCAACTCCTTCTTCGATGGCGGAGGGCTTACTGGATCTGCCGCGTGGAACCTCGATTTCTGGGGGATGTATCGTCGTCAGAGCGAAGCTGCTCGGGCTGAGCTGCTGGCCAGCGACTGGGCCAGGAAGGCTACGCGTAGCAGTCTTGTCCAAGGCGTGGCCGAGGCGTACTTCGCGCTGCGTAGTCTCGACGCACAGATGGAGATTACTCAGAGCACGATCAAGGCTCGTCAGGATTCTCTGCGGCTGACGCAGTCGCTGGAGCGGCATGGTGCGGGATCGCTTGCGGATGTGCGCCAGGCCGAGGAGTTGTTGCACGCGGCGCAGGCCAACCTGCCGGAGTTGAGAAGGCAGATTGCGGTCGAGGAGAATGCGATCAGTATTCTGCTGGGGCACAGGCCGGGGGATATCGAGCGCGGCCTGCCGATAGCGGAGCAGCCGCATCCGCAGGAGGTTCCGGCTGGTGTGCCTTCGCAGTTGATTGAGAGGCGGCCGGATATTCAGCAGGCCGAGGCCAAGCTGATTGCCGCGAATGCGCGTATTGGTGTTGCGAGGGCGCAGTATTTTCCGCAGATATCGCTGACCAGCCTTGGAGGCTCGTCGAGTAACCAACTGCAATCGGTCTTCAAGAGCGCGAATGCGTATTGGTATGCCGCGGGCTCGGTCTCGGAACCGATCTTCGATGGCGGGCGTATTCGTAACAACTATCGTCTCTCCAAGGCACAGCAGCAGGAGATGCTGCTGGAGTATCAGAAGACAATCCTGGGGGCTTTGAAAGATGTTTCTAACTCGCTGGTCTCGTACAAGGAGACGAGAGAGCGGAGACAAGAAGAGCTGGCGCAGGTGACCTCGGCTGCGGATGCGGTACGGCTTGCTCGGTTGCGGTATGCCGGTGGTAATACAAGTTATCTTGAGGTGCTGACTACGGATACCAATCTCTATGATGCGCAACTGGCGCTGTCGTTGGCACAGCAGCAGGAGGCTGCGTCGCTGGTGCAGTTGTATGCGGCGCTTGGTGGGGGATGGCAGTAGCCGATGGCTCTGGGAGATTTAAATACGCAGTGGACCTTGATATGCGACTAAATCTGTCGTAGTTTAGAAAGTGCGACAGAGGCCTTCCCTGACTGTCTTTTGGCGAAGCACCGGGGAAGGCTCGAGATCGACGACCGAAGGCTGACGATTGCTCCAATGGATATGGACGCAGTCCTCTGTGTCGGCATCTTCCATGGAGTTGGCGCTTGGCTATTGCACTGAAATCTTCCGGAACGCGGATGTTCCGATGACGCTGCGGAGAGTACTGTTCTGGCTGCACCTGGCGACCGGCGTGACGGTGGGTCTGGTGGTCGCCTTCCTCGCTGTTACCGGCTCCATCATGACGTTTCAGCAGCAGATGATTGCTTGGGCTGAGCGGGATGCGCGCATCGTTACACCTTCTGCTCCTTCGCAGCAGGGTTGTGTTGCGCCGTCTGTGCTGCTTCAGAATGCGGCTGCATTTCAGCAGGATGCGCCTACGGGGCTTACGCTCTATGCCGATCCACATGTGCCTGCCGAGGTTACATTTGGGCAGAGCGCGGTGGTGCTTGCGCGTGGTTGTGACGGCAAGGTCATTGGGCCGGGCGCGAACAGGTTGAGGAAGTTCTTTCAGGGGACGAGGGATCTGCATCGCTGGATTGCTCTGAATGGCGTGCGGCATGAGACGTTGCGTGCAATCAAGAATGCGGCGGTGCTGGCCTTTCTTTTTCTGATTCTCAGTGGGCTTGTACTCTGGTTTCCGCGCAAGATTACGTGGAAGCATCTGCGGCCTGTCGTTGTGCTGCGGGGCAATCTGCAGGGGCGTGCGCGGGAGTGGAACTGGCATAACGTCTTCGGTTTTTGGATGTCGGTGCCGTTGCTTGTGATTGTTATCAGCGGCGTCATCATGGCTTATCCGTGGGCGAATGCGCTGCTCTATCGAGCCGCGGGAGATGCGCTTCCGGTGGAGCGTGCTCAACTGGAGCCAAGGCGGCCCAAGCCGCTCTCTGTCGATAAGTTTCCTGTGCTGGATCTGGCGGTTCAGAAGGCTGTGTCGCAGGACTCGAAGTGGCAGAGTCTGTCGATGAGGCTACCTTCGGCTAAAGACCCCAATGTGATGTTCACGTTGGATGAGGGGGATGGCGGCAGGCCGCAGCAGCGCGCGCAGTTGGTGATCGCGCGCAAGGATGGCCAAGTCGTTCGCTGGGAGCCGTTCTCGGCAAACCCGCGTGGGAGACGGTGGCGGTTGTATGCCCGGTTCCTGCATACGGGGGAGATCTTCGGTGTTGCAGGCCGGTTCGTTGCATTGATGGCGATGGTGAGTGCGCTCATGTTGGTGTGGACTGGGTTTGCGCTCTCTTTGCGGCGATTTGCATCGTGGAGGAAACGACGCAATACCCATGCCACTGCGCCGCAGAAGAGAGCAGGCATAGAGACGGCGCGTATCTGACAGATCTTCAAGTGATTCGCAAGTAACAGAAAGTTTCAGATGGAGTCTTTTGGCGAAGGTTCATCTGGAATATGAGATCGTCCGAGGCTTATGACTGCTTCTGTAATAAAGCAGCGGAGCCCTAAGCATGAAAGGCAAGTTATGTCCCGCTCCCTGCTGTCTCGCATCTTCGTTGCTGCTCTTATTGTTTCTGGTCAAAAGTACATCGGTGCGCAGAGCGCGTGTCCTTCTCCTACGGGCGCGACGGTCACGCTGTCTGGTATCGTCTCGGACCCCACTGGAGCCATTCTGCACGATGCGCGGGTGACGCTCTCGTGCGGGGAGATTGCGGTGCATGGGACGACGGATGCGGCGGGTAAGTACTCGGTGCAGATACCGGCTGGTGCTTACAAGTTGATGGTGGAGGCAAACGGATTTACGACGAAGGAGCAGAGCTTTCAGGTTCAGGCTAACCAGGCGAATCAGCAGGATCTGATACTCAACGTCGCTCAGCAGAACAGCACGATCGAAGTGCGCGCCGGGGCCAAGGGTTATGAGGTGAATGAGAGCAGCGAGGCAACGCGCACCGACACGGCGATTCGAGATATTCCCCAGGCCGTCTATGTGATTCCGCAGCAGCTGTTGCAGGACCAGCAGGTGGTGAGGCTGGCCGACGCGGTTCGCAATGTAAGTGGAGTGACGATCGCCGAGGACGCGGGCGGGCGGCAGGAGCGCGTTACGATACGCGGCTTTGTGACGGATACGACCTTTCAGGATGGCTTCCGCAATAACTCGAACGCCAATGCCACCTTTCCCGACTTTGCGAATGTGCAGCGCGTCGATATTCTCAAGGGGCCTTCGTCGACCGTTTTTGGGCGGCTCGATCCTGGTGGGGTGGTTAACCTTGTGACGAAGCAGCCGCTCTCGGAGCACTACTACAGCGTAACGATGCAGGGTGGCTCGTATCAGTTTCTGCGTCCGACGATTGATGCTTCAGGGCCGCTGACTGCGAATAAGGCGCTACTCTATCGCTTGATCGCGTCGGGGCAGGATAGCCAGAGCTTTCGCGATTTCAACTTTACGCGGCGTCTCTTTCTGTCGCCTACTCTGACATGGACGCCGACGCCGTCGACCAGTGTGCGGCTTTATACGGAGTTTCTTGGCGGTAGCAATCTCAACGATCGCGGCCTTATTGCGATCGGAACGAGGCCCGCCGATCTTCCTGTGAGCCGATACCTTGCCGATCCTAATCTGGTCTATCCGTATCGGCAGGGAAAGGCTGGGCTGAGTCTCGATCAGGCGCTTGGGCGTGGATGGACCCTCCGTAGCTATGAGCGCTCCTCCACGGGGTGGACGAACTATAACGCACGCGTTGCAAATTCGATCTCGAAGGATCAGCAGACGGTAACGCTGAACGATCTCGAGACGGATCAGTACTTCCAGGCACACTACTGGGTCAACGAGGTGACGGGCACGGTGAAGACGGGGCCGATCCGTCATACGCTGCTGGCTGGTGCTGAGCTGAACTATGAGATCTACGATACGAATACGGTGCGTCCAGCCGCTGGATCGCCGGCAGAGACGCTCAATATCTATCATCCAGACTATGCTGCGCTGCCGCCGCGTTCGCTGACGGTCACCTCTCGAGTCGATCAGTCGCGCGATGGCTATGGCGGAGGGTACGTGCAAGATCAGGTGACGTTGACGCCGAAGCTGAAGGTGACGGGCGGAGTGCGCTACGACTTGGCCAAGATCAAGACGGTTGGTTATGTTGTGACTCCGGATTCTTCTAGCCGGGCGACGGCGTGGTCGCCACGTGTGGGCTTGACCTATGAGCCGGTGCAGGCGATCTCGTTTTATGCCACTTATAACCGTTCGTTTCAGCCACAGAGCGGTACGGATGTACACGGTGCGCCCTTTGTGCCGGAGCACGGCAAACTGCTTGAGACAGGGTTCAAGTTTGATACTGCGAACCATCGCGTGACTGGAACCGCTTCGATCTATCAGATCGATCTTACGAATGTTATTACGGCTGATCCGAATAATCCTGGGTTTTCGATTCAACTGGGGCAACAGCGGAGCCGCGGAGTCGAGTTCAATGCGGTGACGCATCTTACGCATCAGTGGGATCTGATTACTGGATATGCTCTTACCAACGCGACTGTGCATAAGGATAATACCTATCTGGCCGATAGCCAGCTGCAGTCGGTGCCGCGGCATACGGGGAACCTGTGGACTCGCTACAACCAGACACGCGGCTGGCTGAAGGGAGCTTCTATTGGTGGTGGCGTCTCAGGCGTGAGCGACATGCAGGGACAACTGATTACGAAGGCCCTTCCGAATACCTTCTACCTTGTGCCGGGGTGGGCGAGAGTGGATGCGGGCGTATCCTATGAGCGTCCGAAGGCTGGGGGATGGAAGTACCGCTTCGCGTTGAACGCGAATAACCTGCTCGATCGTCGTTATTTCTCGGGTGCGAGTGGGCGTTTTGCGGTTTATCCGGGCAGTCCGCGGAGCGTGATTGCGTCTTTGCAACTTGTTCGCTAAGCTCTTCCTTCTGCCCTGATTTCGCAGCCGGTCACGCGGCAACGGAAAAAGTTCGGTTAGAGAAGAAATGCTTAAATTGGTCTGTCCATAAAACATTCGGACCATCATGCAAATTATTACTTGCCAGCAGAGGAAGTAAGGAGCTATTGTTCTGGCGATTCAGAACAGGAGCAATGTTTGACCTGAAGTAAAAGCGGTTTGAAGCATTCGTGCTCAGGTCGCAATCAGGCGAAAAATTGCCCTTATGCGCGGCGCAGAGGAGGTAATCTGCGACTCGCAACGAGTCGAGAGGATGACGGCGATGACTTGCTTACGGATGTTTGTCAGATTGAATCTTCTCCTGGTTTTGTTTGTATCCGCTGCTTGGGGGCAGGGGTATGGAACGATCAATGGCCAGGTAACCGATCCTATGGGAGCCGCTGTGGCGGGAGCCAAGGTGACTGTGACGGAGGTTGGCACGGGACAAACGCGAACCGCGGTGACCGGTTCGGACGGCTTTTATACGCTGGTCTCGGTGATGCCTTCGACCTATAACCTGACCGTCGATATGGCGGGGTTCAAGCAGATCACGCAGCAGGGAGTTGTCTTGCAGGCGAGCCAGAGCCTGACCGTTGACGTGCCGCTTACGGTGGGACTGGTGACGGAGAGCGTGACGGTGAATACGGAGCTGGTGCAGGTGGATACGACGACTCCGACGCTGAAGGAGGTGGTCGATAAGGCCAGGATGGTTGAGATTCCTTTGAACGGGAGAAACGCCGCGTCGTTGACGACGCTGGTGGCTGGTGCTGTGATCTCGCCTTCAAACAACGCCGATCAGGGCAATGCGAAGACCTTTCCTGCGGCTGTGACGGTATCGGTCAATGGGACACGGGCAAACCAGACGGGATACTATCTCGACGGCGCACCGAATCTTGATATCAATAGCAACATCAATCAGCCATTTCCATTTCCGGATGCGCTGCAGGAGTTTAGCGTCCAGACGAGTAACTACAGCGCGGAGTATGGGCAGGCCGCTGGAGGTATCGTGTCGATCGTTTCAAGATCGGGCACGAACCAGTTTCATGGAACCGCGTTCGAGTTTCTTCGCAACCGTGTCTTTAATGCTGCGAATTACTTCGGTTATACGAATGGTGTAAAGACGGTCGATCCTTTGAAGCGCAACCAGTTCGGTGGCACGATTGGCGGGCCGTTGCGCAAGGAGAAGACCTTCTTCTTTGGGGGATATCAAGGGACGAGGATTCGCAGCAACCAGGGAGGGCAGACCGCTTACGTGCCTACTGATGCAAACCGTGCCGGAGACTTCACAGCATATTTGAATAAGTCAGATCCGAATAATCCTTTGGGCAAGGCAGTTATTCTGCCCGCTCCCTTTGTTGGGAATATCGCTCCGGCTGGATCATTTGATAGGGCCGCGGTTAATATGCTGGCCAATCTTCCCCATGCGACTGGAAATGGCTTTGTTACTTATAGCACTCCTATTTCTCAGAACTTCGATGAGTATATTTTGCGCGGCGACCATGCCATTACTTCGAACGACAAACTGGTTGCGCGTTATTACTATGACCGTTTCGTCAATGTTCCGAGTTATGGAGGAAATCTTCTGGCCTATCGGCAGGGATCGACGATCAGCTCGCATAACGCGGTAATTCAAGAGACGCATATCTTCAGCCCCAGCTTGCTGAATGACTTTCGGATAGGTTTTGCCAGGATTGTGTCGATCCGCCAATCTCCGCCCGATACTCCGTCACTCGCGGACTATGGGGTGAATATCTATGAGCCGACTCCGAAGGCGATTCAAGGTGTTTCGGTTACGGGCTTCTTTAGTACAGGGGCGAATCCTACGGCGAAGTTTCCGCGTACGAGTTACTCCGTGCTGGACGATGTGCGCTGGGTACATGGCAAACACAGCGTGGCCTTCGGTGGTACGTATGAGAGAGACCAACTCAATATGTACAACATTCTGAACTTGCCGGGGCAGTTCTCCTTCTCCGGAGACTCCACGGGCCTCGCTCTGGCGGACTTCATGACAGGCGAGATCAGGACGTTTCTTCAGACCAATGGGCAACATGTAAAGAATCGTTACTGGATTTTGAATGGATATGGCCAGGACTCTTACCGTGCCAGCAACAGGGTCACGCTGAGCTTCGGAGTTCGCTATGAGCCGCAGCAGGTGTGGCATGATCTCTATCATCAGAACCAAGTGTTCTATCCGGATGCCTTTGCCGCCGGTAGAAGGTCGACGATGTTCCCGAACGCTCCGGCAGGGTTGCTCTTCTCCGGTGATGCTGGAGTGCCGATCAATGGTACTCAGCCGTCCTATACGAATGTGTCTCCACGGGTTGGCTTTGCATGGGATGTCTTCGGCACGGGCAAGACGAGTTTTCGCGGCGGTGTCGGTATCTTTTACGACTCTCGTGTGCCGTCGTTCTCGAATAACCGGGAGCTGTCGGCTGCGCCGTATAGCGCTTCGGTAAACTTTACGACTCCTGCAGGTCCGTTCAGCAACCCTTATCTGGGGCAGGTCAATCCGTTTCCGGCGACCTTTCCTCCTACGTCCGCGGCAACATTCAGTCTGCCGATACAGGTCTTCAGTTGGGATCCTGCGAATAAGTTCATCACGCCTCGTACTTACATGCTGAATCTGGCGGTTGAACAAAATATTGGGCGCGGTGTACTTACCAGAGTTGCGTATGTGGGATCGCGTGGGCAGCATATGACGGTGACGCTGGATCAGAATCCGGCGACGTACTATCCGACCTCCTCAACGGGAACCGCGTGCACGCTCACCACGGATCAGAGGCGCCGGTATAACGATACGGCTGGAACCTGTGTGAATGCGGCTCCACCGAAGACTAACTTTACGAATATTTATCAGCAGAGTAACTCGGGTAACTCCTGGTATCACTCAGCTCAGTTCAGCCTTACTAAGCCGCTGTCGCACGGAATAACAGTGCTGGCGAACTATACATGGTCGAAGAGCGTGGATAGTCTTCCGTACGGTACGGATGCTGCTACCTTCGGAACCGCCGGATATTATACGGCTCCTATTACGCAGCCCAACTTTCGCCGGTTTGACGAAGGGCTGTCGGACTTCAATCATGCGCATGTCATGGTGGTGTCCTATGTATGGCAGACGCCTAAATTCGAAAAGATGAATGCTGTGGCCAGGCAAGTGGCTGGTAACTGGGAGTTCTCGGGGATTTTCACCGGGGAGAGCGGAGCGCCTCTAGCTCTTTACTATGGACAGGACATCTCAAAGACGGGCATCAATCTGGATCGTCCGCAGTACAGTGGGTCGAATGGCTATGCTAAGGGAGCGCCTTGCACGATATCAGCCCACTGCGTTAGCTGGCTCAATCCAGCAGCTTTCTCGGCACCGGCTCCTGGGCAGTTAGGGAACGTAGGCAAGGGCGAATTTATCGGGCCGGGTTACTGGAACTGGGATATGGGAATATTCAAAAATATTCCGCTGCATGACTCCTTCGCGCTCCAGTTCCGTGGAGAGTTTTTCAACACGTTCAACCACACGAACTTCTCTGTGGATAATACCGGGTCACGCGCTAAGAGTCCGATCCAGACGACAACCGGCGCGGGTTTCGGGACGATTCAGGCTGCGAACGATCCACGCATTATCCAATTGGCACTCAAAGTTGTGTTCTAGGAGAGCTATTCGATTCTCTGGTATGGGGAGGGCCGCTTATGACATAGTGTAAGGCGATGCGCGTGGTAGGCCGTCAAAATAGTTTCCCGGGACAAGCCTTGGATAACGCTGCTATGATGTCCGCCATCAGCTATGATCAGTCCTTTGTCAGAACATGGGGAGAGAGTTGAACCTGCTAAGGAGCTGATTCACGAGCAGGCCAATCTTCTTATTGGTGATAATGCCTTTCGCACCAGTAAACGATTAGTCGGTTTCTGTGGGGAAAATATAAGGTCCCTTAAATACAGGACTGGTCGCTTGATTTGGACGCTATCGATCAGAGCTATCAAATCTTCCTCTGGAGTTGCGTTTGTTGCGGATGGATTGGGATGCTGTTTGCTAGTTGTGATGCTGTTGTCCGGGGGGATTGTTGCGGCTCAGACAGCAGCACCTGTTACATACGTTCAGAGCATGAATCGTCTGTCGCAGCCTTATCTGGAGCGGCGAAAGTCTACGTTAGCTGCTATTCATGACCGATCGCAGGCGGAGGTGCGGAAGGCACATGTACGTGCTACTTTGCTGCGTTTGATTGGCGGCTTGCCTGATGACCACGATCCGCTGAATGCGACTTTGATTGGTGTTATTCCTCAGGACGGGTTTAGCATCGAGCGCATTATCTACGACAGTTTGCCTGGCTATCATGTCACGGCGAATCTCTATCTGCCGTCGGCCGGCAAGGGACCGTTCCCGGTGGTTGTCTATCATTCGGGACATGGCCCCTCGGGCAAGTCAGAGGCTTTTGGGCTTGCTTCGAATCTGGCGAGAAATGGAATTGCTGTGTTTGCCTATGATCCTCTTGGAGCGGGCGAGCGGCTACAGGCCATGAACCCCGCTACCGGTAAGTCCTGGGCGGGGCCCGATGAACACTCGCAGGCGCAGATTCCTATCTCGCTTGTCGGAGATCATGTCTCTCGTTACATGGTGTGGGATGCGATGCGCGGAGTGGATTACCTGACCACGCGGCACGATATTGATGCAACGAATATTGGTTCGTACGGATGCTCTGGCGGCGGTACGCTTTCGGCTTATCTGACGGCGCTGGATACCAGGGTGAAAGCTGGTGCAGTGGCTTGTTATCTTACTTCTTACGAGGAACTGCTTAAGACGATAGGGCCGCAGGATGGAGAACAAGTTATCCCTGACTTCATCAAAGAGGGCCTCGACTTTCCCGACCTCGTGGAGTTGGCTGCTCCTCGCGCTTATGCGATGGTGAGTACGACTGAGGACATGTTTCCCTTTGCAGGGGCGCGAGCCACGCACGATGAGGCAGAACGTTTCTACTCGCTGTATGGTGCTAAAGATAACCTCAAGTGGTTTACCGGGCCTGGAGGGCATGGTGCTATCCGGCCTTTGATGCCGCAGATCATCGCGTTCTACAAGCATTGGCTGGCACATGACGATAGTCCAGTGTTGGAGATGCCGGCTCTTCCGCGGCCAGCCGTTACTGATTTGCAGTGCACTACGACGGGACAAGTCACTACAGCGATGACTGGAAGAACGATCTATCAGATCAACCAGGATCGCGCTCATTCTATCCTGCCGCCGAAGGCTGCTATTTCTTCATTGGAGGGACGCCGAAAGCTGCTACTCCGTTTGGAGAGGGAGATTCCTGCTGTGATTGGCATGAGTCGCGCTTCGCAGGCCTTGCCTATGCTAACGGTTGTCAAGACCGAGCAGCGGCAGGGATATCGGCTCGAGAGTGCGATCTTTCATAGCCGGTCCGGAATGGAGCTTCCTGCTGTGCTCGCATTACCGGATAAGCAGGGGAGTAAGTCGGCGCTGCTTATTACCAGTAGTCAGCCTGGTGTGGCTGAGGCTGACGGGGATCTTGATCGTGCGGCGCGAGGCGGCAAGCTTGTACTCGCTATTACTCCATTGCCCTGGCCGCAGAGTACGGATGCAGTACGGCCTACCATGGGGACGATGCTGCCCTGGACCTCGCGGGCCTTTCTGATTGGAAGGACTTTTGTAGGGATGAGAACCGAGGATACTTTGGCTGCCGTGCGGTGGCTTGCGGCGCAGCACGAGGTCAACCCTGGGGAGATTGATGCTTATGGATATGGAGCTTCCGGTGTTGTTCTCTTACACGCGGCTGTTCTTGAGCCACGAATTCGGAAAGTGACTATCGAGCACAGCCTTGTCAGCTATCGTTCGGTTGTCAGTGCTGCTGTCCATCGAGATGTTGCTGAATCGGTGGTGCCGGGTGTGTTGCTGCACTACGATCTGGATGACTTGATGATAGCGGCAGGTCCGCGGACGATCACCGTTATTAATCCGGTGGATGGGGAAGGGAACTTACTGACGGAAGATGCGTTCCGAGAGCAGCTTGCTGATGTCTATGCAAGTAATCGCTCTTTCGGTGGGCCGAGCCGGATCGAGTTTATCCGGACGCAGACGGGCAACCGGAATGGTGGCCAATGAGGAGTCTGAGGGAAAGGGCTACTGTTTGCGCCCGGTTGGTCTTCCGTAGGCTGCCATGAACATGTGGACGGCCAGGGCCACGTGCTGCTTGCGTTCAGCGGTGTTCGGGACCTTGCGCACGAACATGTAGGCGTGGACGAGGAACTGGCCGAGGCAGAGGCTGAAGAAAGACTCTGCCACCTTGCGGCAGTTGAAGGGGACAAGGATGCCTGCGGCAATCTGCGTCTCAAGGTACTCGGCCAGTTGGGCCTGCTCCCGCTCGGGGCAGAGACGCCAGAAATCTCCGGCGAGTTCCGGAAACTGCGGGGCTGCGGCGATCAGGGTGCGGCTGAGGCGTTGCATCTCGGGCAGGAGCATGAAGTCGAGCAGGTTCGAGCCGTATCGCTCCAAAACCTTTTCAATGGGCTGATTTTGCACCAGCACACGGGAGAACTTCTGCAATAAGATCTCGGTCTTTCTGGTGATAACTGCCTGAAACAGCTCCTCTTTGGTTGAGAACTTCGAGTAAAGTGTCTCGGTGGAGGCTCCGGCCAGGCGAGCGATGGAGCCTACGCTGGCGCGGTCAAAGCCTTCTTGAAGAAAGATCTCAGCGGCCGCACTCAGAATGTTTTCCATGCGGGCGGCGGCCTGCTTGGCCGGTGGGCGGCCGGAGCCGCTACCGACTGATGCCCGGGGCTTTACTTTCGAGGTCTTCGAGACGCTTGTTGTTTTCTTCATATTCCTGTGATTTGCCAAGCAGCAGATGTAAGAAGTATTGTAGTCACGGATAGGTAATAGAAACGAACATTTCGATTCGATTAACCGCATTTAAGGCGCAATACAACCCATTGAGTAAAGGATGAAACAAATATGATCAGGCTCGAAGACGCCCGCAGAATTATTGCCGCTGCGGAGAAGAAGGCGCAGGAGATCGGTCAGCCCATGAACATTGCTGTGGCCGATGAAGGAGGCAATCTCGTCTCGCATGTACGCATGGATGGGGCCTGGCTGGGCAGCATCGATATCTCGATCAAGAAGGCCTACACCTCCCGTGCTTTTGATATTGCGACGAAAGATCTCGCGACGCACTCTCAATCCGGCGGCCAGTTCTTTGGCATTCACGCCTCCAACGACGGCAAGATCATGATCTTTGCCGGCGGAATCCCGCTTAGGAAAGATGGCAAGGTCGTTGGAGCCATCGGGGTCAGCGGCGGCTCGGGAGAGCAGGACCACGCTGTTGCAGAGGCAGGCGCGACAGCGTACTAACAACGTTTCGGGCAAGCGATCAGGAGGAAAATATGGCAAGCAATCGTGGTGTTATCTATCTGGGACCGAACAAGGTCGAAGTGCAGTCGATCGACTATCCCAAGTTCGAGAATCCGGCGGGCAAAAAGATCGAACATGCTGTAATCCTCAAGGTGGTCTCTACGAATATCTGTGGCTCGGATCAGCACATGGTGCGTGGGCGTACTACTGCTCCCACAGGGTTGGTGCTGGGGCATGAGATTACGGGAGAGGTTATCGAAAAGGGCAAGGACGTCGAGTATCTCGAGGTCGGTGACCTGGTGACGGTGCCGTTCAACGTGGCCTGCGGCCGCTGCCGTACGTGCAGGGAACAGCAGACGGGGGTATGTCTCAACGTCAATCCTGGCCGGGCCGGCGGAGCTTATGGCTACGTTGATATGGGCGGTTGGATCGGTGGTCAGGCCGACTATGTGATGGTTCCTTATGCTGACTTCAACCTGATCAGGTTCCCCGACAAGGCGCAGGCGCTCGAGAAGATTCGCGACCTGACGATGCTCTCCGATATTCTGCCCACGGGGTTTCATGGCGCGGTCTCGGCGGGTGTGGGTGTGGGATCGACGGTCTATGTGGCGGGTGCTGGTCCCGTAGGGTTGGCGGCTGCGGCCTCGGCGCAGATTCTGGGAGCGGCGGTTGTTCTCATCGGCGACATGAATCAGGATCGTCTCAAGCACGCGAAGTCGGTTGGCTTCGAGCCGATTGACCTGACCAAGAGCGACTCGCTTGAAGATCTGATCGAGGGCGTGTTGGGTGTGCGTGAGGTTGATGCGGCGATTGATGCGGTTGGCTTTGAGGCGAAGGGGCATGGATCGCAGCATGACACGGAGGCTCCGGCGACGGTGCTGAACTCCCTGATGGCGATTACGCGTGCGGCTGGCGGTATCGGTATTCCGGGACTTTATGTGACGGAGGATCCTGGGGCCAGTGACAAGGCGGCGCAGCATGGCGCTCTGAGTATGCGCTTTGGGCTGGGATGGGCGAAGTCGCATCGCTTCTACACCGGACAGACTCCGGTGCTCAAGTACAACCGCTCGTTGATGCAGGCGATTCTGCATGGACGTCTTCCGATTGCGAAGATCGTCAATGCTACGGTCATCTCGCTCGATGAGGCTCCGCAGGGGTATAAGGACTTCGATTCGGGTGTTGCGAAGAAGTTCGTACTCGATCCGCATGGCTTGCTGGCAACGGCTTAGGTGTAATTGCAGACAAGTAAGGCAGGGCAACAGGCCGATGGGATGGATTCAATTCAACCCATCGGCCTGTTGTGTTTCTATTTGTGCGGTATGCGGCTATTTTTTGCTCTGAGCGGTCGATCCTTGCGATAGATATCATGTAAGGGGGAGAGCAGATGCCGCGGTCCCACAGAAGGATAAGAGTACAGGACGGGTGTTGTGAATCGACGGCTTCGGGCGCCGGGAGCCTGTTGTCAAAGCGTGTCTCCGTTCTGGTGGGCGCGCATTCCGTTCCGCTCTTTCCCGGCGTGCCGGTCAGGGGAAGCGAGAGGTCGCCGTGGACTGGCCTGCTGCTGGAGAGACATCATCATGGACCTGTAGCGCTGCCGATGCACGAGCACACGACCTTTTGCCTGCATCTGCAGACGGGAGGGCCGGTTGAGATGGACTGGCACTCTGCGGGCAGGACCGGACATGTCAAGGCCAGAGCCGGGAGCATGATCTTCGTGACGCCGGGTACGCGCGACAGCGTGATCTGGCACGGGGTTTCGCAGCGCATCGTGGCGTCGATCCATCCCTCGTTGCTGGCGCGCGCGGCGAAGGAGATGGAGCTGAAAGGATCGTACGACTTCGAGAATTGCTGGTCGTTCAAGGACCGGCAGTTGCAACTGCTGTTGACGGAGATGGACCGGGAGATGAACTCCGACTGGGCGATGGGTGCGCTCTACGGTGATCTTCTGGGCATGTGCCTGTCGAGTACGATCATCAAAAAGTATGGCCGGAGTTCGTCTCTACCGGTTCTCCTGAAGGGCGGTCTCTCGCGATCTCACCTTAAGCAGGTGTTGTCCTATATCGAGGCAAATCTCCATCGAGACCTGTGCTTGCAGGAGTTGTCCGGGTTGATTGGTTTGAGCATGTTTCACTTTGCACGATCGTTTCGGGACAGTGCTGGAGTGACGCCGCATCAGTATGTCGTGCAGATGAGAGTGGAGCGTGCGAAGACATTGCTGATGCGGCGAGAGCTGAGTGTGCAGCAGGTCGCTTCGGCAACAGGATTTGCGGACGGAAGCCAACTCTCCAAGAGCTTTCGCAAGGCGATGGGGGTTAGTCCATCGCAATGGCGAAGAATGCTATAGATGAGGCAGTCAGTTTCTGGTCTTTGGTCCAAAGAGGGGGAACAATGATCGCAAGATGGTCTTTTTAGCAAGATATGACCATTCGCGACAAGAAAAGACCGGGGGGAAGGTATCAACTGGAGACATCTCGATGAGCTATTCTGTACAACGCGTCTGGTTCCCAGTTCTTCTTTGTCCGGGCAGAGTTCCTTGCCTTTGTGACGAAGTGATGAAGGATGTTGACCGATGGCCTTAAGGTTGCCGCAATGGTTGGAATCCGCCAGAGGAGCAGGCTGCCTGCTGATGGTCGCAGCAACTTCGTGGCATGAAGCTGCAGGCCAGGCTGTAGGGCAAGGACCGCTGGCCAGGCCGAGTATCTTCGCTCCTGCATCTACCCCGGCACACTCCATTCTGGCGCTCTCGTACTTTGTTCTGGCGATTACGGCCGGGATCTTTCTGACCGTTGGCGGCGTGCTGGCCTACGTTATCTTTCGTTATCGCCAGCGCGGTAAGGATGACACGGAGGAGCCGCCGCAGATCTACGGCAGTACGCAGGTGGAGATCGCCTGGACCGTGGTTCCGGTCTTGATTGTGGTTGTTCTATTTCTCACCACGGCTCGCATGATCTTTGCGATTCAGGATGCAGCACCGCCCAAGAGTGCTCTCAATGTCACCGTGGTTGGCCACCAGTACTGGTGGGAGTTCAACTATCCCGAGCTTGGCATCCACGCGGTCAACGAGTTGCATGTTCCTTTGAGCAGCGCGAAAGATCCGAAGCCTACTTACTTGAAGCTGCTCTCTGCCGATGTAATGCACAGCTTCTGGGTGCCGCAGTTGGCGGGAAAGACGGACCTGATTCCGAATCATCCCAATGAGATGTGGGTCGATCCGCTGGCTCCGGGGATGTATGTAGGACAGTGCGCTCAGTTCTGTGGGGTGGAGCACGCGAAGATGTTGATCCGTGTTTATGTGCAGTCTCCGGAGGACTTTGACGCCTGGGTGAAGAATCAGCAGCAGCCTGCTGTAGAGGATGACTCCGTTGCCGCGGGACGCAGGGTTTATGAGTCGCAGGCCTGCGTTAACTGCCATACGATTCGCGGTACGGGCACGACGGGGAGGTTTGGCCCGGACCTGACGCACCTGATGAGCCGGGATACGATCGCAGCCGGTGCCGTGCCTAATACGCCGAAGAATCTGCGTGCGTGGATCGAGAACCCCGATACCTTCAAGAGCGGGTCGTTGATGCCTGCAATGCATTTGACCGATGAGCAGTTGGACCAGATAACCGCATACCTGAGCACGTTGAAGTAGGCAGGAGCCTATAGCCATGGCAGATTCTTCACTTCCGATACCCGGTGCGCTTGAGGTGACATCGCCGCGTTATTCGCAGGCCGCTATCTTGCAGTGGCTGAATAGCTGGGTGACGACCGTCGATCATAAGAAGCTCGGTATCCTCTACACGCTCTATGCGATATTTTTTCTGCTGGTCGGCGGGGTGGAGGCGATGGCCATTCGCATCCAGTTGATTCGGCCGAACAATACGTTTCTTTCGCCGGAGGTCTTCAACCGCCTGTTCACCATGCACGGGACCACCATGGTGTTTCTGGTGGGGATGACCTTCATCTTTGGGTTCGCCAACTATCTTATTCCGCTAATGATTGGCGCACGGGATATGGCGTTTCCGCGGCTGAATGCGTTTAGCTTCTGGGTGACGGCCTTTGGCGGCCTGATGATTTATTACAGCTTCATCGGAGGCTATGGGCTCTTTGGTGACGGCAGTGCTCCCGATGTTGGCTGGTTCGCTTATGCGCCGCTTACGGCGAAGGCGTTTTCGCGGGGGCACAGCACAGACTTCTGGGCGTTGTCGCTGATTGTGACGGGCTTCGGTACGGTGGGTGCGGCGATCAATGTGATTGCCACAATCCTCTGTATGCGCTGCAAGGGGATGACGATGATGCGTCTTCCGCTCTTTGCATGGCTCAACTTTGCTGTCAGCGGTCTGATTCTGGTCACGATTACTCCTCTGACCGCGGCGCAGATCATGCTGCTGGTGGATCGCTATCTTGGGGGACACTTCTTCGATACGCAGTCGGGCGGTTCGGCGATGATCTGGATGCACTTCTTCTGGATCTTCGGCCATCCTGAGGTCTACGTACTGGTGCTGCCTGCGTTTGCTATTGCGAACGAGATAATTCCGGTGTTCTCGCGCAAGGCGATCTTTGGCTATCCGGCCATGGTCGCGGCGTCGATGGGGATTGTGTTCATCAGCCTCGGCGTGTGGGCGCACCATATGTTCACCATCGGGATGACGTCCGTGTCGAATGCGTTTTTCTCGCTGTCCACAATGCTCGTCGGTATTCCGACCGGGATGAAGATCTTCAACTGGGTCGCGACCATGTGGGGCGGCAAGCTACGCTTTGCGACTCCGATGCTCTTCTGCA
The DNA here is from genome assembly GCF_009914315.1 of Granulicella sp. WH15. Lineage (NCBI taxonomy): Bacteria > Pseudomonadati > Acidobacteriota > Terriglobia > Terriglobales > Acidobacteriaceae > Granulicella > Granulicella sp. WH15. The sequence goes on from NZ_CP042596.1 coordinate 886,541, forward strand.
CGGCATTTCTGTTTCAGTTTCTGATCGCGGGACTTACAGGCATCATGCTCTCAGTGGTGCCGTGGAACTGGCAGCTGCATAACTCTTATTTTGTGATCGCTCACTTCCACTATGTGCTGGTTGGAGCCATTGTCTTCTGTATCTTTGCGGGGCTGTACTATTGGTACCCCAAAGTGACGGGCCGCATGATGAACGAGACCCTGGGGAAGTGGCACTTCTGGCTCTTCCTGATCGGCTTCCACATCACCTTCGACATCATGCACATCCCGGGAATGCTGGGGATGCCACGCTCCATCTATACCTACGAGGCCAGCCGTGGATGGGGCACTTTGAACATGATTGTCTCTATCGGCGGATTCATTCAGGCCATCGCAGTTCTGCTCTTTGCGTTCAATCTGGTCTGGTCCTACTTCTACGGCGAGAAGGCGGGCAACGATCCATGGGATGCCTGGACGCTGGAGTGGACGACCGCTTCACCGCCTCCTGCTTACAACTTTGAGGATGACCCGGTCGTGCGCAGCAGGCGTCCATTGTGGGACCTGAAGCATACGGAAGATACGGACTGGAAGTACGAATGAGGGGGCAAGGTAAATGAGCACTGCCGTCGTGACACCGGAAGCTGTTGAAAGCCCTTGGGTACTGCCGTCCAAAGGCCGCGTGGGGATGGCCTGCCTCATCATCGCGGAGACGGCGATCTTCACCATCTTCGTCGTCGCTTACGTTTATTACATGGGCAAGACCACATCCGGGCCTACGCCGAGAGAGGTGCTCTCGCTGCCCATCTTCAACTCCATCTGCCTGCTCTCGAGCAGCGTGACCATCTGGCTGGCGGAGCACGCGATTGAGCGGGGGGAGATCAGGAAGTTCGGAGTTTGGTGGGCGGTTACGATTGCGCTTGGCGCTATCTTTTTGATCGGTACGGCCAACGAGTGGCGCACACTGATCTATCACGATGGGCTGACTGTTAGTACGAATCTGTTCGGCACTACGTTTTATTGCCTGGTCGGGCTGCACGCCTCGCACGTCATCATCGGGCTGTTGGGATTGCTGACGGTTCTGATCTTCACGCTGACGGGTCGAGTGAAGCAGGAGCACTCAGAGCGGGTCCAGGTGCTCGCGCTGTACTGGCACTTCGTCGATGCCGTCTGGATCGTCGTCTTCACTGTCGTGTATGTCATCGGTCGATAGTCGATAGAGAGAGAATATGGAAACTCACGAGCACGCCGGTCCGCACACCAAGACGATTCAACTGCCAGCCCCGACGGCATGGCCGATCGTCCTTGCCTTCGGGATCACGCTTGTCTTTGCGGGCATTGTCACCAGTCCTATGATTAGCCTCCTGGGAGGGGTACTGGCGATCTCCGCTGCGATTGGCTGGTTTCGCCAGGTGATTCCGCATGAGGCGCACGAAGAGGTACCGGTGAGCACGGCTGAGGAGATTGCCATCTTTTCCGCGCGTACCAGCGTGGCGCGTATTGAGGTCAGTGCGCAGCACCGCGCTCGCCTGCCGCTGGAGACGTATCCGATCATCTCGGGCCTCAAGGGTGGGATCGTCGGTGGTGTGGTGATGATCTTTCCGGCGCTGCTCTATGGGCTCATCGGATACCACAGCATCTGGTATCCGGTGAATCTGCTTGGGGGCGCGGGTATCGCGGGTTGGAAGAACCCAACGACCGCGGACATCGCCGCCTTCCACGCGCAGGGTTTGATCGCAGCCACGATTATCCATGTCGTTGCTTGCCTGCTAATTGGACTGCTCTACGGTGCAGTATTGCCGATGTTGCCGAGGCGGCCTGTACTGCTTGGGGGAATCATTGCGCCGCTTCTGTGGACTGGGCTTTTGCACTCTGCGCTTGGCATCATTGATCCAGAGCTCAACGAGCGGATCGACTGGGGATGGTTCATCCTCTCGCAGATTGCGTTTGGCATGGTTGCGGGTTGGATTGTCTCGCGAGATAACAAGGTGCCTACGGGGCAGTCGCTGCCTGTTGCGGTACGCATGGGATTAGAGACGCCGGGCCTGCATGTAGAGGAGAAGGAGGACAGTGACCGATGAAGAGTCTTTATCGCGTGATGGTCCTTGCAGCCCTTGTGCTTCCTCTGGCCGGATGTCATCTGCCGGGGAAGCCGCGTCTTGATGCGGAAGACGTGCGGCCCGATGAGGTCAAAGATTTTACGAAGCTCTATGCCAGCAACTGCTCGGCCTGTCATGGGTCGGATGGGAGCAATGGTCCCTCCATCGCGCTTGCGAATCCGGTATATCAGGCCATCGTGAGTGAAGACGATCTGCGCAAGTCCATCGCGAACGGTGGGCCTGGAAAGCTGATGCCTGCGTTTGCACAAAGCGCCGGAGGAATGTTGACCGATGCGCAGGTGGAGGTGCTGGTCAAGGGGATTCACCAGCGCTGGTATAAGCCGGGGTATCTGGAGAAGCAGATTCCTCCGCCTTACAAGGCTGATGTGCAGGGCGATGGAATGCGCGGGCAGCAGTCATTTCAGACGTACTGCGTCTCTTGCCACAGTGACGTGGGCGGTAAGAAGGCCAGCGGCGGCTCGGTGACGGATCGGTCTTATCTGGCGCTGGTGAGCGATCAGTCTTTGCGAAATACCATCATTGCTGGCCGGCCCGACCTTGGGCATCCGGATTGGCGCAGCGCGCTACAGGGGCATTCGATGAGCGACCAGGAGGTGACGGACATCGTGACCTGGATGGCCGCTCAGCGGCAGGCAGATCCAACGCAACCCGGCCAGGGCAAAGAGCAGCCCCGCAACGGAGGAGAGGAAACACATGAGTGACGGCCAATGGTATACGCGGCGATCGGTGTTGTTGAAGATCGGCGTCTTTCTGAACGGCATTGTGGGGCTTGCGATTGCGACTCCGGTGATTGGTTATCTGCTCTCTCCGATTAAGAAGAAGGGAGCGTATAACTCCTGGATCTCGCTGGGGGAGATCGATCAGTTTCCTGAGGGGCAGACGCGGCTGGCTGAGTTTGTAAATCCTTCGAAGCACGCGCAGGATGGCGAGACCTCGAAGACGCCTTGCTGGGTGCGGCGTGTGAGTGGAAGCAAGTTTCAGGTCTTTGCGATTAACTGTGCGCACCTGGGGTGCCCGGTGCGGTGGTTCCCGCAGTCGGAGCTGTTTATGTGCCCGTGCCACGGCGGCGCTTACTATGCGGACGGCTCGAGGGCGTCGGGACCGCCGGAGCGGGGGCTGTTCGAGTACGAATATAAAGTCGTCAAGAACGAGCTTCATATCAGCTCTGGACAGATGCCTACGTTGGCCAATCAGGCCGGTCTCGTCAACATTGAAGGAACAGGGAAGTCCCCATGCCTTGGCTAAAGAAGACCTACGGTTGGTTTGAGCGCCGGATCCAGCTTGAAGGTCCGGTCATGGAGGCTGCGCTCCATCCTGTGCCGCGCAATACGGCGAGCTGGTGGTATGTGTTTGGCAGCGCCGCTATGACGCTGCTGATGCTGCAGTTCGTGACGGGCATCCTGCTGGCGATGGTCTATGTTCCCTCGGGGAGCGAGGCCTGGTCGAGCCTCAACCAGTTGAACCATCAGCTTACGCTGGGATGGTTTCTGCGGGCGATGCACGGCTGGGGATCGAACTTCATGGTTGCCGTGGTGCTCATCCACATGGCGCAGGTATTTCTCTTCGGCGCGTATAAGTTTCCGCGTGAGCTGACGTGGATCGCCGGGGTCTTTCTGCTGCTGCTTACGCTGGGGATGGCGTTCACGGGGCAGGTTATGCGCTTCGATCAGGACGCCTACTGGGGGCTGGGGATTGGGGCTTCGATTGCCAGTCGTGTGCCGCTGATCGGTGGCCCCTTGGTGAACCTGATGCTGGGTGGTCCAACGATCTCGGGGGCGACGCTTTCACGTTTCTTTGCGCTGCACGTGTTTATCGTTCCAGGCGCGATGCTTGCCTTTACGGGGCTGCATCTCTGGATGGTGCTTAAGCTCGGCATCAATGACTGGCCGATGCCGGGCCGGGTTGTGCGGCGCTCGACCTATACGCAGGAGTATGAGGAGCTGACCCATACGGATGGCGTTCCCTTCGTCCCGGATGCGTTGTGGAAGGATCTCTTCTTCTCTGCGGCTATTCTGGCGGCTGTGGCGGTGTGTGCCGCGGTCTTCGGGCCGTATGGTCCCGGTGGGCAGCCTGACCCGACGATCATTCAGACTGCTCCGAAGCCGGACTTCTTCTTCCTGTGGCTCTATGCGGTGCTCTCGTATCTGCCGCCGAGCATGGAGACGCCCTTTGTGCTCATCGCTCCGGTGCTGGGTATCGTTGCTCTGCTGGCGCTGCCGCTTGTTGCAGGGGAGGGTGAGAAGAGCTGGCATCGTCGGCCTGTCGCGGTGCTGGTACTTGTAACCGTTGCGGTTTCATGGGCTACGTTTACCAAACTCGCGACGTATACGCCGTGGAGTCCGCAGATGGATGCGTGGAGCGGCTATGCACTGCCGCAGAAGCTCATCCATAGTGAGACGCCGCTCGAACGGCAGGGAGCTGTTGTCTTTCAGGATAAGCAGTGCCGTAACTGCCATATCATCGGAGGCACAGGCGGGCAGCGGGGACCGGCGCTGGATACGGTGGCGACACGTCTGACGGAGGATCAACTGGTTCGTCAGGTGATTCAGGGCGGAGGCAACATGCCCGCGTATGGGAAGAACCTCAGCCCTGCCGAGGTGACCGCGCTGGTGCGCTTTCTGGAGACGCTGAAGCCTGCGGGGCAACCGGCGGCGGTCGATGCGTCGCAGCAGGCGCAGGCGGTATCGGCGAAGCCCTGAAGGTAAACATCGAGTAGGTTTGATTGCTCAAATGAACCGCCTGCTGCCCTTGTTCTCCGGGCAGCAGGAGATTTCGTTTTGGTTGGTGTTATTGGCGGGCGATGATGGTGGCGAACGCGTAGTCGAGCCATTGGAGAAGGGCTTCGATGTCCGAGGTCTCGACGGTGGCTCCGCCCCAGACGCGCAGTCCGGAGGGGGCGTCGCGGTAGGAGGCGATGTCGTAGCCAACGCCTTCCGACTCAACGAGGCTGACCAGGTCTTTTACAAACTTCGCCTGCTGTTCGGCGCTCAGTGCGGCGACGGTGGGATCGACGATCGTCAGGCAGATAGAAGTGCAGGAGCGCGTCTCGGGGCGCTGGGCGAGGAAGCCGCACCAGGTGCTCTTGCTCTGCCAGTCGACCACTGCGCGCAGGTTGCTCTCGGAGCGGCGGATCAGCTCCGGCAGCCCGCCGATGGACTTCGCCCAACGCAGCCCGTCGAGCGCGTCTTCGACGGCGACCATCGAGGGCGTGTTGATGGTCTCGCCCTGGAAGATGCCTTCGATCAGCTTGCTGCCTTTGACCAGGCGGAAGATCTTGGGCAGGGGCCAGGCGGGCTTGTAGCTCTCGAGGCGCTCGACCGCACGCGGGCTCAGCACCAGCATTCCGTGTGCGCCTTCGCCGCCGAGCACCTTCTGCCAGGACCAGGTGACGACGTCGAGCTTGTTCCAGGGAAGCTCCATGGCGAATGCGGCGGAGGTGGCGTCGCAGATGGTCAGGCCCTCTCGATTGTCGGAGATCCAGTCGCCGTTGGGGACGCGTACGCCGGAGGTGGTGCCGTTCCAGGTGAAGATGACGTCGTGCGCCGGGTCGATCTGAGATAGATCGGGAAGCTCACCGTAGGGGGACTCGAAGATGCGCGTGTCCGGCAGCTTGAGCTGCTTGGTGATGTCGGTGACCCACTCCTTGCCGAAGCTCTCCCAGCCCAGGACGTCGACGCCGCGTGCGCCCAGCAGCGACCAGAGCGCCATCTCGACGGCTCCGGTATCCGAGCCGGGAACGATGCCGATGCGGTAGTCGTCGGGGATGCCGAGGATCTGGCGGGTCAGCTCAATGACCTCTTGCAGTTTGGCCTTGCCGGGCTTGGAGCGGTGGGAGCGGCCTACGAGCGCGTCGGAGAGCGAGGCGGGCTGCCAGCCGGGACGCTTGGCGCAAGGGCCGGAGGAGAAGTGAGGATTGATCGGCCGATGGGTGGGCTTGAGAGGTGATTCGGACAAGAACGTTTCCTTTCAGACGACTGCTGGTGCTGTTGAAGAGATCAGGCGATTGGAGACTATGAGGCTCTGCTTCTTATCGTGCGTTCCTGCTTCCATTGTCGCTTTCTCCGCTCGTGAATGACAAATAGGAGGCAGATTAGGAGTGGGGTGGAGACTGTGGCCCATATCTCGTAAGTTTGTTGGTGGGCAGTGCCTACGGTCAGGTCGGTTGTGCACTGGCCGGTTCTGCCCTTGCGGTTTACGTCGATAGTGATTCGCCAGCGTCCGGGGCGAGGGAAGGTGATCTGGGCTGCTTGCAGGATGCCTCTAGCCGATGAGCCGTGGGCGGTTTGGGCTACGATCTTATTGGCGGGGGCTGCATCGAGTTGGTTCAGGGTGAGTCTGACCTCGGCATCGGTGATGAACTCGCCGGTGGCGGCATCTTCGACCCCAATGCTTAGATCCGCAGGGCCAGTCGTCAAGGTGTCCGGTGTGGAGAAGAGCGTGACCATATAGGGGCCTGCGCTTGCGTGCATCTGCACGCGGCCTCCGTCGCCGTGGGCGGGCATGACGAAGAGCAATGCGGCCGCCAGGGCTAGAAGGATGTGTCTCATGACATCACCATGCCGCGCATCGCCATGGGCTGCGTCAGGATCCAGAGGCCAAAGCCGTAGAGGCACACCACTACCGCAGACCAGGTGATCCACAGCAACAGGGGACGGCCTCGGTCCTGCGCGATCTGCTGCGCGAGTCTCCAGCCAGCGTAGAGCGATACGAGAAGGCCGCTGTCCAAAAGAAGGAATTGGATCTGTTCCAGTGTATTGGGCCGGATGTTGCTACCGATGTCCCAGTGGGGTGCTCCGAGGGGATAGCAAGGGCTCCCGCAATGGAAGATCGATACGGCTTGAAGAGTGGCGAAGTCGCTCATTGTTTGTTGCAGGGCAGGGAAGATTGAAGGCAAGCCTGTGCCGAGATGAAAGATGAGGTGGGCGGCCCACATGGCCAGTCCTAAGGGGAGAAGCGCGAGGGAGAAGCGACAGAAGAGTTCGCGTATGCTCGTCCCGGCGAGATGGCCAAGGCGTTGTTGTGCTGTGGCTACACAGATGGTGATTGCTATGAGTGTTAGTACGAAGGCAACGATGCAACTGCCAGGCCCTAGAACTGCGGCGAAGGCGGGATGGTTGGCTCGTAGGCTGTCCAGGGCACTGACGCTGGGGCCGACCATGACGGCGGCTGTTCCGAAGGCGCCAAAGACGATGAGGAGGGCGATGGTTGCTACATCACGACGGTTCGAGAGACGTCCCAGCGAGGAGCGGGCGGGGTCGCGCAGGAGATCGCGGAGGGGGCTGGCTGCGGTGACTCCGATGTTGTCGTGCGGGCAGGCTTTGACGCAATCCATACACAAGGTGCAGTCGAGATTGCCGATCTTCTGGGGGATGTAAAGGTCGAGTTCGCAGCCGCGTTGGTGGTTGTTGCCCTGGATGCAGTCGTGGGTTGTGCATGAGGCGCAGATGCTCTTGCTGCGGGCGGTCAGCTCGAGCGGAGAGATCAGCGAGCTCACGAAGTTGAACTGGCCGATGGGGCAGACGTACTTGCAGAAGCTCGCGCCGCGGAAGAGGGCGTCCACGACGAAGGCTGTGATGAAGTAGGCGAGCAGGATGGCGGCGGTGCGGCGGGGTACGTCCCAGATAGTCCACTCTTCGTATGCCCAGAAGAAGGCAAGCATGAGTGCGGCGGCGATCCACTTTCTGCGCAGTGCTACCGGCCAGCGCCAGCGGGGTGTCTTGAGCAGGCGTGTCAGCTCGCGGGGCAGCATGAAAGGACAGGCCATGCAGAAGAGGTTGCCGGCGAAGAGAAGCGCCAGCACGCCGAAGACGCGGACCACGTTCCAGGGAACGATGCCGGCGAGATTCATCGAGCCCATCTGGTGGCCGAAGAAGCCGTGAGCCATAACCAAAACGGTGATGAACAGGCTGACTGCTTGTAAGCAAAGGCGGCCGTAACGCCAGCGCAGAAGAGCGCCGATCCCGTAGAGGCGTAGTAAGTCGAATGGAGCGGACGTGGGCTTCTGGCTCAGGATGATGAGTTGTTGTGGACGACGGCGGCGCTGCGTGGAGAGCAGGGAGAACGCAATCAGCATGAGTGGGCCGAGAAGGAAGAGGTCTCCGATGACCCACATGCCGACACCGGCGGCGATTTGATCGTTGAGCGCGGAGAGGCCGAAGAGGCGCGGAACCTGCGCGTAGGTGGGGTAGAAGACTTGTCCCGAAAAGGCGAAAGAGGCTGACAGGACGGTGTTGATGATGCTCGCGCCGAGCAGGTAAGGGATCACCAGCCAGCGGGTGAAGCGAGCGCGGCTTGGCCAGGGTTGGATGACCGTCCACCAGAAGAGCAGCGAGGTGAAGAAGAAGCAGCCGTGCTCGACCTCATGCCAAGAGCTGGAGCGGAGGGCCAGCTCGTAAGCGGCAGGCAGGTGCCAGCCGACGTAGGCTGCGTTCATCGCTATCCAGCCCACGGCTGGATGAGTGATGGCGTGTCCTATCTTATTGACCCACCCGGTGCTGGACCACGGAGCTACGATCTCTCGCATCAGCGTTTTGGGCAGCCCGCGCAGTAGTGGAACTGTGGGCACCCCGAGCAGGATTAGCGGAGGCGCAACCGACATGAGGATGAAGTGCTGCGCCATGTGAGCGGTGAGCAGTAGATTTCCCAGTGCGTCTAATGGGGAGGCGATGGCCAGCCAGAGCGATAGGATGCCGCCTGCAAAGCAGAGTGCTCGCCAGGGGGGAAGCTCGTGAGGGCGCGTGAGCCTGACGGTTAGAAACCCTTTGAGGTAAAGAGCGGAGAGGAGCAACAGACCGCACGTAGGCCAGAAGGGACTCGCCCAGGTGCGCGTTACGACTGTTCCTACGTCTTCAAACATGTACTCCCACTCTTACGAAGGACAATGACAATACTAAGGCTTCGAGTGTAGCTCCGAGCCGGGATTTTTCATCCCTAATACGTGTTGCTTGAAGACGCTGCAAAACTTCGCCACTGTCTTGGGCTTGCCTAGACCAAACCATAGGATGATGATGCCGACGGTGAGGATGTGAGTTGAGACAAGAATGAAACCGATAATGTCGAGTGCCATTGAAAACTCCCGGGGTGTTACTGCTGCTCAAGCACACCCGCCGGATCTACCGGCTAGTTATCAGTATGGCCTTGGGAGAGGAGTCGATTCGCGCACGGCACGTTTTGAGATTCATTTTGAGCAAGATTCGACTGGTTATAGCAAGAATCGGTTTTGCGCGATCAGTGGTTGAAGGGCGATGCCGGAAGGTGATACTACTTCAGAGATGTCCACTTTGCCACGAGTCCACATCAAGTACTGCACTCAGTGCCGATGGCTGTTGCGCGCTTCCTGGATGGCGCAGGAGCTGCTGACGACATTTCAGGATGAGATCGGCGAAGTCGCACTGATCCCCGGCACAGGCGGCGTCTTCGAGGTGGGTGTGAACGATGAGCTCATCTGGTCGCGTAAGGATGAGGGCAGGTTCCCGGACATCAAGGAGCTTAAGCAACTGGTGCGGGATCGGATTGCTCCGGGAAGAGATTTAGGGCACACCGACCGTTGAAGCTATGACGTTCGCATGTTTTAAATGATAGTCTCCGAGTCCATCTGGCTGGTGCGGTTGCTCTACCTGTGGAAAGAGATGCGCCGCCTGCAGGAGGGCATCGCGGTGCGGATGCTTGAGGTCAGAAAACAAAGAACTGCGAGCTATCTAAGTCGCTTCAGAAGAGGATATGCGCAGGGCTATTCAGAGTAGCCCTGCGCATATCCTTTATTTGGTGATAGCTGCATGTACTGCTTCTGTCAGCGTAGTAGTTGGGCGACCAAGCAGGGCTTGAAGGTCATGGGACGTGGAGTCCAGTTCGCCCTTTGCTGCGCCCGCGTCTGAGTTGGCGAGGAGAGAGGCTAGAGCCGCGGGGAGTCCGAAGCCGAGTAGCGCGGTCTCATATTCGCTTGGAGTCAGGTTTTTGTAGGCCACTGGTACGGAGGCGATCTTTGAGACTTCAGCGGCTAGTTCGGAGAGTGTGTAGGAGTTGTCTCCGGCTAGCTCGTACACCTTATTCTCGTGCCCTTCGCCCGTAAGCACTGTCGCGGCTGCCAGAGCATAATCCTCTCGAGATGCTGAGGCTAACTTACCGTCTTGGGCGGCTCCCAGGATCGTTCCATGCTGTAGCGCAGGGCCGAGCACCTCCGTATGGTTTTCCAGATACCAGCCGTTGCGCAGTAGGACGAATGGCAAGCCTGAGGAGCGAATGTGCTCTTCCGTTGCCAGGTGCTCGGTTGCCAAGGCCAGGGCAGAGGTGTCTGCCCTCAGAATGCTGGTGTAGGCAAGAAGCTTCACATTCGCTGCTATGGCGGCGTCGATCACGGCCTTGTGCTGTGCCACGCGCTCGCCGAGTTCGTTCGATGAGATGAGCAGGACCTTTTCCGCGCCGGCGAATGTCGAAGCGAGCGTAACGGGCTTGGAGTAGTCGGCCTGCCGCAGCTGAACTCCCAGAGCGGCGAGGTCCGAGGCTTTTTCGGGGTTGCGGACAGCCGCGACGATCTGAGTTGCCGGAACCTTCTTTAGCAATCCCTTGATGACATGATGGCCAAGTTTCCCTGTTGCTCCTGTGACGACGATCATTTGCTTTCTCCTTATCCTTCTCACGGCCAATCGAGTGCAGCTGGCCATAACGAAAGCCTAGAGCATTGGCTAACTTTTCGTAAGTACGCACATTAAGGTAAGCTACTTACATGCCCAGTCCAGCTAAAGTTCTCACGGGGAGACAAAAGAGACGGAAAGGGAATGTATACGACGAGAACTGTCCGTCTCGAATCGTTCTCAATCACCTGATGTCGCGGTGGGGGTGCCTAGTGCTTCTTGTTCTTCTGGATGGGACACAGCGTTTCAGCGAGCTGGCACGAGGCATCGGAGGCGTCAGTGAAAAGATGCTGGCCCAGACTCTCCAGACCCTCGAAGCAGATGGATTTGTGCTGAGAACGGTATACCCGACCATTCCTCCTAAGGTCGAATACAGCCTGACCCGTCTCGGGAGAGAGGTGGGGATTCATATTAAGACGCTGACGGATTGGGTGGAAGAGCATGTTCCGGAGGTGCTCGGAAGCCGCTCGCAGCTTGCTGGGCGACGGGAGTCCTCTAGTCGCCTCATCGCTCGTTAGCCGACGAGGAGATTCGTTCGGTATTCCAGCAGCTTCGTACCATCGCTATCAGGATAGATGGCTTGTAGTATGTGTCAGAAGGCGGCTAAATGTGTGGCTTCGACACCATTGTTCTGCTCCGGGATGGAGACGGTAAAGGTGCTTCCTTCGCCCGGCTTGGAGTCTACCGTGATGACCGATTGATGCGCTTCCACAACCCATTTTGCGATGGATAGGCCCAGGCCACTGCTGCTCCCCTCCTCCTGGCTCCGTGCCTGATCGACACGATAGAACCTGTCGAAGATCTTCGGCAGCGCCTCTGCAGGAATGCCAATTCCCGTATCCTTTACAACCAGTTGGATGGTTTCGCCATTTGCTTCCAGAGAGATGCTGATAGAACCGGACTCCGGCGTGTACTTAATCGCGTTGTCGAGGAGGATCGTGACCATTCGCCGCAGCAGGGAGAGATCTCCAAGCATCCAGGCGTCGTCGTCGATACGTGAGGTGAGAACCTGATTCTTGAGCCTCGCCTTGGCCGCGAAGTGCTGAGACATCTCGAGGACGATCTGCGAGATGGGAACGGGACGGCGTTCGATGTTCTGATGCACGAGGTCGGCTCTCGCTACGGCGAGCAGGTCTTCGAGAAGCTGAGAGGTGGCCTCACATTCGACAGCAATCGTGCTTAGCGCGCTCTGATACTCTTCGGTCGATCTCGTTCTGCTCAAGGCGAGGCTGGCTGTGGTGAGCATGATCGTAATCGTGGTGCTGAGATCGTGGGAGATATCGCCCGTAAATTGCGTGAGTCTCGCGACTGCAGTCTCAAGCCTGCCTAGCAGCTCGTTCCATGTCTCAGCGAGTGTTTGTAGCTCGTCTCCAGTATCGGGCACAGGCAGCCGACGCTCGAGATCCTGAATCCCGATCTTGCGCGCCTCTGTTGTCATCTGGCTGACAGGGGTGAGCGCGCGGTTGCTGAGAACATACCCTCCCGCAGCCGAGGCAAGGAGCAGGAGCGGGCAGAAGAGCAGGTAGGAGTTGCGTACAGCGCGGAGGATATCTTCATGCTCGTCGATCTTGCCGGAGAGGGACAGGCGTATCTTGTGGCCGTCAAGTATGACCACGTGGTCAAGCGTGCGGACGGTGTGGCCGTTCTGGTGAACGAGGTCGTAGCAGCGTTCCAAACACGACTTGTTGGGCCAGGGAACCTTGAACTCGGGACTGCCGGGCGAAGAGTAGATGAGGCTCCCATCGAGTTCATAGGCCTGAATGATGTCGGTGGAAGCGAGTGCAATGCTGAACAACTGGAGCTTTTCAAGTAGGTCGAGCGCAGGGCCTTGCCGGGGCCAGGTGGCGATGTAGCGGATGACACGCTCCTCGCGTGCTTCCATGGTGTGCTTGCGAGAGCTTTCAAGCTGGCGGCTGAGATACCAGTACGAGAAGCAGCCGAGGCAGATCATGGAGGTCAAGGTAAAGATGATGTAGAGCAGAGAAAGCCTGATGCGAAGAGAGCGTAAGGTGATCTTCATTTTGGAACTGCCAGGGTATATCCGAGAGAGCGGACGGTTCGAATGAGGCTCTCGCGGCGATTGATGTCGATCTTCGAGCGCAGGCTGTGCATGTAGAAATCGACGCTGCTGTCGCTTACTTCCGCATCGTAAGACCAGCCGGCCTCTCGCAGTTGATTGCGTGTGACTACTTGGTTGGCTCTACGCATGAGCAGCTCGAGCAGGGTGTATTCCTTCTTTGTCAGGGCTATCTCGTTGTCCGCGCGACGAGCGACACGGCTGGAGGTATCAAGTTCGAGATCGCCAGCGAGAAGCTTCTTCGGTTGCAGCATGGGGCTGCGACGGCCTATGGCGCGAACGCGCGCAATGAAGACCTGAATCTGAAACGGCTTGGTGAGGTAGTCATCCGCGCCGAGGTTCAGACCATGCACGATATCCCTCATGGAATCCTTTGCAGTCAACATAAGGATCGGAACCAGGCACTTGCGCTCACGTACCTGCTCGAGCACGCTAAAGCCATCTAGACCGGGCAGCATGACATCGAGCACAGCCGCGTCAAATGCGGTTTCCAGCAGGAGATCGCGCCCATCGTCGCCCCTTTGCGAGAGCACAACCTGATGCCCATCTTCGATCAATCCCTGCCGTAGGATATTGCCAAGTCGTTTATTGTCTTCGACCACAAGGATGTTCATAGGGACCATTAGAGATGCCAGGATGTGAACAGTTTGCGGACGTCCGATGAAATAGAGGTTACAAGCCTTCGTTTCTAAGGCTTGTCTAAGACGGTCCGGCTTGAATGAACCTATCAGCAGCTCGAGAAGAAGATCCAAGGAGTGCTCGTGAAGAGCACCGTGTGCAACGCGTTCGATGCGATCGAACACATGTGCATCTCGTGCCGGCTGTATAGGAGAGCGCATTGAAGATCCGAAACATATTCTGCACCGCTCTGCTGGCTCTTTCTCTACCAGGAGCCCATGCGGAAGAAAAGCCGAAGACCTCCGAACACCGACCGAAGCTGATTCTGGCAATCGCAATCGATCAGTTCCGGTATGACTACACGACTCGCTTCCGTGATCGCTACACGGGCGGCCTGGCCACGATGCTGTCGCAAGGGGCGGTGTTTGTGGATGCGCATCAGGATCACTTTCCAACGGTTACTGCCACCGGTCATGCGACTTTTCTGACTGGATCGGTGCCTGCGACGAGCGGCATCATCGGCAATGACTGGTACGACCGCGCGTTGGGCAAGACCATCACCTCGGTTGAGGATGCGAAGACGACTCTTCTTGGGGCCGGTTCGGGGAAAGAGGGAGCGTCGCCGCACAACCTGATCGTGAGCACGCTCGGTGACGAGATCAAGATCGCTGATCGAGGCACGTCAAAGGTGATTGGCATCTCGATGAAGGACCGGGCGGCGATTCTGCCCGCGGGGCGTATGGCGGATGCGGCCTACTGGATCGACAACCAATCGGGCAATGTCGTGAGCAGCACGTGGTATCAGTCGAAGCTGCCGGAGTGGGTCGAGCAGTTCAACTCCACTAAGCCCGCTCTGAAGTACCTGGGCGCGACGTGGTTTCCCATTGGGAAGGATGCCTTCTCTGCGAAGCCGTTTATCACGCTCTCGAACATCGCGAATAAGGCTTACTTCTCTGAGTGGGAGAAGACACCGTATGCCAATGACATGCTTGAAGAGTTGGCAGAGCAGGTGCTCCGTCATGAAGACCTCGGCCATCACAACGGAACCGATGTGCTGACGATCAGCTTCTCCGCGAACGATCATCTTGGCCATGCGGTTGGGCCGGATGCGCCCGAGGTCGAGGATATGTCCGTATACACGGACCGGGTTCTGGCCAAGCTTCTGGATGCGGCGGTCAAGCAGGCGGGCGGTCTCGAGAACCTGCTGGTGGTGGTTACTGCGGATCATGGCGTGTCGCCCGTGCCTGAGGTAAACACGGCGCGCAAGATGCCGGGTGGACGTATCGATAAGAAGGAGTATCTCGGCAAAATTCAGGATGCTCTAACGAAGAAGTTCGGTGAAGGGAAGTGGCTGCTGGGGGTTCAGGAGTCCGGCTTTTACTTCAACTACGATCTGATCGCGCAGAAGAAGCTAAAGCCCAGTGCTGTCGAAGACGAGGCTGCAGCGGCTGCGATGACGCTTCCGTATGTCGCGCGGACCTATACCCGCACGCAGTTGCTGAAGCATGAGGCCGCGCAGTCGCAGATCGACGAGTATGTCGCACGAGCCTTCTTTCCTCAGCGTGGTCCCGATGTGATTGTCATCATGAAGCCCTACTATCTCGGGGGCGATTCGGGCACTGGGCACGGCTCTCCTTATGACTACGACAGCCATGTACCGCTGATCTTCTATGGCAGCAAGGTGCGGGCTGGTGTCTATAGCAAGCGCGTCGGCGTCAGCGACGTAGCGCCAACCCTGGCGGCGATCCTGCAGATCGAGACTCCAAGCGGCAACGTTGGACATGTGCTCGAACAGGTAGCTGAGCCATTTCTCGAGTCGAGGCAGCAGTCACATCTGCCGCACTCGACTCCGAAACATTCTGCGAAGCAGTGATGTGGTGATCGTTGCCACGACTGACAACAAAGTCGCTGCGCGGTATGCGGTGATGATGATTCGCACTTAACCAAATGCAAGTCAACCTTCCGTCTAGGAGAACCTCTATGTCGATCATTAAAGCTATCCTCGTCTGCTCGCTATCCCTGTCGTCTGTCTCCACCGTGTTGCACGCCCAGGAGGCGAAGAAAGCTAAGGCTCCCGCGCAGGATCCTTCTACCTACATGCACGTGAGCGCACCTTTCGCCCAGTCCCTGGTTGTGAAGGTCAAGGCTGCTCATGACGACCAGATCGTCAAGCTTGGCATCCATGCCGTTCCGCCGAACGAGACTGACAACGTCATCATTGCGAACATCACGCTCTCTAAGGTCGGCAAGAAGTCTTCCGATACGGACATGCAGAAGCTGGCAGGTGGCAAGCCGGTGGCGGCGAAGATTGACAAGGATAAGGTCTTCGATCTTCTGATTCCGATGACCGATGCCAAGGGCCGCGATCTGAGCGGCGGCTTCGTGGTGATGGAGGTTCCTTACGCGAAGGCGGCGACTGAAGAAGAGGCGATCAAGATCGGCGTGGCCATTCGGGATGATATGCAGCGTCAGATCCCCAGCAAGAAAGCTCTGTACCAGTAACGATTCATCAACCCTAAGGAAAGAAGGATCGTGATGAAGAAACTTTTTTTGCTCTTTCTACTATCGGTTCTGCCTGCCCTGGCGCAGACGGACCGTGCAAGCCTGACGGGTTCGGTCACTGACCCGTCAGGCCGCAGGGTCGTCGGGGCTCACCTCGTAATCACGTCCGAAAATACGGACACTCAGCGTCTCACAGATACTAACCAGGCCGGTGCTTACACTGTAAGCTCTCTGGCTACGGGCGCATATACTGTAGCGATCAATGCGCCCGGATTTTCTCCCTATGTTCTGGAGGGCGTGACGCTGGACGTGGGACAGACCCGCACGCTTGACGCCAAACTGGCTATCGAAGGCACAAGCACGCAGGTCGAAGTTTTGGACTCAGGTCTGTCAAAGTCCTCTGCTGAGATCGGCGGAGTCGTCCATGGCAAACAGGCGCAGGATCTTTCGCTCAACGGCCGGAGCTTTGTAGGTCTTGTCTCTCTCGTTCCGGGAGTGATCGACGGAGGCACTGGTACGCAGCAGGATGTACGTTTCGCGGGGCTCTCGGACGAAGATAACACTTGGCATCTGGATGGAGTCGATAACTCCGGCATCAATCACCAGTACCAGAAAGTCGATCTTCACCTGCAGGTCTCGACGGAGGCCATTGCCGAGTTTCGTGCCAACGGCGTTGGCTATAGCGCGGATCAAGGCGGTTCGGTTGGTGGACAGATCGAGGTCGTATCGAAGACCGGTGGTGCTCAGTTTCATGGAGCGGCCTGGGAGTTCATTCGCAACAACTACTTTGATGCGACTCCGTGGGGAGCAGCCGGATTTCTTCCCGCTCTGCGACGGAATAACTACGGTGCAAATCTCGGTGGCCCGATCTTGAAGAAGAAGCTTTTCTTCTTTGCGAACTACGAGGCCGTACGTGAGATCTTGAATAAGCCCATCACGGGGACCGTTCCCACCGCGAGCTTCAGAGCGCAGGTCGCGAGCCAGCAGCCTGTATTAGCTCCGTTGATCAATGCTTATCCGCTTGGCCAGATCGCTATTAGTCCGACCAGTGCCACCTATAATGGCACCGGCAAGCAGATTACACGCGAAGATTCGGGCTTGATTCGTGGCGACTATCACGTCAGTGACCGCATGAGTGTCTTTGTCCGCGTCAACACGGATCACTACACCCAGACGGCGCCTGATAACCTGCCGCCTGCAACTGGATTCAACAACCTGAACACGCCTAACGCCACGATTGGAGTTCAGAACACCTTCACGCAGCGGTTCTTCAACGACTTTCGCTATGGCTTCAATCGCGCACAGTTTCTCCAGGGGCAGAACACGCCGTTTGCGTTTGCCCTTTCGATCTCACCCTTCACCAGCATCGGCAATCCGAGCGGTTCTATTCGCAACGACAACTCCTTCACCGGCATCGATGATGCAACCTTCCTCTTCGGGCGTCATACCATCAAGGCTGGAGTTACCGTGCGTCGTGTGCAGGAGAACAAAGCCTCGCCGAACAGTCCCGATGAGACAATTTCTTATACCAGCACTTCGACCTTTCTCAGCAATCTGATCGACTCCGACAGCTACAATGGCACCGTTCCCCTGACAGGCCAGCGTTTGACGGAGTACTTCGGATACGTCCTCGACCAGTACAAGCTTGGCTCGACAGTGAATCTGAATATCGGCCTGCGTTACGAGTACTTCGGCGTCAACCACGAGGTGTTGGGGCGAGGCATCAGTGTCGATCCCCTCAACTGCCCCAATATCGTCTGCCCCAGCAATATTGGCTGGTACAGCCCCAACTTGCTCGATCTGTCTCCCCGTATCAGTGGCGCATGGTCTCCTGAGCTTCTTCATGGCAAGACGGTCTTCCGTGCGGGATTCGGAATCTACTATGGCTTCGGTCAGTTTGGAGGTCTGGGCACTCCCATCTCGAACATAACCCCGGCAAAATACACTCTGACACAGGCTCAGTCTCCGGGACTTAGCTATCCGGTTCCGCCAACACTTGGTACTCAGACAGGAAGCTCAAGCCCCTCGGGTGCGCCGATCAATCGGCGAGACACGGCAGTGGATGAGTGGACGATCTCCGTTCAGCAGGAGATTGCCAAACAGACGATCTTCCAGATGTCGTACTTCGGTACAAGCGCATCGCACGTCTTCTCCGATTGGACACTCAACGGAATTATTCCCGCAACCGGCAAACGTCCTTATGCGGGGTATTCGACGATCGACTACCGCGGAACCTTCAATCATGCCAGTACCAACGCATTCCAGACCAGCCTGCAGCGGAATGTATCCAGAGAGCTATCGCTCTCGGCTAACTACGAGTGGTCGCATTCGATTGATAACGGCGGCCTCGGTGGTGGCGAAGCCGATGTCCCGCAGAACGTCGCCTGCCCACGGTGCGAACGCGCTGCAAGCGACCAGGACATGCGCTCTTACTTTACCGGCAGTGCTATCTGGCAGCTTCCGTTTGGGCGAGGACGCAAGTTCCTGAACACCGGTTCACGTACTGCTGACTTCTTCCTGGGAGGATGGCAACTGAGCACGATCGCATACGCGAGAGGTGGGCTTCCTCTCAACGTGACGGTGAGCCGCAGTGCAAGCGCACTGCCGGATCAGATCAACAAAAGCCAGCGTCCTAACGTGGTTCTGGGAGTGCCGCTTTACTTTGCAGATAAGACACCACAGCACTGGCTCAACTACGAGGCCTTCTCCACGCCGGCAAATGGCACCTGGGGTAATCTCGGACGTAACGCGGTGCGCGGGCCGGCACACTGGCAGATCGATCCTGCGATCAGCAAGCGTTTCCCCATCACGGAGAGAGTGGGCACTACCTTCCGTGCTGAGGCGTTCAATATCTTGAACAAGGCGCAGTATGGCAAACCGGCAACAACCTGGGCTCCGGCTACCACTGTTCCTAACCCGAATAACTTTGGTGTCATCACCTCTGCTTACAACACGAACACTGCCGGATCCGGTGGGCCTCGAGACTTGCAGTTCAGTTTGAAGGTTGACTTCTAACTTGTCGAGTAAGCAATAAGAAAGCCCCGCAGATATCTGCGGGGCTTTCTTATTGGTACTTACAATCTTCGAACTAACTATAAAAGGAGGTAACTAACGCGACTTAATCTCTTTTGCAAGTAACTCGAACTGGTCGGTCGAGATCATATCCGCATGGGCATGAATTGCGGATTTCCAGCGAGGCATCACCTCCTGCACGGAGCCGAAGTTATATTCGCTTTCCCATCCTTGGTTGCTCTCTGAAGTAAACCCGTCGAGGCAGTAAAAGCTCATCAAGTACCCGAGTTGATGACCATAGGAGACGATCTGTTTCAGCCGCGTCTCTTGTTCTTTGCCCCACTCGCGATGATGCTCTTCGCCACCCTCTTCGACATAGGCCCAATCAAGCCCCCACCAACGGTGATAGTTGTCGGCCTTCTGCATGGTGATCTTTTCCATTGGTACAGTGACAAGGCTATCGATGTACTCCTGCTTTGGAATATGAGTGGGATTTTCAGCCGGTTTGGTCACTGACCCAAAGACCCTGATCTGTCCTCCAACCGGCACCTGGTCGTAAAAAAACTGTTGCTTAATATCGTTCTGCTTATCTTCTACCAGAATCATCATTGGGCCGAGCTTTAGCGGAGACTGCTTGGTGAGGTCGTCAGTCTTTACCGCCGTAGTTAGCCAGGAGTTATAACGATCGAGAACCTTTGCAATGGCTTCTAGGTGCTCGGGAGGATTATTTTTGATATCGAGGTAGAGCGTAATCAGGGGCCACTTGCTCTTGTCCCCACTTTGCATTGCTTTCTCCATCAGGGGACGCACCTTGGGGAATAAATAAGATTCCAGCGTCGGATCCTGGGCAGAGGCGTTCTTGGCACCGTGAATGACGACCGATCTTCCGTCGAGCCACGCAAGGTCTTCTTCAATAGCTAGAGGCATACCACTGGCAAGGGCGCGGTCGAGACGATCCTCATATTTGCCATGGTCGGGGTAGGCATTATGAGCCAGTACCTGGGTCCTGACCCCCGGTGCAACATTATGTGCCTCATGTTGTGCATAAAGAGTTGTGGGCGCAAGAGTAGCAAGTGCAAGAGCCGTTATCTTAATCATGATTCCTCGGTAGTGTGTGATGGGTCCACTCGCTTTGTACCCATCGTCACTTAGGGAAACCTTAGAGTTCGGTCCTCGTTGCCAACTCTTAACAATGCCTCAGGAAATCTTCATCTTGATGTGGGAGTAGCGCTATTGCTTATGCAAGGCGCAGAGAGGGAAATAGTGTCTGCGGCAAGGTTCAGAGGAACATCCGTTCCCGGAAGCCTCACCCTGAAAGATGATCCATGGCCAAACTCGGTCGTAGCCGCAACATTGCCCCATCTGTCGCGTATTTATGGCGAAGAAATACCGTAACGCCATCGATGCCCGATGTCAGGTCGCTATCAATCGAGTGCTTCAAGCTCCACGAGGCTCTGAAACAGACACTGTGTCCAAGCACCCTTGGCTATCAAACAGCCTGGAGCTTCACTGCAATGTTTACGAGGGTTACCGGCAGAGTTCCCAGCGGCTATTCTTTGCCAAGAGTAACCATCAGAGAGCAGCGTGCGGTTCGGGAATAGCAGAGCCGTCTTTGCGCGGATCGGAGGCCCCATAGTTCACCCCCGCCGCGCGATCGCAAAGCACAGCCTGCCCACCACCCATGATCTCTGAGAACGCTCCCTCTTGCTTCACCTGGTGTCCCTTGGCTTCGAGCTCCCGCTGTATCTCTAAGGGGATACGCGCCTCCACTTGAATATCGAAGCCATCGAACGTCGCTTTGGTAAAGCGAGGCGCTTCAATCGCCTCCTGGATGGTCATGTCATGGTCAACGATGTTCGAGACAAACTGCGCGTGCGCCTGCGACTGATTCCATCCGCCCTGAATTCCGAAGGCGATGATCTGGTCCTCCTTCGAGAGGAATGCCGGAATGATGGTGTGCAGAGGGCGCTTGCGTCCCGCCGCAACGTTAGGATGCGAAGGGTCGGCGCTGAAGAGGTTGGCCCGATTCTGCAACAGAAAGCTTGTGCCCCTGGCCTCGAGACCCGAGCCGAAGTTCATGTAGTTGCTCTGGATCAACGAGACCACATTGCCATGACGATCGGCGACGCTGAGGTAAACGGTATCTCCACCCGGCTCCAGGAACTGCCCGGGACGAGCCGCCGCACAAGCTTTATCCGGCTCGATGAGAGCCGCACGCTGGGCTGCGTAGCTCTTCGATAGGATGTGCTCCACGGGGATCGCGGCATGGCCAGGATCGCAGACATAGCGCAACATGTCGGCATAGGCCAGTTTCTTGGCCTCAATCATGTGGTGCAGCGCACTCGCGGAGTTGGCTCCATACTCTCGCAGCGGAAAATTCTCCATGATATTGAGCATTGAGAGCGCCGCGATACCCGCGCCGTTAGGAGGCAGCTCGTGCACGGTCCAGCCACGGTAAGTAGTGGTGATGGGCTCCACCCATTCGCTGCTGAACTCGCTCAAGTCCTCGCGAGTAAACAACCCGCCCTCAGCCTGCGACAGCTCGAGGATGCGCTCCGCGATCTCCCCCTGGTAGAAGGCTTGGCTGCCATCCCTGGCGATGGAACGAAGGCTGCGAGCGAGTCCGGGGCTGCGAAAGACCTCGCCAAAACGCGGCGCACGGCCATCCGGCAAAAAGCTGCTCTGAGCCTCGCCAATGAGCTCGTGCGCGTTCTCCTGCCAGCGCATCGCAGACCGTTCCGCAACCGGGAACCCATCTTCAGCAAAGTGGATCGCAGCAGCGAGCACCTGCTCGAAGTTGCGGCTGCCAAATCTGTGGAGCAGCTTCTCCCAGCCATCCACGACGCCCGGAACACTGACGCTATGGATACCTTTCTTCGGGATCTCCGTCATTCCCCGCTGCTGCATCCACGCAACGCTAAGACCAGCGGGCGACCACCCACTCGCGTTGAGGCCAATATACTTCCCTGTAGCGGCCTCATAGACGATGGCAAACAGATCGCCGCCCAGTCCGTTGCTATGCGGAGCAACGACGCCGAGCACAGCATTAGCCGCAACGGCAGCATCGACCGCATTGCCACCCTGGGCAAGGATAACGGCCGCAGCCTGCGATGCCAGTGAGCTTTCGCTGGCGACCACCCCGCTCGTCGAGACGACAACAGAGCGCGCCACCCAGCGATCTTGTTTCTTAGCCAGCGTGCTCATCGAGAGTTCCTCTCCTAAATACTGCGCAGTGCGTCAGACGAGCATGGAGTAGTTGGCACGCCCAATCGCGATAAGAGCACCCGCATCGTTGAGCACATCGACATCGACGATCCCGACACTCTTGCCTATACGGCGCACCTTGGCGACCAGCGTCAACGAGGTATTGATCGCGGGCCGCAGGTAATCGACACGGAAGTTGACCGTAGGCAGTGGACGCCCCACCAGCATCACCAGTCCGTAGTCGCCCACCGTGTCGATCAAGGCCGAGATCACCCCACCATGCCATTGGCCGGAGCCCTCGGCCCGTTCAAACTCAGGCCGCAACTGGCTGCGCACGGTTACCTCCTGCTTCTCTGCATCGGCATGAAGAACGGTCAGATTCAAGAGGCGATTGAAGGGAGAGTACTGCAGCTTCTCCTGAAGCTGCTCAGCAGTAAGCGTCTCGGTGCTCATGGAACGATGACCAACTTTCCGAAGACCTCGCGGTCTTCAATCCGGCGTAGTGCATCATTGGTCTCGGCCAGCGGATAGCTGCCATCGAGGATGACCTTCAGCTCGCCGCTCTGCACCAGCGCAAGCAGCTTCTCAACGTCAGTACGAGCCCAGCTATTGGAGCCGAGAATCTTCAGCTCGAAGGTCCAGATGAAGCGCAGGTCCTCCTGCGGATCGAACCCGGCAGTAGCGCCGCAAGTGAGCAGACGTCCGCCCACGCGCAGGCAGCGCAGTGTCTTCACCCAGGTGTCACCGCCCGTATAGTTCACCGCAACGTCAACGCCCAGCTTAGCCCCGGCGCTGCGCCGGTTCGGCTTGCCATAGAGCGCATAGATCTCCTTGACGAAGTCGGTCTCGCGATAGTTGATCGTGTGATCGGCTCCCAGCTCCTTCAATCGTGCGAGCTTATCGGGCGTACTGGCGCAGGCGACCACCTCCGCCCCGGCCAGCTTGGCGAGCTGCAGGCAGCAGACGCCCACACCGCCGCTAGCGCCCAGGATAAGAACCCGCTCTCCCTTGGACACCTCGCCGATCGTCGACATCATGCGGATGGCTGTGCCATACGCACAGGGCAGCGCCGCCGCTTCTTCAAAGGAGACACCATCAGGAATACGTATCAGTTGATGATCCTTGGCGCGGCACAGCTCCGCCAGCCCGCCATGGACTGTCTCACCCATCAGTCCGCCTTCGACGCGATTGATAGGGTCGACGAGCACGCGGTCGCCCGTCGACCAGCCCTCAACACCCTCACCCACTTCAACAATCTCACCAGCGACATCGAGTCCCATAATCGCGGGGAATGGAACCTTGATGCCGGGCATCCCGCGCCGGGTAAAGATATCGTGATAGTTGAGCGAAGTCGCGCGAACCCTCACGATCACCTCGCCCGCACCCGCCTTCGGGTCAGGGAAGTCGGTCTCGAGGAGAAGCTTCTCCGGTCCTCCATGTTCACGCAGCACCATTGCCTTCATGTCGTCCTCTTTTCTGGATCGCTCTGCATATTCGAAAGTGCGGATGCGATCAATGCCTTCGTATCAATCTTATTCGTGCTTGCCAGCGGCAGCTCACTCACAAACCATACACGCCGTGGATGCTGATAAGCCGGTGCGTTCGCCAGTGCGAACTGTTGAATCTCCCGCTCGCTTGCCTGCGCGTGCGGCTTGAGAACGACGAAGGCAACCGGCTTCGCGCCCTTGATCTCATCGGGGATGGGAACGACGGCAACCTGCTGGACCGCAGAATGTCGCTCCAGCATCTTCTCCACTTCGCCCGGATAGATATTCTCCGCACCGCACGAGAACATATCGTCAGCCCGCCCAACATAAAAATAGAAGCCAAGGGCATCGCGATGAAAGACATCGCCGGTGCGATAGTACCCATCCTCGGTAAAGACCTTGCGCGTCATCTCCGGACGGCCGTAATACTCGGTGAGTAGCGCGGGAGACTTGATCTCAAGCACGCCATCGGCCTCCCCGGTCCCCTTGCCGTCGATGCGCAGACTAACCTCAGGATGCTTGAAGCCAAGTGAGAGTGCAGGCGTCGGTACACCATCGGGATGAGGCGCGAAGACAATGGGCCCCGCCTCCGTAGTGCCGTAAACATTGGCGATCTGCGCATTGGGGAAGAGCTTGCGAAGCGACTCGAAGAGCGCCGGCGAGACCGGCGCGGAGCCCATGCGAAGCGATCGAACTGAAGAGAGATCGGTGCGCGCAAGAAGATCCGGCCGCTTCAGGATCATCGAGAACATGGTTGGAACCGCCGTCAGCGCGTTGCACTTGTATCGTTCGATGGCGTCGATGTAGGTGGGTACGTCAAAGCCCGGCAGCAGTACGACCGAGTCATGCTGCGCCAGTGCGGCGTGTGCCGTCGCAAGCGCGTTCATGTGATAAAGAGGAGCGGCGATCAGTGTCCGCAGCCGCTCGGTAGAAGCCGGACGGCGACGCATCTTTAGCACCCACAGATGGCTTTCGTGCGAGAGCACCACACCTTTAGGAACGCCCGTTGAACCGGAGGTATAGAGGAACATCGCAGCCTGGTCGGGCACAGGCTCGTCCGGCGTAAAGGCTCCCGGCGAGAGAAAAGCTTCGAAGGCCTCAGTGCCCGCCGAAACTTTGCCGAAACATACTCTGGGAATATCTGTGGGGCAAAGTGAGGCGCGCTCCGCATCACAGAAGACGAGCCTGGCCCCGGCATCGCGAAGGATCAGGTCAATCCCCGCGGCAGGCAGCTTGATATTGAGAGGAACGGGAACAAGCCCAGCCTGCATCGCTGCGAAGAAGACGGCAAGGTACTCGGCCCGATTGGCCGACACTACCGCAACGCGATCACCCGTAGATAGACCGAGAGCCAGCAGCCCACGCGCGATGGCCTGGACCAGCTCGTGCAGTTGTCGATAGCTATAAGTCGTGGGTGGAGTTTCACCACCGAGATCAATGATGGCCGGGTCATCCTGATTGCCATCTTGCGAGAGAGCAGCGCCCAGATTGGACCAGCGCGCGCCAGATTGCATACTCATGCTTCTACGAACTCCAGTCCAACATTGAACGCGTTGGTTGCTGGTATCAGAATACTCTCCGATCCGAAGATCACGCCCGCTACTCCATTCTCTCTGAGCACTCGCGCGGTCTGCGTCAGCGATTGCGTGCGAAAAGTGAGCGTTGCCATATACGCCGAACGGCCCTTGGCTTCGGCCCAGATGCTGCTGAGCGATGGATCGGGCGCGGAGTACAGATCGACGACCACATCTCCTACCCGAAAGCTCGATCGATTCTCTCCTGTCTCAACGCGCAGCGTATCTCCCAGGGTGTGGCCGAAGAACTCCAGCAAACGCACTGGGTCAATAACGGACACACGCACGCGAGAGATCGCGACGACGCCATTCGGATGCACCTGCGCTTCGGGCGTCCATACCAGCTCAGGAGTCTGATGATGACAGAAGTAGAAGCGCCCAAAGGGCGACGCCTCCGGCTCCAATCGAACCACATCGAACTTAGCATCACGAATACCATCTGCAAGCGTGACTGGCCTCGAGAAGAAGACCGGCTCCTTTGCAGCCACGCCTCGCGCTAGCAGATCGCGATAGAGCTGATCGACATCACCGGCAGCAAAGACAAAGCCGTTGAGACCCTCCGGGAACGTGGCGATATCGGCTCGCCTGGACCCAGCGCCCATGCCCAGCAGCTCAAGGTATAGTCCCTGAAAGACCGCAAGATGATTCACCGAGCCAAGCGTATGAAAGCCGCGCTCCGTAAGGTGAAATCCGAAGGCTCGATACGCACGCTCGGCCTCACCCATACGGTCTCCCGCATCCACCACCAGGTGGTCAATCTGTGTGGCGAGCGGTCTGGAGTTTTCCTGATCCACTAAACGTCCTACCTCTCTCGACAGGCAAAGTTCTGCTGCTTCCAGTTCGCAGAAACATTCTCTCCACCCGCTGGCCCTGTGTACACCGCCTGCTGCGGAAACGGGCACAGCTTCCGTTCATCGGTGATCGGACCGGGGGTATTATCATCGCGCACAGAGCTGCGATGCACCGCGACAATCGAGTCCGGAGCAACGCCCTCCTCAACCCACTTCACCAGCGCGGGCAGCTTATCCCATTCGTTCGGCCCGGGTCCGCCGCCGCAGTGTCCCATGCCTGGCACCATAAAGAGACGCGCGTCCTTCTGAGCTTCGGGATATGATCCATCAAAGGTCTTCTGCACCACCTGCTGATAATAAGCAACGATGCTCTCGGGCAGCGCGTCACCATCGCTCCACCCCTGGTACATCAGCAACTTGCCCTTGCGTTGCTTCAGAAACCGATTGAGGTCAGGGTCGACTGCATCCATGTAGTGCTGAACGAACTGCGCTTTGCCTGCGGTGATGTCGTCGAAGTTGAACTCCCACCACGCATACTCCGGAAAGATGCCGCCTTTATAGGGAGCATCGCCAACGCTATGAATCTCGTTGGGCGGAAGCCCCGGCGAGTCTTCGTAGATGAGGAAGTTCGCATGGTCGAGTTCATAGATAAGGTTCGTCGGCAGAAACTGATTGCCTCCCCACGGAATGACATTCTTGGGCCACTGCACCTCTGAGCCAAAGGAAGGGCCGTAGAAGATCTTCGTCCCCTTGCTGTCATGTGGTCCTGCATAGATGGCTTCAATCGTATGCAGTTGCGCTTTGGTAAAGCAGTTATCCGCGTTCTTATCCGCCGGGCAGGCATACTGCTTGAGGTCCTCTGCAGGCTTGAAGTCGCACTGGCGCGGGTCGTTGATAACTCCATCCTTGATGCCGTCCTTCGCATCGCACTTGGCCAGCACAGCGTCATGCAGAATATCGACCTTCTTCAGATCCTTAAAGCTTCCGTCCCCGTCCTTATCGAATGCGAGGTTCCCGGCTGCATGATTCTCAAGCAGATGCTTCTCCGTCCATATATGAGCGACGTTCAGCTTCGTAAAGTCGATTGCAGGAGAGCCGATGACAATGCCGTCAAAGTCCGCAGGATAGCGTTGCGCCTCCAGCATCCCCTGGCGCCCGCCAGTGGAACAGCCTTCAAAATAAACATGCTTCTGAGGCTTGCCATAAAACGCCAGGGTCAAGGCCTTCGATGCGTTAGCCGTGACATGAATAGCCCGGTACGCATAGTCGAAGAACTCCTGCTTGTTGTTGAACGCGAAGGACGAGTTAGGCTCGGCCCCGTTATCGTGACCAGTATTGTTACTTACTACAGCGTAGCCCTGCGCCAGCCGATTGAAGGCGAACTGAAAGTTCCCAGCCTTGCCGCCATTGCCGATATTCAACAGCCGTCCGTTCCAGGTGTCACCCAGAGGAAGCTGCGCCTGCCAGTGAATCGCAGGTGCAATCAACCCATACACCTGGCAGTAAGCGGGCAGTTTGCCAGAGGCCGCGACAGTCTCGGCCGAGAGAATCGTCAGGTTCGGCGTCCCGATCAGGCTATGACAAGCCTCGGATGAAGCAGGCGCAGGCGTGGCAGGCTGCGCCATTGCCACAATAGAACCAAGGGGCAAACCTAGCGCCACCGACGTAATCAATCTGACCGCACTTCTACTGTAGGGGTTCATCGCGCTGCCTTTCTCTGCCTGATCTTAAAACAAAATCTTGAGCGCCAATTGAATCTGCCGCTGCGCATTAGGATTGATGAGCGAAGTAATCAATCCAGCCGTAGGACTGACCCCGGCCGAAGAGAACGCGGTCTCAGTAGGCTCCGCAAAGTTTTCACGATTGATGATGTTGAAGAACTCGGCACGGAACTGTATCGCGCCGCTGCTACCCAACACCGCGAGTTTCGTATCTTTCACCACCGAGAGATCCAGGTTCAACAGCCCCGGGCCATAGAGCGAATCCCGTCCTACATTGCCGAGAAAGCCCGCCGGGCCAACCGTATACATGTGCGGATTGAAGTACTGCGCGCGCGTATGTTGAATGACCCTGCCACGATTGAAGACGACTGCCTGAGGATCGAGCGCCAGCGCAGCTGCCAGGTTCTCCGGAGTCACATAAGATGGCCGCTCATTGCCCAGGTTCGTATTAATGGCGGAGCGCGAGTTATTGAATCCGACCTGCGGTGAAAAGGGCAGCCCGCTCTGTGCCGAAAGAATCGGCGAGATCCACCATCCATTCACCACCTGACGGCCGACAACTCCAAACCGTTGCGTATGTGGAAGGCGATAGATTGCATTCAGACGAAGGTTATTCGTCACATTGAAAGCCGCCGCGCTGCGGTCTCTCCGGGGATCGTACGAGTTATCCGGCTGCAGCGGAGTGGCCGTGCTCTCAATACCCACGACGCCCTGCCCATTGTCGATAACGCGTGACCAGGTATAAGAAGCCTGCAATTGCAAGGTAGTCGCCACATCGCGATTCACGCTCACCTGCATCCCGTGATAGATCGAGTCGCCTGTAGATCCATTCTGCAGAATCGAACCAAAGTGCGGATTGATGCGGGTAGCGCCTACTGGCCAGTAGGTCTGACCATCGACGATCTGCCGCTGATTCGGATTGATGTCGACGTTCTGAATCAGATGCAGCCCGCGCGTCCCTACATAGGCGAGGGTCAAGAGTGTATGCGACGGCAGTTGCTGCTGTACCGATGCCAGCCACTCATCCGCGGTCGGTTGCTGCAGGTTGTGCCCGATCGTCTGCGCCGAGGGCGATACCACCGTGGACGGAGTAGGGAAGGGAATCGTCGCAGTGCCGGCTGCATTGGCGGCCAGCGCACTCACGGGCAACCCCAGCTTGAAGGTCGCAGCGGCCTGTCCCGTGAACGTAGGCACGACGCTGGCGCTGAAGGGCGGTGTGGCTACCGAGTAGTTGTTGTAAGCGCCGTTAAGCGGCTCCACATCGTAGAGACGGTTATAGCCTGCGTGGAATGCAGTTTTGCCATTGCCGAAGACATCCCACGCCAGCCCGATGCGCGGGCTGAAGTTCTTGAGCGATGGATTGTGAGCCAGCATCGGTCCAACAGTGAAGCTAGTGGCGGCGGGATCAACAAGAGGAATGTTATTCACGTAAGCGGTCTGGCCGTGGTCTTCCACGGGAACAGTCCAAGGCTCATAACGCAGGCCCAAATTCAGCGTAAGTCGCGGCCAGATCTTGAAGTCATCCTGCACATAAAATCCAAATTCGTTATCCGTAAATGCGGGATGATAGGTTGGCCCGAATGCTCTCAGCGTAAACGTTGAGGCATTGCCCGTTATAAAGCTGGAGAGGCTGGGAAAGGTGAATCCTCCACGCGCATTCTGCGGAGAGCCGATCGACGGAGCCACGCGGTTGTAGAGCACACCGAACTTCACCGAGTGGCGTCCGACGTTATAGAACGCATCGTCGCGGATGTCGTATACCAGCTTGCGCGAGCGCGTATCCGAGCTGCACGGCCCAAAACTGGCCACACCCGGAATGGAGATCGATCCCATCGTCTGCCCCGGCAAGATGGACAGGTCTCCAGGCACACTGGCGAAGCAGTTCACCTGCGTGTCGATGCCCGTATAAGAGAAGCCAATCGTATTCAGCAGTCGCGAAGAAAACGTATGCGTCTCGGAGACGGTGCCGATATTCCCCTTGCTGAGCGCGTTGTAATAAAAGTAGGGCTGACCCTGCGAGACAGGCTCAGTTGCATAGTCGGTCGTGAAACGGGCAAAGGCCGTATCCTTCTCGCCGAAGATGTAGTCCACGCGAGCCTGCCCATAGTACTCATTCTGCGGTTGGTTGAAGGTGAAGTTATATTGATTTGGGCTGCCCGGAGCATAGACGACGCCTGCAGGACGAAAGATAGGGAGCAGGCTGGCCGTTACTGCATTGACGGTTACGGAGGGAGTCGAAGCAGGCAGTTGCAGCTGAGGGCATTGCGCATTCGTCAACACAGCGCCAGCCGCGGCGATGCAACCCGGCCCCAGTGTCGTCACAGAAGTTGGAATCGGCTGTGAGGCCTTCAGAGCTTCAAAGACGGTCGAGAAGAAGGCGCGACCCTTGACGATAGGACCACCCAGCGCGCCGCCAAACTGATTGCGATGGAAGGTCTGCTTCGGTTGGGTCGACAGCAGGATAGGATACTTGGCATCCAGGGCACTGTTGCGGAGGTAGTCATACACATCTCCGTGAAACGCATTCGTTCCGCCCTTGCTGACAAGGATGAGCTGCGCGCCCAATACCCCGCCATACTCAGCGCCGGTAAATCCATTGATGACACGAAACTCCTGAATACCATCGACGCCCAGCGACTCACTCAGGATCGAAGAGCCTGCTCCGCCTTGAATACTGACGACGCTCGCACCATCGAGCAGTTGTAGATTGGAGCGGTCCGGCATTCCGTTCGAGCTGAACCACTCGCCAACCGTGCCGCCCTGCGTTCCCTTATTCGTATTGAGATCGACGCCCGGCTGCAGAAATGCAAGATCGACAAAGTTGCGTCCATTCAAGGGAAGATCTTCGATGCGTTGCGGCGAGACAAAGCCGCCAAGCGAAGGGCTCGTAGTGTCAACCTGTTGAGTGCTGTCTGTGACGAGGACCGATTCCGTAGTCGAGCCAACGGGCAGCGAGATATCCAGGGTAGAGTTCGTTGCAACCGAGATCGTCAACCCCGAGATGGATGCGGTGTTAAAGCCGCTGTGAGCCGCGCTTACAGTGTAAGCTCCCACGGGAAGCTCAGGAACCGCATAGGAGCCGTCGCTCTTGCTGGTTGTCGTACGCGTCAGGCCGGTCCCGAGGTTCTTGAGCACGACGGTTGCGTCCGGAAGCACGCTGCCCGTTGGGTCTTTGACGATTCCCGAGAGCGAGCCCGTTGACACCTGGCCAAACAGCGAGAGAGAGAAGAAAAGCACGGTCACAGCAAGCAGAGTCTTTGCAGAGATGGCTATCGAGCGAATGATCGTATGCAGGTTCATTGGAGTTGTTGCTCCTTCGCGTCCATTGGGTCGGACGCTGATGCGAATGAGACCTATCCCTGGTGCGAGTGCTGCTTCGCCAGATATTGCAGGGGTAGTCTCGATGTGAATCTGATCTGGAACAGGAGTAGGGAGGGAGAGTTTCTGGCGAACCTACCTGTTCGGCCTGGGATGCCGAAGAGTTAGCAGCAACAACAACAACGCACAAGCAGCGCGGAACTACGTCGGATTGGCTCAACGCTCTGCATGTCTAGTAACTCGATGGTGTCAAAGATCGAGGGAGTATGTCAACCGAAGCGGATCTACGAGACCTCTGTGGATGCTGCAAGCAGCGCCTCTACAATCTGCCGGTGACACTCAAAGATGACCAGGTCATCCGGCGACCTGGGACGGGGAACAGGCACTTCAATGATCTTCTGAATCCTGCATGGGCTCCCGCCCAGTACGACGACGCGGTCCGCGAGAAAGGCTGCCTCGAGCGTATTGTGCGAGATCAGCAGTCCCGTGGGCTGTTGATCGCGCCACAGCTCCTGCACCTGCAGACGCAGGCGTCGGCCTGTCAGCTCATCGAGCGCGCTGAAGGGCTCATCCATCAGGATGACGCCCGGCTGGATCGCAAAGGCGCGCGCCAGGGCCACACGCTGGCGCTCACCGCCAGAGAGCGACAAGGGGTACGACTGCGCATGTCCCGCAAGCTGGACTGCCTGCAACATCCGCTGGCCCATCTCGCGCGGCACCCCGGCTGCCTCTGTTGCCAACTCGATGTTCTTCTCCACCGAGCGCCACTCGAGCAGGCGCGGCTGCTGAAAGACCATGCCGACCCGCGAGCGATCCGGGGGTAGATCGAGTGTAACCGTGCCGCCATCAGGCTGATCGAGATTGGCCGCCAGATGCAGCAGCGTTGTCTTGCCGATCCCCGAAGGTCCAACAAAAGCAACCAACTCACCAGCGCCAACCTCAAGAGAAAAGTCATCGAGAATCTGGCGTACCTCTCCGGTGCGCGGCACGCGGAAGGACTTCGAGACGTGCGAAAAAGAGATGCCTCCGCTCATACGTTTGCGGTCCTCCGCCAACGAGTGATCCGCCGTTCGAATGTCTGTATCAGCACGTACTCAATCGCGGCCATCACACCGCCGAAGATAATTGTCCAGGCCAGAACCCCGGCGACGTTCTGCGAGCTGAACTCCTGGTTCAACTGATACCCAACGCCACTCGACATTCCGAAGATCTCGACCAGTACGATCACCTTCCATGCGAGCGAGAAGCTGAGGCGAATGCCGCTCAGCAGAAACGGAGCCATAGCTGGAAGCCAGAGATGCCGCAGCCGCGCCACGGGCGGGAAGCGGAATACGTGCGTCATCTCGATCAGCGAGTAGTCGACAGAGCGCACGCCCTGAATCATATTCACCGTAAGCGCAGGAGCGACTCCAAGGGCGAGTGCGACGACGGGCGACTTCCAATCGACTCCGAACCAGATGACGCAAAGCAATGCCCAGACCAGCCCGGGAATGGTAAGTCCCAGCACAATGCCGGGGCGGAAGAAAGCCTCCACCCAGCGATTGCGCCCAGCCGCGATGCCAACGATAAGCGAAATGACAAAGGCGAGTCCGCAGCCCAGCAGTATCCGTTCTAATGTCAGACCAATCTGGTAGAACGCTCCCTCGGTGATCGCAACCCGCTTGATCTCCATCACAATCTCACCCAGCCCAGGCACCAGCATGGAGTGAATGCGATGCGCCATGATCTGCCACGCAACAGCGATGACAAGCAGGAACAAGACCGGCGGCAGAACAGCCGATTTAAATACACTCCACCAAGCCAAGCCACGTCCTCGATCAGACGGACGTGCAGCCTTGCCGGGTTGCGTTCGGGGTTCCTGAGTAGCGCTGCTCAAAGCCTTGTACTCTCTCTGGCGATCATCTTACTAAACCGCTTCACAGATCGGCCTTGAGGGTTTGCCCTTGAGTATGCCCTTCTGCACAGCCACATCGACTACATGATTCGCGCTCGTCGCCACCGCGGGCGACCACTCGACGCCATAGATCTCCGGCAGCCGCTTGACCAGCAGCTCAATCGCCGCACGGTCGGTCGCGGGGATTCCCATCAACTGGTGCATCTCCGCCAGCAGCGCCGGACGCGCGCGGATCTGCTCATTGGCCTGGAGATAAAGCTTCGACAGCTTGCTCGCGGTCGCGCGATTCTGATCCAGCCACTCCCGCCTCGTTCCTTGCCCGCCCAGAAAGAGCGGCCGGGCATCATGCGTTCCATCACGCCACTGGTCGCGAACACGAGCGATCTCTCTCGCGCCACCCGCGATTAGCCGCGTGGAGATAGGCTCAATCGTGATGACCGCGTCCACATCCCCACGCTCGAAGAGCGTCAGGTTAGCCGTAGGCGGCCCGAAGATGAACTCGAAGTCATGCTTGAAGTCCAGCCCCAGAAAACCCGCGGCCAGACGCGCCTGGCGATAGGTCTCCGTCGTCTCCGGCTGTGTCGCAATGCGCTTGCCCTTCAGCTCCTGCACCGACCGGAACGGGCTGTTGCCTTTGACGATCCACGATCCATGATTCAGCAGGCCCGGCGCAAAGATGACCACATCATGCCCACGCAGCGCGGTCTCCACCGCACCGATCGGGCCAAAGAAGCCCGTATCAATTGCGCCCGCCAGCAACTGCACTTGCGACTGGCCAGGATCTCCGCCCACCCACTGCGCGTTGACCCCGGCCTTCACGGCCTCCTTCTCAATCAGCGTGCGCCAGATGGCTCCCGCGGTGCCGAGGTTCGGCTGCTCCACGCGTGCGGTCTTCTCTTGCGCCCAAAGCCTGTTTTCCAGCGGCATCATCCCGGTAGCCAGCAGCGCCGCGCTCTGCAACAGCATGGAGCGGCGGGTGATTCTCGAAGCAGCCGTGACTGTTACTTCATCGATCCGTGACATGGAGTTTTCCTTTTGCCTGTGCGTCCAAAAAGCCAGCCGGGCGAAGTGCGCCGGAGCGATTCAAAGACTAAGTTGTGCGTAATGGGAGGGGAGCGTTAAAAATCGACGATCAACGACAACAACAACCAAGGTCGTTGGCGAAGCGGGAACACGGGATGTTCACAATGCGATTCATGCGGAACGCGGGACCATCTCTTTTCTACAATGTTGCGCCGGGAAAGTCGAGTTCCCGTCGCAACTGCGACGCGGCTAGTCCCGCTTCACTGGAACGATCCCATAGCTCTCCCACTGCGCGGCCACCTTGTCCAGATCGCGCTTCGGCGGCACGGCCAGCGCCGGATACGGATGCTTCCGCGTGGCGTCGATCCCAACCCGCGAGCTAACCTGCTGGCTCGGCAGCACGGGCTTGCCGTCCTTCAACGGCTGCGAAGGGTCGAGCGTAATAGGGTTCGTATCCCGTTGGACATGAATATCCTCCGCAGGCTGCATCCGGAAGCTCAAGGCCCACTCCACCCAGAACGAGTCGCGGATATCAATGTCCTCATCGACGACGATCACCATCTTGCCCACCGCGATCTCGAGCGACCACACCCCAAGCATCGCCTTCAACGGCTGAAAGCGATTGGTCTTCTTCATCGAGATAATTACCCGCGCCGCCGCACCGCTGCTCTCGGTCACATAAACGTCCTGCACCGGCAGGCCGAGGTTGTTCTTCAGGTGCCGCCGCACCTCCATCTCTCGTCCCAGGCTCTTGATGCAGCTCGACTCGCTCGGCGGCATCTGGCTAAGAAACGCCTGGTAGATAGGGTTGCGGCGATGCGTGATGCAGGTCACCTCAAAGAGCGGATTATTCCCCCCCGTGCCCATATAGCCCGCATACTCTCCAAACGGCCCTTCGGCCTCACGTGCGCCGCAGCGAATCCTGCCTTCGACCACGATCTCCGCAGTCGCAGGTACCAGCAGGTCCACCGTAAGGCACTTCACCACATCGACAGCCTCTCCGCGAATCCCGCCCGCCGCCGACAGCTCATCGACCCCATAAGGAAAGGGGCTTACCGAGGTCAGCCCAATCACCGGATCGGTGCCGAAGACGATAGCGACCTCCGTGTCATTGCCCCTGGCCTCGTTCTTATCGATGTGGTGATTCATATGCCGATTGGGATTAATCATGATGCCCGCCCGGCGCGGTCCCTTCACCTGCACCCGGTAGGTTCCGAGATTCGGCACCCCCGTCTCCGGATCCTTCGTCACAATGAACGGCGAGCTATGATACGGCCCCGGATCTTCCCCCACGGTCCAGATCGGTGCAGGCAGAATCTCAAGGTTCGCATCCTCTCCGCGCAGCACCACCTCCTGGCACGGTCCCGACTCGACCAGACGCGGCGCAATCGGAGTCTTCCCCCGCTCCCACACCTCCCACACATGGTCCACGTCCGTGTCGAGCGCGGTCGCATAGATCTCTCTCGACCCACCCAGAATCCCTACCACCAGCGGAATATCATGGCCCTTGATGCGGTCGAACATCAGCGCTGGCCGGTTCTCCTGCGAGATCGTCCGAAAAGCGTTCCGGCACACCGCGCTCAGCTCCCAATCCTTATCCACCTCAGCAGTTACGTGGCACAGCAGGCCCTTCTCCTCAAGCCGCGCAAGGTACTCTCTCAGATCGCGATACGCCATAGCTACTCCGTTCCGGACACCCGATTTACTCTCCCCGAGTATAGGCGATTTCATATGCTCTCTTGCCTAGCAGCCCCGCAACAGGGCTACTATAGTGAAAGAGAAAAGCGTCTAATGCGAATCCTTCAAGGGACAACTCGATGTATGGCCATGTGCGCCCCAGGCGGTGTAAGGCCAGCACTGGATCGGTTGAATCGATAGTCCGATAGTTCGATAGCCCATCCTTCTCTGAGCAGCCGCCTGGGGCCACCCATCCCTCTAGGCCGATGTCATCCATCCCTGCTCTCTTACCCAAGGAGGAGTCTTGTCCGATCGCCCCGATTTCCAGCCGTCTACACTCGTCATCCACTCCAATCGCAGCTACGAGAACCAGTCGAACTCGATTCTCTTTCCCATCCATCAGACCGCGACCTACATTCATGAGAGTGTCGGCGTAACCAAGGGTTACGGCTACTCCCGCGGAGCCAACCCCACCGTCAACGCGCTTGAGCAGGCTATTGCCGCAGTCGAAGGCACGCTGCACGCACTCTGTTTCCGCTCGGGCATGGCCGCTATCACCACGCTCTGTTTTGCCCTGCTCAAGGCAGGCGATCACGTCATTCTCTCCGACGTCATCTACGGCGGCACCACGCGGCTCTTCCACCAGGTCCTCAAGAACTTCGACATCCAGTACACCTACGCCGACACCTCCGATACCGAGTCCGTCCGTCAGGCCATCCGTCCCAACACCCGCCTCATCTTCATCGAGACCCCCGCCAATCCCACGCTCAAGCTCTCCGACATCGAGGCCATCTCGACTCTCGCTCACTCTTACGAGAACATCCTCGTCGCCGTCGATAACACCTTCCTCACGCCCTTGCTGCAAAACTGCCTCGCACTCGGCGCCGACATCTCCATGCTCTCGACGACCAAGTACATCGACGGCCACAACGCCACCATCGGCGGCTCCCTCGCCACGCACGACGAGGTCATCACCGAGCGTCTGCGCTTCGTTCGCAAGATCATCGGCACCATCCAGGCTCCCTTCGACGCATGGCTTGCCCTGCAAGGCATCAAGACCCTGCCCGCCCGCCTGGCCATTCACTGCGACCACGCCGCCCAAGTCGCAACATGGCTGGAGCAGCACCCGCGCGTCGTCAAGGTCTACTACCCCGGTCTCGACTCCTTCCCGCAAAAGGCCCTCGCCGAGCGCCAACAGAAGGCCTTCGGCGGAATGCTCTCCTTCGAGCTCGACGCCACCACCGAGCAGTCCTTGCGCTTCATGGAGGCGCTCAAGCTCTGTACCTGCGCCGAAAGCCTCGGCAGCGTTGAGACCCTGATCACCAACCCCGCCACCGCCTCCCACTGCGACATCCCCCTCGAGCTGCGCGAGCGCCTCGGTATCTCCGACCGCCTCATCCGTCTCTCCGTCGGACTCGAAGCCCCGAAGGATCTCATCCAGGACTTCGAGCAGGCCTTCGCCGCCGTATTCGGAGACGCCCGATGAAGTTCGCCACGCGCCTCGTCGACTACGACGTAAGCCCCAAAGATCCTCATCGTCCGATGAGCACGCCCATCTATCAGACCGCGACCTTCGAGCAGGAGCACGCCGACAGCTTCGGCGAGTTCGACTACTCACGCAGCGGCAACCCCACTCGCAAGGTCCTCGAAGACCAGCTCGCAGCGCTTGAAAACGGCACTCGCGGCTTCTGCTTCTCGAGCGGCATGGCGGCCATCTCCGCCATGACCCACCTGCTCCAATCCGGCGACGAGATCCTGGCCGACTGGGATCTCTACGGCGGAGCCACGCGCCTCTTCGCCAAGGTCCTCAGCCGCTCCGGCATCACCATCCGTTACGTCGATGCGTCCACGCCGGAGAAGCTCGCCGAGCAGATCACCCCCGCCACCCGCATCCTCTACGTCGAGTCGCCGACCAACCCGCTGCTACGCATCATCGACCTCGCAGCCGTAGCAAACATTGCCCACCAACACGGCCTCCTCTTCTGCGTGGACAACAGCGCCATGTCTCCGTACTTGCAAAACCCACTCGACCTCGGCGCGGACCTCGTCATCCACTCGGCAACCAAGTTCCTCTCCGGCCACAGCGACGTCACCGGCGGCGCGATCGTCGTCAAAGACCCGGCCCTCGCGGAGAAGATTTACTTCCTGCAAAACGCCGAAGGCACTGCACTCGGCCCCTTCGACTGCTTCCTCGTCCTGCGCGGCCTCAAGACCCTGAAGCTCCGCCTGGACGCACAACAGCGCAGTGCCCAGACCGTCGCGGAGTTCCTCTCCTGCCATCCTCAGGTCTCCGCCGTCCACTACCCAGGCCTGCCCAGCCATCCTCTTTACGCAGTACACCAACGTCAAGCCCGAGGCGCAGGAGCAGTCCTCAGCTTCACCGTCCCCTCTTTTGAGCAGGCTAAACACATCGCCGAAAACACATCGCTCTTTCGCATCGCCGTCAGCTTCGGCAGCGTTCACTCGACGATCAGCCTGCCCGCCCGCATGTCCCACGCCAGCACACCGGCCGAGCTGAAGTTCTCCCGCGCAATCCCCGACTCCCTCATCCGCCTCTCGCTCGGCATCGAAGATACCGACGACCTGATCGAAGACCTAACCAGAACGCTTCGGCTCGGCTCCCCAGACGCATGAGCGCATCGCCATACAGAGAGCCACCGAAGATCACTCTCTTCCGGCGACTGCGGGCAGCTTGGAGCCGGTTAGCTACAAGGGGCCGATTCCGCGATCCTGCGGCTGACTTCCAGATATCCAAAGATCGCGTCACGTCTTACTCCAGCAAACAGCCCGGCAACATACAGGCCGGACCTTATGTTTATGAGGTTGGAGATCTTGTCTCCCTCCACATGGTCGGCGATTCGGTGATGGACGTTCACAGCATCATGAGCCGCAACTCTCCCGAGCGTCTGATGCTCAGTTACACCGAGATCATGATGGGCTTCCTGCGCTTCACCGCCGCTCCACGCAGCATCGGCCTGATTGGCCTCGGAGGCGGCTCGCTGGTGAAGTACTGCTACCATCACCTGCCGGCGTGCCGCATCACGGTTGCGGAGATCAGCCCTGAGGTC
Source organism: Granulicella sp. WH15 (assembly GCF_009914315.1). NCBI lineage: Bacteria > Pseudomonadati > Acidobacteriota > Terriglobia > Terriglobales > Acidobacteriaceae > Granulicella > Granulicella sp. WH15. Next base: position 925,232 of record NZ_CP042596.1, read on the forward strand.
ATCTCTCTCCGCAGATCGTTTTACATCCCCGATGACGACGAGCGGCTGAAAGTGCGGCTGATGGATGGGGCCGAGATGGTCAAAGCGGGCACGGGCATCTACGACGTATTGATGATCGACGCCTTCGATGAAGGCGGCTATCCTCCTCACTTCGGGGCGCGCAAATTTTACAGAAACTGCCATCGAGCACTCTCCGCCGATGGAGTTCTGGTTGTGAACCTCTGCGGCTTCGACTGGAGAACCTGGCTCTGGCGGATGAACAGCGTGTTCGAGGGGCACACGGTCCTGTATCAGTGCCCTGATGGCAACAATGTCATTGCCTTCGCAACGAAGAAGAAGTTGCCCGACTGGGCCAAAGAGAGCCTCTAGAGCCGCCCTACATAATACCGGCCCATCTCACAGGCCGGTATCGCGCAGTACGTTTAGTCCCTGTCGTCCTTATCCATCTAGGGAGCAGCATACTGAACGCTTCCCACCCAGGAAGCAAAGGGCGGCAGAGTAATGCTATGAAGGCTATGCACGTTCGATAACTCAGGAGCATCCGTGAGCAGAGTCTTGGCAGTCTTATCCTTGATGCCGGTGGAGCGAAGGTCAAAGGACAAGGTCTGCGGCGTGCCCGACATATTGAGCGAGACTACGACCGCAGGAGAGCCATCGGACGGCGTGCGCACGTAGGAGAGGACGCTGGGATTCGCAGTGTCGAGCATGGCGAGGCCGCCGTTGCGAAGGGCAGGCAACTCGCGACGCATACGAATCAACTGCTTGTACCAGTTGAGCTGCGAGCCGGGGTCCTTCGCTTCAGCCATCACATTGATGGTGGTGTAGTTGGCCGGAACAGGCAGCCACGTATGAGGGTTGGTGCTGAATCCAGCCTGCAGATTAGAGGCGTCCCACTGCATCGGCGTGCGCTCCCCATCGCGGCCCTTCTCCTTGGGCCATCCGGTAATACCAATAGGGTCTTTGACATCTTCCACACGCGTAGGAGTCGCGGTAACCATGCCCAGTTCCTCGCCTTGATACATCAGGGCCGTGGAGCGAGTCGTAAGCAGGATCACAGCTAGCTGTTTCAATATTTGCTGGTTGTGAACTCCGTCGCCATAGCGATCGATGGAGCGGATATTGTCATGATTGTCGAAGACGAAGAGCGGCTGCGAACCATGCAGTTGAGTATCAGCTTCGTCGATCAGCTTACGAAATGCACCGGCATCGAGCTTGTTCGAGAACCCGAGCAACATATCCATCGGAAGGTTAAGTTCATCTTTCTTAGCGCCTCCATACCACTTATCAAGCTCAGCAGTATTGGGAAGATAAGTCTCTCCGATAAGCACTCGATCCCCAGGATAAGAGCTGACCATGGCTCGCATCCGACGGATGACATCGTGAACTTCAGGCAGGTTGCTGGTAAGTGAGTCATCGAGATTAGGATCACCTTGCGCGTTGGTGCCGCCCAGCGATCTCTCATCACGTAGCTGTTTATCTTCAAAGAGCGTAGGGATAGCATCCAGACGAAAACCAGCCACATCGCGGTCGAGCCAGAAGCGCATGGTGTTGAACATGGCCTCTTCCACAGCGGGATTACGCCAGTTGAGATCGGGCTGCTGCTTATAAAACTTGTGATAGTAAAACTGGTGAACCGCCGGAACCCACTCCCACGCGGAGCCGCCGAAGAGCGAAACCCAGTTGTTCGGCGGCACTCTCCCTTCGTGCGCCTCCGGCCCGCTGCCGGGCTTGCCATCGCTCCACACATACCAGTCATGGTGCGGATTGGTGCTCGAACTGGCAGCGTCGATAAACCACTGATGCTTATCCGAGGTATGGTTGAGCACCATATCGAGCACCACGCGAACATTGCGCTTCTTCCCCTCGGCGACGAGCCGGTCGAAGTCCTTGAGGCTACCGTACTGAGGATCGACGGCCTCGTAGTTCGAGATGTCATAACCGAAGTCGACCTGGGGCGACGGATACATCGGAGAGATCCAGATCGCATCGACGCCAAGGCTTTTGAGATAGTCGAGCCGTGCGGTGATGCCGTTGAGATCGCCGATCCCATCACCGTTCGAGTCCTGATAAGAGCGCGGGTAGATCTCGTAGAGAACAGCGTGCTTCCACCAGGTTTCATCGGTAGCGGGCGCTTGCGCATACGCGCGTGTAAGCAGGAGACAGATGGCCAGAAGAATCGCTTTGAAGTTCATCGGGGTTCCTTGGTGGAAGGGCATTACTTCAGGTTGAAGATGGCCGCGGTCTGCGGAGCGAGGCTAAGCGTGAGCGACTTCGGTTCGAGGGAGAGCGTCCCAACGCTCTCAGACAAGGAGGTTGCATGAGTAAGATCCGCGACGGCCGTGTCGTCGGTAGCAATGGACGTCCTGCTGGAGCTGTGGCCCTTGTTGATGGCGATGAGGATGTGCTCGTTCTCGCTGGCCGTGGTGAGTGTCCGCGTATAGACAAGCACGTCCTGACTGGCATGGAGCACCTGCTCCTCGCCGGATTGCAGAGCAGGGTGTTGGCGGCGAAGCAGAAGTAGCCTTTGCAACGTGGCGAAGGTGTGCTGCTGCTCGGCACTGCGGCCGCTTGCAAGAAACGCATTCGTAGACGAAGCAGGGAAGCCACCAGGGAAGTCGCGGCGGTTATCCGGATCGTCGCCACCACGCATGGCGATCTCATCTCCGGAATAGATTTGTGGCAGCCCACGCATCGTGGTCAGCAGCGTAAAGGCAAGGTCAATCACCTGCGGAGTTGCCGCCGGATCGTTGGCGAAGCGAGAGTTGTCATGGTTGCCGATGAAGGGAACCAGCCGCTCGGGATGAGGATAGAGGTTGTCGAGTCGCAGAACTTCGGCGAGCCTCGTCATAGGCGCGTCCTTCAGCAGGGCATCGCGCAGGGCATAGTAGGTAGGAAAGTCGAAGGGTGTATCGAGGCCCGTATCGACGCTCATCTGCGAGCCGGTACGGACGGCTCCTCCCGCAAAGGTGGAGACAACAGTCGGGTCAGCATCGGAGACCTCGCCGACGGTGGTGAGATGCGGATAAAGCTCATGGAGCCGCGCATGAAACTCATGCCAGAAGGGCCGTCCCACATAGGGAAAGGTATCGATGCGAAACCCGTCAAGACCGGCCTGCTCGGTCCACCAGACGGCGTTCTGGATCAGGTACTGCGAGACCGCGGGATTCTCCTGGTTCAGGTCGGGAAGGGTATCGACGAACCAGCCCTCAGTGATCTTGCGCTGATCCCGCCAGGGCGCATGGGGATTGGTGATGGGCGCAAAGACTTGCTGGGCAACCGTGTGATGAGCAAGGTCTCCGTGAAACCAAGTAGGCTCGGGGCTATCGGCAACCCAGGGATGAGCTGGACCCACATGGTTTGGTACGGTGTCGAGTACGAGCTTCATGCGGCGAGCGTGCAGGGCCGCAGCCAGAGCCTTCAGGTCGGCCAGCGTGCCATAGTGCTCATCGACGGCGTACATATCGGTCGCGCCATAGCCGTGGTAGCTGGAGCTACCGTGGTTCTCATAGACAGGTGTAATCCAGATTGTCGTGATGCCAAGTTCCTGAAGATAGTCGAGGTGCTGCAGGATGCCGCGTAGATCGCCACCATGCCATCCTCGTGGAGAGCTGTCGGTGGCCCCATTGTTGGAGGCGTCACCATCAGCGAAACGGTCCGTCAAGATGAGATACATGACGTCCTTCGACGAAAACCCGGCGAAGTCCTCAGATGAGGCGCGGCGCGGCGCGAAGACATAGGGTGTCACTGTCTGGCCGGAGGCGTTGCGTGCGGTAATCTTCACCTCTTCAGAATGTGCAGGAGATGCGGAAAGAAAAAGCTCTGCATAGTGACCATTCGGAGAGATATGCGTGCTCGTGATGTGCAGGCTTTTATCGCTCAGGGTGAAGCTGGCAGCGGCAAGGTTCTCTCCGCGTAGCAGCAACATGGGAGCAGGCATCGCAGGCCACCAGTTCGGCGGATCAATCTTAGAGATCACCGGAGACTGCGCGAAGGCAGTGGAGGCGACGAGCAGTAAAAGTAAGCGGCGCATGAGCTTTCCTGGGGCTGGCTTGCCAAAGGGAGGGCGGCACCTGATGAAGGTGCCGCCGGTTAGGTTGGGTTGTTAGAAGTTAATGTGGACGGCAAGCTCAAGCTGACGCTCGGTGTTGAGGCGAATGCTGGAGATGCTGCCGAAGCCGTTGTTGCTTCCAGCGGAGTTCGCTCCCGTAGTGAAGAGGTTGGTGGAGCCAGCCACCGCAGTACCATCAGCTAGGTTGGTATCGGGGTTAGAGAACTGCGGCGTGTTGAAGAGGTTGTAAGCCTGTGCACGGAACTCCGCATTGACCCGGTCAGTAACGTGGAAGCCTTTGAACAAGCCAAGGTCCATCGTCTTGAATCCAGGTCCGGAGAAGGCGTTGCGCTTCAGGTTGCCGGGCCGGATATATTTACCGGCCGCATTGACGGGAGGCAACGCGAAGACTCCGGTAAAGAAGGTGCGGTCGTTAGCGTTGGAGTTGCTGCCCTGCAGCTCACGCGGAACCTTCTTGAAGGAGACGAGGTCGGGGCGGTTATCGAAGCTGCCGAGCGATCCGGTGTTGATATCAATCGGCGTGCCGCTGTCGAGCGTGATGACGGTATTGAGCTGCCATCCGCCGACAGCCTCATCGAGCGCCCGGTTCATCTTGTTGCCGATCATCTTGCCCCTCCCGAAGGGCAGGGAGTAGACCGCACTGGCGACAAAGACATTGCGCTGATCGTTGTCGGAGTTGCCGTAGTTGGCAGCGAGATTGGCGGCCCCACTCGGCAGCGGGAAGAGACGGGTGCCTGCTCCCGAGGTGCCGGTATTGAAGGCTCCGTTGGAGTTGTCGCGAGTATGAGACCAGGTATAAGCAACAGTAGCAAGCAGGCTCGAGCCCACGGAGCGATTGAGGAAGACCTGCAATCCGTCGTACTTCGAAGAGCCGCCGGCAAAGCCGTTGGTGATGGTCTGGCGGTTGGGGAAGATGCCAACCCCAGTGCCAAACTGCGGTCCATTGGCGTTGTAGAAGGTCATCAGGTGATCGCCCTTGTTGCCCACATAGGCGATGTTGAGCGAGGTCGCTTTATCGAGCTGCTGCTGAATCTGCAGGTTGTACTGGGTGACGGTGCCGTTCTGGTTGTTGGGTTGCAGAGACAGCAGTGAGGAGGCACTCAAGTCAGCCGCCGCCGCTGCTCCGGCCCCGAACGCAGGCAGCGGAAGCGGAGCCTTGGCAGTGGCAGCATTATTAGGAACAGTAGGGCTCTGACCTGTGAAGGTAATACGATAGCCCGCGGCTGCGGTGTACTCGCCGACGCCATTGAAACCGGGGTTATTCGAGAGCTGATTCCCAATACCTCCACGATCGAGGAAGTAGAACATGCCGAAGCCACCGCGGATGGAGGTCTTGCCATTGCCGTAGAGGTCATAGGCAAAACCTATGCGCGGCGCGATGTTATTGGTGTCCGTATTAATGAGCGAACGCGAGTTCCCGTTCACGCCTGCGATGCGCAGCGTGCCCGAGGCGATATCGTAGTTAGCCTGGTTATTGTTCTGCTCGTAGGGATAGGTATAGAGGTCGTAGCGGACCCCCAGGTTGAGCGTAAGACGCCGATTGACCTTCCAGTCGTCCTGAACGAAATAGCCGGTCTCATAGTTGAAGGTCTTGTAGTAAGTGCTGGCCGCGCCAACTTCATAGTCGGAGAAGCCGGCCAGAATCTCCGAGGTCTCATATCCGGTGAAGCGGCCGGTGTTGGGGGAGGTAGCTGCGCCGCCAAGGATGAAGAAGCCCTTGGAGTTATTGCCCTGGAAGAAATCAACCTCACGCCGGATGATGTTGGCTCCGACCTTGAAGGTGTGCTTGCCGTGTGTGTAGGTAAGTGCATCAAGAAACTGGAAGGTCTTCTCCGGAACCGAGTAAGGGCCGCCATCGCCCGTGTACTCCAGGCGAGAACCATCACCCGAGCCGATGAGAGCACCGCCACCAAGCAGCGGAGTACGGTTAGCATTCACGATGCCAAGGTTGGCCGATACCGGCGTGCCCTGGTCAGGATTGATATAGGCAAACTGCGGACGGATATAACCGAAGCGAAACTCGTTGATGATGTTGGAGGTGAAGATACGCGTATACCCGGCGGACACTCCACGCGGATGGCTGACGTTATACCCCGAAGAGAATCCAGCGGGCAGGTTGGTAAAGAGGCTGTTGACGAGCAGATTGTCCTGCCCATAGCTGTAGCGCGCGAAGAGCGAGTCCTTCTGCGAAAGGTGGTAGTCCAGCCGCGCGTCGAAGTCGTTGAAGTTCTGGATCGAGTGCCGCACGACATAGTAGTTGTTCGTGATACCCGCACGCGTGGGCGCATCAAAGGCGTTCAGGTAGTTCTGCCCGGCGACGTTGATGCGATCGGTGGGAATGATATTCCCGGCAAAGGGCTGGCAGGTGGTGGGGTCGTAGATGGCTCCGGCCACAGGATTGGCGATCATGGGGCAGCCGGTCTCGGCATACTGCCCCGGAGTGGTGGTGACGCTCTGGCCAAGCAGCTCGGAGAAGTTACCCTGGCGCATCAGGGCCGTGGGAACAGTATGGAAGCCCGCATCCTTAGGCTGCTTCTGCCGGAGTGCCTGATAGTCGCCGAAGATAAAGAGCTTGTCCTTCCAGATCGGACCACCGGCGGCGATGCCGAACTGCTTGCGCTGAAAGGCTGGGGAGGGACTGGTGGGCGAAAAGTAGTTGGGATTAGCGTCAAAGATCTGGTCGCGGAAGTAACCGAAGGCAGAGCCGTGGATCGCGTTGGTTCCGGACTTGATGGAGTTCTGCACGATAGCGCCACCGGCGCGGCCAAACTCAGCCGGGGCGATGGAGGTAGTGACGCGGAACTCCTGAATTGCCTCAGGAGGAGTAAAGAAGACGATGGTATTGACCAACGACTCGTTATTATCCACGCCGTCGAGGAGGAAGTTGTTGGACTGAGAACGCAGCCCGTTGACGGTCAGCGCAGCCCCGCCCGAGTCGGAGTAGCGGAAGCTCTCGACGTTGCCGTTGCGACCGCTGGCGTCCGAAGAGAAAGCTCCGCGAGTAACCCCTGGGACAAGCGCGGCCAGCGAGGTAAAGTTGCGCCCATTCAGCGGCAGGTCGGTAACCTGCTTGCCTTCGATGACGGACCCGGTAGAAGAGGTGGAGAGGTCGACCACAGGCGCAGCGTCGGTCACCTCCACCGTCTGGGTCTCCACTCCAACAGGGAGATGGAACTCGATGGTCTGGACCTGCGACACCTGAAGGACGATGCTCTGGCTGGTCTTCTGGAAGCCGGAGTGAGCGGCTTCGACCCGGTAGTTGCCCCGCGGCACAGCTCCGAAGGTAAAGTTGCCGTCGGGACCGGCGGTAAGCGTCTGGACCGCTCCGGTATCAATATTGGTCAGGGTGACGGTGGTGCCGGGAACGACCGCTCCGCTGGGATCGGTGACGATGCCGGTGACCCGTCCATTATCGGATTGGGCGCGCAGGCCGACGGGTGAGACCACGGTGACGACGGCGAGTGTTATAGCTGCCAGCTTCAGGGCAATATTACTTTTGGTGACACAGATGTTCATAAAGACGGCCTCCAGTTGCAGAGCCGGACCCGCAGTAGCGAAACGCTGATCCGGCTGCCGAAGAACCTTGATCGAATCGAAGAGTTGTACACAATCCTCCCGCGATATTCTTTTCATCTACTTTGGATCATCCGCTAAGTCATTCTATCCAAGAGAGTTGCAAGCTCTGTTTAACTAAGAAGTGTGCTCTTTCGGGCATCGGAGTTAGACTGGATGACGCCGGTAGGGTCGGGTTTCCGACAAAAGTAGATTGTTGAAGGGTAGTTGAAAATATGTCTTCCTCTCATGAGGCCGTGGTCCGGGTGGGGTTTGGGCTGTATGAGGCCAACCTCCAGACGGGAGAGCTCTGGAAGGCGGGCAAGAAGCTGAAGCTGCAGAGCCAGCCCTTCAAGGTGCTGACCGCTCTGTTGGAGCGTCCCGGCGAGGTAGTGACCCGCGAGGAGCTTCAAGTTCGTCTCTGGGGAAAGGACTCAGTCGGCGACTTCGACCACTCGCTGGGCACCGCCATCAATAAGATCCGCGAGGCGCTGGGCGACACGGCCGACAACCCGCGTTTCGTGGAGACGCTGGCACGGCGCGGCTACCGCTTTATCGCCCCCGTGTCTGACCTGGCGGGCAAGGTCGAGAGCCTGATCGAGACGCCCGTACTCGGGGAAACCCTGTCCCCACTTCCCACCTCGGTGCCCGCCAAGCCGTGGGACGAATCCGTCTCCACCCTCGGAAAGGGCTGGTGGCTCGCCGGACTACTCTGCGGCCTGGCATTGATTGCGGCGACAGTCCTCTATATAAGCTGGCCCTCCCGTCCCCCTCTGCTGAGGATTCAGCAACTGACCAGCACCGGCCGCATCGCACCGGGAATGCCCACCATGGAGAGCCTTCCGGCTGCGGCCACCGATGGCGTGCGGATCTTCGTCCCGGAGATTGAGGAGGGCCGCCCGGTGCTGTCGCAGGTGGACGTCCACACCGGCGATCTCCAGCGGATGTCCCTGCCGCAGGAGCTTCCTTCGCCCTCCCTCGGCGACCTCTCGCCCGACGGTTCCACCCTGCTGCTGCGCAGCCATCTCTCGCCGGAGTCCGAGCAGCCGCTCTGGCTCGTGCCGACCAGCGGCGGCAGCGCCCTGCGCCTCGCCAACGTCGTAGGCCACGACGCAACCTGGATGCCGGACGGCAAGAGCGTGCTCTTCGCAACAGGAAATCAGCTCATCGTGAACCGGCTTGCGGACGGCGGTTCGACTCCCTTCGCGACGCTTCCGGGCCGCGCCTTCTGGATGCGCTGGTCGCCCGATGGCAAGCTCCTCCGCTTCACCCTGATGGACCCCATCGGCCACACGCTCGGGCTGTGGGAGGCGAAGAGCGACGGCAAGGGCCTGCGCAGAATTCTGGATAACTGGAGCAAACCGGGCTCTGAGTGCTGCGGTGTCTGGACCGGAGACGGTCGCTACTTCGTCTTCCAGGCCGACCGCGGCGGCAGCAGCGATCTCTGGCGGATGGACGGCAAGAAAGATACCGCGCCGGTACGGGTGACGGACGGTCCCCTGAACTTCGCCGCGCCGGTCTCCCCGAAGACCGGCCGCAAGATCTTCTTTCTCGGGCTGGAGACGCAGTCGGTCCTGCAGATCTACAACGCGGCCCAAAGGGTCTTCGTCCCCGCGCCGGTCTTTCTGGCCCAGGCGACGCGGGTCGAGTACACGCGAGACCGCGGCTGGGTGTTGTGGACCGACGGCCAGGGCAGGCTCTGGCGGGCGCACGCCGACGGATCGGAGCGAATCCAGGTAACGCCGGATTCGTTGCAGGTCTTCCTGGCACACTGGTCGCCCGACGGACATCGCATAGCGCTCATGGCCCGCGAGCCGGGCAAGGCATGGCAGATCTATCTGGTCGGGGCGGAGGGCGGCGCACCGGACCGGCCACTGGCAGAGAAGCGCAACGCCGCAGACCCATCATGGTCCGCGGATGGGCAGCAGATCGTCTTCGGGCGGGTCAGCGATGTGATGGGCAAGGAAGAAGGTCCGCGCGCGCTCGAAGTGCTCGACCTGCGCACGCACCATGTGACAACGGTGCCGGGCTCCGAGGGCTTATTCAGCCCGCGCTGGTCGCCGGATGGCCGCTACATCGCGGCGCTCTCGCTGGACCAGAGCAAGCTCCTGCTCTTCGACACGACTACCGACGCATGGCGAACGATCGCGGACACCACGGCAGCCGATCCAGTCTGGTCGGCGGATGGCAAGGCGATCTACTTCCACGCATCGTTGGCGGAGACACAGCCGATCTATCGGATATCGGTGCCGGAGGGCAAACTGGAGCAGATCGCCAACCTCGCCAGCTTCGCGGGTGGCGCGACGGCGGATTACTTCTTCTGCGGACTGACAGCCGGAGATGTCCCCATCGTGCGCTCACGCACCGGCACAGGCAATCTCTACTCGATCAACCTGGAGGAGCGTTAGCAAGCTATTTCAGTGTCTTATTCGAAACTCTTCGTTTAATGTGTGATTCGACCATGCAATGGAGTCGACACACTGGTCCGTTCTTTTCGCTCCCTTGCAGTGGAAGCTCTGGACCAATATCTCCACAACTTTACCGTGAGTACCTTCTGTAATCTTCGCCTCTCCACCTGCTACGGAAAGTGCATCCCGATATGCGTTGCCCGAGACCGCAATCCTGAAATCGCAACCCGCATTGGGACAGAAGAGGCTTGCTGACTCACTGCACTGCAGGTTCTTGGGATTAAGGATGTAGTCAGGTCTTCCATCCGCATCCAGATCGGTCGTCGTTATCTCCGGAACTCTGACCTCGCCATTCAGGGTTCCGCCAATCTGCTTACACTCGTCCGCATAGCTGGAGATGATCGACTCTATTGGCGGCGGCAGGTCGATTGCGCTATGAGGCTTTGGCGAAGCGGCCACTGCTTCCTTAGGCGGCGTCGAACGGTGTACCGCCGCATCTTTTTTACAGGCAGTGCAGAAGATACAGCAGCACACGAGCAGAAAAGCGATCCTTGGCATGGACACCATCTTAGAGAGAGTCGAGACACTGCTTGCAATGACGATATAAGCCAAATGCAGTAATGTTGCACCACGGAATCAGTTCGCCGAGGGCCTTTCAACGTGGTCGATGACGTAATACTCGACCGGCCCTTTCTGCGGTTGCAGCTTCAAGCCCATCTGCTCGCGCAGAGCGGTAAAGATGGAGGGAAGATCGCGAAAGTTCTCCGACAGGTTATCGGCAGAGACGCCCGGCGGGAGCACCGGCGTGAACGCCACAGTGAAATCATAGTTGCCGTCAAGCCCTGCCATGTTGACGACGGGACGTTCGTCGTTCTGCAGTACCTGGCCCAGCCACCAGCATAGATAATTCATCGGGACACGGGTTCCGACGACATGCTCCGGGGGACCGTTGACCGGGATATTGAAATCCTGCGGGGTCGTGTTGGCCTTCATCTTCAGTCCGGCAGGATCGATGGTGAGGGCATAGATGGGACCTTCCTTTGTCTCCTTATGAAACTTGAGGCCGAACCTGTCGGCGAGCAGGTTCTAGTACATCGTGTGCAGGTCGTCAAGATTGTAAGCGTGGTCGGTCTTGGCTTCGACATCGAAGCGATCGCTGTCCATCCACGCCGGGCCTCCCTTGAGGTGAGGGAGCCGGATCGTTCTGTAAATTGTTGAAATTAAGTTGCTTGAAATACCCCCATGTACCCCCACCAGAACATTGCTACCTCTCTTCAGCCACTTTTCTCAAAAAACAGAAATCGTGAGCGCGGGAATAAAAATGCGTCTAATGGCTGGTCGCTATGTAGTGGTCGAAGAATAAAAACCACTACTCATACACCTAGCGCCCGACGGTCAGGAACCGTGACGGTCACCGCACGTTGAGCGCGGCGCTTACGCCAAAAGGCACACCCGAGGATCCGGGTCGCGAAATCTCCGGTAGTGTCGAAATTTTCAACGGAAACGACCCAAGGGATGGGGTGTGCATCAGTAACGGTGGCTAGAGACGGCTTCGTTCAGTGATGCACACCCCCTTCCAGATATCGACGGTCGGAAGGGTACTGGACCCACGCCGCAATGTTGCGGCGTAGAAGGCGGAGTGGGCTCACAGGGCGGTGGGTTTGGATCATTGGGTCCTGGTTTCACGCTCCCTGGCCGAGGCCGAGGGCGTTGAATCGCCTCAACTTGCCGCAAAACGATGGCCAGTGCCCATACGGAACGAAGGATTTCATATACTCGTTTAAGGGGATCTCGGGGCCTATCGCCCGGCCTCGACAAGGTTCATATTATGCCGCAAGGAGAACAGATCAACCCGGCTATCCTCGTTTGGGCAAGAGAGTCTGCTGGACTCGCTGTCGAAGACGCGGCGAAGCGTCTCGCCCTTGGGGACTCCAAGAGCGAAAGCGGCGAGCATAAACTCCTTGAACTGGAGAGGGGCGCGCGTCTCCCGACTCGGACGCAACTGAGTAGGATCGCCAAGACTTATCGGCGGCCTCTTCTTGCCTTCTACATGACGACCCCACCACACAAGGGGCCGCGTGGAGAGGATTTTCGCTCTACGGGCGCGGAGGTCTCGCCACGCGACAACGCACTGCTCGATGCCCTTCTTCGCGACGTCAAAGCACGTCAAGAGATGGTGCGAGGTCTTCTGGAAGACCTAGATGAGGCACATCTAAAAAGGTTTGTCTCGTCCTCCTCACTCGCCGATGGAGCCGAGACCGTCGCGCAACGTATTTCAACTGCACTGCAACTGCCGACACGACGCACAGATTGGGGCGGTACAGCCGATGACTTCTTTAAGCGGCTCAGGACAGCGACTGAGGAGCTTGGGGTTTTCGTTCTCCTTGTGGGAGATCTTGGTTCGCATCACTCCGCGCTCAGCGAAGAGGTCTTTCGCGGATTCGCGCTTGCAGATCCAGTTGCACCCTTCATTGTTATCAACGACCATGATGCGAGAACCGCTCGCTCATTCACTCTCATTCATGAGCTGGCGCATATCTATCTTGGCCAGAGCGGTGTAAGCGGCTCTCCCGAATCCGTGAAGGAAAACTCCGAAGAAGGACGGGTTGAGCACTTTTGCAACGATGTAGCTGGACTTGTGCTGCTTCCGAAAAGCTTCGCTCTCCAAAGGCCGGTGGAACTCGCCCGTGGCGATCAAGTGTCCGCTGGCCGCTATATCGAGGAAGTGGCGAAACACTGGATCGTCAGCGAGCCACTCGTTGCTTTTCGGCTCCGGCGGATGGGTTGGATTACTGCATCCCTTTACCGGGATCTGAGCAGCTCGTATGCGGCCCGTTGGTCGTCGTATAAAGCCAACACGAAAGCAGCCAACCAGCTTAAGGAAGGGGGACCGAGCTACTACGTGCTCAAACAGAGCAGGCTTGGAGCCGCCCTGATTGATGTTGTTCGCCGCACGCTGCGCGAGAGCCGGCTAACCCACACAAAGGCAGCGAAGGTGCTCGGCGTAAACCCATCTTCAGTCGAACCCCTGCTGCGTAGATACGAGAAGAGCCCTGCATCGTTCGCTCGCGAGGCGGTGCGCTAGAGTGCTCTATCTTCTTGATGCCAACGTCATGATCCGCGCCCATGAGGATTACTACCCCATCGATCGAATTCCGCAGTTCTGGACGTGGCTTGCCGCATTGGGAGAAGCGGGCGCCGCAAAGGTTCCCTATGAAATCTATGGTGAAATTGCTGTTTCGACCGGCCCATTGCATGACTGGTTGACCGACGCCGCAATCTCGAAAGCCATGCTCTTCGATCAGAAGATCGATCCCGCCAACCTTAATTTGGTGCTTACGCAGGGGTATGCGTCGGACTTGAACGACAGCGAGATCGAAGAGATCGGGCAAGACCCTTTTCTTATTGGATACGCATTGGCCGACGTTGCGAACTTTACCGTCGTAACGAAGGAAGTCTCCGCTCCCAGTAAGCAGCGGGCGAATCGAAGGGTTCCCGATGTTTGCAAAACATTCGGCATTCGATCCATCAATGATTTTGAGTTCTATCGAGAGTTGAACTTCAAGATTGGCTCTTGATCGCCTCGGTACAGCAATTTTAGTTGCTGTCAGTCATTTTTTGTGTTGACACGCTGTCCTGCCTCCTGCATATTGGAAGTGGGCAGGCGATACCGTCTGCGTTTCAAGGTCTTTGATAACTGCTCTGTGTGTTGTATAGGTCAGGCGCCCCATAAGGGCATTATGAGGCGGTAGTGTTTCCCACTACCCCTAGCGGGGTTTGAAACCCGTCCGTAAATGGCCGAAGTGATGGGTATCTTCTATCTCTTGCTATTCACGCCTTAGCGCTGAGCGCGCTCCGAGATGCACCCCCCGGACTCCATTCGTTGCCTACCTCTGGCTTACCGACACACGCCCGGCATCAGCCGGAAAGGGGCAATCTATGAATCAATCAAAGTACCTTGACTCTTGCATCCAAATCCTAAAAGGGATGCTGGGAGATCAGTCCAACGAACTGGGGTCGGAACAACAGAGGGCACTTGCTAAAGAAATCCGCAAGCTCAAGAGCCTGCAACGGCAACCGAAGATGAGCCGCGATGAGGTCTATCGCATCGTTGAGGAAGTCGCGCTGACAGTCTCGAAGATTTTGCAATGACTTCGGCCGAAGTGAAACAGTCATTCCTAACGGGGGGTGATTCTTCTCCAAAAGGACCATATGAAATATGCCAAAGCAGTTCGGATTGCACGGTCCATCGCCGATATATCCCAAGGGGAACTCGCAGACCGGACCGGGCTTGATAGAAGTTATCTTTCGCTAATCGAAGGCGGCAAACGAAAGCCAACAGTTGAAACTCTTCAAAGCATTTCGGACGCTTTGGAGATACCTTTCCCATTACTAACGCTGCTTGCAGTTGAAAAAGAAGACTCCAAGAACATCAATGAAGAGCAAGTTCTCGGACTGGCGAAACAACTCACACAGCTACTACTGAACACACCTAAAAATGACGATGGATCTTCCGCAGACAAAACCGATAGTGGGAAGCCTTAGTGACCTTGAGCATCGGCTCGGCATAAAGAGGGGCGACTTAGCTGTCCTGCTTCAGTGCAGAGCTGGCCTCTACCGTCCTTTTAAGATTCCGAAGAAGCAGCATCCATATCCTGGAAAGCTGCGGCGTCTCAAGGCATCCGAACCCGTCAAATACAGACAGATCGACGATCCCGTCAAACAATTGAAGGATATCCAAAGGCGAATCCTCGCTACCGTTTTGTCTCGGGTTGAGCTTCCTGCCTATATGTTCGGCGCGGTATCCGGCAGAACATTGCTGGGACATGCAAAAGAGCATGTCCCAAATCAGAGTTCCATCGTGGTACGGATGGACATCTCTTCTTACTACCCCAATATCACCTGTGAGCATGTTTATTACGTTTGGAACGTGGTGCTGGGGTGTCCTCCACCCATTGCGAGGTTACTGACAGAACTCACCACGTTCGATTGGCATCTCCCGCAAGGGGCTCCCACTAGTCCGGCAATCGCCAATATCTTTCTTGCATCAATCTATGCGCCCATCTGCCTGGCAAGTGAGCAGGCCGGTCTCACGATCACTACGTGGGTGGATGATCTAATCTTTTCGGGCGTTGCTGCGCACACCGTCATGGAGACAGTGAGAGCGACACTGGCTGCGCATGGCTTCAAGATGGCGCCAGACAAGCGAGAGATTTTCGGACCGAAAGACCAGAAGAACATCACGGGCACGCGACTTGGGCGGTTTGAAGTTCGGGTCACTCACAAAAAAATGAGTGAACTTCGCGCTGCAATTTTTCGGTTGGCTATCGGAGCTTTGGAGCCTGGCGAGCTTGAAAAATATCGTCGAAATCTTAGTGCCCGAATCGCGCATATTGCCACGATCCACAAGGGGGATGCAGCAAAGGTCAGGCGCCACGCGATAAAGTCTAGCGTAATCCTCAAATAGCTCTCACAAGGCTGGACGCTTCATCTTTATCCTCCTTCTACACAAGACATTAGCGGCCACCGAATTGCCAGCAGGTGATTTCACCCTCCAAATCGCCGAAAAGACATTAGCGAGCCTATCCATCTTTCGATTACCATCTGGTGCTGCCACCTCATGCTAGAGATACGAACCCGTGCTGCATTAACGAGCGGCGCCAGGCTAGGAGTAGCGAGAAACTTTACTCATGGCTTTGTCGCGAAGCTTCCTGCAGATCGACGCTTTGGCAAAGATTGCCATTAGGACTTAGGGGCATCCGTCGCGCCCTTGGCGGCATTTTTCAACACGTTGACGTAATGTTTGGCCACAGTTTTTGCGAGGTGATCCGCGACGTCTGTGCTCTCGACTTCGCCTCGTATCGTGGCAGTTATCTGCTTGCTGATGTTTAGCGTTCCTGACGCGTCAGTGATCGTTACGTCGAACTTCATCTGTGTAGTCCCAACAAACTCGCCAATAGGTCCCAAGACTGCGCGTTCTACTGAGCTACCCTCCTTGAACGTCACAATAGAGATATGAACGGTGTACTGAGGGCATACACCGTGACCATCGTTTTCGCCGTCTCTGTACACATGCCCGATATCTTGTTTGCGACGGAGGCGATCGACCACATGCTCATACACAAGTCCTCGATACGCAGCCGGCACCGCAGCGTTATCCCAGTTCGGAGCAGAGACGAGTACGCTCCTGGGTTCAACTGGGGCATTTTGGCAGCCGACGCTTGAGATTTGCCGACGCCCAGCAGGAGCGAGGGCAAAGGTCCGAAGAGCGTGGTCTGCTTCGTTCGAGGGCAGGAAGAAGACCGCAGTATGATTGCCGCCGTTGCGATCGTTGAATTCGACAGTAAGCAGGTCTACACGGTGATGCATGAAGGCAGCCGCTCCGAGACCTCCACCATTAGGAATCGCCATACGCAGCAGTCTTCCCTCGATACCCCAGAGTTCGACTCTCTGATTGCCTGCGCTCACTGCCGTTATAGAACTACGTGGTATTGACATGTTGCCCGACTTCGCTGTGAAGGTAAGAGCATCCGTGTGGAGCGTCAATGTGCCGTTTTTGTTGTGCTTGATGTCAGGCAATCCGTAGATGTGTTCAGCCTTGGTGGACTGCCAGACTGCGGCAGAGGTGAGATTTGAAGGATCTTGGGTGATGGCCTGAACGGATATAGCTGAGAGAGGGGTTGGCACACAAAAAGAGGAGTGAAGGATAAGGGCCAGCGAAGCACCAGTCAGGGTTTTCATAAATCTCCTTTGAAGCAGTGCTAGCCAGTTGGTCCATGCGTCGGTCGGAAATGTGCGTTGCCAGTGAAGCCATTCGCTGTCCACCGATATGCCATCTCGCCCTCGGTATAGAGGTCGTTTGCACTACTGGAAGTTTGACTCGGAAGGCAGTGAAACTTGCGTCTAGTTGGGTCAAGCGACTGTCAAGAATTGTCAAGATAGAAGGCCGCACGCTTGACAGTCTTTGACAGTGTGCGCAATCGCAGAGGCCTACAATAATTTCTTGAGAGAGATTCGGAGTGAATAGAGTGAGCGCGAGCGTGGGTTCAGATCACAAACCGGACTCGGTTGCCGCACGCATTCTGGTCGTCGATGATGACGCCGAACTCTGTAAGTTAGTGTCACGCTTCCTGGGGGCAGAAGGATATTCCGTATACACAGTTCACACGGGTGGACTCGGTGTCGAACGTGTAATGACAGAAAACTACGATCTGGTCGTATTGGATGTGATGCTGCCGGAGTTAGACGGCTTTGAAGTGCTCCGGCGAATCCGCATAAAATCCGCTACGCCCATCTTGATGCTCACGGCGCGGGGCGATGATCTTGACCGCATTCTCGGTTTGGAAATGGGTGCTGATGACTACCTGCCGAAACCGTTCAACACTCGTGAACTCTCCGCCCGTATTCGGGCCATCCTGCGTAGAGCAGCTTCTGAGAATACGGCCGTCGCCCCCTCAGAATCCACGTCCCTGCGATTGGGCGATCTGGAGTTGAACGCTGGAGCCAGAACTGTACGGTATGGAAATAAGATGCTCAATCTGACGACTGTTGAGTTTGACCTGCTCCAGAGGCTATTGCAATCGGCAGGATCTGTTGTGGGGCGCGAAGAACTCACCAAAGATGTGCTTGGGCGAAAGTTTTCCCCGTTTGACAGGAGCATCGACACCCATGTGTGGAGTCTACGCAGAAAAGTGGGAAATGCCTCGGATGGCAGCGAAAGAATCAAGGGGATTCGTGGCGTCGGATATCTCTATGCCTTGCCTGATCGATCCGGGAAAGATGACTCGAAATGAAAAGCCTGTTCCTGAAGATATTTCTATGGTTCTGGACGGCAGTTGTGATCGTTGGGGTGACGTTGGCTATCATTGTGCCGATTACTCGCTCAGCCGCAACGTTGGTAGATAGATTGACGGTTTTGCTCCCCTTCGAAGCGGCACACGCCACCGATATCTATGAGCGCGAAGGTAAATCCGCTTTGCAGCATCATTTCGATCAGATAGTACAGGATGGGTACAGCGAACCTTATCTCCTGGACGAAAACTGGAATGATGTGCTGAACCGCCGGCCGCCAGCCAAGGCTATCGAATTTGCGAAGACAGCCATGATAGATACGCCTCTCGTCACCAAATTCACGGGCTGGAAGGGACTTGCTGCCCAACAGGTGATCGGAGCAAGTGGGCATAGATATACGATCCTCGTCGACTTCACGGATCGACCTCTCGTTGGTTTACTCGCCGACCTTGGTTACAAAACATGGCTAGACCTGTTCGCAATTTTGGCGGTTGGAGGAGTTTTTTGTTTTTGGCTAGCTCGCCATATTGCTACTCCAATCGCGCAATTGAGTTGGGCCGCGGGGCGAATTACCGACGGTTGGCTCGATACACGGAGTGATCCAAAGGTCCGGCTACGAGGTGATGAGATTGGGTATCTGGGCTTGAGCTTCGATCGTATGGCGGAACGGATCGAATCATTGGTGCAGGGACGGCAGCGGCTCTTCGGAGATGTTTCTCACGAATTACGATCGCCTCTTGCACGCCTGAGTGTCGCCGAAGGATTGCTTCGTCAATGTCCTCCCGGAGAGAGAGAAGAATATTTAGACCGGATTGCTCTCGAAGTGGAAAACCTCAATCAATTGATCGGCCAACTCCTGACCTTGGCTCGAATCGACAGTAGGGGTGACTCGGGCCGCAAAGAAACGGTCGAATTGAGTAGTCTGGTTCAGGAAGTTGCGGTCGATGGAAACTTTGAAGCGCAGACCAAGAACTGTGCTGTGCGGATCGATTTCGACGACGTATGCAGTACAGTGGGCGAGAGAGAACAACTGCGTCGAGCGGTCGAGAATGTGGTCCGCAATGCCATTCGACACACGAAATCCAGCACCAATGTGGAGATCACTATACGAAAGCACCGCGCTCCTCATCTTTCTCGGGTCGTAATTCAGGTCCGAGATCATGGCCCGGGTATATCCAGCGAACATCTTGAGAAGATTTTTCTTCCTTTCTACCGGATACCTGGACCCACCGGTGAAGCGATCATCGGTGCGGGGCTGGGACTTGCAATCACTGAGCGCATCGTGCGTACGTATGGTGGAAGCGTGAGCGCAGCGAATGCTTTGGATGGTGGCCTTATCGTAGAACTGGAGCTGCCACTCGTGGTGTAAAGAGCAGAACGATAATCCCCCAAAATTGTCAGCATAGTGGAGTTTGTTTCAGCATGCCGGCGCGCTCACCAATTGTCATCTCCATTCAGCTGAACGCTCTTCTCGTCAGCAATCGCAACTGACGAGAAGGGCGTTTATGAGGAGCTGTCTGAGAGTAAAGCAGTTGGGCTTGCACTCATCTTGACCACCTACTACCGGTCAAATCCCATGCTCTTGGATATATGTCCCGCAAGTGCAGTCGTTAACTCGCGTGGGAGGATGCGACTGATCCAGGTTCCCGCGCGAGTGCTAAAGCGGCCCGGATACGATAGGACCTTTCCCCGTATATAATCATCCAGAGTCCGGCGCGCGACACTCTGGGCGGAGTCCATCTTCTCCAGCTTAACCGTCGTGGGACTCTGCGTGAAAAACTCCGTCGCCGTAGGGCCAGGGCTTGCGATCATCACCCGGACACCAGAACCTTTGATCTCCTGCGCCACGGCCTCACTGAGCAGAAGAACGAGCGCCTTCGTCGCGGTATAGGTCGCGTTGTATGGAATAGGTTGAAACGCTCCGTTTGAGGCGACGTTGATGATGCCGCCACTTCCGCGCGCCATCATCTTTTTTCCCAGAACGTGCATAAGCGCCACGAGACTGTGCGCGTTTACGATCACGGGAGTCAACTCCTCTTCAACGGATCTGCTGAAGAACTTTCCGCTATAGCCCACAGCGGCGTTGTTTATCAGCAAATCGAGCTCAATGCCCATCCGCTCCAGGCTTTCGACGATCCGAGAAGGCGCAGACAAGTCTCCCAGGTCAGCTTGAATCACCTCAGCTCGTACCTTGTAGTCGCGGCGCAACGCCTCAGCCAACGCTTCCAGCTCCGACTTCGAGCGTGCCACAAGCACAAGATTCGAGCCCCGGGCGGCCAGCTCTTCCGCATAGGCCTTGCCCAGGCCCTTCGACGCTCCCGTTACAAGGGCAAACTTTCCTTTGTAGGAAAACCTGATTTGTTTGACCATTTTTAAACCTCTATACGACAACGATTGATGTCGCATGTATAACACTATGCGTTGTCGTATGATGTGTCAAGAAACTTGCTTCGGAGCGACCTTGAAAACTTGGCAGGACAACGACCCAAAGGCCTCGCTGATGAAGAGGAAGCGTGACCTGATCGTGAGTGCCGCCCGTGAGGCATTCTTGAGCGGTGGATACGCGGATACCTCGATGGACAGTATCGCGAAGGGCGCGGGCGTTTCCATTAAAACGGTCTATCGCCACTTTGAGAACAAGGACGATCTGTTTCTTGCGGTGATGCAGGCCGCTTGTTCCACAGAAGCTCAGGGCGGCCGCCCCGTGCAGCGCAGCTGGCCCGAAAAAGCGCCGCGCGTCGGCTTGAACCTTGCTGCAATCGAATACCTGCGACATGCTTTGTCAACTGAACAGGTAGCGCTTTACCGCGTTGTACTACGCGATGCAGGGAGGTTCCCTGAACTTGGTACGCAGTACTCACAAGAGGTTGTCGATGGTCGCAACACGCTCATGGTGGAATACCTGAAGCGATGGAGCTCGTCGCAGGGTTGGAAGATCAAGGACGCACTTGGCGCCGCGAATACCTTCGTTGGCTTACTGCGCTCGGGCTGGTTCGAATCTGTTTTGCTCGGAATCCAGCCTATTGAGGAGGAGGCACTCTTGCGGCACGCGAAGACCAAAGCAGCTCAGATGCTGATTCTGATCGAGTCCCGAATCCTGTAATTTCGCTCTAACGGACGAGTGCTTTTGCTACTGGGGCGATTGTTTGCCAGTGATCCCCATAAGGGGAGGTTTCTTAACAGCCTTGTTCCTGCTTCTTGCACGTTTCCCCTTTTCCGCCTGCGGCGTTCCGCTTCAAGGCCGTGGACGCGTCTGGCGCTTTTTGCGGGAATCGAGAGAATCGATTCGGTTTTCGCGCTGGGTTTGAAAGATGGGCCACGCTATCTCGGTCCGCCATGCAGTTTCGTCAGGAGTCTCTTGTGGCCCGATCACGTAATACTCGCGTATGGGGCCGTCTACTGCTAGTGCATGTTGTGTGACATAGGTAGCTAATGCGCCATATGCAAGATCAATATTGTTGTGCGACCCAGCGTGTACAACAACCGCAACTTCCGTTGCAGGCACTACGAACGGGATGACTCGCCCAAGCCGTCGCACTGTCCCATCGCAGGGTAGGAAGATCGTCGCTTCTCCATGTGCTTCCGAGAACAAAGCATTTGAAAAAATTCCCCCAGCAGCTCCAGTGATGGGTAGACGTTGGACTGCAAGCGTGGCCTGGAGTTCTCCGAGGGCGCCCTGAAGCCACGAGAGAGCGTCCTTAACATCAAGTACCTCAGTGATTGCGGCTACAGATGCCTCTTTGATACTGCGGTGTTCGAAGCTCGGTGCGGATACTGGTTGATCCAAAAGGTCTCGCAGGGATGCCACTACGCTCTGTGTCCGGGCGAGACTCTGTTCCAGGCGACCAAGATGCGCGGTAATCAGGTCATTGCGGGCGCGTAAGTCCGGGGCGGTGAGGACTGCCCGTATTTCGGGCAATGGCATGTCCAGATCGCGGAATCGGCGGATGATTTGAGCGGTTGGAATTTGAGCTGTCGTATACGTTCGATAGCCCGTCTGCGGGTCCACGTTTGCAGGCTCCAGTAGACCACTTTCGTGGTAGCGGCGGAGCGTCTTGATGCTGAGGTGGGTCGCCTGAGCGAAATTCCCGATTCCAAGAAGTGCTGGCACGAAGCCATTGTCAGGTCTCCCCCTGGGGGAGAGTCAAATGCTCGAATGCGTCTTGACTCTCCCATCGGGCCCGCCTCGATGATTGTCCTACCTCAGGAGGAGGAAGCGAATGGGAATCGAACTGAAAGGCATCATCGCCGAATACAACAGGGCCGTGAACGCGCACGATACGGACGCAATCATGGCAACGTTCGCCAAGGACGCATACGTGAACGACAACAAACGGGAGATTACTGGTAGTGACGCCATCCGGCGTTGGGTCGAGAAGGAAGTGGTTGGCGACAAATTAACCATTGAAGTACGAGAGGCACTCGATCATTACGGCGACACGATCGTTAGGGGTGCCTATGACGGCCAGTACGACAAGACGAATCTTCCCAAAGAGTTGATCCTGACGAGCTACTTCAGTGTCAGAGATAGCAAGATCGTCAGTCTCGTGATCATTCTCAATCAACCCTCTCCGTTCTAGCAGCAAAGTTTGTGATTTCAAACGCCTGAAGCATCACATTGGATTAGTCGTTCCGGCGGACAGGCGCAGTTCTCCCAACCTGTCCGCCAGCAGCCCAGTCAATTCAATAGTGGGAGGTCCGCTCATATGAAGTGTCTGCCAGATGCCGAATGCGCGTTTGCGGTTACCTATCTCCTTCGGTACGGTCAAGGCCAAGAACCAGAAGAATCGCTGCAGTAAGGAATCCCTTTCGCAGCGGTCCTTGCACGCTCGTTCGCTGTAAAGAAAGACCCGTGGTCAACGCCATGATGATCTCGGCAAGATCCCTTGGCTCGGACGGTGGGGTCCGATCAAGCTTGGTGAACAGCTTGGTAATCAGTCCGGCCATGGTGTCCACGTGCGTGCGGTGTAGCTTGGCATAGGTCTTCGCGAACGTTTTATCGCGGCAGGCTTGCAACTGAAACTCAGCCGAAAGTAAACCGAAGTCGAAATCAGAGACACGACCAGTTTCAGAGTTGCGGATCAGTGAAACAAGCTCAGACGCAGGAATATCCTGCTCCAGAAGCCGCGCCAACGCATCGATCTCGCGCCGCTTATGGGCGTTGAGAAGCTCCAGGAAAATAGCTTCCTTGCTGTCGAAATTGGAGTAGAACGCTCCCTTCGAAAAGCCTGCGCTCTCCGCAATCAGATCGACCGACGCGCCCTCATAACCGTCCCTCGCAAACAGTTGTGCCGCTGAATCCAGAAGCTTTGTTCTGGTTTCAAGCCGGCTTTCCTGGCGGGTCAATCTCTGCTTGATCGCTTTAGGCACGATTTCAGAATAACGCACGAAAACTATTTGCAACCGAAATACCATACGGTATGTCTATACTGAATAGAATGCCGTGGCGGGGACACCCCTTGCTGCGAATTCGGTGTGACGAACACGGCAACCGCCGCGAGGAGTTTTATGGCAAAGACAATTTTGATCACAGGTGCATCCAGCGGCATTGGGCGAGCGACGGCGCTTTACTTCGCCGAAAGAGGCTGGAACGTGGCCGCAACCATGCGCAACCCGCTCAAGGCTGATCCCGTACTTCAGCACCCCCAGATCAGCCTCTTCGCTCTGGATGTGACCAATGCGGATTCCATCGCGCAGGCGATAACCGCTACGCTGGACCGCTATCAGAAGATCGATGTGCTACTGAACAACGCAGGGTACGGTTTGTTCGGCCCCATCGAAGCGATTGATGGCGATCAGATTCAACAGCAGTTTGCGACGAATCTCTTTGGACTGATTCGTGTCACGCAGCAGGTTCTTCCGTTCATGCGGAGCGCGGGCGAAGGTTTGATCCTCAACATCTCTTCCATCGTCGGCCGTTTTGCCCTTCCGTACGCCTCGACGTACGTCGCAACAAAGTTCGCAGTAGAAGGTCTTAGCGAATCGATGCGCTACGAGTTGGAGCCGTTTCATATCCGCGTCAAGAT
Organism: Granulicella sp. WH15; assembly: GCF_009914315.1. Taxonomy (NCBI): domain Bacteria; kingdom Pseudomonadati; phylum Acidobacteriota; class Terriglobia; order Terriglobales; family Acidobacteriaceae; genus Granulicella; species Granulicella sp. WH15. Next base: position 949,078 of record NZ_CP042596.1, read on the forward strand.
GGTCGAACCCGGCAGCATTGCTACCGAATTTGGCAAGGGCAGCAAGCAAATAGCGGTGAGCGACCCGTACCGAGCAAGCATGAATAAGTTTCTGGGTGTCTTTGCAAAAGGAAACTCAACAGGGGCCAGACCGGAAGAGGTGGCGAAGGTGATCTACCGCGCTGCGAATGATTCTAGCAATCGGCTACGTTACCTCGCCAAACCCGGCCCATTTTTCTGGATGAACCGATTCTTACCGGATGCGGCATGGCGACGGTTGCTGGTAAAAGCAATGGTGAAATAGAAAGCAGCTCGACGATGAAGATACTGCTATTGGGCGCCACGGGTCTGGTGGGAAAGAATGTATTGGCGCAGGCTCTTGCTCATCCTGCCATTACGTGTGTGATCGCGCCCACCCGCCAACCATTGGCGCCTCATCCAAAGCTCATCAATCCTGTGTCGGATCGTCTGGAGTCGCTGCTCGATACAACTCAAGGAGTTGACGGCGTCGTCTGTGCGCTGGGAACGACGATCGGCAAGGCTGGCTCCAAAGAGGCATTTTGCGAAGTGGATTACGTGCTGCCCCTAGCATTCTCGCGATCTGCACGTGGATATGGAGTCAAGACTTTTGTCCTCGTCTCGGCGAGCGTCGCCTCTGTCAACTCTGCGATGTTCTATCCACGAATCAAGGGCGAGATCGAGCGAGACATCGAGCAAGTGGGCTTCGAATCACTCACCATCGTTCGACCAAGCCTCATCGGCGGAGAGCGGGACGAACCGCGGTTCAGTGAAGGCGTCGCGTTGCGATTGATGAGCATCTTTGCGCCGATTCTCCCAAAGAAGTTTCACATCAATCCCGCGCCCACAATCGCGGCGGCGATCCTGGATGCTGTCACGGCAGCAGAGCCGGGCCGCCATTTTCGTTATGCCGAAAGCTTAGTCTGACGCGTCGACGATGAAGACGCTATATGGACAGCTTCTCTAATCCTTACTTGAGAGTCTCATTCTTTATGACAAATGTTGGCGCTGCTATGACCCCAGACACTCTCTACAGGCTTGCTCCACCGTTGATCGCGCTACAGTTTGCCGCGTTCGGGTGACGGGTGAATCGAGAGATCAACCTCGGCGACGGCGGGAGGGCGACCTGGATACCAATACCGGACGTGCTCAATATCATGAGCCTGCTCGCGACAGTCATTTGCCTGATCGTGGTGCCGATCGCGACAGGCTCATATTTCTGGCTCTCGCGCATGGTCCTGGGAGCCGGGTATGTATTGATTGCCTCTCATCCGTTCACCATGGCAGCGCATTACCGCCTTTGGAGTAGAGAGGGCAGAAACAAATACGTCACAGCCGGGAAAGACTATCCCTATGCAACGGGCGAGGAGCTTGTTTCATCGTCGCTTTCTGTGATCCTCGCTGCCTTAGCTGCCACTTATATCGGGACGCACTAGACCAGATAGAACTCTGCAACCTTGCCGCTGGCCGATTTCCACACACCTGATCGATCCCGACAAGGCAGCTTGTGAGAAGTGACAGACTCAGATGACGAGAAGGGCGTTTGTCGGGACTAATGATCAAGGCCGGCATCAATCAGCGCTCGTTGATCCTTCACGCGCTCGCCATCTCAACCTCAGTTATTCTTTCCGGGCCGCAGTCCGCGACGATCGAACGCGGCTTGGCAACCCTGAAAGCGCTGAACGCTTGTCGACACCCAGAGCCAGAGCGGAGCGACGTTGTCGAGCATCTCGGAGCCGAAAGCCGTGATGGTGTATTCAACCCGGGGTGGAACCTCGGCAAAGACCTCGCGGGTTATGAGTCCGTCGCGTTCCAGTCCGCGGAGCGTCTTCGTCAGGGACTTCTGGCTGATGCCTTCGACCTGATCCATGATGCGGGAGAAGCGCATGGGCCGGCTATGTTCGGCAATCACGCCCATGGTCCAGAGCGACCACTTGTCGGATATGCGGGAAATCATTTCGCGTGTGAGTGCATCTTCGGCTTCGGTCAGTGTCTCGCAGAAATCCTTGATGCGTTCCCAGGTGAGTCTCGATTCTTTCGTGGATTTCTTCATTAGTTACCTCAAGGTGTGTACAGGAAGAAAAGGTGCCTTATTGCCAAAGGATACTATCGGCGTAATAGTACATCCATGAAGACGAATCGGACTACAGCGATTATTCCCTTAGAGAGCATCGGTCTGTTATCGAGAAGCACCGCCAGACCGATGGTCTCTTAACCTCACGAGGAGAACGCCATGTTCTATCAGGTCCCCACACAGCGCGACCGCCGCTTCATCGTCACCGGATCGAACAGTGGCACCGGCCGAGAGACCGCCCGCCGACTGGCCCTCGCAGGCGCCGAGGTCATCCTGGCGGTCCGGTCGCCCGAGAAGGGCGAGGCGGCGCGGGCTGAGATCCTGCGCGATGCTCCGGGCGCTGCCATCCAAGTGCGCCGCCTCGATCTCGCCGACCTCTCCTCTGTGCGGGCGTTTGCTGCCGGGATCATCGAGGACAAGAAGCCGCTGCATGCGCTCGTGAACAACGCGGGGGTGATGGCGCCTCCGAAGCGCTACGAAACCGTGGATGGGTTCGAGCTCCAGTTCGGCACCAACTTTCTCGGCCCGTTCGCGCTGACCAACCTGCTCCTGCCGCGGTTGCTCGAGCAGCCCCACGCCATCGTCGCGACCATGTTGAGCGGCACCGCAAACTTCGGGAAGCTCGACTTCACGGATCTGAACTGGACGCGCCGCCGCTTCTCACCCGTTCGCGCCTACGCTGCTTCGAAGCTCGCGGACCTGCTGTTCGCCCGGCATCTGGCTGCCGTCGCCGGGGAGCGCCGCTGGGATTTGAAGAGCACCCTCGCGCACCCCGGCTTCACCCGCACCAACCTGCAGACCGCGGGTAAGAACCTCGGCCGCAGCACCGACGCGCAGTTGAAGCCGATCCGTAACTCCGGCATCGGTCCGTCGGGCATCTCCCTTTGGACCGTGCTCCCCTCGCAGGGGGTCGAGGTCGGCTCGGAGCCACTGCTGTACGCTGCGACGGCACCGGAAGCCGAGCAAGGCGCGTACTACGGCCCCCGCTGGTGGGCGATGGTGGGTCGGACACATCGGGCGTCCATCCCGCGGTCGGGGCGGTCAATGGAGCTCGCAGCCCGGCTGTGGAGCGAGGCCGAGCGACTCACCGGCACGAGCCTGCCGTAGTGGCAAAGCGGGCCTGACCAGCATTTAGCGCTCACCGTCACCAACCCACACTCAACTTTGGAGATAGCCCCATGAAGACGAATTGGACTACAGCAAATATTCCCTCGCAGGTTGGGCGCAGGGCTCTGATAACGGGTTCAAACAGCGGCATCGGGTTTGAGACGGCGCTGGCGCTGGCCCGCAGGGGCGCAGAAGTGATTCTGCCCGCGAGGACGCAGGCCAAGGCAGACGATGCAGCCGCGCGCATTCTGAAGCAGGTCCCGGGCGCGCAGCTTTACCCAGAGATACTCGACCTGGCCGTGCAAGCTTCCGTCCACGCTTTCGCGAACCGCATGATGGAACGATTTCCCGGACAATCGCTCGATCTGCTGATCAACAATGCGGGCGTAATGGCGCTGCCGACGCGTGAAATAACTGAGGATGGGTTTGAGCGTCAGTTTGCGACGAACTATCTTGGGCCATTTGCCTTGACCGGGCTGCTGCTGCCGTCGATGAAACAAAGGGCGGGCTCGCGCGTGGTGACGGTAGCGAGTGGTGCAAGTAATCAAGGCAAAATCGAGTTCGATAATCTGCAGGGTGAACGCGTGTATAAGCCGATGATGCAGGCGTATGCGCAATCGAAGCTGGCCGACCTTATTTTCGCGCGGGAGTTGCAACGGCGGCTGAAGGCAGTCGGGTCTCCCATTCTGAGCACAGCCGCACATCCCGGATACGCAGTGACCAATCTTCAGGCGCCTCATTTGGGACGGGCACAACTAATGATGTTGGCAGTGATGAAGCCGTTCCTTGCACAAGATGCTGCGCACGGGGCATTACCAACGCTGTATGCGGCGATTGCCCCGGAAGCAGTCGCCGGCGGGTATTACGGCCCGGACGGCTTCATGGAGGCGAAGGGTAATCCGAGGGCTGCGTCGATTCCGAAAAATGCGCTGGACGAAACGGTTGCGAAGCGGCTTTGGCTAGAATCTGAGCGCCTGACGGGCGTGAAATTCGGCGCACTCTCCGATGTTGTGTAGCATCCTTACCCTAACCAGAGGTCCCATTTGTGAAGCAGAGTTTCGCAGCAATTATCCTTGGTGGCACCGGACAAGTCGGCGGTGCAGCCGTCGCGGAGCTGCTGGCAACTTCGGAATGCCGGGAAGTGGTGATGGTCACCAGAAAGCCCATTGCGCCGCGATCGCGGGTGAGCAACGTCGTTCTTGATACGGGCGCTGCGGACTTTGCCGAGCACACTGCCGCCCTTGCACGCAGAGTATTAAGCGAAGGTCCCGCCAGCGCCGTGAGCTGTGTGGGTGTCGGTTCCGGATCGATGCGCTGGAGCGAAGAAGAATTGCGACGACTTGAGCTCGGCGTCGTGGGTGCCTTTGCGCGTGGCTGCCATGACGCCGGAATCGCCCAGTTTTGCCTGCTTTCTGCGGCAGGAAGCTCAGCTCGCAGCCGGTTCCGCTATGCGCGAGTAATGGGCATGAAGGAAGACACCGTGCGTCATGTCGGCTTTGCCCGCCTCGCCGTATTTCGCCCCGGCATCATTGTCGGCAACGCTCATACTCCGGCCTGGGTCGGTTGGTTGGGAAGCCTCGTTCCTGGGTCGTATGGCAATATTGATCAGCGAATTCTCGGTCGCTCAATCGCTGCAGAGATAACTCTGCACAGCAAAGAGGCTGGTGAAGTTATCCGTGAAAATACAGCAATGAAAAAACTTGCTGCGCAGTTCAAGAGTGTCCCTAGGAATTATTGCGTGAGGTCTGGGCTAAATTAATGGCGGGAGAAAAGGCGGCGCCCGTGTCACTCCGAGCTGCCGGAATTTAGCCAAGGGGTCTGTCTTCTTACATGCCGACTGATCTGGATTAGGAACGAAAAGTCGGCATGTCGTCAGCAATTTCAACTCTGGGTTTCGCGTTATTCCAGCGCGAGGGGATGTTCCGATTCGACCCCGCTGAACGTGCCAACTGGGAACCGGCAGCCGGGGTGACGTTGCAGGTGTTCAATGTGGGCTCGGGCTCCATTACTGGATTCTTTGAGCGCTTGTACCGGGCCATGACAATATTTGCACCGCATGACTTGATCGCGTTCCGTAAGGGCTTCGTAGATCGTGCATGGGAGCCAACGCCCACGCACCTTTACCTCGCACTCCGTCATCACCGGCGGTTTTTTCTTGATAGCCACTGATGTATTTAGATGCCCTCAGCGAGGTGTCCATAGACCCTTTCATGCAGTTGAATCCAGAATCTCTTAGCGAGTGTGGGACACCGTGGGTCAGGTAGCATCGACCTCCGTTCAACCTTCTGTAGCTAACTCACCACTGGTTCATCGCTCATGGAAGAAATATGCGATACGCCAAAAGCTCCCGCAACGGCGATTGCGGACATCCAGAGCGCCCAGCCAACGTACAAACCATGATTGATCAAAATGCCTACCACCAGAGGTGCGAGGATTGCAGCCATCGACATCACCGATTGATTGACGCCCATCACCAGACCCTGACGCTGTGGTGAAACACGTTTAGAAATCCGCGCCATGATCGTCGGCCTGAGTACCGCCGCACCACTTTGGCTCAGGGTAAGGAATACCAGCGTTACGAGGACCGTGTGGCTCAGCGAGAGCGCGCCAAATCCGATTGTCATCAGCAGGAAACCAGCGAAGATCAAGGTGCGCTCCCGGAACCACCGTAAAAGGTGTCCCAGAGCGATCGCCTGAAAGAAAAAACCCAGGAGACCGACGTAAGCGAACATAAAGCCAGCGGTCTGCGGTCCGATCGGCTCTCCCCCCCAGGTGACGCGCCCGGCCAAAAACAAAGCGAACCCGGATATGAATGTGTTGAAGGCAAAATAGAAAAGAGACAAGAGTAAAAAGAGCCCGCTTGTCGCTGGATCGCGAAAACATGCCAGGATCGGTTTGACGGGAAGCAAAGTCTTGGATGGTCCTTTGTGCTCAGCCCTTATTCCCTTAGGCAACAGCACGGTCGTCGCCACGATGCTGAGAGCCGAAAGAACGCAGGCCCCCCAAATCGGCGTCGTCAGGCTGTGCCTGACCAGGAGCCCGCCGAGGCTTGGCCCCACAAGCATGCCTAGACCAAAAGCAGCTCCAACGATACCGAATGCCTTTGTTCTCTGTTCGGGCGGCGTATTGTCCGAGACGTATGCGTGCGCGACCGAAATGTTCCCCGCAGTCAAGCCGTCGATGATCCTTGCCAAGAAGATCAGCCATAGGGTGTTCGATAGCGCGAGCAGTATGTATCCCGCAAGTGTGCCGATCTGGCTAAGCACCAACACAGGTTTCCTGCCAATTCGATCCGAGAGCTGACCCAGCGGCGGTCCAGCGAGCAACTGACAGAGAGCGAAAACCGACAGTAGCAGACCAACGGTGAAGGCAGAAGCCCCAAAATGCTCTGCGTAAAAAGGCAACAGAGGGATCATCAGGCCAAAGCCCATGATGTCTGTGAAGACGATGAGAAAAACCGGCACAAGAACTTTGCCGATGGGAGTGGTGGATTGGGTGTTTGGATTTTGGATCTCGCTTGTCATAGTTCCCCTTCCTAAGCAGATGTTGCGTCCGGGTGTGCCGGGGTAGTGGAACTGTTCCGCGGAGCTTGTTTGCCCTGTTTGTCATGGCAAGTGAAGCTGATCGTCCCAGCCCGCGGTCGTCCGTCCGTATTCAGGTCATGATCCAGAGCCTCGCCCAACCTGTTGCCGCAAACGTCTTCGAGACGTTCAGAGACAACGAGGCGGTGTTCCCCGGCGTTCCAAGGGCGGCTCGGGATAATCTGCGCTGTGGTTCCGCTCGATGCGAGTGACACACTCGTCTGAACGACCTCTCCGGAAGGGGTCAGGACTCCGATCTCGTCCTCGCAAAGGGCGGCATCCATCACCCTGTCGAAGTGCACGACTAAGGGATCGAGGCTCCCCACTGTTGGAGAGATGAGTCGCCAGTCGGTCTCGTCGACCGCGTCCAGAACTGGAGCGCTTACGCGGAAGGTATGGCGCGCTGTCTGTCCGAGCGCCGTTATGACAAGGCTGTATGTCCGCCCGACAACAAGCGCCGGTTCGTGGGTCGGGTCTGCTCCGAGACCGCGTTTGATTCTTCCTGGCTCCATCAACACCGTCAGGCGACGCCCGTCAGGTGACCAGAGTTCCTGCGACAGGACGAGAAAAGGGTCATGGACTACCTGTTCCTTGTCGTCCAGCAAGCAGAGCTGGTCACGATCGAAGTGCGCCTCTCCTGGCCTTGGGAAATGGATGTAGAACCGCAGGGTGTTGGCCGGGAGCACCTTGGCTTCAGGAGAGATGCGGATCGGTATCTCAGTCATAAATTCACTCCCGATGACGCTTGACCGTGAAAGGGACGGTCACACTCTCGCGGGCCGCGTCCGGTGAACCAACCTCGTGGTCGAGCGCTTCACCGACTCTGTTCCCACTAACGTCTTCCAGGCTGTTTCCTACAATGAGTCGATAGTCGCCGGTGCGCCAGCCGTGCTTCGGTCGCCAAGACCAGACACGTCCGCTGGAGGATGTTGTCGTTTGCCCTGCTTGGAGCCGTCCCCGAGCGTCTTCAACTTCCAGTTGATCGCGCAGGAGAGCGTCGTCCATCTCGCGGTCGAAGGTAACCGTAAGGGCGTCACGCGACTCAGCCTTGGGTAAGGCAAGGCGCCAGGTTTGCGGGTTGATCGCTGTGCGAACCGCAGGTGTGACTTGATAGTGAAAGCGCTTGCCGGATACCTCGACTGTAAAACTGTGGCCGACTTGCAGTGGGGCGGCGCTTTCGCCGTCCCCTTCGACGCCCCGCTTGACGCGGCCTGGATCAAATAAAACTGTGAGCCGCCGACCATCGGGGCTCCAGAGATCCTGACCGAAATCCATGAACGCCCCGTCGATTGTTCGACCAGCGTCGTCGAGCAGTCGTAGATCGCGCGTCGAGACAACGCCCCGCGCCGGATGGTCGAAGGTGACATACAGACGGAGGGTGTTGGCCGGGATCGATCTCGCCGCTGGCGAGATCGACACCACTTGCGGAACGGCGCTGGTGAAGGCCAGCGCCATCCCGGCTATGAGGGCCGCGATCATTTTCCGGCGGGCCCGCCGCCCTTGAAATCTTGCTCCGCCCAGACCTCGCCCAGATTGTTAATCGGCAACGGAAACGTCAGCACTGCCTGAAGATTGAGAGAGCCCGTAGGAGCGTCCCGCGTCACGGACACCAGGTAATTGTCGTCAAGTTTGTCCGCAAACAGGGAGGAACCGATAAACATCAGCGACTTGCCTACCGGGCCCAGCGGGTATTCGGGACGCCAATCTCCAACGCCGCCATGAGGCGAATTTTCAGGCAGGTAGGCGAGCGCCTTCTGCAAGCCGGAAATCGGGATCATGCGTGGGCCGTGACCCACATTCGTCACGAACAGGCTCGGCTCTCCGTGGAACGATACCGAAACAAGGCTGAGTGGCTGTCCATTGCCCATGTCGCCGACGGTCCTTCCAGTCACTTTGGCGCCATCCTTCAAGTCCGCGGTCGGAATCAGGACGAGAGGGCTGCAGGTGTAGGCGGCGATGAGCGTGTCCTGGCCATCGATGGTGGCGAACGCCATGGCGCGGATGGGCGCTCGTGTCTCATAGCGCTCATGGGCGACATGGTAGATACGAACGGCGGTCGATGAAGAATGACCGTCAAAGGGATAGGACACCCGCCGAAGCGTCGATGAGAATTCCTCGTTAGAGATGCCCGCGACGAACAACTCTCCATTGTGAAACTTCATGTCAACAATGGTCATGGAACGCATCGGCGTCATCGCCTTAAGGTGATCTCGGGCGGCCGTCGGCAAGGGCAAATCGCCGGCCCGGTCGCGGAAGTGTTCGTCCGACGTTGGGGCGTCGGAGATAACCCAACTGGTGGGCTTGGCGTGCGCCAGATTCACTTGGGTCAGAACGCCGGATGGCGAGACCTTCACCAAGGCTGGGCTTCCAGCGCCGAATGAAACCGACAGATACACGTCGTGGCTGGTGGGATGGACCGCCATACCATTGATGTGGACGCTGGACTTGGGCGTCTTGAGCAGCGTAGCGATCCGGTCATCGACACCTTCGATGTCCAAAGCCGCTGCCTTCGTGGAAGCCGCCCCTTCACTCATCTGATAGGCAAAGACCGCACCGCTGATGTTATCGCCAACAAACAGGACACCATCTGGACTGAACGTAAGCGCCCCAGCGTACTGTAGCTTCGCTGCGGCTCGTGAGGACTCGACGGGAGCAGATACGGGGGCTGCCTGAGCCGCCACGGGCGCAAAAGCCAACGTGGCGATCATGAGGCCGCTTGCTGTGGCGAGGAGATTGAGTTTCTTCATATTTTTCCTTTTCTTGCTGTTTCGGTTCTGGGTTGGGGGGTGTCAGAGAGGTACATCTCTGACACCCTCAGAGGTCAAGCCTGCTGCTGAGGTAGCTGGCTTAGGCGGTTTTGCTGGACGCCTGGGAAATCGGCCTCCACCCAGATCTTGTCCAGCCGCGCGGGCAGAGGGCTGGACATCAGGGTCTCAAGCGTCAGATCGCCGGTATCCGCGTAGCGGGTCAGCGAGACGAAGAAGCGGTCGCTGAACAGGTCTGCCCGCAATGACGATCCGACGAACAGCACCTGTTTGCCGACCGGCCCGGCAGGCATGGTGGGGTGTTGGTCCAGCATCTTGTCCTGGGTCGGCCGGTTCGCAGGCGTGTAGCCTTCGGCGGAGCGGATTCCGGAGAGCGGAACGATCACGGGACCGCGAGCGAGATTGGTGATGAATAACTTGTCCTCGTCTCCATCACGGAAGGCGACCATGCTGATGGGCTGACCGTTGCCCATGTCTCCGATCGTCTTGCCCCTCACCTTCGCGCCGTGCTTCAGCTCTGAGACTGGAATGGTAACGAGCGGGCTGCAGGCGTAGGCTGCGATGATCGTGTCTTCGCCATCGACCGTGCCGAACTGCATCGTCCGGATCGGCGCACGCGTTTCGTATTTGCCGTGTGCGAGGTGGTAGATCTCCACTTGGGTTTCGCTGGCGGCTCCCGTGAATGGATACGAGATACGCCGCAGCGTGGAGGAGAATTCCTGGTTCGAGACACCAGCGACGAAGACCTCACCGTCATGAAACTTCAGGTCCACGATCGTCATGGAACGGAGCGGCGTACGCGCCTTCTCGTTGAAGACCTCCGCAGGCGGGTATGGGAAAAAACCGGCCCGCGACTGAAAGGTCTTACCTTCGTCGGGAACGTCGGACAGTTGGTGAACTGTCACCTTCGACGATGAGAGGTCAAATGGGTGGACCTCGCCGGCAAGCGAGACGCTCACGACTGCGGGCTCCAGGCGATCGCCATTGCGAACGCCGACTGACAGGTAAGGTTCGCGCGTCACAGGGTGGACGGCCATCCCGTTTATGACGAGGCTTTTCGCCGTTACGCCCAGCGCTTTGGCGATCTTCTCGTCGATCGACTCGAAGAGGAAGGGATCGAGCGAGGCAGGAGCCTGGCCGCGTTCCGTCTCGAAGGCAAACACTGCTCCGAGTTTGTTGTCGCCTACGAAGAGAACCCCGTCCGGACTGAAGGCCAGAGGGCCGGCCGATTGCAGGGTAACTTGGTTAATTGTGTTCATGATATTCTCCTTCGATTCGTCCGCTCTCGGCGGCTGTGAGATTGAAATAAAAGCGATCACGACTGACGGGGCAGGCCGCGAACGATAGCGCTTTTTTAGAGGGCAGCGTGGCTACCATCGCAGAAGACGCCACTCTTGCTGCTCTTGCAGCCGCAAAGGTAAACAGTCTTTGTTTCTGCGGCCTCAAACTTGATCGGAGAAAGACCTGTGCCGGCGTGGCTGCCATCACAGAAGGGCTGACACTTGCTCAGTCCACAGGAACACCAGTAGTAGCTCTTGCCGGCTTCAACTGGAACCGGATATGGACCCTTTTGCGCGATTGTTGGTACTGACATTTAAATCTCCTTGGTCTACGGTTTTGCAGCAAAGTGTCCCTTACGAACGAGACTTAGAGGCTGGCCATACCGCCGTCTACGAACAACTCGATTCCCGTTACGTAGGAAGACTCGTTCGAAAGAAGGAACAGTGCAGCCTTCGCAATTTCGTCTACGTGTCCCATCCGCTTCAGCGGATTGCGCTGTGCCATGTCAGCGGCAACACCCTGGATCACTTCTGCCGGCAAACCGAGCTTCCCGATGATCGGGGTCTCGATGGGCCCGGGGCTGATTGTGTTGACGCGGATCTTGGGAGCCAACTCTGACGCAAGGCTGCGCCCGAAGGACCGGAGCGCGGCTTTGGTGGCGGAGTAGACGCTTACCATGGGTTCCGCGATGCTCGTCACCATTGACGCCGTGAACAGAATGGCGCCCCCGTCAGCGATGAGCGGAGCTGCGTGCTTGGCGGTGAAGTACGCTCCACGCACATTCACGTTGAACAGCTCATCGAACATCTCGGGGGATGACTGGTCAAGAGGAGCAAACTTCGCAATACCGGCGTTGACGAAGAGAGCATCGATTTTGTTGTACCGCTCTGCGACGGTCTTAAAGAGTTGCTCAACTGCCTTGAGGTCACTGGTATCTGCCGCGATCACATCTGCGCCAGACCCTAGTGCCTTTTTAGCCTGCTCAAGTGTCTCCGGGTTACGACCCGTGACGATGACCTTCGCGCCCTCTTTGATGAAGAGCTGTGCTGCTGCGAGACCGATGCCGGTGGTACCACCGGTAATGAGTGCAATCTTGTTATCTAGCTTTCCCATTGTGTTCGTCCTTTCTGGAACGAGCGTTCAAGTTCGGGGCAAATGAATCAACGGAGGGCGGCCAGAGTGACTGACACCACGTTATCGATCATTGTTTTGGTGGGTCGCGTCTTCGCCATCAGGCGAAGACCGAAAATCGCATTGACCAGGAACTGAGCCAACGCAGAAACAGAAGAGGAACTCTTGATCTGGCGAGCCTCCCTCGCCTGCACCAGGCAGCGCGTGAAGAGGCCTTCTATGCCGTCGCGCCCGATCCGCACCCTCTCTGCGACGGCCGCGTCCGAGGTGCCCAGCTCTGCAGCGCAGTTCACAACAAAGCATCCGCGAGCATCGCAGACCGCCTGGGAGGCACAGCTTTCAAAGATCGCCCGGATGAGCGGCAGGCCGCCCTTGGGATGACTCTGTATGAGGTCGCTCGCATGGTGGTGTTCCAACGCCTGGTACCGCATCAGGCTCTGCAGAAATATCTCATGTTTCGATCCAAAGGTGTCGTAGAGGCTCTGGCGCTGGACGCCCGTAGAATCGACCAGTTCTTGAATCGATGTCGCTTCGTAGCCTCGCTCCCAGAACAGGTGCATGGCAGCATCCAGAGCCTGTTCCTGATCGAACTCCTTTGTACGAGCCATGGCACCGTTATACTGTTTCTAGAACGGTTGGTCAAGTATGAAGAAAGGAACGAGAAACACTGTTCCGGCACAACTCTCTTAGTGGGCTAAACTCCAAGGAGCCGACGCGACCTCAAGGACGCTATCGTGAACTCAAGCAACTCAAGGACACTATCGTGAACTCAAGCAAAGAGAGGAGCATCCCTCGCGGGAGCTCCTCTCTCTTCTTTCCGCAGACTCGAAGGAATGCGGTTTGGAATAGAGCGCTAGTATCCGAAGACGCTGACGTACCTCCACTTTGCAGGCCCCTGCGAGGACTGGAGACCGAGTGTTCCAGAGGCGAAGGTGCAAGCCGGATCAAGCAAAGTAATTTCATTCTCCAGGCTAACGCCGATGTCATTGGAGCGTCACCACTAAAGTAGCTAAGGTTCTCACTTCGTCGAGGAGATGCACGATGCCCACGCAGGCCCTGCAAACCACGGTTGAACTCGATCAGGCGCGCGATCGTTATCGCTCTCGCGTGATTCCGCCCGAACGATTGAAGATCATGGACGAAGCCACAAGCGCATTAGTCCGCAGCGGCCTGCGATCAACCGCAGTCAAAGAGGGGGACCGCGTAGACGACTTCATTCTGATGGACGCTCATGGAAGACCGGTGCAGTTGCAGCAGTTGCTTGAAACAGGTCCAGTTGTGGTCACTTTCTACCGTGGCGGGTGGTGTCCCTACTGCAACATCGAGCTGCGCGGCCTGCAGCGTGCCCTGCCTGAGATCAAGGAACTCGGGGCGTCGTTGATCGCAATCTCGCCACAGTTACCGGACAACTCGCTTTCGACTGAAGAGAAAAATTCGCTTACCTTTCCTGTGCTCAGTGATGTCGGAAACGTCATCGCGCGACGATTTGGTATTGCATTCCGACTGCCCGACGAATTGTTGAAGACGTACGAAGATTTCAATCACGGACTCGAAAAAAAGAACGGGAAGGAAGGTGCCCTGGAACTGCCTATGCCAGCCACCTTCGTGTTGGACAAGGGTGGCACCACAATCTTGTCGTTCGTCGACGAGGACTACACCAAGCGGCTCGATCCGGAAGTTATTCTCGCAACGCTGCGCAAACTCGGCAGTGTCTCGGTGGCAGAGGTATAAGCGGTGTCGCGAGAAAATCCATCTTCACGGACGCTCGATCAATCGGGTATGGATGCTTCACATCAAGCATATCGACATTAGACTTGCACCGGCGTAATGGTGCAGGAGCAGCGAAAGCTCCGGGCGAGCCCACAGGCTTGATTTCGTCCTCTTCGTGCATCGTTTTTTCGAAGACTTTGTGTAACCCACGAACTCGATCTCAGCACCGCTCGAAAGCGAGACATGCTGCCGGGATGTCACACAACGTGACAGTGGCGTCCTGCTTTCAGAAATTATGACCGAAGCTGCTCAGTCAGATGCTGAGCGAGTTTGTACAGATAAGGTCGACGGCTGCACTGGAGGTCTTCAGCAAGGACTCTAGAGATTCTCCAGCTCGGGAGCGGATCGCCAAAGAATGCAGCACTGCGGAAGCGAGGTCCGCGAGCGCGCTAACGTTCGTTCCAGGCGCGAGTTCGCCCTGCTTGCGGGCTTGTCGCAGGCGTGTAGATAGCGCTGTACGAAAACCGTTCAGGGCTTCGGCTAACTTCGTGCGAACCTCGTCATCATCACCCGCTTCAGTCACTGCCGTACCAATCAGAAAGCATCCGCGGGCAACGCCGGTGGGGCTGAAGTAGACCTTAAGGACTGTAGCGTAGAAGTCCTTTAGGGCCTCGCGAAGCGATCGACCTGGACCGAGGGCTTCTGCTACGGCACTCCCAGTGTTGGCAATGTAGAGATCGAGAAGTGAGAGATAGAGCTGTCGCTTGTCTCCGAAGGCATGGTAGAGGCTCGGGCGATTCATCTGGGTTGCCTCGCTCAGGTCGTCCATGGAGGTGCCAGCGAAGCCAGCGCGCCAGAAGGCATCCATAGCTTGATTGAGCGCCGTCTCCGTTTCGTACTTACGCGGTCGGCCGCGGAGCTTCGTTGCAGTTTTTTGTACCATATTGAACAAATATCCTCCAGGATCGCTTTTTATACTGTAATGTATAAAAACAACGCACGGCAATAATCACCTGCGTCACCCCACTTTTTTGAAGGAGAACTATGTTCAAACTGAATGAACGAATCCACGGCACCCTCGACTACTTGACGGTAGTTTTTCTGATCGGCACCGGTCTCTTCGGCTTCTTCTCGCCTTACTTCTCACACCTGTTGATTGCTTTGGCTGTAATCCATCTGCTGCTTACCGCCTGCACCAACTTCTCTGTGGGACTGGTGAAGTTGGTTCCACTGCAGATTCACGGGTACGTCGAGCTTGCAGTTTCAATCGGGCTCATTCCTGCGCCATTCTTGTTGCACTACGCCACTGAAGCTCCCGCGAAGGTGTTCACCTGGGCGTTCGCTGCGGTGCTTTTTGTTTTATTCATGTTGACCAACTACCATTCGACGACGGTTACGTCCCCAACCATATGAAGAGTCCGTATCGATCCGTCTGGCGTTGCGCGAGCATATGGGCCATTTGATAGTGGATCTGGATCATTTGCTCAATACTTGACCAATCGTTCCAGAAAAGGTATAACCGAGCAATGGCGCGTACAAAGGAGTTCGATCAGGAACAGGCTCTTGATGCCGCCATGCACCTGTTCTGGGAGCGGGGGTACGAAGCGACCTCGATTCAAGAACTAGTGGAGGCTACGGGCGTCCAACGTCAAAGCCTCTATGACACCTTTGGATCGAAGCATGAGATGTTTCTGCAAACCTTGATGCGGTATCAGGAGTTGGAGGGGCACCAGCTAAGCGACATCATGAAGATGCATCCCAAAGGCGGCTTGCCGCTCATACGGGCGATCTTTGAAAGTCGTGCTTCCCATACAGTCTGCGACCCTCGCGGATGTTTTGGCTCCAATTGTTCTGTGGAGTTGGGCACCTCCGACCAGGCTGTCGCAGAGAGAATTCGCATTGGCCGCGACGGCCTGGAGGAACTGTTCACGCGCTGTCTGGTCCAGGCGAGTGACGCTCACGAACTCAAGAATTCATCATCTGTCTCTGCGTTGGCGCAGTTCCTGGTCAATGCTTTTTTCGGTCTTAACCTTATGGCGAAGACTCGACCCACCAAAGCAATGATCGACAATGTGGTGGCAGTCACTCTGGCCACTCTATGATCTTTCATTTGCTAAATTTGACCAATCGTTCCAGAAAGGACGAAAACAATGGGAAAACTAGATAACAAAATCGCACTTATTACCGGTGGAACCACCGGCATCGGTCTTGCCACAGCGCAGCTCTTCATCAAAGAGGGCGCGAAGGTTATCGTCACTGGCCGTAACCCGGAAACACTCGGCCAAGCCAAGACGACATTAGGGGCTGGGGCAGATGTGATCGCGGCAGATACCAGTGATCTCAAGGCGGTCGAGCAACTCTTCAAGACCATTGCGGAACGGTATACGAAAATCGATGCGCTCTTTGTGAACGCCGGTGTAGCGAAGTTTGCTCCTCTTGACCAATCATCCCCCGAAATGTTCGATGAGCAGTTCAACGTCAACGTGCGCGGCGCTTACTTCACAGCCAAGCACGCAGCTCCGCTCATTGCCGACGGGGGCGCCATTCTTTTCACGGCGTCGATGGTGACGAGCATCGCGGAACCCATGGCAAGCGTTTACTCCGCGACCAAAGCCGCGCTCCGGTCTTTCGGACGTAGTCTCGCGTCAGAGTTGGCTCCGAAGATCCGCGTCAACACGATTAGCCCTGGACCGATTGAAACCCCGATCTTCGGAAAGCTCGGTTTGCCTTCCGATGTGATTCAGGCTTTTGCCGCTGACATGATGCAGAGAAACCCCTTGAAGCGTATCGGACACGTAGACGACATCGCGAAGGCTGCGCTGTTCCTTCTTTCGAACGAGTCTTCCTACGTAACAGGAATCGAGTTGTTCGTAGACGGCGGTATGGCCAGCCTCTGAGTCTCGTTCACCCGTTTGTGGGGGGGGACACTTTGCTGCCGAATGGCAGGACAAAGTGTCCCTCATCGCTTAGTGGCGATCTCCGTCCCGTCCATGCGGGCAGCACTGAAAGCTCTCAGAAGTCGACCTGTCCTGAGTTACCGCGCAGCTTTGGGAGCACTATGAGCGTAGATTCCGCACACAAAGGAGATGGACAATCCTGGGAGAGTGTTCACGTCTGTCCAAAATGCGGACACGTCATCAATCTTGCGGAATTGGACCTAAGAGCAATCACCACCGGAATCGCGAACTGTCCGAACTGTGAATGGCCGGGGCAGATAGAAATACAAGTCATCGCTGATGTGCCTCGGAGAAAGCCGTCTTCGGCCGAGTGACTGCGTCATGCCGAAATCGGGAGCGACAGTTGTCGGTGCCTCTTATTGTCCCGCAATTTGCGCATGTATGCGCGGACGAATTCGCTAGCGATCTTTGAATCATCATCTGCACGGCAGACCAGACAGGTTTCAGCCTTAGGCTCGAATCGTTGAGGGGGGGCGCGGTGACCCCATTGCGCGCCATAAGCAAAGCGCCGGTCTTCGTTGCAAAAGCAAGTCGCTTATGGGAACTAAATCGCCAACTTGCGAGATCCGACAATCCGCTTGTAAGGCTCGTCCGAGTCACCATCGTCACCATTCAGAGCGCCGTGGATCGGAGCCTACCAATAGCGGAGGTTACTCGCCGTTGATCCCTTTGAGAAACTCGCTCAGGGACAATCCGAAGGCACCGGCAAGAGCTGCCAGATGATGAAGTCCTACCTCGCGCACCCCCCGCTCCAGGTCGGAGATGTGGACCTCATGGATTCCGGAGTGTTCTGCCAAGTCGATCTGTCGCCAGCCGTTTTTCTTACGGAGCTTCCGGATTCTCTCGCCGACCTGGACGCAGACATCAGAGGACATTCCCCTAGCATTGACTTAGTGCAAGCACTATATTTAGTGCATGCACTCTTTCACCGTTTATGCGCTTTCGGGTTGAGCGAACAGGCTGGGCTGGACCGAAGCAATACATCGCTGGATGGGTAATCGCGGAAGCGAGCAGGGTAGTTTGTCGAGGCAATTAAAATCTGACGAATCCGTTTACTTGTAAAGCACGCCGTAGCTTGGCTATGTTTTGCTTAAACATCGGGGGAAAAGCATGATTGAATGCAAAGAACTTGCCGGTAAAGTGGTTCGTCAAGTGACGATCTTCGAGGATGGTGATTGCGGACCCGAGGTCAACTTCGAATTCGGGGATGGCAGTAACTTCAATGTCTGCCTGAAGAGCGCGATCGAAGCGAAGTTGACGCTGGATGAAGGCGGGCAACCTCAGGTACTGAAGGATTACAGTTCTCTGGATATCCCAAGATAACGATCTTCCTTGTTTAACGGCTGGGAACATGCGGTGGTATGGCTCCCCTGTGCAACTTCGGCTGATCTCTTAGTGGAAGTCATGCGACCGCGTCTCCGCCTCACTGAGATTCAGTACATGCACCGCCGATGCTTTCAAGGTCACAACATTGTCCTGATCACTCATCCAGAGATAGAGGCTGGGATTGGCATGGACTTACTCGGGGTGGAGATTCTTCGCATGAAGGTTCTTACCAGCTCACTAATGGCCTTAGATCGGTTATCCGCGCGGGACGCAAGATAGGTCTTCACTGAAAGTCCGTCCTCTAGAAGAGGACGGACGGTGACACCATTCCGCGCAAGTAGCAGCGCACCCGCTTTGACTAGAAATGCCACGCAGGATTCTCTGAGTACGAACGGAAAAGCTTCTTCCGGCGCAGTGATGTGCTGAATCCTGGCCGGGACGACCTTTCGCTTTTCGGCGGCCAGCATGACGGAGTCATAAAGAGGCGGGTGCAGCCGACGCTCGAAGATGATCCATGTTCGACCAGCCATCGCATCGAGCGTGACGGACGAATTCGTCGCTAGTTCGTCCTGCTCTGACATCGCAATGTAAAAGGGCGATTCGGCCACCTTGATCGTTGTCAGCAGCGGCGATTTGGGAGGCTTCGTTGGAAGCGCCAGATCCAGTCCTCCCGCGAGCAGCTCATGGACGAGATCGCACGAGTATTGGCTGGATAGCTCAATCTTCAGGCGCGGGAAGGACGGCAATTGGAGCGAACGGAGCGTCGAGATCAGGAAGGGATCGGTGTAGGGCGATCTGCCGACATTCAATATCGCATCTGCATTCTGACCGACTGCGCGCGCCGCCCGGCACGCCCGTTCGCCATAGAGGAGCGACAGTCGAGCTTTCTCCACGTAGGCTCGACCTGCGGGCGTCACCTTCACGGTTTTACGATCTCTCTCAAAGAGCCGAACACCAAGGTTGACCTCTACCTCGGCTACGTTTCTTGTGAGCATTGGTTGACTGATGCGAGTCTTCTGCGCCGCGAGGGTGAAGCTCAATTCCTCAAAGACGGCAATCACCGACTCCATGTGCTTTGTATCGTTGCGTGCCATAGTCCTGCTCCCCTGTCCTGCTCGACGGTGTATGGATGGGAGGGACGAGATGGTCAGTGTCTATGCCTTCGTTGATTTCGGGTAGTTCTGAAGACTACCCTTGCGAGCGATACTTCCTGGGACAAGTGGCAAACAATTAGTTCAGGTTCCTGTCGTTCAGTTGGAGACGAAGGCCATCCCCTCGCAACATGCCATTTCCGTTAGACGCATCAGAGTGATCTCTGGTTCCAAACTTGCGTAGCCGCTTCTTATTACTGGCAGTAATAACCGACTCACAAAAAAGCATTGGACTTCCTGCAAGCAAGGGGCGAATCGTATTCTCAAGGATTTCGAGGGTGACTTCACCGTTACGAGATCAACTTCCCTGGCTTGTCAGATGATCCGCTCTTGAGGCGTGCATGGCAGCTTTCCCGCGGCTGCCGAACCTCTCCCGAGATTGAAGCGCGGAAGCCGAAGGACATCCCTGAAATGGCGGGACGCTCAAAAGTGCCTTCGGGCAAATGCGGCGTAACCCTATAGGCAGGTCTCCATGCAGAGCAGGAACCCACTGGAAGTCAACATCCTGATCGTGATCATCGCTCAGGAGGGCAGTTTTATCAGGGCCTCTAAGAAGCTGGGCATTGCGCCACCGTCCCTCACCAGAAGGGTTGCGTGGCTGGAAAGAAGCATTGGCGTCAAGCTGTTTGATCGATCGACGCGCAACGTGGAGTTGACCGCAGCCGGTCGGCTCTTTGTTCAGGAGTCGTCTCTCTCCCTGAGCCATGCCGAACGGGCTTGGGATCTCGCCCGGTTTCAGGCACAGATCGATAGTGGACCCTACCGCGTCGGCTACTCGCCGTACACCCATAGCGCGTTTCTGCCGCTTCTTAATGCGCTGAGTCCAGCGCCTCATCCTCCCGGCGATGAACCTTCCGGCATTGTGCTGGAGACGGCGAACACCCTGAAGTTGGTGGAGCGCGTTCTTCGAGGGAAGCTGCATGCCGCCCTGGGTGTTGGCCCCATCGTGGATCGGGATCTATGGGTGCAGCGTGTCGGACAGGAGGGATTCTCGGTCTGCTTACCGAGGAGCCACCGGCTGACTCAGAAAACCGCTTTGACTGTACATGATCTTGATCGCCAAACGGTCTTCTGGATGCCGCGATCTTCGCAGCCGCGCTTTTATGCGGGAGTGATGAGATACGTCAGCAGTCTAGGAGTGCAACCAGTCTTCAGAGAAGTAAGGAGTGTAGCGCACGCCTTGGAGTTCGCCTCTCATGGCGCGGGCCTCGCTCTGCTCCCCCGTTCTAGCGCCCGTATCTCCTTTTCGGGAACAGTATTCAAGTCACTGACTGATCGCTATCTGGGCGTTGAGACGATGCTCTTTATGCGGCGCGATCAGAGGTACGGAAAGCTCAAGGAGATCGTCGACAGTCTCTTCGCTCAACTATTGGCGCGCAAACTTGAAATCAATTGAATTCCAAGCTTGAATCGAACAACTCAATACGGAGGATAGGATGCGTAACTTCTCAATTTTCTTACTTGCAGGCGTCGTAGCTCTCACCGCATGCGACAGCGCAAGGAAACCCAGCGCCGGCAATTTCAGAAAAGCCATAGACCAGTATCTGGCGAAACAGGGAAAAACCTGTACGTGGGTCGTCACCTCATTTCCCGTGGATGTTTCGGAATCCGAACAGAAGCTCCAGTCAGGAGCAGCCCCACAGATGGCAGTTCTTGAAGTAGCCGGGTTGCTCCGTTCTTCAGACACCGTAGCTGCTGTTCCGGGCATCTTGGGTCCGAGCGCGCCCCGACGCGTGAAGCGATATGAACCGACCGAGGAGGGCAAGAAATATCTGCAGCAGGTTCCCGGCGCTCTCGGTCAACGCGCGGGGTTCTGCTACGGGGATAAGACGGTCTATTCGATTGTGAAATGGATGGAGCCGGTGACGATGGGAGCATCTTCTCAGACCGAGGTCACCTACACCTATAAGATTGCGAACCTCGCGCCCTGGGCGCAGCGACCCGACATCCAGCACGAATTCGGCGACGTGCTCGCGATAGTAAACGGCGCGTCAAAAGCGAACGAAATCGCGCGACTCCAGTTGACCAACCGGGGATGGGAGGTTCTGAATCAGTGAATTCGACCTCGAACTGGCAACTTTCTTCGCAGTGGATGTCAGATGGCTCAGCCAGAACAATCGACACTGCTTTCACAGGCTGTTCTGGTCTGCGTTACACCTTTATTAGATGGGCAGCGCACTTCATGTTCTCCTGAGATTCGAAGCGCCAATCCATCGTCGAACTTCCGCCGCAACCTACGCAGTTGTGTCGTGAAAGCGCGCTCTCTGTAATCCTCAATGGGGATGCCACGCGAACTTTCCGAAGATTTCGATGCGCGGTCGATCCGTGCGGGATTCTAATTGCGGATGCTCAGTACCTGCTGTACGTGTCGCCTTCCCTGATGTCGGCTGATATAGACAATCAGATCAATGCCGCGCCGAACGTCCTCTTCGGCTACGTTCAGTTGCAGATTGGCTGCACTGCGGATCGCAAGGCTTGCGAGTCGGCGGATAGCTTCTTCGGCGCTGCTGGCATGAATGGTGGCCAGCGTCCCACGGTGGCCGGTATTTGTGGCGTCCAACAGCGTTAGGGCTTCCGCGCCACGAACTTCACCCACGATGATGCGGTCCGGGTGATGCCGGAGGATAGCTCTGAGTACATCGTCGAAAGTGATCCTACTGTGATGCGTGTCGGTCTGGGACTCGGCGGAGACGACGTGCGGTTTGCGGATGTGCAGCTCCGCGGTGTCCTCAATGAGCAGGATACGCTCATGGTCAGGAATGGCATCGGCCAGCGTACCCAGGAGCGTCGATTTGCCACTGGCGGTCCCACCGGCAATGAGGATGTTCTGACCTGCGCGCACTGCGTCCGTCAATATCTCCGCCTGTTCTTCGGTCAGCATCTCGACTCGTATCAAGTCATCCAACTTGAAGTCCTTGGCCGTGAACCGTCGTATCGTGACCAAAGGCCGGGGATTGACCACAGGCGGAATCATCGCCGCCAGTCGGCTGCCGTCCGGCAGGCGCAGGTTGAGGATGGGCGAGTCAGCGTCCAGCTTTTTACCGAAGCGGTTGGCGATGACTTCGAGGCCGGTTTGTAATGCTCCATCGTCGAATTGAATATCGGGGAGCCGCTGAATTTGCCCTTTCTCTTCGATCCAGACGGAGTTGTCCGGGTTCACCATGATCTCAGAGATGGTGCGGCTGGCGAGTAGATGCGCGATGGGTTTGAGGAACGGAATAATGATTTCAAAGCTCATGCTTGATACCTCTTGTTTGTGCAGGTTGGGTGGTTTGAAAACCTGTTAGCTGCGATCGCCTATGCGGGGATGACACGAAGGTTCATTGCTGTAACCTTTGTGGATCGAAGTCGATCCTTTCCTGCTCGAACCAGTTCATGGTGATAGGCAGAAAGTCCGGTTTGAGATAACAGTAGGTCGCTGGCTGTGGGCTGATTCCATCGAAAGCGACGACGATGGACTGCGCATTCTTGAGGTCGAAGAAGACCTTCTCCTCGAAGACTGGTTCTTTCTGTTTTTGATACTGCTTGACGGCGGCGACCGAGCCTTTGCTGGCGGAGGTACGGCCCGAGAGCCATCCGACATTGGCATTGGTCGAAGTCTCGGAGAGTGTGTAGCCGATCCGGGTGCGGTCTTCCTTGCCGCATAGCTCCGACGCGTAGCGGGCAGTCTCAGGATCAGAAGTGGTGAAAAAAATCTTCGAGCGAAATGCCTGCAGGAGAGTCTTCACGCCTTCGTTCGGCAGAGCATCTTTGAGGCTGGCGACGGACTGAGTTGCGACGATGGGAATGCAACGGGGCTGCCGCGACAGAGACAAAAATCTATCATCGCCCGTTGGGTTGTCGCCACCTACCGTAGCGAAGTTCTGGTACTCATCGCAGATGAAGACCGATGGGCGATAGTGTTTTTTGGGTTCGGCATCCATCCGGGGGATACGCAGAAGCATCGCCCGCTGATAGTCGATCTTCATCATGGTGCCGATTGTCTTGGCGAGCGCCGGGTTCAAAGCAACAGGAAAGTTCAGACCCACGACCTTGCCGGATTCGATCAGCTCGTCGAACGGTGGCATGACGATGCCGTCAGGATCAGAGCCGCAGCCTTCTCCTTGGTAGAGCTCTTTGGGTGGGCAGAAGACACGGCGCACATCCGGGTCGGTCTCGAAGAGCGAGAGGAAAACGGCGATGCCCTGGACGATGGACGTCTTCACTTCGGAGCGAAAGAACTTTGACCGCGCCGATAGCCATTCCCACGCCGAAGACGATGCCAGCGAGGGTCTTCTTGGACTGGCCTTCGCCGTAGGCGAACATCAGTCCTCCGACCACGATGGCGACTAGGCTGAGACCTTGGGCAATCGAGCCGGTGAAAGAGGTTTTGAGGACGTTGACTGCGTTGTCCCACGGATCACTGCCTGTCGATTGCGCGTACACGGGCAGTGCCGTAAGGAAGAGCAGCGAAGGCATGAGGACCCTCCGCCAGTGCGAGCGCAGCGCCGGAAGGCGCGAGCGTTTGATGTGAATGAGTGTTTGCATGTGCTCCTTTCATTTGCGTGTCGGTGAGTGGCACTCCCCGTTGCAATGTCATGGAGCGAAGGTAGGCGAGAAATGGGGGGTCGATTATTACCTTTTCGTCCCGGTCATTCCATCTGCGTCAATAATCCAGAGGCACAGGCTGAGGGCTGCGAGACGCACAATGGAGGACGGCACGGAAGAGTTGCACGATACGCGCCGCGCAGGCGCAGACATTGGCATTCCCACCATGACAGGCAAACAATCCGCGTACGTGACGCGAGTCAAGGCCGCGGTCATCGCAACTCAGAGCGATAGCTCGCCTTGAGGCGTGGCGCGTACGCGGGCAACATCCCACGAGAGTGGGAATGCCGAACTACGAGGACTGCCTTGCGGCGCCCCTTGCTTGAACTCTTCCCATGCGTTCGTTGGCCTGCTGGTAGTACGCATCGTCCATCTCCACGCCGATGTACTTGCGGCCTGTCAGCAATGCTGCCGCACAGGAGCTACCACTGCCAGCGAAGGGATCGAGCACCAACTCACCTGGCAACGTGAAGCTGCGAATCAACTGTGCCAGAGGCTCTACCGGCTTCTGCGTCGGATGCAGCTTGTTGCCGCTGTACGGCATGTCGATCACGTCCGCTACCGGCTGCTTCGGCAACGGCGGCCTACCCTTGGCCAGTAGATACGCCTGCTCGTGCTGATAGCTAAGGAACCTCGATTTCGAGCTGTATGCCTTACGGAAGACGATGTGTCCGACCGGCTGAAAACCCGCGTCTTTCCAGGCTGCGAAGAACTCATCCACTTTCGTCCAGCCGTAGAACATGATGGCTACGCGATTCATCTTGAGTACCCTGTAAGCTTCCCGCATCGCGGGCTTGAGCCAGGTTGCATCGGCGTCGTTCTGAATGGTGCGTCCATCGCGGTCGCGGTAGTTCACCAGGTACGGCGGGTCGGTGAGGATGAAGTCGATGCTGTTGGCCGGCATCTCGTGCATCTTCTCGATGCAGTCGCCGTGAAGGATCTGGTTGGTGAAGCTGCTCTGTTGTGCGGTTGCTACTGACGTGGTTGCCATCTCTGAAATCTCCTTTGGTCCCTTGTCTCTGAAGGCGACCGGGACACACCACGCGAAGCGATGCAAGGGTCCCGCCTCCCAAGGCAAGCAGAGCCCGCGCTGTCCGCCGGGCGGCGGTTAAGACCCGCAGCAGTGTCCGGTCAACGCGCAGAACATGGGATTGGAGATCGAATTGGCAAGCTCTGAAATCGACCAGCAGAGAATACTTCCGTGCCGAAGTAGAGACTCTCGATTATTGACGCAGATGGAATGAGCGGGATGAAAAGGTAATAATTGCGGTCCGATTGTTGACCTAGCTTAGGGGCTGGAGTGCTCTTCTGATGAGCAAGGCAGCCCAAGACAAGTCGCATCCACTCACCCCGCGAATAGTGATCAATGCCTGTGGCGTTGAGGACGCAGACGCGAAGTTGAAGGGATTTATCGACGACTGGTTCGTGCCGGCTTTGGTAGACCACTATATCCGCCGCCATCGGAAACCTTCTGCGCCAATGGATCGGGACACAGATTGCGATTCACAGAAGGTGGAATCCGAAGACTAGATATCGGCGCTAATCTAGTGTTTTGTGGTCGGAAAAACGTCAACAAAGAGTCATGATCGCGGGCACTTTAAGAGCTAAACTCGACGGCAAGGAGCAGCCATGAGATGCGCCATATACGCTCGATTCTCCTCTGATTTGCAACGCCCCACCTCGATTGAAGATCAGGTCCGGCGCTGTACTGAATTTGCAGCGAAACAGGGATGGACGGTTGTCGATGAGTTTATCCGTTGCGATGAAGCGAAGTCGGCTGCAACGGTTGCGGGACGCAACGCTCTGAATGCGTTGATGGTCGCCGCGAAGACGAAACCCAAGCCATTTGACTGCCTGCCGGTAGATGACACTTCGCGGCTTGCGCGCTATCTGCCGGATGTCCTGAGCATGAATGACATACTCCTCTATCACGGAGTATTTATCTATGCGGTCGCTCAACGGCTGGATTGCAGGGAAAAGGCATCCCGCCCTCTGCTGACGCTGCACGGGATGATGGATGAGCAGTTTCTCGTCAGCCTCGGTGAGAAGGTCCATCGAGGTCAGGAAGGCCGAGCACTGAACGGGATGCACCCTGGCGGAAAAGTGTTTGGGTATCGGAACACCCCATTGAAGATCCAACGCGCACCGGCAAGTATGGGCGTGCTGCGGTGAGTGGCGTGAAGTTGGAACTCGACGAAGTGGAGGCTCCTATCGTCGAGCGTGTGTTCACCATGTATGCCAATGGCAACAGCCTTGCGTCCATTGCGAAGATCTTGAATGCCGAGGGAGTGCAGGCTCCTCAGCCACCTCGGAACCGTCTGATCCGCGCATGGTGCCCCTCCTCCATACGGGATATGTTGCGCAATGAACGCTACCGTGGAGTCTTCGTATGGAACCGGACGAAGAAGGAGCGCAACCCCGAGACCGGCCGCAAGACCAGCAGGCCGCGTCCTGAGTCCGATTGGATGCGGGTAGAGGTTCCCGAATGGAGGATCGTCTCCGAGGAACTCTGGCAGCAGGTGGAGGCGCAGATTTAAAGGGTCAGCAAACGATGGTCGGCGACCAGCATTGGAGGGCAGGGGCGCAGAGGGCGCGGTCCTAAACATCTTTTCAGTGGGTTCCTCATCTGCGGCCTCTGTGGCTCGCGGATGACGATCGTCTCCGGCAACGGACGTCGCGGTTACGTCAAATACGGTTGCCCGAGTCATCGCAATCGAGGCGTGTGTGCGAACAGCGTCATGATTCGGAAGGATCGACTGGAACATCAACTCCTCGCAGAGCTTTCCGGGCGACTCCTTCAGCCTGCAATGGTCGATTATGCTCTCCAGTCGTTTCATGAGCAGTTGCAGCGTCGGTTGCAGGAGATTCAGGATCAGGCTGACAGCGCCGCGAACGGGATTCTGGCCCTTCAGAGCAAGCGTCAGGAACTGAAGACGAAAGTGACCAACGTGACTGAGGCCATTGCAGCGGTCGGCCACTCGCCAAGTCTATTGGCTCAGTTGGCTACGATCGAGGCGGAAATAGCCAAGGTGGATGACCGTCTGACTGAGATGAACCAGCCGCGGGAACTTGCCGTTTCGGTGGAAGACCTGCGGGAGGTTCTCCATGAGAGGGCTGCCGAGATCGGCGCA
Source organism: Granulicella sp. WH15 (assembly GCF_009914315.1). Classification (NCBI taxonomy): domain Bacteria; kingdom Pseudomonadati; phylum Acidobacteriota; class Terriglobia; order Terriglobales; family Acidobacteriaceae; genus Granulicella; species Granulicella sp. WH15. The sequence continues at coordinate 975,876 of NZ_CP042596.1, forward strand.
TTGCTGCGTGGGGATGTGGAGGTTGCGAGGCATGCGATGGCCAAATATGTTGATCGGCTTGTGCTCACGCCGAAAGGCACACCCGAGGGCCCGGTATTCGAAATCTCCGGTAGTGTCCAAATTTTCAGTGGAAACGACCCAAGGGATGGGGTGTGCATCAGTAATGGTGGCCAGAGGTGTCTCCGTTCAGTGATGCACCCTTTTCGGGGTACCTGTGGGGGACGGGCCATTCAATCCTCGACCTTATAAAGAAATCGCTAAGCTCGAACGTGCGATCCAGAGTTGCAGCTAGCACAGTTTCCATAAAGGAAAAACTCATGCCCACTTGCGCTGAAGCCGCGCGGCAGCTTTGGCTTCGACTGTATGATGCATCCCTTCAAGTCGAAGAGTTTGCCGCATGTATCACAGTGAAAGTGATGGTGATGTTCCTTCCCCGATAGCTCATATCGGGTCGTTTCCCCAGGGAGTTCCACAGCTATAAGCCAACCTTCCTCGACCAAAGCCTGGATGTTCCTGTACACGGTAGCGATCCCGATTGCAGAATGATGTTCGAGCGCACACTCGAGAGCTTCGTCTGGAGATAGCGGACGGTCTGCCTCGGCAAAAGCCTCTCGGATGGCGGCCTTCTGTTTCGTGTTTCTTTTGTCCATTGGATAATAAGATTAGATTCTCAGCACCTGAGATTCAAGGGGTAGACAAAACCCATCCGGTCAATGAAGCGGGTCGCCGGATATCTCGCCTCTGGAATAATGATATTATCCTCGCAATAGCGAGGGGGAGAACATCTGGGGACAGCAAGGCTACTCGGGCCGAACATGCCCGCACCACACCTGTACTGGACAGACAATCTGAATCCCTGGATTGTTCATTTTGGCGGGAACTTCGGGATAAAGTGGTACGGCGTCGCCTACATGTTGGGCTTCTTCAGCGCCTTTTTGATTTGGAGCAGATGGGCTCGACAAGGTCGGTTGCCTCTCAATGCCGATGATCTCCTGACTCTACTGACGTACGCGATGGTTGGAGTCATGGCGGGAGGGCGACTCGGATACTGCCTTCTCTACAATCTCGACACGGTCCGCCATAACCCTCTTGAGATTGTTGCCGTCTGGCATGGTGGAATGGCAAGCCACGGTGGCATCGCAGGGCTCATCCTCGCGATATGGATCTTTGCGCACATCCGGAAGCTGAATCCCTGGATGATCCTGGATGCTGCGGCCGTTGTTGGACCTCTGGGAATCATTTTGGGGAGAATCGCAAACTTCATCAACGGGGAGTTGTGGGGACGTCCATCTACAGTTCCCTGGGCGGTGATCTTTCCCGATGCTCCGCTGGTGAATGGCATCGAGGTCCCGCGCCATCCGAGTCAACTCTATGCTGCAGGGATCGAAGGAATCATCGTGCTGTTGGTCGCTCAACGGATGTTCCATCGCCAGCGTCGGCCAGGAATGACGACAGCGGCCGTTTGCATCGCCTACGGAGTCGGTCGATTCATCGATGAATTCTGGAGACAACCCGATGTAGGGCAGCCTGTCTTCTGGGGCTGGATGAGCAAGGGACAGCTTCTGACCATCCCCATGATCCTCTGTGGTGTTGGTCTGTGGACCTGGAGATCATTTGCCAAAGATCGGATGCCGGAGGGGATTGAGGAGGCGTAGATCAAGCGGAGACAACTCCTGGTGGAGGGTGCGCACCCATCAGAACCGAGTACGGCTGCGAAGAACGGCTTACTTACTTTTAATAGCCGCAGACTACATCTCCAAAGAACAGGTTGCGGTCAAGAATCGGGGCATCTAGGCACGCGAAGTCAGGATAGGCATGAGCATCGGTAGAGCAAAAGCGTGCGCCTAAAACCCTTATCTAATCTCTAACTTGTATATCAACTTTTGTTGAGAGAGTATTATCAGTATCATTATCTTGTACTGGAAAGACAACTGTGTTCATCTCTTTTTAGAGTCCGTTCCCGGTAGGTCTTGCCACTGTACGAGGAGAATGAAATGCTACGTAGCTCGCTCTTGATCGCCTCCACGCTCTTACTAAGCTCCGCCGCGTTCTGCCAGAGTCCCACGACAGCACATACGAGTGCTCTCAAGGGGCCGGACGGCAGTTCGATCGGTCAGATAACGGTCACGCCCACTCCGAACGGTGTCTTGCTTCGGGTTGAAGCAAAGGGTTTGACTCCGGGTTGGCATGGTATGCACTTCCACGAGAAGGGCGATTGCAGCGATGTCGCCTTCAAAAGCGCCGGGGCTCACGTTCATGCAAAGACGCCGGTGGTTCATGGGCTATTGAACGCAGACGCCAACGATGCAGGAGACCTGCCGAATCTGTATGTTGCCGCGGACGGGACAGCGATGGTTGAGCTCTATTCAACTCTCGTGACTCTGAATGGGGCCGGGAATCACCCGGCACTGCTCGATGCGGACGGCTCGGCTCTGGTGATTCATGCAAGTCCAGATGACTATAAGACGCAGCCTATCGGTGGAGCAGGAGCGAGAGTTGCCTGTGCGGTTATCCAGTAGCCCGAGAAACGAACGCTGACTGAACAGGATTGGAATGGGGTATTATTGATAAGGAGTTATCATTAGAAAGAAGTCAGTCCTTTGCCCATTCCCAGTTTGCTGTTGATCATTCCTGTTGTCTCGACGCTCGTGGGCGGGTTGGTCGCCATCCGCTTTCGGCATTTCACGAATATGCTGGTGGCGAGCGGGGCGGGCCTGCTGTTGGGAGCCGCATTCCTGGACCTTCTGCCGGAGGCGATCGCTCTGGGTGCGCCCGCGGGCATCTCTGCTGCGAATGTTCTGACTCTTACCCTCGTCTCGCTGTTGCTGTTCTTTGGAATTGAAAACTGTCTCGATGCGATGAGTGCGAGACAAGGAAGTCATGGCTCGCAAAAGACGGTAGGACGGATCGCGGGGGGCATGCTGATCTTCCATAGCTTCCGTGACGGAATGGCGATCGGAGCTTCCTATGTGGCCTCGCATCCGGCGGGCTATGCGGTAGCGCTCGGCATCGCGGCACATGACCTTGGGGACGGAATGAATACGATCCTCTTGACCACGAGAGGAGAGAGACCAACGAAGGGGGATTATCTCTTTCTTGGACTGGACGCAATCGCGCCGTTGCTCGGCGGTCTCGCTGCGATGTGGTGGTTCTCTTCGCTGAAGAACTCCGTGCTCTTATTGGCTTTGGCTGCAGGCTTCTTTATTCAGATGGCGGCAAGCGATTTTTTGCCGGAGATTCGCCACTGCAAGGGATCGCGACGAGTCCTTCTTCCACTGGTAGCGCTCGGGGCGATGGTCATCTACGTTGCCAATTTGCTGATCGGCCGGTGGCAGTAAAAAAGGCGGAAGCGTCGAACGCCTCCACCTCTTATTGATGCACAGTTCCTCGATCAGCTCGCGAGCTGTACGGTACCGTGATTATCGCAGTGGTCGCCGTCCGGATGGTGCAGGTGGCCATTCACAAGATAGTCGACGTGATCTCCGTGAGGGACTGCCTCATGGCCGCAGTCGGCGCCATGCTTATGCTCAGGGCCGTGTCCGTCACACTCGTGGCCGTTGGTACAGTCGGCGGGATTCGCGGAGTTCACCTCGAGCTTATGCTCGTCGATGTGGCCATCGTGAAGCGAGTGCAGGTGTCCGTCATGCAGGTAGTCGGTGTGGTCGTTGTGAACGATCGCGGTGTGGCCGCAATCCTTGCCGTGCTGATGGGGGTGGTTCTCGTGAATCTCGTGCTGTGTCGACATGGATCGGTTTCCTTTGAAGAGCGCCAAGAGGCGCGCGTTATAGGTTGGGGGAGCGATGGATGGTTGTTCGGAAGCATGAGCCAGGCCGTTGAAGACGAGGTCAAGAACATGCTGGTCCGCCAGATAGTAAAGAATGTGTTTCCCGTCGCGTCTACGACCGACGATATTGTCAGAACGCAGGACGCGAAGGCGCTGCGAAATGACCGTGATGGATTCACCCTCGAGTTCGGCAAGCTCCGTGACACAGGCTTCTCCCTGGGCGAGACGGGCCAGTATCCGAATCCTTGCGGGCTCGCCGAGCGCACGAAAGATCCTTGCGGTCCGCTCAATGGCGGGCTCGTTCACCGGGATATGAAGACGGTGAGAAGCGTGACTCTCAGCAGAACATTCGGGCTTTGCTTCAATCTTCACAAAACAACGATATCACACTTGCACAGTTATGCAAGTGATTGTTATTCGTTTAGTATCAGCGATCTGGCCGCCATATTTTTGATCTCGCCCAGATCTAGTGGTGATGCGAGTGGTGTACGCAGCAGGCTTCTCCTCGCAGCGAGAGCGTCCCGGCTCTAATAAGGAGAGGAACCAGCAGGAGGGCGGCAGCTCCATCCGCCCAGCCAATGCCGAAGATGGCATGAATCACCAGCCCGAAGAGAACGATCATCGCCTGGTACATACAGAAATCTGTCTGCTTGGCGTCGGTCATCATGGCTGTACTACCGAGTGCGCGACCTACCTTGCGCTTGGCCCGGGAGAGGAAAGGCATAAAGACGACTGCCGCCGTGGTAACGGCGATGCCAATCCAGGTCGTCTCCGAGGCCCGGTGATTCATGAGGTTGAGGACTGCTTCGACAGAGACATATGCCGCCAGGACCAGCAGACACACGCCGGCGATGCGCAGGCTGATATGCTCGGCGCGATGCCTCCGGTTGTGATCCATCTCGTGGGACATCCTCCACATCAAGGCGGCGCCTGAGACGACTTCGATGAGAGAGTCGAAACCGAATCCGGCGAGGGAGACGCTATGCGACTTCATTGCGGTGATGAGTGCGATTGTAGCTTCGAGAATTGCCCAGCCTATGGTGAACAATTCGAGATAGTGCCCGCGGCGAGCGATTGCTGCCCGGTCTAAATCAGAGACAATGACGGTTGCCATGAGACTTCCTTGGCGCTCAATCGGAGCGGATACCAGCGTTGCTAGGGGATGCCGAGGAGTTTCGGTGTGCTGGTCTTCTCAACGGACCGTAGACACGAACCCTGACGAGACAATGCTAGGCGCAGGGGATGGCGTATGGGGGCGGGCGAATTGCACAAGCTCGAACTGAAACAGAACCTGGTAGTTCCGGCTGTTGTCCGGGAGGAAACAGCGCGCTCCACCAGAAGAGACTCACCGCGAATGCGACGATTACGGCGACAAGCGTCGAGCCGAGCATGCACAGGCCGCAATGTGCGTCTCCCTGTCCCTCGGGAGAAAAGTGAACGTGACCTATAGAGGCTGTCATCGCACAAAAAACGCACAGTAGAAGGATCGCTATTAAGAGAGTGCGCGTCCATCCGGAGCCATGCGTCTCGGTGAGCATTAGGATCGATTATTCCCTCAGTACGGTTTGACGTCAATGCATGGCATTTGGTCGAGCCGATGGAGAAAAGAAATGAGTCAATTATCTGCTTGCAGATGCCATTGGAGTTATCTTGACCACATTCGCGCGGCATTTGCGCAGAGCGGTACAGCCTGTCGGTTGCAGGTCTTTATTGAGACAAACCTCCATGGCGGTAAGGCGGTTGTTTCCGCAACTGAGGTTCAAATTCTCGCTAGACAGCGAGGGATTTGATTCGAGAAATAGATTCACAATCGCATCGGGCTTCATTGCAATCTCGTGGTCGAGTTTCGAGAACAACGGAGGAATGACAATGGAACGGTATGCCTTCCTTGCCTGAGCGAAGAACGCATCGCCCGATAGAAGGGTGCAGGTACCGTGTTTCGACCACTCATGGGCAATCAACGATAGATCGGGCGTGATATCGAGCCACGCCGAAGGATCTGTTGGCCCAGGCTCGTGGTTGTCACAGTTCGCGGGCCAGGAGCCGTCACGGTTCTGTGGCCAGAGACCATGAAGGACGAAACCCGGATGCGCCGCGCACTGCGGACTCGAACTCAGCGTGGCGCAGAACTCTGGCGACCACGACAGATTGAGCAGGTAGTAATCGAAATGGTCGGGCTGGGCCGGAGCCTGGGCAATCAAAGACTGGGCGAAAAGACCGAAGAGCAAAAGGCAGAGAGTAATAAGTCTCATCGTTGATCCTCTTGGTTAGCGCCCTCATGCGGGAGCAGAGCAGTAGCAGAAAACTCTACCACTAGTTGAAATATCGCTTCACTACGGCGACCAACTCTTCGGCGGCTTCGGCCTGCGCTGGTTCGACCTTGCTGGGGACAGGGAGAATATGAAATCGCACGTGGCCTTCGATCAATCCTGCCATAAGTCCGTTCAACGCGCCGCGACAGGAGGCCACGAGCTGAAGAATATCTTCGCTATTTCTGTCGCCTTGCAGTGCTCGCTCGATCGCTTCGACTTGTCCTTTAATACGGCGGACCCTCCCTAACTGCTTCTTTAAGTCTTTCGTGGTATGGGACAAGGGCTCTCCTCTCAGGAAATCGGTTTATCTCACGTTATGTGGATCGAATCTTATCGAGGCAAAAAGTTGGTGGCGCGGGCCGGACTCGAACCGGCGCATAAGAGCTTTGATGGCTCCTCCCTTACCTCTTGGGTACCGCGCCCGTTTGGATCTACGTGCCTCCGGCCGCTTTCGAACTTCACGGCACCGAGTGGAGACCTAAATACGTCCACCCTGTATTCCTTTGGCTACGGACAACGGCTGGTGCTGTCTCGTTCTTCCGCTCCACAGGCGAAGCCCAACGACCCCGGCAAAGAGAAGGAGTCCGAGGGGGAGCGCAACCCGATTGAGATCGATCCCGGCGAACTCTCCTCCGGCCAGCCCGAACGAGACGATCACCACCAGGACGCCAAGGGCTCGTGAAGACTGCATCGAACGGGCATCGCCTGTGAGGGCAAGTTGTTGGGTTCTGGCCGCCAGGATGCCATCTGTCCCATCAACCAACATCATCCCAAGCGAGAAGACCAGCCCCAGTATCCACGGATTGAGCTGTCCAGCCAGCAAGATGGCGGATAGCTGGCTGGCCGTCTCAAAGCCCATTCCCAGCAAGACACCGAGAAGGAGCGGGCTAGCCTGGAAAAGACGCGGAGGTTTGGGATGCTTGTGCTGTTTCGGTCTCCATAGCCGCCAGAGATTCGCCACTCCAAGCAGAAGAAGAATCCACGGCGTATAGGGTTCAACATAGCCCGCGAGCAACTTCCCGAAGCCAACGGCGAGGATCGTCACGATAATTCCGTGACCGACGGCGAAGAGAACACCGTTCCAGCGCGATGGGTGGAACCGGGCCAGACCGTCGATGATCGACAGGTGATCCGGGTCTACACCGTGTCTCATCCCAAGTGCGGCGACGACGCTGATAAGTGCCGCTCCTCTCATCGGTGGCCCTCAAACGTGAGCTGCGGTTGTTCCCGATAGGGCATCAGCGCGAGTTCTTGAAGCTCCCTTGGCAGGGGCAGAAGCTCGTCGGCGTTCTTGGACTGCTCGGCCCAGTCGGCGAGCATCGCATAGTGCCGTTGGCTATCCAGAAGCGCCAGCCATTGGGTTCCCTCGGAGCTTGTGATCATGACGACGTTCGGCACATCGCAGGGACCGAGGCAGCCGCTGATCGATAGGTGAACGCGCTTAAGTAGCCCACGCACCTTCCACTCCTGCTTGAGCCATTGCACAGGCACTGCAGGATGGCCCTTCTCCGTCTTCCCGCAACAACATCCATCGCAGATGCTGATCTGCGCAAGCATAAGTCGTTTCGGGACGATGGCTTCTACTGTTGGCATATACTCCCCTATACTTTGCGTTAATGATATCGTATTATCGTTATACATTATGGGAGCCATCGAATGGACCTCTTCGCAAAAAGAAATCCCGTTATGAGTCAACGAACACAAGAGATCAAAGCGAGGGTCACCGAGTTTCTCTCACTAACTGAGGAGGCAACCGTAATGGTGACGGAGCTGAACTGTCAGGACGATGACTGCCCGGAGGTCGAGACAATCATTGCAATCTTCCGGGCTAGTCAGCCGAAGATACAGGCCACTCTTCACTCGTCGATCGACGAGATCACAGAAGCCGAAATTGAACGCTTCTGCAAGAACGCGCAAGACGTACTGCAAGCCGAGGCGACAGTCTCCGTCTCGGACGCGACTAACCAACCCATTTAAGGAGAACGGCACATGGCAACCGCAGTAGTGAGTGAAGACAGACGTGTTCCCGTAACCGTCCTGACCGGCTTTCTCGGTTCGGGCAAGACCACCCTCTTGAATCGCATCCTGACCGAGCAGCACGGCAAACGCATCGCCGTCATCGAGAATGAGTTCGGTGAGGTAGGGGTCGATCAGGAGCTCGTGATCGGCGCTGAAGAAGAGATCTTCGAGATGAACAACGGCTGTATCTGCTGCACCGTTCGCGGAGACTTGATTCGCATCCTCGGAAATCTGATGAAGCGCCGTGAGAAGTTCGACTACATCCTGGTCGAGACGACGGGCATGGCCGACCCTGGCCCGGTGGCACAGACTTTCTTCGTCGATGACGAGATGCAAAGCCGTCTCAAGCTCGATGGCATCGTGACTCTCGTTGACGCCAAGCACGTTTGGCAGCACATCGACGATTCGGACGAGGTCAAGGAGCAGATCGCATTCGCGGACGTCATTCTGCTCAATAAGACAGACCTTGTGAGTGGCGAGGAGTTGGACAAGCTCGAACGCCGCATCCATTCCATGAATGCGGCGGCGAAGGTCTATCGCACGCAGGATGCTGCCATCGACATGGATAGTGTCCTCAACGTCGGCGGCTTCAACCTGGACCGCGCTATGCAGGTCGATCCGCTCTTCATGGAGCCTGAGTACCCGTTCGAATGGGGAGGCGTCTTCTCTCTGAAGGCGGGAACTTACAGACTTCAGCTTCAGTCGGGTCCGGATCCTGCGATGACAGTGGTATTACTCCCTGCGAAAGACGGCAAGTCTCTCGACAGTCTGGAGTCAGTCCTCATGGATGCTGTTCTTGAATTCTCTGCTGGAGCCGAGCTGAAGACGCCCGGAGATCTAATCATGGTCAGTCAACCAACCGAGCTATCGCTCGAAGGTCCGGACCTCACGTACACGATTGAGATTCCTGCGGACGGAGACTATGCTCTCTTCACCCAGCACCATCCCGATGAGTTTCAGGCCAAGCTGCTCGGGGCCGGTGGTGAGCTGGCTCCAAGCGTAGAACGGGTGTTCAAGCCCGACCATGAACACGACGAAGAGGTCTCCTCCGTAGGCATCGACGTTATAGGAGATCTGGACAAGCGAAGGTTCAATCAATGGCTGGGCTTCCTGTTACAGACGCAGGGCACCGATATCTTTCGCATGAAGGGAGTCATCAGCCTCAAAGATGAGACGGAAAGGTTCGTCTTCCAAGGCGTTCACATGCTCTTCGACGGTCGCCCCGACAGACCGTGGGGGAACAATCCTCGTCGCAACCAGCTCATCTTCATCGGAAGAAATCTTGACCGGGCCGCGCTGAATGAGGGGTTCAATCAATGCCTGGTATAGCGGAGAGAACAGTAGAAGGCACGCTTCCGAAGACGTGGGAAGCGGAGCTGGATGAGGCGGCAGTCTCTATTGCATGGGCGGCCAGCGGCGGGTGGCTGGCTGCCGCTTCCGCCAGTGGCGCGATCTACCTCTTTGAGTCACTCACAGGCGCCGAGGCGAAGAAATGGACCGGACACCGCAACGGTGCCATTGTTGTGGCCTGGAGTCCTAAAGAAGAAGTACTCGCCAGTGGTGGACAGGATGGTAAGGTTAACCTCTTTACCCCTGAAGGCGACGCTCCCTTCGCATCTCTCGATTGTGGAACGGCGTGGGTGGAACATCTGGCATGGTCACCCTCGGGCAGGTATCTCGCGACTGCCTGTGGACGCACTCTCCGGCTCTGGTCGAACAAAGGAGAACTGCTCCAGAGCTTCGAGGAGCAGCCGAACACGATCGCCGGAATTGACTGGCGCTACGATTCGGAGGAGCTGGTCTCTGCCTGCTATGGCCAGGTCGTCTTCTGGAAGCCGTCAAGCAGTTCTCCAACAAGGACGTTTGAATGGAAGGGTTCCATGCTCTCAATCGCGTGGAGCCCGGATGCAAAGTACCTCTGCCATGGAAACCAGGACTCGACGGTCCACTTCTGGATCGTCGCTACAGGGAAGGAGTTGCAGATGTCGGGCTACCCGTTGAAGGTGGCTCAGATCTGTTGGGAGAGGCGTTCAAAGTATCTCGCAACGGCAGGCAGTCCGCAGATCACGGTGTGGGATTGCTCCGGCAAGGGACCTGCGGGGAGGAGACCGGAGACGCTAAAGCATCACCGTCTTCCAATCAGAGCGATGCGCTACCAGACAGATGGGCCTCTGCTCGCCTCAGGGTGCGCGGAGGGACGTGTGGCTGTATGGAGGCCGAGCAAACGAGATAAACCCGATCTGACTGCTCATCTGCAATCGCCAATTACCGATGTTGCCTGGTCCCCGGGAACTGCGCGTCTCGCTGTCGCCGCTGAAGACGGTAGAGCGATTGCTTTTGACGTAGTAGCTAATTCCAAATGAGCGAAGGAGGTCCGGACGACGTAACCGGATCTCCTCTGCTTCAACCCCTGACTTCATCGAATACCTTTGCGAACGGACTTGACGATGAGGAAGACGCAACAAAAGGATGCAATTCGAAGCGCGTTTGTCCTTCAGAATCGACCTCTATCCCCGGAGGAGGTTCTCGTGATCGCGCAGGGCTACACGAAGAGCCTGAGCATTGCGACTGTCTATCGGAACATCCATAGTCTTATTGAAGAAGGCTGGCTCGAATCCGTTGAGATGCCCGGGCAAGTGACTCGATATGAGGTCGCCGGCAAGGCTCATCACCATCACTTCCTTTGCCGAAGCTGTGGTGGAGTCTACGAGCTTGATGGATGTCCGGCCCCAAAAGAGATTTCGTTGCCACCTGGATTTACTGCTACAGGCCACGAGTTCTTTGTATTTGGCAAATGCTCAGCATGTCCGATCAGCGAAGTCCGTCAACTCCCTCGAACCGTGGTTGTCGATAAACAACGGAATCATCGGATGGCGATGATTGATCCGTTAGAGGAGTCCAATGAATAATGCTCTTTTGATGATAGTGGGTGGTCATGGAATACGAGCAGCAACAGCGTTAGCAAAGTGATAGATGCCGAATCTCCCAATAAGTGGCTGCATAGGTTCAGAGGCTTGTATTATTGATATATGACTCTCGATAGCATTAGCAGCGGGGTCCGTGTTTCCATCATGTTGAGGAGTAGCTGATACCACCAATGATTCGGACTGCGTCGCGATCTGTACGGAGCTACTGTTCTGTGATGGAAGACCTGAGGGGAGCATCCAGGGATGAATCAGAGCGTGCCAGTGCTACCGAACGAGTAGAGATTCAGCCGGGGTTTGAGCTGCTCCTCAGTCGATATCAGACCGGCACCGCCAGGACACTTCATGTCAAAGTGGATCGTCCGATGTTTTCGTTCGGATGCATTGAAGAGGGCCGTATGGAGATCGCAGGCATCGTAGGGGATGTCGTCCTTCGCGAGGGAATGGGCATCAATATGTGGGCCAGCGAAGGGCGCTACTCCTTCAAGGTCGTTCCGGGGATGTATCGTTCGCTTTCACTTGAGGTAAGCGCCGATTTCCTTGCCGACAGGATCATTGGCCCCGATTTTCCATCGCTTCAAGTGTTGGAGCGCGCACTGGCTAAACCGAGTTTTCCTTTGTTTTTTCGTACCCAGCCTCTCTCTTCTATTTCCCAACTGGCCTCTGCAGCGTTGTTGAACTCTCCCGCCGACGTTCCCTTTCGCTCTCTGTTTCTGGAATCACATGCTTTGACAATTCTGCGCGAGCAATTGATGAACGTTGTCCCACAGAACACAACCACCAAGAAAGATCTCGCACTAGGACGCAAGGATATCGACAGGCTTGAAGAGGTCCGTCGACTGCTGGTGAATAGTCCGGAACAGTCGCCAAGCCTTTTCGAACTGGCGGCTCGGGCCGGTATGAACGAATGCACAATGAAGCGGAACTTCCGCACGCGGTTCGGGATGACCGTCTACGAATATCTCCGCCGGCATCGGATGAGGATCGCAGACGGAATGTTGCGAGCGGGTTATTGCACTATAAGCGAGACTGCCACGGCGGTTGGGTATAAGAGCGCGGGGCGTTTTGCTATGGCATTTCGTCGAGAGTTCGGCATCTCTCCCAAGAAACGCCAGATGATCGTGCGCGGCCGCACAGAACCCCCTAGAGCAGAAAGCGCAGTAGGCGCCTTTCCAAACTAACGCCCCTGGCGGCAACAAAATATTCCGTCGCGGCAAAGTTTTTTGCTTCTGCGATGTCTAGACTAGTTATCAAATGATAATAGTCTCTCGTTTGCATGAACATGCACGACCCCTTGCTGTCTCTTTTTCCCTGGTAGCCTGTCTGCTACTCTCTCCAGGTTCTTTCGCGCAATCGGCGCAAAACGTTGGGGCTTTGCACTCATCGCCGGGACTCGGAACGGCGACGCTCGCGGGCAAGATTCTTGATCAGCGGGGTCGAGCTCTGTTGTCATCGTCGGTCACAGTCATCACGATGGGTGGACGGACAGTTAAGGCGATGACAGATGATCGGGGGCTATACAAGGTCACGAACCTGGAACCTGGGGCCGCCCAGCTGATCTTTGAAGCTCCCGATATGGAGAGGTTCTCCACAGCGATTTCGTTGCACGAGGGAGAGAACTCGTTCGATGAGCATCTGGCCGTATCGCCCCTGAACAGCTCCGTCGTTGTCACAGCGCAGAAGCGCGACGAAGAACTGGAACAGACCCCAGTCAGCATCGATCTCATCACCGGCAATCAGGCCGAGCGGGACGGCATTCACGAGCTTGGAGATCTGAACGGGAAGGTATCGAACTTCCTGTACTCCAATACTGGTTCTCGCGGCGTGTTCAGCATCTTCATCATGCGCGGGTTCGCCAATAATGCGAACTCGATCGATCCTTCTACCGCATTCTATGTCGATGGCATCCCGGTCAATGACTTCTTCACGCTAGACCAGCAGCTCATCGACATTGACCACATCGAAGTCCTGAAGGGACCCCAGGGCGCGCTGTACGGAGCCAGCAGCGAGGCTGGCGTGATCAACATAATCAGTAAAGCGCCAACGAACGAGTATCACGGCACAGTAACTGGATCTTATGCCAGCTACAACGGATATCAAACCGGGGTTTCGGTCTCCGGGCCGGCGATCAAGGACCGGCTGCTCTTTGCGGTCTCCGGAGCTGTCGATGGAAGAGATGCCTTTGTGACCGGATATGTCGATGGTAAGGGCATCAATACGCAGTCTTCACGCTTTGGCCGCGCTCGCCTCGACTGGATTCCTCAGGAGAAGTGGCGCTTCAGCGCCGTCATCGACGGAACGCATGTCGCCGACGGCGGAAGCTATGTTTTGATTCCAACCGATCTGACCCAGTTCAATCAGACTGTCCTCGCCGGCCTTCCTCCCCTTCAGCCCTATCAGGAGCCAGTGGATACCGACGGCAGCAGTGGCCTTGGAACGAACTCCGAATCTCTTCAGTCTTTCTACTCCGGTAACAGCTTCAACTTCACGGCGCTCGTGGCCCGACGCGAGGCCCTGGCCCACTACGTCCAGGATGCGGATCTCAGCCCCGTCCCGTTTTATGTCAATGATTTCCGCTTTCGTCATCCGGCGTGGAACGAAGAGTTCCGCTTCCAGTCTCCCGATAAATCAAAGAAGTGGATATGGACAGTGGGGGCCTCGTTCCTGAACGATACCCGGCATAACCAGGATTTACTCAATATCAGCCCCGCCAATCCTTATGGGTATCCCGCATCGACACTGTCCTATGGCGATCCGCTAATGACGAGCTTTATCCCCGCAGTGTTCGGTCAGGTTTCTACCCGACGCTTCCATGAGCGGCTTGGCATCACCGCGGGCTTCCGGGAGGAGTGGCTCGGACGCTCTCTGCTTCGACAGCCTAATCCGAACGGGATCACCTACAACGGAAGCATTCACGATTCCATTCCGTTGCCGAGCTTCATCGCTGACTATCGGGTCCGACCCAATCTCTTTGTGTATTACTCCCTGGGGAGAGGGTGGGTTCCGGGTGGCCAGAATATCTACGCAACGACACTCGATACTGCTCTCTACAAACGGCAGTCAAGCCTGTCAAACGAGATTGGTATCAAGACGACGCAGTTCCATGACACGCTCGCCATCAATGCGGACATCTTTCATAACGGTGTTCAGAACTACCAGGACACGGTCTACGCCGGAATTCTGACCTCTTACTTTGGCAATGCAGCCCGGGCGCACATGAACGGAGCGGAGCTAGAAGCAGGATGGCAGCCGGTGCACCAGGTCAAGTTCGATGCGAACGTGGGATTGATCTCCGCGCGCTATGACGACTACGTGGTCAACCCAAGCACGAACCTCAATCTCAATAACTCACGTATTCACAGCGTTCCTGGCACGACCACGACACTTTCTGTTCAATACAGCCCCTACCATGGGTTCTTCCTCAAGGGCGAATGGAATGAGGTTGGCTCTCGCATCGAATACGATCTCACCTCCAGCATCTCCGCGGTACCTTACCGCTTCGGTGGATACGGCATCTTCAATCTCCAGGCCGGTATCGACCACAACCGATGGTCCACTCTCGTCTTCGCTAACAACCTCGGCGACCGTCTTTATTTTCCATGGATCACCGTAGGCACAAACGATGGGACAGGTTATCAGGGTGGAATCGGAATTCCTGGAATGCGTCGTCAGATCGGTTTTCGGACCGCCCTTCGTTTTTGATGCAGCACGATTCCAACACACACAAGAGACTGCGTTACAAGGAGAGGGTCGCATGGAACTGGTAATTCGAGCACTGTCCAAAACATACCGGAGCCGCGGTCAGACGGTGCATGCGCTGGCGGGTATCGATCTGGCGATTCGGGCCGGACTTTTTGGTTTGCTCGGTCCCAATGGTGCAGGCAAGAGCACCTTCATGAACACGTTGGCGACCTTGCAGCGACCCGATAGTGGGTCGATCCACCTTGACAGCCTCGATGTCCTGGCCGATGCCGCCGCGCTTCGTGCCCGACTCGGCTATCTGCCGCAGGACTTTGGCGTCTATCCCGGGCTCTCAGCGGTTGAATTGCTGGACTATCTGGCGCGACTCAAAGGG
Organism: Granulicella sp. WH15; assembly: GCF_009914315.1. Classification (NCBI taxonomy): domain Bacteria; kingdom Pseudomonadati; phylum Acidobacteriota; class Terriglobia; order Terriglobales; family Acidobacteriaceae; genus Granulicella; species Granulicella sp. WH15. The sequence continues at coordinate 990,990 of NZ_CP042596.1, forward strand.
ATTGAAGACTCGAAGCAGCGTCATCGTCATATCTCGGAGCTGCTCTCGCTGGTGAATCTCGAAGCCCACAAGAACCGAGCGGTCGATACCTACTCCGGTGGAATGCGCCAACGCTTCGGGGTGGCGCAGGCCCTGCTGGGGAAGCCTGACCTTGTGATCGTCGATGAGCCGACGGCGGGGCTTGATCCCGCGGAACGAAATCGCCTGCACCGAATGCTCGCGGAGATCAGCGAACGCACCATCGTGATTCTTTCGACTCACATCGTCGAGGATGTGTCGAATCTCTGTCCAAGAATGGCGATCCTCGACCGCGGGCAGATCCGTCTTCAGGGCAGCCCGGATGAGCTCGTACAGAACTTGTCCGGCACCTTGTGGCAGGCACTCCTTACCGCATCTGAATTAGCTGAGTGGAAGGCGCGAACACGAGTTGTTTCGACGCGCATGTCAGCCGGGAAGAATCTGCTCGTTGTTCAGGCAGAGTCTTCTCCCGGTGCACCATTCCGCGAGAAGACCCCCGACCTTGAAGACGTCTACTTCATCACTGTCCCGCAGGGCGAGGAGAGCTAGTCATGTTTGGTCAGGTCTTTCTCTTCGAGTTGAAACAACGATTGAAGTCGCCGGTCATCTGGGTCCTGGCTGCGTTGCTTGCCATCAAGACGATCAGCGATATGTTGGGCGGCGAGTGGCAAGGTCTGGCGGGTGGAGGTGTCCCGCGCAATGCTCCCTTTGCCATCTACTATGTCTGTGTCTACGCGACCTTCTGGACCGTAGTCTTCGGAGCCGGGCTGATGACCGCTCCGCTACTCCGGGATGCGCAGACACGCATGGCCCCGTTGGTGAACTCGTCGCGTGTGACGAGCGGCGGATACTTTTGGGGGAAATTCCTCGCTTCACTGATCGGCCTCTTGGTCGTCATGCTGGGCATCGTTGTGGGAATCGCACTCGTTCCAACTGTCGAGCAAGTCTTCCATCTTGTCCCAGCCATGCAGCTCATGCCGACTCCGTGGGCTCATGTCTTCGTCGCGTGGATGGTCTGGATTCTGCCCGGTTGCATCATCTACGGCAGCATCCACTTTGCGCTCGCCGCATTTACCGGCCGAACGCTGCCTTCGTATGGACTTGCGGTTTTGAGCATGGCGGTCTTCACTCTCTTCTTCGTCGCCTTCAGTGGTGTCACCGGCAGTCGCCTCTTCTGGCTTGAGGTGCTCGACCCGATGGGCCATCATACGGCCACCGCGCAACTGTCACTGTGGACGGTTGCGGAGCGCAGTCATCGCTTCCTGCAGCCTCAGTTAGGACTTGTTCTCAACCGCGCGCTCTATCTCGGAGGAGCGCTTGTGCTTCTCCTTATCGCCCGTTGGCGCTTCAGTCTTCCGGCTCTGGTTGCAAAGGTGAAGTCTCCTTCGGGTGTGAAAAAGCGTCCGAACAATGCAGGTGCTGAAGCCGCACACTATTCACTCAACGAGAGGGTCGTTCCAGTCGTAACTAGCTCAACCGCCCAGTTTCGGAGCTTGCGGGTCGCCTGGTATCTGGCGTTGCGCGAGCTGAAGATTACCTGGACCGGGACGGCTTTCCGTATTGTCATCGGGGCCGTCGTTCTGCTTGGTTTTCTTGGCGCCAGGTTTGGCAGCGCCGATTACTACACCCAACCGGAACAGCATCTGCTTCCCGCCGCACAGTATCTGCTCGAACTCGTCGACAAGCAGATGTTTCTGATGCTGGTGATGGTCGGAATCTACTTCGGCTCTGAGATGCTAGCCCGTGATCGCACGGCACGGATGGCGATGCTGGTCGATACCGCTCCGGTCTCGACAAACACGCTCGCTGGCGCACGATGGATGGGAGTAACCCTTCTCTCCTTGACTCTCGCGCCGCTTGCTCCGCTGACTGTCTTCCTCTTTCAGAGCGTCAACGGGTACTGGGAGCTCTTTCCAGCGCACTTCCTCAGAAGCTTTCTCCAGATGGCGCCCCAGGTGATTGTCTTCTCGTGGCTGGCGATGTTTCTCTACAGCTTGACCCGCAGCAAGGTCGCCAGTCAGTCGATTAGCATTCTGCTGCTTCTGTTCTTTGCGATCCTGCATTCGATCAATGCCATAGAGCAGCACTTTTTCGTGCTTGGCTTGCCGGTCGATCTGGTCTTCTCCGATTTCCGGGTAATGGCCGCCTCGAATGCACGTCACCTGAGTTTCGATGCATGGTACTTCGGGATAGCAGGTGCGCTTGCTGTTTTTGCGGCATGGCTCTGGCCTCGAGGCACAGAGACCTCTCTGTCGAAGAGACTCTCAGCATCACGCTATACCATTTCATGGTCGAGTCTCGTCCTCCTGATGCTTGCTCTGATCTCTCTTGCGGGCGGTGGGATTAATGCGTGGCGCGAGATCCATGTGAGGCATTTGTATCGGTCAGTCAAGCAGGAAAGACAAGATGCCTCTACCTATGAAACGAGGTACTCAGGGGATCGAATCTGGCCTCAACCCTCCATCCGGAAACTGACTCTTCAGGTAGCCATCGATCCAGATGCAAAACGTATGAGCTATGAGGGGGAGTGGAGACTCAGCAATCAGGGGACACAACCAATCAACCGACTTCACATCGAGATGCCGGAGGACGCAGACTCTCTTGAACTCTCCGCTCAAGACGCCTCGATAGAGCGTCAGTTCTCGGATGAGATTCACCGAGTAGGCATCTGGCAACTATCTCCGGCCCTGCTGCCTGGCCACACTCTAAATCTGCACGTAAGGAGTGGAGTCCGGTTTCACGGTTTTGAAGAGAAGCCTTTCGAGGGAACGGTGGGGGAAGATACGGCTTGGTTCAGGACGAACTTCCTGCCGCATTTTGGATATGACGCAACCCGTGAGATCGACTCGCCGACACATCGAACCGAATATGGCCTCGGTATTCGTCGAGATCGAGAAGTTCGCAATAACGTTCTTGCCGTCAACGACAATGCCGGTTGGATAGACCTGGACCTGTCAGTCTCCACTCCTGCGGGCTGGAACGTGGTTGCAAACGGAACCCGGGGTGGTGAGGTTGCTGACCGCGGCAAGCAGACGACGCATTTCGAAGCCCGACATGTGCCGCTTGCGCTTCAGGTCGTTGCGGGAAAGCTCGCGACCCATGTGGAGACTCTGACTTCTCAGGATGGCCGCAAAATTCTTCTGACCTTTGCCTACCATCCTAACCACGCGGAAAATGTGGCGCGAATGGCCACGATTCTTCGCTCGGCATTTACCGAGTGGGAGCGCAGGTTTGGCCCATGTCCCTCCGGCTTCATCTCACTTGCGGAGATTCCTCAATATCAGGAGGATGGAGAGCCGGAAAGACTGACGCCGACTACATCTGCATCAGGCATAATCGTTATGCCTGAACGCCTCGGATGGCTGCACAACTATAGAACAGAACCAGCTCGGGACTGGTTGACTTTTATTCTCGGACAGGAGCTTGCGCGAACCTGGTGGGGAACGCAGCTCGCCTCCCGTGAAGGCCCCGGTTCATCACTGGTAGATAATGGTGTGCCCATGTTGCTGGGATTGACCATGATCGAAAAGATGCATGGTACGAAAGCCGCTGACGACTACGCCTCGCTGCTCACGGATCGTTTACGCGAGGAGATGGCGCGGGAGGCTGGAGTTCCAGCGTCGATCCTCACAACGAACTTCGAAGATTACGCCGGCATGCAGGCGGGTCTGGAACTCTATGACCGGAGACGGAAAGTAGGCAGCAGCCAATTTGATCGTCTGCTAGATCAAGCATGGAAAATGAATGTTTTGGGGACAGCCGTTTCTCCGAACGCATTTGCGGGAGGGTTGGGATTATCCCAATAGCGGGAAACTCCGCCAAACGGGAATCTACAAATTAGCTGTTCGAATAACCTACAGCAAATCAGATATTGTCTCTCTTATGGACCTCTCTTGTTGACGAAATTTCCATAGGGGATATTCGGTCTAATATTCATAAAATAAATGCTTTACGCGTAAAATTTGAAAGCGCCCTACGGCAGCTCAAAAATGCTGTAGGGCGCCGGGCGTTCTTAGCGCGGTATGGACAACCGAAGTCGATCTCCTCCCACTTGGCCCCGATCAGCTCCCCCGTACGCACGAACGTATTCGCAATAAGCTTGATAGCCAGTCTCGTTAGAGGCATTCCCTGGTAGACCTCAATCGCCCTCAGAAGGGCCGGAAGCTCTTTGGCGTCGATCCGGGCGTAGTTGGTCTTCGAAACCGACTTGAGGACGTCGGCGGGCTTAATATCCGCCGCCGGGTTCCGCTTCGCGTATCCGTGAGCGATGGCGTACCGGAAGACCTGCCCCACAGTCTCCAGGGCACGCTTGGCCAGATCGTAGGCCTCCCGGTCTTGGATGGTCTGCACCATCGCCACCAGCGCGGAGCTTCTATTTCGGTGACAGGGAAGCTTCCGGGGGAGGGGAAGACGTCGGCCTGCAATCTGCGCAGAACGGTGTCCGTATGGCGCAGGCTCTTCCCGATAGCCCAATGCTGGTGCCACTGCTCGGCTATGGACTGGAGGGAGTGCTCCTCGGCGGTCTTCGCTGCCACCTTCTCAGCTTTGCGCTCGGCCATCGGGTCGGTTCCAGCCTTCAGGAGTTTCCGTGCCGCGCTGTGCTTCTCTCTCGCCTCCAACAAAGAGACGTCAGGATACTGGCCGAAGGTCATCAGCTTCTCTTTGCCCTCGAAGCGGTATTTCCAGCGCCACAGCTTCCCGCCCGCCGCCGTCACCAGCAGATAGAGGCCGCCGCCATCTGGAAACCGGGCATCTTTTGCCCCAGCCTTCGCATTTCTGACCCGCGTATCCGTCAATTTCACCAAGATACCCCCAATCCTCAACCCCGATACCCCCGAATATGCCCCCGCTGGAGCATGGCTGCCACTGGACGTTCTTAGACGCCTATGGGTGGGGTTATTGATTTTATTGGGGTTATTCTCGGATTTAGGCAAGAAAAAGACGTCCGTGGACGTCTCTGGAAGTGTTATGGCGGAGGGGGAGGGATTCGAACCCCCGTTACCTTGCGGTAAAGCGGTTTTCAAGACCGCCTGTTTCAACCACTCACACACCCCTCCGCGGGGAGCCTATCGAAAGGTTAGCAGGAATCAGTGCATCGCTGCGATACTGAATGCAGTCTAACTTCAGAGGCAGCCATGGCCACAGCGACCCCGCTCAACTCGCCCCCCCGTCCGGCCCCCACGCCGTCCGGCAGAGCCACGCCCGCTTCGGCCCGCGCCAGCAGCTTCGACCGCACCCTCGCCAGCGCCCGAACCACCATGGTCTTCTCCGAGGTCCTACGCCTCGCCTACGAGAGCTTCCTGGCCTCTAAGGTCCGCTTCATGCTCACCATGCTGGGCATGGTCATCGGCTCGGCGTCGATTATTCTGGTGGTCACCCTCGGCCTCACAGGCACCCAATACGCCCTCCACCTCATCTCCGGCATCGGCCCCAACATGATCGAGATGCAGTACGGTGGCGGCAACATCTCCGGCCCCGACAACACCAGCGTCCCCGACAACATGACCCGCGAGGACATGGCCGCCGTCACGGAGCAGGTTCCCGGCATCATCGCCAGCTCGCCCATGCTCGAATTCCACGACCGCATCTCCATGGGCAGCGGCATCGTCAAAGACACCATGCTCCTCGGCGTTTCGCCCGAGTACAAGCAGGTCCGCAACCTCTCCATCCTCGCCGGTCGCTTCTTCGACGATCAGGACGCCCTTTCCCACACCAAGGTCGCCGTCATCGTCGCTCCCTTCGCCAATGCGCTCTTCGGCAGCGCCGCCGGAGCCATCGGCCATTCTATCTCCGTCTCCGGCATCCCCTTCGTCGTCATCGGCGTCTTCAAGGAGAGCGTCGAGACCTTCGGCATGTCCGAGGTCTCCGACCAGACCATCCTCATCCCCTACCCGGTCGCCCGATACTTCCAGGGCACCGACTCGGTCAAGCAGATCTTCTTCACCGTCGGCAACGCCAGCCAGGTCCAGCCCGCCGCCGCCCGCATCTCGCAGATCATCCGTTCTCGCCACCGTCCCACCAGCGTCTACAACGCCTTCACGCTTACTGAAGTACTCAGCGTCATGGCCAAGATCGCCAACAGGCTCACCATCGTGCTCACGCTGGCGGCGGCTATCACGCTGGTCGTCTCGGGTGTCGGCATCATGAACTCGATGCTGGCCAACGTCCAATCCCGCATCCGCGAGATCGGCATCCGCAAGGCGCTCGGGGCCACCAGTCGCGAGATCCGCCTCCAGTTCCTCACCGAGGCGGTCTTCCTCTCGCTCTGTGGCGGCATCGTGGGCACGCTCATCGGCCTCGCTATTCCGTTGAGCATTAGTCTGCTCACCCCGTTCAAAATCCCCGTTTCGGATTGGTCGGCGGTCATTGCGCTGGGAACCTCGGTCATCGTCGGCGTCCTCTTCGGCACGCTTCCGGCCAACCGCGCCGCCCGCCTCGACCCGGTAGAAACCCTAAAATACGAGTAACCTGCGTGGCACCCGTAAGATAAGAAGATAAGACCATGCAGACGCGCGTCCGTTCCTACTCAAAGATCAATCTGGGCCTTGCCATCGGCCCACCCCGGCCGGACGGCTTCCACGCCCTCTCCACGCTCTACCAGACCATCGCCCTGCACGATGTCGTCAGCGTCCAGGCCCGCCCCTCCGCGCGCTCGCGTATCTTGTTGCAATCAAACGACTCCCGCGTCCCCACCGACGGCCGCAACACAGCCATCCGCATGGTCGAGAAGGCGCTCGACCGCATGGGCATCACCGCCGAAGTAGCGCTGCACATCCAGAAAAACCTCCCCATCCAGGGAGGCATGGGAGCCGGTTCGGCCAACGCCGCCGCCGCCCTTATCGGCCTCGAAAAGGAGCTGGAAAGGGAAGCACCCGGCAAGCTCCTCCCCCCCGCCGACCGCCTGGCCATCGCCGCCGAGGTGGGCTCCGATGTTCCCCTCTTCCTGATCGGCGGCGCGGTTCTCGGCAGCAACCGCGGCGAGGCGGTTACCCCCGTCACCGACATCACCTACGCCGGTTCCACCGAGATCCACGCCGTCATGGCGATCCCCAAAGTCGGTGTCTCCACCCCGCAGGCCTTCCGCGACTGGGACCAGAGCTTTGCCGTTCCGTCCTCCTTGCATAATCCGCAGACATCCTCTACACTAGAGAAGTTGAGCCGCACCTACGCGTCTATTCTTCAGCAGGATCTAGATTTTGCTGCGGTCAAGGACGCTGAGTCCGGCGCCTCCGGTATCTTTCGCACTTTCGGCCATCCTTTAGAGGTTGGCAGCCCAGGGAAACAGCAGGGCATCTCTCGTGAGCAACTTCACACACAGGGCGAAGCGCAGATTGATCTGGCCGAGAACTCCCTTCTCGCGCTTGTCCGCACCGGGATTGAAAACGACTTCGAAACGGTCGTCTTTCTGCAGCATCCCCCCTTGCGTGAGATCAAGCGACAACTGATGGGATCAGACTCGGGACAGCCTGCGATACTCGCAGGACTCTCAGGCTCAGGTTCGGCGCTCTTCGGGCTTTACCGCTCGCAGGGTGATGCCGAAGCCGCTCAACAGCGCGTCCAGCACGACGGCGTACCGGCAATCGTCACGAAGACCTTGCCCCGCCCTCTCTACTGGCGCAACATGTTCGCAGAGTGATTTTGCTGGCACGCAACAACTTGCCGGTAAAAGACTGGGCGATCGACTAACGGTAGGTCAGGTGCCTTTGGAGCATCTAGTCCAGGTTCGAATCCTGGTCGCCCAACCAAAACTGGGCGGGGTCCGCTGGGGACCAAGCCCATACCAGTCGCTCTCGTCCAGCCGTTCAACCTGAGGCCTCTCCATAGAGGCCGGGAACATGGGAGAACGAAGTTAGGGTTTTCTTCAACGTGGCGCAATAGCCACCGAGGTAAAATGAATTTGCATCAGCGCGAGAACACCGCGCGAAGTACAAGTAGCAGGAAGAACCAGTAAGTCCGTATTTCGTAGTAATTGTTCGAGATTGACACGAAGTACCGAGGTCGCAACAAGGCTTCGGAAAAGACAGGCAGCAGGAACAATTCAAGGTCAACCAACCTGGAGGGTTTCAACGTGAATGAACAAGACACGACTGTGGTTCTTCCCCCTGATTCGACAGGGCGGGCGGTAGATACGAAAACAGCGGATACCGTCACCGCCTTTGATCCACTTGCAGTTGATATACAAGCCACCGCCAAGCCCGGCACGGAGAAAAAACGTCCCGGCCGGCTCAGCGAGGCAAAGCGTTTCAAGATCTTCTCGGGCGGTGCAAACAAGGCACTCGCCGAGGAGGTCTGCAAGTTTGTCGGAGTGCCCCTGGGCGAGACCCGGATGCAGCGTTTCTCTGACGGCGAGATTTACTTCCAATTGCTCGAAAACGTACGTGGAGCCGATGTCTTCGTCATCCAGCCCACCTGTTTTCCCGTAGACGAGCACCTGGTCGAGCTTCTCATCATGATGGACGCGCTCAAACGGGCCTCGGCCGCGCGCATCACCGTCGTGATTCCGTACTACGGCTACGCGCGCCAGGATAGAAAAGACCGTCCGCGCGTCGCCATCAGCAGCAAGCTGGTAGCGGACCTGCTCACGACCGCCGGCGCCAACCGCGCCCTGCTCGTCGATCTGCACGCCGCACAGATTCAGGGCTTCTTCAACATCCCGGTCGACCACCTCTTTGCCAGCCCGGTGCTGGTCGGGTACTTCCGGGAGCTGAACCTGCCCAACCTCACCGTCGTCTCCCCCGATGCGGGCGGCGTGGAGCGCGCGAGATTCTTCGCCAAGAAGCTGGACGTTCCGTTGGCCATCGTCGACAAGCGGCGGACCGACATCAACGTCACTGAAGTCATGCACGTCATCGGCGATGTCAAAGGCCGCACCTGCCTCATCATCGACGACATCATCGACACGGCGGGCACCCTGGTCAAGACCGCCGAAGCCCTGCTCGAGCAGGGGGCGACCAAAGTTTACGCGTGCGCCTCGCACCCGGTGCTCTCAGGCCCGGCAGTCGAGCGCATCGCGGCCTCACGGATCGAAGAGGTCATCGTGAGCAATACCATCCCGCTGCGCGAGAACGCGCAGAAGGTGAGCAAGATCAAGGTGCTTTCGATAGCCGGTCTTCTGGGCCGCGCCATCGAGAGCATCCACATGGAGACCAGCGTTTCGACGCTGTTCACCTAACGCAGCACAACCCGCAGCGGCCGGAACGCCGCAAACGGAGCGAAGCAGAGCTTTACATCTGCTCTTCGTGCCCGAAAGGAATGTAAGCTCATGGCAGTCAAGTTCGATGCAGTCGTAGCCACGCCCCGCGAGGGCAAGTTCAACAAGAATCACGCGCGCCGCGTCCGCGTCTCCGGCCTCATTCCGGCAGTTGTTTACGGCGCCGGTCAGCCCTCGGTTGCAGTCACGGTCGACCCCCGCGTCGTCACCAAGATCCTCCACTCCGAGTCCGGCCACAACACCATCTTCGACCTCGACGTCACCGGCGAATCCGCCACCAAGGCCATGATCGTGGACTGGCAGAACGAGCCCATCAAGGGCAAGCTGCTGCACGTCGACCTCAAGCGCATCGCGATGGACAAGCCCATGCGCGTCTCCGTTCCCATCCAGCTCTCGGGCATCCCGGTCGGCGTCAAGACCGCTGGCGGCATCCTCGACCAGGTCCTGCGTGAGGTCGAGATCGAGTGCCTCCCCGCTGACATTCCGGATCACCTCGACATCGACGTCACCGGCCTCGAACTGCACGGTGCGATCCACGTCTCCGACCTGCCGCACGGCGGCAAGATCAAGTTCCTCGAGGACGAGACCTCGCTGGTCGCGCACGTCACCATCATCAAGGAAGAGGCAGCCGCCGAGGTTGCAGCCACCACCGAGCCCGAGGTTGCCAAGAAGGGCAAGGGCGACGCTGCCGCTGCTCCTGCCGCCGACGCTAAGAAGAAGTAGTCTTTCGCCAGCCTGAGAGCCAACGCTCTCAGGCTGGCATGTTGTTCTGGTAGCTGTTTCAAGAAAGGAAATGCGTCGTGAAGCTGGTCGTCGGTCTCGGCAACCCCGGTATCGAATACCAGTTCACCCCGCATAACGCCGGGTTTCTGGCGATTGACCGCCTCGCAGAGCGTAGCGGGGTCACCGTCGCCAACCGCCGCGGCAAGGCGCTTACCGCCAGGGCCATCGTGGCCGGTCAAGAGGTTCTCCTGGCCAAGCCCGAGACCTTCATGAATCTCAGCGGGCTTTCGGTAGCCGCTCTGCTTCGTGAGCTTGAGATTCCGGTCCCATCGGCCTCTGAAAAGTCCGGTCTGATCGTGATCTACGACGAGTTGGCGATTCCGCTCGGGCAGCTTCGCATCCGCGAGCGCGGCTCGGCGGGTGGGCACAACGGGGTCAAGTCGATCTCGAGCGTGCTCGGCAGTGAGGAGTGGATTCGCATCCGGATCGGGGTCGGCAAACCGCCCACCACCACCGGCCGCGAGATCAAGGCAGGCGGCACCAACTACCTGCTCTCTCCGATGCGCAAGATGGAGCTGGGCGTGCTGGATGAAGTGCTCGATGACGCCGCCCGCGCCGTCGAGATGGTCCTGACCGACGGTGTCGGCAAGGCCATGAACGAGTTCAACCGGAAGGTCAACGGCGAGTCCGCTGACTCGAAGGAGTAATAAGAAGTTTCACAGCATGAGTAGCAGGTTGTGGAGTAATCGCAGCAACAGTTTCCAAACCGTTGTCGACACAGAGTCGGCACGGTGCGAAGCAGAACTTCGCAGAAAGAAGTAGACCGAATGAATCGTACCTACGAAATCATGTTCATCGTCCGCCCGGACGTCGAAGAAGCCGACCTCGACAAGCTGATTGAAGGCTTCCAGAAGAACGTCACCGATGGTGGCGGCGAAGTCCGCAGCACCGAGAAGATGGGCCGTCGCCGGCTCGCCTATACCGTGCGCAAGTTCAACGACGGCTTCTACGTCCTGCTCACCATCGTAGCCGAGGGCCAGCTCATCACCGAGATCGAGCGTCGTCTCCGTGTCTCCGAGCAGGTCATCAAGTTCATCACCGTGCGCATCGACGAGGAAGAGAAGCGCCTCGCCAAGATCAAGCACCACCGCGAGACGCATGTGAAGCGTTCGGCTCTGCCGGTCGCCCAGCCTGTTGCGGCTCCTGTCGCCGCTCCCGTGGCCGAGGCCCCCGTTGCAGCCGCTCCCGAGACCACCGAGGCGCCCGCAGTCGAGGCTCCTGTCGCCGTGGCCGAGACTCCTGCCGCGACCGAGACGGTTTCCGCCTAACTTCTTCGCCCGGCTCATTAGCGGGCGAGCTTGCAACACCACGCCGAACCCTCGCTTCCTGACGATCTGATGATCCTCAGTTCAGAGATTCCACCGCGAGTCTGGAGCGCAGGGGACGCACAACGTAGCATCCCTTTTCAGGGAAATAGAGGAATCAAAATGGCTGACGAAACCAGCACCCCGACCGAGACGCAGGCACCAGCGGCTGCGGCTCCTGCCACCACCACCGGCCACTCCGGCCCCAGCACCGGCTTCGTTCCGCGCGGACCCCGTCCTGCGGGCGGACCTGGCGGCCCCCGTCCCGCGGGTGGTCCCGGCGGCCCCGGCGGGCGCAAGTTCTTCCGCCGCAAGAAGGTCTGCAAGTTCTGCACCGAGAAGATCGACCAGATCAGCTACCGCGATGTCCGCCTGCTGCAGGGCTTCGTCGCCGAGCGCGGCAAGATCGTTCCGCGCCGCCTGACGGGTGTCTGCACGACCCATCAGCGTCGCCTCTCGCTCGCCATCAAGCAGTCGCGCAACATCGCGCTGCTCGCCTTCGCCGCCCGCTTCTAACTTAAGGCCACACCAGCATTCGGAGAAACACCATGGAAGTCATTCTGAAAGAAGATGTAGTCAAGCTCGGACACCGCGGCGATGTCGTGAAGGTGGCCGACGGCTACGGACGCAACTATCTTCTGCCCGGCAAGCTCGCGATTGAAGCGACTGCCGCCAACAAGGCAGTCATCGAGCAGATGAAGGGCTCGGCTATCCGCAAGTCCGCCAAGGAGAAGATCCAGGCGGAGGAGCTTTCGAGCACCATGCAGGAGATCGAGCTGCTCTTCGAGCGCAAGGTCGGCGAGAACGATCACCTCTTCGGCTCGGTCACCTCGGGCGATATCGCCCAGCAGCTTGAGCTGAAAGGCTTTACCGTCGATCGCCGCAAGATCGCGATCGAGGAGCCTCTCAAGACGCTTGGCGAGTTCCACGTTCCCATCAAGCTGCATCGCGAGGTCACGACGCATGTTAAGGTCACGATCAAGAGCGATGCTCCTGAAGAGGTTGTGGCTCCCGCACCGGCAGTCTAACCAGCTTCTTCCCAAACGGCCCCAACGATGCTTTTGCGTCGTTGGGGCCGTTTTTTGTGGTCGGTAGAACGTGGAGTTGTGACGGTAAAACGTGGAGTTGGTGCGGTGTGGATCTACGGTGATTGCACTATTTTTAGTGCAATCACTTCGGTTGGGCTATCTCCCGGGCTAAGGTGCGGGCTTCGCGGATCAGGTCCGGCAGTCCGACCCCCCGGTAGGCGTTGCCGAGGAGGTGAAGGCCGGGGTGCTGGGCGACCTGACGGTCCAGCTCGGCGAGCCGATCCAGATGGCCGACGGCGTACTGGGGGAGGCTGTGGGGCCAGCGGCGGACGATGGTGAAAGATGGTTCGGGCAGGGGGCCGAGGATCTTTTGCAGCTCCTCGAAGGCCTGGGCGGCGATCTCGTCGTCGGGCATGATGGCGATGGCGGGGGCGCGCTCGCCGCCGAAGAAGGCTCGCAGCAGGTGGGTGCCCTGAGGCACGCGGTTGGGGAACTTCTGGTCGATGAAGGTTCCGGCCAGTAGGTTGTTGGTCTCGCCGTCGGGGACGAGGAAGCCGAAGCCGGGGGGGAGGTCGAACGGCTGGGTGAAGGCCAGGGCGATGATGACGGCAGAGGTGGCCTCGAAGGGGAGCAGGGCGGTGTCGACTATGCCGCCGAGGAGCTGGCGGCTGATGTGGCCGGGTGTGGCTACGATGACGCGGTCGAAGTCCTGGTAGGAGGGGGGCTTTCCGGCCAGTTCGACTGTCCAGGCCTGACCGGCGGTGACCAGGTCGCTGACGGTGGTGTTGAGGCGAATCCACTCGGGTGGGATGGCGGCGACCATGCGCTCGATCAGGGAGCCGCTGCCCGAGGCCAGGGAGGTGAAGATCGGCTGGGGGGAGGCGGTCTTTGGCTTGGATTGCAGGGCGAGGATGAGGGAGCCGTGCTCGCGCTCCATCTGGACGAAGGCGGGCATGACCGCGCGGACGCTGAGGCGGGTAACGTCTCCGCCAAAGACGCCCGAGAGCAGGGGAGCGGCTACGGTGTGGAGGACCTCTTCGCCGAAGTGGCGTAGGACGAAGCTGGCTACGGACTCGTCGCGGTCGGGGGTGGCGGCGCGGAGCTCTTCGGCTCGGCCGGGTTCGGAGGCGTAGGCGGCGATGGCGGCAGGGCTGAAGAGTTCCGAACGGGTGAGGGCTTCGAGGTCGGTCGGGACCATCATGCGCATTCCATCGGGGATGGGGATGAGGCGACCGTTGCGCAGGATGTAGGTGATGCGGGTGGCGTCGAGGGAGGAGATCAGCTCGTTGCCGAGGCCCAATTCCTCAGCTAATTCGCGTGCCCAGGGCTTTTCGGTGATCCAGCCGTCGGGGCCGCACTCGACGACGAAGCCTTCGCGGCGGACGGTCTCGACGATGCCGCCGAGGCGGGGGGAGGCTTCGAAGAGGGTTACATCTTGAGTCGGGTCGATTTGGGCTAGCTGCCAGGCGGCGGTGACTCCAGCGATGCCACCGCCGATGATGGCTGTGCGAGGCTTAGACGTCATAGGCCCAGTTCGCTCAGGCTGGGGTGGTCGTCGGGACGGGTGCTCTGGGGCCAGTGGAAGAGGCGGTCGGCGGGCTGGACGGGCAGGTCGTTGATGCAGGCGTAGCGGTGGTGCATCAAGCCTTCGTCGTTGAACTCCCAGTTCTCGTTGCCGTAGGAGCGGAACCATTGGCCGGAGTCGTCGTGCCACTCGTAGGCGAAGCGGACGCCGATGCGGTCGCCGGTGAAGGCCCAGAGTTCTTTGATGAGGCGGTACTCCAGCTCGCGGGTCCACTTGCGGGTGAGGAACTGGACGATCTGCTCGCGGCCGGTGACGAACTCGGAGCGGTTGCGCCAGACGCTGTCGACGGTGTAGGCGAGGGAGACGCGGTTGGGGTCGCGGGAGTTCCATCCGTCTTCGGCCTTGCGGACCTTCTGGATGGCGGTTTCGAGGGTGAAGGGCGGGACGGGGGGAGTCATGTTTAGATCGTAACGCGCTTGTGGGGATTTTTTACGTGACGGGGCGAGTACCGCACGAAGTGCCGCCCGCCCGGAGTTAGGGCGTTTTTGTTTTTGCGATGAGATGGGGATTTTGGGTGAGTTGAGGAAGTCGTTCCTCAGCGGCTAAAGCCGCGTTTCTTGGTATGCCGGGATGGCACGGCTGAAGCCGTGTCCTTAATAGTCTAGGTTGCAAGGAAGAAAGCTTAACCCCGGGGCTAAAGCCCGCGTTGGAGGTGGTTTTTGATGTCCGGGCTAAAGTCCAGACCTACCTCAGAAGCAACGGCAAAAGCGAAGTCTGAGAAGTTCTCTGAGGATGAAGCAGATAGAGAGAGAACGGCGTTTCTCAGGACAAACGCTATTAGGAGGATATCTAGTCTTCGAGTTCAAGCCACCCTTGATCCCCGCATTGAGGAAATGCTTTGACGAGCTTTGCAATGAAGGCAGACCACGTTTCGCTGACTTTCATAAGAGTGATCACCGCGAAGATATGGTGCGAAAGCGCAGGTTGGCCAATATCGTCACTAAGCCATTGGTGATGTTTGACGAGCCTCTCGCCATTTTCGAGCATCGGATTTCTGGATTCCAACTCTCCCAGTATGCCTGGCGCTAACCGCATGTAGACTATGAAGTTTGTAAAGTTCCCTACGCATTGCGGAGGGTTGATGGATCGCCCCTTCCACTCCCACTTTCGCAGCCGGTAGATTTCTTGATAGAAGTCGTCCGGGAAGCGCTTATTCCATGAGTCGTAGTCAGTTTTTAAGAACTTATCGAAGATTTCCTGCAGCGAACCCTTTGTTCGCTTAGCTTGATAACCTGTCGCCTCATCAATCATCGCTATAAGGCCGACGTTGGCAAGGGAGATGATGATACTTTCTGCGGCGCGCGCGGTGCGCATTAGCGCGGCAGTCTGAAGAACTCCAATCTCTCTTGCTTTCAGGAGGAATTTGCAGAGCGTGACCAGACCTTCGGCTTCAAATCCTTCGATGAGTTTCCCTGCATTGGATCGGAAGCAGATCGGGTTTTCAAATACGCTCATTGCTGTCGTAAGTGCGCTGTTTCTCATAAGTTGATGCTGAGAGATCTTACGAAGAGTGTCTTTATTGCCACCGGTAGTCGGTAATGCGAGGACCTCTTTGAAAGTTTCTTTTGCCAGTAAGCGTCGACCGTCGCGAAGGTTGAACGCCAATAAATTCCACTTGCCTATTGTTACTCGGCCTTGGTGCGTCGCAAAAGCTAATTCCATCACAACCTCCGTGCTTGACACAATGGTAAGCTCTGCAAATCAATATGTCAGCTGAGGAAAAAGCGGAATAAAGTAACCAGGAGTAACCTTTCAGTAATCCTTGGTAACGCCTTGCGTCACTTGCCTAAGCCATAGCTTCCATGGCGGCGTTGCATTGAGTGCTGGATTAGTACCTACAAATGGGATGAGCAGGTCCTCCGAAGGAGGAGCAGACTGTTCCCATGAAGAAGCCAGCGCAACACCTCATCGCTGAAGTTCCACGCAGGCAAGCCAAGGTCGAGATGACGATCGGCATCGACCTTGGCGATGTCTGGAGCCATTACTGCACTCTCAACCAGGACGGAGAAGTGGTCGACCGTGGCCGCTTCAGAACTACCCCGAAGGCGATTGAGAAGTGGTTCACCGACGTGCCATCAGCGCGGGTCGCGATGGAGGCCGGAACACACTCGATCTGGATCAGCGCACAGTTGCAGGAACTAGGCCACGAAGTGATCGTGGCGAACGTTCGCGAGTTACGTGCGATCTCGCACAGTGATCGGAAGAGCGATCAGGTGGATGCTGAGAAGCTGGCAAGATATGCGCGGCTTGATCCGAATATCTTGAGGCCGATCGCCCATCGTACGGTCGAGCAACAGCAGGCTCTGACTCTGATTCGTGCGCGAGCGCTGCTGGTGCGACTGCGTACCGCTGCGGTGAACGCCGTTCGTGGTCTGACGAAGTCGTGCGGCTACCGTATGCCTGCCTCTGCCACAACGTGCTTCGCCCAGCGCAGCGTTGCTGTTATGCCACCTGGACTGGCACACGCGCTCGGTCCGGTGCTTCAGCAGATCGCGGAGATGACAGTAAAGATCAAGCTGTACGACCGACAGATCCAACAGCTCGGCCAGACCGAGTATCCAGAGACGCAGGCGCTGCTGAAGGTTCACGGCGTCGGCCACCTCACCGCCTTGACCTTCGTGCTGACGCTCGGCAGCAAGGAACGGTTCGGACGAAGTCGTGATGTCGGTTGCTATCTTGGCCTACGGCCTCGTCGAAGTCAGTCCGGAGACCATGATCCTCAGCTTGGCATCACCCATGCCGGCAATGCATACCTCCGAAGTCTGCTGATCGAGTGCTCCAACCATATCCTCCGACCGCACGGACGAGACTCGGCGCTGCGCCAGTGGGGTCTGCACTTGGCCGCACGAGGTGGTAAGCAGGCCAAGAGTAAGGCCGTCGTCGCAGTAGCACGCAAGCTTGCGGTGTTGCTCCATCATCTCTGGAGCACCCAAGCTACATATATGCCGTTCTACGAACAAGCTGCTTGAGAGATCAACATGTTCACCCGTTGCGACGACACCGTGTTCCGATGACTGCGAGCCGACTTCGGCCTTCGAGGCCGACCGATAAATGGCAGCATCGACTCTCCTCTCGAACCCCAACCGGCACCGAGCTTGCATGAAGACAGCTCATCCAGAGTGCGAATAGAAACACGGTGGAGAGCAACGAAGCCAAGAGCAACAACAAAAGCAAAAGCCCTATGAAGGAAAAAACAAAGAACAATCACTTGACACTAGTGACCTGCTCATAGAAAGTCGGCTTGTCGGGACTAATTCCGCTGATGGAAGGCGAGTTTGCGTGGGCTAAGTCAAGGATTGGACCTTAACTCTGTGAGGCATGTCCTGCTTATTCGGCGGTGGCCAGTTTTATGAGGGCTTCGATGAGGATGGGGGAGGCGTTCAGGCTCTCGGCGCGCCAGAGGTCTAGGCCAAGCTCTTTGGCTGTGGCTTTGAAGGCTATGTCGATGTCGTAGAGGATCTCTACGTGGTCGCAGAGGAAGCCGATCGGTTGCATGACTACTCCCTTGTAGCCCTCGGCGGCTAGGGCCTTCAGGGTCTCTTCTACTGTGGGGCCGATCCAGGGGGCTCCGGCGATGCCCTGGCTCTGGAAGGCGAAGTACCAGTCGGGGTCGGTGAGGCCGGCGGCTTCGGCTACGCGGATCGCCGTCTGTTTGCACTCGACAGGGTAGGGGTCCGGGGTGGCGGTGGCGTCGTAGGTCTGGATGCCGTCGGCGGGGATGGGGGTGGTGGGGCGGGTGGGCTGGTCTGAAGTGCTACTAGGCGTGCCCGGGAGGAGGGTGCGGCAGGGGACCGAGTGGGCCGTGAAGAGGACTGGGACGCGGGTGCCGGTGGCGGCGCAGGCTTCCTTCCAGACAGGCAGAAGGCGGTCGGCGAAGGCGCGGGCTAGGAGAGGCTCTTCGGCCCAGCCGGAGATGAACTCCATCTCTATGCCCTCGGCGGCAGAGGTGGCCGCGCGGCGGTAGAGGCCGGTGCTGGTGCGGGAGTTCTGAGGGGCCAGACAGATGGCGCGGAAGCTGTGGATGCCGTCAGAGCGCATCCGGGCGACCACGTCGGCGATGTAAGGCTGCCAGTTGCGCATGCCTACGTAGACAGGGATCGTCAGGGACTCGCGTAGGAGGCGGGTTTGCTCGAGCGTCCAGTGGGTGAGCGGGGGGCCTTCGGGGAGAGGCTCGTCGCGCAGGCCGATCTCGGCGTAGCGGTGTTGGAGTTCCTCTACGACGGACTGGGGGAGCTGGCGGCCGCCGGTTACTTTGCTGAGATATTCGGCCATCTGGCCTAGTGTGTCGGGGGTGCCGTGGGCCAGGAGGAGGATCGCTTCGGGCTTCATTACTTGCTTAGCTCCCGTACCCATTTTACGACCTGGATGACGTTTTCCACGGGAGTGCCGGGGACGATGCCGTGGCCGAGGTTGAAGATGTGGCCGGGGCGTCCGGCGGCCTGGGTGAGGATCTCGGCTACGCGGGTGCGGAGGACTTCGGGCGGGGCGAAGAGGGTGATGGGGTCGAGGTTGCCCTGGACAGCGTGGCCGCTGCCGATGGACTGCCAGCCCTGGTCGAGGGGCGTGCGCCAGTCCAGGCCGAGGACGTCGGCTCCGGTTTGGCGCATGGTTGGGAGGAGGGAGGCCGTGTCGACGCCGAAGTAGATGACCGGGACGCCAAGGGAGCGGATGCGCTGGACCAGCTCGGTGGTGGCGGGGAGGCAGTACTCGCGGTAGTCGGTGACCGAGAGAGCGCCTGCCCAACTGTCGAAGACCTGGATGACGTCGGCTCCGGCTTCGACTTGCTGCTGGGCGTAGGCGGTTAGGACGGTTACGAGTTTCTCCATGAGGAGGGGCCAGGCGGTGGATTCGGGCGAACCGGCGAGGCTGCTCGCGTACATCAGCTTCTTGGTCTCGATGTAGTTGCGGGAGCTGGAGCCTTCGATCATGTAGCTGGCCAGGGTGAAGGGCGCGCCGCAGAAGCCGATGATGCCGAGCTGGTCGCCGTCGGGGCGGGGGGAGGAGAAGTGAGCGGCTACGCGCTCGATGGAGTGGGAGACGTAGGCTAGCTCGTCGACGCGGTCGGTGCGGAGGGCGCGGACCTGCTCGGCGGTGCGGATGGGGGCGTGGACGACGGGGCCTTCACCGGCTAGGAACTCGAAGTCGAGGCCCATGGGGGTGAAGGGGAGGAGCAGGTCGGCGAAGATGATGGCCGCGTCCACGCCGAGGCGCTCGGCGGCGGTGATGGTGACTTCGGCGGCGATCTCGGGGGTGCGGCAGATGTCGAGGAGGCTGTGGTGCTTGCGGACCGCCATGTACTCGGGCATGTAGCGGCCAGCCTGGCGGAGGAACCAGACGGGGGTGGTGTCGACCGGGAGGCGGAGGCAGGCGCGGACGAAACGGCTGCCGGTGCGGTGCGGGGTGGGCTCAGGGGATGTAGGCGGCAAAGTGATCGAATCCATCATCTTTGAGCCTAGCACTTCGGCACTTCGTGTTGCTCGCGGAGGGATATGGGGAGGTGATCTTCTGAGGGCCTTCCGCTGGTCGGCAGCAGGGATTTTTGTCCCGTGCAGTGGAAGGAGCAATATGAGAGGTCTAAAAGGTCGTGTGAACGTTAGCTCTCCGCGTAGGAAGCCCGTCCGGCGGACGTCTTCCCTCTTCCGAAAGGAAGGAGCGGATGAAAGCCCTGTGCGGAGGGTATTTCACCCGCGGTTTGGGGATTTAGCGGTGGATGTGGAACGACAACGGCAGGGTATAGACCACGCCGACTGTGAAGGCCGATGGGGTCAGGCGTGAACTAGCGTCGCCCAGTTTCCAGGACTCCTCCTGGTAATCGACTTTGGCTGCAAAAGGGCCGAAGACGGGGACGTCGACGCCGCCGCCAAAGTTATAGGTGACGGAGTTGTCGTGGGTGTAGCCGGGATGACGCAGCCCGGGAAACGAGATGGTTCCGTAGCCGATCAGAAAGTCGGCGTAGGGGGTGATGCGGTGGAAGTGGAGGGGCCTGCCGACACGGATGCCTCCGGCGAAGTCCTTCGTGCCGATGTAGTCGCTGGGCATGTCGATCAGGCGTGCCTCAATCGCGGTCTGCAGCCCGAATCGCGGCCGACCAAAGAGAGCGACGTCGCCGCCGACGGAGAACGCTGTTCCCGTGGTTCCGTAGTCGGTATCGCCGTGACCGCCTGTGAAGAAGACATCCACGCCCGAGTTTCTGGTCGCGGTTGGCAAGGCCTGGGCCTGGGCTCGAGACACAATGCCGGATAGGAGTAGAAGGGCAAGGATGCATTCCCAAAAGGCGCCCTTGTGATGGTGCGGTATGTTGCCTGAGGAAGCTGCGTTTAAAGTGCGTGCTTCCATCCTCGACGTAGTTTGGAACATCACATTCTCCCGTATTCGTCGCAGAACAATGTGCAAAAGAGCGAACTCTCAAAGTAAAACAACCACTACACGCATAGGATGCCGTCTATCGCCCTGGCGTCAGATAGTTGGGAAAAAAGAACTTGCATCTTTTGCGGCATCACAAATGTAAACGAAAAAGGGGTTCGGAAGGATTACTTTTGGAGCTGATTTTGACACGATTCAGCGGACGTTCAAAAAAAACGTCAGGAGCAGGCATGGTTTTCCGCTCACCGGAGCCTCGTCCGGCTGTCAGAACGCGCAATGTCGCAGGGGATTAGGACTCGAGGCGGAAGCTGAATTCTTCGATCACCGGGTTCACCAGAACCTCGGTAGCGATGCGCTCCACTTCGGCCCGTACGGTCGGCATGTCCTGCCCATCCTCCAGGGTCAACAGAAAATACTTGCCCTGACGGACGTCGGTGACGCCGTGGTAGTTCATGCGACGCAGCGCATCCGTTACGGTTTGCCCCTGTGCATCGAGGACGGTACGTTTGAGCGTGACATATACGTGAGCCTTCATCTTGGAAGATTATAGGCCGTCCGGGGGCCAATCCCAAAACGATGGCTGGGTGGGAGCGTGGGAGTAGGGGGCAGAGGGATTGCCCCTCTGTAGATACATGTTGAAACATCTATATTCGATGAAATATCCAAAATGGTACACCGGCTCTTGTCTTCGATATAAAGTCGCCGATCTAGTACGTAGCGGCCAAAACGGCACAAGACTTGGATTTAGATCGCCTGATAGATCGAATAACCGCTTGTATTAAAAATTCCTAAGTATTGATGCAAGGTATTCGGTACTAAAGTGCTTTATTTACGTATCTCGCGTAAATTTCCAATTTCAGTAATACGTAGCCGTTTTTGGTCGATATAAGTGACATGGAAGGCATGTCATAAGTTTAAAAACCTGGGAGCCCATCAATATGAATCGCATCTTGCATCACGTTACCAACCTTCTCAAAGATGAGTCTGGGCAGGATCTGATTGAATATGCCCTCATCGCTTCTTTAATATCGCTTGCCGCAATCACGCTTATGGGAACTGTTGCTACCAATATCAAGACCGTATTTACCAATATCTCAAATGGCTTGGTTCCTCCTTCGTAGTACTACAAAGCTTCTGCTGAAAAAAACATCTTTCAGTGAAAAATCGCAGCTGACATCAAATATCTCCAAAGGGTATAGCCGTGTATCGCTATGTCCTTTATTTTTCAATTTCTCCTTTGGTAGAGGTGATCCCAATGATTTCAATCGATAAAGAGATCATCTATCCGGTTGCTGGTTCAGTATGTGCAGGTATTGCTGCCATCTTTGATATTCAAAGTCGGAAAATTCCAAATCGCTTAATCGCATTTGCCCTCCCTGCGGCGCTTCTGCTTCACCTGATCTTTGACGGGTGGAGTGGGTTGGCAACCTCTTTTGCTGCAGCTCTCGTCGCGGGAGGCATATTTTTAATTTTTTTTGTGGCAGGTGGCATGGGTGGTGGGGATGTGAAGTTGATTAGTACGGTGGCGAGTGCGATTGGTTTTGAAAATATCGCTTATCTTCTGATCTTTACCTCTCTTGTGGGTGGGCTGATGGGATTAGTGCTTGCTCTAGTGCATGGGCGCCTTCGAGAGACGATGTGGAATGTTCTCTCTCTTGTGCGCCATCATCACCATAAAGGCCTTACCCCGCATGAGGAAATAAACGTAAAAAATAGTAATTCCCTACGCCTTCCCTACGCGGTAGCGATTGCAGCAGGATGCCTGTTGACCAGTTATTTTGCAGAAATGCCGAGGTAATCCAATGCTTGCACGCCGCTTTATTGCTGCCATGCTCGTGGCGGTTGCCATATCGGGGAGTTTTACTTTATGGCTTAGCCACCGCTTATCTAAGTTGCGTGCGCCTGTACCGACGCAGTTGCGTTATGTGGCTACAGTGAAAAAAATGGAGGCGGGGGAGATATTGACCGCTACAAATTTAAAACTGGTGAACTGGCCTGGCGGAGCGCCGCTTGCGGGTGCGTTTATCCGGCAGGATGATGTGATTGGCAGAAGCGTGCTTTACCCACTCGCCGAAGGGGAGCCGTTGCTCGATCGGCAGATATCCGGTGTGGGGCAAGGTGCGGGCTTGTCGGCTCGCATTCCTGAAGGAATGAGGGCCTTGTCGTTAAAGTCGGATCAGGTGGTAGGAGTTGCAGGATATTTGCTGCCGGGAACCCATGTCGATGTGCTAGTAACCTTTCGGGCAGCATCGTCAGACTCGATGACATCCACGGTTCTACAAGATGCGCAGATATTAACCGCCGGACAGAAGATGCAACCGGACCCCGAAGGTAAGGCCAATACTGTCGATGTTGTAACTCTTTTAGTTACTCCAGAGGACGCTGAAAGGGTAGTGCTGGCAAGTGCCCAGGGCACTGTGCACTTTGTATTGAGAAACGGAGCCGATCATAACCACGTTGAGGATACTCCGGCGCAAATGTCTACTTTAGGAGCAATGGTAAAGGCCAAGCCAGCAGCAGTAAGGCGGATAGTAAGTCCTCAGACTCCGCCAGCCCCTAAGAGGTATAGTGTGCAACTCATGCAGGGCGAAAAGCAATCGGTGGAGAGCTTCCAGTGAAAAGATATGCAATATGGTTCATCCGCTCACTTCGAAGTTTACCGCTGCTGGCCATTCTGTGTGGCGTTGACCTAACAGCTTATGCGGATCAGGTAGATACTCGTGCCGCTTCCAGTAACCCGTCGTTGGAAGATAGTACTGACGCAAGCTACTTCGCTAGTGCTATTCCGTCTGAAAAACCCATTCATTTGCTTGTCGGGCGATCAATGTCGGTTAGTGCAAAGCATAGGCTTACCAGGGTATATGTGACTAATCCTGCGGTGATCTACGCATTCATTGCCAGTCCCAAAGAAGTGCTGCTTACATCAAAGCAAACTGGCGTCAGCTCGCTTGTAGTTTGGGATGAAAACGGGGAGTCGCAATCATTTTTAGTTTCTTCCGATATAGACGTGGGCTCATTGCGAGATTCCTTCAAGCAGGCAATGCCAAACGAGCAAATTCATGTCCAGGCCGAGGAGGAACGCATTACACTCTCTGGAACGATTAGCAATGCGGCTATGTCGGAAGCGGCAGTGAGATTAGCTGGCCTTTACTCCAAGAATGTATCCAACGCACTACTTATTAACTCCTCTCTTGTAAGGCAGGTGAGGCTAAAGGTGCGAATTCTTGAAGTGGATCGCTCTAAGCTAAATCAATTTGGGATCAATCTTTTTAGTGCTGGTGGAAACAAGCTGATTCAGTCTTCTACGACTCAATTTCCTTCAAATTTGACGGCCTCAACAGGCGGATCTTCTTCCAGCGCCAGCGGAGGTAGCACGTCCACAGTTGGGGGAAAAAGCATTAGTATCTCAAATCCTTTGAACTTTTTGCTTTATAGCTCGCAGCTAAATATTGGCGCAATGGTGCAGGATCTGGAGTCACGCCAGGTACTGCAGATTCTGGCAGAGCCAAATATAACTACGTTAAGTGGGCAGAAGGCATCTTTTCTAGCAGGTGGCGAATTTCCTTTCCCCGTCGTACAGGGAAGCACGGGAGGACTAACATCAATCAGCATTCAATTTCGACCATATGGGGTAAAGTTAGACTTCACTCCAAGGGTCAATAGCGACGGCACAATTGAGCTATGGGTGGCGCCTGAGGTTAGTGCGCTGGATTATACCAACGCCGTCCAGATTAGCGGGTATACCATTCCGGCGCTATCGACCCGAAGGGCTGAGACTCAGGTGGTTCTCAGGAGTGGACAGAGCTTTGCTATTTCGGGGCTGCTCGATAGGCGTACAACCGATCAGCTTGGAAAGACCCCGGGCGCAGCCAGTATTCCTGTCTTGGGGCAGCTTTTCAAGTCAAAATCTATCAATCATTCGACGGCAGAGCTGCTTGTGCTGGTTACCCCCGAAGTAATTGATCCCATGTCGGAAGAACACATGGATGATCCAAAGCTTGCAATTCCATTGTTAGACCCGAAGGGCTTCGATGCGACGCTGCCTGTGGTTAAGACAGCTAAATAGGACGGGTCGATCGGCATTAAGAGGAAGGTTGCATGAACTACGGTTCTGAAGTCCCAAATGTCGTTGTTATGACTGTCTGCACGGATGTGGCAGACACATCTGCTCTTGTTCGAGCGGTTGGGAAAAAGCCTTGGGCGCTTAGTTTGTCGCATTTCGACACCTATGTCTCTAGTAGCAGACGTCCATCCTCGGCCTCGCAGATCAAGGCGGCTAGCTTATGTCTTGCTTTTGTTGACTTTGATAAGTCCACCGATTCGGCGGTTGAGACGACGCAATATTTATCGCAAACGTTTACGGGAAAGATCACCATTATCGCTGTTTCGGGAAGTCTGGATCCTGCCAGGATCTTGATGGCAATGAGAACAGGTTGTAGCGAATTTCTAGTCAAACCGCTCAATGAAGCTGCGCTGACGGGTCTGTTAAACAAAATTGATGATTCATGGTCTAGTTCGATAAAACGAGTTGTCCAGACTGGCTCCGTCATATCTTTTTTCGGAGCCAAAGGAGGTGTCGGAGCCACTACTCTTGCTGTGCATCTTGCGGCATATCTCGCTCAGTGTCACAAAAAACGCACGCTCTTGATCGATCATCACTTGGAGATGGGGCATGTGTGTATTTACCTCGGTGTCGATGGAGAAAATTGTCATTTGCACGAGGTGATTCGAAATGTCAATCGTTTAGATAGCGAGCTTCTTGGGGGCTATGTAACGAAGCACCGTAGCGGTGTTGAGGTACTGTCTTCTCCCAATGATGCAAATAAGGCTATGGTAATAGATGCCCAGACCGTATCCAGAGTGCTGGATTTCTTTCGATCGGAGTATGACTATGTGATTATCGACGCGGATATTCATCTAGATCAAATTAGCCACGCCATTATTCGCTCGTCATCCATTGCCTATTTAGTCGGAACGCCGGAGATTAGTGCGGTCCGGGATTTGTCCAGTCATATAGACAGGCTGACGTCTAAAGAAAACTTTTCGGAAAAGATACAGGTGGTAATCAATCGTTTCAACTCTTCTTATGCAATTAATTTTGAGCAGATCGAGAAGATGCTTAAGGTTCCGATCTCTATAAAGATCTCGACTGCCTATCTGGAATGTGTCAACTCTACTAATCTTGGTGAGCCAATTTCTCCTTCGAGTAAATCCGAGATTGCTGGACAGATGGGCAAGTGGGCAGCAGATGTGGCAGGATCGGCAGGTATAAAGACAAGTGTGAGAGTCACGCAAAATCTTTTTTCTCGATGGAAAAAGTGATTCTTTATTGAAGTCGATCAAGGCTCCAAAAAATCAATCGAGGATGCCACTTTCTTTATGAGTGCCGATATCGTTCCTAGTCCGGCTGAATGGACCGCAGTTGATCCTGTGCAGACAGTATATGGAGTTCCTGACATTATTCAGCAGCAAGTCAAGTCTGAGGTTCATAAAGAGCTTATAAAACGGCTTGATCTGAATCGGTTGGATGAGTTTAGAAAAACACGTACCGGACAGCAACAGCTTTTTTCTCTTGTACAGCATTTGATGGGCGAACAGAGCGTACCTCTAAGCGCAACGGAGCGAGACAGGCTTACGCAGGAGGTTATGGATGAAGTCTTTGGACTTGGGCCAATCGAGCCACTTCTTAATGACCCTACGATCAGCGATATTCTTGTTAATACTTATAACTCTGTTTATGTGGAGCGACGTGGACTCCTCGAAAAAACGAATATCGTTTTTAGAGATAATAGGCATTTAATGCATATTATCGATAAGATTGTTTCCGCGGTGGGGAGACGCGTAGATGAATCCTCTCCAATGGTGGACGCTCGACTGGCAGATGGGTCCCGTGTAAACGTTATTATTCCTCCGCTCGCTATTGACGGCCCGATCTTATCGATTCGACGTTTTGGAAGTACCCCGCTTGTTGCTGAGGACTTACTACGTTCCCAGATGTTAACAAGGCCAATGTTGGATCTGTTGCAGCGTGCGGTGGAAGTACGCATGAATATTGTGGTATCGGGTGGAACAGGCGCTGGTAAGACAACGCTGCTCAATGTCTTGTCCGGATTTATCTCGGCGCGAGAGCGCATTGTTACGATCGAAGACTCTGCCGAACTTTTAATGAAACAGGAGCACGTCGTGCGCCTGGAGACCAGGCCTCCTAATATGGAAGGCGGCGGGGGAATTCGTCAGCGTGAGTTGGTTGTCAATGCTCTACGTATGCGGCCAGATCGAATTATTCTTGGCGAGGTTCGCGGCGAAGAAACTCTCGACATGCTGCAGGCGATGAATACGGGACATGAGGGGTCATTGACCACGGTGCACTCTAATTCGCCGCGGGATGCTATCGCACGTATGGAAACAATGTCGATGACCGGTAGCGTCCGTCTGCCCGAGAAAGCAATTCGGGCACAGATTGCTTCGGCAATTCATTTGATTGTCCAGGTTGCGCGTATGAGTGATGGATCGAGGCGTATTACTCATATTACTGAGTTGCTAGGACTCCAAGGCGAAGTCATCAGTATGAACGATATTTTTCTTTTCAAAAAAGATGGATTATCTGTAGCCGGCAAGGTAAAAGGTCATTTTTATTCTACTGGCATTATGCCTAGATTTTGCGAAAAACTGCGTGAAGCTGGTATGTCTTTGCCGCATGGCCTGATGGACCACATGGTGGAGATCTGAAAGGGGGAATGATGAGCCTTTGGCTAATATTTGGGGTAATTTTTGCTGTTGCGTTTGGAGTGATGATGTTTTTGTTGCGATTCTCTCGACAGCAAAATGTTATGGTCCGCAGAATGGCGGCAGTCATAGCTCCACGTTCGGCTGTGGATAATAACCGACGTGCAATGACGCAATATCTGGTCCAGGGCGAGTCGGGTAGATTTGGGCGATTGGAAGGTTTAGCAGCGGGCGCGGGGCTTTTATCCCGTTTTCAACTCTTTCTTCTGCAGGCAGATAGCACTGTCTCCGTCGGAGTGTTTTTAGTACTGATTTTTGGATCAGCTTTGACGGCTTTTGGGATTACCTATGGGATTACTTCTCGTTTTGGAGTCTCGGCCTGTATCTCCACGATGATGGGCTATGTCCCTGTTGGATGGATGAGCGTGCGGAGAACTCGGAGAATAGAAGCGTTCAATAGTGCTCTTCCTGAGTGTGTTGCGTTGTGTGCTCGTTCTCTACGGGCAGGGCACTCTATTGCGGCGGCGATCAACATGGTTGGGGAGGAAGGGACAGAGCCTGTCAAAACGGAGTTTGCGGAGGTATTCAAAAAGCATAACTATGGTCTCTCCCTGCGGGAAGCACTGATGCAGATGCTGAACCGCGTTCCCTCGATGGATCTTCGACTTTTTGTAACCGGTATTCTGGTGCAGAAAGATACCGGCGGAAATCTTGCAGAGATCTTTGATCGGATTGTGTCTGTCATACGAGATCGTATGCGTATCCAGGGGGAGATAAGAACTCATACGGCGCAGGGGCGTCTCACTGGGTGGATCCTGCTTTTTTTGCCGATTTTTATATTTATAATTATGAATTTTATTAACCCTGGCTATGCAAATATTTTGTTTGAAGACCCCAAGGGGCAGAAGGTATTTTATGCGGGGGTTGTGATGTTGATCGTCGGCGGGCTGGTGATTCGCCGCGTAGTCAATGAGATTGAGGTGTGAGTATGGGGACTAGCATTTTGTATGCCGCAATTGGGCTAACTCTGTTTTGCGTACTGATATTGATGATGGCTCCAATTGTGCTTCGCCCAACCGCGGAGGCGCAGAGATTTATCGAAGTGGTGCAAAGTAGCCGGCCCGACAGGCGGAAGATTGGTAGAAGGCAGCGATTTGAAGAGGGGTTGGTCTCTCTTATAGGAAAACTTCGATCGAAGCTTGGGATAGCGGCAAGCCAGAAGTCACAGGAGCGTCTCCAGTCAGCTGGTTTGCGTAGTACTTACGCACAGGACCTATTTTTTGCGGCGCAAGTTCTTACTCCGTTAGTTGGAGTTTTTGTCGGTAGTTTTGTTAGGGAGCAGACACTTTTTGCTGTTCTTGCATCTGCTGTTGTTGGATATGTTTTTCCTAATATTTGCCTGGATACTGCGATTCGCAGTCGCAGGCAGAAGATTGCTCGTAGTCTGCCGGATGCGGTGGATTTGCTGGTTATATGTATTAATGCTGGGCTTGGGCTGGATCAGGCACTGCTTCGCATTGGGGAGGAGCTTGCTATCAGCCATCCTGAGATTCAGGGGGAACTCAGTCGTGTCTATCTCGAGCAACGGGCCGGGAGACCTCGAATTGAGGCATGGCAGAACCTGGCAACCAGGACCAAGATTAAAGAGGTCTCAGTGTTTGTAAGTATGCTGATGCAGACAGATCGGTTTGGTACGCCTATCGGCAAAGCACTTAGTGAATTTTCCGAAGATCTCAGGCAGAGGCGTCGTCAAAGGGCAGAAGAAGCCGCGGCCAAAGCAAAAGTTAAAATTATCTTTCCGCTGGTATTTTTTATCTTTCCCTGCCTTTTTATCGTACTTTTGGCTCCGGCGTTTTTAAGTATTATGAATGGTTTTCAAGGAATGAGCCGATAAGTAAGTTATAGCCTCGATGGCTGAAAATCGAGATAGATGTATTTCGAAAAAGGAGATTTTGAGTATGGATATGACAACTGTGATTCGCATCGTTGCCGGGGTTCTGGCGCTGGTTGTTCTGGCAATCATTGTGTATCGTCGTGGCCGGGCTAATAACTAGCTCGTCTGGCGAAAATGAGCAGAGTAAAGGTTTGGAACATAACCCGTGAAGCGTCAATGGGAGGCAGGATTGAGGTGGCGAACACCACTTTTCGTCGTGCCTATGGTTTGTTGGGCAGACGGAGGCTGGAAGCGGAGGAAGGTCTGTGGATCCGGCCTTCTTCGGGGATACACACCTTTGGCATGGCGTTTCCCATTGACGTGATTGGGCTCGATAAGGAACTGAAGGTGATCCGGCTTTGGAGCGCGATTCCGCCGTATCGGATGACTTCGCTTAGCTGGTCAATGCGGAGTGTGTTGGAACTGCCGCCGGGGAAGATTCTGGAGGCGGGTACGCAGATAGGCGATCTGCTGTGTATCGGTGGATCGGTTTAAGGGGCCGGATGACTTTCCTGAAAAAACTGTCAGACGAAAGCGGTCAGGTTATTGTGGTGGCGGCGCTGTGCCTGGTAGTGATGATTGCGTTTGTGGGGCTCGCTGTTGATGTGGGGCATGTGCGCTATGCGAAGCGTAACTTGCAGAACGCTGCCGATGCCGCGGCGCTGGCTGCGGCGATGGAAGTTCGGGTATGTGGTGGGACTGCGAACTGTCCAGCGATGCAGGCGGCAGCACAGAGCGCGCTCGTTGAGAATGGTTATGCGGGGAGTTTGTTGTTGACGAATTGTTCGGGGTTGGCGGGCGCGGCTTTGACCCTGACTCTGAATAATGGACCTTGTGCCCTGGGGGCCAGTGATCCGAACACCGGCAAGCTGAGCTATGCGGAAGTGGTTGTCTCGCAGCAGCTCAGGACTTATTTTGCAAAGATTGTGGGGTTTGATAATGTGCCGATCTCGGCCAGGGCCGAGGCGGCACATGGGCTGGGTGGGCCTTGTATCTATGCGCTGGACCCTTCGGGGCCGGGGGCGATTACTGTCGTGGGCGGGGTGGGGTTTACCTCAACCTGCGCGATTGTGGATGAGTCCACGTCGGATGCTGCATTGGCCTGCGTGGTGGGGCTTGGTATCTCCGCGCCGAAGATCAGCGTGTCGGGTGGGGCGGCGGGGTTGCTTTGTGGTTCGACGCCGCCGCCGACGCTGCATGTTCCTCCGCCATCGCCAGCCGATCCGCTTGCTTATTTACCGGCTCCGACTGGCGATGCATGTCCCAGCTCTTCATCCGGGCCTCCGTATTATGGATCGGCAACTCCGGTAAATCTCACTCTTCCGCTGCTGGCCAATATCGTATTCAATCCGGGAGTTTATTGTGGTGGAATTTCTATTACTGCCTCGTTGCTTTCGAGCATTACGTTTAATCCCGGTACTTATATTTTGAAAGACGGCCATAGCACTATCCTGGGGATACCCCAACCAACAACAGGTGGTCTACAGATCAACATTGGCGGTTTGCTGTCTTCTATTAGTGGTAGCAATGTTTTGTTTTATAACGAAAGCACCTCGGGTGGTTTTTCTGTTGTGGCTACATCGGCCATTGGCGGCATTCTTCCTCTCGGCAGCTTTAATTTATCTGCAAATACACAAGGTGAGTATGCTGGTATTTTATTTTTCCAGGCTCACGGAAATACAGCTCCCGGCACGTTTGTTGCCAGTCTGGTGAGCCCAAGCAATCTGAGTGGAGCTATCTATATGCCTGATGCACAGCTTAATTATGCTGTCGGTGTCATTACACCTTCTTACAATATTTTGGTTGCCAGGGATATTACTTTTACCGCTCAGATATTGAGTACTGTAGGGAGTAACTATGCGACTTTGCAGAGTGGAAGTCCGGTGAATGGTGACAATGCTGTGTTAGTGCAGTAAGTACGGGAGTGGTTTGATGGACTGGAAGATATTAAATCGTGCCGGGGAAGAAGAAGGCTCCAGCCTGCTGGAGACGGCGCTGCTGCTGCCGATGTTGCTGCTATTGCTGGTGGTAGCGGTGGATCTGGGGAGGGCCTATTACGTTGCGATGGAGGTCTCGTCGTCGGCTTACTCGGGGGCGCAGTACGGGACGCAGAATATGACGGATACGGCGGGGATGGTTGCAGCCTCCAGCCTGGATGCGCCGGATTTGCCGACGCTGACGCCGGTGGCTAAGTATGGATGTGAGTGCTCGGATGGTAGCCAGGCCGTGGATTCTTGTGTGTCGCCGCCCACTTGTACGTTGAATGTCGTGAACTATGTGGAGGTCGATACCTCGGTGACTTATGTTCCTATCCTGCCCTATCCGGGGCTTACGAATTCGCTGCTATTACAGGGCAAGGCTAGAATGCGGGTTTCGCGCTAAATGATGTTGCGGGTGGTTATGGTCGATGTAGGTGTGGTGCGACATGATTTCGCGGCTGATGAAAGGGGAAGTGCGCTACTGGAGTTTGCTCTGTGCTGCCTGATTGTGATGGCAACTATCTTCGGTATTCTGGAGTTCTCCCGAGCCATCTATATTGATCATTACCTGGCCGGCGCGGCACGGGATGCGGTGCGTTATGCCATGGTTCGCGGCTCCACTTGGAGCGGAACTGCTTGTGCTACGCCCACGATGTTTAACTGTGACGCGATCAATACGGATGTTACTTCGTTTGTGAAGAGTACGGTGCCTGGTGGTATGTCGGCTGACGGTCTGATTGTGACGACGCAGTGGCCTGGACAGACGGCCTCGGGTGCCGTCTGCGATGTGACCCAGGGAGTCAATAGTCCTGGATGTGTGGTCAAGGTGACGGTTAGCTATCCTTTTACTTTTGTGGGGATATTTCTGGCGAATCGCTCTTTTCAACTGCAGAGTGCGGCAGCGGTCACGATTGCGCAGTAGGGTGGTTGCTGCTGCTTTTTGCGGGAGATGAGGGTTCTTCGGTGAGGCCGAGGGTGTGGAGGGTCAGGCGCGTGATGAACTCCGCGTCCTGCTCGATGGAATGAGCGACTACGCCGTCGAGGCGGCGCTCGTTGGCTCCGCGTAATAGGTCGATGACGGCCCAGGAGATGGCTTCAAGGGGCTGGGGCTGGATTTCGCCGGTGGCTACGCCCTCTTCGAGCAGGGTGACCAGGCTTTGGGCTGAGGTGCGGAGGAGGGCGTTGGTCTGCTTGCGGTTTTGGGCCTCGCGGCCGACGGTGAGGAGCAGGCGGTAGAGGCTGCGGCGCTCGAGCCAGAACTCGAGCCGGGCGGTGACGAAGGCGGCTACTCTCTGGCGGATACCGGTGGCCGATTGCAGGCGCTCCTGGACGCGTTCGTTGAGCTGGTCAATGGCGTGCTGGACGGCTGCGACATAAATCTCTTCTTTGGAGCGGAAGTACAGGTAGAGCGTGCCTTTGGCGATGTCGGCCTGGGCGGCGATGTCCTCTGCGCGCGCGGCGGCGAAGCCTTTGGTGCCGAAGATCTTCAGCGCCGCGGCGATGATCTCGGTGCGCCGAAGGTCGGTTAGGACCTGTTTGCGGACTTTGGAAGAGGCGGCCACCTGTTCAACTTAACATATTGTTCTCTGTCCGGCGGGGAGATGTGGCGGTATAATGACCGAGGAGTCATTTTTATGACCGTTCAGTCAAATATCGATACCGCGGAGGCTGCGCTGGGCGCCAGCGCGCCGGAGTTCGAGCCGGGCGTTGAGTTGGAGACGGTTGCGGCACCTCGGCTCTATAACCCCTGGATTATTGCGCTGGTCGTGACGATGGGCACCTTTATGGAGGTGCTGGATACGTCGATTGCGAACGTGGCGCTGCCGCATATCGCGGGGAGTCTGTCGGCCTCTCAGGATGAGAGCACCTGGGTGCTGACCAGCTACCTGGTGGCCAATGCGATTATTCTGCCGATCAGCGGGTGGATCTCCGGCGTGCTGGGGCGGAAGAACTTTTATCTTGGCTCGGTGATCTTGTTTACGCTGTTCTCGGCCTGCTGCGGGATTGCGCCTACGCTGGGGATGCTGGTGGTGTTTCGGGTACTGCAAGGGCTGTCGGGTGGTGGGTTGCAGCCGTCGGTGCAGGCGATTCTGGCGGACTCGTTTCCGGGCAATAAGCGCGGGATGGCGATGGCGGTCTATACCATCGCGATTCTTTGCGCGCCGGTGCTGGGGCCTACGCTGGGCGGGTGGATTACGGATAACTACTCGTGGCGCTGGATCTTCTATATCAATATTCCGATTGGGATGCTGTGCGCGTTTTTGACGCGGATTGTGCTGCGTGATCCTCCGCACTTGATCGAGAAGCGTAAGGCGCAGAAAGGGAAACCGCTGCAGATTGACGTGGCGGGGTTGGCCTTTGTGTCGCTGGGGTTGGCCGCGCTGGAGATTGTGCTCGATCGTGGGCAGGAGCTGGATTGGTTTGGTTCGACCTTTATTAGCTGGTCGGCGGCTACGGCGGTTTTTTGCTTGATTGCCGCGGTCTTCTGGGAGCTGCATACCAAGAATCCGGTGGTGAACCTGCGGCTGCTGAAGGAGAGGAACTTTCTCTTCTGCTGCGTGATCGTGCTGGGAATGTATACGGCGTTGTATGCGACGACCTTCTTGCTGCCGCAGTTTATGCAGGAGCTGCTGGGGTATGACGCGACCACGGCGGGGTTTGCGGTGTCGCCATCTGGTTTGGTGACGATGGTTGAGGTGCCGATTATTGGCTGGCTGCTGAGCCGGGGCTCGGATGCGCGGCGGATGATTGCGCTGGGGCTTACGACGATGACCGTGGCTACGTGGTGGCTCTCGCTGGGGAACCTGGAGGTTGCGGAGACGAACCTGATCTGGCCGCGTGTGTTGCAGGTGATGGGGCTGGGGATGACGACCGTACCGTTGAGCACGATCATGTTCCGGTTTCTTCCGGCGGACCAGAGCAGCAATGCAGCCGGGATCTATGCGCTGGTGAGGAATGAGGGCGGGAGTATTGGAATTGCTCTTTCCAGTACGTTCTTGCAACGGACCGCTCAGATGCACCAGACGTTCTTAGCGGCGAATATTACGGCTTCGAATGTGCAGGCGATGAGTGCGGCGCAGCGATTGGGCGGGGCTGTGGGTGGGTCGGCGGTGGATAACGCTTATGCCGGGTTGGCGCTGCTTTATCAGCAGGTGCAGCGGCAGGCTACGCTGTTGGCTTATATGGATCAGTATCGGTTGTTTACTTATATTCTGCTTTGTTTGCTGCCTTTGGTGTTGCTGCTCAAGCGGCCTCCGAAGCAGGCGGGGAAGATCGAGTTGGATGTGCATTGAGGATGTGGGTGGGGTGAGGAAAGCACACCTCGGGGGCTAAAGCCCGCTTCTGGGGTGGGTTTTGATGTCCGGGCTAAAGCCCGGACCTACCCCAGAAGCAACGGCAAAGACAACCGCAACGGCAAAGACAGAAGCAGATTCCTCCGCTTCGCTCCTGAATGACGACCAAGAGAACAGGCAACGGCAACGAGTGGTCTTGGTTGGGGGGATGGTGGGTGGGGTGGTCGCCTATAATGGATGAGGCGCGTTTGCGCTGAATGTGGCAGGCTTAAGGGCTAGTGCGTGGAAGAGCTGAATAACTCGGCTCCGGCCAGATGCCCTGAGCTTTGCGCGGCTGGTCCGCGCGCGGCCACGCCCAAGGCCCCAGGGAGACATGACGAAAGCTCACCCACATCCTCTTGTAGATATCCTCCGGAAGCGAATTGCCATCATCGACGGTGCGATGGGGACGACGATCCGCACCTATGGCATGGCTGAGGCGGATATTCGCGGCGAACGGTTTCAGGACTCGACCAAGGATCTGCTGAATAACGGCGACCTCTTCTCGCTGACGCAGCCGACGATGATCTGCGATATTCATCGCCGGTTTCTGGAGGCGGGTGCGGACATCATCGAGACCAATACCTTTGGCGCGACCAGCATTACGCAGAGCGAGTTCTTTGTGGACGATCCGCGGGAGCATGGCGGGCGGAAGGATCCTGAGTTCTATCAGAAGATTATTGAGGACTCGTACCTGGATGGACTGGCCTGGGAGATCAATGAGCAGTCGGCGCGGCAGTGCCGGGAGTGGGCTGACCGGGTGGGCAATGAGACCGGGCGGCAGAGGTTTGTGGCCGGGGCGATTGGCCCGCTGACGGTGTCGCTCTCGAACTCGCCCGATGCCGATGATGCCGGGTTTCGGGTGGTGACGTTCGACCAGGTGAAGGCTGCTTATGCGCAGCAGATTAGGGCGTTGATTGCCGGGGGATCGGACCTGTTGCTGGTGGAGACGATCTTTGACTCGTTGAACGCAAAGGCCGCGCTGGTGGCGATTCGTGAGGTCTTCGATGAGGATGGGCTTACGGCGAAGGGGACGGAGCTGCCGGTGATGATCTCGGCGGCGGTGGGGCGCGGGGGGGAGACGCTGATCTCGGCCCAGACCACGGAGGCTTTCTGGAATGCGGTCAATCATGTGAAGCCGCTGGCGGTGGGGCTGAACTGCTCGCTGGGGCCGGACCTGATGTATCCGTTTTTGAGTGAGCTGGCGCAGAAGGCTGATGTGGCCATCTCGTGCTATCCCAATGCGGGGTTGCCGAATCCTCTGTCGGAGACTGGGTTTGATCTGGGGCCGCCGGATATGGCGCGGTTTCTGGGCGGCTTTGCGCAGGATGGATTGATCAATATCGCCGGGGGATGCTGCGGCAATACCCCGGAGCACATTGCGGCGATTGCCAAGGCCCTTGAGGGCCAGGCTCCGCGGAAGTTCGAGGCGGGAGCATGAGTGGAGTAGAGACTAAGCCACTGCGGCTCTCGGGATCGCAGCCCTTTACGCAGCAGCCGGGCGTGTACATCATGATCGGCGAGCGGACCAACGTGGCCGGGTCGCCGAAGTTTGCCAGGCTCATCAAAGAGGGCAAGTACGAAGAGGCGATCGCGATTGCGCGGCAGCAGGTGGAGAATGGCGCGAACGTCATCGACATCTGCATGGACGAGGGGATGATCGACGGCGTGGCTGCGATGACGCGGTTTTTGCAGCTGCTGGGGAGTGAGCCGGAGGTGGCCAAGGCCCCCTTCATGGTGGACTCGTCGAAGTGGGAGGTCATCGAGGCCGGGCTGAAGTGCTTGCAGGGCAAGGGGATTGTGAACTCGATCTCGCTGAAGGAGGGCGAGGCGAAGTTTCGCGAGAACGCTGCGAAGGTAAGAAAGTATGGCGCGGCGGTGGTGGTGATGGCCTTCGATGAGGATGGGCAGGCTGCGACTTATGCGGAGAAGATCCGCATCTGCGAGCGGGCTTACCGGATTCTGGTGGATGAGGTTGGGTTTCCGCCTGAGGATATTATCTTCGACCCGAATATCCTGACCGTCGCTACCGGGATGGAGGAGCATAACAACTACGCGGTGGACTTCATCAATGCCACGCGGTGGATCAAGGCGAATCTGCCCCATGCAAAGGTCTCGGGTGGTGTCTCGAATATCTCGTTCAGCTTTCGCGGGAACAACAAGGTGCGCGAGGCGATGCACTCGGCTTTCTTGTATCACGCGATTGCTGCCGGCATGGATATGGGCATCGTCAACGCCGGGATGCTCGAGGTGTACGAGGAGATTGAGCCGGAGCTGAAGGTGCTGGTCGAGGATGTGCTGCTCAACCGGCGGCCCGATGCTACCGAACGTCTGGTCGAACACGGCGAGAGGCTGAAGGACGTCGGTACGGTCGTCACGGAGAAGAAGGCTGAGGAGTGGCGCAACGGCACGGTAGAGGAGCGGCTCGCGCACGCGCTGGTGAAGGGGATGGACGCGTACATCGAGATCGATACGGAGGAGGCTCGGGTGAAGCTGGGGCGGCCTCTGCTGGTGATCGAAGGGCCGCTGATGGCGGGGATGAGCGTGGTGGGCGACCTGTTTGGTGCGGGCAAGATGTTTCTGCCGCAGGTGGTGAAGTCGGCTCGTGTGATGAAGAAGGCTGTGGCTCACCTGACTCCGTTTATGGAGGCCGAGAAGGCTGCGATGGAGGCGGCCGGGCAGGTTGTCAAAGCGCAGGGGAAGATCGTGCTGGCTACGGTGAAGGGCGATGTGCACGATATCGGTAAGAACATCGTCGGTGTGGTGCTGGCTTGTAATAACTACGAGGTCATCGACATGGGGGTGATGGTCTCGTGCGAGAAGATTCTGGAGAGGGCGAAGGCCGAGAAGGCGGACATGATCGGGCTGAGTGGGCTGATTACGCCGTCGCTGGATGAGATGGTGCATGTGGCCAAGGAGATGGAGCGGCAGGGGTTCAAGCTGCCGCTGCTGATCGGCGGGGCGACTACCAGCAGGGCGCATACGGCGGTGAAGATTGCGCCGCACTATAGCGAGCCGGTGGTGCATGTGCTCGACGCCAGCAGGGCCGTGCCGGTGACGACCAGCTTGCTGAGTGATGAGAGCAAGCCAGAGTTTGTGGCGAAGCATCGTGCTGACTACGAGGCGGTGCGTAAGGCTCACTCTGCTCCGAAGCAGCAGGCTGTTTCGCTGGAGGTTGCGCGTGGGCGTCGGACGCCGATTGAGTGGCGGGCTGAGGATCTCGCCGTGCCCGAGTTTACTGGCGTGCGGGTGCTGGATGATTTTCCGCTGGAGACGCTGCGGGAGTTCATCGACTGGTCGCCGTTCTTCCATACGTGGGGGCTGAAGGGGATCTATCCACGCATCCTCGACCATGAGGAGCAGGGGGCGCAGGCAAGGCAGATCTTTGCCGATGGCAAAGCGCTGCTGGACACGATCATTGCGCAGAAGCTGATTACGGCGCGGGGTGTTTATGGGTTCTTTCCTGCCAATGCCGTGGGCGATGATGTGGAGCTGTATGCCGATGAGAGCCGCGAGACGGTGGTGAAGCGGTTCCACTTTTTGCGGCAGCAGGCGAACCGGGAGGGGAGTGAGCCTTGCCGGTCGTTGGCCGACTTTATTGCTCCGAAGGAGACCGGGCTGCGGGACTACATCGGCGGCTTCGCGGTGACCAGCGGGATTGGGGTGAAGGAGCTGTGCGACCGCTTCAGAGCTGAGAACGATGATTACAACGCCATCATGGCCGAGGCGCTGGCGGACCGGCTGGCTGAGGCTTTTGCGGAGTGTCTGCACAAGAGGGTGCGGGATGAGTGGGGGTACGGGCGTGGGGAAGGGCTGACGCCGCAGGAGTTGATCCAGGAGGGGTATCGGGGGATAAGACCGGCTCCGGGGTATCCGGCGTGTCCCGATCATACGGAGAAGGGCGCGCTGTGGGATCTGCTCGACGTGCAGGCGAAGACCGGGATGCAGATTACGGAGTCGTTTGCGATGTGGCCGGGGTCGAGTGTAAGTGGGATTTACTTTGCGCATCCGCAGTCGCGGTACTTCAGCCTGGGCAAGATTGAGCGGGACCAGGTGGAGGATTATCACGCGCGCAAGGGTATGAGTGTGGCCGAGGTCGAGCGGTGGCTGGGACCGAATCTGAACTACGATCCAGCCGAATAAGTGTGGCGGGGCATGTTTCAGATTTGAGATATGCCCCGCCTGGCTAAGACCCGATTTGGGACTGGGGTGAGATGTGTCCTGACTCCTTCCGGCTGGGCTTGCGTAGAATGCAACAGTGAGCTTCACGTTGCAGGGTCAAGAAGCTGAGAACAGTCGATCTACTCCGTCCGCTTTGCATTGGTCGGGGCGATGGCCGCTTGGCGTGATTGGGCTCTGTGGGGCCGTTGCGCTGCTTGGTCTGTTGCTGGTGCCGCACTTTTTTCTGCCGTCTGAAGATGTCGTAATCCTGTTTCAGTACAGCCGCAACCTGGCGCAGCATGGGACGATCAGCTACGTGGCCGGTGGGCCGAGGGCGGAGGGCGCGACCGATTTCCTGTGGATGGTGCTGGTGGGCGGGGCGATGCGCCTGGGGATTCCGGCGTTTCTCTTTTGCCAGGTGGCCAACGTGCTCTCGCTGATGGGGCTGGGCGTGCTGCTGCTGCGGCTTGCGAGGGTGAGAGCTACGGCGTGGCGCGTGCTGGTGGTGGTGGGGGCTGCGGCTATGTTGCCGCAGATAT
Source organism: Granulicella sp. WH15 (assembly GCF_009914315.1). Taxonomy (NCBI): domain Bacteria; kingdom Pseudomonadati; phylum Acidobacteriota; class Terriglobia; order Terriglobales; family Acidobacteriaceae; genus Granulicella; species Granulicella sp. WH15. Next base: position 1,029,952 of record NZ_CP042596.1, read on the forward strand.
TCGCGGCGGTGTTGGGGTTTGCGATGTTGCCGGATGCTCTGCTGCTGGTGGCGCTGGTTTGCTGCGTTCTGGAGCGGAGGGTGGCGGGCGCGGCTCTGACGGCGCTGGTCTTCTGCCTGTTCCGTCCGGATGGGGTGGTCTTTGCCGTGCCGCTGTTGCTGTGGATGCTGCTCTCCGGCAGGAAGCTGGGGAAGGATGCTGCTGTCGTCGGCGGGCTGTATGTGCTGCCGGGAGTGCTCTATTTTCTGTGGCGGTGGCACTACTTTGGAGAGTTTTTTCCGCTGCCGTTTCTGGTGAAGTCGGATGCGCAGCGCGTGTTGGGCGTGGTGGTGGCGACTTCGGCACACGAGAGTCGGCCCTATCTGCTGTTTGTGATGATGGTGCTGGCGGCGCTGCTCTGGCCGGGGACGCTGGCGAAGGAAAACCGGCGGCAGACGCTTTGGCTGACCCTTCTGCTGGTGGTGGTGCCGACGGCGTTCTTCTGGACGATGCGGCTGGATCAGAATGTGGCGAAGAGGTTCTTCTACTATCTTCCGGTGGCGGTGGCGATCCTGCTGGCTGTGAACTGGCCCGCGCTGGCGGGGAAGAGGAGACAGTTGTTGTGGGTTACGGGATGGGCCTGGATGCTGCTCCTGCTGCTGCCCTGGGTCCGCGAGTATTTTATCTTTCGGTACTCGCAGTTTGTCGGTATCGCGAAGATTGCCCAGGACCTGGGCCGGGTGCCGCAGCGAGGGAGGATGATGACGACCGAAGCCGGGTTGCTGCCGTACCTTTCGGGCTGGCAGGCGTATGACGCGTGGGGGCTGAATAGTGCGGAGTTTGCACATCGGTTGATTCAGCCCGGCGATGTCGAGAGGCTGAGGCCGGACCTGCTGATTCTGCATCCGGACAGGCCGGAGGGGTGCCTTGTCGGGAGCGATTGGCCGCAGGCGGGGTATATGGGACGGACATGGGTGCATATGACGCGCAACCTGGTGTTGGGCGCGAGCCGGGGTGGATATGAGCTTTGGCTGATCTCGTATGGGTCGGAGTCTTATCGGAAGAGCATGGGGTGGAGATATGGGGAGGGGGATCGGGAGTGCTGGTTTGTGAGGAAAGACTCGCCGGTGTATGGGGAGATGGTGGGGGCGTTGCGGGAGAATCATGGAGTGGAGCCGGAGGAGGCTTTGCGGTTGGAAGAGACGCATGATGGGCTGAAGCTGAAATGAAAATTTTGTTCCTGACCAGCGGGAGGGCCGCGCGAAGCTCTAAAAAGGCGTGGGAACGCCCGCTCTCCGCGTAGGAGGCCCGTTGGGCAGGACGTTTTTGTGGCTGGTATAGAGCGCGCCTTCAGCGCTAAGGGCAACAGCAAAAGCAAGGACAGAAGCAGATTCCTCCGCTTCGCTCCTGAATGACAACCAAAAGAACAGGCAACGGCAAGTGCGCCTTAGCGCCGGGCGGGCGGCACTTCGTGCGGTTTTGGACGCTTCGCGTATGTGTGTGTGGGGAGATTTTTTGGAGCACCGAATGGGATTTGAACCCATGAATACTGGTTTTGCAGACCAGCGCGTTAGCCACTTCGCCATCGGTGCCCGGCCGCCGCGCAGGAGATACGCGGCGGAGCAGTGCTTCTACAACATTACTGCAAACTACTTGGGCTGGGTCGTCGTGCGCAAGTACGGCTTCACCGTCTTGTAACCGGGGAAGATCTTGTCCGCTTCCTCGTTCGAGACCGCGCCGGTGATGATGACGTCGCCGCCCTGCTTCCAGTTTGCCGGGGTCGCTACCTTGTGAGTCGCCGTCAGTTGGATGGAGTCCAGCACGCGGATGATCTCGTCGAAGTTGCGGCCGGTCGTCATCGGATAGGCCATCAGCAGCTTGATGCGCTTGTCGGGGCCGATCACGAAGACCGTGCGCACGGGAGCGTTGTTGGCCGGGGTACGGCCCTCGGAGGTGGTGCCCGCATCGGCGGCCAGCATGTCGTAGAGCTTGGCAACCTTCAGCTCAGGGTCGCCGATCAGGGGATAGGTCACCTTGGCTCCGCCCACGTCTTCGATGTCCTGTGCCCACGCCTCGTGCGCGCCCACCGGGTCGACGCTCAGGCCGATCACCTTGGTGCCGCGCTCGGCAAACTGTGCCTCGAGGTTCGCTACCGCGCCCAGCTCGGTGGTGCAGACCGGAGTGAAGTCCTTCGGGTGCGAGAAGAGCACGGCCCAGCTGTCGCCGATCCACTCGTGGAAGTTGATCGTGCCCTGCGTCGTCTCGGCGGTGAAGTCGGGAGCAATATCATTGATGCGAAGTGACATATCCGGATTGCCTCGTTCCTTGTTTAGATTCGTTCCGTGAAAAAACGTTGGGGTTTATTCCACAAAAAAACCACCCCGCTTACCAGCCCTGGGTGGGTTCTGTCGTGTCTCGGAGGGCTTGATCTACTCCGATTCGCGCATCCACACCCGCGCCTGGTCACAGCGACAGCAGCGGCAACGGGTGCAGGTCATGTTGGCGATCGAAGTCTTCATTCAATCCTCTAGAAAATCCTAACTTGCCCGCAGGCCGGTTACTCTGGCAGAGGCAGTTTCACCTCACTGCGGTTCTCATAACCTACGCGCACGGAGTTCTCATGTCAACCCGTACCCCCACTCGTGTCCTCGACTACGCTCAGGTCAACGTCTTCGCCGAACGAGCCCTCGAAGGCAATCAACTTGGCATCTTTACCGATGCCAGCTCGCTCACTACCGCCGAGATGCAGGCGCTGGCGCGCGAAACCAACTTCGCTGAGACCACCTTCATTCTGCCGCGAGAGACCGCCGTGGAGAGCGAGCGGGGAGTGCTGGTGCGCATCTTCACCGTGCAGGAGGAGCTGCGCTTTGCCGGGCATCCTACGCTGGGCACGGCCAGTTGGTTGTACTGGAATCATCCTGTGCTGCGCGGCGCGGGGGAGATCACGCTCGAGCTGAAGGTGGGGCCGATCACGGTTCGGTTTGAGGAGCAGGCGGCGGGGGAGCAGGGAGTCTTCGGCACCATGCGGCAGCAGGATCCGGTCTTTGGTGACCTGCACGAGCGTGATGCTGTGGCGGAGGCTCTAGGGCTTGCACCGGAGGACATCGACGCCGCTATGCCCATCCAGACGGTCTCTACGGGGATGCCCTTCTGCATTGTCCCGCTGCGTTCGCTGGAGGTGGCGGGGAGGCTCGCCATTCCTCAGGCGGCGGCGCAGGCCTATCTCGACCGCTGCGATGCGAAGTTTTTCTACTGCCTGACTCCGGCTGCGCCGTTCTCGGGCGCGGACTGGCACTGCCGGATGCAGTTTTATAACGGCGAAGACCCGGCTACGGGATCGGCCAGCGGATGCGCCATCGCTTACCTGGTTCGTCACGGATTTGTAACCAGCGGACGGCCCACGGTCTTCGAACAGGGCTTGGAGATGCTGCGGCCAAGCCGGATTCACGTTCAGGCCAGTCTTGTTCACGAAAATGTCACAGAGGTGTTCGTCGGCGGACGCACTATTCCAGTGGCAACGGGACGGTTTTTCCTGCCGTGATGCAAAGGTTTTACACAGCTCTAATTCTTCAAACCGCAACATTCATAGGGGTCTGCGCGTTTGCGGTGGATGAGCAACGTGAAAACAGGAGCGTTTTCGCCATTTATTCGCCAGTTGCCAAGCTGGGTGCCCCTTCGTAATGTGAGAAAGCAATCAAGCACAGCCGTTCTTGATCCGGCGATGCCGGGGGAGAGCGGAAGGCTTTGAAGTAGTTCATGGCCTTGTTGTTTTCGGTCGATAGCTTTACTGCTTTACCGATTAGAAACTTTGCTGTTTACACACAATTGAGTTGAGAGAAGCCTGACTGCCTCTGCAGTCGCGGCTCCCGTACAGACACGCTCCCCGACTGCAACCAGCAGACGGGTCGGACCTCTGCCGTCATTTTTGGTGACGGCATCTATGGCCTCCGATCCGCTGACCTCGCAGTTCCCTGAGTAGCCCTGTGCGGGTAAAGGGTCCCGCCCGGCACTGGAAAACTCCAGCCGTCAGCCCCTACCGCGAGCGCAACCTGCATCCCCGGCAACCATGCTTCTCTCTCACCCGCGGTCCACCGGATATCCCTGTGGATCGGGGGCACTGATCCTTTGCGCCTCAAAACCCGTTTCGGGTGGGGGCCGCGGGAGCAGACAGGAGAGCTTTGTCTTTTTCTGCTGCTTCAGCGGTTGTGCAAAAGAGCAGGTGGCCCCAGCTTGCTTCGGAGACGGATTCACGCTCCAACGGGCCGCGGTATGCGATCACCCAGCCGTCCGCCCGGCTGCGCGGCCAAACAGCCGCCGCGCCGAGCGAAGGCACAGACATTTCGCACGCCCGACCCGCGCGCGGAGAGATAGAGAGCCCGGAAATATGCGCCCAAAGAAGACCATCCTCTGCATCGACGACAATGAACAGATCCTTTCTGTACGCACCTTTCTGCTGGAGACACGCGGATATCGAGTGATTGCTGTCGGCTCACCGCAGGAGGCGCTGGAGATTCTGGAACGCACGGCTCAGGGGGCGATTGACCTTCTGCTTACCGACCTGCTGATGCCGCAGATGGATGGCAATGACCTGGTGCGGAAGGCGCGGCAGATTCATCCGGCGCTGCCGACGATGATTGTTTCGGGGACGGTGACGAGCTATGACCGGGCGCTGGCGGCGGATGCTTTTCTGCCCAAGGGGGCGAGTTCGGCGGCGGAGCTGTTGGAGAGGATTCGGGTGCTGGTGGCGAGGAAGCGGGGGCCGAAGAAGCAGGTGCGGCCGCAGTTGGATCTTGAGCCTATGCAACATCCATTGGCGAGTTAAGTACTTGGGGCCTTCCGTTGGTTGTTTGTTCCCGACCAACGGGAGGGCCGCGCGAAGCTTTAAAAAGGCGTGTGAACGCCCGCCCCGCGCGTAGCGGGCCTGCGGGGTTGTGGCAGGGATAGGTCGGGCCTTCAGCCCTCTTCTTGTTAGTGGGTTCGGTTACCTAGGGCTTCGCCCTAGGCTGGTATAGAGCGCGCCTTCAGCGCTTTTTCGGAAGCATCCGGAGATTTGGGCCAGGGGAAGAAAGCATACCTCGGGGGCTAAAGCCCGCTTCTGGGGAGGGTTTTGATGTCCGGGCTAAAGCCCGGACCTACCCCAGAAGCAACGGCAAAAGCAAAGACAACCGCAACGGCAGAAGCAGATTCCTCCGCTTCGCTCCTGAATGACAACCAAGAAAACAAGCAACAGCAACGACAACAAAAAACAGGCAACGGCAACAGCAACAGCAACGGCTCAGAACAGGCAGCGGCAGAGGAGACTGTAGATCCTTTGCTTTGCTCAGGATGATGGGCAATGGGTCTGCGCGTGGAAAAGAGTGGGTGCGATTGAGTGCCGGTCCGGTTCTCGGTTAGGATTTGGGGAGTGGGATAAGGAGAGTGCTATGAGTGAATCGCATAATACGGAATCGTTTCTGGAGCGTTACTGGCAGGGGCTTGTGATCGTTTATGGGTTGATCTTCGTGTCGATCCTGGTGTCGTTCGCGCCGACCTGGTAACAAAAGTTTAGGGGGATTGGTGGGGCCTAAGCCTCTACCAATCCGTACCTTCTCTGCCATTGCTGTTTCAATCGCGCCCATACGCGGTCGATCTCTTCGCGGGCCATCGCCGGGTCCGGGCCTTCGGCGAAGCGGGCTGCTTCGGCTTTCGATAGCTCGAGCATGCCGCGGTCGCGCAAGAGGTTGGCTACGCGGAACTCCGGCAGACCCGCCTGACGGGTGCCGAAGAACTCGCCGGGGCCGCGTTGTTGTAGATCTTGTTCTGCCAATTCAAAGCCGTTCTGGGTTCTGACCATCGCGTCGAGGCGTGCTTCTGCTCCGTCGGAGGGCTTGCCGCCCGTCATCAGGATGCAGTAGCTCTTGGCTGCTCCGCGGCCTACGCGTCCGCGGAGCTGGTGCATCTGGGCCAGACCGAAGCGCTCGGCGTGCTCGATCACCATGACGGTGGCGTTGGGGACGTCCACGCCGACCTCGATGACGGTGGTGGAGACCAGTACGTCGGTTTCGCCGCGCTTGAAGCGGGCCATCGCTACCTCTTTGTCGTCGGCGGACATGCGGCCATGGAGCAGGCCCAGCTTGAGACCGTGCAGGGCACCGTGTTGCAGCTCTTCGAACATCTCTACCGCGGAGCGGAGCTTGGGTTTGGGGAAGAGGGCTACGGCTTCAGGTTTCTTCTTTTTGGATTTGCTCTTTGTCTTCTTGGCTGCGGTGTTGGCCTGTGTGGGGCTTAGTGTGGCTGTCTCTTCTTCTGTTGGGGCGAAGTCCAGCTCGGGCTGGTCGTCTTTTGCGCCCTCGATGACGGGGTACACGATGTAGGCTTGGCGGCCCTTGGCTACCTGCTTGCGCAGGAACTCCCAGACTTCGTCGGCGCGCTCCTCGGTGGTGCGGCGGGTGACGATGGGGGTGCGGCCGGGGGGCAGCTCGTCGATGATGCTGACGTCCATGTCGCCGTAGACCGTGAGGGCCAAGGTGCGGGGGATCGGGGTGGCTGTCATCACGAGTACGTCCGGCTCGCTGGCTACACCCTGGGCATTGGGCTTCTTCATCAGCTTGAAGCGTTGCTGGACGCCGAAGCGGTGTTGCTCATCGACTACGACAAGGCCGAGGTTGGCGAACTCCACCTTCTCCTCGATGAGGGAGTGGGTGCCGATGGCGAGCTGGGTTTCGCCGCGCATGATGCGGCCCTGGCCCTCGCGCTTTCTGTCTGTGTCTAGTGATCCTGTCAGAAGTGTTACGCGGTAGGGCTTGCCGGTTAGGGGCGAGATCTTTTCTTCTAACAGCTTTCTTGCTGAGAGGTAGTGCTGGGTGGCGAGGATCTCCGTCGGGGCCATGAGCGCGGCCTGGAAGCCGTTTTCGATGGCGACCAGCGCGGCCTGCATGGCAACGATGGTCTTGCCGGAGCCTACGTCTCCCTGCAATAGGCGGCGCATGGGCTGGGTGCGGCGCATGTCTTCGACGATCTCGCCCAGGACGCGCTTCTGCGCCGTGGTGGGGTGGAAGGGAAGCACCTGCTTGATGGCGTCGCGGACGTGAGGGTTGGTCTCGAAGCGGGTGCCGACGCGCTCGCGCATGCGGCGGCGCTTCAGCTCGAGGCCCAGCTCGAGGTAGAAGAACTCCTCGAAGATGAGGCGGCGGTGCGCGGGCGTGGCGAAGGACATCAGCTCGGTCATGCGGGTGCCTGCTTCGGGGAAGTGCAGGGCCTTGAGGGCCTCCATGCGGCTGGGGAGCTGGAGGCGGTCGCGCAGGGCTACGGGGAGGGTCTCTTCGGCGTCGATTCCGGCTTCGATGAGTTCTTCGAAGACGCTCCACATGACGCGGCGGGTCCACTTGGAGGTGAGCTTCGAGCCCCAGGGGGTGGTGCCGCCGAGGCTCTCGTAGACAGGGACGATGCGGCCCATCTCGAGCATGGCGAACTCGGCGTCAGGGCCGGTGACGCCGGGGCCGGGGAGCAGCTCGAACTGCGGCTGGATGATCTTGAACTTGCCGGGGCCGCCGCTGCGCGAGGCCTCGAGCTTGCCGTAGAGGGCGACCATCTGGCCGGGGCGGAACTTGTCGCGGAGGTAGCTGCCGTTGAACCAGATGCACTTGACCGTGCTGAGGCCCTGGCCTACGACCAGCTCGAAGAGCGCGCCGCCGCGGGTGGAGAGGAGCGTGGAGCCGCGGACCTCGCCGACGATGGAAGCCATCTGGCCGGACTTCAGCTCGCTGATGAGGACCGGGTTGAGGCGGTCTTCGTAGCGAAAGGGCAGGTGGTAGAGGAGGTCCTCGACGGTCTCGACGCCGCGCTTGGCGAGGTTTTCGGCTACGCGCTCGCCTACGCGCTTGACGAACTTGATCGGAGTGGAGAGTTGCAGCGGCACTCCATCCAGACTAACAAGCGGCGTGGGCCTGCGTCGCTGATGGTGATGGGCGAGGTACTTGGGATGCGGAGGTCATGCGGGCGCGCAGGTCTTCCCATGCTTCGGGTAGGCGATGCGGGGCCGACCAGCGGCTGCGGGCTTCGATGAGGCAACGCTGACGGTAGGGCACTCCGTAGGTCAGACGAACCCAACGCTCGTACCCTACGATCCAGCCCAGGGCATCGCGCACGAGGGGGCTCTCGGCGTCCGAGGCACGGGGCAGGTGTTGCAGCTCGGTGGCGCTGTGCCAGCGGTCGGCTGCGGCGGAGGCCAGGCGCGGCTCGAACTCGAAGCGGTTGATGAAGATGCCGCTGCCGTGCTCGCCGCAGCCGCCGTAGTAGAGGCCGAAGCCCCAGAGGCGGATCAGGCGGTCGGGGGCGGTTTGCAGCGTGTACTGGCTGCTGGCGTTGCTGCCGTCGGTGGCGCGATGCCGATGAAAGCCGCGTTCCAGCAGCACATTCCCTTCGGGGCGGCAGATGTCGCGGCCCCAGAGCCTGCACTGCTGGTTCAGCAGCCTGCTTCCGTCTTTGATCCAACGTGCGGTCTGTGCCATTGCTACGCCTTCGTCTCCCGGTAGAGGACATGCTTGCGCACTACGGGGTCGTACTTGCGCAGCTCCAGCTTGCCGCTCGCTAGTTTCGGGTTTTTGGTGGTGGTGTAAAAGTGGCCGGTTCCGGCGGTCGATTGCAGCTTAATGATCGTTCTCATCGTGCGGTGGCCCTCCGCTTCGCTACTGCGCCGTCGTAGCCGAGCTTGGTGATCGTACGCAGGGCGCGGGTGCTGATGCGCATCCGCACGTAACGCCTTTCGGACTCCACCCAGACCCGCTTCCATTGCAGGTTCGGCTCCCAGCGCCGCCTGGTTTTATTGTTCGCGTGGGAGACGTTATTGCCGCTCATGGGCCGCTTGCCGGTTATGGGACATACCTTTGCCATTGTTCTCTCCTCTGTTTAAACGGCCGCTGCTACTTCTTTTTCCTGGAACAGGGCTTCGAAGGGATCGGCGTACTGTGCCCATGCTGCGGGGCCTTGGGCCATCTCGGCATCGGTCAGCAGGGCGGAGTCCATTGCGGCTGTCAGAGCCTCGCGGTTCATGCCCATGCCGATCAGCACGATCTCCTGACGACGGTCGCCGAACTCGGGCTCCCAGACGCGGCCCACGTACTCGGAGACCTCGGGGTCGTTGGCGGCGTCGAGGCTCGCGTCCGCCGCCAGCCAGAGGCCGGATGGCTCGAACTGCATGGTCGCTCCGGCGATGGAGAAGAGGACCGTCGAATCGTGCTGCGTGGCCAGCCAGAGGAATCCTTTGGCGCGCAGAACGCCGGTGAATCCGGCGTCGGTGACGGCTTCGAGCCGCTCGGGGTGGAAGGGGCGGCGGGCGCGGTAGATGAAGCTGCCGATGCCGTACTCCTCGGTCTCGGGCGTGTGCTCGCCGTTCAGCTCCTTGACCCAGCCGGGGGCCATCTCGGCCTTCTCCTGGTCGAAGAGGCCGGTATTCAGGATCGTCTTCAGGTCGATCTCGCCGCGCACGGAGACCTCGATGCGGGCGTCGCGGTTGATCTGCTGGAGGATCTGGCGCAGGCGGGTTAGATCGCTCTCGCTGACCAGGTCGGCCTTGTTGATGACGATGACGTTGGCAAACTCGACCTGGTCGATGAGGAGGTCGGCGAGGGTGCGCTCGTCCTCGTCGTTGAGGGCCGCGTGGCGGGCTTGCAAGTCGTCGGCGGAGCGGAAGTCTTCGAGGAAGCGTTGGGCATCGACCACGGTGACCATGGTGTCCAGTTCGGCGACCTCGCTGAGGGAGAGGCCGGTCTCGTCTTCGAAGCTGAAGGTCGCAGCGACCGGCATGGGCTCGGAGATGCCCGAGGACTCGATGAGCAGGTAGTCGAAGCGCTCCTCGCGGGCGAGGCGGGAGATCTCCTCGAGCAGGTCGTCGCGCAGGGTGCAGCAGATGCAGCCGTTGGTCATCTCGACCAGGCGCTCGTCGGTGCGGCTGAGGGCGGCTCCGCCCTGGTTCACGAGCTGCGCGTCGATGTTGATCTCGCTCATGTCGTTGACGATCACCGCGACCTTCAGCCCCTGGCGATTGTTCAGAACGTGGTTGAGCAGGGTGGTTTTGCCTGCGCCTAGAAATCCGGAGAGTACGGTTGTCTTCAACTTGCTGCTTTTTAGATCGGAGCCCATGGTTCACCTCTTTTGTGAATCTATCACTAATGATAATTCACAAGCAATAATAAGGCCTCTTGCCCTCCCTGATAAACTTGCCTTAACGCTATGTCCATCGTGCAACTCCAGAACATCCGCAAGGCGTACGACACGAAAGTCGCAGTTCACGGCCTCTCGCTCAGCATCGAGCCGGGCACTATGTTTGGTTTGCTGGGGCCGAATGGGTCGGGCAAGACCAGTTCTATTCGCATGATGATCGGGATGACGGTGCCGGACTCCGGTTCGGTGCGGTTGTTTGGCCAGCCGTTCTCGCGGGCGGCGTTGCATCGGGTGGGCTATCTGCCGGAGGAGCGCGGGCTCTACAAGAAGATGAAGGTGATGGAGCAGCTTGTCTTTTTGGGCCAGTTGCATGGGCTTGATGCCGCTACGGCGGGCAAGCGCGCGCATGTGTGGTGCGAGCAGATGCAGATTCTCGAGGCCGTGAACAAGCGTACCGAGGAGCTGTCGAAGGGGATGCAGCAGAAGATTCAGTTCATCGCCTCGCTGCTGCATGAGCCGGAGCTGATCATCATGGATGAGCCGTTCAGCGGGCTCGATCCGGTGAACGCTACGCTGCTGATGGATACGCTGCTCGAGCTGCGCAAGCAGGGCAGGACCATTCTCTTCAGCACGCATCGCATGGACCAGGTGGAGAAGCTATGCGACGAAATCGCCATTATTTATAAGGGAAATCTGGTGCTCGAAGGGGCTATGCGCGAGATCAAGTCGCGCTATCCGGCTAACCGGGTGCAGATCTACTTCAGCGGGGACAGTAGCTTCTTGCAGCATCCTGCGATCGCCTCGGCGAAGACCTATTCGGGGCACGCGGAGCTGATCCTCAACGACCCGGCGATGGCGCAGAGCCTGCTGGCCGAGGCAGTGGCGCGGGGTACCTGCATCACGCGGTTTGAGGTGATGGAGCCGACGCTGGAGGAGATCTTTATCGAGTCTGTAGGGGAGAACGTCGATGCGTAATGTATGGCTCATCGCCAGGCGCGAGTACCTGGAACGCATCCGCACCAAGGCCTTTCTGGTGGCGACGATTTTGATCCCTGTGCTGATGGGCGGGTTCGTCTTTGGGGCCGGGTATCTCTCTTCGCGGGCCAAGGCTTCGGCGCATGTGGCCATCGTCGCGGCGGACGCGCAGTTTGCGCAGGACCTGAAGCAGCAACTCGAGAGCGGCAGGCACTCCAGCATGACGGTCGATCTGGCTACGCCATCGCCGGAGACGCGCAGTGCGCTCGATGCAGAGCTAAAGAGCAAGAGCGGGATTGCGGGATACCTGTGGGTGACGCCTGCGGCTGCGGCTGGCGCGCGGCCCCTGTTTGCATATGCGGCGCGTTCGGCGGGCGATGCCACGACCGTCGACACGTTGCAGAGTGCTGTCCAGAGCGTGCTGACGCGGGAGCGGCTGAACCACTCCGGCATTGGGGCCGGGGAGGTCGATGCGCTGCTGGCTCCGGTGACGATTGATACCAGCTCCAGCGGGGACAGCCGTGCGGCTTATGCTGCGGCTTCGCTGCTGTTTTTGCTGATGTACATGGTCATCATGCTCTATGGGATGAACACGGCGCGGTCGATCATCGAGGAGAAGACCAGCCGCGTCTTTGAGGTGATGCTCTCGACGATCCGGCCGGAGGAGATGCTGGCGGGTAAGATCCTGGGCGTCGGGGCGGTGGGGCTGACGCAGATCGGCGTGTGGATGGTGGCTGCCGGGATTCTGGGGAGCACGAATCTGGCGGCTTCGTTTGTCGGCTCGGGGCATGTGCCGATCAGCCTGACGCAGATAGTGTTCTTCGTGGTTTACTTCCTCTTCGGCTATCTGCTGTACTCGTCGATCGCCGCGGCGCTGGGGGCTATGACGAACTCCGAGCAGGAGCTGCAGCAGTTGAATATGTTCCTGGTGATGCCGCTGGCCTTCTGCATGTTGATGAGCTTTGTGATTGTGCCCGCTCCGAACTCGACGCTGGCGCGGGTGGTCTCGTTGATCCCGTTTTGCAGCCCGCTGCTGATGAACCTGCGGATCTCGCTTACCACTGTCGCGCCCTGGGAGATTGGGCTCAGCTTTGTGCTGATGAGCCTGACCATTCTTGCGATTCTTTGGGTGGCGAGCCGCATCTACCGGGTGGGCATCCTGATGTATGGCAAGAAGCCGAACCTTGCCGAGGTTCTGCGCTGGCTCAAGTACAGTTAGGACGCTATGGCCTATAGCCGCAAGCAGCGCGTTGTGCTCGCCGTGGTGCCGCGGATTGTCGCGATGTTGATCCGCGTGCTGGGGGCTACGTGGCGGTATGAAGACGTGGCCGTGCCGGGGAATGTGCGGGGGGACCAGGTGCCGGGGCCTTGTGTTTATGCGTTTTGGCATCGGTCGTTGCTGGCTTGTGTACACCAGTTTCGGAATAAGGATATTGCGATTCTGATCTCGCAGAGCTTCGATGGCGAGCTGATCGCGCGGACCGTGGAACTGCTGGGGTTCAGGGCGATTCGGGGGTCTTCGACGCGGGGCGGGGCGATGGCGCTCAGGCAGATGGCTGAGGCTTATCGGCAGGGGCATCGTTGTGCGATTACGGCGGATGGGCCGAAGGGACCGGCGATGGTGGCCAAGCCGGGGGCGGTGCAGTTGGCACAGTTGGTGGGGGCTACGGAGATCGGCGTCTACTATGTGCTGCCCGAGCGGGCGTGGGTGCTGAAGAGCTGGGATCGGTTTCTGATTCCGAAGCCGTTTTCGCGGGTGCGGACTGCTTGGCCGGAGAAGTCAGGGGTGAGCTTGCCGGAGTTGCAGGCTGCGCTGGATAAGTCTGTCGCCATGCTGTCGTAAGGCGGGGAGATTCGTGTCAAGCTTAAGGTGTGCTGGTATCGGATTTTCACTATGAACTGCCTGAAGAGCTGATCGCGCAGACGCCGCCGGAGGTGCGCGGCAGCTCGCGGATGCTGGTGCTGCGGCGTGACTCCGGCGCGCTGACGGATGATCGGTTTTTGAGCCTGCCGGAGTATTTGAAGGCGGGCGATCTGCTGGTTTTGAACGACTCGCGGGTGATTCCGGCGCGGCTCTATGCTACGCGGGGCGGGCTGGCTACGCAGGCTTCGTCGCCTGCTCCGACGGGGAAGATCGAGGTGCTGCTGACGCAGCAGATGGGGCCGTGGGAGTGGACGGCGCTGGTGCGGCCGGGGCGCAAGGTGCAGCCGGGGGAGGTGCTGCACTTTGCCGATGCGGAGGGGGCGGTGCTGCTTTCTGCGACGGTGTTCGCGGCTGGGGAGTATGGCGAGCGGACGATCCGGTTTGAGGCAGATGGGGAGTTTCTGGCCAAGCTGGACCGGATCGGGCATATGCCGCTGCCGCCGTATATTCATCGGGACGACTCGGCTGGGGATAAGGCTCGCTACCAGACAGTCTATGCGAATGAGCCGGGGTCGGCGGCGGCTCCGACTGCTGGGCTTCACTTTACGCCGGAGGTGCTGGCGGCTCTAGAGGCCAAGGGGGTGCAAGTCGAGCGCGTGACGCTGCATGTGGGGCTGGGGACGTTTCAGCCGGTGCGGGCGGAGAGGGTGGAGGATATACGGCTGCACGCGGAGCACTACACTTTGCCCGAGGCGACGGCTGCGGCGGTGAACGCGGCGCGGCGAGAGGGTCGGAGGGTGATTGCGGCGGGGACGACCACGACCCGGACGCTCGAGCACTGCGCCACGTTGGGGCCGGAGCTGTTTGCGCACTCGGGGGAGACTAGTATCTTTATCTCGCCGGGGCATCGTTTTCAGGTGGTTCAGGGGCTGGTGACCAACTTTCACCTGCCGTCGTCCACGCTGCTGATGCTGGTGAGCGCGCTGGCGGGCGTGGAGCCGGTGCGGGCGGCGTACGCCCATGCGGTGAGGGAAAAGTACCGATTTTTCAGTTACGGCGATTGTATGCTGATGATTTAAGAGGGCTTGATGCCAGAGCGACGTGCGAGGAAGTAGAATTTACGGGTGAGCCGCCTGAAATATACGTCCTTGTCCCTTTCGGTTGCGCTGGCCTCGATTTTGGCCGCAACCTCTACCGCTGCTTTTTGCCAGACGACTGCTCCTGTTGTTACGGCTCCAGCCTCCAATCAGCCGCAGTTGACGCCGCGCAATCCACAGGACGCGCCTGCGGATGAGCCTACCTTCACGCTGAAGCAGCAGGTGAACGAGGTCGATCTCTTCTTTACCGTGACGGACAGCAAGGGCCGTTTCGTAACCGGGTTGAAGCAGGAGAACTTCGGCCTGCTCGACGATCAGCGGCCGCCGGAGAGGGTTTTTCGGTTTCAGCAGCAGACGGACCTGCCGCTGCGCGTGGGCATCATGCTGGATACTTCCAGCTCGATCCGGACGCGGTTCAAGTTTGAACAGGATGCGGCGATCGACTTCTTCCTCCAGATTCTGCACCGGAATGATCGGGCCTTTGTCGAGGGCTTCGATATCCAGTTGAACCTGGCGCAGGACTTTACCAATAATATCGACCTGCTGAACGAGGGGATTCGGAAGCTGCGGCCGGGCGGCGGCACGGCTCTGTTCGACTCGATCTATAACACCTGCAAGAACCAGATGTTGACGCTGCAGGAAGAGGGCACGGTGCGGAAGGCGATTGTGCTGGTCTCGGACGGCGACGACAACTACTCGCGGTCGAACGAGGAAGACGCGATTAAGATGTGTCAGCGGGCGGAGACGCTGGTGTATACAATCTCGACCGATACCAGCCCGAGCAAGGGTAAGGGCGGCGCGGTGCTGGAGCGGATCTCCGAGGCTACGGGAGGAAAGGCTTTCTTTCCGAACAAGCTGGAGGACGTGGCGATCGGGTTCAAGAGCATCGAAGAGGAGTTGAGGAGCCAGTACTCGCTGGTGTACCGGCCTGCGGAGTTCAAGCAGGATGGTAGCTTCAGGACGATTTACCTGGCGGCTACCGACTCGCGGCGCTACCATGTGCGGGTGAAGCGGGGTTACTTTGCCCCGAAACCGGTGCAGTAGGGCGGGAGAGAAACTCCCGGCTAAAATTCGGGTCTAACGGGGTAAGGAGATCTCTATGCGCCTTCTCTCTTGTTTGCTCGTTGTGGGTAGTTTGGTGACGGGGAGCGCCTGCGTGGCGCAGCAGCCGGTGGGTGTGGCCCAGAGCTTTGCCACGCTGGCGGAGCAGCCCGCGACCCATACGGCGTTTACCTTCGACCGGATGGCGATGCAGGTGGCGCAGGGCGTTCTGGAGATGAACGGGATGCCGCCGGAGCGGGCGGCAGCGGCGCTGCGGGGGATTACGGTCGAGAACTTTCGCTATCGTGAGCCCGCGTTTTATACGCCGGAGGCGATGGAAGGGTTGATCGCCAGCTACAAGGCTGCGGGGTGGAAGCACCTGGTGAACGGGCGGCAGACGGCGGCAAATACGGCTCAGCCGAAGCAGGTGGTGACCGACCTTTGGCTGCACTTTACGGGTGCGGATATTGATGGGGTGACCGTGTTGGCCAGGGCTGAGCGGCAGATGAGCGTGGTGGAGCTGACGTGCGATCTGCGGCCGCTCGATCTGGTGCATCTGAGTGGGCACTTTGGGATTCCGAAGGTGGATCCGGGGGCGGTGATGGTGCCTGCTCCGGGGGAGCGGTAGCACTTCGTGCCGTTCTCGGGGGTGCATGGGCGGGATTATCTTCTGAGGGCTTTCCGTTGGTCGGCGGCGAGCATTCTTGTTTCCGACCAACGGGAGGACCATGCGAAGCAGTAAAAAGGCGTGTGAACGCCCGCCCCGCGCGTAGCGGGCCTGTCCGGCAGGACGTCTTTCCTCTTTGTAAGAAATAGTTCCTCAGCGGCTAAAGCCGGTTTATCGGCGTGCTGGGATGGCACGGCTGAAGCCGTGTCCTTAATGGTTTGGGTTAGGTTGAAGAAAGCATACCTCGGGGGCTAAAGCCCGCGTTTGTGGTTGTTTTTGATGTCCGGGCTAAAGCCCGGACCTACCCCAGAAGCAACGGCAAGGACAAAGACAAGAGCAAGGACAGAAGCAGATTCCTCCGCTTCGCTCCTGAATGACAACAAAAAAAACAGGCAACGGCAACGACGGAACAGGCAACGGCAAAAACTCTCTTGAGCCGCTCCCTTCTGACGAGTGGGTGCTTTTAGCGGTGGTAAAGCTCTACGTCGCGCATCAGCTTGAGCTTGCGGTCGGGGGGGAGGAAGCTGGCTTCGATGGAGTTGGCGGCGAACTCGCGCATCTGCTCGAGGGAGAATTCGAAGGCTTCCTGGATCAGGATGTACTCGGAGAGCAGGTCACTGCCGAACATCGGTGGGTCGTCGGAGTTGAGCGTGAGCATCAGGCCGCTCTCGAAGTACTCGCGGATGGGGTGCTGGTCGAGTGCGGGGCAACAGCCGGTGCGGAGGTTCGAGGTGACGTTCAGCTCGAGGGGGATCTGGCGCTCGGCCAAGATCGTGAGGAGGTCGGCGTCGTACTGCGCGGCCAGGGCGTGGCCGATGCGCTCGGCGCCGATGTTGATGGCGGACCAGATGGAGGCGGGACCGGCGACGGGGCCGGTGGACTCGCCCGCGTGGACGGTGAGGCGGAGACCGGCGGCGCGGGATTCGGCGTAGATCTCGCGGAACTGCTCGGCGGGGCCGCGGGCTTCGTCGCCGCCGATGCCAATGCCGATGATGCTGGGGTATTGGTGGCGGAGTTCAGCCGCCAGGCGGAAGACGTGGGCGGCCTCTTCGACGCCGAAGTGGCGGACGGCGTCGATGATCCAGAGGATGGTGGTGCCGAACTCGCGCTCGGCGCGGATGCGGGCGCGCTCGATGGCGTCCATGACCGAGGGGATGGGGAGCTGCGGCTTGAAGCGGGCGAGGATGCCCCAGGAGATGTAGACCTCGGCGTGGACGACGCCCTGGTAGGCGAGGTCGCGGATCATGTTGTAGGCAATCAGCTCGAAGTCGTCGGCGGTCTGGAGGCGCTCGGTGACGGCCTTGAAGGCCATGAGGAAGTGGGGGAAGTCGTCGTAGATGTAGAGGGCGCGGGCCGCATCGAGGGTGAGCGGAGTGGCGTCGTGGCGTTGGCTCAGCTCTACGAGGGTCTCGGGCAGGATGGTGCCTTCGAGGTGGAGGTGCAGCTCGGCTTTGGGCAGGCCGCGGAGCCAGGTGGGGATGTCGATCTCTTCGAGCTTGTTCGCTTTAGCCATCCTGTTTAGTGTAGCGGCTTGGTGCTTTGCGATGGGGTGGGGCATCTACTGGGAAGGATTCTTTAGGAGCGAGATAGATGGAGAAGCGGACGGCGTTGGTGGTGGGATCGACCGGGGTGGTGGGGCAGAATCTGGCGAAGCGGCTGCTGGAGAGGGGTTGGGGCGTGGTGGGGCTGTCGCGTGGGGCGCAGGTGGTGGATGGAGTGGTGGGGGTAGCGGCGGATCTGCGCGATGGGGCGGCGGTGAAGCAGGCGCTGAAGGGGAAGGTGGTGACGGATGTTTTTCTGAGTGCGTGGATAAGGCATGACACCGAGAAGGAGAATGTCCGGGTGAATGGGGGGATTGTGGAGAATGTCTTTGCGGCGCTGGAGGGGATGGAACTGCGGCATGCCGCGCTGGTGACGGGGACGAAGCAGTATCTGGGGCCGTTTGAGGCGTATGGGCAGACGGCGGCGGAGACGCCCTTTCGCGAGGACACGCCGCGGCTGCCGGGGGAGAACTTTTACTACACGCAGGAGGATGTGATGTTTCGCGCGGCCGAGCGGGGCGGCTTTGGGTGGAGCGTGCATCGGCCGCATACGATTGTGGGGTTCGCGGTGGGGAACGCGATGAATATGGGGTCGACGCTGGCGGTGTATGCGACGCTGTGCCGCGAGCGCGGGGAGGCATTTGTGTTTCCGGGGTCGAGCGAGCAGTGGAATGCGCTGACGGATGTGGTCGATGCAAGGCTGCTGGCGGAGCATCTGGAGTGGGCGGCTACGACTCCGGCGGCGCGGAATGAGGCGTTCAACGTGGTGAATGGGGGCGTGTTCCGGTGGCGGTGGCTGTGGCCGCAGATTGCGGCTTACTTTGGTGTGGAGCCTGCGGTGCCTCCCGAGGGTGGGGCACCGCTCGAAGGGCGGATGGGCGGGGCCGCGGAGGAGTGGGCGGGGATTGCGGCACGGCATGGGTTGGTGGAGAAGGACGTGAATCGGCTGGCCTCGTGGTGGCACACGGATGGCGATCTGGGGCGGAAGATCGAGTGCGTGAACGATATGAGCAAGAGTCGGAGGCTGGGGTTCCTGACGTATCAGGACACGCCGCAGTCCTTCTTCGATTTGTTTGAGCGGATGAAGACCGAACAGTTGATTCCAAGGTAGATTGGGGGCAGATCATTCTTGAGGGAGAGTATTACCGATGCCGCTGCCTACCGATGAGAAGCTGCTGGCGCTGAGCCAGAGCCTTCTGGACCAGTTTCATGCGATCTTTGGGGAGTATCCGGGGTTTCGTCCGGCTCATGCCAAGGGGACGATGCTGACCGGGACGTTTGTGCCGACAGAAGCTGCGAAGGAGCTTTCGAGCGCTGAGCATCTGAACCAGGCATCGACTCCGGTGCTGGTACGGTTCTCGGATTCGACGGGGCTGCCGCTGATTCCGGATACCGATCCGAACAGCAACCCGCGTGGGTTTGCGGTGCGGTTTGTGCTGGGGCCGCATCGGCATACGGATATCGTGAGCCACTCAACCGATGGGTTCCCGACTCATACGGGCGATGAGTTTTTGGAGTTTCTGCGGGCTCTGGCGGCTAGCGATCCGGCGAACCTGGCGGGGTCGCCGCTGGAGGCTTTTCTTGGCTCACACCCGGCGGCGCTGGCGTTTGTGCAGACGCCGAAGCCTGCGCCTTCGAGCTTTGGGCGAGAGAACTACTTTGGCGTGACGGCGATGAAGTTTACCAATGCCGCTGGGGTGAGCCGGTTTGGGCGGTATCGGATTGTGCCCGTGGCGGGTCCGGACCATCTGGATGACGAGGCTCTGAAGGCTAAGGACGCGAACTATCTGATGGATGAGATTGCGGCTCGGGTGGCGGCGGGTCCGGTGGGGTTCAAGGTGTTGGTGCAGCTTGCCGATGAGGGGGATGTCGTCGACGACGCGACGATCCACTGGCCGGTAGAGCGAGAGGTTGTAGAGATCGGCACGCTGAGTCTGACTGCTCCTTTGGAGGGGAGTGAGGCGGAGCAGAAGACGATCATCTTCGATCCGATTCCGCGGCTGGCGGGGATTGAGCCTTCAGATGATCCGCTGCTGGAATTGCGGGCGGCGATCTATCTAATGAGCGGGCGGAAGCGGCGGGCTGCGTAGAGGCGCGGTTTTTACAGTCATTGTTCCAGCGCGCTACAATCTGCGCCATGACCTCTATTCGCCGAACCCGTCTGCTTTTGTTGACGCTGCTGTGTGTGCCTTCTCTGCTGCGTGCGCAAGCACCTGCTGCTCCTGCTTCTACTCCGGCGGTGCCGGATTGGGCGCAGCCGGGCTCGGCGACGCATGTGCAGGTGGCTCCGCCTGCGGACTTCCATCGGCCGAGCACGAACTTCTTTACGCCGATCGGGATCTTCGATGGGCAGTCGGATATCGGTAGCGCGGTGGTGCCGGGGAGCGCGAGCTACGACGCTGCGACCAAGCAGTACACGATCAACTCGGCAGGGTATAACGTCTGGTATATCCGGGATGAGTTCCGCTATCTGTGGAAGAAGATGTCCGGCGATGCTTCGCTGGCGGCGGATATTGCTTATCCCGATCCGAAGGGCTATGGCGACCGCAAGGCTGTGCTGGTGATTCGGCAGAGCCTGGACGATGACTCGAAGGAGGCTGTCGTTGCATTGCACGGGGCGGGGATGATTCATCTGGCGCAGCGGGCGGTGAAGGGGCAGCGGATGACCGATATGGAGTATCGGATCGGAGCGCGGGGGCGGCCGGAGGGACACAGCCCGGATTCGCTGACGACGATCATGGCGAAGCGGATTGGGATTGAGAAGAAGGGCGATGCGATCTCACTTTGGGTGAGTTTGGAGGGGGAGCCGATGCACCAGTTTGGGCCGCCGATCCAGCTGCACTTTGATGCTCCGTTTTATGTGGGGATTGGGTTTGTGTCGCATCTTCCGGCTAAGGCGGATACGGCGATTCTGTCGAATGTGGTGTTGGAGAAGGGCGCGGGGAAGGTGCGGTAAAGTACTTCGTACCGTTCTCGGGGCTGTATGGACGGGATTATCTTCTGAGGGCCTCCCGTTGGTCGGCAGCGAGCATTTTTCTTTCCGACCAGCGGGAGGACCGCGCGAAGCTTTAAAAAGGCGTGTGAACGCCCGTTCCGCGCGTAGCGGGCCCGTCCGGCAGGACAAGGTCGTGGTGGGGATAGGTCGGGCCTTCAGTCCTCATCGGTCGCCTCGTACGATTACCTAGTGCGCGCCTTCAGCGCTAAGGGCAACGACAAAAGCAAAGGCAGAAGCAGATTCCTCCGCTTCGCTCCTGAATGACAACCAAAGAAACAGGCAACGGCAAATGCAACTGCGCCCTTGCGCCGGGCGGGCGGCACTTCGTGCGGTGCTTGACGCTTCGCGTGGTCGAGGCTAGGGCTTGTAGAACTCGCTGCGCTTGCGGCTGTAGAAGACGTAGACAACCAGTCCAATGATCAGCCAGACGAAGAAGCGGACCCAGGTGATCGCGGGCAGGCCAGCCATCAGCAGAATGCAGAAGAGCGTGCTCAGGATGGGGATGACCGGGCCGAAGGGGAGGCGGAAGCCGCGGTGGCGGGTGGGGTCCTTGTAACGCAGCACGATGACGCCGATCGAGACCAGTACGAAGGCGAAGAGGGTGCCGATGTTGGACATCTCGGCGAAGGTGCCTACGTCGAAGAGGCCGGAGGGGATGGCGACCAGCAGGCCCGCGACCCAGGTAGCGAAGGCCGGGGTGCGGAAGCGCGGGTGGACCTGGCTGAAGACGTCGGGGAGGAGGCGGTCGCGGCTCATGGCGAACCAGACGCGGGCCTGGCCGAGCTGGAAGACCAGGATGGAGGAGACCATGCCCAGCAAGGCTCCGATGAGGACGGCGAGGCGGACCCAGTGCAGACGGTGCGCGCCGGGAAGCAGGCTGACGCGCTTGAGGGCGTTGACGACGGGGGCTCCGTCGCCCGCGACCGTCTGCCAGGGGACGAGGCCGGTGAGGACGGCGGCGACGCCGATGTAGAGGACCGTACAGACGATGAGGGTGGCAAGGATGCCGATGGGGACGTCGCGGCGCGGGTTGCGGCACTCTTCGCTGGCGGTGGAGACTGAGTCGAAGCCGATGTAGGTAAAGAAGATGATGGAGCCGCCCGCGAGGACGCCGGTGAAGCCGTTGGGGGCGAAGGGGTGGTAGTTGGACGGGTGGATGAAGCTGAGGCCGAAGAAGACGAAGAGCAGGATGGCGGCGATCTTGACCAGCACCATGATGTTGTTGGTGCGGGCGGACTCGCGGATGCCGCGGACCAGGACGACCGTGATGAGGAGGACGATGACGAAGGCGGGGAAGTCGAAGCCGAAGTGCCAGCCGGGAGGGAAGATGTCCCGGCCCGCGAGGTCTTGTAGGCCCAGAGGCAGGTAGGCCGGGGAGAGCCAGCGGGGATCGAGGTGGATGCCGAGCCAGTCCATGAGGTCGACGATGTGGGCCGCGAAGCCGACCGAGACGCTCATGTTGGAGAAGGCGTACTCGAGGATGAGGTCCCAGCCGATGATCCAGGCGACCAGCTCGCCAAGCGTGGCGTAGGTGTAGGTGTAGGCAGAGCCGGAGATGGGGATCATGCTGGCCAGCTCGGCGTAGCAGAGGCCGGTGAGGGCGCAGACGATGGCGACCAGGACCAGCGAGAGGGCCAGGGCGGGACCGGCTCCGGGGCGTCCGGCTACGGAGCCGGCGGTGTGGTGGATGAGGCCCAGGAGGAGGTCGAGTATGGGCGAGCCCTTCCAGTCGGCGATGCGGGAGGGGTTGCCGCCGATGGCGGTGCCGATGACCGTGAAGATGCCCGAGCCGATGACGGCTCCGATGCCCAGGGCGGTGAGGGAGACGGGGCCGAGGGTCTTTTTGAGGGCGTGCTCGGGGCGCTCGGAGTCAGAGATGAGCTTGTCGATGGACTTGGTGGCAAAGACTTGTCGGCCCAATGCGGGTGAGCTCCTGAGGCGATGTTACCGGATAGTGTCGTTCTATCTTCACACGAGGTTTCGAGCGCAACAAAAGCGGCTCCCGCGAGGTGGTTCGGCGGGAGCCGTCTTTGTTGCGGAGTTCAGAACTTCAGACTAGCGCTTCGACTGACCGCGTGCGGCCTTCTTCAGCTTGGCCTTGTTGGCTCCGCGGGCGCCGGTGCGGGGAGCCTTGGGGGCAGCCTTCTTGCGGGCGGCGCGCTTGATCTTCTTACGCTCGATCTTGTCGGTAATTGCGGTGGTATTTGCCATGTTGAGAGATTCTTTCTTGAGAATGGGTTACACGCTGTATCCGGGGACGAGCAGGCTTGTGCCGGGACCGCTGCGACGTGCTTCTGAAATTGTACTGTAACCGAGGCACTTCGTGCGGTTTTCGGGGCGGTATGGGAGGGATTATCGGCATGGGGCCTCCCGTTGGTCGGCAGCGAGGATTTTTGTTCCTGACCAACGGGAGGGCGGCGCGAAGCTCTAAAAAGGCGTGTAAACGCCCGCCCTCCGCGTAGGAGGCCCGTCCGGCAGGACAGCTTTGCCGGTTTTGAAGAAAGCATACCTCGGGGGCTAAAGCCCGCTTCTGTGGTTCGTTTTGATGTCCGGGCTAAAGCCCGGACCTACCCCAGAAGCAACGGCAAGAACAAAAGCAACGGCAAAAGCAAAGACAACAGCAAGAGCAGAAGCAGATTCCTCCGCTCCGCTCCTGAATGACAACCAAGAAAACAGGCAACGGCAACTGCAAAGGCCGATTGTGGCTGGGGTGCTCGGAGTTGTGGGCTACAGGCGTTCTAGCTGGGCGAACTTTTCTACCAGCTTTTTGACGCCGTGGTGAGTGAAGTTGACCGTGATCTTGGCGTCGTCGCCGTCGCCTTCGCGCTGGAAGACCATGCCCTCGCCGTACTTGGGGTGGCGGACGCGTGCTCCCTTGCCGAGGCCGGTCTTGCCGGTGGGGGCGGCGGTCTCGAGCTTGGGGCGGGTGAACTTCTGGCCGCGGGCGGCGAAGAAGCTGGCGATGTTGTCCATGGACGCGCCGGGGGCCTGCTGGCGCGTGGTGGTCTGGGCGGAGGGGCGGCGGGTGCCGCTCTGGTCCTCGTCCTCGTAGCTGTAGTGGCGCTCGCCGAAGTCGTCGTTGTTCTTTTGCTGGCCGAATTTTCCGCGTTGCGGGTAGGGCGTGGAGTAGGCCGAGCCGGAGTATTGGGGCTGGGCTGCCGGGCTGCCGAGGTCTTCGACCAGGCGGGTGGGCACCTCTTCGAGGAAGCGCGAGGGGAGTGAGGCCTCGGGCATGTCGGAGCCGTAGCGGCGGCGGTAGCGGGCGCGGGTCATCACGAGGGTGTCCATGGCGCGGGTCATGCCGACGTAGCAGAGGCGGCGCTCCTCTTCGAGGCCGGTGGGGTCGGTGATGGTGCGGGAGTGGGGGAAGAGGCCCTCTTCCATGCCGGTGAGGAAGACCAGGGGGAACTCGAGGCCCTTGGCGGCGTGGAGGGTCATAAGGGTTACGCGGGCCTCGGCGCTGTACTGGTCGGCGTCGGAGACGAGGGCGGCGTGGTCGAGGAACTCGGCTAGGGTCTCGCCGCGCTCGGTGGCGTCCTGGGCGGCGTTGGCAAGTTCCTTCAGGTTCTCGATGCGGGAGAAGGACTCGGGCGTGGCCTCGTCTTCGAGGGCGCGGATGTAGCCGGAGCGGTCGTTGAGGAATTTAATTAGCTCGGGCAGGGTGGCGGCTTCGCCGGGCTGGCGGAAGGGCGCGGGCTGCTCGCGCTGGCGCTCGAGCGGGGTCTCGTTGGCTACGGCGCGCTGGGCTGCGGGGGAGGCTGCGTTCTTCTTTTCGACGACCGGGGCGAAGGGATTGAAGCCTGCGGCGTCGATGTCGTGGGCTGCGTCGGTGTCGGTGGAGTTCTCGGGGGCTACGGTGGAGATCTCCTCCGAGGGGCCGAAGTCGAAGCCGAAGTTGAAGCTGGTGTCAAAGCTTGTGTCCGCGTCGTTGGCCGCGATGGTGGAATTTGTATCTTCTTCGGTTGCAAATTCCTCGGGGTTGAAGTCGGTGGCTTCTTCCGTGATTTCTTCGGGGGCGGATGGCTCGGCTACGTCGGCTGAGAGCTTGTCGGCGAAGTTGGGGCCGAGCATGGCGCGAGCGTCCTCGATGAGACGGCGGAAGCCGCTGAGGGCTTGCAGGGCGCGGGCGGGGAGCAGCTTGTCTTCGATGGCGCTGTCGATGGCCTGCCAGGTGCTGCGGCCGGTGGTGAGGGCGATGCGCTCGAGGGTCTCCATCGTGGTTTTGCCGATGCCGCGTGGGGGCGAGTTGACGCTGCGGGAGAAGGCTACGGAGTCGTGCGGGTTCTGCACGAGCTTCATGTAACTTAAAATGTCCTTGATTTCGGCGCGGTCGTAGAAGGAGAAGCCGCCGACCATGTGGTACTGGATCTGGTAGCGGCGCAGGGCCTCTTCCACCAGGCGCGACTGCGAGTTGGTGCGGTAGAGGACGGCGCAGCGGGGCTGCTCTTCGGTCTCTCCGGCGGTGCGGAGGTACTTGTGGATGCGGTCGGCGATGAAGAGGGCCTCGTTCTCGCCGTCGGGGGCCTCGTAGTAGCCGATGAGGCTGCCGCCGTCGCGGTCGGTCCAGAGGTTCTTGCCCTTGCGCTGCGTGTTCTGCGCGACGACGGCGCTGGCGCCTTCGAGGATGACCTGGGTGGAGCGGTAGTTCTGCTCGAGGCGGATCGTCTTCGAGTTGGGGAAGTCCTTTTCGAAGTCGAGGATGTTCTTGATGTCAGCTCCGCGCCAGCTATAGATGGACTGGTCCTCGTCTCCGACGACGCAGATGTTGCCGTGGCTTCCGGCGAGCAGCTTCATCAGCTCGTACTGGGGACGGTTGGTGTCCTGGTACTCGTCGATCATGACGTATCTGTAACGGCGGTTGTATCTTTCTCGGACTTCGCTGGAGGACTTTAACAGGCGCACCGTTTCGAGGAGGAGGTCGTCGAAGTCTAGGGCGTTGGCCTTGTTTAACTCTTCGCGGTAGATCTTGAAGATGTGGGCGATCTTCTCTTCGAGTGGGTTGGTCGAAGCCAGGAAGTACTCCTGGGGGTCGATCATGTGGTTCTTGGCCCAGGAGATGCGGCCGAGGGCGATGCGGGGCTTGAGGCTCTTGTCGTCGATGTGCAGGCGCTTGAGGGCGGCCTTGACGACGGCCTGCTGGTCGGTCTCGTCGTAGATGGCGAAGCTGCGGGTGAGGCCGACGCCGTTGACGCGGAGGGCTTCGATGTCGCGGCGGAGGACGCGGACGCAGAAGCTGTGGAAGGTGGCCAGCGTGGGCTGGGCGAGGGTGCTGTGGCCGAGGATCTTGTCGACGCGCTCGGCCATCTCCTTGGCGGCCTTGTTGGTGAAGGTGACGGCCAGGATGGCGTCGGCGGGGACGCCGCGCTCTTGAATGAGGTAGGCGATGCGGTGCGTGATGACGCGCGTTTTGCCGGAGCCGGCGCCGGCGAGCAGGAGGACGGGGCCGTCGACGGACTGGATGCCGTCCTGCTGCTGGGGGTTCATGTTGGCTAAAAGTGGGGACGACATTCGTGGGGCTCCAACCTCTATGTTAAGCGGTCGGGCTGTGGAGGTCGAATGAGGGAGATGGTTCCGGAGAAAGTTTGGATTTACAGACGATTCATGGAACGGATTGGAACCGGCTCGCGTAACTCTACACACGACGAGCTTGACTGAACCATGGCAGGAGATCCCGTCGAACTTATGAGGTCACAAGGGGAAATCCAATGAAGATTCATGTCGCTACTTTGCTCAAGTCCACCCTCGCTCTTACTCTTGCGGCTGCTTCGGTGCCCGCTGTTCATGCGTCGCCGTTGCACAAGGGGATGCACCTGCACCCGGGGATCGACTCCCGCATCTGCCTGCATGTGTTCAACGCTGGCAACCAGTTTCGCGAGATTGTTGTAGAAGGCAAGACGTATGAGGTGCAGCCGCACCAGGGCGCGATGATCAAGGCTCCGGCGGGGACGAAGGTCTATGCGGGGTTCAATGTTTCGCAGCATAAGAAGGGAACTGTGCTGCTGGAGTTAACCGATGAGGTGAACGGCAAGCGGATTGTGCTGAGCTAGGCCGCGTTTATCTCTTGTGGCGGGGCTTTGAGGGATAATGGGAGACGTTATGTCGCTATCACTCGTTGCCCCTGCCAATGTTGCTGTCTTTTGTGCCTCCGCGGATGGAACTAAACCCACGTATCGAACGGTCGCGGAGGAGTTTGGAAGTAAGCTGGCCGCGCGTGGCGTCGGGCTGATCTATGGCGGTGCCAAGGTTGGGTTGATGGCTGCTGTGGCGGACGCGGCGCTGGCTGGCGGCGGGCGTGTGGTGGGCGTGATCCCCGAGGTGCTGGTCGATCTCGAGGTGGCTCACCAGGGATTGAGTGAGCTGCACATCACCAGCACGATGCACACGCGCAAAGAGATGATGGGGCAGTTGGCTGATGCGTTTGTGGTGCTGCCGGGTGGGTTTGGGACGTTTGAGGAGTTGTTCGAGGTGTTGGCTTGGCAGACGTTGAAGCTGCACGCTAAGCCGATTATTTTGCTCAATACTCTGGGGTTTTATGACGTGATGCTTCGGTTTTTGGATCATTGTGTGGCTGAGGGGATGTTGAAGCAGAGGAATCGGGAGATTTTGTTGGTGGCCGATAGCGTGGATGAGGCGTTGGGGATGTTGGGGGTTGGGTAGGTTTCTTCCGATCAGCATAGTGGACCCGTGCGGCAAGGCAAGTTTGTGGCAGGGATAGACCGGGCCTTCAGCCCTTGTCCGCCTCGGTGTTCGATTACCTAGGGCTTCGCCCTAGGCTGGTATAGGGCGCGCCTTTGGCGCTAAGGGCAACGGCAACAGCAAAGACAGAAGCAGATTCCTCCGCTTCGCTCCTGAATGACAACCAAGAAAACAGGCAACGGCAACAACAAGAAAACAGGCAACGGCAAGTGCGCCCTTGCGTCGGGCACTTCGTGCTGTTCTCGAAAAGTCCGGCACTTCGTGTGGTTTTGGACGCTTCGCGTGACGGGTTAGGGCTGGGTGCGTTTGCCGAAGATGGCGGTGCCGATGCGGATGCAGGTGGAACCCTCTTCGATCGCTACGGCGAAGTCGTTCGACATGCCGATGGAGAGGCCCGTCAGCGTAGGGCAGCGGGTCAGTGACTCGTCACGGAGCTGGCGCAGGTGACGGAAGTACGGGCGGGCCGTCTCGGGGGCGGTGGACCAGGGGGGGACCGTCATCAGGCCTTGCGGAACGAGGTTGGTGAGGGGGGCCAGGGCGTCGATGAGGGCGGGAAGTTCCTCGGGTGGCAGGCCGTGCTTGGACTCCTCGGGGGAGAGTTTGACCTCGAGGAAGATGGGCAGGGTCTTGTTGAGCGCGGCGGCGGCGGTGTTGAGGCGCTGGGCCAGCTTGAGCGAATCGACCGTGTCGATGGACTGGCAAAGCTCGACGGCGCGGTTGGCCTTGTTGGATTGCAGCGGGCCGATGAGGTGCAGCTCGAGGTCGGCTAGGTGGGCCAGCGCGGGCTGCTTGGCCTGGACCTCCTGCACGCGGTTCTCGCCGAAGAGGCGCTGACCTGCGGCGTAGGCCTCGAGGAGCGACTCGACGGGGTGCATTTTGCTGACGGCCATGAGGGCTACGTCGGATACGGGCCGGTGTGCGCGGGCGCAGGCTTCGGCGAGCTGGGTGCGGACGATGGCTAGGTTTTCGGCTACGGACATGTTGGGACTATCTTACGAGCTTATGGGAACTAAGGCTTTACGCCTGCTGCCGCTGCGTCGCGGGCTGCCTGAGCTGCGATCTTCTCGCGGTGCTTGCGGATGTAGTGGGCGGCGATGTCGGGGTAGAACTCGCGGACGGAGCTGAAGGCTATGTCGCGCATGGCCGAGTAGGCAAACTTGGTGGCCAGCACGCCGAAGCTCGTGGCGCCGGTGGGGTAGTAGTAGCGGGAGAAGACCTGGGTGAGCACCTTGCCGCCGAGACCGGCGATGTTCGGGGTTTCGCGGCCGCCGTAGGTACGGGCGATGGCCTGGCGGTCGATGACGTAGATGATGCGGGTGGGCAGGCTGTGACCCTGGCCGAGGGCGTAATAACGGGTGTCCTCGTGCAGGAGGCTGGGCAGGAGCCAGGCGCTGAGGTAGGTGCCGTCGGTCTTGTCGACGAAGCCGCGCCAGGTGTAGGCGTAGAAGCCGCCGACGCCCTTGCCAAGGACGGGGTGGGAGTTGAGGGCTTCGGCTGTCAGCGAGGTGATGCCGAGGAAGAGGAAGGAAGAGTAGTCGAAGGCCTGGTGGGTGGCGACGAGGAAGTTGTAGCGCCAGCCGGGGGGATGGGGGCGCGAGCCGCCGGAGACAGAGCGGAAGTTGGGCATGAAGCCGAGGATGCGCTTGGGCTGCTGACGCTCGAGCGGGATAGGGTTGCCGTTGGCGTCGAGATCGAGGGGCGCGGCGGAGGTGGGGCGGTGGGCGTCGCTCTCACGGGCGGCCTTGGCGGCGTCCTGAGCGGCTTTGTCTGGAGCCGTTTGGGCCGACTGGGCGGAGGTGCTCTGCGGCTCGTAGCCTTCGGGGTAGAAGCTGACGTCCCAGGGAGAGGCGACGTTGGCGGAGGAGGACGAGGTGTAGGCGGTCGCCGGGATGTCGTCGGCCGGGGCGACCGAGGCTACCAGGAAGGCGGAGGGATCGTCGGGCAGGGCCGCGTCCGATGCTGCCGCGGAGGGTTGCTGGGCGAAGGCTCCGGCGGTGGTGAGCAGCAGGGCTGCGGAGGCCAGAAGATACTGGCGGGCGTGCCGATCGGCGTGACGATTCAATATGGGCTCACAGTCGATCATAGGCAGGATCTGGCTGGCTTGGGTTAGGTTTCAGGCTCCGGATGCAGTGGAACACGGATGGAGGTGCGATCCGGTAAAACAAGGATGAAGATGTGCGGGACCGCACCGGTCAGCGGCCGTGCCCTTCGAGAAACTTCTCGACTTCGAGCGCGGCCATGCAGCCGGAACCGGCAGCGGTGATGGCCTGGCGGTACTTGCGGTCCTTGATGTCGCCGCAGGCAAAGACGCCGGGGAGAATCTCGCCGTCCTTGGTGGTGTAGACGTCGTCGCGGGTGAGGATGTAGCCGTCCTGGTCGAGGTCGAGCAAGCCCGTGAAGGCCTTGGCGTTGGGCTCGTGGCCGATGCCGAGGAACATGAAGGAGACGGGGAGGATGGACTCGACCCCGGTGCTACGGTTCTTGATGCGCAGGCCGCGGACGTCCTTCTCATCGACGCCGAGGACCTCTTCGACCGTCGTGTTGGGCAGGAACTCGATCTTCTCGTGAGCCATGGCGCGCTCAAGCATGATCTTCGAGGCACGGAACTTTTCGCTGCGATTGATGAGGGTGACCTTGGTGGCGAAGCGGGTGAGGAAGAGCGCCTCTTCCATGGCGCTGTCGCCGCCGCCGATGACGGCGATCTCTTTGCCGGAGGAGAAAAAGCCGTCGCAGGTGGCGCAGCTGGAGACGCCGTGGCCGATGAGGGCCTGCTCGGAGGGCAGGTTGAGCCAGCGGGCGCTGGCTCCCGAGGCGATGATGAGGGTGCGGGTGAGGATGGTCGACCGCTCGGTGACGAGCTTGATGGGGCGGCTCGAGAGATCGACCGAGACGAGGTGCTCCATCTTGAACTCCGCGCCGAAGCGCTCGGCCTGCTTCTTCATGTTCTCGATCAGCTCGGGTCCCTGGATACCGTCGGGCCAGCCGGGGAAGTTCTCGACCAGGGTGGTGATGGAGAGCTGGCCGCCGGGCTCGTGGCCCTCGAGGACGAGGGGACGGAGATTGGAGCGGCCGGCGTAGATGGCGGCGGTGAGGCCGGAGCAACCGGAACCGAGGATGACGACGTCGCGGACGGGGGTGGGAGCAGCTGCGGGAGTGATTTGGGAGTTCATAGGCCTACTTAGTGTAAATGCGCGGCAGGGCAAAAGGATTCGGAGTGGGCGCTTTGGCGTCCGGAAGGAGGCTGGAGGGTGAAAGAATGGGGTATGGCAAATCTGGTGTTGGTCTATGGGATGCGGCTGCTTCCGGCAGATGAGGTGGTTTCAGTCGGTGAGGCGCCGGTGGCGCTGAAGAACGGTAACGACGCGCATGTGACGATGCATGTGCTGGAGGGAAGCAGGGAGCAGATCGAGGCGCAGCTTCGGCTTAGCCTGGATGCGTTTTTTGATTTTTATCCGCAGATCTAAAGGCTTTATGCAAACAAAAGGCTTTTGCTCCAGAGGGTAAAAGCCTTTGCTTGTTTTTCTTTACCCGCGGACCGAGACTCCGGCGAAGGTCTGGATGACTCGACCGCGCGCCGGTTCGCCGAAGACGCGGGCGGGTTCGAAGACCTCGGTGAGGAGACGGTCCATTACCTGCTTCTGCGTGGCCGAGTCGATGGGGCCGGAGACGACCTGGTAGTCGTAGACCTGGCCGCGCTCGTTGATCTGGGCCTGGACGACGATGGTCATGTCCTCGGGGGTCGTGATCTCGGTAGTGGGGCCGGAGGAGTAGCGGAAGTGCGGAGTGGTGATCGCGCCGAGGGGCTCGTCGTTGGCGAGCACGGGCTGGGGGGCGGCAACGACGCCCAGGAGTAGTCCGGCGCCGCCTACGAGTACGATAGCCGCGGCGACTCCGGCGGAGACCTGTACCAGCATCGGGCGGACCGTGTTCTCCCAGCGAGTGGTGAGGAGGTCGATCCAGCTCTGGCGGCGGGCAGCTTCGTGCGACATGGCCAGGCGGATCTTGAGGCCGAGGTCGGCGGGGGCTTTGGCAGGGCCGAGCGAGCCGAGCAGAGACTGCATCTCGCGCCAGGAGGCGAACTCTTCGGCGCAATCCTCGCAACTCTCCATGTGGCTTGCGACCGCCTGCATCTCGTGTCCGCTGATGGCGCCATCGAGGTACTCGGAGAACGAGCTTTGGATTTTTTTGCAGACGGATTCGTTCATTGGGTTACCTCGGATGCAAAGCTGGGTGCGCGCAGTACGCCGTCGCCCATCAGGATCTCCTTGAGGGCCGCACGGCCGCGGGTTAGGCGGCTCTTCACGGTTCCGGCGGGCACGTCGAGGATCTCGGCGATCTCCTCGTAGGCGAAGCCCTCGATCTCGCGCAGGACGATGACGGTGCGGTAGACCTCGGGCAGCTTGCGCAGGGCGTCTTCGATGCGGATCTTTACCTGGCTCTGGGAGGCCTGCTCATAGGGGCTGGGGCGGCTGTCGGGAAGGGTTTCGGCGAGGCTGATGCCGTCGCCGTCTTCGGTCTCGGCCTGCTCGTCGATGGTCAGCTCCTGGCGTTTGTGGCGGGTCCACCAGCGGCGCTGGTTGGATGCCTCGCGGAGCGCGATGCGGTAGAGCCAGGTGCGGAGGCTGGCCTCGCCGTGGAAGCTGCCGATGCTGCGGAAGACCTTGATGAAGACTTCCTGGGTGATGTCGGCGGCGTCGGCGGGGTCTTGCAGGCTGCGCGCGATGAGGGAGTAGATGGGCTGCGAGTACTGGGAGATGAGGACAGCAAAGGCCGTCTCCGATCCTGCCTTGAGGGCAGCGACCAGATCAGCATCTTCGGCTCGGAATCCAATCGCGCTGGCCAGATTTCCCACTACTATGCCCGCCTGCATATCGGGTACCCTCTAAGTTACGACCTGTCCAGCGTGTTCTGCAACCTGCTCGGTGCGAGACAGCGGAAGACTCTGGGAGATTAGACACCGGGATAAGTGGCAAAGTTCCCACAGGGGCACTCCATTTGACGGAACGCGCCGCTCTTCATAGAATAGAAAAAGTGGGCCTGTGGCGCAGCTGGGAGCGCGCTTCCATGGCATGGAAGAGGTCATCGGTTCGATCCCGATCAGGTCCACCAATTATTTCAATCATTTAGAAGCACCTCCCTTCCGCGACTTTGTCGCATCCTTGTCGCAAACTCCAAAACCACACCACGAGCAGCCTTTGCCGGAATCGCTTCCGCTCGCTCTGGCCGCCTGCTCTCGGCTCCTTGCGAAGCCTCCTGCGCAACCGCGACAGCGCGAGTTTCACTCGGGGGTCTAGACGGTACGGATGTCTTTCTGTCCTCCGGCGGATTCGGCCCGTTCGTTCCGGTGCTCACCAACTCGGAGTAAATCGAGTTGATCGTCGAGCGCACCTCCGGTTCCAGAGACTGCATGTAAACGTCTGTGGTCGTCGATGCCTTCGAGTGCCGCATCATGCCCTGGATATCCTTGACATGACCCTTGTTCTTGCCAAGGGTAGCCATCGTGCGGCGGATCACCTGAAAGTTCAGCTTTGGAAGCTCCAGCTCCTCCGCCAGTTTGTTCAGCACGCGATGACGATAATTGCTCGTATCCATCGGCTGGCCAAACCGTCCGGGGAACATGAAGGCGTCCGGTGATGTGTCCTTGCCTTCCTTCTTTAACTGCTCTTTCCATTCCGCAAGCTCTTCCGCCAATACATCTGCGATAGGAACCTGAGTGATGCTCCCCTTGGTCTTGCCATACGGACGAATCTCCCCCCGATAGATCGTCTCCTGAATGTCCAGGATGCGTTCGGTCTGGAGGAAGCAGCGCCAGCGCAGGGGAAACAGTTCACTCGGTCGAAGCGCATTCGACATGTCGAGCTTGATGAGAATCCAGTCGCGCAGACTTTGCTGAGCAAGCCTGTCCAGAGCTGCGCGAAGCTGATCCCATGTCAGAGTCGTCTTATCGACCTCCCGCAGATTGGTTGGCACCTTGACCATACGCGCAGGGTCTTTGGGGAGAAAGTCCTGATCGACTGCCTCCGCGAAGATGGCCCGCATGTAAGAGCGAATCTGCAAGACTCTGTCCTTGGAACGGGTTTTGGCCAGCTTGTTGAGGTGGTTCTGTAGAGTGAACTTGTCGAAGTTCTCCATGCGGATCTCTTCGAACCCATCCACGAGGTCAGCCTGAATCAGATACTTCTTGATCTTGGCCGTCTCCTCTCCTCTCCAGTCCGCCTCCTTCAGTGGCAGATAACGGTTGCGAACAAACCAGCCGAAGGTGACGGTCCCGTTTTTCACGGTTCCATCTTCGATGGTCTGCCCAGTCAGCTTGACGATCTCGCTTTCCAATTTCTCCCGAGCTTGGGTCTTGGTCATCTCCGACTTCAGACCGAGAGCAACGGGAGTCGAGGCCGTCCTTGATTCATTGGTTTCAGGATCGAGTACAGTACGGCGAAAGTAGCCATACCATTTCTTCCCTCTAACTGAAACCCAGCCCTTCTGGTAGGACTTGCCCATGTATTCCTCTGTTCTGTGGGGGGAAAACAAGCGGGCATCTCTATTTTACCGGCGTTTCCGATGCATTTACCGGCGTTTCCGCCTTAAATGAGAGATGCGTTCCCGCTCATTCAAAAACTCATCTATCTGGCTGGAACGATAGCGGAGGGTGCCGTCGCCCACACGAATCACAGGGAGATATGGGGTCCGGCGCGACGAATGATCCCAAACCCAATCTTTGGTTACGTGCAGCTTCAAGGCGACCTCATCAGCGTTCAGAAGAGGATCTTCATCGGGCTTGCTTTGGACAATTGCAACTTGAGCCATCGGTATCTCCGGGGTTCAGTAACGGCAATCCAAGATAAGGAGCCGGTTTGTCCTTAGCCTCCGGTGAATCGCAGGAATTGTCCAATACTTTGCATTTATCGGGTGATAGCTGCGACGTATCAGGTACGACTTAGTAACAGATAAACCTGTCTCAATGAGGTTAAAAGCCCATGAAAAGCAACTGAAGCATATTCAATTTCTGTTGATAAATGTTATTGGTCTAGGTCACAATTTCCACAGGGTAAGAGTAGGTTGCCGAGATCGGCCTGTTTTTGCGCCTGAGAAAACGATTCATACCATCCACTGAGGAGTTCTCTCGGTATGAACGATTGGGCCGAGTTTCGTCATTTCAGGTATCTGCTTGCCATTGTGGAGCACGAAGGATTCAGAGCAGCCGCCGAATATCTTCATACGGCGCAGCCGAATCTCAGCGCCCAGGCGAAGCAGTTCCAAGACCTCTCCGATATCCATCTCTTCGAGCGAACCAAAGACGGTGGGATCAGGCTGACTGAGACAGGTGTAGCCTTCGGCCCGATTGCGCAAGGGCTTCTCGACGCCAGAGACGAAGCGATGGCGGCGCTCGTAGCCATTGAACGCGGCGAGATTCCCTCGCTGAGATTTGGAAGCACTTCTCTCATCGATCAATCGCTCTTTCACGCCTGCTGCCAAATCCACAAAGAGATTTTGCCTAACTGTCCCATCTTCCCCACGCACGGAGATATGCCCCAACTCGAAGAGGAGCTATTAGCGGGAGAAATCGATGCGGCGGTAGTCACGCTTCCTGTAGCCGATCCATCTCTTCGCGTTGAAGTGATTCGCCAGGATCGCCTTGTCGTCTGTCTGCGCCGGGACCACAAGCTCGCGGCAAAACAAATCTTCGAGCCGTCCGATCTACACGAGAATTTGAAAATTCTTTACAACCCGGATCGTCACTTTCATGCGCATCAACGTCATCGGAGTTGCTTGAGAGAAATTGGCATTGAGATTGATCGCTATTCGAGAGCGAACCACCCAAGCGAATTGAGAGAACTCGTGAAACAGGGTTATGGGTTCGCACTCGTTCGTGAGGGATCGAAGATCGATGACGAACTTACTACGCGACCAATCGCCGGAGTCGATTGGAAAGTAAGCATAGCTGTCATCTACAACGAGAAGTCGCACCCGAAGACGATTCCGGTATTGGTGCGACATCTCAAAAGACAGTTGACGACCCCAGGAAGCAAGACCACGGTGCAGACCGTTCTGAGTCCCACGACAATAACAACTCGACCACGCAAACGTCCTCTTCGCCCAAAGGGGAAAGAATCAAAACAGATGTCGCTACTGAGCTGAAGTGTCGCCTTGTTGAACTGCTTGTGTTTCTCGCTATTTGTAACGTTAATCACTTGGTGTCAGAGGAGTGCGAGAACTAGGCCGATATGTCCCAGCTATCACCCGATAAATAAAACGTATTAGACGGCGCTGGAAAGACGGCTTACGCTCTCGGCATATCGTGGCTCTTCGGGGCCGCAGGAGGTGTCGATGTTCCGCAAAAGCCATGTCGTTGTTCCCCGAAATACCACCCACCCTAACCGTCGTTATGCATTAAGACTCTCAAAATACTTCTCCAAACCTAAACTCTCTAACGTTGCACGCATGATGTCACCAACCTTGGTCGCATTCGCTTTTGCAGGTGTTGCCCATGCTCAGGGAACGATGGACTTCTCTGGGGCGCAAACGCTGATGACTACCTTCAAAACTTTTGCCATTTATGCTGGCGCGGTCATCTGCTTCGGCGGCTTGATTTTCGCTGGAATTCGCATGATGAGTGGAAGATTTCAACTGGCTACGCCGTTGCAGCGGTACTACCTACCCGTCTACGAACGGGCCTCCGCATTCGGCGCGTTCTCCTCGACGCATTGGAGCAGCTACCGAATGCTGTTTGTAAGGGGACGTGGGATTGCGCCGCGCCCCGCCTTGAATGGCGATGTAGTGCTTGGCCGGACACAGGAACCGGGTGGCACGTCGATTCCTCTGGCGCTCTCTGAGGAAGCACAACAGCACGGAGGCTCGCTGCTTTTCCGTGGCCCACAACGCAGCTATGCGGACGCACGATTGAGTACCTATCTGAGAGCCGTTGTATACGGTGTTTCGCTCTCTGCTTTCTTCCGTCCGCCGGTACTCGGCGGCGCGGTGGCATTCATGCTGTTCCTTCCGTTCGCAGCCATGAAAGACATGCAGCGGCAGAAGCAGTTGAAGTATGGGCGGCGGCTAAAAGGCCCGGAGATGCTTACGCCGCGCCAGTTCAACAAGACCGTCAAGGGCGACGGTATTGGGTTCAAAACCGACGAGATGAAAGAAATGATTCGTATACCGGCACGGGCCGAGGCCCAGCACATGCAGATTCTCGGCGATACCGGCGCGGGTAAGTCGGCGCTCATGTTCCAGGTGCTCCGTCAGGTCCGCAGCAGGGGCGATTCTGCCATCGTTTATGACCCAGCCCGCGAGTTCGTGAAGCGATTTTACGATCCTTCACGGGGTGATGTCATCTTGAATCCGCTGGACAAACGCTGCCCCTATTGGGGACCAGCCGAGGACTTGCGGAGCCGCTCCGAGGCCAAAGCACTCGCAGCATCTCTATTCCAACCGCCGCAGGACAAGAAGGGTGAGTTTTTCATTGAATCCCCGCAGAAAATCTTTGCCTTCCTCATGGCCTATGGTCCGACTCCCGCCGAATTGATCGAGTGGATGTCGAACCCGGAAGAGATCGACCGAAGACTCCAGGGCACCGAGCACGCGCACCTGATTGACCCGCGCGCGCATCAGCAGCGGGCGGGTGTTCTCGCTTCTCTCGGCCTTGTTGCCGACAGTCTCCGACTGCTACCGAAGAGAGACGAAGCCAACGGAACGTGGACAGCGACGGAGTGGGCCGAGAAGCGGGAGGGCTGGATCTTCCTTACGTCTTTGCCCGCCGAGCGCGAGGCGCTTCGCCCATTGCAAAGTCTATGGATCGACTGGCTCGTGCTGCGACTGCTCAATGAACGGATCGAAGGGCAGAAACGGGTATGGTTTCTCATCGACGAGTTGGCAAGTTTGCAGAAACTTCCGCAGTTCCACACAGCCCTTACTGAAGGGCGAAAGGGAGGAAACCCTGTCGTGCTTGGGCTCCAGGGCAAGGCCCAGCTTGAGTATCTGTACGGTCACCTTGCGGAAGTGATGCTGTCGCAGCCCGCTACAAGCATCTGGCTTACGACCAAGGAACCGAAAGCCGGTCAGTGGGTGAGCGAGTTTATCGGCAAAGTCGAGATCGAGCGACTGCGAGAGACGCACTTCGACGGCTCACGCGCAGGCCGGAATTTCTCTCTCGACCGGCAGGTAGAGTCGCTGGTGCTGGAGTCCGAAATCTCCGGCCTCGCGGACCTGCACGCTTATATGAAGTACCAAAATTACGTCACGCGGTTTTCGTTCCCGTACTTCAATATGCCGGTGGTGGCGAACGGGTTTGAGTTGCGAGTGAGGAAGGATGACAAGCTGCCTTACGACCCGAAGCGGACAACGGAGGCGTCCCCTGCGGAACTGAAGCAGGAGCCGGGGGCCTCCGCTCCTGCACAGTCCGATGGGATTGTGACGGTAGAGCAGATCGAGCCGGAACATGCCATCGCTCCCGATACCGACGAGCGCCAGGACCTGATATTGCGAGGGTGAAATCGTCATGCTAACCATCTCGAAACCGCTCTCCGCTACTCAGGCGCAGACGTACCATGCCAAGGAGTTCACCGCCGCCGAGCAGAACTATTGGAAGCAGGGCGATACCATTCGGGGGGAATGGCATGGCAAACTGGCCGACACGTTCGGCCTCTCCGGTGCCGTTGGCGCGGAGGAGTTTTCCCGACTCTCCGAAGGACAACACCCGGCGACCATGGAGCAGCTAGTCAAACATCGCAAGGTGCATGAGTACCAGACAGAAGACGGTAAGACAGTTGCTCCGGCAGAGCACCGCGCCGGGTGGGATGCTACATTTTCAGCGCCGAAGTCTGTCTCGTTGACCGCGCTTGTCGGCGGCGATGAACGGGTGCGGGAGGCGCACCAGCAGGCCGTGAATGTCGCTCTAAAAGAGCTGGAGCGATACACGCAGGCCCGCATCGGCGGCAATCGTCCCGCCGAGATAACCGGGCAACTTGTCGCTGCAAAGTTCCAACATGATACGGCTCGCCCCGTGGATGGCTATGCCGCGCCGCAGCTCCACACCCACGTCGTCATCTTCAATATGACAGAGCGGGAGAATGGACAGATTCGGGCGCTGCAGGAGCGCAGCTTTTTCGAGTCGCAGAACTACGCGACCGCGATCTACCAATCTCATCTCACCTACCAGCTCCGCAATCTCGGTTATGAGATCGAGTCCGGCAAGAGCGGAGCGCCGGAGATCAAAGGCTACTCGCAGGAGTACCTTGACGCTTCCAGCCCACGCCGCCAGCAGATCGTCGAGGCCGTCGCTCGCAGCGGCTTCAGCGGCCCGGAGGCCGCGCAGATCGCCGCGCGCAACACCCGCGATAAGAAAGTGATTCTTTCTCCCTCCGAGGTGATGGCAGCACATCGGCAGATTGCCTCTGAGTTCGGTAATCAGGCTCACCGGGTAGTATCCGAGGCGCAGGAGCGCCGTCAGAGTCAGACACAGGAACGGCCAGCGGAGGAACGCAAGCAGCAGGCGCACTCGGCTCTGACCTTTGCCCGCGACCGTAGCTTTGAACGTGAGGCCGTCATCGATGAACGTGTCCTTTTCGTTGATGCCATGCGCCGGGGGATGGGAGAGACTACTTACCCAGAGGTCCGCGCCAGCTTCGATGCTCGTGTCGCGTCCGGTGAGTTCCGTGTCGTGCCCGGGGAGAAGCACGACAGCGGGCGTAGGTTTACGACCGCCGAGACCATCCGGACCGAGAACGAGATCGTTGAGAAGGTGCGTGACGGTCAGGGCCGGGCAACGCAGCTTATGTCCGTGGAGCGGGCAATTCCACTCACTGAAGCGCATCCCCAGCTCAACCGGGCGCAGCGCAGCGCCATAGAGCAGATACTAACCTCCCGCGATCAGGTTCAGGGATTGCACGGCAGCGCGGGGGTTGGGAAGACGACTGCTCTTGCCGGTGTCCGTGAGGGCGCGGAACAGAGCGGCTATGTGGTCGAGGGCTTCGCCCCGACCTCACGAGCCGCTCGCCAGCTCCGCGACGCGGGCATAGCCGCCGACACGTTGCAGGGTTTCCTTGCCCGTAGCAGGAATGCCGACCCGACGCAGAAGCATCTTTACATGGTTGATGAGTCTTCACTGGCATCGACACAGCAGATGCGAGACTTCCTCAAAAAGATTGGTCCGCAGGACAAGGTGCTGCTCATTGGTGACACACGCCAGCATCAGGGAGTCGATGCCGGAAAGCCCTTCGAACAATTGCAACAGGCCGGGATGCAGACCGCAAAGCTCGATCAGATCGTTCGCCAGAAAGACCCCGAACTGTTAAAAGCTGTCGAGCATCTGTCGAAAAACGAAACCACGCTTGGTGTCCAGATGCTCCAGCAGCAGGGCCGCGTAACTGAGATCGTGGACCCGCAGCAGCGCATCGAGGCCATAGCGAAGAGATACGCCGCCCATCCTGAGAACACCATCATCGTCTCTCCCGACAACGCCTCACGCCGAGCCATCAATCAGGCTGTGCGGCTGGAGTTGCAGACGCTTGGCAGTTTGGACAAGGAAGACCATTCCATGCGAGTGTTAGTGCCACGCTTTGATATGACTGGCGCAGATCGGGCATGGGCCGCTCGCTATCAGGCCGGGGATGTGCTGCGTTACGTTCGGGGAAGCAAGGAGCTTGGCATCGAGGCCGGGAGCTACGCCCAAGTCGTCTCCACGGACCCGAAAGAAAATCGTGTGACCGTGCAAAAGCCGGATGGAGAACGAGTCTCTTATGACCCTTCCCGGTTGCGCGGCATTTCTGCATACCGCGAAATCGAACGGGAGTTTGCGAAAAATGATCGCATCCAATGGACAGCTCCTAATCGTTCGCTCCAGGTTGCTAATCGAGAACTTGGCACGATCCAGAAGATAGGTGAGGACGGAAAGATGACCGTTCTTATGGACGGTGAGAAAGGAAAAACAGTCATATTCGATCCACGAGAAATGCCCCATCTCGATCATGGTTACGCTGTGACCTCACACAGTTCACAGGGTCTTACTGCTGAACGCGTTCTAGTGAATATGGATACGCAGGCCCACCCTGAGCTTATAAATCGCAGATTTGCCTATGTTTCTATCTCGCGGGCTTCCCACGACGCGCAGATTTTCACGGATGACGCCGCATCACTCGGAGAAAAATTGAGCCATAGTGTCACCAAATCTTCTGCACTTGAATTCACGAAGGGGCAGAATTTAGCACCCTTGGCAGGTTTGGATCAAAGTGCTGGCCCTACCACTATCTCGGACAGCGGCCTGGGACTTTCACTTTGACCCTATGGCTGCTCACAAAGGGTTCCGAGGGATCGAATGAGTTCCAAATGTCGCTTGGTGCCGGGCTTTTCTTTCTCTTCTATCGCTTTTGCTTTGCGATGTACGAAGCTTCCCGTTCGAGTCGGTTAATGCTATTGACTAATGTTCCGCCGGCGGCGCCGGCGGAACATAGGCTTTTTATAGCGAGACTTCGACGGCTAAACTTACGGCACCGACAGTTCCCGTGAAGGACAGACCTGGAAATCTTAAGACCGTCGGTGCCCTTGGGCGGCGGTTCGCTGCCGCTGCCCATCTTGATTCGCTGATCGCGGAACAGGGGACGTCCGCGGAACAGTGAGTTTTTCAGTCTTTTCGATTTCTTTGGGTTCGCCATTGCAAAGTTGGCAGGTTTGCGCGTTGGACCTCAAATTGTCTTGGACAGGACTCTCCTCCACAATTTCAAGGGAATAGCGATGCTTGAGTTTCATGCTTGCCCCAGCGAGAATCGTTCGCATGGCTCGGGCGGTTCTGCCCTGCTTGCCAATCACCTTTCCAATGTCGCTGGAAGCAGTCCAGAGCCGGATGAGTGTTTGGTCCGTCTCTTCAATAACCTCTAGCTTTACCGCCGCAGAGTTATCTACGAGCGACCGTGCTATCAACTCGATCAGCAGAGGAACGGGATTTACGGATTCTGAGAATGCGTATTTTGCCTGGTACACGACTCAACCCCCGGCAGCAAGCATTGTTGGGTAAGGACAGAAGTTGTCTGCGGTGCGCCCCCGCAACAGCCCTATAAACCCGAGGTCGGGGAGTTCGAAAACCGGCAAACCGCACGGCTCCTGTGACCTTTAGCTTTAGGGGCCTGGACATAAATCACAGGCTCCCCGACGCAAAGGTGTAGGGAATCGTTTCAATGCGCGATGAGGCGCACCTTACGGTTTGCAGGGGTTTCGACACCCCGGAGCGGCGCGTACCGCCCCGCTTCATGATTCAGGAAAATACTGGAAAAATCAATGAGGAATTCGTTGCGAGACAGGTTATCGAAGGCTCGCCCTCTGTAATCATTCTTCAATTATTAGGAGAAGTAGGCGATAGAACTTGCGGAGCCGTTTGGTATCGATTGTTTCGAGCCACCGATGAATCCTGGCTTTGATGACATCAGGAGTTTCCGTTATGCCATCGACGAACAAAAGATCATCAATGGTCACGTCTAAAGCGAGGGCGATTTTCGCAAGCACATCAAATGGGACGGTCTTAATTCGTCCCGTCTCTACTCGACTAATGTAGTTGTTGGCTCGACCGATCTTCTCGGACAACTCCTCTTGGATCAAACCCTTGGCATTACGCAGCAACACCAACCTAGCGCGAAATTGTTTTCCGTCAAGAGGATGAAGACTCATACCCTTTCAGGATCGAAAAGAAATGCATCTCACGGAAGGACGCAACCCGTACAATATGGTTGACGTATTGTACGTTTTTGGCTACTTTATGGACATGATGCGACAAGTAACTATCTCAGCGAGATTTTCTACGCTGTTTCCTCATCTTGTTTTGAGGTAAGTCGCTGCTCGGAGACACGAAGAAACGGGAGTTCATGGTTTTTTCAAGCAGAACTTGGGGTTGGATATCAATTCCCTCAGCAACGCGAAAAACCGTTCTGAGACTTGGCCCCTGTATGCCGCGCTCCAAATCACTAATGAACGTGCGGTCCAACCCCGTAGCCTTATACAAAGTCATCTGCGAGATCTTCTTCTTTAATCTGGCCTTGCGCATTTCATCCCCAAAGGCCCGCTCGACGCCATCCCGAGGTTGAATTTGTTTTCGCTTAGCCATCCCGCTTTCTATGGTCTATTTTTGTCGGTAATTGCCCAACGGGTAGTTACCGACAATCGCTCCGCTTTATTGTCTGTCGATCTCTGTTTTTCGGATGGCGTCTACGAACTTAACGACTGGAATGCCGCAACATGACTTCCGAGGCCGCTGCGTTCTTCCCAAACACGATCTCACGCGAGGACGAAGCGCGGTCGCCACAACCTCTCCCAGTATCTAAATCAGGACAGACCGTTCTCGCAGCAGAGCTTGCGACCGATTCCTATTCTTCCGAAAACGCAACCGTATCTCCGGCACCCGCAGAGCTGCCCGAAAGGATTGCCGAGTACAGCGATGATGTTCTGCTCAAGGAAACGGGGAAAGGAAACAAGGAAGCACTCTCAATTCTTTTCCGTCGATATGCGCGCCCCGTTCGCAATGTCGCTGCGAAAATTTTGAAGAATAAGCAGGAGGCCGAAGACCTGGTCCAAGATGTATTCCTCTACATCTTTCGTAAGGCCGATCAATTCGACCCGGCACTAGGGAACGCCGGATCATGGATCATCCATGTGACCTATCATCGAGCATTCGATCAAAGACGTCGGCTCAACTCACGTCACTTCTATAATGGGGAGGATCTGGAGAATGCAACAGTTCACCTCGCAGCACCTTATGTTCCGCCGAGAATCGAGCACTCAATTCAAGGCGTCCTCGGTGCTGAGCTTCTGGAGAAATTCAATAAGCACCTCTCGGAAGACCAACGCCGCGTGATTCAACTCTGTGTCTTCGAGGGATACTCCCTTAGAGATGTTGCAGAGATCACCAACCAACCAATTGTCAACGTAAGAAGCCAGTATTACCGTGGCCTGCAACGAATGCGGCGATACGTTCTGCCAGAAGCGTTTCGGTCAAAGTGAGAGATAATCGTCAAACGCTCTCAAGCCAAGGAGTGAAGTTTTTGCCGTCAAACACCCATGACGATTTTCTGCGGCTATGCGCCCTCTCCACCACTGGAGAACTGACATCAGAAGAAGAGATAGAGCTGACTGAACATTTGCGCCACTGCGCAACCTGCAAGGCCGCACTCATTGAATTTGAACAGGTCGTGGCCAGTCTCTTACCGGCGATTGCAGCGGAATCAGCGCCAGAGATGCAGGACGCCTCTGAGTCGGATGATTGGTCCATCGAAAACGCTGAAAAGGCGCTCTTGCAAGCTGTCGAACAGCATCATGAAGACAAAGCCGAGACGGACTTTCTCCGTTCGAAGTCACAGCATACGAATCGTATTCGTGCTTTTGCAGCGATCCTCGCAATCGGAGCCACCATCGGGACGGCAGCGTACTATGCCCACCATCAGGCCATAAACGAAGCAACATTACGGAAATCGCCAGAAATTCCGGTCCAACCTCGCTCAGTTCTCCAGAAACCAGGCTCATCGCTTGTAGCCGTGCATCCGCAGGAATCAGCTTCCAACAACACTGCCGTGGAGGTTGCAGAACTTCGGCGTAGGCTGCTTCATGAGCAATCACGAAATGCGGCCTTGCAAAACGAATTGGCGCAAACACAAGATCAGATGAACCAGAGGGTAGAAGCTCTGGGAGATGCAGTCAGGGATCGAGATCAACTAAGGCAACAGGCCGCGCTTGATTTGGCCGAAAAGACTGCCCTGAAAAACAAACTGGTCTCTCTCGAAACAACGGCACCTGATAATACAGACCGCGTGAAAGCCCTTGAAGCGCAGGTGACTGTCCTCAACGCGTTGGCAGAGGAAAAAGATAAGGCTATCGCTCAGGAGGCCGAGCTACTCCAGCATGACCGGGAGATTCGCAATCTGATGGGCGCTCGTAATCTCTATATTGCAGAAATCTATGATGTCTCCAAGACCGGGAGCACACAGAAACCATTTGGCCGAGTCTTCTACACCAGAGACAAGTCGTTGGTCTTCTATGGCTTTGATCTCGATCAACAGAGTCATGTGAAGACGACAAGTGTTTTTCAGGCGTGGGGACGTAAAGATGCTGAGCACGATGTCAGTCTTGGCATCCTGTACCAGGATGATGCAAGTCATAATCGCTGGGTATTGAAGTTCAATGATGCTGCAACCCTCGCTCACCTCGACGCGGTGTTTGTGACGATTGAACCAAGCGGGGGCAGTCCCAAGCCAAGCTCAAAACCTCTGCTATTCACATATCTAAAGCTCCCCGCCAATCATCCATAGACATTGTGTTAATTCGTGGCTTCTTCGAGTAGGAGATGTCACATTTACTCGCAGCCTCAACGTAAGTGAGATGAACACCCACATCTCTCTTTGATTGAGGAGAAATACCTTGAAGTATTTGTGTGCCATTTTTCTCAGTGTCGCGGCCATATGTTTCACAACTTCAGTAATAGCGCAGTCAACAACAGCGACAATCAGCGGTCTCGTGCTTGATTCGGCAGGCAAAGTAATCACAGACGCGGATGTCGCAATATTGAACGAGGCTACAGGACTTCAGTACA
Source organism: Granulicella sp. WH15 (assembly GCF_009914315.1). Taxonomy (NCBI): domain Bacteria; kingdom Pseudomonadati; phylum Acidobacteriota; class Terriglobia; order Terriglobales; family Acidobacteriaceae; genus Granulicella; species Granulicella sp. WH15. Next base: position 1,074,507 of record NZ_CP042596.1, read on the forward strand.
ACAGCAAGACGAATAACGTTGGCCTTTATGCTGTCTCGATACTTCCACCAGGACAGTATCGCGTTCAGGTCTCGAAAAATGGATATAAAACAATCATCAAGTCTGATACAACCCTGAATGTTCAAAGCGCGGTTGCTCTAAACTTCACCCTTCCTGTAGGCGCAGCATCTGAAAGCATCACAGTCGAGGGGGAGTCTTCACTGATAAACACCACTGACGCCTCGGTCAGCACGGTAGTCGATCATGCCTTCGTTGAAAACATGCCCCTAAATGGCAGAAGCTTCCAAGACCTCATTGCAATGACGCCTGGTGTCACAACTCAAAGCTCACAACAAACAGCAGCAATCGGTGAGCAGGGAGACTTCAGTGTCAATGGCCAGCGAACGGAATCAAATGCATATTCGGTAGATGGAGTGTCGGGAAACATCAATGCGGGATACCCAAATGGATATCCCCAAGCCGCTACGGGCGGCACAGTTGCAGCCGGGACTGCATTAGGTACTACCCAAAGTCTGATCTCAGTTGATGCATTGCAAGAATTCAGAATCAGCAGTTCGTCCTACTCCGCAGAGTTTGGTAGAAGTCCGGGAGGACAGATTTCTCTTTCAACAAGGTCTGGAACAAACATCCTGCACGGCACTATTTTCGATTATCTCCGTAATGATATTTTCGATGCGAACGACTGGTTCAATAACCACAATGGTGCGCCTAAGACTGCCATTCGGCAGAACGACTTTGGCGGTACAGTCGGTGGTCCGATTAGAATAGGGAAACTCTATGATGGTCGTGATAAAAGCTTCTTTTTTGTGTCCTATGAAGGGCTGCGACTCGTAGTACCGACAGCAGCGACAACACAGTATGTCCCGTCACTAGCAGTCAGAGCAGGAACGACAGATACCCTCAAGCCGATCTTCAGTGCCTTTCCTTTACCGACAGGACCAGAAATACAGATTCCATGCAGTACAGGAACTAATAATTGCCCTAATGGACAACCTACAGGCACCCTTGTGCCCAGTGGGCTTTCATCGTTTGTCAAGAATTATTCGTTACCGGGAGACATTGATAGCACATCAGTCAGGTTAGATCATCGGATATCGTCCAAGCACAGCGCCTTTTTCCGCGTTGGGTATACCCCAACAACAGCAAGTAGCCGCACTCTATCTTCGCTCGCCAAGCAGTCATTTAAGACCACGACCTATACGTTCGGAGTCACAAGTCAGCTAACCAACAACATCAGTAATGAATTTCGATATGGATATGCTGAAAGTAAATCGGACAACAATGTAAGTCTCGATACTTTTGGCGGCGCTGTGCCGATCGATATGGCGGCTGCGTTTGGAATACCCGCTAGTTACCCAAGCACCCAGCCAGAACCCTATTTAACCGTATCGGGGGTGGGGACGACATACGTTTACCCCTACCATGTAAATAATCAACTAGCCCAGACAAATGTGACAGACACCTTTGCATTGACAAGGGGACATCACTCTTTTCGACTAGGAATTGATTATCGACACTTCGATTCCCCCTTGAATCCGCCGTTATTTACGGGGTTCGGCTTTTTCTATACGCGCCAAGAAATGTTGAGCAATATTACAGATAGTATCCAGCTCACAAAACGAATAGGCTCTGATCCTATATTCAACCAGTTTTCCGCATTCGTTCAGGATGAGTGGAAGGTACTTCCTGCTTTGACGGTATCAATGGGCGTTCGATGGGATATATCGCCACCACCCAAAGGGTCAAACGGAAATGATGCTTATGCTTTGAGGGGGAACCTATCCGATCCATCCTCAATTACTGTCGCGCCAAAAGGCACCCCTCCATGGAACACGGCATACTTCAATTTTGCGCCCCGGTTAGGCGTAGCATGGGTTGTACATCCAAGTTCAGGGTGGGAGACAGTCGTTCGTGGTGGTGGTGGCGTCTTTTTTGACACAGGGAGCCAAAATGCAACTCTTGGATACACGGGCATTGGTTTCCAATCAACAAAGACGGCGTCCTCAACTCCTCTGCCCTTTACTCCGGCTCAACTTGACTTCTCTGTATCTGCATCTGCGCCCTATACGTCCGATGTAGCATACGGTTTTCCTCAACATCTTCAGTCGCCATATACCCTCGAATGGAACGCTGCTGTGCAGCAGTCACTAGGGAAGTCTCAAGCACTAACACTTACTTATATTGGGTCAAACGGACGGCGACTTCAACAGGCCCAGATCATACGCAATCCAAACTTCGAGCTTCTATATTATTTCCCTAGTGGCGTAACCTCTAACTACAACGCCCTACAGGCCACACTTCAGAGATCAATAGTCAGGGGACTGCAAGGGCTGGCCAGTTACACATGGTCGCATTCCTTCGATTATGGTTCCACAAGTGCGTCTTACCCGGCCACGTATGGGAATTCTGATTTTGACATCAGGAGTAACTTCCAAGCCGGACTGTCATGGACCCTTTCTGGCTATACCAATAACGAAGTAGTCAAATCTCTGTTGAACGGTTGGGGCCTAGATGGTCGTGTCAACGCACGAACGGCATTCCCAATCACCCTTACAGGCAACAGTCTTTTTGATGCGAGCGGAAGTCTCTACTATAGCGGCGTGAATTACGACAGTTCACGACCTACATATTTATATGGAAGCCGATATCCGGGAGGAAAGGCAATAAATGGCGGTGTAAATAATCCGAATACGCCCGCCTTCTATTTGCCCACAGGTACATCAGCCGGTAATGCGCCGAGAAACCTGGTCAGGGCATTCGGTGCCCTTCAGATCAATACGGCTGTCAGAAGAGAATTCCGCCTCTATGAAGGGCTTAACCTTCAATTCAGAGCCGAGGCGTTCAACGTTCTGAATCATCCCGTCTTTGGTTATGTCGATCCAACCCTTACTGACGCACTCTTCGGCAAGACAACCAAGACCTTGAGCCAAAGCTTGGGGGCATCAAGTGCTCTCTATCAACAGGGAGGACCACGATCAATGCAGTTTGCCTTAAAGCTATTGTTCTAGCGAGCCAAAGCATAACTGCGCCTTCGAAGTAGAAATTACAACCTCAAGAACACTTGAATGGATATTAGATGATTCGATCTATATTTGCGTTTATTTCGATTGCCCTATTCGCATACATGAGTGCTCAAGGAGCACCCCAACATCCGTTTGGCGTCAAAGATTCGATTGAGATGAGTCGATTTTCACCCCTAGTTCAGACAGACGACCGTTCACTCATCGCATTCTCACCGGACAAGAGATACTTCACATTCGTAACCTCTCGGGGTGACATCTCTACCGATCAGATAGTGTCCAGCCTTTGGGTATACGATGTGCAGAATGTTGAGCGCAATTTGAAGCTGGAGGGCGGCGCAATACCGCCTCCACGCCTACTCGCTAGCAGAATGGCAGTTCCAAAGCGAGGGCCGTCATACTTCTCTTACTCTTCGATCATAATGAACGTAAAATGGGGTCTTGATTCAAACTCCCTCTTCTTTATTGGTCAGTGTGCAAGCGGCGTGAGAACTCTATTCAAGGTTTCGCTTTCTACAGGCCACCTGCAAGCCATTACACCCAAGTCACATGACGTTGTGAATTATGTGGTCGCAAAAGACAAGGTAGTATACATAGCTGTCAATCGCAATAGACCCGATCAAGACATCGATGCTTCCGATAATAGACTCAATGCCGACGCTCTAGCCGCCAATGGTCTACCAATAACCAAACTGCTGTTTCCCGGCGCAGGATACAAACCGGAGGTCCCGGAGCTGTGGATACAAAGCAATCGTGGAAACAGGAGAATATCTCGCCCTGCTGAAGACAAGCCACAACAACTGTTAACAGACCCGCTCGATGCTGCTCTGTCTGTTTCCCATGATGGGCATCTGGTTGTTCGATTACAGCCTGTTACTGAGGTCCCTCCGACATGGGACAAATATCAGCCTTCGCCAAGCACGCCGCACCTCCGAATAAGACCAGATCGGCAAGATGAAGACAATGTGTTAGGTACAACGCTTCTAAACCATTACGTTGTCACCGATGCACATACCGGCAAGGATATTATCAAAATAAACGCCCCGGTTGGGCGTCATTTAGGCTATTTCTATCCACTTGAATCCAAGTGGTCTGAAGACGGCAGGTTTCTATTATTAACAAACACATTCTTGCCTTTTGACAGTGCACACAACGGAGATGAACCGCAGCGAATCCATCCGTGTCTCGCCGCTATTGCTCAGATTTCAAGTAAGGCAGTTGACTGCTTGCGATACTTGGCGTCACCAACAGACACAACCGCCACATCACCTCCAACTCTAATTGATAGTGAGTTCGATGGTAATACGGTCACCATAACGCTGAAGGATTCTTCCAAGACAGTCATAAGAGAGTCCTACCGCTATCAGTCCGGCACTTGGGTGCCAGCGTCTTCGGCAAAGTCCGGGACTCAATCTGAGGGAAGCGGCATAGCGCCTCTACACCGCACACCCGGTATCGTCGCTTATATTCGCCAGACACTAAATGACCCGCCCATTCTCAAGATTGAGTTCAAAGGCCCAGAATCAAAAGAGGGGAGCTGGGACCCTAATCCTCAATTCAAAGACCTCAGATGGGGAGATGCAAATGTCATTCACTGGACTGACCGGAACGGCCATGACTGGCACGGAGGGCTCATAAAGCCTGTCGATTATGTCCCGGGAAAGAGATACCCTATCGTCATTCAAATGTATTCATTCCACGATGGTCAGTTCATGACGGATGGTATGTCGCCTACGGCAATGCCTGCAAGACCGATCGCCAGCGCGGGAATATTCTTTCTTCAGGCATCCAGGCTTCCCGGACACACTTGGAATCAATCGGAGGCTCAAGACCATCTTGAAGGTGTTCTAAGCGTTATAGACAAGCTGGATCACGAGGGCCTCATTCTGCCTGACAAAGTCGGCATCATTGGATTTAGCTTCACTGCATGGTACGTTGAAAATGAGTTGGTCAAGGCCCCAGAACGATTTGCGGCAGCAACCATAGCCGATGGCGCGGACAACAGTTATTCGCAATACATATTTCTCGACTTTGATAACCCAGAACTCCGTAAGCAAGCTGAGCTTATCAATGGAGCGCCGCCGTTCGGAAACGGCATAAATAGGTGGATTCAAAATGCCCCAGCATTTCAATTGGATAAAGTTGCAGCTCCCGTTCGGATTGAGGCGATAACGCCAGAGGCATTACTTGCAGAGTGGGAGATCTACTCATCCTTACATCAACAGCGGAAGCCAGTAGATCTTATCTACTATCCAACCGGACAACATCAACTGCAAAAGCCTCTCGAACGTCTAATCACAGGCCAAGGGAATGTAGACTGGTTTAGATATTGGCTTCAGGGTTATATAGACCCCGATCCGTCGAAACGGCAACAATACATTCGGTGGGCCAAACTCAGAGACGATAACAGGCCGCGCATGGCAACTGGATCATCAGCGAGTCAATAGCGCCGCTTCAAAGCCAACAGTCCACCGCGAAGATTTTGGATTATCCAACGCGGTGGACTATCAGTGTTATTTGCGATTAGGGTCACTAGTCTCCCAGATCGCTATACGATGGCGGCGTTGTTTGATTCCCCGTGCCCAGTTCAGCGACGCCAATTTTGGCGATGCCCTGAATGGCCGCAGTTGCATCAAGCACAGTGACCACAGCGGGTGCAATATACTTTTTCTGCATAACGAATCTCCTTTCCTTTGAATTTCTAAGAGTCTGGATAGGAATTCCTCTCCAAAACACTCAGAGCTTTGAAACTCGATAAAGTGAAAGTGTGCGATGGAATTATACACATTTGACCGAGCTGTTTCTGATCCAAGATTCAAAAAGGAGAAGTCTCATCAGGCCAACGACATTTCCTTGGCCGATACCGTTGGCGCAATCGCGGAATTGTGAGATATATGTCTCTCTTTTTACAATCTTCTTCTGCACAGCGACTGAATGATCCAATATTTCAGTTAGCTTTTCACTGACATCTTGCAAGGCAAGTGATATACCACGCACAGCATATGCTTTACGGCTCCTATTGAGGACTTCTGCTGGGAGGAGCGAGGATAGCGAACGGCGCTGCAATGACCGCTTGTGTCTAGGACGCAACAACTGTTCTCTCGGTATGCGAAATAAGAAATCATCCACATCCCTATCCAAGAAAGGATAACGATACTCCCAGCGTCTTCTATAAGAGGGATATAAATGGGGCAAGGTTTCTTGGATGATCCACCATGTACGCCCATTCTCGATTCGACTGGGTGGAAGAAATGGTGTTTCATGAGAAAGCATAGTCCCATCCGTGGTGAGGCTGCCTGCGTTCATCCAAGGAGGAAGCAACTCGGTATTGAGCTTCTGTGGTCGATATAGTTGAGCGAGATACGCGAAAACATCCGCGATCATAAGTAAAAGGGGTAGCCGCTTCGGCAAGCACCACAATGTGCTCTTTGCTAATAGAGTTGGAATGCGACCCGTAATCATATAGTCGCCCAATTCAGGGAGAGGGTTAGGGACCCCACCCATCACCTCATCACCCCCGGTTCCAGAGAGTATGACCTTGTGTTTATCGGTTCCAATCGCCTCTATCAGGCGACGCTCACGCAAAGGCCAGGAACTATCAGCACCCGGCAGAAGATAACACCCATCACTGGGAGGAACGCTGTCAAAGGTTCTCTCGACATACGATGCCTCCATGTGCACGCCTGCTTTTCCCCTAAGAGTTTCGACAGCATGGACAAACGGTAATTCATCGATTTCTGGCTCTCGATCATCGTAGTAGGAAATTGTATCGAGCAAGTCTGTGTCATTTGGATCGTCACTTCTGCGAATGTGATCTGCCATGCAAACAATCGAGCTTGAGTCCATTCCACCGCTCAACTCAGCAAGTATTGGCGCACCAGATCCAATCCGTCGCTTCACTGATTGGCGAAATAAATCAAAAAAGTGATTTTCGTATTCCTTGTCGTTGTTGTAATGGATCTCTTCTTTTGCCATCCATTGCCAATGTGCCATCGAACTGCTTTGTCTGTCCCTGAACTTGAGATAATGGGCTGCTGGCACGAGGAACACACCGGAATATGGAGTTCTGCCACAGAGGGGCTGACATGCTAGATAGCGTGCCATGTAGCCCTCATCTAGCTGACGGCTGAATCCATCGGCGTGAAATGTCTCAAGAAATGTTGACCATAATAGACCTTTATCAGATTGTTCATAATAAAGCGACCTAGTCCCCGCATGATCTCGCGCTAAATATAAGGAGTCTTCATGCCTCGACCAAAGTGATATCGCCCAATCGCCTATCAAACGAGAAAAACACTGTTCTCCCCAACGCTCGAATGCCGCTAAGATAAGTGTGGAATCCGAAACATAATTATCAAGGCCAAGTTCGCTCGATAGTTCTACGTGATTGTCCAGGCGACCATCAAGAGTCACAATATTGCCCGAGTCATCAACCATCGGACCATGTTCAAGGTGAGATCGTTGATGAGTGTGATAAGGCTGGAAGCCCATCCCGATGCGAGAACCTCCGCGAACTGATGTCCCGTCAGCAGCGTAGCGACTGGTAGCCATGCTCAACGCCATGAGCTGAGCTTCATCTACGTGTTCGTTGTCATTCCGCTTTAGACCGAAAATAATGCTCATAAGGCCCCTCATTGCTCAGCAACGCTCTAGCACTAAATAGCTACTGACAACATAGTTCCTATCGTTGATAACGGAGGGTCCTATCTGAACCCAAGCGTGGAAGTCAGTTGGAAATAATCTTCCGCCAACTACGAGATCGGCATCCCAGCCGTATGTTCTCAATAAGAGTGCTAAGGCGGCAGAATGCTGGAGGCAGCGAACTCGTTTGACGTATAAGACGCAGGCCATATCCACCGCAAAACAAAGCTCAGAGCTAACGGATGCACGTTTCTTGATCGGTGCGACTGATCGAAATGCACCCATTGTCCTATAGACAAGCTTTGCGCCCCCTATATGCATAACTAAGTCAATAAAAAGCAGAAAACAATAAGCTTCACAAACCAGCTCTGCTTTATGCATGAGGCGCAACGATGATATGGATTCCCTGGCAGGGCTTGAAGCAGCAATCTCAACGACGGCTGTGTCGTGTGGCTCCGCGGCACTGACCAGTGGGAATTCGCTGCTTGGATAAGCATCTGGACGCGAGCCGTCACATTGAGTTGACAGTGGAGAAACTGAAATTGCTGAATTGGACAGAGCATCTTTTACTTCCTGTAACTCGACGCTTCTGTCTATGTGACGTACGATGCTGCGCGCATATCGCAGATATCCATCCTCGTTACGTCGTTCTGAATGCAGCCAGTCACCTTTTCCATAGAGGGCCGTGACGGCTGCGACAAGTGGCATCAGGGCGAAGGCGACATCCATCCTGGAGGATGGAACTAGGGGCGCCCAGATAATCTTGTAATAGCTTTTTAGATCACTTTCGATACTAGGCCGTGTTTCGGCGGGACTTCTAAGAATCAAATGTTGAAGAGCAACTAAAGGATTTCCAACATAAGTCTCCTGCCAGTCAGTAATCCTGCAACGGAGGCCGTCAAACAATATATTGCCGCGATTTATATTTCCATGCACTACACCGTTTGGAATGCGGAGATCGTTCATTCGAAGACATGCTTCCTGAACCATCGTGTCCAAATAGCTAATCCGTTCAACGGAGAGCTGCGGAAGTCGTGTGGATCTTTGTTTTGACATTGCCTCTGCCACATAGGAAAAAAGTTCAGAGCAACGTCCGTGCATGAATGCAGGGCTCCGATCTAATGCTCCTGCTTGAAGAAGCTCATTTGTATATTTCGTACTATCAAATTGCAACTTCGCCATTACCGCGACAGCCTGTTTTAGCTCTGTCAAGCCCGGTTCCAGGCTAATGGGTTCACCAAAATCTTCCATAAGCCATGCGCTCCACTGTTGATGTGCAGCAATCAACGGAGGCAACGCTTCAGGGTTCTTACTAGCCAGCAGTTGAGTGATGGCTAGTTCAGTCTCGCCCTCCCCTGAAAGCGCCTTGAGCCAGTAGACCTTGCCCTCGTTTGTGGAGAACCGAAGTAAGGTGCTCTTGTTTCCCGCGTTAAATTGCCTAATGCCCGCTGGGAGCGAAACCGTCTGTCCTGTTTCATCCTGAATCCATCGAATCGCATCATGCAGCCATCCAATGCGATAAAGAGGCCCTCTTTCCTTTTGATCGCCATTGAAAAGAGCGATTATGGATTCCCGCTGTTGAGGCGAAAGCTCTGAATCATCCAATTGCTCCAGGCGAATGCGGACCATCCTATTGTGCTGTGGCAAAGAGAGTATCTCTGCCACAGCACAATCAGGGAAACTGGAAAGACCTGGCAGAAGGTCAATCAAATAACTTTTGATGTCCCACGTATCGAATATGGCCTGCTGGAGCGACGCCGCCACTCTTTCCCACTTCGGGACCAGACAGAGCGGTAGCTTATATTCTCCGGCGTTGCGTGTGACTAGAATTTCCTTTGACTCCGGTACGACCAAGACAAGTCGGAATGGTTCCATGTCGGTTCCAAGATCGTTCTCTATAGGCATTTACCTATCCTCCAAAACCCTGCGGCAAGCAATTCTTCGCACGAAGGTCATCGAGGAAGGCCCGCACATCATTCGCAATTACGTTCGTTTCTCCACCAGTAGCCTGAGCGATACTCTCAATAATCTCAGCCGTCGTTTGGCCTTCATTGAGCCGCTGCCATACAAAGGCCCCAGTGGAATTGATCGGCACAATCGCATTGCTGTCCCGATTGAAGAGAATCCCGCCGTCCTGCTCCCGTGCCACATGAAGACGTACACCAGAGGTACTCATCGCAATTGCTCCTGATCTTCATTCCAGAGAAAGAAGCTCCGGTGCAGGTCAGAGTAAGTCGAATATGGAATTATGCAAGAGCTATTTTCCGTTTTGGCCAAAGGTATTTGACGCTAATGGGTATTCAGTAACTTACGCAATATGGCTGCACTGAAAATGGTGCAACGTCATTTCGGCATTGGCCAAAGTCATTGCTGGACCACAGACATGCAGATGGTTACATGCATAAGCTGTCAGGCAGGAGTTGCGATGCCAACGACGCGGCTGACCTCATTCACCTGGTTCTGCGAAAGCGTCATCCTTTGGCTCATCTTCCTTGGGTGCGGGATCAGAACATAATGCTTGTCATTGACTTCAAGGTAACCGCAGAAAATCTCGTTTCCCGTGCGCAGCGCATAGACCGGACGACTCCAATCGGTCTTGGAGCGGTCCTCTCGCGTGTCCGGGATTCCCTCGATGGGTTCCAGAAGAAGCGCGGCACCGGCAGGAATCAAGGGGTCGAGTCCATTGAAACGGTCGCTTTGGTGGAGACGCAGCACCTGGTTGCGCATGGACTGAAGCCGGGGAAATTTGATCGATAGCAGCGTAGGCCATTCTCCCCAGGTGTGGCGAAGCGAATCCCATCGCTCTTCTGGTTCGGGCGTCCTGGCTCGTACAGATGCCTCTGGGAGATCGATCAGACGATTTGCCCGCAACAGCGTGTCGAGCGAGTAGAGTGTGCGCTCCGGTCTGATTAGATGAAGGGTGCGCAGGCTATCTGTGTACCGGGCGACATAAGAGAGACTGAGGGCAATCAGCGTGCCTGTATGCGGTACGGACTCTGTGGACCGTCGATAGCGCCTTCGCGTTCTGTCACTGATATTGATATGAAGTGCGTCCTCAAGCACCTTCCGAATGGTCTCCCAATCTTCGCGTGGTCGTTGGAAGCGCAGATACTTTGTGGCGAACAACTCAGGCAAGGAGCTTTGTTGCCACGGCAAAATCAAGGGTGCTCCGTGGCGCGATGCTGGCAGGGTCTGAAGCGAGGCCGCCCTCACCAATGGCAACTCCATCGCAAACATGCGGATTCGGCCCGCAATTCTCACCTCTCCCGGATACCTGAACTCGTGTGGGCCGACATAACAACCGCTGGCGAGAATCAGGGACAACTTGCCTTTCGATACGCTGCAACTACAACAACGATATCCATTGCCGAACTGGAGAAGATAGGTTTTGTCCGGGTCGGGATGGAGTTGCTCTTCCTCGGAGATAGGCTCCACAGACGCAATGGCCCCCGGCGGGATTCGCGCTCCCAAACTGTCTTCAGTCCCGATTTGCAGGTAGAACATCCCCGGTGTCTGCCATCTCTTTCCGTCAATTGTCCGGATCGGTAAATCGGTTTGCCAGTCGGGTATAACCTCTGCCATCAATGCATTGCGTTCGAACACTTCGTCCTCCCCGAAGCGTGAAGGGAGATCGATCAGCATGTCTCGTTGAAAGGGATAGGATTCGATAATCCGCGTCCGCTTCTGGTTCAACTGAAGGTCATAGTCCAGCATTAGGGGCAGGTTGTATCCGAAGAGTTGATGGGCTCCGTCCAGGGTCAGCCAGAAATGGCGAGACGCCTCTGCGATCACATGCGGCATCGGGTGAAAGGACGGCCCGTGCATGTTCGCGGCGAGGTGATGGTAAAAAGCCTCCCGCTCCGCCTGCGCGACACGCTCCACTTCAGTAGCGGGGGACATTTCACGGAAGAGACTTCTCAGGCGAGCCAAGACGTCAAGAACAGTGTGACGAGAAACAGGCCGGTACATGATGCTGCAATCCTCCACACGGGGATCTCTGCTAGGGAAGTTGCTTATGACACAGACGGGGAGTACGGCAAAACAGCAAGATCAAGCTGCCAACGTCGGATCGAGACTGACATCATACGATGCCAGTCTCGGCGAAATCCGCGTCCATCCTCAGCAGATGCATGAGACACGAACTTAGACGCAGGAAAATATCGTCTGGAAGCGGCCGCCGCATCCGTGCGCTCCGCAAACGTTTGTCTTGGCGGGTGCTCCTGCTCTATCGGCACAATGAACCCGCAAGTTCAATACCTGTCTTTTCTCCGGTCGCTTCGAAAAATTTTGGCGAAAAGCTCTAAGACCAGTTGCTATGAGGCGCTGACGCGCGGCTTGGCCCCACTTCGGTTCGCAAGGGTGGACGGCCCATAGAGCTGGCCCTTGTGGAGTCCATTCGGGACGAGCGCCGACTGCGCGCCAAACGATGGTGCGTGTTTGGCACTTGCCGCGCCTGCCACTCCGGCCTCCCCACCCTCGCTCGCCTCGTTCTGCTCTGTCTGCCGATGGATCGTTTTTTGTCTCGCTGCGCTGGTGAGAAACAAAAAACGCCCACCGGGCAGACAGAGGCAAAAACAATGGAATATCAAAGCAACAACAGCAGCAACAGCGCATCCAGCGGCAGCATTCGCCGACAGCCCCAGACGGCGAAAGGAGTAATCGCCGCCAAGCCCAGCATCTACCAGACCGTTACCGACCGCATCCTGTCCAGCCTCAAAGCTGGCGTCATTCCGTGGGAGAAGCCGTGGCAGACCCCGCACTTCACCGGAGGCCCATTCCCGCGCAACTTCCGCACCGGCAAGCCCTATCGCGGAGTCAACGTCTTTTTGCTTTGGTCCAGCCCCTATAACTCCCCTTTCTGGCTCACGTTCAAACAGGCGCAAAAGCTAAAAGGCACCGTCCGCAAGGGAGAGAAAGGGACGCAGATTGTCTTTTACAAACAGCTACGCGACCGCAGGAAGGAGGACGAAACCACCCGCAAAGAGAACGACCGCGCCCCCTTCGTTCTCTGCTATTACACCGTGTTCAACGTGGAGCAGTGCGACGGCCTCACGCTTTCGCAGATCGAGCAGCCCACGACTGCCCCGGAGATTGACGCGGACGAAACCTGCGAAGCCATCGTTGCCGGATGGGAGAATCGCCCCGCTCTTCATCTGACCAGTGCGACCGAGTGCCGCGCTTACTACCGGCCAAGCACCGATTCCGTCCACATGCCCGCCCGCTCCCGCTTTGTGGACGCCCCCCACTACTACAGCACCTTGTTTCACGAACTCATCCACAGCACCGGCCACGAAAGCCGTCTGAATCGCACCTTTGGCGACCGCTTCGGAGATGAGCTTTACAGCAAGGAGGAGCTTGTAGCCGAGATGGGCGCGGCCTTTCTTTGCGCCATTGCGGAGATTGCTAACGAGCACACCGACCGCAACACCACCGCCTACATCCAGAGCTGGATTTCCAAGCTGGAAGAGGATAACCGCCTCATCGTTCACGCCGCCGCCAATGCACAAAAGGCAGTGGATTCCATCCTTGGCAGCATCTTCGCAGAGGAGGCAGAAGAAGACGCCGCCGTGTTGCATCCGCCCGTCTACGTCGCGGCGGAACTTGCGGAGGTGGCCTAATGCAGACCATCCTCGACCTTCTCAAGCTGGCCGGAGGATTCCGACCCACTCTCTACCTCAAGATCGAGAACCCGCCGTATCTGGCGCTTGTCATCGAGGCCACACCCGAACCCGGCCCGATGGGTCTGCCAGCCCTTTCCGTTACCCACTACGGCGAACAGAACGGCGATCTCATGCGCGACCCGGAGATGTGCTTTGAGATATGCCTTCCATTCGGAGGCATGCCGTATCTCGATCCCTTCTACTACCGCAATGACTATGTAGCGGTAGAGCAATGGTCGCGCCGTATATGGAGCGGTCATTACGTCGCGTTGCTCGACCTCCACAAACAGCACGAACGCTTCGCCGTGGTGTGGGACAGAAATCTCCGTTTGCAGGGATTCGCGGAAGCCTTTACGGATGCTGCCATTCGTAGCTAGTCCGTTCCCTTGAGCGGATACGTCCCAATGCGTCTCCGCTCTCTATCCTCTCACCCTCAACCCGCTCGAAAGGAGCTTGTCATCATGGAAACCACCGTCACCAATGCCACCGAATACCGCAACGTCTCGCTTTCACTTCTCACCGAATCGAAGACGAACCCGCGCCGCACGTTCGAGGATGCGGCATTGCAGGAGCTTGCAGCCAGCATTCGCGCTCAGGGAGTTCTCTCGCCCCTGCTTGTGCGTCCGTTGAATGAACGCAGCTTCGAGGCAGGAGTTTGCCGCGAAGGAGAAGACCGGGAAGGCCCCAGCCTCCGAACAAAAAACTACTAATAGGGTAAAGAAGATTGCATAACTGCAATGGGTCTGCATAAAACCAATGCAGACCCATTACTTCTGTTTCGCCGCTTCGTTTACTCAATTTCTATAATAGGAACTATGAGGTGCTTTGCTTACGCTGACGAATCCGGCAATTCTGGTCTCAGGCTCTTTGCTGACCAGCAGGATACTTTCTGGACCGGCACGCTAATCTCGTTTTCCGATCTCGATAGCAAGTACGCCACTTTCCACCGAGAGTTGCTCGCCGTCAGCGGAAAAGATGAACTTCATGGCAATGAACTCGGCTTCGGGCGAATCGAGAAGATCGCCGGTCGTTTGGCTTGGTTCATCCGCGAGAAGAAGCTGCGATTCTCATTTGTTCGCATCTTCAAGCCATATCTAGCAACCTCGAAGATGTTCGACCTAGCGTTCGACGCTGGTGTGAATCCTGCTGTGCCGCCGCAGACTTATGGTGTGCGCTTCCTTCGGCAGATCAACCTGCTCCACTTCGCTCAACTCCTTGGTACAGACGATCTAAATGAGTTTTGGTCGCTCTTTGAGGCTCAGTCGTCCGAACGATTTGGGAAGCTCTTGGCTGATGTACGAGATCGGGTTAAAGGCGCGCCCTATGACCAGCGCAGCATCCAGATACTGACTGAATCGCTCGATTGGGCCAGCAGGCACCCGGCAGAAGTTTTAGACGGTTTTGGAGAACGTGATTCGCCGAATTTTGTGGCCTTCACGGGAATCTTTGAGCATCTCCATGCCTTCCATAAGGAGACGGGGCACACAATCGGAAGCTTTGTTCACGATGAACAAGATCAATTCATATCGAAGTTCATTGAAACGTTCGATTTGTTATCGAAGTTTCAAGGGGACGAGAGCGGCCCTTTATCCATAGCCTCGGACATAACCCCGATTTCGACCTTTGACTGCAATCTGGATATCCGTTCTTCAATAGATAGTTTTGGCCTCCAGATAATTGACGTTTGCATGTGGTTGGCAAAGCGGGTGATCGAACAAAACAACATCCCCCGTGGCAACTGCGCGACCCTTTGGAAAGGCTTGATCGAGCGGAGCTACATTAAGGAGTTTGATTTCGATACGCTTGCCCGGGAGGTCGAGGCTAGTGCAAATCTGTTAGAGAAACGCCCATTGTCCGCCGAACAAGTCGCAGATGCAAAACGAACACTCACAGCTATCGAAGATGCTCGTAAGAAGCGCCTGTCTTTGAATCCCTAGTTCATCAGGAAATGGCAACCTGAATCCACTCTCATTCAATAGATGAGCTGATCGTGATTTTTAGGTAGTTCATCGGATGGAGAATAACGATAAATAGGAACTGTCGCCACTGCGAAATTAGAACATACGACTCTAGTAATCAAAGCAGCCTTTGACTGCAATGAGATGCCTCGGTCGGAATAGAACAGTCATCCCATGTCTTGCTTACTCTGGACGCAGTTTCCTTTTTCAGGTCGTCTGCATTGAACTGAACAGGAACAATCTTGCCCTTCGACCCTTCCTTGGGAAGCATGAGCCGACCAACCTTCCTCTGCTTAGGCATCTTTAAACTCCTGAACGATGTACGACGAATATGATAATGTCAATCTTCCTTGTCGATTTGAACCCATGAAATCGAGATTTGCTTCGGCGGATTCGGAGCGACGATAGGTTCAGTTGCCCAGAATGTAAGTGCAATTTGTTGACCAGCATTCAAGCGATTGGGGGTTCGAACTTTAACTCGGATGATGGTTGGATCGTTCGTAGTGCGAGGGTCTAACCAAATTCCTGTTTGAGTCCCAATAGCCTGAGATCCCCCTTCGTTCAATGTGCAAGGGAAATTGCACTTCACTCGAAATGATAAGTTCGAGATTGATGCATTTGCGGTAATAAGAGCTATCCCAGCACCATTAGCTCCGGCTACCGATTCAAACGTCCATTTTGGGCCTTGGGGGGAGTCGGGTTGAATAAACTGAATCACTGGCGCAGGGGGAGCTGGAATATTTACGATCAATGGAGACACTCCCTCCCCTTTGAGTTTTTCGCTCCAAATTTTGACCAATACGACAACAGCAAATATAAGCAGGGCGAGGCGAATGGGGCGATTGTTCATGATGCTCCACATACGTGGCCATCGCTTTTCAATTATTTCAAGCCGCCCAATTGTGTCCAGCCATTCAGTGACACCAACATACAAAATCAGTATGGTAATCACGGCGGTAGTAATCATGCCCCTAATCCTCCCATCGCACGCGGGCAGAGTCCAGAAATTTGGTAGTATCCCAATTCAGATTTTGGGTGGTGTCCTAATTGAGATTGGGGGCCTTATCTTGATTGGGTTGGGATGCCTTGCGGTGTCTGTCATGCCTTCCGCTGCCATACGGTCCCCACATCTTAGCCATAGTGTCCCAGTAGCGGTCTATCTCAAGAACCCACTCATCTCCGAATATATCCCGATAGTAAATCTGCCCATCGGCATACAGCGTGTACCCATCCTCGCCCCTGCGGACGGAATAGAACTTGTTCATGTCGGTCTCGGCCTCCGGAAGAAACTCGGTATCGTGAATGAGAGTTTTCCCGTCGTAAGGGCTGTCCTCCGGAGTCAGATTGCGAGGAAGACCGAAACTTTTCCAAGCACCGGCAGTTCTCTTCGACTTGCTCAAATAGACGATGATCGAATCATTGAGAACGTATGCGCGGGTTGTACCGTAAACCGTGATTCGGAAATCGACGGGATATCCACCCAACTTTGGCTCAAGGTTGAATTCCGGGGGCGCAAGTTCAACGCTAAGTTGCGCTCTCTGGGTGCTCTTAGCGTGTTCGACCTGAGCGCTGCTGGCCTGAGCGCCCAACAGAGAGGCTTGCGCCGCCTTGCGGGTTTCCCAAGACTGCCAGCCAACAATTCCAGCAGCCAGTGCCGTAACAATCAAAGTCCACCACTCGGGCTTTTTCCACCAATAGGCGGTGGCTGTGTCCGAGGCTGGCGGGTTATTGTCGGGTTTGGCATCATTTGTTTCGCTGTTGGTCTGTTTGTCTATGCTGTTCGACGCATGAACGGCTGGTTGGCTCTGTGCTGCCCCGTTATTTTTCTCATTGGCAGCGCCGTTTGATTGGGCGGACAGCGTACCAATTGCGAGGGCTGCGGCAACTGCCAAGGCCAAACGTTTGAACATAATGGAGAAAATGTATCACATAAATTACTGGACATTGACACTCTTCGGTGGAACGATTGGGCATGGAGCCAATTGAAGTCCTCAAGAGCCTACTGGACTGGGGCAAACGAATTCAGTTTGCAGCACAGGTCGTTGTCTTTCTCTGCTCAGCCTCAGTCGTGGCGTGCGTGAGGGGGATGCTTGTGTCTTGGACTCATATCCCCTCTCTCTGGCAGCTCCCTATTTATCTGGCTTGCGCCGCACTTGCCATAATGCTGTTTTCAGCGGCGGGTCGATGGATAAGTGGTCGTGTAGCAGTTAACGCTGGATCAACCGAAACAAAGAAGATACTCGAAGCGGTGATGATTGCGGGAGCAGAATTCGCTGTCTATGACCTACTGCAAGGCCGCGCTAAAGCACTCTCCCTCCAATTAGAAGAACTTTGGCATAGCTGGAATAACGAAGGTGAGCGGCTAATTCACCCGCTTACCTTGAAAGACACTCTAGGTAATTATTCGGCAAAGAACGCGGGGAAGCTAATTGACGGGAGACGTGATTTCTTAGTCCTCTATTCTCACCACATCGTCACGATGAAATCCTTAATTCCTGATTTCAAATCAAGAGTCGTTGAAGTTGGTTATCCTTCCGAGCTGCCTTACGTTGATGTACGCTCCGCGCTCGCTGACCATGCTGACGAATTAGGGAAAAAATCAAACAAGGCTTGGGAAAAGTACGGCAGGCCGCTTGATACACTGAAATAAATGTAATACGTTTATTCGGGTCAGGAGCTATGATCAACGTCTTACAAACCGATAAGCAAATCACAATTATCGCGGCGCTGGCCGAAGGCTCAAGCATTTGTTCAATTGAGCGTATGACGGGCGTTCATCGCGACACGATCATGCGGCTAGGCGTAAAAGTCGGACAGGGCTGCACGGCGTTGATGGATTCCACCATGCGCGACCTCACTTGCAATCGGCTGGAGATGGACGAGATTTGGGGATTCATCGGCAAGAAAGATCGCCACGTCCGAGACGGAGATGATCCGCGGTTAGGCAACGTATGGCCGTTCTGCGCGATTGATGCAGAGATAAAGTTGGTTCCTGCGTTCCGAGTAGGCAATCGAGATGCTGAGACGGCGGTTGGCTTGCACTTCGCTTATTACAATTTTGTGCGCCGCCACAATACGATCCGCTGTACTCCGGCAATGGCCGCTGGAGTTACACCTACTTTTTGGACGGCCGGAGACTTGGTGGAGGCGACTGCATGAGCGAACTCAAACACGAAGTATACAAACAGATTTTCGAGACATGGCGGTACGAGGTTGATTCATATTGGGTGCGCAACAACTATTTCGCCGCGTTTGAAACGGCGGCATTAGCTGGATGCTGGTACGTCGTAGAACACCATCATATGTGGGTCGGTTTGGCATTTGCTCTTTTGGGTTTAGCCTCAGCACTTATTTGGCGCATCACCAGCGAGGGGGTCCACAATTACGTCGCCTACTGGTGGAAGTCCGTGCAGGATATAGAAAACAAGCTCTCCCTAGAGTGTGAGGGATTCGACTATGCGACCAGACATACGGGGAGCGGACGCCCCCTAGGTCAACATCCCAGCGGAATGATTCTATTCATTCCGGTTTTGTTTATGTCAGCTTGGATTGTAATTGCAGTCTTCGCGGTTAAGTGTTTGTGCCCGTGTAATGGATGCTACTAAAAATCCTATGGCGATCCCCTCGTACATCGAAGACCTAAAACATGCGATTCACAAACTCCACGGTGCGCCCGCCACGCACCGTGAAAGTGTGCCTGTGAAAGAGGTATGGAACGGGCAGACGATCTGGGAGGGTATCGTTGAAGTCTTCGACTTGCACGGACACCCGGACGCGAATACATCCTATGCGTGGTCTCACGAAACTGATGCCCCCGACCGACCTCAGCACCACGTAACCGTCCTGCACGTCCCGCCAGTTGTCTCCCCAATTACCGCCGTCCGCGCCGCCATCGCGCAGGAGTTTCGCAATGCCCAAACAGCCTAAAGCACCATCCAAGCCAAAGCCGAATCCGGTTGGCCGCCCAAAACTTCACGATCAGGCCAAGTCCAGCATCGTGCCAGTTCGGTTCAATGCCGAAGATCGCAAGCGCGTTGAGTTAGCGGCGAAGACAAGCAAGCAAACCGTGTCCGAATGGATACGCAGCACCTTGAACTCGGCGCTGGAGGTGTGATGGCACTCGAAACGCGCAACGGAATTGTTGGAAAAGTGTGTTCTTCCTGTAAGGGCTGGAAGCCGTTAGACGGGTTCTACCGAGATGGGTCACATGGTGCTACGCAGGCAGGGAGGCATTGCCGATGCAAAGAGTGTTACAAGAAGGGCCGTCAGGCTCAGAAAGCAAATTAGGCACTACCCGAAAATCGAGAAGATCGGTCGGCCTTAGAGCGGCGCATTCCACCGGATAGGCTTTGGCGAAACTAAAGAGCAAAATCATCCCCACTTCACATGCTGGCAGATCGTCCAAATCCCATCGCTTGCTAAACGTCTCTTGAGAATCTTCTCCTGCGGTGGTCATCGAATGCCTCCGGCAAGGTGGAATGTCCTAATTTAGATGGGTCTTATGGACATTCCTGCGGTTTCCGACGGAAAAAAGTCTATGCCTTTTGATAACAATGACTTAGAAGATTCTCTCGACACTGTCGAGAGAATCTTTTGCGACTGAGTCAAATGACCAGTCGGGTACGGGTTGTCTTTTTCGTATCGCTCTTCAGGTATTTTGCCCTTTTCAATATTTTAGGCCACAGTTGCCAAAAAAACTTCTCCTTTATCAACAATCAGTTACTCCATATGTGCACCAAGCCTGGGGCAGCGGCAGTTGACGACAGCAGGTGAGTATAGGCGAAGATAAGGCGAATACGCGTTATGGCTACCACTTCTACAATTCGGCTCCAGATTGAATCAGCGCTCGCGGATAAGATTCCGTCAGCCCTCACTCCGGCCCCAAGGCTGATCCGGCCAATAACCGAGACAGGGATCGGTTCGCTCGATGAATTGTTGCATGGCGGACTGCCAGTTGGCGTCCTGAGCGAAGTAATCGGCCCTGAATGTTCCGGACGGACAGACATCGCACTTTCGTTTGTAGCGCACCTTACGCAAGCGTCGAAGGTCTGCGCATGGATCGACGCTTCGAATGCTTTCGACCCGGTTTCTGCTGCCGCAGCCGGAATCGATCTTGCCCGGCTTCTGTGGGTACGGTGTGGCGTCACAGCAGAGACGACAACAACTCGCCGGGCACGCAGTTTCGTGCTGCCGGAAAAGTACCTTGCTCCACGACCTGCGAAACAGGGCCTGCATGGTGGAGGCTTTGGTTCCCATCCGCGCAATGAAGTGAAGGGAATCTCCAATGCCGTCGGCGATCTCCTTCAGACGAAGTTGTTCGCCCCGCGTTGCGCAGAACCACAACGAAGGGTGCGTGAGGAGAGACAGGAATTCACACCGGCATCTCGAATGACTGTGACCAACGCCCTCCTTACCACCGCTGCGCGGAAACCGTGGTCGCGGATCGAACAGGCATTGAAAGCGGCGGACCTTCTTTTGCAGGTGGGAGGATTCAGCGCCGTGGTGCTCGACCTGTCCAGTATGGCTCCGTCGTTTGTATCGCGTATCGAGCTTTCGACCTGGTTCCGTTACCGCGCAGCGGCAGAGAAAACACAATCGAGCGTGCTCCTCCTTGCCCAACATGCATGTGCCAAGAGCGCTGCGGAGCTGGCAATTCATCTTCGGCCAGCGGAGATCCTGGCGGACGAAACTACGGTCTTTACTGGAATTCAGCCGCACGCGGAGATCAAACGGCAGCGCTTTGCTGAGACTCCCAGCAATGTCGTCCCCATGCGAAAGCCACCACAGAGTGCACAATGGCAGAGCCGCACGCCGTGGGCGGGTGCGCGATGACGAAGCCTCCGGAACTGTACGCGTGTCTCTACGTGCGGGAGTTTCCCGGTCAGGCATTGCTGCGTCTTCGTGCGGACCTGCATGGCAGACCATGCGTTGTCCTCGAAGGCGAGCCGCCGTCAGAGCGTGTCTGTTCGCTCAACAGCAAAGCACGCTTGCAGGGCATACGACACGGCATGACGCGTGTAGAGGTCGAGACTTTTCCTGACCCTGTCATCCTGTCACGATCCCCCACAGCGGAATCAGGGGCAAAGAGCATATTGCTCGAATGTGCGGGAGCCTTTTCTCCCCGCATCGAAGAGTGCAGTAATGACCTGGCCTTTCTCTGCGTTATCGATATTGCCGGGACACGGGGACTGTTTGGTCCTCCTGCCATGCTCGCGCAGAGTCTGTTGCAAAGGGTAAGGTCGCTCGGTATCTCGGCTCGAATTACTGTAAGTCATAACTTCCATGCGGCGGCGTCTCTTGCAAGAGGCCCGCTCTCAAAATCGGCGATTCAGATCATCTCACTGAATGAGGAAGCAGACGCATTGAGTCCGCTTCCGTTGACGGTTCTCGATCTGACGGAAGCGCAGGCAGAGACCTTCGCATTATGGGGGATTCGCTCGCTCGGCGCTTTGGCTGCATTGCCGGAAAAAGAGCTGATTGCACGGACGGGGCAGGAAGGGAGACGGCTCCGCGAACTGGCGCTCGGTATCCATCCCCATCTCTTCCAGCCAATCGAACCACCCTACATACTCGAAGAGCGCATAGAGTTCGACGCGCCTGTAGAACCGCTCGATTCATTACTCCTGGCAGTAGGAGTGATACTCGATCAACTCATTCTGAGAGCGACGGCGCGTGTCTTCTCCCTGTCTGCTCTTACGGTCACACTGACACTAGACGACGGAGGATTGCACACGCGAACCATCCGACCGGCACAGCCGAGTACAGATAAGCAGCTCTGGATCAAACTCCTCCATCTCGATATGCAGGCGCATCCGCCGTCCGCTGCAATTCTCGCCGTGACTGCATCGGCGGAGCCAGGCAGCACGACCAAAATCCAGCTCGGTCTCTTTTCTCCCCAGCTTCCAGAGGCAGACCGTCTCGATGTCACGCTGGCGAGGATTCGGGCCATCGTCGGCGAGAACAATGTCGGACGCGCCGTGCTTCAGGATTCGCATTCGACTGAACCATTCCGCATGGAGGCGTTCACCGTGCCCTCCGGTGAGTCCGATGTAGCAGCGGCAGAGCAGGCGCGTGCGTCAATCCGCAAGCTCCGGCCTTTGGAGTCCGCTTCAGTTACATTGCAGAACCTGCGGCCCTCGATGTTCTTTTTCAGGGAGCAGCGCTATGTGGTCGAGCGTGCTTATGGGCCTTGGATCGTCGGAGGCGACTGGTGGGCGCAGACACTTTGGGGATGCGAGCAATGGGATCTCATCGCCCGGTCGCAGGATGGCTCCATGCTCTACTGCTGCATGATGCGCGACCTTCTGGAACACAAGTGGCAGATGGCGGCGCTCTATGACTGACCGCTATGTGGAACTCCATGCTGCGAGTGCGTTCAGCTTTCTCGAAGGCGCATCAGAGCCGGAGAAGCTGATCGAGCGAGCTGTCGAACTGAATATGCATGCGATGGCCTTGCTTGATCGCAATGGCGTCTATGGCTCGGCGAGGTTTCATACCTCGGCGAAGCGCAACGAGATTCGGGCGCATGTGGGAGCAGAGGTCGCGGTATCTTCCCTCGGGTCCAGACTGAAGCCACCCGCATGGTTGCCGCACCGGCACATCACAGAACCTGTCCGCCTTCCACTGCTTTGCGAATCGCGCACTGGATATCAGAATCTCTGCCAGCTCATCACGCGGTCCAAACTGCGCGAGGCCAAGAAGTCGGAGGGTGCGGCGATCTTCAGTGACCTGGAGCAATATGCGGCGGGATTGATCTGTCTTACAGGCGGCAATGAAGGACCGTTAGCGGCGGCACTGATGCGCGGTGGCGAAGAGGAAGGCCGAGAGACGGTCGAACGGCTCGCTCGGGTCTTCGGTCACGACAATGTTTATGTTGAGCTACAACGCCATTGTGAGAGGGAGGAAGAGTGGCGCAATCAGGCGGCAATCCGCATCGCCCAATCGCTCCATCTCCCTGTGCTCGCCACCAATGGGGTTCGCTATGCGACAGCGTATGAGCGCGAAATTCTGGATGTGTTTACGGCGATACGGTATCACACCGAACTCGACAAAGCGGGCCGCCTGCTTGCTCTCAATGGCTATCGCCATCTGCGGACTGCAAAGGATATGGTCTCGCTTTTCCGCGATGTTCCCAATGCTGTCGAGAACACCGTCGATCTCTCCTCCCGGTTGAAATTTGAGCTGGACGATCTTGGATATCTCTTCCCCAGTTATCCAGTGCCGGACGGCGAGAGCATGGAGAGCTTCTTACGCAAGCGCGTCGCCGAAGGTGTACAGGTAAGGTATGGCCCGAAGAAAGATCGCAAGCTATTCGCGCGGGCACAGAAACAGGTGGAGCATGAGCTTGCTCTCATCGAGAAGCTGGGTTTTGAAGGGTACTTTCTCATCGTTTGGGATATCGTGCAGTTCTGTAAGCGCAACGGTGTCCTGATTCAGGGCAGAGGAAGCGCCGCGAACTCTGCTGTCTGCTATGCGCTCGAAATCACCATCGTCGATCCAGTTGGAATGGATCTTCTCTTCGAGAGATTCCTGAGTGAAAGCCGGAACGAGTGGCCCGATATTGACCTCGATCTGCCGTCCGAGGAAAAACGCGAGGAGGCGATCCAATACGTCTACCAACGTTATGGAGAGTTGGGTGCGGCTATGACGGCAAACGTTATTACCTATCGACCTAAATCCGCGATGCGCGAGGTCGGAAAGGTGATGGGGATCGCTAACGATTCGCTGGATAAGATGTCCGGCGCTGTCGGCAACTGGGAGTGGCGCGGGCCAAAGGATACAGTCGCTCACAGCGTAAAAGCTGCCGGGTTCGATCTGGAAAACGAGCGAATCGCCAAGGCCGTCGAAGTTGTGATGCGGATTCAGGGGATGCCTCGCCATCTCGGACAGCACAGCGGCGGAATGGTGATCTGTCAGGGGCAACTCGATCAGGTTGTTCCGGTGGAACGAGCATCCATGAAGAACAGGACGGTCATTCAGTGGGACAAAGAGGACTGTGCCGACATGCACATCATCAAGGTCGATCTGCTTGGCTTGGGCATGATGGCCGTTCTCTCCGACTGCCTCGACCTGGTTCCCGAGTTTTATGGAGACAGATTAGATCTTGCGCAGCTCCCGGAAGACGACGAAGTTTATCAGACTGTTTCTCGCGCCGATACCATCGGCATGTTTCAGATCGAGAGCCGTGCGCAGATGGCTTCGTTGCCGAAACATCGGCCCAGGACCCGATATTGCATGACAAAGCAGAATGCCCTGATCCGGCCAGGCCCGATTCAGGGTGACATGACTCATCCATATTTAGAACGACGTATGGGCAGACAGCCGGTTACCTATCCACATCCCTCTCTCAAGCCAATTCTGGAACGCACGCTTGGCGTGCCGCTATTTCAGGAGCAGTTATTGAAGATGGCCATGATTGCAGGCAACTTTAACGGTGCCGATGCGGATGAGTTACGTCGAGCTGTAGGCATGAAGCGTTCCTGGGAACGAATGAAGAATCTCGAAGGCAAATTGCGGGCTGGGATGACCGAGAATGGCATCGACTCCAAAGCGCAGGATCAGATCGTTAAGAACATCAGCTCTTTCGCCCTCTACGGCTTTCCGGAATCGCACGCAGCATCCTTCGGCGAGATTTCCTATGCTTCCGCTTATATCAAAGTGAAATATCCGGAGGCTTTCCTCTGTGCCATCCTGAACAATCAGCCGATGGGCTTCTACTCCGCGGCCACGTTGGTCAAGGACGCGCAACGTCACGGTGTTCACATGCGAGCCATTGACGTGCAGATCTCGCAGTGGCAATGCACCATCGAAGAAGAGAACGAAAAGCTCTTTGTGCGTGTCGGCCTCGGGTATGTGAAGAAGCTGAACCGGAGAGCTGTCGATGCACTGACCGAGGCCCGTGAGGCAGATGGGCCTTTCCGCTCCATCGACGACCTCACCCGGCGCGTGCCCTCTGTCAATCGAAATGACCTGGCTCGATTGGCGAATGCTGGTGCATTGAACACTATCGATGGAGTGAGGCATCGGCGCGATGCGATCTGGCAAGTCGAGCGTGCAGGCAAGCTGGAGGGTCCGTTGTTACGACAAAATCAGGACGCTTTATCTGAGGAGGATGGAAATCTGCCGCTGCTGCAAATGAGCACGGAAGAAAGACTCATCGCCGATTATGCCGGAACAAGCCTCACCATCGGCAAACATCCGATGGCATATCGCCGCGCAGCCCTTCGGAAAAAGAATGTGCTTTGTTCCGCCGATCTGGAGAAGCGGCGTCACGGAGAGTTTGTGCTGGTTGCCGGTTGCGTCTCGGCACGGCAGCGTCCTGGCACCGCCAACGGGATCACCTTTATGTCGCTGGAGGATGAAGCCGGGCTAGCCAATCTCATCATTATGGTTGATGTCTATGAAAGACATCAGACAACAGTTACCTCCAGCAAGTTCGTTCTCGCGGGTGGTGTCCTACAGATTCAGGATGATGTCATCCATGTCAAAGCAGCGTGGGTGAAGCCTCTTTCCGACTACGGTTTGGAGGTGCAGTCGCATGACTTCCACTAAACCTAATGACCGCAAGATCGGCGGCTATCGCCGTGAAGTAGATTTTCAGAAGCTCGGTCCCGCGTTGGTGATTGCTTCCAGTCTGGTGCTGGCCATCCGGACGGCACGCTGGAGTCCGACACACAGCGACGGGCTTGCCAATATGGAATGGGAAAAAGAGGTGGAGCACAGCGTTCGTATTGCGAAGATTGTTCTTTCGCATCTGACCGCTCGCTCACCAGACCTCTTTCAAATGAAAGATGTTGCGTGGTACGTTGCGACCGATGACGAAGTGCCGAAGTGATTCAGCCAGGCAAAAATCAGACAGATGTATCCCGCGAAGCCGAACGAGCATGTTCCCAATGCCGTTTTTGAATTGATTACTAACCCAAATTGGGCAAGTGAACGTGCATACTGATGCTAATTCTTCACGGGCTCATTTCGTGGGTACGGTACAGTGATAAAACTCATATGGAGACTAAACCATGCACCTTGATCCCAATGCGGTCAAAGATGCGCTCAGCATCCTCAATAATGAGCAGGTCAAGAATGTCCTCTCGCCCGCTACGAAGGCCATAGGGGAAAGCCTAGCTGATTTGTATCACGCAACAATCGGCGACAACCTAAAGTCGGTTGCAGATAAAGTCAGACAGCGCCGTAAGGGGAAACGCGAAGCTGAATTTGAAGATTTCAAGCGCATCATGCCCCTGCTACAGGGAGCTTCGGTACAGTCCGAGGACACATTGCAGGACCGCTGGGCAAACCTCATAGACAGCGCCATTGACCAGACCGAGGGATATTTGCCGTCATTCGGTCAGACCCTATCGGAGATGACCGCTGACGAAGCCCGCTACCTCGACCGACTTTGGGCATACTTCTCTCAGCCTCTTCCCTACAATTCCCCATATCCCCAGGCGATGTGGCCGGTCGAAGTGTACAAGCTCTATGACCTCTACGAACCAACTCTACGCAGCGTAAATGACGTAGAGGCACAAATTTTCAAAGATCAGATGAGTGCGCAAGACCACGCGAATTATGCGCGACTCAACTACATCCGGCTTGTAATTCAGGACCTTGTGAGGCTCGGTATTCTTGCAATCTCCCAATCGCTGCCTGAAATAGCCTTCGCCCAAGCTCAGAAGGACTTGACGATAAAATATGCGCTGACACATTACGGGGTAAGCTTTATCCGCGCGGTCAGCGGAACTCCAAAGCCCACGGAAAAGGACGGCCCGCCTGAGGCCGCCCAGTCCGAGTAGTTACAAAACAAAGAAGGAAAACTTCACCGAATTGCTCTTCTTTCTAAGCTGGATTTCCGTCCATAATTTTTAGTTGGTCTCGTTCCATAGCTGCCACAGCTTGAATGTCATATAGCAGTCGCACTCTACCGACCCCTCGTGCGTGTCGGGAAATGTTGGGCAGTCGCCGAGGTGCATTTTGTACGTCGAGATCAGGTCCATACCCCATATGCGATCACTCCAGCAGATGCTTCTCATGTCCGAGTGAACACCCTTGAGAGGGAGAGCACTGGACAGCCCCGCGAACTTCCCCAATTTTTCAAGATCATAGTGCTTGCCGTTGTAGGTGATGACCTCGTGGGCGGACTGAAGGCGACGAATGGCTCTCGCGATAGATTGATCGCGATAGAACCTAAAACAACGCGATTGGACAGAGTAGATTCCCACGATGTCCTGTCCGGTATCGACTACGAGGGTCGCCATCCCACCTCCTCACACTCTAATCGCCGAGCTTGATGCTCAGACCCTTCGCTTCAACTTCTTCCACGATCCGTAGGAGCTTTTTCGTTTTGCGTGCTTTCTTGCTGCCCTTGTTCATATCGCCTCGCACTGTCTTCGCAAGCTCGATCATCATCACTGACCCTTTCGGGCTCAGATTGATCGAGTATGCACCCCTTGCCGACCGCACATTAGCGCCGATGTACAACTGAAACATCACGCCGGGAACATAGAAGAAGAAATTCTTGAAGTCAGAGTTGTTCCCAGGCCGTGGTCCGATGGTTGCTGGATACCGTATCGCTCCTGATTCGACAGCAACAGCCAGTGCCATACGCATCGGCAGTTTCGCCTCTCCCACAAGGAAGCGGCGCATTGCCTCCCTATCCTCTTCACTCAGATCAATTCCTGGCTTATCGCCATTCCCGAACGAACACACGGATGCTTTCCACAAGATGCCGATGCCAAAGTGAACCAGCTTCGCGACATCAATCTCCGGATTCTCCGCCGCCGCGTACACCGTCATGCTCGGGGTTTCTTCTAGAGCATCCTGCTTCACCAGTCGGTCGTACAGCAAAAACCGACCGCCTAACCGTGGGAGTAGCGGGATGACATAGCGTTCGCCGTTTGTGTTCAGGCTGTTGTCACAGGGCGAACAGAGCAGATATTCCTTCGTCTCCATCTGCGTTGGCCGAATCACGTCAGAAGTGACGCTCACATGCTCACGCATTTCGTTCTGGCACAGCGGATAGACACCGGACGAGATGAGATGACTCTTGATGAGTTTTGTCTCCTTTCGACACATCGGGCAGATCCCAACGGGTGCGGGCGCTTTCATGCTGCGATTGTACGTTTACAAAGCGCCATACAGTGTCTATTCCGTTCCCGAGGGTCGTAATATGGCGCACTGCGCAGGATTCAATCGTCCTTATGAATTTCCTCATACCCGCTCAAGTCGAACTTCTTAGGCAGCGTGCTGCAAGTAGCGCAAGAGCTGTGCCCGCAACTCGACGCCTGATGATGTGCATTTGAAAATGGAGCATGGATCATTTTGGTGTAGCGGAATCCTATGATCCGTGCTCCGATATCTCATGTGGAAGAGTGAAAACATCGTAACGTTGGAGAAGATATTTTTCTGTCCAGCCGGGCACTGCATCACACGGCAATTCACGCACATTCAGCACCACGGCGGATATCGGCTGATCGAAGATCAGAGATTCGATGGATTGCTTTGTGCTACCTGTGGGTGGACCGGTAACAGACGGGGCAAAGAAGGGAAGCTCCGTGTCGTCGTCGTTTAAAGGTTGTCTAAGGCAAGGTCCGGCTGACTGCGCATCAGTAGGCCACCTACGCAACGAGAAAGAGCAGGACCATATCGGCCCTACCCTTCGATCTACGCGGTATCGAATACAAGCGGAAGTTGCGGACTTCCCTGTGATAAATTGGCAAATCGAAACCGTACTGCGTTCCACCTCTACTGAGGCGATTGCCACCAGGTTGAGCATAAGCATTGACGTAACTGGCATTCTGGCCCATCATCGGGGCAAAGGAGCGACAGACGATGCCCTCTGAAACTTTGTTCGAAGCCTACCCGAGTCTTTATAGTCGAATCGAAAAAGTAGCGCCCACCATGAACGGGCAATTCCACTGTGAACCGTTAATAAACGGATACATCCCCATTCTCACTATAGAGATTCCCGAAGGTCTGCATGTTGAGTTTGCGCAATCACCAGTCAGCACCCGCCATGTCATTGCCCGTCGTAAATTCAACGGAAAGCGCAAGACGGATTGGACGCTGGAGCTTCGAGATGGAACGTGGCAAGGCCCGAAGGGTGATCTTTTGAGCGACGAAGACATAAAGACATGTCTTACTTACGATGGTATTGAGCCTGCTTTTTTCTGATTAGGTGCATTAGAAGAGGAAAACAAGCGTATACGATACGTCAACGGGCACACGGTGCTTGAGCGGCCTCTTTCACGTATCCTATGCCCGCTTACCGCCACCGGGCTTCAACGGCGACCGCCGAGATTCCTTGTACTTTTCGTGTGGCCTCGGGTCTGGTTCAAAGTGGTCGCCCTCTATGGCCCGCTTGCCGCCGACCATCTTGCCGCACTCACAGCGGAGCTTTCCATCCAGCAAATCGAGCGTTCCTTTACCGTGAGCCTCCGCAGCTTCTTTCTGGCTACGTTCGGTAAGCGGCCCGTAGCAAGGGTCTTTCGGGCGAGACGTAAAAGCCCGTAGCACCCCAGACGAGATTCTGCGTCCCTTATAAGGCGTCCTACCCATCTTCTTTTTCATACGACATCGTACACCTGCATATCCCCGTGCTGCTCCCACTGCTCCACACTGGAGCCGTCCACCGTCGTAGACCACGCCTATCCCCGTCTCAAGGGAGAACCGGTCTCACGAACAGAAGAGCAGCACATCAAACTTATGGCGGGCTGATTCTTCCCCCACCAGAAATCCCATCCAACCCTGACCGATACTCCTGCCATCCTGCCGGAAGAGCATCACGCGCCCGGCAGGCCCTCGTGGAGATCGGCGGCTTCCGGAGAGTCAGCAGATAACGCGACTTTCCAACTTCATTGTGATCCGGCGGTAACGATCATGCTCAATGAATTAAAGGCAAACGTATCATGTCCGAAGAAGTACCCTTTGCAAGTCGGCCAGATTGGGCCGGGGTGCTTCCTATATATAGATCTGCTAATGTCCAGTATCAGATGTAGTGTGGGAGCACGGATGGATATCGAAACTGGCGAGGAGACATCGCACTACCGTCACTCGACACTTCGCGAGAGGATCGTCGAGCATGTGTTCGTCGGCGAAGCGTTGCGGTGGCTGTGGTTGCATCGCGTGACGAATGTTGAGGTGCTGCGCTCCGAGTTCGACGCAGGAGGATACGACCTGGTGTTGAGTCAGGGCAGGATCGTCAGGCACATTCAATTCAAGACCTCAATGGCCGGTGCCAAGGTGGCCAGTATTAAGGCAAGCCTCAAGCTCATGGACAAGCCCAGCGGCTGCATTATCTGGATCGTAGTCACTCCAGAGTTGAAACTCGATTCCTACCGCTGGCTGGGTGGCCCTCCAGGTTACCCGCTGCCCGACATCCGGGACATGAGAGTCGCCAAACATACGAAGGCAAACGCAAAAGGCAAAAAGGCCGAACGGCCAGATCAGCGGATTATCCCTCGTAGTAGATTCGTTTCACTTGGCTCGCTCGACGAAGTGTTGGAGCGGCTATTCGGACCGTTGACATAAGCCAGCTTGCCGGTAGTTTGAGTATTTGAAGTTCCTACTGAGGAAGAGATGCCGTTCGCGGCCCACGCCGAGAGTACAGGGGAAGAAAATCATCCAACAGCCGTCTCCACCCTACGAATCGGGGTGCTCGGTGAGTCGCAAGCGGCGTTCTTCAAGTTGCAGTCGGGAGCGTTCCAGTTCCTCTACAATCATCGCTTCCTTCGGAAGCACCGTCGGATATTCTGTAGCGAGCACTTTGTTGGGCAAGTTGTCGAGGGCATATCGAGCTTCGGCTGTGCCCTTTCCCGCGCAGAGGATGAGACCCACAGGAGGATTTTCTCCTTCCTTCAGCCGGTGCTTGCGGGCATAATTCAAATAAAGGTGCATCTGTCAGGCGTCGGCATAGATGAATTTATCTATACCGACGCGAATATAAAAAGGATGAGTTCTGAGAGATCCTGGAATCGGACGCGAACGACTAGCCATCAAGCGCAACAATCCATACCCCATTTAGCCGTTGTAATCGCGCCGCTCGGTGCTCAAATGTGACGTCGTACTGGCCGTCTGGTAAATCTTTAGGCTCCTCGTGAATAGTAAAGTTAGCGTACTTGGATTGATTAGTTCCGGGCAGTGAGACTTTTTCGGCTCGGACGGTACAGTCAGCATCCCTGCCCATACCTCTCAACCGGCCTGACAGCATGACGTTTTCTCGATGCGATGGCATGAACCCCCCTTACGGATTGGACAACCTGAGCAGTGTAGCTGGAAATCGATCAAGGTATTTGACATGCCAATATCAATAGCATGACACGCCATTAGCTAGGTTAGAACTCCACGTCCGCGCCACGGCATCACCGAAATGTTTGGCCGCTCCCACAGGGACAGTCAACGTTTCGGTCAGGCCTGGGGGTCTTCATCCATGAAGAACAGGACGGTCATTCAGTGGGACAAAGAGGACTGTGCCGACATACACATCATCAAGGTCGATCTGCTTGGTGCGGGTATGATAGCTTTTCTCTCCGATTGCGTAAATTGGGTTTCCCGAGTTTTATGGAGACAGAATCGACCTCGCGCAGTTGCCCGAAGACGATGAGGTATATTCGAGCCGCAATCAGGGAGGGAACGCCCTCCCTCTACTTAAAGCGCATTCTGGAGTTAGTAAAGGTACTGTTGGAACCCGACGAACATATCCCGAATCTCGGGAGGCGCACCCAATTCAAGAATCGCGTCGGAGATGGCATTGTAGCGAAGGATCAAGAGCGGGGAGAGCTTGTCCTGGTCTAGTTCTTCCACGCCCTCGGTCACATATTGAGAGAGTACGAAGTCGAGGAATGTCTGCTGCTTTTCCGGGAACGTCGCTTGAATCGAGGGTCGAGCACGGTCGGCTCGCTCCTGTCGCGTCGCACGGGGCAAAGCGAATGCGATGTAGGCGAGCACGTCATACAAATCTGATTGTTCAGCGGCGAGCGACCGCTGGATCTCCGCAAGCTGTGTTCGATCAAAGCCCTTTCCCTCAAGGCTTCTCAGCAGAGCGCGGCGCGTGTCGGGTTTGCTCCAGATTTTGCGGAGTTCATCTTCATCCTTGAAGAACTCAGGCAGGGTGCCGAACAGCGATTCGAGGAATTGATTGGCAGAGATGGGTCTACCGTCCGCACTCCAGAAGCTCGTTGCGGTCATGTGCTGAATCTCGCGGGCCTTGCCATCTGCCAGCCGAATGACTAAGCGCTCACGACGCGGCACAGGGTCATCTTCGCCCTCAGGTTGTTCTCCGTCCGGGGGAGGAACTGGTGGCTGTGGCAGTCGCGGCTCTGGGTCTGGTTCAGGGTCAAGCGGTTCACCATCCCACTCGGGATCGTTGAACAGATGATGGGCACGAACGAAGTCATAGATGGTGAAGAAGTTCTTACCGTCGAAAAGCCGAGTGCCACGCCCGATGATCTGTTTGAACTCGATCATGGAGTTCACAGGGCGGAGCAGGACGATGTTGCGCACGTTGCGGGCATCGACGCCGGTGGAGAGCTTTTGTGATGTCGTCAGGATCGTAGGGATGGTCTTCTCGTTGTCCTGGAACTCGCGGAGATACTGGTCGCCGAGAGCGCCATCGTTGGCTGTCACGCGACAGCAGTACATCGGGTCGGTGCTCGTCTTCTTCTGGTTGATGAGGTCGCGGATGGCGGCAGCGTGGAGCTGCGTGGCGCAGAAGACGATGGTCTTTTCCCGCTGATCGATCCGTTCCATGAGCACAGAGACACGCTTCTCCTCGCGTTCCTTGATCTCGATGATGCGGTTGAAATCGGACTCAGTGTAGCGACGGCCTTCCTCTACTTCGCCTTCAACGATGGTGTCATCCGGTGTATAGACATAGTCGTCAAGCGTGGTGGATACCTGCACGACTTTGAAGGGTGTTAGAAACCCGTCGTTGATGCCTTCCTTCAGGGAGTAGATATAAACCGGCTCTCCGAAGTAGGCGTAGGTGTCTACGTTATCCCGGCGCTTGGGAGTGGCTGTGAGGCCAAGCTGGACTGCCGGGGCAAAGTAATCGAGGATGCTACGCCAGTTCGACTCGTCATTCGCGCCTCCGCGATGGCACTCGTCGATGATAATGAAGTCGAAGAAGTCGGGTGGGTACTGGCCGAAGTAAGGCGCTGGCTGGCTATCCGGGCCGGTGCCGGACATGAAGGTCTGGAAGATCGTAAAGAAGATGCTTGCATTCGTGGGGACTTTGCCAGACTTGCGAATCGAGTCCGGTGCGATACGGATGCGGGCATCGTCGGCAAACGAAGAGAACGAGTTGTAGGCTTGGTCGGCAAGGATGTTACGGTCGGCGAGGAAGAGAATGCGGGGCCGACGGGTAGGCTGGTGCGAGAGATTCCACTTCGCATGAAAGAGCTTCCATGCAATTTGGAAGGCAATGGCGGTTTTGCCGGTGCCGGTGGCAAGAGTCAGCAGTATGCGCTGGCGCTCATCTGCAATCGCCTCAAGGACACGCTGGATGGCGGTGTCCTGATAGTAGCGAACGTCCCATGAGCCGGAGCGGTCCTCGAAGGGAACCTGAGAGAAGCGTTCGCGCCATGCATTCGGCACGGCAAAGGTTGCGGCCCACAACTCATCCGGCGTGGGGAAGTGGTCTACCAGACCCTCGGAGGTCGTGATGGCAACCGGGCCGTCGGGTTCTTCTATGCTGGCGGGCTCCTGAACGGGCGTAGCGCCCAAGTCCATGCGGTAGATCTTGTGGCCGTTCGTCGCATACGCAAACCGGACAGCCATCTTCCCGGCGTAGTGCTTAGCCTGGGCGACTCCCTCGGCTTCTGAGAGGTCTTCGCGCTTGGCCTCGATGACGGCGAGCTTGCGGTTTTGGTAAACGAGGATGTAGTCGGCTGTATCGGGATCGGTGCGTCTTCCGGCCCCGATCAAGCGTCCCTGGGTGATCTTGAACTCGCGCAGAACCCGTGAGCCAGCCACCACACCCCACCCGGCGGCGCGGAGCGCGGGGTCAATCAGTTCGGCTCGGGTTTCAGATTCGTTGCGCATGGATGGAAGTAGTTTACAAGCCACCAGAAAAGGCGCTGCTGAGGACTGCCTGTTTCAGCTCGTCAAGGGCTTCGAGCTTCCTCTTGTAGACCATCTCTAGGCGCTCTGTTTCGATTTTCAATTCGTCAAGCTTTGTGGCCATGTGTTTCTGTTTGGTAAGGCTCAGCATCGGGACTGAAAAGTCGCGAAGGACTGATAGGGAAACCGTCTTTTGTGCGGTGCCAGTTGCTCGTTCGCGAGCTTGTCTCGAAAGTTGAGGGGAAAGGACCAGGTAATACAGCCAAGAGGTACTAACGTCTGGCTTGGGTCTAATGAGGCCAATGTGTCGCTGGAAGCAAAACTCGACATCGTCCTCGACCTTGACGGGTATTCCGAATGAGCCTGTCACCGTATAGAGAAGATCACCTCTACGTGGTCTCCTGTTTGGCTTCAATCCCTGAAAATAGTCGCGTGAGACAAAATAGGTATCCGAAAAATCTAAAACGCGGGATTGCTTATCAATATTTGAGATTGTGACAAAGGGTACCCCCTCTTTGCTTTTCGGAGGTGGCATATGATCGCCATCAGTTATGTCGGTAGCCAAGTCTGACATTTTTGTCGTTGTTGTCGCATTCCAGATTTCCGCGAACATGGTAGACAGATTTCCCAGAAACAGATCCCTGGTGTTTCTTAGAGATTGTTCTGAATTAGCTCGGGCTGTAGCAATGGCTTCAAGGGATTCATCGATGATGGCTATGATGCGCTGCTGTTCCGGTTTTGGCGGAAGTGGAATGTGGGCTGCTTTGAGATCCCTTAGGATGATTCTCTTGATAGCTGTACCGGTCATTTGACCAGTGATTTGTCCGAGACCTTGCGGACTTTGTAAATAGTAAGAAAGAAATTCGGGCATCAACACGGTAGGATCAGTTTTTATCAGCGCGACACTGGACAGAAGGCTGAAAGGCTCTGCAATTGTGTTGAGCGTCACATTCCCAGTATTCGCACCGTCTTTTGTGAGCAGCACATCGCCGACTTCGGGTGTGCACCGTGGGTAAATCTGGTCATGAAAGTCTTGGCTCACATACGAGACATTTGAAAGATCTATGAAGTTATTTCGTATGTTCTTCGATGTAACGTACAAGTATCGTCGTGGGCCGCCCACGCTGAATTGTTCCTTCGGAGAGTTGTGGGCGCCGTCTTGAATCTTTAGACAGACATCGTTGAGGGGGACTTGTCGCCACTGAAGGCGGTTTAGTTGCTTAGTCATTTTGACTGTCCCGTTCCTCGATCCACTCCTCTAACTTATGTTGCAACTCCTCTTTGCTAGGCAGGTAAAGCTGATACTCGCGGGCGTGGATGTTCGCATCCTTCGGAAGAGTGATCTCGACCAAGGCGGTGTTCTTCTTCTTGCAGAGGACGATGCCGATGGTGTGGTTCTCCGCATCCGCCTTCACGAAGCGGTCGAAGTAGTTAACGTACATCTGCATCTGGCCGAGGTCCTGGTGGGTCAGCTTACCGATCTTGAGGTCGATTAGCACATAGCAACGCAGGAGCCGGTTATAGAGCACAAGGTCTACGAAGAAGTGCTCTTCATCGTAGGTGAACCGCTTCTGCCGCGCCTCGAAGAGGAAGCCTTTACCCAGCTCCAGCAGGAAGTTTTCGATGTGGGTGACGATGGCTGATTCCAGCGCGGACTCAGAGTAGCTGGCCTTTTCCTGTAGACCAAGGAACTCAAGAACGTAGGGCTCTTTGAGCAGGTCTTGCGGCTTTGCGACGTGTTGACCCTTGCGTGCAAGCTCCCGGATCGAATCCTTGTCCCTGCTCAGAGCGAGGCGCTCGTAGAGACCGGCATTGAATTGGCGCTTCAACTCCCGCAGCGTCCATCCCTGCTGGGTAGCCTCAATCTCATAGAAGCTGCGCTCGGCCTCTTTCAGACCCATGAGGAAGACGTAATGCGACCAGCTCAGTGTAAAGGCGGGCTGCGGTTGAGTGCCGGGATCGAGCGATTGTCCAGACAGCGTCTGGACGATTGGGGATACTGGCAATTCCCCAGACAATGTCTGGGGAATTGCTCCCCCTTTGAATTGTCCAGACGGTGTCTGGACAATTCGTGACACCCGATCCGGGTAGGCAACGTAAAACTGGCGCATCGACGCAAGGTTAGTTCGTGAAAACCCCGCGCCGAACTCCGCCGTCAGACGGGCAGCAAGCTCGTTGAGGAGTTCCTTTCCGTATTCGGCACGGTCAGCACCGTGCTGCTCCTGCTCAAAGATGCGGCGGCCAATCTGGTAGTTGGTATGAACCTGTAGCAGGTCAACGCCACGGGCGATGGTCTGACGGGCCGACAGGACGAGCGCACGGATGTCCTCATACAGTGGAACTGGCTTCTTGAGTTTGCTCATAGCAGACCTCGGATACCCTGGAGGATTTCTGCGCTTTCGAGGTCGAGGGCGGCGATCTCGTCCAGTATCTCCTGCGGGGAGCGATGCACGATCTCATCATTGCCGTTTGGGTTCTTTACGGAGAGGTCGAAGGTCTTTTTGTCGATGCCGCTTACGTCAATCGACCATGACTGCGCTGAGTCAGCGAACGTTGCCTGCTGGGTGATGAAGTCAGCGAGGTCGGCATCGTTTAGCGGATTCGTCTTACCTAGATTGCGACCGGGGCTCAGTTGGTAGAACCAAACCTTGCGCGTTGCAGAGCCTTTGGTGAAGAACAGCACAACCGTCTTCACACCTGCGCCCTGGAAGGTACCGCCGGGGCAGTCGAGGATTGTGTGCAGGTCACACGACTCCAGGAGGAGCTTGCGGAGCGAGACACTCGCATTATCCGTGTTTGAGAGGAACGTGTTCTTAATGACGATGCCAGCGCGTCCACCGGCACGGAGCTTGCGAATGAAATGCTGAAGGAAGAGAAACGCAGTCTCGGATGTCTTGATGGGGAAGTTCTGCTGAACTTCGGTGCGCTCACGACCGCCAAAAGGCGGGTTTGCGAGGATGACATCATGCCGATCCTTCTCCTGGATGTCGTTATTGTTCAGCTCCAGCGTATTCGTATGGATGATGTTGGGAGCTTCGATGCCGTGGAGGATCATGTTCATCAGCCCGATTACATAGGCGAGAGGCTTCTTCTCCTGGCCGTAAAAGGTGCTGGTCTGAAGCTTTTTGCGGTTGGCGACGTTCTTTGCCTCCTGATTGAGCCGCTCGAAAGATTCGCAAAGGAAGCCAGCCGAACCGAGAGCTCCGTCGTAGATCGTTTCGCCGATTCGCGGTTTGACGACGGAGAGCATGGCGCGGATGAGCGGGCGCGGAGTGTAATACTCGCCGCCGTTCCGTCCAGCGTTACCCATGGAGCGAATCTTGGCCTCATAGAGGTCAGAGAGCTCATGCTTCTCGGTCTGCGAATTGAAGCGAAGGGTATCGACTAGTTCGATGACTTCGCGGAGATTGTAGCCGGACTGAAACTTGTTCTTGAGTTCCCCGAAGATCTCGCCGACCTTGTACTCAATAGTGTCGGGACGATCTGCGCGCTGTTTGAAACCCTTCAGGTAGGGGAAGAGCTTCTGGTCAACGAAGTCCCGAAGGTCGTCGCCGATTAGGGCGCTGTTGTGGTCAAGAGTGCCGCTTGCATTGAGGGGCGTGGCCCATGTATGCCAGCGGTAGGGTTTTTCAAGTAAAAACGTGTGCGGCTGGCCGTGCAATTCGGCAATCTGTGCGCGATCCTGTTCGAGGGCGTCAAGGTATTTGAGAAAAAGCAGCCATGAGGTCTGCTCAATGTAATCAAGTTCAGACGACACACCGGCATCTTTGCGGAGGATGTCGTCGATCTTTTTAAAAGCCTGTTCAAACATTCTGGGGATACCTTTTCTGCGGGTCTCTCTATAGGATAAGCGACCGCTGGCAAAGGGATGGGGCTCACCCTATCGACGAGCTCTATCTCATGGAAAACTGCCTCCTGCGCCGCCGACAACTGGGCTTATGAGGCGGTATCCACTGGAACGTACTGACGAGGTCGGAAGCTCGAAATCGTCAGAGCTTTCCAAGCTGGTAGCCTCTGACTTCACCACCTTCGCGCCATCCGCTGGAACGGGAAAAATGAATTTTGGGCTGTCCCCCCACGGTCCAGCCCATGCTCCGCTTGGTGAAAGTTTGTCGCATTTTTGTCGCAAATACCGCCGATTGATGCGGTTTTTCCGATTTTCCCGACTCGTAACGCCTTTACCGTCTATTACTTAGCGTTTGATCGGCTCCATGTATGGAGTGTGTAATCGATGATCTCTGAGAGATCCGTCTCGGCATCGTTGGAGCAACGAATCACGCGCTCTTCTCTTCCTTCTCCCGCGAGAACCGTGAGATGCGTTCGAATATCCTACCGATGACATCTCCCTCAGCAACCCCGCTGTTGGCCCCGGACAGCACGGCAGACCGGAGCGCCTCGACCTTGGCCTGGTGGATTTCTTCCTTCACCTTCAATGCCTGCAATCCTGCGCGGATCACCTCGCTGGCATTAGCATACGAGCCCGTTCCAATCTGGGATGCAATATACTCCTAAAGTTCGGGCGTGAGATAAATGTTTCGCGAAGGCATAGAAGCGTCTCCTGGAGACTAGGATAATCCTTATGGCAAAAGTGCCATAAGGACGGTAAATCATTGTCCTGCATGGTTAGTACCGGATCGGGTGGCAGTTTCTCGCCGCTGATTGATTGCGGGGAATGAAATGAGGAATGCCTTGATGAAAAAGATACTAATCGAATTTTTTGAATAGCGGAGTAAAGTACAATTTAGGACCTATGTTTCGGATAAAATATCGCTCCGCTGCCCCCAAGCCGGCTCTAGCAGAACGAGACAAGCTCATTTCATTCATGAAAGATCACTGTGTGGTTAGATCGACACAAGAGCTGCTACTGTCGCCGTCTGGCAGACGAATCGATTGGCTAGTAGATACGAGAATTGCACTTCTGAATTCTCAGATGGCACTTTGCATCGCCGCACTTTACTGGGAACTGTTGCGTGATATTAAGCCGTTTCAGTTGGCCTGTATGGAGTTAACTGGTGTGCCTCTAATGGTTGCGATCCAAACCTACGGCGCCATGCATGGGGAAATGATAAATTCCTTTATCGTTCGTAAAGAGAGAAAGCGTACAGGACGACAGAACCAAATCGAAGGAATAATAACCGATGCCCCCGTCATCTTTGTCGATGATGTTATGAATAGCGGAAACAGCCTTCTGAAGGCGGCAGCTATTCTTGATGGGTATGATGTTTCGATCAGATATGCAATTGCGTTAGTAGATTTCGATTCTAGAGAGGTCAACTCTCGACTTGCCAAAATGGGCATTGGAAGCAAATCGATACTTCACCTCAATGAGCTAGGCTTGGAAAAGATTTCAACTCACCAAGAGGAAGACGAACTGGAGCCCCTGTTTCGGCGGAAGTGGCGCCATTCGTTAGCTACTGGTTCTTATTTCTACGAGGCTCCAAAGTCGGTTCCGGTAGTAGACGACAAGAATGTTTATTTCGGATCGGATAATGGAGTTCTGTGGTGCCTTGATCAAGTTTCTGGTGCGACAGTTTGGTCCTTCGGTGTTCCCTGTCTTGGCGATAAGGGAATTTGGTCTACAGCAGCGGTGACTGATAGTGCAGTATATTTCGGAGGGTATGACGGCAATTTATATGCGTTGGACAAATATTCCGGTCAACCTCTTTGGGAATATCATTTCGCTGACTGGATTGGGTCATCTCCCTGTATATCATCACAGCAGAATATGCTGTTTATTGGGTTGGAGCATGCTCACTATCTCAAGAAAGGTAGTCTACTTGGAATCGACCTAACCAGTGGAATTTCACGCTGGGAATTTGTAACGAGAGGTATGATACATGCGACGCCATTATACGATAGAGATCGTGGTTGTGTCTTCATCGGAACGGACGACGGCATGTTTTATGCAATTGATGCATCTACCGGAAGGGAGATCTGGTCTCTAAGCGGGTGCGGTGCTATACGCTCTATCCCGACGATTGATCGCGTGCGAGATACTGTTCTGTTTGGAAGCTTCGACCACTGCATATACGCACTTCAGGCGTCTACCGGCAAAATAACCTGGAAGACAGTTTTGCAGGGAGCGGTGTACTCTCAACCACTATTAGTAGACGATCAAGTTTTCATAGCCTGTACAGACAAAAGACTTTATATTCTAGATGTCGAGACGGGGTTAGTGATGAAACGGGTTGAAGCACATGCGAAGCTTTTTGCGACGCCGGTGCGCGTGGGGGATAATGTTTATATTGCTTCAACTGCTGGCTGTGTATATCGCTATTCACTTATTACTAAACGAGTTGACGGATTACAGAATTTCTCCGAACGAATAACAACCAGCTTAGTTCATAGCCTAGCGAACGACATATATTTCATCGCAACTATTGATAATTCACTTCACGCATTAGTTAATGCTCTGTGAGAATCGATAGCTTATTTCTGAATGCTGAGCCGGGTAAGAAGACACGACCTAGAAGCTTCAAGGAAGAAGACTTGATAGTTAGCGCTTCAGATTTACAGCCATGGTCTATAGATGAGGTGCTGCTCGAACTGTTCAATAAGTATCGGGACAGTATGGGGGACGAGGAAGGAACAAAGCAATTTACAGAAGGCGCGATGGTCGCAGAGACCATTAGAACATGGCAGTGTCCACCTTGGCTGCAAACTGCAGGTCTAACACATAGACTTTACCTGCCTAACATGTCAAAACACTGGAATGGCGTAAGTGTGCGCTCTATGGTAGGTATACGCGCGGAACGCATTGGACTTATTGCTGCACGAATCCGATTCCTCCTTTCAATTTGCGCGGTCAAGAATAATATTGCAATGGCGTATGCGCAAATACTCAACACGGAGGAAACTCTTCATAACAATCGCAAGGAATGGGAGACCCAAGAAGATATTTCATGTGCGACCATCGTGCTTTTAGCAGACGAATTTATAAACCCATATCTAACAAGTGGCTTTGGTCCCAAGGTCAATCTAGACTTGGTAGAAATCATAGCCGGACACCTTTGTCAGCACCCACCTTCCATTCCCATTCCTTCCGCCATAAAGAGCGTGATAGAAACGCCAACTGGGTCTTATGTCGGTCTCGACCGAGCCTATGAAATGGCAGTAGCGGATCTTGAGTTAGGCCAGACGGAATCGGCTCTCAGACGTCTGTTAGAATCTTCGAAACGAGCGCCTTGGATTGCAGAGTTGAAAATATATTTGGCATATGTGTGGATTTTATACGGCAAGTTTGTCATTGCTGGGGAATGTGCAGAAACTGCAGAGGAGTCGCTCCTCCAATTGGGATTAAATTGGGATAAACGGTTATCGTTCATTGAGTGGCTTTGGCTTAGCAGAGAGCTTATAGCTATGGCCCGAGCTAAAAGGAAGCCAATCAATCCCCTAAAGAGAGCAAAACATGCACCAATAGATCTAATCAAAAGGTTGACCTAGGCATCTACTTGACATAGTGAGATCACTATTGTGAATGAGTGTCTCGCAATATATCTGCCATAGGAACTAGATCCCCGGGGCATTGCGTTCTTGGTTCTAGCTGAGAGTGGGCAAATACCCGTTTACCGCTCCAATGATATTTCAGCTTTAGCTGATTGATTAAGATTGTCAACCGCGCTATCTGGGCTGGTGTTGGAGACTGGCCGCCTGTTTTTGATTCGTGGTTACCCAAAAGACAAATTCCGATTAGATCGTTAGCGACGGCAGTATGTGCGCCGCGCATATGTTCAGGGCGCCCTGAAAGAACGTGACCGTCTTGGTCGATCATGTAGTGATAGCCGATGCGATAGGTTTTAAACCAAAAAACGCCCCAAAGCCACGAAGTTTATGGATATAGGCTAGTTCAGCAAGCCCTTCATCGGCTGGAAGTGCGGAGTGATGGATTACAACTCCTGCAGGACGGATTGTGTTGTGAAGCGAGATGACTACGTCTGCGGTAACGACACATAAAATGATCGCTACACAAAACCGCGTAAACAAAAGGGAGAACCAACTGTCATGTATCAAATAGTAATGGTAGTTGAGCCTTCCAGAGAAGACACGGTTCAAAGGCGAAATTTTTACTTTACCCATGATATTCCTAAATCGACGTTTAATCCTGTTGCTATCTATTTTTTCACTTTTCGTCAAAAGTAGATAAAAGCATTGAAATTTATCTCGGCGGGCTGTACTGTTGCACAATCAGTAGATCATTACCAATCGGAGCCTCAAATGATCGAACGATCCCCCCTAGCAGGCCGGGCGCTCATTTCATTGCATAACAGTGCGATAGCTATGACGACTGGACTTTTTGATTCCGTTCCATTGATCGAGGTGCCCCGTACAAGAGTCTGGTGCCTTTTCGTGGTGTACGCGAGTTTACTTGGGACTATTCCCGCATTTTCGCAGAACCAGAGTCGGCCTCCTATACATGTACAACAATCTACGGGCGCCTATGCGTGGCAATCGAAACCGATTCGGATCAAACCCAGCCCGGAAGACGACCAGTCAAGACACGTTTTGGCTTTGCGGGGAGCGTACTTCGATGCTGCTATAGGAAGTCCTGAGCCACTTGACATGTTAAAACCATCCCTTGTCGGAAGCTTCTCAGAGGGAAATGAAGAGACGGAAGAATTTCCGCAATCTTCAGTAGACATGATTGTAGACGCGACTTTCGTTTCCTATATACCTTATCTCTCTCCCTCTAAGCGAAGCATTTATACGGATGTCTCAATGCAATGCCACTCAGCAATTCCGTTACATGGCACCCCTGGCATTAGCAATGGGCAACATATCGACCTACTTATTCCAGGCGGCACGATAGTTCTCCCTGGAAAGGATATTGCGATCACGTACGATGTGAGTAAGGCAAAATTTGGTATAGAACCCGGTTCTCGGTATCTTCTCTTCCTACGTTATGTTCCAGGCGGCAATTTTTATACGCTGCGAAAAAGTTGGCTTATCAGCGAAGGCAGGCTCGTGGCTAACTCAATCCCCGACTCAAGGAACGTTGAACACAGCAGATCACTCCATAACAACATGACCATCGATGCTGCCATGGAGGAAATCCGTTCTAGAGTAGCCAGTTCAGCGGCGGATGTGAAGTAGCTCATCAGGGGGCTTGTCAGATGCTACGTCTCACGCAAGGCATTTTTGCTTTGATACTAGCTTTAGGTTTCGTCAGCCAAACTTCGGCAGCTCAGGGGAATTGCCCACAAGACGTGCCCGATAATTCTAGTCTCAACGCTAGCAATAAACCCACTATGTGGCCAGCTGGTTCTACAATCACTGCTTGGATTGATACAAATACTATTACAGTCGAAAGCCCATTATACATGGGCATTCGAGATGCAGCAGCAGCATGGAGCGCATATCTAAAGCAATCTGGAGGATCTTTCGTTCTATTGGCCGGTACTGGTCAACCAGGTGATGGCGTGCTCCCTCAACCGTGGTTCACTTTCGATATTGGTCCCGTGCCAACAGGGAAGCAGGGATCAACTCATTTCGTGTCACAGACAAGTGATGGTAGTACGGTCTACGCCGAAACCGTTTTTGATCCGTCCTACCAAACTGCCAACA
This sequence comes from Granulicella sp. WH15, assembly GCF_009914315.1. Taxonomy (NCBI): domain Bacteria; kingdom Pseudomonadati; phylum Acidobacteriota; class Terriglobia; order Terriglobales; family Acidobacteriaceae; genus Granulicella; species Granulicella sp. WH15. The sequence continues at coordinate 1,118,397 of NZ_CP042596.1, forward strand.
ATAACGGGACACTTCAGGAATCACAGGCAGCAGGGCTTGCATCTCACGAGATAGCGCAAACATTCGGCCTAGGAGACTGTACCGCTGCCGATTGCACAACCTCGTCTAGTGAGGATAATGGAAATACCGTAATCGGTCCTTCGCCATGCGATGTGCAACGCATCCAGCAGATCAGACAAGCGATGCCGGGCATCTATGCTGGAGGGGGGGCAGGCACAGGTGGAGGTCAAGGGGACGGTGCGACTGGATGCCCTGGAGCTCCTCCGAACGACACTTGTGTTTGCAATGCCGCTGGCTCTTATACGTGTAGCTGCGACGGATCACCTCAGGTCTGTGATGATGGTTATGGTGCTGTTTGTTATCAGGGTTCATTCTTATGCGGTACTGTAACTACCAGTCAATGTAGTTCATCCCCGTGCGAGGGGGCCGTTTGCGTAGCGGGGCAGTGGGACGAAAGCGGCTGTAGCTTGCCGGGAGGTGGTTGTAGCGACAATTGTGATCCTGAGTGCTCGAACTACGACCCGACATCGTGCAGTGGTGATGGTGATGGTGATGGCGATGGTGATGGCGATGGCGATGGCGATGGTGATGGAGGGTGTGAGCAATTCGAAGATTGCGATGAGATAGCCATACCTGCCCTGCAGGCGAGTTTGGAGACGTGGTTGCCGTCTGGGATAGGGCTCGCATGCATTCTTCCATTCGTCTTAGATATAAGAAGAAGGCACCCAACAAATGATGAGTTGCCAAAGCTAGGTGAGGATGACAACAATGACATCTAACTTCAGCTTTGCTTTTCGCCGACCAATACTGCTTTGTGTGCCGCTTCTAATTGCTATTGGTACCTATTTGCAGTTGCATTGGTTACATATTGGTGCTTGCTCAGAGATATCACGCGAAGATGAGAGCTACATACGAAAGTATGTGGGATCTGAGTTTGGTCTGAGACTAAATCAGCTCCAGATTCAAATTGGAAAAACTCTGCCTGGCTCGTGTATGCGGCAAATAGTTTTTTCGTCACCAGCTTGGACGGCAGAACGACATTTTATTCTCTCCGAAAATAAGCGTTACCTGTTTTCACGGGTAAGTGATCTAAGCCAACCGGCCAAATCTCGAGTTGCACCTTCTCCCCAACCGATGTCTGTTGTGCCAATGCAGGAGCTACTTAACGGTAATCCACCTTCAGTTGGACCCCTCGACGCACCAATTACGCTAATCGAGTTCTCTGATTTTCAGTGCCCGTTTTGCGAACGTTTTGCCCAAACCGTTAGAAAAACTCTGGCAACTAGTTCCAGATACAAAGTTCGTTTAGTTTTCCGGGAATTTCCACTTCCAATTCATAATCAGGCTAGGCTTGATTCAGCGCTTGCCCTTTGTGTCCATCGACAGAATAATCAAGAATTTTGGGCTTTACACGACTATTTCTTTGATATTGCCCTTACAGGACAGAGTCACCCGACAGTCTCAGACGCTGAGAACTTCCTAGCAAAACGACATAAGGTGGATCTAGTACGTGTCAAAACTTGTGTTGATACCCATCAAAGCGATGCGGAAATTGATGCTGATATCAGGTTGGCAAATTCTCTAAATATTACGGGAACTCCTACCTTTTTCATTAATAGTACAAGGAATGTAGGAGCAATAAAGCAGCCTCAGCTCGAAATACTCTTGGAGGATGCAATTAGTAAAACCAGATCAGATAATGCGGTACTGAAACCGCCCACATAAGATTATTAAGGAGGCTTATGTCGATAACTATTAAAAAAACGAAAATCGCTGCTCTTTATGCACTTTCAGTATTCACTTTATTCCCTTGCAACTGCGCGTATGGTCAGTCAGGCATCTTAAAGGGGACGCTTTACGCAGAAACTGCTGCAGCAGAATCGGGTCAAGTCGATGCTCAAATTAGGCTTGCAACGTTCTACGCCTCGGGTGCTCATGGATCTATCAATTACGATAAAGCCTTCCACTGGCTTTCCATTGCCAGTGAACAGGGTTCAATCAGGGCCACATCATTATTGGCAAATGCAATGCTTTATGGGCACGGCACTAAAAAAAATGTCACCGGGGCCATTTGGCTACTGAGGCGCACTGCATCTCTAGGAGATCCAGACGCAATCACGTTTTTGGGGAGAGCATACGAGTCAGGAAGTGGAGTCAAAAAGGATTACGGTCAAGCAATAGGTTTGTATGAAGCAGCTATCTCCAAGCAATCTGGTTATGCAGCTGCCCTTCTGGGCGCCATGTACTACAGAGGAGATGGTGTAGAACGAGATGTAAATAAAGCCATTTCGCTTTACGAAACTTCTGCGGAACGAGGTGACAGTTGGGGGCAGCTTCGGTTAGCAGACCTAGTAGGAATCGGTTTAGTTGCTCCTCAAGACCAAGTGAAAGCCACCCAACTCTACAAAGCCTCAGCAGAACAAGGAAACAAAGTTGCTCAATTCAGATTGGGTTCTTTGTACGCGAATGGCGTGCTAGCAACTGACGATCCCAAAATATCGACAATTTATTATCACCGCTCGGCGCTTCAGTTCTATGCCCCGGCAGAAGCGGCTTTTGCGCGAGCTCTCTGGAATGGTACAGGCATCACAGCCGATCATGTTCGGGCCTACGTGTGGATGTACCTCGCTAAAGAAGGTCATAATCCGACTGCAGGAGCACAAATGGTCGATTGGGCAAAATTATTGGACAGCGAAGAGCTAGACAGAGTCAATAAGTTTATAGAAAACAAAAAGATGTTTTTCTCCGCTTATAGAGGTTTATGACATTAGCATAAAGACCTTAGAGGGACGAGATCTATGGCACAAGCTGATCGCACCGATAGCGATAATCTCAGCATTATTGCTTCATTCGATTTCGGTACTGACGCTTGATGTGCTCTGCATTCTCGCGGCGATATCTCTCGTTAGCTCTAAAAGGCTGGTGTTGAATAGCATCGACATTAGTGTATTGCTTGCCTTCATCAGCACGGTTCTCGCCACCTACCATACGTTGTCGATGTCGTTATCATTGATCGCGTTGTGTCTTATGGCTGAATTAGCCTTTGCCTTCGCAATCGTTCGATCATATCCCGGTTTCGATGATGGAGTAGTTCTGTTCGCAGCAGTCTGTACTCTAGGAGTGGCGCTTGACATCCAGCACATTTATCAATATTGTTCAGCCATCGGCGTGTTACGCCAGCTCGGGCAGTCTGATTTCTCCCAATTCCGTCGAGTGCTAGGGGTAATCTCGGACGGTGCTTATAGCGGAAATGAGCCGCTTCAATATCTTCTTTTTTGGGGTATGGGCGGTATTGTCGCGGTACAGTACTGGAAAAAGTCCGTTATAACCTCATGGGCGGGAGTGCTTTGTAATCTGAGTTCATGGATATGTTTATTACTCAGCTTCAGCAGACTCGTCTATCTGGCGGTGATTACATCGCTTATTGTCTACTGGATCCTACAACGTCCAACCGTGAAGGCGATACTTATCAATATCGGTTGCTTGGCGACACTCAGCATAGTTACAATGACGGGGCTTGGTATCGGGTCTTCTATTGCCCATACAGTTTTGTTTACTCATACCGAGAGCCAACAGCGAAGCCTATCAGGGCGCTGGATGATTTGGCGGGATACCGTCCATCTTATATTGGAGAAGTGGCCGCTCGGCGGGGGCAGCGGTACCTTGCCCGTTCAGTTGTGCCGTGAAGAGCGCGGCATTGCTGTCATCTGCGCTCCACAAGCTTTTAATTGGTATCTCCAAGTATTATCAGAACAGGGTTCAATTGGTTTCATCCTCTGGCTTCCATTTTTCTTCTGTCCGCTGTGGTGGCCGAGGCCCAAGGTGGCGCGCACTGAGTGTTTGGTCGATGGAACGAGAGCACTGATTATTGCAAGCGCGACAGGGGTTCTGATATTTCTTCAAGGTCAATCCGCGGTTCTGGTGAGGCCCGAACTATGTGCTTGCGAGGGCGTTTGGCTGGCACTCATAGCGATATCTCGACGTGAAGTGATATGTTGACGCTTCGGTACTGCTATCTCGCATCGTGGATGTTATGCTCCATCCTGAGTTTGGTGGGGGTATCAATTTTAAGTTTTCATCTTGCTGATGAGATTAGGGTTACACATCGACTGGTGGAGGACCCTAATGCTGTGATGGACTCAATTGAAAGCGAGAATTGGTGGCGAAATGATCTGTCGGAGCTCCAAAACGATACTGCTGTTGCAGTATTCACGTCGAGATCGGGCATCGTCGAAGAAGTAAATACACCTCCGGCTGTGGCAATAGATTCGAATTTGGCACGAACGGTAGATCAGATTTGCCAGACGGCTATAACGACTGATAGCTACAACGATGCAGCTTGGAGAAACCACGCTTGGCTTTTATGGAAGCTAGGAGATCACACCGAGGCCGTTAAAGCTCTAGCAACAGCACTCAAACTATCGCCGGACGATCCATTCTACATCGCTACCCATCTCGTCTTTGCGGTAGAAGTAGGAAATCAGGGTGAAATTAGACAAGATGTAACAAGCCTCGTGTCTTTACAGCCAGCAGCTGTACAAGGGCGTATCTTTCATTTTGCCAACACGCAATATCCTGAGGCCGTAGAGGCCGGCATCAAGGACGCGCGTCTTGAACTACGGAAAGAGCTATGGAACCCGTCGGCCGAATCACGATTGGCTCGATTAGAGTTTTTGCTTGGTCACGATGGCGATGCGTATGTATTGGCAATGGATGTGCTACAACGCACTCCATCTATGAGCGGCCCGTGGAGAACGTTAGGAAAATTGGCAGCTCAACGGGGTAGGATGAATGAAGCGATACAAGACGAGATGATGGCATCAGTGTTAGACGGAAAATTACACCATTCAAGTTCGGCAACCATCTGGGATGGTCAAATTCAAACGTTCAACCCTGCTAAAGTCCGGTTTGTAGGTTCTAGTCAAACGTGGTCGCAACACGCCCAACGTATCCTTATCCTAAATCGGCGGCAGCCGATCCTAAAAAATGATCTGCTACCAAGGAATTTCATTTCGGACGTCATTCCACCACAATAGTGGGATAAATGAGAAACCCTTTCGATATAAAGCGCCATGGCGTAGTAGTTCTTGTAATAATCGTGACGATTCTTGTCTTGTTCTTTGAGGGGTCAATAGCTAGGACGACTCAGATTGAACTCTTAGCTTTTTTTCGAGGAGAAATGTTAAAAAGATCAAGTGACGGGAGCAGTATAGCTGAGGTCGTTATACCGCTATCAGCTGATCCTGGCACCTCTGATATTCTGTCAAAACTTGTTTTCAACAATGGCTATAGTCTTGAGGTTTGCCACTTCGGGGACTGTTTGAAGTCTCCAAGAATGCATGACAATCCACTAGAGATCACGTGGAATCCAGCAAGAAATGCAGTTGCTTTTTTGTCTGGACCTCGACGCGACGGGAAATATATCCCTATTATTTGGAATATAAAAAACAATGAGTTTCGAAGAGCTAGCGGGCCTCTTGCAGTATCCGCCGTTGACCCTATTATTTTCGAAGCGAATGGGGACAGTTATCTCTATAGTCTTGGGAACTCCCAGCAAGATCAGCTCCTACGAGTATCCTATCTCCATGGGGTGGAAGAATTGCGTTCCGAGGTTGACAGGCTTTCGCCATTAGCAGGTTATGATCTTTATCCCAGAGACGGTCGACTAGTATTCGCGGAGCCCTCGTCATACCCATTTCCCTCCGTGAAAGAGGCTTCAGGAGCATTGGAAGTTGTACGGGGGCTCTACAGCAATCAGGATGATATTCGAGACCTTCATTGGACGCACTCGGAAAATACAATTGTGATGGCAGCCCGCTCTCCGGGAGACTCTTACTATCATCTTCGGTACATCGATCTCGCACCCCACAGACTGATTGACTGCCCTCAGATAGCCGGTGATGTGCAGCGCCCTAAACCATTGGGTGATAGAGGATTAATTGTTGCTACGGTTAAATATCAGGGGATTGATTCGCTGATGGTTGTTAAAGGATGTAAGATCATAGCCCTGACAGATGGACCGACAATATCTGCGGTCAATCTGAGAGTAGATCGATCCTTGGATGCAGAACGACAGATATTGGTATCTGTTTCATCTATGGTTGCAACAACCAGCCTCTATTTGGCGCAATGCCGAGATCATAAAATTGGATGGACCAAGCTGAGGCAGGAAATACACGGGAAGGATATGGAGATCGTACAATCAACGATTGAACCACAACGAGTTGAAATTCGAAGCCATGGCCAGATAATAAAGACTTGGGTTTGGAAACCACTGGGTCGCCCTACTGGGCTAGTAGTTCTCGTTCACGGTGGACCACATTTGGCGACTGATGCGAGTTGGAATATGGAGCGTCTTGAGTTAGTTAGAAACGGACTTCTTGTATTAGCCCCAGATTATTCCGGGTCTCTTTCATATGGTCGCGAGTTCTCCGCTACTACAAGTCTGGCATTAGAAGCTGCTGAAATTAGTGATGTGACGGACTGGGGTAAAAATAAATGGGATATCAGCGCGAATAAAACCGCAATTATTGCCAGCAGTTATGGAGCAAGAATAGTCGAAAATATTGTGTGCGAAAATTTCAACGCTCAATTTGAAACAATCGTGCTAGAAAACCCACTGAAAATGCAACTGTCTGGTTACACTCCTTGCCATGTTCATGCTGGAATTCTATTAGTAACTGGAGCAAGAGATCGAATTGCTCCAGATATTGTAGCTGCAGAGAGCATATTTGAAGGAATTACATCCACCGAAGATTGGAAGCGGCGCAATATATGGATAAGGTTGTCAGATGAGGGCCACGGAATTACCCATTTGAATAATCAACTTGTCATAGCGCAAGCCGTTATGCATCAGCTTGCAAAACCTTGACTTGTGGAAATTGCGCCCTCCTGAAACATCGCTCTGAACTGCCCGACATCGAGAGACTGATAATGGGCATGAAGCCAACAAAGCGAACCCACGTCGCTTCCGAGTCATACTTCTTCACTACAGACCGTCTGCTTGAACGATTGAAAAACTTGATTTCTCAAGGCTCATTCAAATTCGCATCCGGTAAACTTGCGACGCCACGAGAATTGGCCGCTTTTCTCTACAAGATAGATTTTCTTATCGCAAGGAAAGACTCCGCTACTGGGATTTCACGACGATATTTCGAACAGAGTAGATATCTGTCGTCGGCGTTTGCAGATTTTGGCTACGCTTGGGAGATTCACCCCGCCTACAGGTGGGCACTCCAGCCTGACAACGTCGAGCGATTGTTTGATGACATTCAACCGACTGTTGATGACAATGTTTGAGCGTTTATACAACGTGTATCATCCCCTCGACCACGAAATCGGAGTTCTTCCGAATACTGGTATAGGTAGTAGGCAGACTTCATTTTTACTGCTGGCCTGATTCAGCAGAACTCGTTCTTTAATTGCTCCTCAAATCGCCACGCAATTTATCAACGACTTCCTGTAAATCCTCAATGGAAGGAATTTCGTCGCGCAATGGCTCTGAAAGTTGTCGAGTAACTCGATAGGTGGAAACCCCTATCGGCTTTGCAACATCGCGTAACGCATATTCAACAACGGATTCGCCCCGGCTCTCGCAGAGCAGGAGCCCGAGGGTGGCGCATCCGGGGCAGTGCGGAGCAGATCGTCGGCGGCAGAAAGATAAAAGTTGAGTTTCCCCGCGTATTCGGGCTTGAACTCACCCACCTTCAATTCGTTCACAAAATAGCAATGCAGCCGGACATGGTAGAAGACAAGATCGAGGTAGAAGGTCTTCCCGTCCACTTCCAGAGGAACCTTAAGGTAGAAGTCATGGATACTTTTGCCGAGCCGGAACCCGGAACGATGCAGAAAGGAATTTCGGGCAATCGTATACCTGATAAACCCAAGAAACTCATTGCGGAATAAAGTTATATGGCTGTGTTCGGCAAAAAACGGAATCTAGCTCTATCGAAAGTTAGGCGAAAAGATTGAGTACGCCCTTCCTCTCCATCTTTGAAATGTGCGTTCAAATTGTAACTCAACTCGATCGGTTCAGGTGGGCTGTCATCCAGGAACTGTCGTAGCAGTTCTCCTTCCATGTTCCCAATCTTCTCAAGGTCATGTGCGCTTAGGCGTGGGGCACCCACTTGCTCAACTCTATATCCGATACCCTTTGGGTGTTTTTCCGCATGGGGGACAGCGTCGAAATGCAGCGAGAATTTTCCTAATAGCGAAAAAATTGGGTCAAAACGAATCCCAGTTGGCACCCGGCCACTTAGATGATGGACCGAAAAGGTCACGGGCACTGGATGCTCTCTCCACGTCTTCGGCCCTTCCACGCTGTGATTTTCTAAGCCAAGCAATGGGCGTTCGTCAAAATACCTCTCCAGTAATTTACTTCTTTCATCCTCGAGAATACGAACTCGAACATGTTCGTCGCGCCAGGCCAAATAGCAAGCGATCAACACACAGAATGCGGCAAGTGCAAAGGTGGCGCGGATAGCCCATGTATTGCTTTTGTCTGCATAGAAAATCCACATTCCAAGACATGTAAATAATGCGCAGCTCATTAGCGCCCACCACTTCTTACCGAGGGCCGAGCCGAAAGCGATGATGTCCGGGTTCATGTCGCCATTGTCGTCTTCCTTCTGCCTTGCGTAAAGGGGGACCTTCGCATTGCCATTTGCTACTTTTGTTCCTTGGGTTTGTCAAAGACACTATTACCAGAAATAGTTATCGAGATGGCGATAATGATGGGAACGTCGGTTTCATAGATATGGCCGCTCTACCCGCAACAGTAGTGGAAGTGATAGGCCACTCCGATGCTCAATACCTTCGGGCTTAGCCATGCGGAGGAAATACATTCCAGTTCTGGAACTCATAATCCACACGCAAATTAATCGAAGGACGAACGTGGTAATCGGCACCCAAACCGCCCGCCCACATGGTATCCCCGTCTCAAGGGAGAGCCGATCTAACGACCAGAAGAGCAGCACATCGAACTTACGCCGGGCTGATTCCTCCCCCATGAAAAATCCACTTGCGCTCAGCAGATAACGCGACTTTCCAACTTCGTTGTGATTCGGCGGTAGCGATCATGCTCAATGAATTAAAGGCAAACGTGTCACGTCCGCAGAAGCTCGCTTGGCAGGTCGGCCAGATTGGGCCGAGGGTGCTTCCTATATATAGATCTGCTAATGTTCATTATCAGATGTAGCGAGGGAGCACGGATGGATATAGAAACTGGCGAGGAGACATCGCATTGCGTGCAAGCTCCCGGATCGAATCCTTGTCCCGGCTCAGAGCAAGACGCTCATAGAGACCGGCATTGAACTGTCGCTTCAATTCCCGCAGCGTCCAGCCCTGCTGGGTGGCCTCAATCTCATAGAAGCTGCGCTCGGCCTCTTTCAGACCCATGAGGAAGACGTAATGCGACCAGCTCAGTGTAAAGGCGGGCTGCGGTTGAGTGCCGGGATCGAGCGATTGTCCAGACAGCGTCTGGACGATTGGGGATACTGGCAATTCCCCAGACAATGTCTGGGGAATCGCTCCCACTTTCAATTGTCCAGACACTGTCTGGACAATTCGTGAGACCCGATCCGGGTAGGCAACGTAAAACTGGCGCATTGACGCAAGGTTAGTTCGTGAAAAGCCCGCGCCGAACTCCGCCGTCAGACGGGCAGCAAGCTCGTTGAGTAGTTCCTTTCCGTATTCGGCACGGTCAGCACCATGCTGCTCCTGCTCAAAGATGCGGCGACCAATCTCGTAGTTGGTATGAACCTGGAGTAGGTCAACGCCACGGGCGATGGTCTGACGGGCCGACAGGACCAGCGCACGGATGTCCTCATACAGCGGAACTGGCCTTTTGAGTTTGTTCATAGCAGACCTCGGATGCTCTGGAGGATTTCGGCGCTTTCGAGGTCGAGGGCGGCGATCTCGTCCAGTATCTCCTGCGGGGAGCGATGGACGATCTCATCATTGCCGTTCGGGTTCTTGACAGAGAGGTCGAAGGTCTTCTTGTCGATGCCGCTTACTTCAATCGACCATGACTGCGCCGAGTCAGCGAACGTCGCCTGTTGCGAGATGAAGTCGGCCAGATCGGCATCGTTTAGCGGATTCGTTTTGCCGAGATTGCGGCCGGGGTTCAGTTGGTAGAACCAAACCCTCCGCGTTGCAGAACCCTTGGTGAAGAACAGCACAACCGTCTTCACACCCGCGCCCTGGAAGGTGCCGCCGGGGCAGTCGAGGATCGTGTGCAGGTCGCACGATTCCAGGAGAAGCTTGCGGAGGGAGACGCTCGCATTATCCGTGTTCGAGAGGAACGTGTTTTTAATGACGATGCCAGCGCGTCCACCGGCACGGAGCTTACGGATGAAGTGCTGAAGGAAGAGAAACGCCGTTTCAGATGTCTTGATGGGGAAGTTCTGCTGAACTTCGGTGCGCTCGCGACCGCCGAATGGCGGATTTGCAAGGATTACATCGTGGCGATCCTTCTCCTGTATGTCGTTATTGTTTAGCTCCAGCGTATTCGTATGGATGATGTTGGGAGCCTCGATGCCGTGGAGGATCATGTTCATCAACCCAATTACATAGGCGAGAGGCTTCTTCTCCTGGCCGTAAAAGGTGCTGGTCTGGAGCTTTTTGCGGTTGGCGACGTTCTTTGCATCCCGATTGAGGCGCTCGAATGACTCGCAAAGGAAGCCAGCGGAACCCAAGGCCCCGTCGTAGATCGTTTCGCCGATTCGCGGCTTGACGACGGCAAGCATGGCACGGATGAGTGGGCGCGGAGTATAGTACTCGCCGCCGTTCCGTCCGGCGTTACCCATTGAGCGAATCTTGGCCTCATAGAGGTCGGAAAGTTCATGCTTTTCGGTCTGAGAATTGAAGCGAAGGGTATCGACGAGTTCGATGACCTCGCGGAGATTGTAGCCGGACTGAAACTTGTTCTTGAGTTCCCCGAAGATTTCGCCGACTTTGTACTCAATAGTGTCGGGACGATCTGCGCGCTGTTTGAAGCCCTTCAGGTAGGGGAAGAGCTTCAGGTCAACAAAGTCCCGAAGGTCGTCGCCGATTAGGGCGTTGTTGTGGTCAAGAGTACCGCTTGCATTGAGGGGCGTGGCCCATGTATGCCAGCGGTAGGGTTTGTCAAGTAGAAATGTGTGCGGCTGGCCGTGCAATTCGGCAATCTGTGCGCGATCCTGTTCGAGGGCGTCAAGGTATTTGAGAAAAAGCAGCCATGAGGTCTGCTCAATGTAATCAAGTTCAGACGATACACCGGCATCTTTGCGGAGGATGTCGTCGATCTTCTTAAAAGCGTGTTCGAACATTCTGGGGTACCTTTTCTGCGGGTCTTTCTACAGGATAAGCGACTGCTGACAAATGGATGGGTTCACCCTATCGACGAGGCCTGTCTCATGGAAGGCTGCCCCTGCGCCGCCGACAACTGGACCTATGAGGCAGCATCCACTGGAACGTACCTGACGAGGGCGGAAGCTCGAAATCGCCAGAGCTTTCCAAGCTGGCGGCCCCTGATTTCACCCCTTCGCGCCATCCGCTGGAGGGACTTGGGATGAATCCTGAGAAATGCTGCGGCCCTCCATGAGAAGGCCCGCCCATGTCAAGCAGATTCGACCGCAGAGTTGTCTTCTTTGCGGGCGAGCACGATCGGTTGATAGAACGTTGTAGCTTCTGGCATCAGCCATTCGATTTCTTTGAAGCCGTGTGATTCAAGACCTTGGGTAAGCTCGGCCCGCGTTATGGCGCGATATCGAGAGGCATAATGCTTGCTTGTCCAGAGTGAGACTGAGTTCCAGGTTAGGTATAGATGAACTTCGTATTGGTTCCCATCCCAGTCCCACACCTGATGAACAATGCGCCGAGTCTCATTCTCTGAATAAAAAGTGGGGCCTTGAAAGGATGGACGGGTGGATAGCAGGCTGTCATAGTCGCGAATCGTGGCGAGCAGGACACCTCCGGGCTTTAGTCGAATGGAAATATTCTCTAGCGCCTGGCTCAAATCCTCATCGGACAACAGATGAGGCAGAGAATTATCCCCAACCAGTACTGCGTCGAACTCTGACTTGGGCAGAGCGGAAAGATCTCGCATGTCGGCCACATGGAATTTGATATCCAAGCCCAACTTGCGCGCTTCACGGGCAGCTCGCCTTATTGCCGCACTGCTCAGATCAGTGGCAACGACCGTATGACCGCGTTGGGCAATCCCGATGGCCTGGGTGCCGATCCCACAGGCACAGTCAAGTATCTTTAGAGGGCCTCGAGCCAGCTTATTTTCGAGCAACGGCCCGAGCGCACCTGCCTGCCGTTCAATCGAACGACCCCAATTCTCAAAGATCAAATGATAGTGTTCCGCCAAATCATCGTAGAATCTCGCGGTGTCCGTACTCATGGTCCTCCTCAACTGTGGGTGACTATCTGGTGTTGCTCCGGGTCATCTATCGCCACCCTTCCATCCGCACCTGTTCCGCGGCCTCGCTCTTCATCCCTGTGATGAGAGTCACCAAATCCGCAAGGCCCAGTCACCGCACCCGGCGTTTCAACAATCCGATTCATGCGGCTGACACAGCCGCCAAAGTTGTTTGGTGTAAAGGCCAATATTGGCGGGCACGTCGTTATAGTTATGCATGGTCATGCTCTCTCTTTTCAGACTAAATAACACCGATGGAACCCGAAAAATGAATTTTGGGCTGTCCCCCCACGGTCCAGCCCACGCTCCGCTTGGTGAAAAGTTTGTCGCATTCTTGTCGCAAAGAGCGCCGACTGATGCGGTTTTTGCAATTTTTCCGATTTATAACGCCTTTGCCGTCTATACCTTAGCGTCTGAACGCTTTCATGGCATGGAAGAGGTCATCGGTTCGATCCCGATCAGGTCCACCAATAAATCCAACGACTTAGCAGAAATTGTCAAAAGCGCGCGATACGCTTTCGACACGTCGGTTCTCATGCTGCACTTTCCGCAGCACTTTCCACCTTCATAGAGCGGTCCAGAAGAACATCCACCACCCGGCTTTGCGCCTCCCGCTTAGCGGTCGTCTGGATGTCATTGGCAGCGCGAAGGTTGAAAAACCGTTCGTGCAGTCAGGAGGGAACAATGTCGGGCCTCTGCTTCTCAAGCCCAGGGCTTTTGCTGCCCCGTGCGGACTTACCTTTAGGAACTCCTCCGCAAGCACTGATCGGAATTGGAACCACTGGTCTGCTCGTGGAAAGCAATGGAGCAGGAGACGCCGCCCAGGTACGTCCCCCGGCTTGTTTTACGACAATACCCTCGGTGCCGACACCGGCGCTGCGGGAATATCGAAGCACTGCAGAGTGCAGTTGATATTGGCACTATCCTTCAAGCTCAATACCCCGGTTTCGTCTATGGTGCCGGAGCCTACTCAGAATCCTCGTCGTCTATTCCTAACGGCCGGACGTCCCATCTGGCGTCTTTCGGATTTTCTGACGTTTCTTCAAACTGCGCATCCGTCGCTGCTGAAAGCAGCACGTTGATCTATGGCGGAGACTTCACTAACGACGATCCCTCATGCGACGGGTGGATTTGGAAACTGTGACCTTGCCGTCGACCTAGGGACCCAAGACCCTGCAAGCAATGGCATATTTCCCAAAGCCACTGTTTAATTCGGAGCCAAGTACGCCGCAAATACCGCAACCAAAACTTATTTCATTCGACCGTTGCAATCGCCGGACGGCTCGGTAGTAAATACGTCATATTCGTCCGTGACGTAGATTCCACGCGGCCATGGGCGATCTATTTACTGCAATCAAATTGAGGTGAAGCATGTTCTGGCAAGGAGAACATATGGGACGAGGCAAGAAGTACCAGCCCGAGCAAGGAGAACGCGAAGCTGAAACGTCTGGTGACGAGTCTAAGCTTGGACAGCCTTGTGTTGAAGGGCTTTGCCTCAGGAAACTTCTAAGTCCTGAGCGACGACGCATCGGAAAGAGGAAGCCGGTGACCTCCAAAGGCAAAGCCAACTTATTGCTCAAACGGAACATCAGATGTCGATAGCCTTGCGTCAGTTCAGGGTTATCGGGGCGTTATTAATTTAGGTCAATCTGAGTGCAGTGAACGTTATAAACGCGAAACTGCTAGAACGTCTGCGAACCGTGGGAGAAGCTCTACAACACAACGTTGTGAACGTCTGACCGTGGCCAGCCGCCATGCTGGTGCGGTCATGCACGAAGTTAATAATCCTCTGTAAGCTCTTATGAATCTCGTTTACCTCACCAGGTAGGATCCGGGGGATGTATCCACAGTCATCCAGAATATGGAGATGCAGAGTCTCAGTTATTGCTCCAGGCAAAACCGGAACCACATTCTTGTTGGCCTTGCCTATATCTCAGATACTCGCCGAGGTTTAGATCAACTCTCACGATTTTCTGATACAGCGGAGGAGAGCGAACGATGGCAGTAATGATGCAAGGATTTTATTGGGACTGCGCAGTCAAAGAAGAGAAAAAAGGTGAGTGGTGGAACTATCTCAATGGAGAGATCGCAAAGTTAGGTAAGCAGGGCGCGGGCTTCGATGCCATTTGGCTCCCCCCGATCTCGAAGGCCGCTGACGCTAACTCCATGGGGTATGATCCCTACGATTACTTTGACCTGGGCGACCTGGATCAGAAAGGGTCGATCAAAACTGTATATGGAAATGAAGCGGAGCTACGTCGGTTGATCGCCACGATCCATGAAAATGGCATGGGTGCGATTGCTGACATGGTCATCAATCACAACTCAGGTGCGGACGCGGAGGAAGTGAATCCACTCGACGGCAAGAGCCGATGGACGAAGTTCAATCCGGCAAGCGGAAGATTCTCGCGTGATTGGAACAGTTTTCACCCCAGCCGCTATGAGCGCACGATGATTGAAGGAGAGAAGTTCGCCGGATTTCCCCACCTCTGTCATCGCAATCCGAGTGTGTATACCGCGATGTTTGAGTATGCTCGACTCATCATTGAAGACTTGGATTTCGACGGATTTCGCTTTGATTTTGTGAAGGGTTTTGGCACATGGATGATTGGCCTGCTCGCAAAGTATCAGTATCAGAAAAAGGATGGACGAGAGTTCGTTCCTTTCGTTGTAGGGGAGTACTGGTCCGGCCCTGACGACATCGGAGGCTGGCTCGATGATGTAGCAAAGATTACAGATGGTCAGATGGCGGCCTTTGATTTTCCTCTTCGTTACAAGTTGAAGGATGTTTGCGATACACCAAATTATGATCTTCGGAACTTGACGGACGGAGGATCGGTTTCGGCGGCGCGTCCGTTCAATGCGGTCACATTCACTGAAAATCACGACATGGGTGGTAATGAGGTAGTGAACGATAAGATGCTTGGCTACTCATTCATCCTGACGCAGGACGGATATCCATGCGTGTTTTGGTGGGATTACTATAACTGCGCACTGGCACGTCCGGGAACGCCACATGGAATCGACGCTCTGATAGCGGCCCATCACGCTTACGCCGGTGGTGAGAACTGCATCCTTCATGCAGACCCCGACCTATATATCTCGCAGCGGGGCGGCAATGAATCACAGAGCGGGTTGATCTATGTACTGAATAACCTTGGCAATCAATGGAGCGGAACATCCGTAAAGACGAAGTGGGCGAATCGGAAATTTAAACCGGTGGCCTGGGATGGAAAGGATGACGCTTATCCAGATGAGAGAACGACCGACGGAGACGGCAATTCGGAGTTTCCTGCTCCTCCGCGCGGCTATTGTGTCTATGCTCCCGTATTCGAGTAAGGTAATTTAGAAGGTGATGCGGTACACAGATCGAGATGAGAGACGAAATAGATCTTATAACTAACCCTCGTGGAACTTGGCCTGTTGCGGAGTGATGAGGCAAAGCTGGACGAGACCGAGCGCCTCACACGGCAGGCACTGGAGGTCAGCCGCAGCATTTCACCCGAAGCAGAGCGAGGGTTGCGGCCTGTCTCTGCAAAGGCGTTGATGGGACTCGGCAGTGTGCTCGAGGCAAAGGGAAATTACTCCGAGGCCGCCAATGTGTTGAGCGAAGCATTGGAGCTGCAGCGACACAGCGACGTGCCGGACGCCTATGCTGCTCGATATCGAGCAGGCGATCCACGGCCACCTTTCTGTGGCCTCCGCGCTGAACGAACTGGCGACGATGGAGACCATGGAAGATGCCTATGACGATGCCGAGGCGCACTTCAGCGAGGCGCTATCAATCTGGCGAAAGATCTATGGCAATGAGCATCAGTTCATTGGTGTGGGACTCTCGAACCTGGGAAGCGTCTTCATGGGCAAGAAGCAGTATGTGAATGCTGAACGTATGTATCGGGAAGCGCTACAGGTCTTCGTCGCAACTGTGCACGAGAACCACACCGGCATCGCGCATCTCAAGCTCGGCCGAGCCCTGCTGCGGCAGAGACGCTACGAGGAAGCAGAGGTGGAGACACTGCGTGGTTATGAAACGCTGTTGGGTCTGGTGAATCCGGCAAACAATTTCCTTAAGGCGGCGAAGCTAGACCTCGTGCAGATCTACACCGGGCTGAATCGAAAGAAGGATGCGGAACGCTACCGGGAATAGCAGACTTCCTATAAATCGGATATCAAGCTGACAGCGCAAATATACCTGTCTTACCAGCGCGTTTAGTGAAGGGTAAGATGCGAGTTCGGCGATGGCCAGGCTGACTTCTCGTGCGAGCACGTCAGCAGTCGGTGATGAGGTAAGTATTAAACGAAGGGAGCTTCCTGAGAAGCTCCCTTCGCCGTTGAGCGGTGCATGTCCATTAGAAATTAATTCGTCCCACCAGATTGACGCCTCTGCCGGTGGTATTCGCCGCCAGACCCGTGCTGTATCCAAAGCTGGTCGGCGATGAGATGTTGTTCGCCGGGTTTGCAAACGCAGGTGTATTGGTTACGTTGAAAGACTCCGCCCGAAGTTGAAAGATCAGGCTGTTGTATATCGGGAAGTTGCGCGAGACTCCTGCATCCAGGTTGAAGAAGCCAGGTCCACGGAGCGTATTGCGACCAGCGGTTCCAAAGCGAGCAGGACCCGCACCCGCGTCTGTCTGCACTGGGCTGAATGCGCTCGTATCGAAATAAGGCGTCAAGCCCGTCGTCGAACCATTGCCGCGAGCGTGGATCTTTCCGATAGCTACGCTCGGCTTGACTTGGTCCGCCACCTGCGTGTTGCCTGGAGAGTTGAGAAAGGTGCCTGAGTCCATAATCGTAAACGGCGTTCCACTCACCTTGCTCAGCGAGGTATCGAGCGTCCATCCACCCAGCACCTTGCCGGCGAAGCCTTGCGTCAGATAATGGCCATTGCGTCCGAATGGAGACTGCGACACGGTCCACCATTGCAGGTTGTTCGTACGGTCATAACCCGCCAATCCACGGTTGCGATTCCAGTAGGCGGGCGATTGGAAGAAGACTGTTCCGTAAGTTCCGTTGTCGTCGTAGTCGATAGCCTTCGACCAGGTGTAGATGAGACCGGTCTGTATACCCTTCCCCACGCGGCGAGTCAGTTGCGTCTGTAACCCGTTATAGTTGGATCCCTTGAAGGGCTGATCGGAGTTGATGTCGGCCGTTCCGCCGGTAATGTTAGCCAGTTGGCGCCCCGCGTTGCCAACGCCTGGAGCCGACGCCGCATTGATGTTGACGCTTGCCGTAATGCGCACTGCCGAGGTGCCGACGTAGCCGATGTTCATGATGAAGCCGGCACCGAGATCCTGCTGAATCGCCAGGTTCCACGTGTTGATGTAGCCACGACGGAAGTTTTTCGGCACGGTATTAGTGGATTGATTGGTAGGTAGTGTCAGGAACCCTGAGCTGAAGTCGGGGGTTGCAATCTCCGGGATGCCTACCTGCGAACATCCACCTACATAGTTTTGAGCGTCCTGTGCCTGCAGGCAGTTCGCCGTGTTGTAGGCACTGGTACCCGTGACGTTCAGCGCGGTTACAGCACCATACGTATCGCGAAGCGTGCGGAAGTTCTCAGGATCAACCGTCTGACCGCCGCCCGCGCGAATCACTGTCTTGTCAGAGATGCGATAGGCCAGACCAGCGCGGGGTACGATTCGTCCCCAGCCGATCTGCTCGCCGGTATCCGTCGGGTTGCCACTGATACCACCTGCGATTACATTGTTCGTCCTGCCAAGCGACGGGTCAAAGCGGAAGACTCCTTCGTGGTCACGCGTAGCAAAGGGATAGTACTCATAGCGAGCTCCGAAGGTCACTGTCAGCTTTGGAGTCAGTTGCCACTGGTCCTGTGCATAGAATGCAAAGGTCGAAAAACGAAGTGCGTTCGGGTTCAACGTCTGCACTGTCTTGCCGTAGTTCTGGGGTAGCCCCAGCAAAGCATCGGCCAGAATATTGAAGAGCGTCGCATTCGTACCTGGCGCACTTGTAACGCCGCCCGAGAATATGAACGAACCGCGCGGAGTCAGATTCGAATTGACGGTGGATTGAGGCTGGAAGTGATTGATGGCTGAGTGCGTGTACTCGCCACCAAACCGCATCTGGTGCTTTCCTCGGTTCCACGAGAGATTCGTATTACCAACGTATTGGTTATCCCGGAAGATGAACGGGCTACCTGAGTTGGGGTTGCCGAGACTCGAGAAGGTGCTGTTGCTGGAGCCACCACCTGAACCGAAGCCTGCTGCAGAACTGCCGCTGAAGATAAAGGCAGGTTGCCCACCGTCGAAGAGAATAGGCCCGTTCGTGCCTGGGATATTGAGTGTATCCAATCCGAAGTTGGAGTTGATGTCCTGCGCCTCGGCACCAAGATGTGCGCGACCAAAGCCAGCGTTAGCATCGAGGACAAGATTCTGGGTGAAGACGTGCGAAACACCCAATCCGACATTCTGCACACGTCCGCTCGAAGATCCCTGCTGCCCGCCGTCGAAGGTGCCACCACCTGCACCGGCCAGGGCGTTCGGATCGTTGATTGTGTAGGGCGCAATGCTGTACCGGCCGAAGACCTGATCCTTTTGGTTGGGCACATAGTTTATTTTCACGTCGGCTTTATTCAGGCTGTAAGCGAACGCCCCTGCGCCCAAATAGTCGTTCACGGGGTTGGTGCAAGGGCTTGCGCAGTTGTTCACAGCCGGAAGCAGAGCGAGCAGCTTCTGCGTTGCAGGGTCCAGCCTTCCTGTCGGGATCTTATTATTGGGAAATGTTGTTCGTCCCACCGGAGTCCCATTCGCCGCATTCGGAATCGTTCCAGTGGCGGGATCGAAGATGGCGATTCCCGGAATGTTGCTGAAGTCACCGACGATCATCTCGGGCGTAGGAATGGTCTGGAAGCCAGAGATGTGCTGGCGACGTGTGGTGCGGTCAAAGTCTCCGAAGAAGAAGAGCTTGTCCTTGATGATCGGACCGCCGAGATCGCCGCCGTACTCGTTATAAAGATTCTTTGGGCTGGGCGTCGTGGTGAAGTAGCTGTTCGCGTTGAAGTGGTTGTTGCTGGTGTACTCCCAGGCGCTGCCATGGAAGTGATTGGTGCCGCTCTTGATCGTGACATTGGTTACGCTTCCGCCAGCAGTGCCCTGGTCCGCGGTAAAGCTGTTGGTCACGATGTTGACGCTTTCGATAGAGTCCTGCGCGGGAACATAAGAGATCAGATAAGGCAGCCAGGGGTACGCGACCGTAGATCCATCCACGCGTGTGCTGTTCGCCACCCACGAAATGCCGTTCGCATTGATCGCTTGCGCGCGCATCGGGTTGCCGGCAGAGGAGTTCTGCTCCGACGGAGGTGAGTTACCCGGAACCAGCTTAAGCAGGGACTGGAAGCTGCGTCCCTCACTACTGGTCGTCGGCAACTCGGTCAGAACCACGGATGCAAGCTCATAGTTCACGTCGGCCTTGTCTGTCTGAAGGGGAGCGGCTCCGCTTGTGACCTGGATCTGTTGAACCGCCGTTCCCACCGAAAGGACGCTGTTAACGCGAGTGGTCTGGTTCGGACTGATCTTGATCCCTTCCGCTGTGTGGGGCGCGAAGCCGGTTACCGTAACCGATAGTGTGTACTGGCCGGGCTGTAGATTTTCGAAGGTATAGATTCCATCCGAGTTGGTGGTCACTGTTCTGCTGGCACCGGTTCCGGTGTTCAGAGCGATCACGTTAGCCGAAGGAACGACCGCTCCTGAGGAGTCAGTAATATTTCCTGTGAGGGTCCCGTACAGAACTTGAGCGCCTGCGTTTGACGCAAAAATCATCAGCATAGCTGATAAGGCGACTGTAAGAGAATACGTTAAAGCTATGGCGTAACGACGACCTGCCAACTCAATGCGGAACTGATTCATCGCCAAATCTCCTAAGAGCCCGCTTGCATCCGGAGCGGACTTTGGTCGCCGCTTCCGCCTATCTTTTATAGGCGTCGCAAACTTTATGCTTTCCAGAAGCCGGATGTCAACAATTTCCTCCGGGTCGTGCTGCATTGTGCAAGTCCACCTGCTGCTTCGGGTGTAGGCCGCAATGGACAACGGATAGTCCCCGTAGTTCGAATTGCAAGATGGTCTGGTTTCGGCGTGGAGGACAATAGACTTATTGCATTTGTCGAGCCGTAAGGGTCTTTATTTCTGCATCAAACTAACAAGAGATCGTACGATCCTCGGCACGCGATGAGAGATCGGAAATTGTTTGCATCTCTCGCACGGATGTCGATCTTGAATGCTTTCCGCATCCGTTCTTATGAAATACGTATAAGTCGCAGGCCACATATTTACGTAGGCCCCGATATGCTCATCCATTCAGGGATCGCATACGACCTCTTTGTACAAAGGGCGATTTATCCTGTCTATCCATTCCGTAACGAGGCTCGTTGGGAGGAGCGGAGGCTTGCCTGTTGCGATGCGCGCTTGCCTGGTTGATATGCGCGAAGGAAGAAGTCGACGCTATCCTGAACCTTCTTCTTCTTTTCTCTTTTTGTGGGCTCTGGAAAGATCCCATAGGCCGCGCGCGTTATCAACTCGGCCGCGAGGAGATCGGTGAACTGTCGCGCGGCCAGTTGTGAGTCGAGTGGAGCGAGAGTGCCTTTGGCCGCCTGGCACTCGAGATACTTTGCCAACACGAGCGTCCCGCGGGCGGGGCCAAGGTCATAGAACATCTTGACCAGCTCCGGGATGCGTTGCCACTCCGTCCAGAGAATGCGTCGAAGCTCGGTGATCTCTCCGGTCAGCAGACGCTCCAGAAAGATCTCTCCAAATGTTGTGAGCGCCTCCTCAGGAGGGAGCGCCGGACTAAGAATTGCCACTGCCTGGGCGGCCATCTGGTCCGTCCTGCGGCGGATAACTGCCCGGAAGAGTTCCTCTTTGGTGGGGTAGCGGCTGTAGAAAGACTCCTTGGAGGCACGAGCCTCCCGGGCGATCTGAGTGACGCTGGCTCCTTCGAACCCCTTTTCCATGAAGAACTTCGTGGCGACATCGAGTAATCGCTCGGTGAGAACGTCGGCTCTATCGGCCGGATGTGCCGTGATCTTTCTAGGCATTGATTGAGGACTCCTGCTCACAAAAATAAACCATCGTTTTCGAATCGACTGCGTCTATAGATGAGGGACCGAACCGTTCGGTACATAGTTTAGCCTGCCTTTTCATTGGAGGCGCAAGCAATATTCCAACCCTGCACCAGGAGATTCTTGTATGAATCCATTCAAGCTCACGTGCGCCCGTGTGCCTCTTATGGCTGGACTGATTGCTGCAACTTCCGCACTGCATCTGGAGTCGATCGAGTGAGCTTGAAGCACCTTAGTCTATTTATAGTCATTGGAGTTGCAGGAGCCGCACCATCTTGTGCTTATGGACAACTGGAGCAGGCTCCTCAGCCGCAGCCGGCGAGCCTAGTCGGCACAGTGATGGATGCGACCGGAGGGGCGATTCCGAGGGCATCCGTCGCGGTCGACGGATCTGAACCCGGCGATCATCGCGACGTATCCGCGAATGATGAAGCATCCTTCACTTTCTCGGATCTTCATCCCGGAGTCAGCTATCGTGTCACCGTAAATGCTCCGGGCTTTGCCGAGTGGACTTCCTCACCCTTCCGGCTGCGGCCAGGGCAGTTGCTTGAGCTTCCTGATATCAAGCTTGTGGTGCAGACCGTGCAGACATCTGTCACCGCGGCATCGGCGGAAGAGATCGCGCTGGCGCAGGTGAAGGCGGAAGAAAAGCAGCGCGTCTTCGGTGTGATCCCTAACTTCTATGTGACCTACGACAAGCAGTTTGTGCCGTTGACTGCAAAGATGAAGTTCGAGCTGGCGACGAAGGCTTCGACCGATGTGGCAACCATAGTTGGCGCTGCGCTGATCGCAGGCATCAATCAGGCCGCTGGTTCAAAGCCTGATTACGTGCAAGGCGCGAAGGGCTATGGCCAACGCTTTGGGGCGGCCTATGCGGGCGCAGCCTCCGACATCCTGATCGGTGGCGCGATTTTGCCCGCGCTGCTGCATCAAGATCCGAGATACTTCTACCAGGGAACGGGTACGACCAGGTCTCGAGTCATCCATGCGGTCTCAGCGCCGTTCATCGCGCGTGGAGATAATGGGCGGCCACAGTTTAACTTCTCGAGCGTTGGCGGGGATCTCGCGTCAGGCGCGCTTAACAATCTGTACTATCCCACGGTAGACCGTGGCCCCGGCATTGTCTTTACGGGCGCTCTTCTGACGACCGGGGGGCGCATTGTGAATGCGCTGGCGCAGGAGTTCATCTTTTCGAAAGTGACTAGCAGGGGAAAGAATCCCTGACGACAGATTGCTTGCCGGATGAGTCCAACACAGAACCGTCAGGTGCAGGTGTTCAATGTGTCTCTTGGGTAGATAGACTTTAAATAGGATAGAACCGAACTGTTCGGTACTGATCGTGGTGGCTCAAGCTGAGGGTACATTCAGAGTGAGAGGTCGTAGCGCAGAGAAAGAGGCAGCGACGGAATCCGCAGGGCCTGGTGGCTATGCGGAGGTTCTGATCGTGGGTGCGGGTCCTGCCGGTCTGGCCTGTGCGATTGCTGCCGCGCGACAGGGCTTGCAGGTCGAGGTGGTCGATGGCATGTCTCCGCCCATTGACAAGGCGTGCGGCGAAGGTCTGATGCCGGATGCGCTGGAATCCCTTGCAGCACTTGGGTTCGACTTGGACAAATTTATTGATCCATCACAGTGCGCCTCGATGAAGGGGATTCGTTTCCTCAGCGGCGATATCGCGGCGCAGGCCTCGTTTCCGGCAGAGGCTGGGCGAGGGATACGGCGCACTGTCCTTCATGCTGCTCTGCTTGAGTGTGCAGTGCAGTTGGGAGTTGGTTTCAGTTGGTCGACATCCGTTCAGGGGATCGAGCCTGGACCCGATGGGGTTGTGGTTTGCACCAATCGCCAGAGCTTTCGTTGCCGTTATCTGGTTGGTGCGGACGGGCTGCGATCGCAGATTGCCAAGTGGTCGGGCCTGGCCGAAGGAGCGCGCATTACATCGCATCGCTTCTGCATGAGGCAGCACTACTGCGTGGCTCCCTGGAGTGATTTTGTGGAAGTGTATTGGAGTGATTGGGGGCAGGCCTATGTGACTCCGATCTCCGCGACGGAGGTATGTGTGGCTTTCACCGCGGACCGGAAGCTGGCGAGTCCGGAGGTGGCCCTGCGGGGATTTCCGCTGCTGGAGGAGCGTCTCGGTGGTGCAGAGCGGAAGGGCACTCCGCGGGGAGCTGTCACCGTTATTCGTACCCTACGGAGCGTGGCCACAGGGAGCATCGCTCTTGTCGGCGACGCTTCGGGAGCTGTCGATACGGTGACAGGTGAGGGTATGGCATTGAGCTTTCGTTATGCTGCGGCCCTCGTCTCGGCGATTCGTGCTGGCGACCTTGCTCGCTATCACCAAGCCCATCGCCGCATTCAACGCCTGCCTACTTTGATGTCCCGTGTTCTTCTGCTGCTGGGGAACTCGCCGCGTCTGCGTGCCATTGTGTTTCGGATCTTGGAGAAGTGTCCCTGGATCTTTGCCGGACTGCTGCGAGTCCATGTAGGGGCTTGACCTCGGATTCTGTAGTGCTCTCCGCCAGCCAACGGGCAGTCCTCAGACGGCAATCCCATCCATACCGCCCCGAGGGCCGTACGAAGTACCCCAAGAACGGTACGAAGTGCCATAATGGCGCATGGCGACCTCCACTCCTTTCGTTCCGGCTTCGGAGCTTCTAACTTCTGACGCAGCCCTCACTGCCAGAATGCCTCGTGGATGCACCTTCACAGAGGCGGATTGGCAGGCGCTCGCTCCCTTCTGGTATCCGGTCGCGTTCTCGCACGAGGTGACCGGCAAGCCTTACGCCGCGCGGCTCCTCGACGAGCGCGTGGTGGTGTACCGGCTCTCCGATGGTTCCGTGGCGGCGGCGCGGGATATCTGTTACCACCGGGGAGTTCCGTTGAGCCTCGGCCACGTCGAAGACGACGAAATCATCTGCAAATACCACGGACTACGCTACGACCGCGAGGGCCGGTGTACCTGCATCCCCGCTCATCCCGGCGGCGCGATCTCGCCTCGGCTGCGGCTCGATATGTACCAGGCGCAGGAGCGGTATGGGCTGGTCTGGGTGCGGCTGGTGGACAACGGCCCGCTGCCTCTGCCCGAGATGAAGGAGTGGGACGACCCGGAGTATCTGCAGGTGCTGCCCGACAGCGTTGTCATCGAGGCAGCGGCGGGTAGGCAGATGGAAGGCTTTCTCGACGTCAGTCACTTTGCTTTCGTCCACAGAGAGAGCTTCGGCGAGCCGGACAACCCTGTGGTTCCTGACTACAAAGTAACGAAGACTGCGGGTGGCTTCGTCGCCGATTACATCAGCTCGGTCAGCAACTACTCCCATCCCTACAAGCACCTCAATCCGCCGGGCTTTCAGTGGCACCGGCGCTTCGAGGTCTACCTGCCGTTTACGGCGAAGCTGACGGTTACGTTTCCCGGAGGCGGCCGGCTCCACATCATGAACGCGGCGTCGCCGGTTTCGGCCCGCAAGACGCGGTTGTTCGTGCCCATCTGCCGCAACTTCGATAAGGACTCCCCCATCGAAGAGACGCTCGACTTCAACTACCAGGTCTTCGCGGAGGATATCGCGATTGTGGAGCGTCAGTTCCCGGAGGACTTGCCCCTGAATCTTCAGGAGGAGGCGCACTTCCCGGCGGATCGCAGCTCGATCACTTACCGCAAGGGATTGGCCGCGCTGGGCCTGGGGAGAAGCTACACCGCGTAGAAGCACCTCCAGAGCGACACTGTATTTGTTGCCGTCGAACGATGCCCGGGAGCGGGTCCTTCGGCTATCGAAGACAATCGTCAGGCTTTGCACGGCGGAAATCGCGTACAGTCCCGCTATTGCGATAATGGGAGTATGTCCAAACCATTGCCCGCACTGATCTTCGACCTTGACGGCACCATACTGGATTCGAAGCCCGGTATCCTGAGCTGCCTGCGCGAGGCGCTCGACACGCATGGCGTGGACGCCCCTGGCCCGCTGGATCGCTTTGTCGGGCCTCCGGTGGAAGAGTGGGCGATCGAGCTGCTGCCGCATGGAAGTGAAGATGCACGCGCCGCCCTGGTCCGCGACTACCGTAGCTGTTACGACCGCGAAGGCTGGAAGGACGGTTCAGTCTATGAGGGGATTCGCGAGTTGCTGGATCAACTGCGCTCGGCGGGGTTCCCGTTGTACGTGTGTACCTCCAAGCAACATCGCTTTGCGGTGCGGATTCTGGATGCGTTCGAGCTAACCGGCCTGTTCGTCGCCATCTACGGCGACAGGGCCGAGTACGCGAGCCACAACAAAGTGGACCTGCTGGCCATGTTGCTGCGCGAGTGCAAAATTGGCGCTGACGCGGCCTGGATGATCGGCGACCGCATCTTCGATATCGATGCGGCTCGTGCGAACGGGGTCCGCTGTCTGGCCGCCGGATGGGGCTATGGTCCCGCAGAGGAGCTGGCTCTGGCCGACACCGTGGCCGCTACCCCGGCAGAGGTGCCAGATCTCCTTGCTCGGTGCAGCTTGTGAGCAGATGGTGATCTTGTAATGACAATCCGGCGAACCCGAAAGACGTAGACTAAAAGCATGTCTTCTCGATTGAGCAGCTCGGGTGTAAATGGCGGAATGCCGGTGGGGGATAAGCCTGTAAGCGGTACAGGGCGCGCCATCGGAGCCGATCTGACGGCGCAAAAAGGTAGACCTCAGTTAAAGAAGGTCTTGCCCGAGGTCTGGAAACTGATCCGGCCACGGATCTGGCTCATCAGCGGCAGCTTCCTGCTGATGATCGTGAACCGCCTGTGCAGCTTCGTGCTGCCGGTCTCGTCGCGGCCATTTATCAACGACGTGATGAAGCAGCACAAGATGGGCGAGCTGAAGTTCATCGTCCTCTCGGTGGCGACGGCCGTCTTCGTGCAGGCGCTCAGCTCCTACACGCTGACGCAGCTCCTCTCGACCGAGGGCCAAAGGCTAATCTCCGACCTGCGCAAGCAGGTGCAGAGCCACATCGGCCGTCTGCCCGTGGCGTTTTACGACGAGAACCGCACCGGAACGCTGGTCGCCCGCATCATGAGCGACGTGGAGGGCGTGCGCAATCTGGTCGGGACCGGGCTGCTGGACTTCGTCGGCGGCATCCTGACGGCGGTCATCGCCTTCGGCATCCTCATCCACATCAACCCACGCATGACGATGTTGACCTTCGGGATCTTGATGGTCTTCGGCCTGATCCTGCAGAAGGCCTTCCGGACGATCCGGCCGATCTTCCGCGAGCGCGCGAAGATCAACGCCGAGGTGACAGGGCGGCTCACCGAGTCGCTGGGCGGCGTGCGCGTGGTCAAGGGATATCACGCCGAGGAGAGCGAGGCGCGGGTCTTCGCGGGCGGCGTGGAGCGGCTGCTCCAGAACGTCATCAGCTCGCTGACGGCGCAGTCGCTGATGACGTTATCTTCGACGATGGTGCTGGGCGTGGTAGGCGGCCTGGTGATGTACCTGGGCGCGCACGAGAACGCCGCGGGCCGTCTGAACGAGGGCGGGTACGTCGAGTACACGATGCTGCTGGCGTTCATGATCGCGCCCATTGTGCAACTGGTGTCGATCGGGACGCAGCTAACCGAGGCCCTGGCAGGTCTTGACCGGACCTCCGAGATTCTGAACGAGAGCCTTGAGGACAGCGAGCCGGAGCGCACGCGAGAGCTGGCCTCGATCCAGGGCGACGTACGCTTCGACAACGTGGGCTTCGAGTACGAGGCAGGCAAGCCGGTGCTGCACGGCATCAGCTTCGAGTCGCGGCCGGGCACGGTGACGGCGCTGGTTGGCTCGTCCGGCTCAGGCAAGTCGACGATCATCTCGCTCATCTGCGCCTTCCACAGCGCGACCAGCGGCGCGATCCTGATCGACGGGGTGGACCTGGCGACAATCAAGCTCTCCAGCTACCGCAGCCAGCTCGGAGTGGTCTTGCAGGAGACCTTCCTCTTCGATGGCAGCGTGCGCGAGAACATCCTGTTCTCGCGGCCGGAGGCGACCGAGGCCGAGTGGCGCGAGGCCTGCCGGATCGCCCGTGTGGACGAGTTCGCCGAACGCTTCCCGGAGGGCTACGAGACCATCGTGGGCGAGCGTGGCGTGAAGCTCTCAGGCGGGCAGCGGCAGCGCATCTCCATCGCACGAGCGATCCTGGCCGACCCACGCATCCTGATCCTCGACGAGGCGACCAGTTCGCTGGATTCGGAGTCGGAGGCGATGATCCAGGACGGGCTGAACTTCCTGATGCAGGGCCGCACGACCTTCGTCATCGCGCACCGCCTGTCGACGATCCGCAAGGCCGACCAGATCCTGGTGATCGAGCAGGGTAGAATCCTCGAGCGCGGCACGCACGACTCTCTCTACGAGCTGCACGGCCGTTACTTTGACCTATACACCCGCCAGCACGGCGTAGAGCGAAACCTCTTCCTGGCTCCCGGCGAGGGCGACAAGATGGTCGAGGCAGCAGCGAAGTAGAAACTGATGCCTCGACTGCGTCGCAGATCCTTCCACTGGCCTTACACAGCCTCCAACTGCGTGAGCAGGAAGGCGTAGTCGAAGGCGATCTCCTTCAGATAGTCGTAGCGGCCGCTGGCTCCGCCGTGGCCTGCCTCCATGTTGATGTGCAGCAGCAGCGGAGTCTCGTTCTGCTTCAGCGTGCGCAGCTTGGCCACGTACTTGGCGGGCTCCCAGTACATCACCTGTGAGTCGTTGAGGCTGGTCTTGACCAACATGGCTGGCACAGGTGCTCCGGCCAGCGCATCCAGGTTCTCGTATGGCGAGTAGGAGAGCATGTAGGCAAAGGCCCCTGGCTCGTTGGGGTTGCCCCACTCCTCGTACTCGGCCACCGTCAGGGGCAGCGACGCATCGAGCATCGTGTTCATCACATCCACAAAGGGGACATGCGAGAGGACGACACGGAAGAGCTGCGGCCGTCTGGTCTGGGCGGCGATGTTGACGACCGCGCCCATCAGCAATCCACCTGCGCTGCCGCCTTCGATGGCGACCCGCGCGGGATCGCCGTAGCCCTGTTGGACGAGGTGCTCTGTGGCCGTGATGAAGTCAGTGAAGGTATTGCGCTTGTGGCTCATCTTCCCGGCGTCGTGCCAGGGGTCGCCCAGCTCGCCGCCGCCGCGGATGTGCGCGTAGGCGAGCACCAGCCCGCGGTCGAGCAGCGAGAGCCGCGACCCGCTAAAGCCAACTGGCAGCGCATAGCCGTAAGACCCGTATCCATAGACGTAGAGCGGGTTAGTGGAGTCCTTGTGGAACCGGTCGCGGCGATAGACGAGCGAGATGGGAATCTGGGTTCCGTCTTCGGCGGGTACCCACAGCCGCTCGGAGGCGTAGCGGCTGGAGTCGAAGCCGCCGGGCACCTCCTGCTGCTTCAGCAG
Organism: Granulicella sp. WH15; assembly: GCF_009914315.1. NCBI lineage: Bacteria > Pseudomonadati > Acidobacteriota > Terriglobia > Terriglobales > Acidobacteriaceae > Granulicella > Granulicella sp. WH15. The sequence goes on from NZ_CP042596.1 coordinate 1,147,230, forward strand.
GCGAGAGCTGCCGGTGGCCAGGTCGTACTCGTAGACCGAGGCGGGCGAGACCAGCGAGGTGTAGCCGTAGCGGAAGAGGCGCGTATCGAACTCGCGGTTGACGTGGGCCTGGGCGGTGTACGTCGGCTCGGGGAAGGCGATGGCGCGGGGATTCTCGAGGCCCGCGTCGGCCAGATCATAGACCGTAAGGGTGGGCAGGCCGCGCTCGCGCTCGGAGAGAACGAGGAAGCTCTGGAAGAGGTCGAAGTCCTCAAGCGGAAGCTGTTGCTGGCTCTCGTAGAGCGGCTGCCAGTACTCGCGGCCTGGCGTGGCGACCGGCGCGGTGACTAGCCGGAAGTGCTCGACGGTATCGTTGGTGCGCAGGTAGAAGAGGCCGTCGCGGTGGTCGGGGTGGTACTCCTGGTCGTCGACGCGGGGAGCGATCAGGGTGAACTCTGCTGTGGGGGCTGCGGCGGGCAGGAAGCGGTACTCATTGGTGGTGTGGGAGCCGCACTCGAGCATCAGGTACCGGCGGTCGCTCGTCAGGCCGATGCCGATGTTGAAGCGCTCGTCGGGCTCCTCGAAGACCAGCACGGACGCGCCGCCGAGCGTGTGGCGGAAGAGCTGGTTCTGGCGCTTGGTGGTCTCGTCCTCGGTGGTGTAGAAGAGAGTCTCGGAGTCGGTGGCCCAGGCTACGGAACCCACGCGCACGGCAGTATCGGGCAGGTCAGCGCCTGTGCCCAGGTCGCGGACGTGCAGGGTGTACTGGCGGAAGCCGGTGTTGTCGGTGGTGTAGGCGAGCAGCCGTCCGCTGGGGCTGACGGCCATCCCGCCGACGGCCATGAAGGCCTGACCTTCGGCCAGCAGGTTCACGTCGAGCAGGATCTCTTCCAGGGCGTCCGGAGCATTGGCGCGGCGGCAGTAGATGGGGTACTGCTTGCCCTCGAGGGTGCGGGTCCAGTACAGGAAGCCGCGGTCGGGATAGGGCACCGACTCGTCGGTCTCCTTGATGTGCGAGAGCATCTCGGCGTAGAGCGTGGCCTGTAGCTCGCGGGTCGGCTCCATGACCGCGTCGGTGTAGCGGTTTTCGGCCTCGAGATAGGCCAGCACTTCGGCGGAGGACTTATCGCGTAGCCAGGCGTAGTCGTCCTGCATGGTGGTGCCGTGCAGGGTTGTGGTCTTGGACTCGCGGCGGGCTACGGGGGGCTGAATCGGTAGTGTCATCTCTCGGGCTGCTCCAGATTCGAGGATACAAGCTAAAGCGCGACGGCGTTGATGCCCCGAACAGAGTTGCAGATGTAGATGGCGTCGGCTGCGTGGAGGTCGTCAAGGGTGAGGACGCGTTCCTCTGCATTGGCGCGGGTTTCGAGCAGGTGGCGTCGATAGACACCGGGCAGGACGCCGGAGGCAAGGGGCGGCGTCAGAAGTTTGCCGCCGATGCTGAGGAAGAGGTTGCTGATGGCTCCCTCGGTCAGCTCGCCGCGCTCGTTCAGGAAGAGCACCTCGTCGAAGCCCTCGGCGACGGCTTGCCGGTACTGCTCGTCGTAGAGGGTGCGGCGAGTGGTCTTGTGGCGAAGGAAGCGGTCCTGCGAGTGAGTGCGCTGGCTGGCGATGCGGATGCGCCCGGTTGGCGCATGTACGAACGGAGTAGAGGTGCAGGTGGTGCGACCGTCGGGGTGCAGCAGCAGGCGGATGCGGTGCGGCTGGGTAAGCGGTGAAGCAAGGGCGCGCAGCTCCGCGACGATGCGGTCTCGGTCGATAGGAAAGTTGAAGTAGGCGGCAGAGGCTGCAAGCCGCTCAAGATGGAGGTCGAGGAAGGAGAAGGACTCGGTGTCGTAGAGGATGGTCTCGATGAGCTGGAAGTCGTCGGGGACGCGGGTGAGGAAGGCGGTCTTGAGCAGGCACTCGCGGTACTCGTCGGCGGGCTGGGAGTCGGCGACGATGCCTCCACCGACGCCCATGCGGGCGTGCCCATCGCGGAGGGTGAGTGTGCGGATAGCCACATTGAAGACAGCTTTGCGAGAGGGGGCGATGTGGCCGATGGCCCCCGTGTAGATGCCGCGAGGCTGGTCCTCCAATTCACGGATGATCTGCATGGTGCGGATCTTGGGCGCTCCGGTGATGGAGCCGCTGGGAAAGAGTGCGTCGAAGATCTCGTAGAGGCTCTGGCCGGGACGCAGCCTGCCCTCCACGGTGGAGGTCATCTGGTGCAGCGTGTCATAACGCTCGATGGTGAAGAGGCCGGGCACATGGACACTGCCGAGGGTGCAGATGCGGCCCAGGTCGTTACGCAGCAGGTCGACGATCATCACATGCTCGCTGCGGTTCTTCTCGTCGTTCTGGAGTGCCAGCGCGGTGCGGTCGTCGTCCTCGCGGTCGAGGCCACGGGGCATGGTGCCTTTCATGGGACGTGTGAGGATGGTCTCGTCTTCGATCCGAAAGAAAAGCTCGGGCGAGAGGGAGAGGATGTGCTCTCCTGCGACGTTGAGGAAGGCCGCATAAGAGACCGGCTGCTGGCGGAGCAGGGTGGTGAAGGCTTCGGCAGGGGTGAGGCTGGTCTCGAGCGAAAGGGAGTCGGTGAAGTTGACCTGATAGGTGTCGCCTGCGGCGATGAGGTCCTTGATCCGGAAGATCTGCCGCGTGTAGTCGGTCTCGTCGATGTTGAGGGTGATCCGGCTCGCAAAGGGCTGGTCCGAGACCGTGGGCGACGATGTCGCTGGAGGCTGGCGGTTGAAGAGGCCAGTGCTGTGGTCGAAGGTGATGGGCTCGTCGTAGATGCCGAACCATGCCAGCGGCTTCTCTGTGGAGGTGTGGCCGAGGCCGGTGCGCGGCTCGAAGTGGTAGCCGCATTCGTAGTGGAGATACCCGGCGGCATAGTGGCCCTGGGCCAGCGCGGACTCCAGCGCAGAGAAGAGGCCGGGGAGATCGTCGAGCGACTCCGCCGTGAGCGTGCGGAGCGGGTTCAGGTAGAGGAAGCTGGTCTGGTTGGCCTCGTCGAAGCGGGCGGTCTCGAGGAGGACGGAGTCAGGGGACTCAGCGATCAGCGAGTGCAGGGACGACGGAAGGGGATGCCACGGGGTCACACGTTCTCCGGTTAAGCTCGCCTCGTATCGCCTGACAGCAAAACCGGAGTTCGAACTTCCTGAAGCCAGTTTAGCAGGCAGGGGGAACTTCTTTTAGGGGCAAAGCGTAGACTTGGAGTGAGATGAGCCGTTCGATCCGCCACGCGTTTCTGCTGTTCCTGCTTTTGTTGCCGCTGCGTCTTCTGATGGCGGAGAAGGTTGCGGATCTGCCCGCACCGACGGGCTACGTGAACGACTTCGCCGGGGTGTTGAGCCAGGGCACGCGTCAGAGCGTCGAGGCTCTCTGCCGCGAAGTAGACCAGCAGGCTGGGGCGCAGATGGCCGTCGTGACCATCAAGACGCTCGACAACGACCAGACGGTCGAGGAGTTCACTGTCGAGCTGGAAGAGAAGTGGAAGGTCGGAAAGAAGGGCACGGACAAGGGCCTGATCCTGCTGATCGTGCTGAACCCGAAGAAGCTGCGAACCGAGGTCGGGTATGGGCTTGAGGGCGTTCTGAACGACGCCAAGGTGGGCCGCATCCAGCAGACGATGGTGCCGCTGCTGCGCGCGGGCAACTACGATGCGGCGGTGGTGACCGGGACGCAGGCCTACGCGAAGGAGATCGCCGCCGACGCGGGTGTAACCCTGACGCAGCCAACGTCGCAGTACGATTCCCAGTACGGTCAGTACCAGTACCGCCGCCAGCCCCAGCGCGGTTCGGGGATCGGCGGGCTGATCGGCCTCGGAATCCTGGTAGGGCTGGTCATCCTGATGATCGCCACCGGCAACGGCGGCTGGCTGTGGGTGATCCTGAGCATGTTCCTGAACGGCGGTGGCCGGGGCGGGCGCGGTGGTGGTTTTGGCGGCGGAGGCGGAGGAGGGTTCGGCGGCTTTGGCGGAGGCAGCTCCGGCGGCGGCGGAAATAGTTCGGATTATTAGGGATGGCTCGGTGATACAGTCGAGCCGGATGGGTTTCGCAAGTGTTGTTGAGGTTTTCTGGTCTGTGAAGTTACAGGAGGAACAATGAAGGGTCTATGGGTTGGGCTGGGATTGATCGGAGTCGTTCTGCTGGTGGTGCTCTTCGCCGGTGGAAGCTACATCAGCGCGAAGAATACGCTGGTGCAGAAGAATGAGGACGTCGATGCGGCGTACGCGCAGGTGAACGTGCAGCAGCAACGGCGTCTGGACCTGATTCCGAACCTGGTGGCCTCGGTGAAGGGCTATGTGGCGGAAGAGACAGCGGTGCTGACCAACATCGCCAACGCACGCGCGGGCGTCATCGCGGCCGGCGGCGACCACGCCGCGAGCATCCAGGCCAATAGCCGTCTGGACGTGGCCTTGAGCCCGCTGCTGCGGTTGCAGGAGGCGTATCCCAACCTGAAGTCGGACGCGCAGTTCAAAACTTTGACCGACGAGCTGGCGGGCACTGAGAACCGGATCGCGGTGGAGCGGCGTCGGTACGACAACACGCTGCGGGACTACAACACCTACGTCCGGCAGTTTCCGCAGAGCTTCTGGGCCGGGATCGCCGGGTTCCATTACCGGGACGAGTACTTCAAGGGCGACCCTAGCAACGCGGTCGCGCCGAAGGTGGACTTCGGGAAGTAAATAAACTGGCCGCCCCCTTGGTTTTGGGGGCGGCTTTTTGTTTTTAAGAACAGGCAATGGCAAAAGCGCCCTCGCGCCGGGCGGGCGCCACTTCGTGGGGTTTTGGACGCTTCGCGTTTTTAGCTGTTGAAAGAAGCGATCGCGCTGGCTTCGTCGTCCTTCACGTCGAAGACCGTGTAAAGCTTCGTGATCTGCAACAGGTCGTGAACCTTCTTGGTCAGGTTCAGCAGCTTCAACTCGCCACCCTGATTCTTGACCGTGGTGAAAGCGCTGACCAGCTCGCCGATACCCGAGCTGTCAATGTAGTTCACGTCGCCAAGGTTGAGAAGAATCTTATTCGATCCCTTGGCTAGCACGTCGCGTACAGCATCGCGGAGCGTTACGCTGCCTTCACCGAGGGTAATGCGTCCGCTGAGGTCGAGAATGGTTACGTCATCGACCTGACGTGTCTGGAACTTCATGCTCATGAATGGATCTCCTTATGTCTGAACTATTTTGGGAGTTCGATGCTTGATGAGAGTGATCTCGCTGCCAGGTTGCAACTGGCGAAAGTGTACCTCATCCATGAAAGCTCTGATAAGAAAGATCCCACGGCCCGAGCCGCGCAGGATATTTTCCGGCGCGAGAGGGTCGGGAATGCACTCCGGATCGACGCCTTCGCCCTGGTCGGCGATGCGGATGACGAGCGACTCGGCTGTGGTCTCGAAGGAGCAGTCGATGTGCTTCTTGGGGCTGTAGGCGTTGCCGTGCATCACCGCATTGACGGCGGCCTCGCGGACGGCCATGGCGATGCTGGTGACGGTGTCGTCGTCGAACCCGGCGCGGCGTGCCCAGGATTCTGCCATGTCTTCGACGGTGTTCACGCTTTCGAGTGTCGAGTGCAGCGTATAGCTGACGCGGCTTGTAGTGGAGTCAGCCAAACTTTCCTTCCGGACGCAAAAACTCACAGCGATGAACGCTGGTGCCGCTGTGGAAATTTTGCTTGTGCGAAGGGGCGGTGTCAAGCCAGCTCCTTAGAGGAGCTTGCCTTCGGAGAGGTCGCGGATCAGGTCGAGGTCGGCGGCCAGAAAGTCGTAGCTGGGCAGGGCGGCCAGCGAGGACCAGCGCATGTCGTTGAAGATACGGTTCTCGAGGTGCCCGGTGAACTCGTTGACGACAAAAAATTGCAGGTCGATAGTGCCGCCGTTGCGGTACTTGTGGCGGATGCGGGCTACCTGGCGGCCGATCTTGGCGTCGATACCCAGCTCTTCGTGAAGCTCACGGATGAGCGCCTGCTCGGAGGTCTCGCCGTCCTCGATCTTGCCGCCGGGAAACTCCCACTTGAGGCTCATGGGCTGGTCGGGCTTGCGTTGGCAGATAAGGACTTCGAAGGCCCCTTGCTCCGGTTCGGGGTTCTGGACAGGACGCAGGATCAGCGCCGCAACCACCAGCCGCATCGGCTTGAGGATCGTCGCTTCACTCCGTCCATCCAGCTTGCGAATCGGCTCTTTCACAACTGTGAGTTTAGACGGGTTTTGGTTGCAAATGTGGGCAGGGGGTTACCATCCGGCTTCTAGGAGCAGGTTTCCAGCCCGATTTTAAGGGAAATTTCAGCTTCCCTTGGGGCTGTAACCCGCGTAGTTGCCGGTGTTTGCAGGTGTATGGGGTTTTGAGTTGGTCCGGCCCGAAAACTACGCGGGGCGGACCGACTCAGGGTAGAAGACCGGCCAGCCCTCGTGGGCGCTGCGCTCGACCAGTGCCGGGGTAGGGTTGACCGGGAAGGCGCGGCGGGCGATGGCCAGCATGGCCGCGTCGTGGACGGAGTTGCCGAAGACGGCGTCGGGAGCGGTGATGCCCACGCGGGCCAGCGAGTCGACCTTGCCCTGATCGGTGGGGACGTCTAGGAGCTGGTTGGTGGCGACGCCGTTGACGATGGCGATCTCGGCGGCCAGCACCCGGTCGGCGGGGATGCCGAAGCGGGTAACGCCCTCCTCGATGACCCAGTTATTGGTGGAGGAGACTGCCCAGATCTCGGCTCCCTGGGCTTGCAGGGCTTCGACGACGCGGCGCAGCTCAGGGAAGATGTTGGCCTCGATGTGCTGGCGGAAGAACTCGCGGGCGGCGGAGCGCAGCTCCTCTTCGCGGAGGCCCTGGTAGACCTGAACCATCTCGCCGCAGATAGCCAGCTCGGATACGGTGCCCGCGCGGTAGCCGCGATAGCGGGCGTCGAGCCAGTCGGTGGCCTCGCGGGAGAGCAGGCCGGTGGCGATGGTGTAGTTCATGAAAGAGGAACCGGCATCGCCGGACCAGAGGGTGCCGTCGCAGTCGAAGACGGCGATCTTTGCGCCGAGGGAGGAGACGGAGAGTTCGAACTCAGGGGTGGTAAGTTGGCTGGGTGCGATGGCGTTCATGAGGTCTTTTCTTTATCGAGGGTGTCTTATCAGATTGTAGTACTTCGGCACGAAGTGCTAAATCGGCGGCAGGCCATTGACGATGCTGACCCCAAGGGGCGGGGTGAAGAGGAAATCGGCGTCCTTGACCGGGACGTTCTCCGCCATCTCGGTGAAGGTGAATTCGGTGACCGCGCCGTCGATCTCCTCGAGCTTCATGGACTGGATCTCGCCGGTGGGCGTGACGCGCAGGCTCAGAAGCTTGAGGCGCTGCTGCATCCCTTTGGGGACGCCGGTGATAAGAATCGTGTCTCCGGCGGGCGTGACGGCGATGTTGTCCAGCTCCTTGGCCAGTTGCGTGTGGCCGAGGAGGAAGCGCAGCGGGGTGCGCAGGTCGTCCATCTGTTTGGCCGGGATACGTTGGGCTTGAGAGTCGCCGGGGGTGTAGAACCAGGCGAACTTGCCGTCGAGGACGAAGAGCTTTCCGGAGGGTTGGTCATAGGACCAGCGCATACGGCCCGGCTTCTTCAGGGTCAGGGTGCCGGACTCGGAGCGGTTGAGGCCCATTCCGGCGTAGTGCTCGGTGTAGCGGGTGCGCAGGCTGGCGAGGTGGTTGTAGTGGTCATCGACCTTGCGCAGCAGGGGATTGTCCTGCGCCGGGGCGGCTATCGCGAGGAGCGGGACGAGCAGAAGGCCGAGGCTGCGATGGTGGGTGGAGATCAGGGGATTCCCTCGGGGGCGAAAGCCCCGATTCTTCTCGGGTGTAGTCGGAGGGGCCGAAGCCCCTCCCTTTCAATGCGTTACTGGATCGGCTGGGTGCAGTTGGTGCCGCCCGTGGGGTCCTTGCGGATGGTGTTGTTCTCATCCGCGCAGAAGCCCGCGTCGCCGGTCTTGCCGATGGACTGGGGAACCGCCGTGATCTGGTAGGAGGTGTACATATCCTGGTTGTTGATGGTCACCTTGGTGCAGTTGGTGATGGCGAAGGTGTAGCCGGACTTCTGTCCCGCGGCCAGACCGGCGTCGATGAGCTGGGCGGCCTGGGCGGTGGGGGCGGCTCCGGCGGTGCCGCCGAGCTGGGGCAGGGAGCACGAGAAGCCGTTCGCCGGGTAGGCGGAGTTGTACTGAAGCTCGGCCTGGCCGATGGTGCGGACCGACTGCAGGGCGCTGGTCTCGTTGGCCGTCTTGCGCAGCTTCAGGAGCTGCGGGATGGCGAGCGTCATGAGCACGAGCATGATGGACATGACGATGAGAAGCTCGATCAGGGTGAAGCCTTCGTCGTGACGTTTGCGTTCGGTCTGAATGTTCATGTTTCCTCTATCTGGAGGTTGCCTAGAAAACTTTATCAGGATCGGGTGAAAGAGAGTGTTTCTTGCGACTTAGCAAGCCAGGTCGGCACGGGTGATCTTCATCGGGCCGAGGTTGCCGAGCAGCGTCAGCGCGATCGCCTCGGGGCGGAAGAGCTGGTTGGCCAGCGCCTGGACGCGGGCGGGCGTGACCTGGTCGATGGCGCGGACGATCTCGTCCACCGCGATGAACTCGCCGTAGTACATCTGCTGGCGAGCCAGGTTGGACATGCGGCTGGAGGTGCTCTCGAGGCCGAGGACGATGTTGCTCTTCATCTGATTCTTCGCGCGGTGCAGCTCGGATTCGCTGACGGGCTCGTTCTTGAGACGGGCCAGCTCCTGAAGGGTAAGCGCGAGGACGCGCTCGGTCTTGTCGAGGCTCATGCCGCCGTAGACCGAGAGCGAGCCGGAGTCGCGGAAGGGGTTCATCTCCGAGTAGATCGAGTAGGCCAGTCCCTGCTCCTCGCGGATGGTCTGGAAGAGGCGCGAGCTCATGCCGCCGCCGAGCATGGTGTTCAGCAGGTAGACGACGAAGCGGTCGGGCGAGGCGACGGGCGGGGCGGCGACGCCGAGACACATCTGCACTTGTTCCAGCGACTTTTTCTTCTTGAGCGTAATGTGCGGGGTAACCACAGGAGCGGTGGCGGCTGGCTCCGCGATGCCGGAGGCCGGAGCGAGGCTGCCGAAGCGGGCCTCGACCTGCTCGAGGAAGCTGTCGTGGTCGAGGTGCCCGGCGGCGGAGAAGATCATGTGCCGCGGGGTGAAGCGGCGGGCGTGGTGGTCGAGGACGGTCTGCCGGGTGAAGCTGGAGACGGTGTCCACCGTGCCGAGGATGGGGCGGCCGAGAGCGTGGTTCTTCCAGAAGTTCTGGGTGAACGTTTCGTGGACTAGATAGTCGGGGTTGTCCTCGTCCATCTTGATCTCTTCGAGGATGACGCTCTGCTCGCGCTTGAGATCCTCGGTGGTGAAGCGGGGGTGCAGGACGAGGTCGGAGAGGACGTCGAGCGCGGGCGGCAGGTTCTCGTCGAGGACCTTGATGTTGAAGCAGACGGTCTCTTTGCCGGTGAAGGCGTCGAGGTTGCCGCCGATGGTGTCGACCTCGCGGGCGATGTCCTGCGCGCTGCGGCTGGTGGTGCCCTTGAAGACCATGTGCTCGACGAAGTGGGAGATGCCGTTTTCGGCGGCGGCCTCGTCGCGCGAGCCGGAGGCGATCCAGGCTCCCATGCTGATGGAGCGGGCGTGCGGGATCTGCTCGGTGAGGACGAGGAGGCCGTTGGGCAGGGTGGTGCGACGTATGTTACGGGTGGGGCTGGAGCTGGGGGGTGATTGCGGTTCGACAAGGATTGCGGACATTACAGACATTCTTTCACAGTACTTCCTACCGTTCTCGGGGCGGTATGGGCAGAATGGCCCTCTGTGGGCCTTCCGTTGGTCGGCAGCGAACATCGCTTATCGCCGACCAACGGGAGGCCCCATGTCGGTAATTCACCCATACCGCCCCGAGAACCGCACGAAGTGCCGCCCGCCCTGCGTTAGGGCGCTTTTGTCAGTAAATACAGCGTAAAATTGAAGGGTGGCAACTGAAATCAAGACGAAGGCTTTGTTCGGCAAGACGCCGGAAGAACTGCGTGTGCTGATCGAGTCGTTCGGGCAGAAACCCTATCGGGCCAAGCAGTTGCGGGACGCGCTCTATGGTGAGCGGGTGGCGTCTGTCGAGGAGATTACGACGCTGCCGGTGGAACTGCGGGAGCGGCTGGAGGCGGAGGGATACACCGTTGGGCTGCCGGAGCTGGCGCAGACGGCGAAGTCTGTGGACGGTACGGAACGGTATTTAGTGCGGCTAGCCGACGGTGAAACTGTGGAGACGGTGTGGATGCCGGGTGGTGACGGCGCGGAGCTTCCCGAGGCCGACGGCGACGGGTACAAGCGCGCCACGATCTGCGTCTCGAGCCAGGTGGGGTGCGCGGTGAACTGCCAGTTCTGCCTGACGGCGAAGCTGGGGATGCGGCGCAACCTGACGGCGGGGGAGATCGCCGGTCAGGTGGCGGCGGTGCTCAACCGGCATGGCGTGCAGGTGGGTAAGGACCGCATCAACCTCGTGTTTATGGGGATGGGCGAGCCGTTTTTGAACTACGACTCGTTTATGGACGCGGTGCGGATTCTGGTGCATCAGATCGGGATTCCTGAGTCGCGGATGACCGTATCGACCAGCGGCATCGAACCGGCGATACGGCGGTTCGCGGAGGAGCCGGTGCGGCCGAATCTGGCGATCAGCCTGAACGCCTCGAACGATACCGTGCGCGAGGCGGTGATGCCGATTACGCGTAAGTGGAATATCGAGGCGTTGCTGGAGGCGGTGCGGTCGATTCCTTTGGGGAAGCGGCAGTATGTGACCTTCGAGTATGTGTTGCTGGGTGGGGTGAACGACCAGCCGGAGCACGCGAAGGAGGTGCTCGCGCTGCTGAAGGGGATGCCCGCGAAGGTGAACCTGATTGTCTGGAATCCGGGGCCGGGGGTGCCGTACGAGCAGCCTAGTCAGGAGTCCGCGGACCGGTTTCATAAGATGCTGGTCGATGGCGGGATTCCGGCGTTTACGCGGCGTCCGCGTGGGCGGGATATCTATGCGGCGTGCGGGCAGTTGAAGCGGACGGTGGAAGAGCCGGGGCTGGTTTCGATTCAGTAGGTTTGCTCCCGGTTCAGGGGGTGAGGCGGCTCTTGACTATGGGCCAGTCTTCCTTCGTGATCGAGAACCAGACGCTGTGGCGCAGGCTGCCGTCGGGCATGACGTTGTGGTTGCGGAAGGTGCCTTCGTACTGAGCACCCAGGGCGCGGATGGCGGTCTGGGATTGTAGGTTCTCGTGATGGGTCTTGAAGGCGACGCGGTTGAGTGCCAGCTCGTCGAAGGCGTAGGTGAGCTGCAGGAGCTTGGCCTCGCGGTTGATGCCGGTACGGTGGTAGTCGGGGTGAATCCAGGTGTGGCCGATCTCTACCGTCTTGTTGAAGAGGTCGAGATCGAGAAAGCGGGTGCTGCCGATGAGGCGGTTCTCCGACTTGAGGATGGTGGCCCAGGGGAGGCTCGAGGGCAGCTTGAGCGCGGCTTCGAGCCACTGCTCCAGATCGGCGGAGGTCTTGACCCAGTGGCGCATGTAGCGCCAGATTCGGTCGTCGAACGCTACTGCCTCGAGCGCGGGGAGGTGGGCGCGGGTGAGGGGTTCGAGGCGGATTCTGGGGCCTTCGAGGGTGGGGATCTGCATGGTCTAAAGGTACAAGAGCAACGGCAACAGCGCCCTAACGCCGGGCGGGCGGCACTTCGTGCGGTTTTGGACGCTTCGCGTGAACTACTTTTTGTGGGTTAAGGCTAGTTGTAAGAGGCGGTCGGTGACCTTGTCGTAGTCGTGGCGGAGGACGTCGCCCTCGTGGAGGAAGTTGCCCGTGATCGGCTCTACTCCCAACTCGCGGATGCGGTCGAGGTCCGGCTCGATCGGCTGCTGGCCCTCGCGGGCGTACTGCTCCAGCAGCGTGGGCGAGATGGGGGCCGTGTTGATGAGCGCGTAGTCGAAGATCGGCGTGCGGGTCGCGCCCGCGTGGGTCAGGATCTTCTCGATGTGCTGCGAGGCGGTGAGGCCGAGCGACTCGTTGGCCTGGGTCATCAGGTTGCAGACGTAGACGCGCGTGGCACGGCTGCCCGCCAGTGCCTCTGGGATGCCCTGCACCAGCAGGTTGGTGATGAGCGAGGTGTACAGCGAGCCGGGGCCGACCGTGATGAGGTCGGCGCGGGAGATGGCCTCGAGGACGCCGGGCAGGGGATCGACCTTGGCTGGCTCCAGCATGAGCTGCACGATGCGCTGGCGGCTGGCGGTGATGTTGGTTTCGCCGCGGACGAGCGAGCCGTCATCCATGAGCGCGGCCAGGGTGACATCGGTGTTGGTGGCGGGGTAGATGATGCCGCGCGTGGCCAAAATCTGCGAGGACATCTGCACGGCCTGGGCGAAGTCGCCGGTGATGTGCGAGAGCGCGGCGAGGAAGAGGTTGCCGAAGCTGTGGCCTTCGAGGTCGCCGTGGGTGAAGCGGAATTGGAAGAGGCGCGAGAGCAGAAGCTCGTCCTCGGAGAGCGCGACCATGCAGTTGCGGACGTCGCCGGGGGGGAGCATCTTGAAGTCTTCGCGGAGACGGCCGGAAGAGCCTCCGTCGTCGGTGACGGTGACGATGGCGGCCAGGTCGCGGATGGTGCAGGGAGTGGTCTTGCACTGCGAGTCGGAGGGCGGCAGGGTGCCGGGAGGGGTGGCGACGTAGCGCTTGAGGCCGCGCAGGAGCGTCGAGAGGCCGGTGCCGCCGCCGATGGCGACTACGCGGAGATGGGGGCCGGGATTGGGTTGGGTTGCCGGGGACATCCAGAGACCTTGGAAGCTATGTGGCTGGAGTGGTCTATCGCTAGATGGTTCCGGCCCTTGGATCAGTTTACCTTGGGGCGTTCCCACGCCTTTTTACTGCTTCGCGTGGTCCTCCCGTTTGGTCGGAAAGAAAATATGCTCGCTGCCGACCAGCGGGAGGCCCTATATCGATAACTTGCCCATGCTGCTCCGAGAACGGTACGAAGTACCCCGGCGTGAGGGCGCTTTTAAGCTTCGGGGTAGAGGAGTTCGGTGAAGCGGGGGTCGTCGGCCATGTCCTGGAAGTCGGAGTCGGCGCGGGCCTGGATGCGGTTGCGGGGGTTCTGGCGGATGGCCTCCGTCAGGTGTTCGAGACAGGTATGCGAGTCGCCGGTGAGGCTGGCCAGCACGGCCAGGCCGTAGAAGGCATAGTCGGCGCTGGAGTTCTCCTCGAGGATGTTCTTGAACTGCTCGCGGGCATCCTCGTAGTGGCCGTCGTTCAGCAGCGAGATGGCGTAGTCGTACCGCTCCTCGTGGCTGCTGAAGGTGGTCTGGCCCTTGCTGATCTGCTGGACGCAGGCCGCGATGTACATGCGGACGCGGTCGGCGAGATCGCCGGGGCTGGTGGCGAGCATCTTGTCGAAGGCAGCGTGCGCCTTGTCGAACTTACCCTCCTGCATGAGGCGCAGGGCGGCTTCGTAGAGTGCGATGGCCTGGGTGCGTGAAGCATCGACCACTGGTGCGTGGGTGCCGGCGATGGTACGGGCGGTGCGTTTGACTGGGGTGCCGGATTTTGTGGGCGCCATGAGGATCCTCAACTGATACGTGATGTGTAAACACAGCACGACGCTCTTAGTTGTTCGCGTAAGTCTGTGAGGGTTTTATACGCAGAAGCCAGGGTAAGGTCAACTGTCCGTGGAAGTACTGGACAATCCTTAGTTGGCCTCCATAGGTCAACTGCCGTAGAGGACAGGGTTCAGGTTGGGGTCGTTGTACATCTTCATCTGACGGTAGATTTTGAAGCGACGTCGTCCCTGAAGGATATCCGACCAGAGCTGGTCGAGGCACTGGGCGAGATCGTCGCGCTGGGTGGTGAGCAGGGCGAGGCGCTCACGATTCCGGAGGCGGTGCTCTTCGGTGGCCGAGGCGCGTCGGGTCTGCTCCTCGGTATGGAAGAGCTTGAGCGAGAGAATGGAGAGGCGGTCGATGATGAGGCCTGGGGTTTCGGAGTGGAGGGGGGCGGTGGGGTTCTGCGGCTCGGCCTGCTCAAGCAGGTGCAGGTCGATCTCCTCGACCAGATCGTTGCGGCGCTGGTTGTAGCGGTCGATGGCATGCTTGACGGCGGTGATGGCGGCGTCGGTGGCGTGGGGGTCGCGGGCCTTGTCCTCTTCGTGCCAGAGGTCGAAGTTCTCGCGGTGCTGGGCTTGTACGAGGGTGTCCAGGGGACTGGATGGGGCGGGGGTGGCCGTCTCCTGGTGCCAGAGCTGGTTGGCCTGGTCGTGCAGGTGGAGGGTGTGTCGGGCGTTGAGATAGGCCGGGCTGGGCGACATAGGAACTGTGATTAACTTACCAAAGTGCTTTGACACGATACTCTTGCAGTACTGGAGAGCTTAGACAGGGTATGGCAAAACCAATTCGACGCGTGTTGATCTATCGGCTGGGCAGCCTGGGGGATACGATCGTGGCGCTGCCCGCGCTGCGGGTAGTCGAGCGGGCGTTTCCGGGGGCGGATCGGGCGTACCTGACGAATATGCCGGTGAATGTGAAGGCGCCTTCGGCGGCGTCGGTGCTGGAGCATACGGGGCTGGTGCACCGCTACCTGCGGTATACGGTGGGGACGCGGAGTCCGCGGGAGCTGCTGGCGCTGTGGTGGCGGATCGTCCGCTACCGGCCGCAGGCGATGGTTTACCTGGCGGCGAAGCGGGGCGTCGAGACGGCACAGCGGGATGTGACGTTCTTCAAGCTGTGCGGGATCAGGACGTTCTACGGCGTGCCCGATACGGAGGAACTGCAGCAGAACCTGTGGCAGCCGGAGCATCAGGCGCTGGAACCGGAGCCGGAGTATCTCTGCCGTCGCATTGCGGCGCTGGGGGATGGACGGGTGGACGACCCGGCGAGCTGGGATATGTGTCTGACGCCGGAGGAGCTGGCGCGGGGGCGCACGGCTCTGGGGGAACTGGCGGGGAGGCCGCTGATCGCGGCCAGTCTGGGCACCAAGGTGCAGGCCAAGGACTGGGGCCGCGAGAACTGGAAAGGGTTGCTGGAGCAGGTGGCCGCGCGGTATCCGGGCTATGGCCTGCTGCTGGCGGGAGCGCCGGAGGAGAGCGAGCCCAGCGAGTTTGCCGCCGACGGATGGCGTGCGCAGCCCGGCGCGGGGCCGGTGGTGAACGTCTGCGGCAAGCTGACGCTGCGCGAGACGGCCGCGGCCTTCAAGTTGGCGGAGATCTTTATCGGGCACGACAGCGGACCGATGCACCTGGCGGCGACGGTAGAGGTTCCGTGCGTGGCGATCTTCGCGGCGCGTAACATACCTAGGGTATGGTATCCACATGGGCCGGGGCACAAGGTCATCTATCACAAGGTGGAGTGTGCGGGCTGCGGGCTGGAGACGTGTATCGTGGAGAAGAAACGGTGCATTACCTCGATTACGCAGGACGAGGTGATGGCCGCAGTCGTGAGTGTGCTCGATGCTCGTGCGCCGGGCCGGTCGTAAGATTGGATCGGTAGTGTCGGCCTTAACCTCAGGAGAGATCTGACTTCCCATGCTTCCCGAACTTCATTCGATCCTCAATCTTTTGGAAGGCGGCTTCAGCCGTCTGCGGGTGCTGGTGGTGGGCGATCTGATGCTGGATCGCTACATCATGGGCGAGGTGGAACGCATCTCGCCGGAGGCCCCGGTGCCGGTCTTCCGCCACGCGCATCGCTATGAGCGGCCGGGCGGCGCGGCCAATGTGGCCATGAACCTGGCCGGGTTGGGCTGCCAGACGTTTCTTGCGGGGTTCTGGGGTTCGGACCACGATCAGGCCGAGCTGGCGGCGCTGTTGCAGGCCGCGAATGTCGATACCAGGGGCGTGGTTTCGAGCACGCTGCCGACGACCTCGAAGACGCGGATCGTGGGGCGTACGCAGCAGATGCTGCGGTTGGATATTGAGAGCCGTGAGGCTCCGCCTGAGGTGGAACTGGAGCGGCTGCTGGAGCGCGCGGCGGAGCTGACCGGGAAGATGCACGCCGTGATCCTTTCGGACTACGCCAAGGGCGCGCTGACGCAGAAGATCTGCGCGGCGGTGATTGCGGCAGCCCGGGCGGGGGGGATTCCGGTGCTGGTCGATCCGAAGACGCGGGACTTCGGCAAGTATGCGGGCGCGACGACGGTGTGCCCGAATCTGAATGAGCTTTCTGTGGCAACCGGTGTGCCCAGCGATGACATGGCGGGCTTGCTGGCTGCGGCGCAGGGGCTGCTGGTGCAGCACGGCTTCGACTACATGACCGTGACGCTGAGTGAGAAGGGCATCCGCATTCTGAGCCCCGAGGGAACGTATCACTCTCCGTCGCGGGCGCGGGAGGTCTTCGATGTCTCGGGTGCGGGGGATACGGTGATTGCGACGCTGGCCGCGGGCATCGCCGGTGGGCTGAAGCGCGAGAGCGCGGTGGAGCTGGCGAATGTGGCCGCCGGGATCGTCGTGGGCAAGGTGGGTACGGTGCCGATTGCGACGCATGAGATCGTCGCCGAGCTGACGCCCAGCTCGGGGTTGGGTGCGGGCGAGAAGATTTTGGACCGTGAGCGGTTGGTGCAACGGGTGGCCGAGTGGCGGGCTTCGGGCGAGTCGATTGTGTTTACGAATGGCTGCTTCGACCTGCTGCATGTGGGCCATATCACGCTGCTCGAGGACTGCCGCCGGTTTGGATCGAAGCTGGTGCTGGGGCTGAACGCGGATAGCTCGGTGTGCCGGTTGAAGGGGCCGACCCGGCCGATTGTGGGAGAGAAGGAGCGCGCCCGCGTGATGGCGGCGCTGGCGGCGGTCGATGCCGTGGTGCTGTTCGAGGAGGACACCCCGATGGAGTTGATCCTGAGCATCCTGCCCGATGTGCTGGTGAAGGGCGGAGACTACACGATCGACACGGTGGTGGGGCATCAGGAGGTTATCGCGGCGGGCGGCCGGGTGGAGATTGTGCCCACGGTTGCAGGGTTTTCCACCACGAACCTGGTGAAGAAGCTGAGTACGCTCGGCTAAATACGAAGGCTGAGTCCAAATAGAAGAGGCGAGTTTTCCATGATTGTGATTACAGGTGGTGCGGGGTTTATCGGGAGCAATATCGTTCAACGGCTTAGCTGGATGGGCGAGACGAATCTGCTGGTCGTGGACAACCTGGGCGTGCCCAAGATTCCGGCGCACCCCAAGTTTATGAACCTGAGCGGCGCGCGTGTTACGAACTACATGGACAAGGTGGAGTTCCGCGAGGCTCTGAAGTCGGGTGCGTTCGACGATGTGAAGATTCGCGCGATCCTGCACCAGGGCGCGTGCTCGGACACGCTCGAGGACGACGGGCGCTACATGATGGACAACAACTTCACCTACTCGAAGGAGGTGCTGCACTTTGCGCTCGACCGCGAGATTCCGCTGGTCTATGCGTCGACTGCGGCGACCTACGGGTTGAGCACGAAGTTCGCCGAGGCGGAGGTGAACGAGCGCCCGCTGAACATCTATGGCTACTCGAAGCTGGTCTTCGACAACTATGTGCGCAAGCTGATGCCGACGATCAAGAGCACGGTGGTGGGGCTGCGCTACTTCAACGTCTACGGCAAGCGCGAGCAGCATAAAGGCCGCATGTCGAGCGTGATTCATCACTTTGCAAAGCAACTGACCGATACTGGCACCATCCGCATGTTCGCGGGTTCAGGCGGCTACGGCGATGGGGAGCAGCGGCGGGACTTCGTCTTCGTTGACGATCTCGTGGACATCAACCTCTTCTTCGCGGGCCTGGTGCCGGATAGTCCGGTCGAGCCGGTGCAGGCGGTAGTGAACGCAGGCACAGGAGCGGCGCATACCTTCAATGAAGTGGCACATGCGGTGATGAATGTGCTGGGACAGGGAAAGATCGAGTACATACCGTTTCCAGCGGATCTGGAGAACAGGTATCAGCACTTTACCGAGGCGGATATCGCGGCGCTGCGGCGGGCAGGGTATACGAAGGACTTCCACAACATTGAGGAAGGGGTTCGTAAGACGCTGGGGCCGGAGCTGTGGATCGAACGGTTGGAAGCAATGATGAAGGACTAGGGCCGCGTATAAGAGTCAGGCCCGGGCCGGAGGGTGGGATGAGCGGAACGGGACCTGCGATCTTTTGCATGAGCACCTATGAGAAGGGCCAGCCGTTTTTGCGGGAGGCCGCGCGGCTGGGATGCTCGGTGTCGCTGCTGACGGTGGATAAGCTGCGCGACGGCGACTGGCCGAAGGATGTTCTGGCGAACTTCTTCACGATGCCGTCGGGGCTGACGCAGGAGCAGATTCTCAACACCGTCACCTTCTTTGCGCGCACGCTGCGGATCGACAGGATCGTGGCTCTGGATGAGTTCGACCTGGAGATAGCGGCGCTGCTGCGCGAGCACATGCGGCTGCCGGGGATGAACCAGTCGAAGACCCGGTTCTTCCGCGACAAGCTGGCGATGCGCACCGAGGCACAGAGGGCCGGGGTGCTGGTGCCGGAGTTTACACGGGTACTGCGGCACGACGATCTGCGCTCCTTTATGGCGTGGACGCAGGGGCCGTGGCTGCTGAAGCCGCGTACGAACGCCGCGTCGCTTGGGATCAAGCTGGTTCATTCTTCCGAGGAGCTTTGGCCGATATTAGACACGCTGGGCGACATGCAGAGCCACTACCTGATGGAGCGGTTCGTGCCCGGTGAGGTCTTTCACGCCGAGGGTATTACCTGGAACGGCGAGCTGATCTTTGAGGCTCCGTGCAAGTACGGCAAGCCGCCGATGCAGACGATGCACCACGGCGGCGTGTTTACGACGCGAACGCTGGCGGCGGATTCGCCCGATGCGCGGGCGATCTCCGAAGTGCACCGCGCGGTTCTGAAGGCGTTGCAACTGGAGGCCGGAGTGAGTCACACGGAGTTCATCCGGGCGCAGGCCGATGGACGGGTTTACTTTCTGGAGAGCGCGGCCCGCGTGGGTGGAGCGCACATCTCCGATGTGATCGAGCTTGCACGCGGGATCAACCCGTGGGTTGAGTGGGCTCGGCTGGAAGTAGCCAGGGCGAAGGGAGAGGCGTATATGCTGCCCTCGTTGCGCAATGACTTTGCCGGGAGCATGATCTGCCTGGCACGGCAGGAGAGACCGGACCTGTCGGCATACGCTGACCCGGAGGTCTCGATGCGGCTCGAGCGCAGACACCATGCGGGAGTGATCGTGAGATCGCACTCGGAGGATAGGGTGAAGGCGCTGGTGGAGGAGTACGGGGAGCGCTTTCTCAATGATTTCTGCGCGACGATGCCTGCTCCAGATAGACCTTCGGCTTAGGGTAGATTGCGCCTCGAATAGAACGAGCATTGCCAGTCACGTCGTCATTAGCCATGAGCTGATGTAAGGACTGCCTGCTTGCAATAACCCTGGTCTCATTGCCAAGGTTCATTGGCTGATATCCGTATGCCAAATGTGTGTTCCATGTTATGGAATACGGCAGACGACTCCATATCCTATTCAGATATAAAAAACAAACTTCAAATACCGCGAATTTCCCGATTTTTGCGGATTATCGCCGTTATTCTGTCCGGCAATGTACAGGCCCACAGGCCATTGTGTTCCGAAATGTGGAGCACTTTATACAGACCGACAGGAAACACCGTTGACAAGCCATATCCCAACTCCTAGGGTTACGCAGCAGTTCAGATAAGCCGTTTACAAGCGGCTGCCAGTATCCACTGAGTGAGGATGTTATGCCGGGAATGTGTCTTATACCGTCGAAGTTGAAGGACCTGGCGCGGCCCAGGCTACAGGTTGCTTATCTCACGATTGTCTTGATATTTGCTCTCACGATGCCTACTGCATTGGCGCAGAGCGCAGGTACGAGCACGCTGCAGGGAACTATCACTGACGCTACGGGTGCTGTCGTGCCTGGTGCACAGGTAACTGTTACGAATGTCGGCACTGGAGTGGCTCGCACTGAGATTAGTAATGAAAATGGATTTTATTCGGCCCAGTCACTTCAGGGTGGAGACTACAAGCTCACCATCACAAAAGCGGGTTTTGAGAAGAGCAATGTTCAGGCAATTCATCTTGCCCCTAGCACTGTGCTGGGCGTAAATCCAGTACTTACGGTGGGCGATGTGACATCGGAGATAACAGTAACGGCCGACGCCGTTTCCGTGCAGACCGAAACCAGCGAAAGCGGCGGTACGATTCCTGGTAAAGAAGTCTCGCAGTTGATGGTGAATGGTAGAAACTTCCAGACACTGGCCACGATTGTTCCCGGTGTTACCTCGGTACAGGGAGCCAACCAATTGACGGTTGGTGGTGCTTCCTCTAGCGCTCAGGTGCAGATCAGCGTCGGTGGAACCTCGGTGGAGCAGACGGCTTACTTTATTGATGGAGTCTATGATTCGGCCGGTCTCAACTTATTCGCCCAACCCACGATGGATTCGATTCAGGAGTTCCGTGTCCTCAAGGGGAACTACGGTGCTAACTATGGCTTCGTCGGGTCGGGACAGATTCTGGTTCAGACTAAGAGCGGTGGCCGCCAGTTTCATGGCACTGTCTTTGACTATGTTCGCAACAATGATCTGGGCACTGCTAAAAACTTTTTTTATAAACAGGGGACTCCCTACGGGTTGCATCAGAATATCTTTGGTTACTCGCTGGGCGGTCCGGTATTTATTCCTAAGATTTATAACAACGACCGTGCTAAAACATTCTTTTTTGCCTCAGGTGAGTGGCATTTGACTAACTCCTCTCAGTCTCTGACGCGTGCTTTCTTCCCCCAGACGATGCGCGACGGTGACTTTAGTGCCAGTCCTACGCGCACGGGGAACCTTGCAATCGATGCCAATAGTCAGGCATTGTTGGCTTCGCGTGGTGTCGATCCGGCAACGTGTATTGGAGCAAATAATCAAATTAACAAAAGCTGCTTCGACCCGGTGGCCGTCTCGTTGATGAATGCTTATTTTCCTCTGCCGAATGCGGTAGTCCCTGGTCAGTTCAATAACTACGTCAATACGAAGGCCCAACGGCTCTTCGATAGTAGTGTCTTGTATCGTCTGGATCATACGATCAATGAAAAGAACCAAATCATGGGGCGCTATATGTACGAAGAGGCCAATATTCAATTGGCTGCTCGTAACTACAACGATCCTGCTCCGGATCCGGGTGCTTCAAACTACAGTCAGGGCTTGAATGCGATGGCTCGCTGGACCTTTACGCCTACATCGAATATCACTAACAATGCGCAGATATCGGAGGTCTTTCTAAAGGCCAAAAATGCACTGAGTGGAAACTATACTGTTCCCGTAGGGACGTATATTCCGCTGCCGCTGGGGCAGGACCCTTTGAATCGTATCCCCAGTATGCAGATAAACGGCGGATGGAACTGGCTCGGAGTGGGTGCCTATCCGACTTACAGTAATAACGGAATCGGCAGTATTAGCGATGATTTCAGTTATCTAAAGGGGAAACATTCCTTGCAGTTTGGCGGAATTTATATGATCGGCATTACGCGCGCCAATGTGGCGACCGGGAATGTGCCGCAGGGGAACTTTGTCTTCTCAGGGGTGCATACTGGCGATCCTGCGGCGGATTATCTGCTGGGGCTCGATGCATCGTTCGTTCAGATCAACCAGCAAAGGGCGGGTGTCTTCCACTATCGTTGGTTCGAAGGTTATGCGCAGGATGACTACCACGTCACTCCGCGATTTGTTGCCAATCTTGGTCTTCGCTGGACTTATTATGGCCCAACGACGCGTGAGGGAAACCAGGTCGCTAACTTCAGCGCGAGCACCTTTGATCCAGCCCAGGCACCTGTCGTCAATCCCAATGGCTCGCTCGTTACGAATGCTTCCGGTGTTCCGGCAACCTCGACGGGAGCCAATGCTAATCTGACCAATGGGTTAGTGATCGCAGGACAGAATGGTGTGCCGGCTGGAATTATCAATCCACGCAAGAGTTACTTTGCTCCGCGTGTTGGGTTTGCTTATCGGGTTACTGCCGATGGAAAGACCTCGGTGCATGGTGGCTATGGCATTGCTTACACCCAGGTCAATCAGCAGAACACCATTATTCTGCTGCCCAATCCGCCTTATACGAAGAACATCAATATCACAAATAGCCTGTTGAGTAATCCCTCTGCGGGGACACCTGCTGCGGCTAGTGTGCAGTCGTTGCAGGCTGTTGGATATGACTTTCGCGCGGGGCTCATCCAGACCTTTAGCCTGACGCTGGAGCGCGAGATTGTGCCTCATGGTGTGCTTTCTCTTGCGTATGCCGGTAATACGCAGCAGCACACACTTTCAACGCAGTTGGATGCTAACTTTCCGACTAACTCTCTCAGTCCCCAAACTACAAGCTGTCTTACCAGCCAGTCCGCGTTGAAGAACAATACGACCCCGGCTCCATCGTCTACCTTTCAGTTTGATCCGTGTCTGAATACAGGGACAAATGCTCGGGCCTACTACCGCCCCTACAAGGGATACGATCAGATTCTGTCAACAATGAGTGGCGGGAGTGGTAACTATCACTCGTTTCAGTCGGGGTTTATCTACCGCACCAGCAGTATTACTTTGAATGCTGCTTATACCTTTGCGAAGTCCCTTTCGGATGTGGTTCCCTCTAATCCGGGGAGCAATGGCGGCAGCGGAGTCGGTTATAACTCTGCGGCGACCTTTCAGAACTCGAATGATATCGCTTCGGAGTATGGTCGCCCCGATTATGCCCGAACCCATGTCTTTACTTCGGCTATTGTTTACCAGTTACCCTTCTTCAAAAACTCAACTAACTTTCTTGAGCATGAGTTTCTCTCGGGCTGGGGGCTCTCCGGTCTGGCGATTATCGAGAGTGGATTTGCTCTGACACCGAGTAATACGAATGGAGATGCTGGTTTATCGACTCGGCCTGACCAGGTGCTGGCGCCTAAGTACCATGGGAGCGGCAAGGTTGGGCTTGGTGAGCCGAACTACTTTGTCAATCCCACGGGGACGTATCGGAAGCCCGCTTATGGCTTCTTCGGCAACGCCCGCAATGGCTCCATCGTCGGGCCGAAGGAGGTCTCCTTCGATGTGTCGGCGACCAAGGCGTTTCCTATCTATAAGAGCTTCAATGCGGAGCTTCGCGTAGAGGCATTCAACGTCTTCAATCACCCGAACATTACCAGTATTTCTACTCAGTATGGTGCGGCTAACTTCGGGCAGGCGATTGCCGCTGGTGATCCGCGCATTATGGAAGCTGCCTTTCGACTTAGCTTCTAAGTCAATTTATTCCGTATCTAACGGGGCATCTGGCCGATGATGCGTTTGAGATCTCCCTGTGCGAGCGACAGGCCGAGGGTCGCTTCAAGCAGGGAGGCTCTGGCCGACGTGGCCTTTGCGTGGGCCTCTGAGCGAGCCGAGGCGAGAGCCGCGCTCTGTTCAACTTGCCGGTCCGCCAGCCGTGCGGCTTCGGTGCGAACGTCCAACATCTCTGCGGCTACGTGTACCAAGCTCTGAAGCTGTTCCACCTTGTCGTACGCGGACTCTACCTCAACGTCCACTTCATCCTGGACTTTATCCAGGTTAAGCTGGGCTTGGGAGAGCAGCGTTTTTGCATCCTTGATCTCGGCTCCTCTGCGACCGCCGTCGAACAAGTCATAGCTGAGATTGACGCCGAAGGTTCCGAAGTTGTGGACCAGCAGTGGGACTCCACTCTGGTAGCTGTACCGCGCCAGTCCGGTGATATCGGGGATATATGCATCTTTGGCAACGCCGAGGCCAGCCTTTGCTTTCAAGACCACCTGCTGTGCGGAGCGGATGGTTGGGCTTTGTTCGCGGGCGATGCGTATGCACTCTTCCCGGCTGGGGAGCGGCATGGCCATGGCTGATATATCCGGATCGAGCTGGAGTTGTGTGTTCAAAGGTAGGCCCAGCAGATCATCTAGTGACAACGTCAGGTCGTGTATCTGAAGGTTCTGGGTAAGAGCAGTCTGCTGCGCATCGAGAACAGCGGCGCGGCTCTCAAGGGCGGCGATGTCGAGCGCGCGTCCGTTTGCGACGGCGTCTATACTCTCGCGGTTCTTTACCTCGCTGGCGCTTATCTCATCTTTAGCTGCGTCCAGTTTGAGTTTGGCGATCAGCAGGCCGAAGTAGAGCTGGCGGACTTTGAGGGCTATCTCGTTCTCTGCCTGGTTGAGTTGGATCTTGGCCGTGTTGATGTCGGCAGTGGCGGCGCGGTTCGATTCGTGGATCTTGAACATCTGTGTGAGGGGTTGGGTCAACTGGGTTCCGCTGGTGTAAGAGGTCAGCGAGCCCTGATCGAGGAAGAGGTCGTGAGGTGGTATTGGTCCGGTGGCCGTGGGTAGGCCGAAGGCTCCGGTGGGAATCTCCACGCCTGCAAGCTCGGTGACGTGCAGGATGTTGGAGTCATTTTTGATGTGCGGGAGATAGGCGGAGTGGGCGATCTCCTTCTTGTACTCCGACTCTGTGACCGAGAGTTGGGCCAGCTTGAGGTTGCGGTTCTGCTTGAGGGCCAGGTCGATTGCCTGCGGCAGAGTCAGGGGGAGTGGCGCTCCGCGCTGCGCCTGCATGGGGGCTGTCGCGAGGATTCCTGCCGCGCAGGCGAAGGCCGTCAAAAGCGGTTTGTGAGCGTTGCGTCTTGTTCTCTTGGGTCGCATAGTCGATCCTTCGGAGTGTCCTTTCTCGTCATGCAGAGGCGGCTGGCGCTGAGATGATCTGCTGGTATTGCGTGGGCACGCGCGCCATGCACGCGATGACGACGAGGCAGCATACGGTGGACCAGGCCACCAGCGTGAAGGCGTCAGTGATCGCGAGCGTGAAGGCTTGTTGGCGCACCTGCAGGCCGAGGATTGCTGCTGCTCTACCTGCGGCGTCAGTCAGGTCGGGAGTACGACTCGCGACTCCTGCGCCAAGCCCGAGCAGGCGCTGATGAGTGGGTTGCAGTCCAGCTTGAACGCCGAGCCCAAGGATGTTGGAGTGGAACTGCTCGCGCGTGGGAATGAAGTGCTGCATGAAGGCGACGCCGAGCTGGCCGCCGAAGATGCGAACGGTCTGGAAGTAGCCAGCGAAGGTCAGGACGTCGATGGGGCGGCTGAGTGCTCCGGTGTTGAAGACCTCGAGGATGATCGCTCCGACCATGGCATTGAAGGCGAGGGCAAAGCCGATCGCCAGCACTAGTTGCGAGGCGGAGAAGTTGTTGCCGGACCATGCCGAGGAGAGACGTGCGTTCATCAAGCAGCCGATGGCGACGAGGGCGAATCCCGCGGTGAGGATAAGGCGGGCGTCAATGTACTTGAGCAGATAGACCGCGAGGATGCCGCAGAGGCACTGCGGCAGTGCGACCCAGAGCAGCACCGGGCCTGTCTGTAAGGGGACAAAGCCTTTGACGGAGCCGAGGTAGCTGGGGATGATGACCACCGTCGATAGCAGGATGAAGCGGAAGAAGATCAATACGCTTCCCAGCAGCAGCGTGTTACGCCTAGCGATGAATCTGAAGTTGATGAGTGGATTAGGCATCAGCAGCCTGCGCACCACTGTCGCCAGCAGCAGGAATGAGCCAGAGGCGATGAGTGCGACGATGGTGCCGGAGTGCAGCCAGTCCAAGCGTTGGCCTTGATCGAGCGCGATGTACAGCAGCGAGAAGCCGAGACTGGCGTAGAGGAAGCCGCGCCAGTTGGGTTTGGGCTGGCCCTCCTTCGGCTGCGGCAGGGGTTGCCAGGGGATGCCGAAGTAGACCAGCACCATCATGATCGGAGTGAGGGCCGCGCTGTTCCAGAAGATCCAGCGCCACGAGAGATGATCCATGTACCAGGCTTCGAGCGAGGTGGCGAAGTTGGTGGTGAAGATAATGTCCATGGCGTATGCGGCGATGCCGACGAGGACGTAGCGCGGAGGCAAATTGCGCAGGACGAAGGAGAGAGTCAGCGGGTAGAACGTGCCGGAGGTAAGGCCCGCGAGCACTAGAAGGACGAGCATGATGGGCAGGCTGCCTGCGAAGGGAAGCAGCAGACTGACCACGGTGAAGAGGGAAGCGCAGGCCAGCAGCACACGCCGCGCTCCCAGCAGCCCGCCAAGATAGACGGAGAACGGGCCGATGAACATGAGGGCCGCATTGAACGCGGTGCCGATCCACGATGCCTCATCCACTCCCAGATGCAGTGCGCCGCGCAAGTCTGTCAGCCCGACGCTGACGAGCCTGCCCGTGCAGGTCGCGACCATCGCCCCGAACAGGACTCCGAAGACCCCGACTAGTGGATGCGTCGAGATGACTGGAGGGGATGCAGGTGTGGGCGGTGTACTCAAGACTGCGGCTCCCCCGGCTTCGCGCTCTTACCCGAGGCGTGAACCGTCACCACAACCGAGAAGCCGGGGCGCAGCTTGCCCTGCAAGGGGTGGCCGGGATCGAGCGCGATCTTTACGGGGATGCGCTGGACGATCTTGGTGTAGTTGCCGGTGGCGTTGTCAGGAGGCAGCAGTGCGAACTGCGATCCGCTGGCTGGAGCGACCTCGACTACCTTGCCGTGCAGCACGGTTCCAGGGAAGGTATCGACCTTGATGTCGGCCGCGTCACCCCTGCGAATGTTGGTGAGCTGGGTCTCTTTGAAGTTGGCCAGAATCCATACGTCGCCCTTGACGAGGTCGATCACCTGCATCCCCGGCGCGACCAGCTGGCCCTCCTGTACGTGTCGTTCGCCGACGGCTCCGGCGGTGGGGGCAACGATCTTCGTGTAGCCGAGATTTACCTTGGCCACGATGATGGCGGCCTGCTTGGCCTGTATGTCAGCCTGATGCAGCGCGTCCTGCGTATCCAGTGCTGCGCGCTGTCTCCGCTCGGCTTCGAGCAGCGTGCGGCTGCTCGTTAGTGCGGCCTCGGCGCGCTCGAGATCGGCCTGTCGGCTGGCCAGCACGCTGTTGAAGCGGGTGGAATCGGCTACGGCCAGCTCCAACTGTTGATGGGTCGTGGCTCTTACCGCAAGCAACGCTTCCTGCCGTTTGCGCTCCAGATCGGAGCGGGTCACGTCCGGCTCAACGGCGGCTGCTCCGGCCTGCGCGGCGGTGACCGCTGCCTGAGCCTGTTGCACCACCGTCTCGGCGTTCTGGATCTTGGCATCCTGAATGTACTTCGCCGCCTGGTTGTTTGCCAGCGACGCGCGGGCACCGGCCAGTGCGGCTTCGGCCTGGGCAAGCGTGGCCTGGTAGTCCGTGTCCTCGAGCTCTACGAGCGGTTGGCCGGGAGTGACGGTCTCGAAGTCCTCGACATCCACCTTCTTCACGGTGCTCGAGATTCGGGTGCTCATGGGGGTCATGTCGGCACGCACGTAAGCATCATCGGTGTGCTGCTCGGCGCTGTCGCCCTCCCATCCCGTCCAGTCATCTTTGATCAAGAATAGGAGAGCAGCGGCTACTCCCAGAACCAGGACCGGAACAATGATCGCTCGTTTCGACATTTCTTCAATGACCTTCCTTCTGGTGTGTGGAGTCCTGCCGCTGCATCATTTCACGCGCTAATGAACGCCGAGCACGCTGCAGGGAGATTCCTGGGCAAGCTCGTAGACCGTGCTCCACAGCCGGGCGATGTAGAGATCGCGCTGATGCAGTCCGACTACGAGCAGATCGGCTTTGTGCGTTCGCAGAAACTTTACAATGCCATCCACTGCCGGGCCGTCGATGCGATGCGTCTGTAACTCTATGCCTTGCACGCGAGCCATGGCGCGCGCTCCCTCGTGCAGCGCTTCGTAGAACCGGACGCGGTCGGAGTTCAGAACCTGGGGCAGACCGGGGTCGGCGGCGCTGGCAAAGGCCGCATAGGCAGGCAGGTCGGGCACGACGGTGATGATTTCGAGTTCCGCGTCGAGGCTCTTCGCCAGTTGTATCGCCGAGGTCAGTGCACGTTGCGCCTTGGCCGATTCGTTGTATGCGACAGCGATCTTCCTGAACACGTCAGCCTCCACTTGGTAAGGCCAAGACTGCCAGATCTCCAGACGGAATACAGCGTAGGTAACTGTTAGCTCACTGTGAGGAAGGTATTCGAGCTACTCTCGCCCGGAGCTTTTGGCGGCGCGCAGCACGGCTTCCCTGAGTTTTTCATCGGTCAACGGTTCCACGATGACATCGTATCCTCCAGCCTCGAGCACGCCGGACCATAGCTGGAAGGTTGCGGTCTGAGCATACACGAGAATCGCCGGTTTGGGACTGAGCATCACCAGGTCTCCCCAGATGGCCCACCAGTCGTCCGGCCTGGGCATCGAGGCGGGCAGCAGAACGACGTGATACGTCTCCCCGTCGCGGGTGTGGTGCGCCAGCTCCGTGGCCCGGCTGACCAGGACCGGCTCCATGCCGAAGGAGGTGAGCTGGCGACGGATCTTCTCCTGCATCTCCGGGGCCACCACTGCGAGTATCCGTAGCTGTTCAGGTCTCTCTGTCACGATGGCCCCTCGCACTTGTACTGGAGAGGATGACAGATCTCCGCGAGATGCGGAGTGTGTGCAACTGTTAGCTAACAGTGATGAGGAAATGATTGCAGCCGCAGCGGCTACGGCTGCGGCTAAGATAAGAGCACGGCTTGAGCCTGACAGTTATCATGCGTCTGTAATATCGGCCGCGTCCGGTCGAGTGCAGTCTCGGCCCGCAGGCTCATATATGGCTTCGAGACGCTTGCTGAACCATCATCCGATCATCCATCAACACCCAAGGCTGGAGCCAGGGAACATTGAGCATACCGTTCGAGAACAGGGTTTCCGATAGCGCAATTCGCCAGGAGCTGGGCCGCATTCTGCAGAGCCCGATGTTTGCCCAGTCGGAGCGGCTCGCCCGCTTTCTGCGGTATACGGTGGAGCACGCCATCAGCGGCAAGGACGAGCCGCTCAAGGAGTTTGTGATCGGCACCGAGGTGTACGACCGCAGGCCGCCCTACCATCCGAGTCAGGACTCCATCGTCCGCACCGAGGCGCGGCGGCTGCGCTCGAAGCTCAAGGAGTACTACGAGCTGGAGGGCAAGGACGACCCCATCTTCATCTTCTACCGGCCCGGAAGTTACGTGCCGGTCTTTCGGATGAAGGACTCGGATACGAGCTACCAGGTGGTTGTGGGCAGCTCGCCCGACGACCTGTTTGTCGATGGCGCCGGGGTTCCGGTCGCGGTCATCCCGTTTCTCGATGTCTCCGGCCAGCCGCTCTCGAGCAAGTACGCCCGGGGAGTCACCGACGAGCTGATTCACGAGTTGATGCAGAGCGAAGGCTGCCGCGTCGTCTCCGCGAACTCGATTGCTCACCTGGGGGCGCAGTCGTCCGACGTGCCCGCGCTGGCGCGCAAGCTGGGAGTGCAGATTCTGCTTGAGGGCACGGTGCGCGAGGAAGGGAATCAGGTGCGCGTCACGGCCAGGATCGTGAACGCCGACGGCTTTCAGCTCTGGTCGCAACGCTTCGATGCGGAGGCCGACTCCTCCAGCCTGTTTACGGTGCAGGAGCAGTTTGCCTCCGCGCTGGTGAGCCGCGTGCGGCCGCAGCAGTCCATCGTTCGTTCGTCTGAGGCCACGGCGGGGCCGATTATCCTCACGGTCTACCCGCTGATCCTGAAGGCTGAGTCACTTCTTGAAGAGGGCACCATCGCCGACGTGCAGGCGGCGCTGTCCCGCTTTCGCGAGGTGACGCAGATCGCCCCCGGCTATGCAAGGCCCTTCTGCGGCATCGCTCACTGCTACGTGTGGATGGCCCTGCACGGCGCGCCGGAGTCGGCCACGCTGGCATCGCACGCACGGGCGGCTGCGGAACGGTCGTTGGAGCTTGATCCGCAGATGATGGAGGCCTCCACGGCGATGGGCAGCGCGCAAGCTCTTGCATGGAAGTGGAAGGAGGCCGAGGCCAGCTTTCAGCGAGCGGTGGAACAGGGCTCGCACACCACCTGCGACCGTCAGTACGCGATGCTGCTGACCTTGCTGGGGCGCTTCGATGAGGCTTGGCTGTACCTCGAGAGCGCCCAGCAGATCGATCCATTTTCCTATCTGCAAAAGGTGGCTCGCGCCCGTTTCTACTACTTCAGCCGACGCTACGAGGAGGCTCTCGAGCACTTCGCCGAGCCGTTGCGTTATGGCCCGATTCCGCTCGAAGTGCGGCTCTACTTAGCCCTGGTCCACGCCGAGCTGGGGAACCACGAGGCCGCTCGCAGCCTTGCCCTACAGGCCCAGCGCAGCGCTGGAGCCTACCTGCCCTTGCGCGGCTGGATCGCCGAGATCTTCGCCCGCTGCCGTCAGCGCGCGTTGGCGGAGAGCATCGTGCAGGAGTTCGACCTGCTCGCCGAGAACGCGCAACTCAGTAAGTACCGGCAGGCCCGTCTGGCGCTGGCGTTGAACGACCGCGATGCGGCACTGGCGTTGCTATTCGCCTCATACGCCAACCAGGACGCCGAGCTGCCGTATCTCGCTGTCGATCCGCGTTTCGATTCCATCCGAGAGCTGCCGCAGTACGCGGAGCTTGTCAGAAGGATTCGATCCGCATGATAGCGGACTGCTCGGCAGGTTTTCAGGGAGAAGAAGGAGATATGGTGAGCGCGCTGGGGCTCGAACCCAGGACCAACGCCTTAAAAGGGCGATGCTCTACCAACTGAGCTACACGCTCCGACCACTCTATGAAAATACCATATCGAGCCCCGATTACTCGCTAAGTATTTGCGGTTGCTTGTCAAAATCCATGCCGAAGGTAAACCGCTCCACCACCATGCAGAAGATGTGCTCGAGCGCTAGATGCGATTCCTGAATGTTCATCGTGACGCTCGACGGGATGATGACGTTGTAATCGCACAGCTCGCGCATCTTGCCGCCGTTGTTGCCGGTGAAGCCAATCGTGGCGATCCCTAGCTTCTTCGCCTGCTCCAGCGCGCGGACGATGTTCTTCGAGTTGCCCGAGGTCGAGATGCCGAGGAAGACATCGCCGGGCTGGCCCAGTGCCTCTACCTGCCGCTCGAAGACGCGGTCGTAGGTGTAATCGTTGCCGATGGCGGTCAGGATGGACGAGTCCGTCGTCAGCGCAATGGCGCGCAGGGCGGGGCGGTCGACAGTCAGGCGGGCCACAAACTCGGCCACCAGGTGCTGCGAGTCGGCGGCCGAGCCTCCGTTGCCCGCGACGAGCAGCTTGCGGCCCGCCTTCATGGCGTCGGCGGTAAGCTGACCGATGGCGACGATGGTGTCGTGGATCTGCTGGCTGTCGTGAACGGCCTGCAGGGTGGCGATGGACTGGGCGAGCTGGCGGCGGACGAGGTCCTTCATAGGTCTTCAGGCTCCGGGGTACGTCGTAGATCGGTTTAGCGTTTGAAGGAGAACTTCTTGTGCGCGAAGTAACTATACGTGGCTATGATGCCGGCGTTAACAATACCGGCCAGGAACGGCGCATAGGGGTGCGTGAGCGCGGGGGCGAGAAAGAGATGGGTCGCAACGGGCAGGATCACCAGCTCGGCCGGGGTGCTGACGCCGTAGACCGCAAAGCAGCGGAGCAGCTCTTTCAGGTAGTTGCCCTTGGTGCGAAAGACGAAGTGTTTATAGCACAGGAAGGCCACCGTGATCGCGATGGGCTTCGCGCAGATGGAGGAGAGGTCGGCGATGAGCGGCTTGCCGCGATGTGGCAGCAGGTGACTGTAAAGAATGACGAAGCCGGAGTAGAGAAGCAGGGAAAAGAGCGTGTTGAAGCCGCCTACCATCAGGAAGCGGATGACCTCGCCGGCCGGCAGCTTGCGCCGGAGGCTGGCGAAGGGTCCATGCGGGCGGGGAGTTTCGGGCATGGCCGTTGAGACGGAGTTCGTCATAGATTTTATTTTCTCAGATCGTAGAACACTTTTAGGTGAAACGTCGAAGCGATTGCAGAAGAGATGTCTTGAGATAGAATCGGCTCGGCTATCCGGAGGCAGAGATGTTGGGTGCGAAACAGGTTCTGATGGGGATGATAATGGCTTTGAGTATGGGCGGCGCATGGGGCCAGCAGCCGGTGCAATCGCCCGGTGTGACGAAGCCGCTTTGGGCTGGGGCCGCACCGGGCGCGCAGGGCAGCGAAGAGATCGACACGCCCACTCTAACGGCTTATCTGCCGTCCTCGAATCCCACGAAGACCGCGGTGGTCATCGCTCCTGGCGGCGGATATATCCACCTCTCCATGGACAAGGAGGGCGAGGCGATTGCGCGCTGGATGAACGCTCGCGGCGTCGCCGGATTCGTGCTCAAGTATCGGCTGGGGCCGAAGTACCACCATCCCGTGGAGCTTGGAGACGCACAGCGGGCCATCCGTACGGTGCGCGCGCAGGCCGAGCAGTACGGCATCGCTGCCGACCACATCGGCATGATGGGCTTCTCGGCCGGAGGCCACTTGGCGTCCACCGCCGGAACGCACTTTGACGAGGGCGACAGCTCCGCCGCCGACCCGATCGACCGCGTGGGCAGCCGGCCGGACTTTCTCGTACTGGCCTACCCCGTCATCACGATGAAGGCTCCGCTGGCGCATCGCGGCTCGCACGACAACCTGCTTGGCCCGGCGCCCGATCCGGCGCTTGAGCAGTTGCTCTCGAACGAACTTCAGGTGACGGCCAGGACGCCGCCGACCTTTCTCTTCAGCACCAGCGACGACGCGACGGTGCCGGTGATGAACAGCGTGATGTTCTACTCCGCGCTGCACGCCGCGAACGTTCCGGCAGAGCTGCACATCTACGAGCATGGGCCGCATGGCGTGGGGTTGGCGCCCGGTTTCCCTAACCTGAAGGCGTGGCCGGATGCGTTGGCGAAGTGGATGGCCACGCATGGCTGGATGACTGCCGATGCGGCCTCTATCGTGACCACTCCGTAGAGCGTATTTGCCTTCACGCGCAGCGTCCAAGACCGCACGAAGTGCCGCCTGCCCGGCGTGAGGGCGCTTTAAAATCGCCTATCGCAGATAGGTATCGGTATTGGTCAGCCAGTCCTGCCGTGGCGGCGCGAAGAGATCCAGATCCACGGTATCTTCGAGCGCGACGGCGGAGTGCGGAATGTTGGCGGGAATCACCAGAACCTCTCCCGCGCGGACGATGTGTTTTACCCCGCCCGGAGTGCCGTCTTCGATCACAAACTCGAGCGCACCGGAGACGATGTAGGCGATCTGCTCATTGGGGTGCTGGTGCGTGGGCACGACGCATCCCTTATCCAGCACGATGCGGGCGATCATGCTTTGTTCACCGCTGATGTACTGGCGGGTGAGCATGGGATTGAGCTGCTCGGGCGGGATATCGGACCAGCGGTGAAGCGATGCAGTAGACATGATCCCTCCTTATTTTCTTCGCTTGCTTCGTATTCGATGCGGCGCTTGAATAGAGTAAGCCACTCCGAGAAGAACGTGCTCGGCTTCAATCGGGAAAGCTTAATAGTTGACATCGGCAAGTATTCTGGATCACTCTGTTTTCGAGTGAAAAATATGACGCCGACTGACGATATCGCCCTCTTCCGCCGCTTCAACCGAAGGTACACGCGCTGGATCGGAACCCTGAACGAGGGTCTGCTCGAGAGCGAGTTCACTCTGGCGGAGGCGCGCGTGATCTACGAGCTGGGCACGCGTCCGGCTCCGCTGGCAAAGGAAATTGCCGAGGAGTTGGGCATGGACGCCGGGTATCTCAGCCGTCTGCTGAATCGGTTTGAAGAGACGGGGTTGCTGAAGCGGAAAGCCTCGAAGCTCGACGGGCGCTCCGCCGAGCTGGCCCTGACCGCGAAGGGAAGGGCAGCGTTCAAGCGGCTGAACACGCGCTCGGATGCGCAGGCGAACCAGCTCCTCGAAGGGTTTACCCCGGCGAACCGGGCGCGTCTGATCGCAAGCGTACGCACGCTCGAAGAGCTGCTGGCTCCGTCGCCGGTCAAGGCCAGCTACACCCTGCGCCCGCATCGCGTGGGCGACATGGGCTGGGTCGCGCACCGGGAGGGCCTCGGCTACACCGAACAGTTCGGCTGGGACGAGACCTTCGAGGCCCTGGTGGCAAAGATCGCGGGAGATTTTGTAACCAACTTTGATCCAAATTGCGAGCGTTGCTGGATCGCCGAGATGGATGGCCGGAGCGTCGGCCACATCTTCCTCGTCAAGCACCCGGACGTGCCCGGAACCGCCAAGCTGCGCCTGCTCTTCGTGGAGCCGGAGGCACGCGGCCTCGGCCTGGGAGACGCGCTGGTGAAGGAGTGCATCGAGTTCGCGCGCGCGGCGGGCTACAAGCGAGTCGTGCTGTGGACGCAGAGCATGTTGACGAGCGCAATCCACATCTACGAGCGCGCCGGGTTCCGCCTCATCAAGGAGGAGCCGCACCACAGCTTCGGCAAGGATCTGGTGGGGCAGGAGTGGGAACTGCTGCTGGTCTAGTCCTCCGGGGTCGTGCTGTATGCTGTAGGCTCCGGATCACCAACCAGCATGACCCCAGAAGAGAAGGCACAAGCCGGGATACGCGAGGTGTATCAGCAGACGATGCAGTCGATCTCGTCTGCGTTTGCGGCGGAGATGCGGACCGCCGCAGCCGGTTCCAGGGCCATCGCGGCGCGGGCGCAGGAGGTCGATCGCATTGTCGCGGAGGTGTGGACGGCGGCGCAGAAGCGCGACCCGCGCCTGGCAGCCGGGACAGCGTTGGTGGCCGTGGGTGGCTACGGCAGGCGCGAGCTGTTTCCGTACTCGGACGTGGACCTGCTCTTTCTGCTCGATGGCCGCCTCGACGAGAAGGACCTGAAGGACAGCATCCGGTCCGTCCACCAGGAGCTTTGGGACTGCGGCCTGCGCGTCTCCGCCATGACCCGCAAGCTGGCCGAGTGTGAGCGCTTCGATCCTGAAAACGTGGAGTTTACCCTGTCGCTGCTGGACGCGCGGCTGATTACCGGCGACGCGGAGGTCTACGGCAGGCTTGCGGAGAAGCTGCTGCCCAAGCTGCTGGCGCGTGACCGCAAGAAGATCGTAGGCCGCCTGCTCGAGGTAACGCGGGCGCGCCACGCCAAGTATGGCGACACGCTCTTCCACCTGGAGCCGAACATCAAGGAGTGCCCCGGCGGCCTGCGCGACGTGCACGTCTGCGGCTGGCTGGAGCAGTTGCAGGAGGATGGCGGCGCGGGCTCGAAGGCTGCGGGCAGCGCCGGGGACGAGGAGTTCGCCGAGTCCCGCGAGTTCCTCTGCACCACGCGCTGGTTCCTCCACATGCGGCACGAGCGCGACGATAATGTGCTTGACTGGCTGGCACAGGACGCCGCCGCGGCGCAGAGTCTCGGCCTGGGCGGAGCTGGTGCGCAGGTGCATGACGCGGGTTACTGGATGCGGTTTTACTTCCGCCATGCGCGCAGCGTCGAGCGCCGTGTGACCAAGGTGATGGAGGAGGCCGAGGGATTGCAGGCCCCGGTGCGTAGAGCCCGCCTGCCACTGCTGGAGAAGATCGGCTTCGGCGGTTCTGGTTCTAAGGCGTCCAAGGCGGTGGAGTCCCGCGGCTTCCAACTGCGCCAAGGCTGGATCGCGCTGGACGCGGGCCTGCCCGGTGGCGACGATCCAGCGCACGACCCGGAGATCGTCCTCGATATGTTCGGGGCCATGTCGCGCTCGGGCGCACGGCTCAGCCGGGCCTCGGAGCTGCGCGTCGAGCAGGCGCTGCCGCTGCTCTCGGCACACCTCGAAGACGGCCCCGCCCTGCGCCGCCGCCTCGCCGTCATCTTGACCGGTCCCTTCGCGGGCCGCGCCCTGCGCACCATGCACGCGCTGGGCACGCTGGAGCTGCTGATCCCCGAGTTCCACGGCATCGACGCTCTGGTCATCCGCGATGCCTACCACCGCTACACCGTGGACGAGCACACCTTCGTCGTTATCGACACGCTGCACTCGCTGCACGCCGCGCCCGTGGTCGAGGGTCAGCCCGGCCAGATGGCCGAGTGGGCTGGCCGCTTCGGAACGATTCTGCGCGATCTGCCGCACCCCGAGCTGCTCTACCTGGCAGCGCTGCTGCACGACACGGGCAAGGGCCGCAGCTCCGACGACCATCCCCGCGAGAGCCAGCGCATGGCCGAGGGCGTCCTGGCCCGGCTGGAGCTGGACTCCTACGAGAGCGGGCTGGTCCTTGGCACCATCCGCAACCACCTGGAGATGTCCGCCGCCCTGCGCCGCGACGTCTTCGACAAGGAGACGGTGCAGGCCTTCGCGGGCAAGGTGCAGACGCCCGAGGCGCTGCGGATGCTGGCCCTGTTTACGTACGCCGATATCTGGGCAGTCCACCCCGACGCGCTGACGCCGTGGAAGGCCGAGAACCTGTGGCGTCTCTACGTTTCCACGTCCAACTACCTCGACCGCAGCGTGGACGACGAGCGCGTAGGCGCAAGCGCGGAGAGCGAACTGGTACACCGGGTCGCGGCCCTGCTGCCTGGCCGTCGCGAGGCCGTGTGGTCCTTTCTCGAGGGCTTTCCCGAGAGGTACATCCGCACCCGCACGCCGGAGCAGGTCAAGACCCACTTCCAGATGGCGGAACGGCTGGCTGGCGGTCCCACGAACACCGTGGAGCTGGACTTCCGCTACGCCGCCGGGGTCAGTGAGATCACGCTGGTGACCGGGGACCGCGAGATGCTCTTTGCCGGAATGGCGGGCGCGCTTGCGGCCTGGGGGATGAACATTGTGACGGCCGATGCTTTCTCCAATCGGCAGGGGCTGGTGGTGGACAGCTTCCGCTTCACCGATAGCTTCCGCACGCTGGAGATGAACGACTCCGAGCGAGCGCGGCTGGTCGACAGCGTGCGCGATGTGATGCTGGGCAAGGTCTCGATGGAGAAGGTGCTGGCCGGGCGCAGGCGCGGACGCAGGCGGGCGGTCAAGGTGGCCGTCGAGGCGCGCGTGGACTTCGACGACGCGGCCTCTTCGCACAGCACGCTGCTGCAGGTGGTGGCGCAGGATACGCCGGGGCTGCTGCACGCCCTCAGCCGCACCATCGGCGAGCAGGGATGCAACATCGAGGTGGCTCTGGTCGATACCGAGGGCGAGATGGCGATCGACGTCTTCTACGTCACCCGGCTGCATCGCAAGCTGGATGCCGCTGAACAGGGCAGTCTGAGAGAGGCCCTGCTGGCCGCAATGGAGCAGAACGTTCGTTAGTCGGTCGTCAAGGGGTATCCCTGAACCGGAATACGGTCTTCGTATGCTGGAAAAGAAATCTTGTACAAAAATAGAACCAACCAATTCCAAATTGCCGTCATCCATGTACAGATAGAGAAAGTTCGTCCGGTTGATGGGAATTTTCTGCCGATGGGCTCTATCATTAGAACTTATGGACACTCCATTTCAGGAAACGACGAGCAACGGACGGCCCA
Organism: Granulicella sp. WH15; assembly: GCF_009914315.1. Lineage (NCBI taxonomy): Bacteria > Pseudomonadati > Acidobacteriota > Terriglobia > Terriglobales > Acidobacteriaceae > Granulicella > Granulicella sp. WH15. The sequence continues at coordinate 1,184,462 of NZ_CP042596.1, forward strand.
CCGAGGCTCCGCAGGCGAACGACCGCTACATCTTCGGCACGTTGGACAGTTTTGCGAAGAACCGGGAGAAGCTGCAAGAGGTGAGCTGGGGTTCGGAGCAGCCGGAGGGCGTCGTGTTGGCGTCGCTCGATGCGGCGATCAATTGGGTGCGTAAGAACTCGGTCTGGCCGATGACCTTTGGCCTGGCCTGCTGCGCGATCGAGATGATGTCGATGGGCGGATCGCGTTACGATATCGCGCGTTTCGGTGCGGAGGTCTTCCGGCCGTCGCCGAGGCAGAGCGACCTGATGATTATCGCGGGCCGCGTGTCGCAGAAGATGGCCCCGGTCATTCGTCGGCTCTATGAGCAGATGCCGGAGCCGAAGTGGGTGATCTCCATGGGCGCATGTGCCACCTCGGGCGGCGTCTTCAACAACTATGCCCTGTTGCAGGGCGTCAACCAGGTCATTCCGGTCGACATCTATGTGCCCGGATGTCCGCCCCGTCCTGAGCAGCTGCTGTATGCCATCACGCTGCTGCAGGAGAAGATTCAGCAGGAGAAGGGAACGGTTCGCCGGACCCTGAACCTGAGTTAACTGATCGGTATACGGGATAACTGCCCGGGTACAGGTTTTTAATTTTGAAACAAACCAGTTAAAAATTGCTGGTAATGTTTTCGATGGTTGGTAAGTGTTTATTTTGTTGTGGACACGAGCCCTTACTGAGTAAACTCGGTGGGACCTCAAGATCTGTCGACGTGATTGAAAGAAAAGTTAAATCTGGTTTCAAATTAGCGGAGGAAGTCGAATGGTTTATCGCCCGTTTCGTAGTTTTGGCCGGTTTGTACTGGCTGCATGTGCAGTCAGCCTTGGAGTAGCAAGCCTGAGTGCACAGACCGCACCCAGCACCCCGATGGGGCCTAACCCTTCGCGTGTCGATATCTTCGCCGGCTACTCTTACTTCGGCGCGCATGGCCAGTTGAAGCCCGCCAACATCGCCTACGACTCCGTAGACGTAGGTGCGACCGCCAGCGGCGCTTACTACTTCTCGAAGTACGTTGGTTTTGAGGCCAACATCGTAGCGCATCCGGATGGCAACAACGACGGACTCTACACCTTCTCCGCCGGTCCGATCTTCCGCGCTCCCATGCAGAACTTCACCGTCTTCGCGCACGGCCTCGTGGGCGGCGCCCGCATCGTCGGACCGAACAGCGATGTTGTCGGCCAGGCGTACCACGAGCCCTGGACCTGGGGCACGGCCCTGACCGCTGGCGGCGGCATGGACTACGACCTGCCGTTCTTCAACAACCGCTTCTCGCTCCGCCTCTTCCAGGCCGACTACCGTTACGTTCACGCGAGCTTCGGCCCCTACAACCCGCCGCCTACCGCGATTCTGGGCGGACGCACGAACCTGAACGGCGTCGATCTCAGCACCGGTATCGTGACGCACTTCGGCCACATCATCCCGCCGCCACCCGTCACCTATAGCTGCGCGGTTGCTCCGGCCTCGGTATACCCTGGCGACCCCATCACGGTCACCGGCACCCCGGCGAACCTGGATCCCAAGAAGACCGCGACGTATAACTGGACCTCGACCGGTGGTACGATCTCCGGTACCAGCACGACGGCCAACGTCGACACCAAGTCGCTCTCGGCCGGCACCTACACGGTCAAGGGTCACGTCACGGAGGGCAACAAGCCCGGCCAGATGGCGGACTGCTCGGCTGACTTCACGGTCAAGGCCTTCGAGCCGCCGACCCTTAGCTGCTCGGCGAATCCTTCGACCATCAACCCCGGCGACTCCGCCACGATCACTGCGAACGGCGTCAGCCCGCAGAATCGTCCTCTGACCTACAGCTATAGCGCGACGGCCGGCTCCATCAGCGGAACGTCGAACTCGGCTACCCTGTCCACCGCAGGCGCGGCTCCTGGCACCATCACCGTCACCTGCAACGTGGTTGACGATAAGGGCCAGACTGCCACCAGCATGACGACGGTGACCATCCTGGCACCGGCGCCGGTCGTCCCCAAGACCTCCAGCCTCTGCTCCATCAGCTTCGACCGCGATCACCGTCGGCCGGCTCGTGTGGACAACGAAGCGAAGGCCTGCCTGGACGATATCGCCCTCAACCTGCAGCGCACGACCGACTCGAAGGTTGCGGTGGTTGGTAACGCCGCGGCAAGCGAGAAGCATGCCGATAAGCTGGCTGCCGAGCGTGCGGTCAACACCAAGGACTACTTGGTTACCGAGAAGGGTATCGACGGTTCGCGTGTTACGGTCTACACCGGTACGGCTGGTGATAAGAGCGTGACGACGACCCTGATCCCGGCCGGAGCGACCCTGGATAGCACCGGTGTCACGGTGGTGGATGAGAGCGCAGTCAAGGCTGTGCCTCGGACGCCGGTCCGCAAGCACCACAAGAAGTAGTTGAGGTCGTAACTCGCACGAGGCTGACTGGGATTCTCCCAGTCAGCCTTTGTGCTGTACGACTCTAGCCTTGTACGAGCTTCGTCCTCGACGACTCACGCTTGATTCCGCAACTCCCCAAGCCTCACCATTGTGGATAATACTGTTTCAGGGATGGCCCTTTTGATCCTCCGTCTGCCTCGAGTTTGTCTTCTGATTGCCGCCTTCGTCTGCCTGTCCGCCTCCTCCGCCCGCAGTTGGGCGTCGGCGAACTGGCTGCCCTTCGGTCCCGATGGCGGCGACGCGCGCGCTTTCGCTGCTGACCCCCACGACCACCAGCATCTCTACCTGGGGACGACCAACGGCTGGATGTATGAGTCGCATACCGGCGGCCAGAGCTGGCAGCGCCTGGCCCGCGTGGGCAAGCGCGACGACTTGGTGCTCGACAATATCCTGGTCGATGCGGCCAACCCCAGGCATCTTCTGGTCGGTGCCTGGGTGCTCGATCACCCCGATGGCGGCCTCTTCGTCAGCAACGACGGCGGCGTCACCTGGTCCGTGCAGTCCGAGATGCGGGGGCAGTCGATCCGCGCCCTGACCGCCTCGCTCTCCGACCCGAAGACCATCGTCGCCGGAACCCTGCGCGGCGTCTATCGTTCCAAGGACAGTGGCCAGCACTGGACTCTAATAAGCCCCGAGGACAGCAAAGAGCTACACAACATCGAGTCCATCGCGATCGACCCCAAGGATCCGCAGACGATCTACGCTGGCACCTGGCATCTGCCCTGGAAAACCACCGACGGCGGAGCCAACTGGTCGAACATCAAGCAGGGCATCATCGAAGACTCCGACGTATTCTCCATCATCGTCGACCCGGCAAAGCCGCGGACGGTTTACGCCAGCGCCTGCTCGGGAATCTATAAGAGCGAGAACGGCGGCGAGCAGTTCCTCAAGGTCCAGGGTATTCCCTCGTCCGCGCGGCGGACGCGTGTGTTGCTCCAGGACCCCAATCATCTGGACACCGTCTTCGCGGGTACCACGGAGGGCCTCTTCCGCTCCGGCGACGCGGGTAAGAGCTGGGCGCGCACGACCGTCTCCGACGTGATCGTCAATGACGTCTACATCGATCCGGCCAACTCGCAGAAGGTGCTGCTGGCCACGGATCGCGGCGGCGTCGTTGCCAGCTTTGACGGTGGGTACACCTTCCAGTCTTCGAATCAGGGCTTCTCGGCCCGCCAGATCTCGGCCTACACCCAGACGAGGAACCACTCGGTCTATATCGGCGTCGTCAACGACAAGGAGTGGGGCGGCGTCTTTCAGAGCGACAACGGCGGCCTGAACTGGATGCAGGTGAGCGTAGGGCTCGAGGGCAAGGATGTCTTCAGTCTGGGCACAGCGCCCGACGGGACGCTGCTGGCCGGAACCTCCCACGGCATCTTCCATCTGGCCGATGGCCTGTGGCAGCGGGCCGGCGATGTGCGTGCCGCAGCCCCGGTCGCGGTCAAGAAGGCAGGCTCCCGGAGCATCAAGGGGAGGGCCGTCCCGACCGCCAAGGCCACATTGAAGACTCCTGCAAAACACTTCGACGGAGCGGTTTTCGCCCTGGCCACCACGCCGAACACGGTGCTGGCCGCCACTGCGGAGGGGATTCTCTCCAGCCCGGACAGCGGCAACAGTTGGCACCCGGTCTCCGCCCTGTCGGCGGATGAGTGGCGCTTCCTCGCTTCGACTCGCAACGCGGTGGTGGCGGCGACGCTGCACTCCGTGTCGCACTCCACCGACGGGGGCCAGACCTGGACCGGCATCACGCCTCCCCCCGCGCTCTCGCAGATCGGAGCCGTCTCGGTGGACGGTGCGGGCTCAATCTGGGTCGGCGGACGCGAAGGAATCTTCATCTCGGACAACGGTGGCCAAAGCTGGACGACACCGTCGAACCTCTTCCTGAGCGGTGTCAACAGCCTCTTCTTCGATGAGCCTGCCAACCGGATGCTCATTACCGCCAACGGGACGTCCACCGTGGCCTTTACCGTCCAACTGCCGCAGCGGTCCGTCAAGTTCATCGAGACGGGCTGGAACCTGCGCTTCGTGCGGCCGGTCGATGACCACTTCATTGCGGCGACGCTCTTCGACGGCATCGTCGTACAGCCGAGGATGGTAGCCTCGCCGATCACCGCCTCGCGCTAACAACGTGCAGGCAGGCGGCGAATGGGAATAGAATTCTAGCTGAGCCCAGCGCTCGGGAGCATAACCATGATGAAGCCCAGGCACTCCTTCCAGACCGACGACCCGCGCCTCTACCCTATTGCGGAGAAGGTGCAGAACGGCGAACGGTTGAGCTTTGAGGACGGCGTCCTGCTCTACCAGACCGGCGATGTCCTCGCCGTGGGCTGGCTGGCCAACCTGGTCCGCGAGCGCCTGCACGGCGACACCACCTACTTCAACGTCAACCGGCACATCAACCCCACCAACGTCTGCGTGGCCTCCTGCCGACTCTGCGCCTTTGGCCGCAAGAAGGGCGAGGCGGGCACGTACACTATGGCGCTCGAAGAGGCTTGGGAGACGGCAGCCTCGGGTTATACCGACGCGGTCACTGAGTTCCACATCGTCGGCGGCCTGCACCCCGATCTTCCTTTCGAGTACTTCATGGACCTGGTGCGCGGGCTCAAGGAGCGCTTCCCCAAGGTCCACATCAAGGCATTTACGATGGTCGAGATCGCCTTCCTGGCCAAGCGCGGCAAGCGGACGATTCCCCAGGTGCTCTCCGAGATGAAGGCCGCCGGGGTCGATTCGATGCCGGGTGGCGGCGCGGAGATCTTTGCGGATCGTATCCGGCACATCATCTGCGACCACAAGATCGACGGCAGCGAGTGGCTGGAGACGGCTAAGCTGGCTCACCAGATGGGCTTCCGCTCCAACGCGACCATGCTCTACGGCCACGTGGAGAACGACGAGGACCGCATCGACCACATGGTCAAGCTGCGCGCGGTGCAGGACGAGACCGGTGGCTTCCAGACCTTCATCCCGCTCTCTTTTCACCCGGACCACACGGCTCTGGCGCACATCCCCAAGTCTTCGGGGATGCTCGATATCAGGCAGATTGCGGTCGGGCGGCTGATGCTCGATAACTTCAGCCACATCAAGAGCTACTGGCAGATGGTGACGCCGCAGATGGCGCAGATATCGCTGCGCTTCGGTGCCGACGACATTGACGGCACGGTCATCGAGGAGAAGATCTACCACGACGCCGGAGCCACTACTCCGCAGGGGATGCGCCGCGCCGGCCTGGAGCGCCTCATCTCCGAGGCGGGCCGGGTGCCGTTCGAGCGCGACACGATGTACCGGGCCGTCACGCGCAGCGAAGATACGTTCACGGTTTCAGCGTAGCGCGCCGTACAGGCGCACCCCATAAGCAGGTGCATGAGATACGACCGGTTATCGCTTGACAGGATGTTCGGGGCGGCGATGCGGTTCCTGGACCCCCAGGCGGCCGAGACCCGCGACGGCATCACGCTACGCCCCTACCGCGAGTCCGACGTCGAGGCGATGTACGCGCTCGATCAGGTCTGCTTCTCGGAGAACTTCCGATTCGACCGCCGCTCCATGCGGCGATTCGCCGATGCGCCCAATGCGATGTCTGTGGTGGCGTATGCGCAAGACGGAAGTCTGGCCGGGTTCTCGATTGCGCACCTGGAGCATCGAGAGGACGATATCTACGGCTACGTGGTCACGCTGGATGTGGCTCCGGAGGCGCGTGGCAAGGGGCTGGCCGGGAAGCTGCTGGGGGCGCTCGAAGAGCGTGCCCGAGGGGCAGGCGCGGGGCGTATGGAGCTGCACGTCGCGGTCGAAAATCCGGGTGCAATCCGGTTCTACGAGCGGTCGGGCTACGTGCTTGCGGGGCGGCTGAACGGGTTCTACGGGCCGGGGCTGGACGGGCTGGGATACTGGAAACGCCTGGGCTAGAAAGTTTCCTTCAGACGTACTCGTAAGAAGCAACCGCAAAGACTTGTCCTGCCGGACGGGCCTCCTGCACGGAGGGCTGAAGTGCTAGGCTGGACTGGATATGTCGGCTACGCTTCAACTTGCTTTGGTCTCGTGCGCGCTGCTCGGGTTGCGTCATGGCTTCGACTACGATCACCTGGCGGCGATCTCGGACATCACGAGTGTGCAGCGGGGTTGGCGCGAGGGGATGCGGCTGGGGCTGCTCTACGCTCTGGGCCACGCGCTGACGGTCGCGGTGCTGGGCGCGGCGGTGATCTTTCTGCATCTGTCGCTGCCTGCTCATCTCGACGCCATCGGCGAGCGGCTGGTGGGCGCGACCCTGATCGTGCTGGCTGTGTACGTCTTCGTGGCATACCTGCGGCGGCCTGCGGGCGAGCACGCTCATGCGCACATTCCGCGCAGCCGGATTGCGTTGCTGGTCTCGGGCGCGCGCTATGCCCACTGGCGGGTGCGGAGACTCGTGGAGCCGGAGCGGGAGCGGCCCGATCCGTTCAGCTTCAAGTATGACCGCAGTTCGGTCTTTGTGGTGGGGATCATCCACGGGCTGGGTGCGGAGACGCCCTCGCAGCTACTGCTGTTTCTGCTGGCGGCGAACCTCGGCGGGACCAGCCGCGGCTTCTTTGGGCTGATGAGCTTTATTGGTGGGTTGCTGTTGATGAACACTCTGATGACGGCCAGCGCCGCGGGTATCGTGGCGGAGAGCCGCCAGCGGGCCTGGGTGCAGACGACGGTGACGTCGTTGACGGCGGTGTACAGCCTGGTGATCGGCGTGGTCTTCCTGCTGGGAACAAGCGACAAGCTGCCGCCATTGATGCGGTAAGCACTTCGATCTTTGTTTCCGACCAGCGGGAGGACCACGCGAAGCCTTTTATAAAGGCGTGTGAACGCCCGCACCGCGCGCAGCGGGCCTTTGGCAAGTGCAGTCAATGCAGCCATGAGTAGCGCAGGTCCCGCAACAGCGGATTAACTGTTTGCGCAGAGCCGCGCGAGCACGATGAGCGCGGACAGCGGCATTGCTGACCGTGATCTGGTGCGCGGCGGCGTATGCGGCCAGGGTGGAATCCCCAAGATCGATCTCGCGCAGCAGCGCGGCATAGGCGGGCGTCATCGTCTCCAGCGCGCTGGAGATGCACTCGCAGGACGTGGCCTCGAGCGCGGGGTTGGGTGCGGTCTCTGACTCCAGCTCCTTCACCCAGCGGCCCAGCGCGGCATCCTCGGTGGTGCGGCGGCGGTAGTGGTCGATGATGGCGTTGCGCAGGACGCGGTAGAACCAGGCGACGGCGGAGTCGTCGTCACGGGGCTGGGAGGCGGTGTCAAGCGTGCGGAGATAGGCAGACTGAAGGATATCTTCGGCGGTGGCGCGGTCGGGCACGCGTCGCTCCACGAAGCCGAGAAACTGGCGACGGAGGTCGAGCAGCGAGTTGAGAACAGCTTCGGACATAGGGTAGACGCGGCAGGTCGTCACCTGCCGCTTTGTTGATTAGACGTTGGAGATGCAGTCGGAGCAAGGGGACGACGGCTCGCACGGGCAGGTAGGGCCGCAGGGGCAGGGCTTTTTGGTTTGCATGATGTTTCTCCTTGAGCTTAGCTGGTGCGCTCATAGTGGCTGACGCAGGCAGGGGAAAAGCATTACACCTGCTCTTCCGCAGGGCAGGCATCATGCGTGCGGAGTATCGTAATCCTGTGTTTGCCTGCCGATATCTTGGCGGGGTGAAATTGCATCCTATCCCGAAGCGCAGGGCTGTCCATTGGCTCACTCAAAAAGGAGAAGCACTATGTTCCTGATAAACCGTCGTTTCCGTGAAGCCGTCATCGTCTCCACACTCGCGTTCGCATCGGTAGCCGCCCAGGCCGCAACGATTACCTTCAGGGCGAAGCTGGACGCTGCCTCCGAAGTCCCCGCCAAGACCAGCGACGGGAAGGGTACGGTCAAGGCAACGCTCAACACCGACACCGAAGAGTTTACGTATCACATTGAGTTCAGCGGCCTTACAGGCCCGGCCACGGCCGCGCACTTCCACGGCCCGGCCGCGCCCGGAGCCAACGCCGGACCGCAGCTTCCCATCAAGGCTGCCTCGATTGCCAGCCCGCTCGACGGCACGGCCACACTAACCCCGGAGCAGGCGAAGGATCTTCTGGAAGGCAAGTGGTACTTCAACGTGCATACCTCCGCCAATCCCGGCGGCGAGATTCGCGGCCAGCTTGTGAAGGGAAAATAACTGAGCCGATGGGCAGCAACTGCTAAGGGCTCCATTGCGAGTTGCTGCTCAATCGGAACTAGAATGAGGGAATGAGCTTGTCAGACAAGGCGGCGGCGCTCGAGGCCCGGCTCGGTGGGCTGGGGTCGTTGCTGGTTGCTTACTCGGGTGGCACAGATTCGGCTTTCCTGGCCTACGCAGCGCACCGCGCGCTTGGCGACCGGATGCTGGCGGTGATCGCGGACTCGGCCTCGCTGCCGCGCAAGGAGCTGGCGGCGGCGCTGGAGTTCACGGCCACGCACGGCATCCCCACGCACATCTTGCACACCGGAGAGCTGGAGCGGGCCGAGTACGTGAAGAACGATGCGCGCCGCTGCTTCCACTGTAAGGACGAGCTGTTCACCCAGATGGAGACGGCTCGTGCGGAGCTGGGGTTCGCGCATCTGGCGTATGGGATGAACCTCGACGATGGCGGCGAGTTCCGCCCCGGCCAGCAGGCGGCGAAGCTGCATGGGGCGCTGGCTCCTCTGGCCGAGGCGCAGTTGACGAAGGCGGAGATTCGCACGCTGGCTCGCGAGGCCGGGTTGACGCTGGCCGATAAGCCTGCGAGCGCTTGTTTGTCGTCGAGGATCGAGTATGGGAGGCCCGTCACGATGGAGAATTTGGGTCAGGTGGAGCAGGCCGAGGATGCTTTGCACCGCATGGGCTTTCGGCAGGTGCGGGTACGGCACCACGGCGAGCTGGCTCGCGTGGAGATTGCCCGCGAGGACCTGGGGCGGGCGTTGAATCTGGAGACGCTGGGGCAGATGACGGCAGCTCTGAAGGCGGTTGGTTTCAAGTACGTGACGCTCGACACCGAGGGGTATCGCTCGGGTTCGATGAACGATGTGCTGCCGGTCTCGGCGATTGCGGCGGCACGGAGTTGAGTGTGTGGCCCGGCCATCCGAATATTTGTAACTGAAATAATTACTTGTATTTTGTAACTGAAAGAGTGACTTATGCGGATTGCGTATCTGGACTGTTTTGCGGGAATCTCCGGCGATATGTTTCTGGGGGCGTTGCTGGAGGCGGGGGTGCCGGAGCAGGTGATGCACGACGCCGTGGCCGCGTTGAATCTGGGGGCGAGCCTGAAGATCGAGCGCGTGGACCGGAGCGGAATCTCATGCACGAAGGTGCATGTGCTGGAGGGCGACGAGCTGGCCGAGGCCAAGGCGCATACGCACTCTCATTCGCACAGCCACTCTCACACGCATGACGGCGGTTCATTCGAGCACCAGAGCGAAGGAGCAACCCATACGCATCAGCCGCAGACGCAGCATCTGCACAAGGGCGGCCACTCGCATGACCATGACCACAATCATCCTCACGAGCACACACACGAGCACGTGCATGGGCGCTCGTTGACGGTGATCCGTGAGTTGATTCAATCGACGTCACTCGCAGGTCCGGTGAAGGCGACGGCGATTAAGGCGTTCGAACTGCTGGGGGCATCTGAGGCAAAGATCCACAACGTGCCGGTGGAGCAGATTCACTTTCACGAGGTGGGCGCGGTGGATGCCATCGTGGATATTGTTGCGGCCAGCGCAGGAATTCATCATCTGAAGATCGGCGCGTGGCACTCGTCGCCGCTGAACGTGGGCGGCGGGATGGTGGTGTGCGCGCATGGGACGTTTCCGGTTCCGGCCCCGGCTACGGCGGACCTGCTGAAGGGATACCCGACGTATTCGGCGCATGTGCAGAAGGAGCTGGTGACGCCTACCGGTGCGGCTTTGATTCGTGCGCTTGAACCCACGTTTGGAGCGCAGCCTGCGATGCGGGTGGATGCTATCGGTTATGGCGCGGGCACGCGCAACCCGAAGGATTTTCCGAATGTGCTGCGGCTCAGTGTGGGTACGACTGAAGGACATCACAAGCATGGGCACGATGCCTCGGAGACAGTGACGGTGCTGGAGACGGCGCTCGATGACCTCTCGCCGCAGGTGCTGGCCTATGTGGCTGAGACCGCTCTGGCCAAGGGTGCGCTGGACGTGATGCTGACGCCGGTGGTAATGAAGAAGGGCCGTCCGGGAACGCTGCTGACGGTGCTCTGCAACCCCGGCGACCGGGCGGCGCTGGAGCGGCTGATCCTGTCCGAGACCAGCACGCTGGGGGTCCGGGTGCGGCAGGACCGTCGCGTCTGTTTGGAGCGGAGTTTTGCGAAGGTCGAGACTCCCTATGGCGAGATCCGCATGAAGATCGGCTCGCTTGCGGGCGAGGAGCTGAACTCGGCTCCCGAGTTTGAGGACTGCAAGGCCGCCGCCGCCGCGCACGGTGTGGCGCTCAAGATGGTGCAGCAGGCGGCCATCGCGGCGTACAGGCGGTGACGGCGTGACTCCGACCGCATTGCTGGCCCTGTTGGCCGAGGTGGAACGTGGAGAGATGACGCCGGACGCCGCGGCGGCGCGGCTGGTAACGCTGCCCTTTGAGGACCTGGGCCACACGCGGGTGGATCATCACCGCAGCCTGCGCTCGGGGCTGCCTGAGGTGGTCTACGCGGCGGGCAAGACTCCGGCCCAGACAGCTTCGATCTTCGCCAGTCTGGCTGCGGATGGTGTGGACGTGTTGGCCACGCGTGCTGATGCTGTGACGGCGGACGCGGTGCTGGCGCAGCATCCGGAGGCGAGCTACAACTCGCTGGCACGGACGATCTCGCTGCGGCAGAGCGTGCGTGAACTGCTGGGGCACGTGGCCGTGGTCTGCGCTGGCACCAGCGACCTGCCCGTGGCCGAAGAGGCCGCGGTGACGGCGGAGACCTTCGGCGCGCAGGTGACGCGGCTGTACGACGTGGGCGTCGCGGGGCTGCATCGGCTGCTGGCGGTACGGCAGGATCTGGCGGCTGCGGATGTGGTGATCGTCTGCGCGGGCATGGAGGGCGCGCTGCCGTCGGTGGTGGGCGGGCTGGTCGGTGTGCCGGTGATCGCGGTGCCGACCTCGGTGGGCTACGGCGCCTCGTTCGGTGGCGCGACGGCGTTGCTGGGGATGTTGAACTCGTGCAGCCCCAATGTAACGGTGGTGAATATCGATAATGGTTTTGGGGCCGGGTACTCGGGAGTTTTGATCGCCCGAGGCAGTGCTGGAACTGGGCGCAGTGCATCTGATGGAGCGAGGTGAGGGTTATGGAGCGGAGAGATTTTTTGAAGTCGGCGGCGGCGATGGGTGTGGCGGCGGCTACGGGGGCGGCCAGCGGGCAGACGGCTAAGGGTGCGGTGAAGAGGCCCGAGTCGCCGGAGATGGTCTATCGGCAGCTTGGGACCACGGGCGAGACGGTCTCGGCGATTGGGCTGGGCGGATACCACCTGGGCAAGCAGAAGGACGCGAACGAGAGCATCCGGCTGATGCACGCGGGCATTGACCGCGGGATTACTTTCCTCGATAACTGCTGGGACTACAACGACGGCATCTCCGAGGTGCGGATGGGGCAGGCGCTGCGCAACGGCTATCGGGAGAAGGTCTTCCTGATGACGAAGATGGACGGGCGCACGGCGGTCGAGTACGACAAACAGCTCGAGCAGTCGCTGGGGCGGCTGCAGACCGACATGATCGACCTGGTGCAGTTCCACGAGGTGATCCGGATGGAAGATCCCGACCGCATCTTCGCGGCGGGCGGGGCGATTGAGGCGGCGGTGGCGGCGCAGAAGGCGGGCAAGATTCGCTACATCGGGTTCACTGGGCACAAGGACCCGGCGGTGCATCTGCGGATGCTGGAGACCGCGCAGAAGCACGGCTTCCACTTCGATACGGTGCAGATGCCGGTGAACGTGATGGATGCGCACTTCCGCTCGTTTACGCGGGAGGTGATGCCAGTGGCGATCAAGCAGGGGATCGGTGTGCTGGCGATGAAGACCTTTGGCGATCACTTCATTCTGGACAGCAACACGGTGAAGCCGATTGAGGCGCTGCACTATGGGCTGACGCAGCCTGTTTCGGTGGTCATTACGGGCATCGACTCGATGGAGATTCTGGAGCAGGCGATGACGGCGGCGAAGACCTTCAAGCCGATGACGGAGGCTGAGGTGAAGAGCCTGCTGGACCGGACGGCGGTGGCGGCGAGTGAGGGGAAGTACGAGTTATTCAAGACGACTCCGCACTTTGATGGGACGGCGGCGAATCCGAAGTGGCTGGGGTAGGTATCTCCTGTTGGTCGGAAGCAAGCATTTTGTTTCCGACCAACGGGAGGACCACGCGAAGCAGTAAAGAGGCGTGTGAACGCCCGCCTCGCGCGTAGCGGGCCCGTCCGGCAGGACAGGTTTGCGGCAGGGATAGGTCGGGCCTTCAGCCCTTTTCCTGCCTTTATGTCCGGATACCTAGGGCTTCGCCCTAGGCTGGTATAGAGCGCGCCTTCAGCGCTTTTTGTAAGCATCTGGAGATTTGGGGTAGGGAGAAGAAAGCATACCTCGGGGCTAAAGCCCGCTTCTGGGGAGGGTTTTGATGTCGGGGCTAAAGCCCCGACCTACCCCAGATGCAGCGGCAACGGCAAGAAGCAACAGCAACAGCAACGGCAGAAGCAGATTCCTCCGCTGCGCTCCTGAATGACAACCAAAAAAACAGGCAACAACGCCCTTACGCCGGGCGGGCGGCACTTCGCGCGGCTTTGGACCTTCGCGTGAGAAGCAAAGATCTCAAGGCTCCGCTCTTATCCCTTTTTCCCTTTTTATCCCCGTTTCGCCTTGCTCTTTTTTATGGGATGACCAGCTCTGTAGCGGTGTAAGGCGGGATAACCACAGAGAAGGTATTGCCGGGGATCGTGAAGGACGTCGCGGGCAATGTGGAGCCGCTCTGGCTGGTGGCGATGCCGAAGCTGTACTGGGTGGCGGTGGCTCCCAGGGTGCTGCCGGTGACGGTGACCTGAACGTTCGCGGTATTGGCTGGGTCGGCGTTGAGCAGCAGGATCGCCTTCTTGCCGCTGGCCTGGAGCGCGGCGTGGGCCAGCAGGGTCGAGTTGGTGGACGAGGCGCTGACGAGGGTATCGCCCACGTCGGCCAGCAGGTGGGCCAGTTCGATGCCGTAGAAAGCCGGGCCGGGCGTCTCGGTGCCCTCGCCCAGGAAGGTTCCGGCTCCGGCGTGCAGTTCCAGCCAGTCGATGTTGGCAACGCCGGACTCGAGCGCGGTCAGGATCTCGTGGGTGGCGTAGAGGCCGGGGATGGAGGCCGGCGTGCCCGTGGCCAGGGTGCCGTCGGGGTTGGTCTCGGTGACGAAGATCTGGACGGCGCTGGCGCTCGCAGGGCAGGCTGCGGCGACGTTCGACTGGATGCCGGAGACGAGCCGGGGCATGTCGGCCTGGGGCGAGGAGAGTAGCTGCGCGGCGGTGGTGGCGTTGTAGGTGCCGGGGTAGTAGTGCAGGATGGCGAAGTCGAAGCTGGTGGCGGCGCAGACGGCGGTGAGGACGGCCGGGGTCCAGGTGGAGGGGATAGGGTCGATGGCCGAGCTGACCACGATGCCCAGCTTGATGGTGGGATCGACCGCGCGCATGGCCTGGATGTAGCGGGCGGCGTTGGTCCCGTAGGCCGTGGACGATAGCTCGGCTACGTTGGCGCGGGAGGCGTAGGTGCTGCCGTAGCCAGCGGTATAGACATAGGGCGCGTGGACGTCGGACTCGGTGTTGTTGTTGGAGTTGTAGCCGTTGTAGTAGATCTCGTTGCCGATCTCCCAGTACTTGATGCCGACGGGAGCGGTGAGGCCGAGACGGAGGAAGTTGTAGCCGTCGTCGGTAGGCAGCGGGGTGGCGGCGCGCAGGCTGGCCCAGAAGCCGACGGTCTTCCAGTCGAAGCCCACGTCGTCGATGCCGATGCTCTGGGTGCTGGCGGGGTCGCCGTTGGTGTAGGCGACCCAGGCGGCGGCCTCCTGCGGTTGGCCGCCACGGTTGGGCTCGGAGCAGGTGCTGGGCGCGGTGACGCCGCCGCCCTGGGTGCCGGTGGAGCGAGTGCCCTTCGCGTCGGCCACCGAGGTGCCGTAGTTGACCGTGATGATGGCCTGGGTGCCGGTGGCGGCCAGCGTCTTGAGGAAGTAGCCGAAGTCGGTGTGGGGGGCCAGGTATCCGTTGGGCGTGACGCCGCAGGCCGGGGTCGTCGAGGCGAAGATGGGGGTCAGGGTGTACTGGGCCCAGTGGTAGTTGTCCGAGTAGGAGCCGCCGGGGTAGCGCAGCATACGGATGCCGGAGGTGGCCAGCAGCGCGGGCAGGGCGGCGGTGTCGGAGAGGCTGGGGTCGTAGACGGAGGTGTGGATGCCGATGCCGGTGGAGGGCACGGTGGCCAGGGCCTTGGTGGTGTCGACCGTGACGGAGGTGGTGCTGCTGAAGATGTTGAGGGCGAGGGGTGCGGTGACGACCTGGGCGGGGACGGTGCTATCGGTAGCCGTGATGATGAGGGGGAAGACACCCGAGGAGGTGGGAGTGCCCTTGATGCTACCGTCGGAACCGAGGGTGAGGCCTGCGGGCAGGGTGCCGGAGGTGACGGCGAGCGTGACCGGCTTGGTGCCCCCGGTGAAGGTGGTGGGGGCCAGGGTGAAGGCGGTGCCGAGGGCTCCCTTGGTGGTCGCCGGGTAGGACAAGGCGAGGGGAACGGGCTTGATGACCAGAGAGTAGCTTGCGGATGCGGTCTGGGGTGTGGGTTCACTGTCGTGGACGGCGATGTCGAAGGTGTAGGTGCCGGGGGTGGTCGGGGTTCCGGTCAGGATGCCGGTGGGGCTGAGGGTGAGGCCCGCGGGCAAGGCTCCGCTGGCGAGCGTGGCTGTGTAGGGGGCGGCTCCGCCGGTGATTGGCAGGGGACCGCTGGTGTAGGGGGTGCCGACTTGTCCGGCGTCGAGAGTGGAGGAGGACAAGGCCAGCGGGCCTACGATGGTGAGGGTGTAGCTGTGGGTGGCGCGGCTCTGGGGAGTGGAGGCGTCGGTTACCTGGGCGATGAAGGTGGCGTTGGCCGGGGC